>CALULH010000005.1 GCA_944321435.1 uncultured Coriobacteriaceae bacterium | reverse complement strand
CTCGTGATGGACCTGCTCGCCGACCAGGAGCCCGGCAAGGGCGGCGAGGTCCAGCTCACCGACGCCATGGAGCGGGCGCTCGAGCGCGAGGCCCTCTACGCCGTGGTGATCGACCCGCTGGAGGGCGTGGACACCGGCACCCCGGCCGGCTGGATCGCCGCCAACGCCCTCATGGCCGCCGCCGACCCCCGCTTCGCCGGCGGCTTCTGGGAGGCCGTTGACGCCCGCGGCGGGCTGAAGAGCGCATAGGGGAGAGCCGGATCTGGCAAGGGTCCTGCGCTTGCATGGGAGCCGCCCTTCCGGGCAGCTTTTTTCGTCTCGACACGGTTCTTATGCCCGAGCCGTCGCCTCCATCCGTCGCGGCAACTGGGTTTTCGCATCCCAACTAAGGGCGCGCGTTGCCGCTGGGGTTCGCCTGCGCTTGCGCGCGCCGTAGGTGTTGTTTTTCTCTTCCGCATCGGCCTGTGCATTAGCTTGCGCGCCTTGGGACGACACCCTTAGGACGACGCCTTTCCATACGAGATGGCGCCGGACTCTTGTTGTATTGGCTGATTGCCCGCGCGCTGATCTCTCCGCTAATCTGAGCTTTGGAGGGTTGAAGGCAAAGCCGAGCATACCCTGTGGCGAGCGGGGACGCCGTTTGGGGTATACTCGTAACGAGCAGAAGGTTTAACGCCCTCCTGCGGATTAGTTGCTTTTGTGGGTGATACCCACGCCGAACAGCCGTCTCCGCTAAAGGCGGCTGTTTCCGTTATGCGTCGGACATCACCCGTTTGCCCGGCTTAGCCGAGCAGCATCACGTAAGCCAGCAAGAGCAACGCAATGAGAATCGCCGCTGCAAGCAGCAGCTGGGTGAGCTTCTGCATGGGATCCCTCCGCTCTCCCCGTTGGACTCGGAGGGCACCGCCCGCTTGCTTGGCGCTATTTTACTATGGATAGCTGCATAAAGAAACGTATGTTCGTATTAATAGGAAAATTGCCACGTGCTCTGGAGGCTGTTTAGTGATGTGCTTCTTTCCAAATTATGGGATAGCTTTCGGGTTCGATTGACGCTATCGAGTTGTGCCCATCGCTTAGAATAGCCTCGGGCTCTTGCTGTTTAGGTGCTTTGTGAGAGAGGCCGCCTCGGAAAAGGCGGCCTCTCTTTTTATAGTGTTGCAGCGATTTGTTGTCTGTAAAACGGCTGTTATCACCTGTCAGCTCCCAGCGTTTCCGAAAGCATGGGAACGCCGCCAAACCTGCCGTCGAGGTAGCTGCGGAGCAGGTCTCGGTCATACCTCAATCCTTCGTAGTCGGTCAGCCGAATGATTTCAGATTCTCCCGTGCTGCTGCGCTCTGTAATGAACATCTCGTCCCGACGCATAAGCGCTTGATCCATGAGCAGCAGATCATGAGTGGTAAAGAGTAGCTGTCTTCGCGACTTGGCGTCGCACGTGGCGAGGAACGATTCGATGATTTTTGCCGTGAGCATGGAGTGGAGGCTTCGGTCGAGCTCGTCTACGATAAAAACCTTCTCTGTCGTAGGGTCGCTGCCGAACAGGACGAACAGCATCGGCATGAGGGAAAGCAAGCGCCGCGATCCGGAGGATTCTGCCTGAAGTGGGAAGGTGACCAAGGTACCGTCTGAGCTTTTATGTCGGGTGCGCAGTCGCTGCGCATTTACCGTGCCTTTATCAAACGTAATGAAGTACATCTCGCCAGAGTAATCGTTTGGCATCTCCGAGGTGACGGCAACAGCCGCTCCTGAAGATTGCGCCGCCGCGCTTTGAGCTTGCTGCAGAACAAACGGGGGCACGGGTACCATGTTTGGATCAACCGGCTCGCCGATTACCTCTTCAATGCCCGTGTCGAGTTCACGCAGCCGCTCTGAGACGTAGGGAAGAAAATCTTTACGCGTATAGAACATGCCGAGCGATTCCATGCGCGACGAGACTCCCACCATCGTGAGGCTGTCTTTAAACCATGTGTATATCGGCAGGAGCTCGCCGACGTTTTGCATGACGGCATTGGTGAGGAATAAACGATTTTGCGGCGTGCCGTCGGCGATGAAGCGCATGCGGTCATCGTTCTCAAAATACGACGGACTGACCGTGATGTTTTGCCGCGAGCGCTCGTAGACGATTGCTGGTTGCTTGTTGTCGCGCAGAATCGACAGAACCTCTTGTTCTATTGCCCTTGGAGATAGAGAGACTTCGAGGCGGTAGACGGTGCCGTTCGTGAGGAACGTGATATCGAACAAAGTTGTGGCATTCACGGCGTCTGGGTTGAGTCTAAATGGCTCGATGGTAAGAGGCGCGCCAATTTCGGGTCCGGCAATTACCAGATTTCGCAAGAAGGTAAGCGCTTCAAACAGGCTTGTTTTGCCGGACGCGTTTCCGCCATAAACCGCTGCGGCGGGAACAGTTTTGAGCGTCCGAAAGCCGTCGATTTTTGCCAGAGTCTGCCCGTGCTGCCGTTCGCGTGTTGCCACGAGGTTCAAGCTGTTTTCGCGAGAGAACGCTTTCCAGTTCTCAATGGTGAAATCAAGCAGCATGTCTACTCCAATCATGCATCTAAAGAGACTTTATCACGTTTAATGCATGACATGGAACGGAATATGTGCCGGTTTCAGAAGGCACGGAGATAATGAGGCCCTGAAGACGGCGGGATGGTAAGCAGGTAAAGTCTTGGCTGGTTTGAGGATTCCGTCTCCTCGTCAACAGATGCTTTGGCGTGGCAGCCGGCTCGTGGGACAGTCCGTCGGCGTTCCTTAGCTCATCTCCACCACGGCAAAGCGATCGCTGCTCTTGTCGCACAGCGCAACGACGGTGCGGTCCGGCCCCACGCTAACCTGGGGGTACATGATATCGCCCAGCACCGCGGCGCGCCGGTAGTCCACGCGCAGCAGGTGCGGCTCGGCGTCGCGCGGGGCAAACTCGAGCGCCATCTGCACGTACTGGCTGTTGTTCACGTGCTCGTTGGTGTCTATGTGATGCCGTCGCACCGTGATGGGGTCGCGCGGCTCAAGGCGGTCGGGCAGGGCTATGTGACGCGATTCGGAGGGCATCCTGAGCGGCTCGTGCGTGCCGTAAGGGTCGGTCTGGTCTGCGCCGGGGCGCTCGGGGCGGCCGGTCTCCAGGTTGAGGAAGGCGTAAGTGCCCTGGCCGCGCGCGATGATGCTCCCGTCTGCGTCGCGCAGGTAAAAGCAGCGCTCGCTGTAGCGGACGCGGGCGACAGTCTCAAAAACGGTGGGTACCTGCGGCGTGAGCTTATCCATGAAGCGCCTCGTTATCTGATACAGTCTGAAAATATGCCATGATGCGTTGTGGTGCAGCAAGCATAGCACGCGCCGGCTTGTGCGCCGCACGTTTGCAAGGCACCTGGTCGTTTTGGCTGTTTTGTCTAGGTGGCGCCGGCTGCCCGCGCCGTTCTTCTCGTCCTCCTGCTTGGGTCCTTCACACGCTTCCCGTACAATGGACCTGCTGACTGCACCTACGTAAAAGGAGCACCCATGCCCCAGTATGATTACCTGGTCGTTGGCGCCGGCCTGACCGGCGCCGTCTTTGCCCACGAGGCCAAGCGCGCCGGTAAGCGCTGCCTGGTCATCGACCGCCGCCCGCATATCGCCGGCAACGTGTACACCGAGAAGGTCGAGGGCATCAACGTCCACAAGTACGGCGCGCACATCTTCCACACCTCGCTGAAGGACGTGTGGGACTATGTCAACCGCTTTGCGGAGTTCAACAACTACGTGAACTCGCCGGTGGCCTACTACAAGGGCGAGGTCTACAACATGCCCTTCAACATGAACACCTTCGCCAAGATGTGGCCGGGCGTGGTGACGCCGGCGCAGGCGCGCGCCAAGATCGACGAGCAGATCGCCGCCGAGGGCATCACCGAGCCCAAGAACCTCGAGGAGCAGGCGCTGTCCCTCGTGGGCCGCGACATCTTCGAGAAGCTCGTGAAGGGCTACACCGAGAAGCAGTGGGGTCGCGACTGCAAGGATCTGCCGGCCTCCATCATCAAGCGCCTTCCCGTGCGCCTGACCTACGACAACAACTACTTCAACGACCGCTACCAGGGCATCCCCATGGGCGGCTACACCAAGATGGTGGAGCGCATGCTGGAGGGCACCGAGGTGCGCCTGGGCGTCGAGTACGCCGACCTCGCAGCCGAGCAGCCAAACATCGCCGCGCGCACCGTCTACTGCGGCCCCATCGACGCGTTCTTCGGCTTCAAGCTGGGCGAGCTGGAGTACCGCAGCCTGCGCTTCGAGAGCGAGCTTTTGGACGAGGAGAACCACCAGGGCGTCGCCGTGGTCAACTACAACGAGCGCGAGGTGCCCTACACGCGCATCATCGAGCACAAGCACTTCGAGTTCGGCCTGGACGAGAACGGCAACCCGCTTCCCAAGACCGTTATCACGCGCGAGTACCCGGCCGACTGGAAGCCCGGCGACGAGCCGTACTACCCGGTGAACGACGAGAGGAACGAGAAGCTCTACCAGGCGTATCGCGAGCTGGCGGACCAGGAGGGCGACGTGGTCTTCGCCGGCCGCCTGGGCGGTTACAAGTACTACGACATGGACAAGGCCATCGCGGCGGCGTTCGACGTGGTGCGCGCCGAGCTGGGCGTGGAGCCCTGCGCGTAAGCGGGCTGCGGCAAGGTCGGTTTAAGGGGCGGTGCGCGGGAGCCTGCGCGCCGCCTCTTGCTTTTTACCTGCGCCGGCGCAGCGGGCGTGGCGCGGCGGGCGCCCGTACTGCCGGTGCGCGGCGGTGCGGAACATGCGGGAGGCATGGTGAATATTCAGATATTCGGAACCAAGAAGAGCTTCGACACCAAGAAGGCCCAGCGCTATTTCAAGGAGCGGCGCATCCGGTTTCAGTTCATTGACCTCAAGGAGAAGGGCATGAGCAAAGGCGAGCTCACGAGCGTCATGCGCGCGGTGGGCGGTATCGACGCCGTGCTGGATCCCAAGGCCAAGGACCAGGATACGCTGGCGCTGATCCAGCACTTGGTTGAGAGCCAGAAGTTCGACAAGCTCCTGGAGAACCAGCAGGTATTGCGTGAGCCCATTGTACGCAACGGCCAGAAGGCCACCGTGGGCTACGCGCCGGACGTATGGAAGACGTGGGAGTAGCCGCGTTATGCGTGATGGGCGGCTGCGCGCCTTTGGGGGCGCAGCCGCCTGCCGCAAGCAGAACCGCCCGCGCTACGAGGCAAACTGGCTCAGGTACAGGTCGGCGTAGGCGCCGCCTGCGGCCAGAAGCTCCTCGTGCGTGCCCTGCTCGATGATGGTGCCGTGGTCCATCACCAGGATCAGGTCCGAGTCCACGATGGTCGAGAGCCGGTGCGCGATAACGAAGCTGGTGCGCCCGTACGTCAGGTGCTCCATGGCGCGCACGATGGCCTTCTCCGTGCGCGTGTCCACGCTGGAGGTCGCCTCGTCCAAGATCAGGATGGCGGGGTTAGCCAGCAGCACGCGCGCAATGGTCAGAAGCTGCCGCTGCCCCTGGGAGATGTTCTCCGCGTCGTTGGCCAGCTCGGTGTCGTATCCGTGCGGCATGGTCCGCACGAAGAAGTCCACCTGCGCGGTCTTGGCCGCCTGCACGATCTCCTCGCGCGTAGCGTCGGGCCTGCCGTAGGCTATGTTGTCGGCGATGGTGCCCTCGCGCAGCCATGCGTCCTGCAGCACCATGCCGAAGTTGCGCCGCAGGTCGGCGCGGCTCATCTTGCGCGTGTCCACGCCGTCCAGCGTGATGCGTCCCCCGTCGATCTCGTAGAAGCGCATGAGGAGGTTGATGAGCGTGGTCTTGCCCGCGCCCGTTGCGCCCACGATCGCCACCTTCTGCCCCGGCTCGGCCGTGAAGCTCACGTCGCGCATGAGGGGGCGCTTGGGATCGTAGCCAAAGCGCACGTGCTCGAAGGCCACGCGCCCGGCAACCGGCTGGGCGGGGAGCAGGGGTTCGATCGGGTCGGGCTCGATCTCGGGCTCGTCCAGGATGTCGTAGACGCGCTCGACGCTCGCCAGCGCGCTCTGCATGGTGTTCACGGTGAGCGAGAACTGGGTGAGCGGCTCGGCGGCGGTGTTGACGTACTGGAAGAACGCCTGGAGCGTGCCCACGGTGAGCTGCCCTTGGATGAGGAACCGCACGCCCAGCACCGCCAGGATCACCTGGGACAGGCGCACCAGGCAGCGGACCATGGGCGCCACTACGTTGGTGGCGAAGTCGCAGGCGCGCATGCGCTCGGACAGCTCCTGCGTGGCGGCGTGGATGCGCGCGGAGCTTGCCCTCTCCTGGTTGAACGCCTTGATAACGGTGCGCCCGGAGTACGCCTCCTCAACATGCCCGGTGAGCACGCCGACCGCGCGCTGCTGCTCGGCCGCCAGCACGAGCGTCTTCTTGGACACCGCGCGGGTGAGCGCCATGGCCACCAGCGCAAAGGCAATGAAGACCGCGGCCAGCACGGCGTTGTAGCGCACCATCATGATGACGGCGCCGGTGACCGATCCCACCGCCGTGAGCAGCGTGAGGATGCCGCGCTGCATGACCTCGGACACCTTGTCCAGGTCGTTGGTCACGCGGCTGATGACTTCGCCGGGCTTGCGGCGGTCGTAAAACGCCAAGGGCAGCCGGTTGAGCTTGTCGGCCAGCTCGCGGCGGAGCTTGAGGTTCAGGCGCTCGGCAAAGCTCGCCATGGTGAAGCTCTGGACGGTGTAGAAGACCCATGCGGCGGTCCAGATCCCCAGGAAGACGAGAAGCTCGCGCCCGCCGGTGTCCCAGCCAACTTGGAAGGGGCGTCCCGCGGAGAACGCCTCCTGGATGCGGGCCCACAGGTAGTCGATCAGGTAGGCGCTGTACGCAGGCGCGGCGATGCTCGCGGCCGTGTACAGGCAGATGCAGGCGATAACCACGGCAAAGCGCCAGTGCTCGCCGGTTGCGGTCGCCCACATGCGGCGGACGACCGCCAGCGTGTCGCGCGGGACCTCGAGCTCGTCATCGGCGGCGGGGGATGCCGCGGTGCGCTCCTCGGCCGCCGCGGCGTTGGTCTCGGCGGCTTCGATCCGCTCGGTCAGGTTCTTGTCGGCCATGGCTCTACGCACCTCCTTTCGAGGCTTCGGTTTCGGTTGCGCGCCCATCTCCCTCGGCGGGGTCGGGCTCGCAGGAGGGGTTGGGCGATGCCGGCGCACCCGCCTCGCCGCCCAGGCCCTCGAGCTCCTCGGCCTTGAGCTGGGAGCGGGCTATCTCCTGGTACACGGCGCAGCTGCGCATGAGCTCCTCGTGCGTGCCCATGCCGGCGATGCAGCCGTCTTTCAGCACGATGATCTGGTCGGCGTTGAGGATGGTGTTGATGCGCTGGGCGATGATGAGCACCGCGGCATGCCCCACCTCCTGCGCCAGCGCGCGGCGCAGCGCGGCGTCGGTTTTGAAGTCCAGCGCCGAGAAGGAGTCGTCGAAGATGTACAGGTCGGCCGGCTTCACGAGCGCGCGGGCAATGGACAGGCGCTGGCGCTGCCCGCCCGAGAAGTTGGTGCCGCCTTGGGCCACGCGGCTGGCGAGGCCGTCGGGCAGCTCGCGCACAAAGCCGGACTGTGCGACGTCGAGCGCATGCCAGAGCTCGGCGTCGGTGGCGTCGGGCTTGCCGTAGCGCAGGTTGTCGGCGATGGTGCCGCTGAACAGCCACGCTTTCTGCGGCACGTACGCCACGCGGTCGCGCAGCGCCTGCTGGGTGAGGTTGCGCACGTCGGCGCCCATGAGCGAGACGTGCCCCTCGGATACGTCGTGGAAGCGCAGGATGAGCTTGGCGATGGTCGACTTGCCCGACCCCGTCTGGCCGATGATGGCCGTGGTGGTGCCGCGCCGGCAGATGAAGTTCAGGCGGTGCAGCGTGTCCTCGTCGGCGTCGGCAAAGCGGAAGGATGCGTTGGAGAAGTGGACGACCGCCGCGCCGGGGCGCGGGGACGCCGCTGGGGATCCGTGGCCCGCGGCCGCGCGCTCGGAACCGTCCTGCTCGCCCGCCGCGGCGTCGGCGGAGGGGAGCGCGTCCTCGGGGCCGTCGGCGATGCTGGGATCGTGGTCGATCACGGCGCGGCAGCGCTCGAGGCACACCAGGGCGCGGGGGAGCGTCAGCGCGCAGATCTGCGCCATCATGATGAAGAACAGGATGAGCATGGCGTACTCGACGCAGGCGCTGATGGAGGCGATCTCCATGGCGTGCGCGCCCACGCGGTTGCCGCCGAGCCAGATGATGGCGACCTCGGCCATGTTCATGATGAAGAAGGCGGAGCAGTCGAGCGTGGCGAAGAGCA
Source organism: uncultured Coriobacteriaceae bacterium (assembly GCA_944321435.1). Taxonomy (GTDB): domain Bacteria; phylum Actinomycetota; class Coriobacteriia; order Coriobacteriales; family Coriobacteriaceae; genus CALUOB01. The sequence continues at coordinate 164,632 of CALULH010000005.1, read as the reverse complement.
TGTTCACGCGGATGGCGCTTTGGGCAAACGAGCTGAAGGCGTCGTCCAGCCGCGCGCGCTCGGACTCCTCCTTGCCGAAGGCGCGGATGACGCGGACGCCGGTGATGGTCTCGCGCAGGCGGACGTTCATGCGGTCGATGAAGGCCTGCAGGCGCTCGAAGATGACGGCGGCTTTGCGCACGGTCGCCACGGCGATTACGCCCACGATGGCGATGACGCTTGCCAGGAGGAGCCCCATCTGTGGGTCGATGCTCGAGGCCAGCACGATCCCGATGACGGCCGCGAAGGGCACGGGGAGCATCATCTGGATGGTCATCGTGATGGCCTGCTGGATCACGTTGACGTCGCCCAGGGTGCGGGTGATCATGCTGCCGGTGCCGAACTGCTCGAAGTCGCTGCCCGAGAACTCGAGCGAGGCGTCGTAGACGGCGTTGCGGATATCGCGGCCGACCTTGGAGGACAGGTCGGCGCAGAAGAAGTTGCAGACGAAGGCCCCGGCGCCGGACACCACGGCGGCGGCGAGCATGAGGGCGCCTTGGCCGGTGAGGTAGTCGAGGTCGCGCGTGCTGATGCCGTTGTTGATCATGTTGGCCAGGATGGTGGGTACCAGCAGCACGCCGGCCAGGTTGACGGCCAGCGCGCCGAGGACGAGCGCGGTCTGCAGGCGGTAGGGTTTGAGGAAGTGCAAGAGCGTTCTCATATGAGGACTCCTTTGCGGGTCGTGCGGGCGTGCCTTGCCCCGGACGGCCCGAGACCGGGGCGGGGTGGAGCGCAATGCGGCGCTGCCGTGCGCCGGGCCTTGCTGCGGGCGGGTGCGCGGGGCGCGTCCGCCAGGCGGCGGGTTGCGCGGCCGCAGGCTGCGCGGCGGCGGGCGGCAGGGGATGCGCGACGGTGCCTGGGCGCGCTGCCGTCGGGCGGGCGTTGCCGCGGTCTGCGGGACGGGCGGCGGGGCGGGCTGACAGACGACGGGTGCGTGCGCCGTCCCTTCCGACAGGTTGAGCGCATCATGGGCCTTGCGTGCGCATGCGGTGGAATTGTGTCGCGAGTTGCCCTAGCATACCACGTTTTCAGGTTATGCATGAATGCGGGCTGCTTGATGCAAATCCCTGCTATCCGGTGGTTTATTTCCGCCTGAAAGCGGCATCGGCTGGGTTCCCGCCGGCGGGGCGACACCGTTCTTTGGCGAGGTTTGTGCCCTCATGCAGATTGTGAGACGTTTTGGCGGCGCTCCTAGGGTAGCCTCCTGGTGCACAAGCTTTCTACCTGGGAAAACGCGAGCGTCAAAGACCGGTCTACTCAGAGGGTGGCCCTAAAACGTCTCACAAGCGGTCACGGCCCTTCTCGCCCGGGTGCACAAGAGGCGTCAAGGCCCTGAAAACGCGTTGCAAACAGAAAAATACCTTTGACTTAAAGTTAACTTCAATGGATACCATAGGGGCGTGCACGGAACCAACCCGGCGACCCGGCGCCGCCGGCACGTGAGAGGAGCTTGCTATGGACGAGAAGACCCTGCAGGAAGCCAAGGAGAGCCTGGGCGCGGCGAGCGTGTTCCCGTTGGGCGACCCCAACACCGCCTACGCGCAGTACTTTATCGGCAACAGCTATCTGGCGCCGTTGGCGGGTCCCGTTTCCAACGTGACCTTTGAGCCCGGTTGTCGCAACAACTGGCACGTCCATCACAAGACCGGCCAGATCCTGCTGTGCACCGGCGGGCGCGGTTGGTACCAGGAGTGGGGCGAGCCCGCGCGCGAGCTGCACCCCGGCGACGTGGTGGACATCCCGGCCGAGGTCAAGCACTGGCACGGCGCGGCCAAGGACAGCTGGTTCACGCATATCGCCCTGTCCATCCCGGTTGAGGGCGCGTCCAACGAGTGGCTCGAGCCCGTCGACGACGAGCAGTACGGCAAGCTGGACTAAGCGCCCGCTGCCCGCGGCGCCCCGGAGCGCCGGTCGAGGACGGCATCAGAGCATCGTATGGGAAAGGAGCCCCTTATGGCGGTAAGCGAAAAGGCGCAGGACTACCTGCGCGCCATGAACCCGAACGGCGAGTCGCCCCTTGCGGCTACGGATCCGGAGTTCGCCGAGATCTTCGACAACTTTGCGTTCGACGAGGTGGTGAACGAGCCGGCGGCGCAGCTTCCCGCGCGCGAGCGCTTCTTGGCCATCCTGGCCGCGCTGCTGGGCTGCCAGGGCCTGGACGCGTTCCGCATCATGGCTTCCGCGGCGCTCAATATGGGCGTGACGCCGGTCGAGCTCAAAGAGGTCGTCTACCAGGCGAGCGCTTACCTGGGCATGGGCCGCGTGCTGCCGTTCGTCAAGGCCGCCAACGAGGTGCTCGAGGCCGCCGGCGTCGAGCTGCCGCTGCCCGGGCAGTCCACCACCACGCCCGCCACGCGCCAGGAGGCCGGCAACGGCAAGCAGATCCAGTACTTCGGCGAGGGCATGCGCGAGTCGTGGGCCAAGGGCGCGCCCGAGCGCAGCCATATCAACAAGTGGCTGGCCGACCACTGTTTCGGCGACTTCTACACCCGCACCGGCCTTTCCGACAAGGACCGCGAGATGATCACCTTCTGCTTCATCGCCGCGCAGGGCGGCTGCGAGCCCCAGCTCACCAGCCATGCCGCGGGCAACATGAACCTCGGCAACGACAAGGACTTCCTCTACCGCGTCGTTTCCCAGCTGGTTCCGTTCATCGGTTACCCGCGCAGCCTCAACGCCCTGGCCTGCGTGGACAAGGCCGCCGAGAACTTCTAGCTACAGCACCGCCTCAGCACAATTTCAGCGCTGCGCCCCCGCCGCGAGCATCCGCGGCGGGGGCGCTTCTCATGCAAAGCCCTAACCAGCAACATACCCGCTCGCACACCCACGACCACCAGGCAACCGAAGCGAGTGGGTGTCGAGCCAGAGGGGGCGGGTCTTATCGCCCAAGCGATTCTTGCGTGCAGGGGAGCATGAGCGATAGGGCCCGCCCCTCTGTCTCGTAGCGAACAGGCAAGCTTACTGCAAGTACATGTTCTTGAGCCCGAACTCCTCGTGTACCGTCCGCAGCATGAGGTCGGTGTCGTCCAAGCCCAGGTGGCGCTCCTTCTCGTCGGCTTTGAGCGTGCCGCGCCGCCGCGCCCAGTTCTCCAGCGCAGCCGGGCTGCTCTCGCGCGGCAGCGACGCCACCTCGGAGTCCAGGCGCCGGCAGATGTCGCGCGAGTCGATCACGGTGATCTTGCCCGCCTTGCGCGCCTCGGCGTAGCCGTCCAGGTGCAGCGTGAACCAGGAGTCCTCAAAGGCGGCGTTGTGCGCCATGTAGGGATAGGTGGTCATGAGCGTGAGCAGCAGCTTCTGCAGGCCCTTGTTCTCGCGGAACGGCGTGTGCCCGTCGATCATATCCCAGGTGATGTGGTGAATGTCCTGCAGCGGCACGCCCTCGTCGCGGTAGCGCTCGGGCAGGCCGCAGAACTCCACCAGCGGCTCGAAGGGCTCGGCCTCCGTCTCGAGCCGCATGAACTCCCAGCCCACGTTCAGGATGTAGCCGCGGTCCGGGTAGCGGTCGGTCGTCTCGATGTCGATGCCCATTACCGTGCCGCGCAGCTTCTGGCTCACATACGCCACGCCGAACGCGTCGCGGTCGCCGCGCGTCTCGCGCATCACGTCGCGGGCCTTGCGGCCCTGCATCACGGCGATGCCCTTGGCGATGTCGTCGTCCGACAGGCTGCGCGCCAGACTCGAGCCGTTCAGGTTGCGCAGGCGCTGCCAGCCTATCTGGTCGCAGAGCTGCCGGTTGCGGTCGGCGAGCTCAAGCACCTGGCTGAAGTCGAACCCGGGGTTCTTCTCGGCAAAGAAGGCGTCCTTCAGCGCGCCGATGGCCTCCTCGTTGGCGTGGCGCTCGGCGTCCATGGCCTGCGGGCCGCTGGCGTAGAGCAGCTCGGGAAAGGAAAACGCGTTGGCATGCTCCAACGCCTGGGCTACGTTCATGGATCCTCCTGAAGGTGAGGGCGGGCGAGAAAGGCAAGCGCGGCCGTCGGCGGCCGCGCGGGATGCGCAAAGGCAAGAGCCTATTGTAGTTGCTCCCGGCCTGCCTGCGCGCTATCTCAGAGGAACCGCACAGTTGGGCAAGCGGCTCCGCGACGCGCGCCGCGGGCCGTGCGGACCTGCGCCGGGCCGTGGCTCTGGGCAGGTTCCGTGTGGTCTTTGTTGCGGGAGCGTGAAGGGTCGGACGGCGTGTGCGCCCTGCGCTGGCGGATGCCGTGCGCGGGTACACTCACCGTACGCACACCCAGCGGGAGCGGCGGGGCGCGGAGGATCCGGCGGGAAGGAAGCCGGCGGACTCGCCGCGGTTCTGCCGTCCGGGGCTTCTCGCCCGGCGGCCCTTTCCGCCTTGCGCGAGAGCGGTGGCTCGGCGGGCCCATGTGGTTGCCCGCCGGCGCCGCGCCGCGCCCTTGCGGCTCCCGCAGCTTATACAAGGAGGCCTTGTGGCTAACCTGTTCGACTACCTTGAGCGCGAGCTCGCGCCCTTCGGCGAGAAGCCCTTGGGCCCGGTTGACTCCGCGGCGCTCTCCCAGCTCGTCATGATCGACGGCGGCACGGTGGTGCCGCCCCTGCGCGGGCCGCGCTTCTCGTCCCCGCGCCTCGACGCCATGGTCTCCCGCCTGGCCAACCTGCGCCGTCCGCGCGTGCACCCTGCCGATTTGCTTCGCGCCGAGCATTACCACGAGGGGATGTTCGGCGGGCTCTCGCCCGACGGCGTCAAGCGCGAGCTCGCGGCCCTGGTCGCCAGCCCCCGCTTCCGCGATATCGAGCTGACGGACTACGCGCAGGTCACGGACGAGAAGCGCAGCATACAGTTTGCGGCGGTGACGTTTGTCTGCCCGGGGTGCTTTGCCTACGTGGCCTACCGCGGCACGGACGTGGGCTTCGCGGGGTGGCGCGAGAACTTCGAGGCGGCTTACGCAGCGCCCACGCGCGCGCAGGACATGGCCGTAGAGTACTTGGAGCTGGCGGCGCGCCATGTGCCGCGCGGCCTGCCGCTCTTTGTGGGCGGCCATTCCAAGGGCGGCAACTACGCGCTCTACGCGGCGCTCACGTGCTCGCGCGAGGTGCAGGACCGCATCGCGCGCGTGTACGTGCACGACGGTCCGGGCTTCAAGCCGGGGCTTTTCAGCGCGCAGGACTACGACCCGCTCCTTGGCCGCATAGACAAAACCGTGCCTCAAGACTCGCTCGTGGGCCTTTTGCTCGACTACCCGGGGGAGCTTCGCGTAGTGCGCAGCGACGCCAGCGGCCTCATGCAGCACAGCCTCTTCAGCTGGCAGGTTGACTTGGAGGAGGGCGACTTTGAGCCGGCGCCGGACGGGCTCAGCGACTCGGCGCGCTTCACGGCCGAGGTCATCTCGGACTGGATCGCCGGTTACGACGAGGGCGATGTGGCCGCCGTCACCGGCGCCCTGTTCCGCGCGATCGAGGCCTCGGGCGCGCGGGATGCGTCGGACATCTTGCTGGCCGACGGCAGGAAGCTCCTGGCGCTGGTGTCCGAGGCCGCGCGCCAGGCCACGGGCGACGACCGCGCCACGTTGGGCCGCGCCGTGTCCGACCTCACGGCATGCGCGGTCAAGAGGGTGGGCAAGGGCGTGCTGGACGCCATCAGGTCCCCGCGCGAGAAGGAGGCGGGCGCCGCGCCGCACGACGGGCGCGGCGATGCCGGCGAGGGGGACGGCGGTGCCGCCGGCGCCGACTTGACGCCTGCGGAGGCCGTGCGCGGTGCGGGGGAGGGCTCGCATGGCGCGTGACGCGGGAAAGGTGATCGGGCGCGAGGCGCGTGCCGCGGCGCGGGTGGCGCGCGGCGGCAGGCTGATGGGCGCGCGCGATTCAGATGCGTTTGACGCCCGCGCCCAGCGCGGGTTCCGCGATCGCGGCGAGCGCGGGCCGGGGGCCCTGCGCCCCCTGACGGTCGTCGCGCTCATTTTCTGCGTTGTGACGTTCTGCGCCCTTGCCGCCATGGTGGTTCTGGGCGACGGGGCGCCGCTTGGGCTGGACCGAGCGGCCTGGCGGCTTGCGGAGCCCCTGCGCTTTCCGCAGGCCGTGCGCGTCCTGCGCGCTATCAGCACGGCTGGGACGGGCGGGCTGCTCGCGGGCTGCGCCGCGGGCTGCTGGCTCGGCTCCCGCATTCGCGGGAGCGCCGTCTACCAGCGCTTCAGCTTGGCCCTGTTGGCCAATGTCGTCCTGGTCGAGCTCGTGAACCGCGCGATCAAGGCCGTGATCGCCCGTCCGCGCCCGACGTGGGCCCTGCTTTCCGTGGGCGATTTCAGCTTCCCTTCGGGACACACCATGAACGTCGTGGCGTTCTGGGGACTGGCCATCTGGGCCGTGTGGCTGGTGGGAAGCCGTCGTTTGCCGCGGCGCGGTGCCGGTGCGCGGCCAGTCCGCGCGCCCCGGCCCGCGGCGCTTCCGGCCGACGGCGCCGATGCCCCGAGCAGGCGGCCGCGCGCCTACGCCTCGCGCGCCGAGTTGGCGCGCGAGGTGGGCGCTTCCTCTGCGGCGGGGCGCGTCGCTCTGACGGCGGTTGGGGCCGCATGTATTGTCCTGGTGCCGTTGAGCCGCGTCTGCCTGGGGGTTCATTACGCGTCGGACGTCATCGCCGGCCTTTGCCTAGGCACTGTCTGGGTTGTCGCGTACGTGCACCTGGTGGGCCCGTGGATCGTGCGCGGCAGGCGGACAGGCTAGGACCCCGCTGGCCGATGCCTGCGATCCGCGCGGGGCGTTGTGGGGTATGGTTGGGGCAATGGCCAAGACGGGATGGGGGCGGCATGGACAAGTGGCTCGAGCGGTTCTTCAGAGGGCGCGCCAAGGACAACGGCAACTACGAGCCGCCGCGCGAGGAGCTGGTTGAGCGGCTCGACCCGGATGCCACCATGCGCGTGCGCCTTATGTTCGAGGGGCGCGTGCAGGGCGTGGGGTTCCGGTTCACGCAGCTGCAGTTTGCCGACAAGCGGGGCATTACGGGCTGGGTTAGGAACCTGGACAACGGCGACGTTGAGGCCGAGTGGCAGGGGACCGGCGCCGCCATTCGCGCCATGGTCGACGATCTTCACGCCTATTACCGCCAGTTCAGGTACAGCTTCACCGTCACGCAATGCGACGAGATCCCGCTCAAGGCGGATGAAGATGACTTTCGCGCGCAGTATTAGCGCTTTTGCCGGTCAGACGTTCGCGCACCGCGTGTCCGCGCAAGGCGTTGGACAAAACGAGGGGCTTTTCTGATTCGCCGCTCGTCAGTGGACGAAATCGACCTTTTTTCTGATTTCCACGGGATCTTTTGCAGGCATGCTGGCTGCGGGACGCTGCTTGGCTCAGGGTTATCTGGGGCTTTGTTCACATGCGCCGTCGATGGCCTTGGCCAGGGTTCGGCAAAATCAGAAAAGAGGTCGATTTCGTCCCCTTGGCGCGGCGCAATCAGAAAAGTCCTTTGTCTCGTCCATAGTTGCACAAATAAGTATGCGCTGGTTAACTTATTGAACCCATAGTAGTACAATATGGCTAACTTTACAGGCGTCAGAAAGGGCATCCATGGGAGCCGATGTCGTCATCATCTCCGTTGTGGTGATAGCGGTCGCGCTGGTGGCCGTGCGTTACGTGCGCAACATAGCGACCGGCGGCTGCAACTGCGGTTGCGGCGGATCGGCGCCGCGCAAGAAGGTTGGCAAGACTGTTGTGGCCGACACCGACGAGGGCCATTACCCTTACTCCGTTGACCTGCCCATTGGCGGCATGAGCTGCCAAGGTTGCGCCGAGAACGTGCAGAACGCCCTCAACGCGCTCGACGGCACTTGGGCGCGCGTTGACCTTGACGCCCGCATGGCGCACGTGCTGACCAAGCAGCCCGCAGACGCCGCGGCATTGGAGGCCGCGGTCCGCAGCGCCGGGTACTACGTGCTGCACGGCTAGGCGCCCCTCCATTCGATCGCGCCGAACGCGTCGGTTTCTGCTCCGCAAGGGCCGGGTCGACGCGTTCGGCGCGATTATGCGTGACGCGCCGTGTTCGGCGTGAGCGCTCGGCGTGCGGGAAAAGCGCATGCGCGCGGGAGGTGTCCCGCGCTCACGACAGCAGCTGCGCGCGCCAGGCGGTGGGGGATAGGCCCGTCTCGCGTTCGAACGCCACGGTGAAGCTCGGCACGCGGGCGTATCCCACGGCGCGCGCAACTTGGGCCACGGCGAGCTGCCGTACCCCCAGCAGGTTCCGGGCGCGTTCCATCTTCACGCGGCGCACATAGGCCCCCAGGCTCTCGCCGGTTTCGCGCTTGAACGCCGCGCACAGGCGCGACCTGCTTACCAACAGGCTGCGCGCCAAGCCGTCCAGGGTGACCGGTTCGGCCATGCGCTGCTCCACCTGCTGCATTGCTGAGCGCGCCAGTGCCGCTTGCTCATGCGTGCCGGCGGCGCGCTCGGCGCGGTCGCGCTCCTCGCGCCATGCGACGGCCGCCAGCGCGGCACGCGCCACGGACCGGTTCACGGCGTCCGGCGGCGCCAGCTTTCCGCCGAACAGCGGCGATATCCCGCGCATGATGCGGTCGATCAGCGCGGCGAAGTCGTCGTCGCACGCGCCGCCCGGTTCCTCGATGAGCGCGCGCACGGCGGTGCGATGGCGCGGATCCAACTGGTCGAACCACGCCGGCAACAGCATGACCGAGGTTGCGTTTTGTCGTGAGCCCGCTCGCAGCCATCGCCGCGTCTCGGTGCGCTCGACGCCGCCGAATACGGCCACGTTGCCCGCGGGGAGCACGTGTCGCGGCTGCGCGATGGGGCACAGCGCCAAACTGTCGGATGACAGCGTGCTGATGCTCAAGTAGGGGAGGGAACGCTCGTAAAACAGCAGGTCGCGCTTGACTTCGATGCGGTGTGAGGTCACGAGGCCCGCCGATCCCAATCGGTACACCACCACGCGCGCATCGGCAACGTCGTTGCTGGCACGGCCTACGAGCGCGTTGCCGCGCGGGGCGAGCGAGATGCCGAATTGCTCTACCTGCGGCCGGAAGAGCGGCGCCAGCGGGTCGCCGGGGGTTTGGGGCGCAGGCGCACGGGATGCGCGTTCCGGTTGGATACCGGCGGCATGGGCCTTGCGCTTCAGGTCGGCCGTCCTCGTCTCGTCCACGGCTTTTTGCAACCTCCCCCGCATCGTCGTTCCCTTTCGAATTCGTCTCAATCTAACCGACAAAAGTTAGCCATAAGATACTTGCATGATACGTTAGTCGGCGTTGGCAGCACAAGCAAAAAGGAGGCTAGCATGCAGACGGAAACAAAAACCGCCGCGGGTGACGCGCCCGCGTCATCTCGCAGATCTTCTGCGGACGCGGGCGGCGTGGCGGCGTCGCCTGTGTCTTCGGTGCCCGGTCGGAGCGACGGTGCGCGAAAGGGCGGCGCCGTAGGCCGCCTGCTGGCGTTCGCCGGGCCGCGGCGCGCGCTCACGTACCTGGGCTGCGCCCTTTCGGCCGTGTCCATGCTCTTGAGCTTCGGGCCTTACGTGTGCATCTGGTTCGCGGCGCGCGATCTTATTGCCGTGGCGCCCGACTGGGCCGCGGCGAAGGGCCTGGCGGCTTATGGCTGGTGGGCGCTCGGGTTCGCGATCCTGTCCATCCTACTCTACTTTACGGGGCTCATGTGCACGCACCTGGCGGCCTTCCGCTGCGCGTCCAACATGCGCAAGCAGACGACGGCGCACCTCATGCGCGCGAGCCTGGGCTATTTCGACATGCATGCGTCCGGCGCGCTGCGGCGCGTGGTGGATGGCTGCGCGTCTGAAACCGAGGGGCTGCTCGCGCATCGGCTGCCGGATACGGCGGGCTCGGTGGCCATGATCCTCGGCATGCTCGTGCTCTTCTTCGTCTTTGACTGGCGGCTCGGCGTTGCGTGCCTGGTGCCCGTGGCCATTTCGCTCGCGTGCATGTTCTACATGATGGGCGGCCGCGGCATGGGCTTTATGCAGCGTTACATGGGGTCCCTGGTGAAGATGAACAAGACGGGCACCGAGTACGTCCGCGGCATCCCCGTCATCAAGGTGTTCCAGCAGACGGTCCACTCGTTTCGCGCGTTCCGCGAGGCCATCGAGGAGTTCACCGAGCTCGCGCAGGACTACGCGGTGAAATGGTGCCAGAACCCGCAATCGCTCTCACTCACGGCCGTCAACGGCGTGGCGATCTTCCTGGTGCCCGCCGCCGTGCTGCTTCTGCCCGGCGAGGCCGACCTCGCGCGCTTCGCGGCGAACTTCGCCTTCTACGCCATCTTCTCTGCCGTGGTTCCCACGGCCATGACGCGCGTGATGTTCATCTCGGATGCCGTGCAGACCTCCACCGACGCGCTCAATCGCGTAACCGAGGCGCTCTCCGCGCCGGTGGCCCAGGCCCCTGCCGCGCCCAAGGTTCCGGCGGACAACTCCATCCGCTTCGAGGACGTTTCCTTTACCTACGAGGGGGCCGAGGCCCCGGCGCTCGAGCACGTGAGCTTCGAGGTGCCGGCGGGCGCAACAGTGGCGCTCGTGGGGCCCTCCGGCGGCGGCAAGTCAACGGCGGCGAGCCTGGTGCCTCGTTTCTGGGACGCTGACGCGGGGCGCGTCCTCGTGGGCGGCGTGGACGTGCGCGAGGCGGACCCCGCCGACCTCATGGGCCGCGTCGCCTTTGTGTTCCAGGCGAACCGGCTCTTCTCCCAGTCAGTCCTCGAGAACGTGCGGGCGGCGCGCCCCGACGCCACGCGCGAGGAGGCTCTGGCCGCGCTCGAGGCCGCGCAGTGCGCGGACATACTGGCCAAGCTTCCCGACGGGGTGGACACCGTTTACGGCGCGGCGGGCGCGCACCTCTCCGGCGGCGAGGTTCAGCGCCTCATGCTCGCGCGCGCGATCTTGAAGGACGCGCCCATCGTGGTGCTCGACGAGGCCACGGCTTTCGCCGATCCCGAGAACGAGGCGCTTATCCAGAGGGCGCTGGCGCGGCTCTCGCGGGGTCGCACGACCCTTATGGTCGCCCATCGGCTCTCCACCGTCCGCAGCGCCGACCGCATCGTGGTCCTCGATCGCGGGCGGGTTGCCGAGCAGGGCACGCATGACGAGCTCCTGGCCGCCGGCGGTCTCTACGCCCGCATGTGGGCGGACTACGAGCAGGCCGTGAGCTGGAGAATCGCGGCGGCGGCCGCCCCGGGCGATCAGGGCCCCGCCCCGTCGGGCGGGCGGGTTCCGTTGCCTGTGGGCGCCGCGCAGGGCGCAACGCCGCCGCGCGGCGCATCGAAGAAAGGGGGCGAGGCGTAGATGTCTGTCAAGGAGAAGTACGCGCTCACCGACGAGGGCGTCCGCAACGTCAAGCTCGGCGCCGTTTGGACCACGCTTGCGAACCTCGTCGTGTTCGGCGGGTCAGGGCTCATCTTCTTTGCCATGTCGAGCCTCATGGCGCACTTGACCGGCGGCGAGCCCTGGGGCGGCATCGACCTTCTCGCCCTGCCCGCGCCCGCACTCGTCGCCCTGGTGCTGGCCTACGGGGTCGTCCTCTTCGTCTGCGAGCGCTTTGCCTACTACTATCAGTACGGCGTCATCTACAAGGAGTCCGGCCGTCAGCGCATCGGGCTCGCCGAGCGCCTGCGCAAGCTGCCGCTCTCCTTCTTCGGGCGCCGCGACCTCGCGGACCTTACCGAGACGCTCATGACCGACGTCAAGACCTGCGAGCACGCCTACAGCCACGTGCTGCCCGAGCTTTACGGCGCCTATGCCACCATGGCCGTGGCCGCCGTGGCGCTCGCCTGCTTTGACTGGCGGCTCATGCTGGCCTCGATGTGGTCCGGACCGGTGGCGCTGGCGCTGCTCTTCGGGGTGCGCGCCAAGCTGCAGCCGCTCATGCGGAAAACGCGCATGGCCGGCCTCAGGACTTCGGAGCGCATCCAGGAGGCGCTCGAGTGCGTGCGGGAGGTGCGCGCCACCAACCAGGTCGACCGCTACCTCGAGCACATTAACCGGAGCGTCGACGCCGCGGAGCGCTGCGCGGTCAAGGCCGAGCTCATCACGGGCGTCTGCGTCAACGGCGCGCAAATCGTGCTGCGCCTGGGGTTTGCCACCACGCTGCTGGCGGGCGCGCTGCTCGTCGCCGAGGGCGCGTGCGACTTCCTCACGCTCTTCTGCTTCCTTATCGTGGTGAGCCGCATCTACGCGCCCTTCGACCAGGCGCTCATGCTCATCGCCGAGCTGTTCTCCGCGCGCACGGCGTCCGCCCGCATGAGGGGCTTCTACGAGGAGCCGCTGGCCGAGGGCGGGGCCGCGTACGCCCCGCATGGCCACGACGTGACGTTCGAGCACGTGGGCTTTGCCTACGAGAAGGGCGGCGAGAAGGTCCTGGAGGACGTGTCGTTCACCGCTCGCGAGGGCGAGGTCACGGCGCTCGTGGGCCCGTCGGGCTCGGGCAAGTCAACCTGCGCGCGGCTCAGCTGCAGGCTTTGGGATGCAAGCTCCGGCCGGGTCGCGGTGGGCGGCGTGGACGTGGGCACGGTTGATCCCGAGGTGCTCCTCGGCGACTTCTCCGTGGTCTTCCAGGACGTGCTGCTCTTCGACGACACCGTGATGGGCAACATTCGCCTGGGCCGGCGCGGCGCAACCGACGAGGAGGTGCTGGCGGCGGCGCGGGCGGCCAACTGCGACGAGTTCGTGTCCCGCCTGCCCGAGGGCTACGGCACGATGATAGGCGAGAACGGCGCACGCCTCTCAGGCGGCGAGCGCCAGCGCATATCCATTGCCCGCGCGCTCCTGAAAGACGCGCCGATCGTGCTTCTGGACGAGGCGACGGCGAGCCTGGACGTGGAGAACGAGACGCAGGTGCAGCAGGCGCTCAGCCGCCTGTTGGCGGGCAAAACCGTCATCGTGATCGCGCATCGCATGCGCACGGTGGAGAGCGCCGACAAGATCGTGGTGCTCGAAGGCGGGCGCGTGGCCGAGCAGGGCAGCCCGGCCGAGCTTATGGCGCGCGGCGGCCTCTTTGCCCGCATGGTGCGCCTTCAGCGCGAGAGCGCGAACTGGACGCTGTAGGCGGCTTCCTACTCGTTGGGATTGACGAGGTCCACCGCGTTGAATGCCTTGGCGGTGGGGTCGTAGTCGAAGATCATGATGCAGCAGTTGCCCAGGCGGCGTCCGTCGCCGCGCAGGCGCGCCTCCTGCTCGGGGCCGAGCGCGCGCAGGAACTGGGCAACCGCCGCGCCGTGGCTCACGGCCAGCACGCTGTTGTGGCCGGGACGGCTCATGATGTCGGTGAGGGCGGTGACCAGGCGCTCGCGGAACGCCAGCTCGGCCTCGCCGCCAAAGGGCACGTAGAAGTCCCCGTAGGGGAGCGGCGGGTTGGTGTCCTCGGTGAGCGCCTCGAACGCGCCGAAGTTCCACTCCTTGATCCCCTTCTCGCGTCCGTAGGGCATGTCGATGCCTGCGGCCTCGAGCACGAGCTCGCAGGTGTCGCAGGCGCGCTCCTGGGTGGAGGAGTACGCATGGTCGAAGGCGATGTTGTTCTCGCGGAACCATGCGCCGGCGCGGCGGGCCTGCTCGCAGCCCTGCTCGGTGAGCGGCGAGTCGCACCAGCCCTGCTTGCGCCTGAGCACGTTGAAGAGGGTTTGACCATGGCGCATCAGATACAGCTTTGACATGAGGGTCCTTTCCTAGGTTCGTACCTGGCCGGGGCGGGCCTTAAGCCCCAGCCACCTGTTGGGCCGTGTGCGGCGTGGCGGGGATGGCGCCCCGCGCGCACGGCGCGGCGCGGGACATCCCCCGGCACGGCGTGTGGGTTGCTTGGGGGCCGGACGGCGGGTGCGGGCGCTTACGCGCTGAGGCGCTCCTGCTGCGGCGCAGCCTCCTCCCCGTCCTTCTCGCCACCTTGGATGGCGGTGAGCTCGCGCTCCCGCTCGGCGGCGATGGCGCGGCGCTCCTTCTTGTACTGCTGCACGTAATGGGGCATGTCCTCCAGCGGGATCTTGCCCAGGGCGTCAATGGAGCCGGCGGCAACGGCCGTGTCGTAGTACCAGCATTTGTAGGTGACGAACTCCAGCGTGCGCTGGAGCGCGGCCATCTCCTGCTCCACGGCGGCCTTGCGGCGGTAGAAGATATCGCGGCGCTGCTCGAGCGTGGAGTCACCCTGCACGTAGAGATCCACGAACTCCTTGATCTCCTTGATGGAGAGTCCCGAGCGCTTGAGGCACTCGATCATGTGGAGCCATTCCAAGTCGTTTTCGGTGAACACGCGCACGCCGCTTTTGTTGCGGCCCACGTAGGGCAGGAGGCCCTCCTTGTCGTAGTAGCGCAGGGTGGGGGCGGGGATGCCGGTTTGGGCGGAAACGTCGCCGATGGTGAGGCGCATAGGGCTCCTTTCAGGCCGCGCCGCGCGCTGGGGCGCGCGGGCGGTGCGTTGCGTGCGCGCGAGAAGCGCGGACCCATTGCTAGACTTAGCGCCAACTTTAACTCATGAGCTGCAGATGTCAACAGCGGTGACGCCGCGTCCGGCGCCCCGCTTTTGACGGAGGCATGCCGCGAAAGGGGAGGCGCGCCGCGCCGCAAAAAGACGGGCCGAGTCGCTCTCTGGCGACTCGGCCCGTCCTCGTACGGGGGAGTTTCCCCGCTCTTGCTGCGCCCGCCGCGTCTGGCGCCGCGGGGCGCCGGTGCCGGCAAGCGGCCGCAGAGCCGCGCGGCTTAATCGATCGGCGGCCGGTAGAAGTTGCCGAAGAAGTCCTCGGTGCGCATGACGTTCACCACGGCGCTGCCGTCCTGCGTGCGGATGAGCTGCATGATGTCGTCCAGCTCGAACGAGGCGACGACGGTGTTGATGAGCCAGTAGCGCTTGTGGCTGCGCCCGCCCGTCACCTCCATGACCGAGCTGCCGTGCTTGTGCACCACGTTGTAGCTCGCCAGGATCTGGTCGGGCCGCTGCGTGATGATCTGCAGCGTCACGCGCTCGTAGTAGTGGTGGAACATCTCGATGGCCTTGGTGGAGATGAACTGGAAGATGATGGAGTACGCCGCCGCCTCCCAGCCGAAGAGCGCGCCGAACACGCACAGCACGCAGCAGTTCCCCGCGAACACGAGCCCCCAGATGCTCTTGCCCGTCTTGTTGGACACCATGAGCGAAATGAAGTCGGTTCCGGCGGTCGAGGCGCCCGCGCGCAGGGCCACCGCGATGGCGAAGCCGTACAAAAAGCCGCCGAAGATGACCTGAAGCATCAGGTTGTCCAGGATCGGCTCGAAGTGCAGCACGCGCAGGAAGGTCGACGACAGGAAGACCTGAAGCATGGAGAAGATCACGAACCGTCGGCTGATGCTCCTCCAGCAGATGAGGGCCACGGGGATGTTGAGCGCGATCATGCCCAGGGAGGTCGAGAAGTGCACGCCGAAGAGCCCCGTGATGCGCTCGATCAGGATGGCGAGGCCCGTGAATCCGCTCGACAGAAGGTTCGCCGGGTTCACGAACGCCTGGATGGTGTAGGCCTGCAGCAGGGCGGAGATGATCACCGATATCAGCGTGTAGCAGCGACGCACGAAGGTGGCGCGCCGCAGCGCCTTCAGGCGCTCCAGCTCGGCCTTGAGGTCGATCTTCACCTCGGGCGCGCCGAAGGCGCTCTCGCCGTCGGCGTAGACGGGCATGCTCACGCCCGCCTCCTCGAGCTGCTCGACCACGGCTTGGCGCTTGCGCTCGCGCTCGGCGCGGGCCTCCTCCAGCACGCGCTCGCGCTCGCGCTGCGACTCGGCGCGCTCGGCCGCGCGCTTCTCGGCCGCCCGGGCCGACTTGGCCTGCTTGCGCTCGCGGCGCTCCTCCTTGCGCTCTTGATGGGTGTTGTGGTCGGTATGCGTCCGCTTGCGCGGCGCGCGGTTGTCGGTCATGGGCGCATCGCTCCTGACAGCTTTAGGTGTGGTAGGGCAAGAAAAACGGGGCGAGAAGGACGCACGGGGTCCGGCGTGCCTCTCTCGCCCCTTAAGCTATGACGTCCCGCAGGATGCGCCTTAGAAGCAGGCGTTGGCCTTGAGGTCGGAGATGTCGGTGCCGTCCACCAGGCCCTTGGCAACCAGGCACATGTTCTTGAAGGCCTCGTTCAGGCCGGTGCCGCCCTTCTTGGGCGTGCGCACGATGGTGACCTTGTCCTTGTACTTGGCGATGGCGTCGGTGTTCTCCTGGCTCACGGCGGCGAGCGCGCGCACCTTGCCGGCGGCCTCGAGGTCGGCGGCTACGCGGCAGGCCATCTCGGCGTACTCGGCGTAGTTGAAGGTCGGGCCGCAGATGACCACGTCGGGGTTGATCTTGTGGCACATGGCGACGAGCTTGCGCGCAACCTCGTCGGGGTTGTCGGCGTAGGTGCCCCAGCCGCAGTACAGCGTGGCGACGACCTTGCCGCCCACCTGCTTGAGCAGGCTCTCCATCATGATGGCCGGGCCCACGGGCTCCTTCAGGATGCCCAGCGGCAGGTTGCGGTCGTCCTTGGCGCCCAGGCCGGACTGGATCTGGTCGTAGATCATGACGATTTTCATAACGCGTCCTTTCTCTGAGCCCGGGTCCCCGGGCTGGTTACCAGGTGGGAGAGACGGCAGGGGCCGTGCGCGGCGGGCGGGAAGGGGGGCCGCGTCCCGGCAGCGCGTAGCCGCCCCCTTAGTCCCTCTTGGGTGCGGCGCAGACCTTGGTGCCGCCGATGAAGTCGTGCAGGCACCGATGGTCCTTGCGGATGAGGATCATGGCGCAGCTTACGAGCGTGATGGCAAAGCCCACGTACATGAGCGGATGCACGAAGTTGATGCCCGTGGCGATGGTGAGCATCTGGTGCCAGATGCCGCTGGCGTTGGCGATGACGCCCTCGATGACGGTGATGCCCACGATCTGGCGCAGTGCCAGGTGGGGAAGGTCGACCGGGCTGCCGTCGGCCAGCGTGATCTGGATGCCGCAGAGCCGCTTGCCGGGCGTCTGGCCCGGCCAGATGACGAGCGGTACCGCTATGTAGTAGAAGGCCGCGAAGAGCAGCGCCCCGGCTCCTGCGATGTAGCCCCACGGCACCGGGAAGTCCACCAGGTACTGGTTGGTGATGTCGCCGGTGATCTGGGCCGAGACGATGGAGATGGGCACGGCGGAGCAGAGGGCCCCCACGTACCAGTCGATCAGGTAGGCGAAGAACCGCCGCGCCACGGAGGCGGGTACGCCGGCGCGGGCGCTGACGCGGTCGACGGCGTTGGCGACCTTGTGAGGGGTCTTGGCGGAGCCGGTGGCCGCGCTTTCGCCGGCTGTGGCCAGAGCGGCCTCGGCCGGTTGCGCGCTGTGCGCGGTGTGCTTCCTCTTGCGGTGCTTCTTGGAACTCATGGTGCTGCTTTCTCTTTACGGGTCGTCCCCCTGGGGGCCTGCCCCTTTAGCATGACTCCCCGCGCCCCAAACGCCAAGGCCCGATCTCTTAGCTCATGCGATGGGGCGCGGGAAAGGGAGGGAGCTAGCGCGAGAGCAGGTACAGGCTCAGCGCGTAGATCTTGGCGTTGGTGATGATATCCGCCACGTCCATCCATTCGTTGGGCTGGTGCCCGATGCCCTTCTGTCCCGGGAAGGAGGGGCCGAAGGGCACGATGTTGGGCATGAGCTTGGCGTAGGTGCCGCCCGTGGTGGTCACGGGCGAGCCGTCGGCGCCGGTCACGTGCTCGTAGGTGTACTGCAGGGTGCGCACGAGGCGGCAGTCCTTCTCAAAGCGCACCGGGTCGAAGTTGCCCGTGACGGTCAGGGCGAGCCCCTGGGACTTTGCCACAGCGCCGAGCTTCTCCTCGAGCTCGGCGGCGGTGACGCTCGCGGGGTAGCTGATGGCGAACTCGACGGCGGGCGCGCCCTCGTCGTCCACGAGCTTGTAATTGCGGACCTCGGTGATGCCGAACTCGGGGTCGCTGGCGTCGATGCCGAAGCGCTCGCCGGACGGCTTTGCGTTCAGCACGTACTCGTTCATGAAGGCGAAGAAGCGCCCCAGGAGGGCCTCGGCGTCCTCCCCGTCCGCGGCGCGCGCCGTGAGCCGCACGGCCATGCGGCCGCGCTCGGCGTAGACCACGGGGTACTTGCAGTCGGGGGTGAAGCCCATGACGGGGGCGGGCTCGTGCTCAAGATAGTAGCGCAGGTCGTTGAAGCCGGTCTCCTCGTTGCAGCCGAAGATGACGCGGACCTCGCGGCGGGGCGCAAGTCCCAGGCGCTTCAGCGCCCAGAGCGCGTAGAGGCAGGCGTAGACCGGCCCCTTGTTGTCCAGCACGCCGCGGCTCGTGATGCGGCCGTCCTCCAGGTGGCCGCTGTAGGGCGGCACCTTCCAACCGGACGTGCCCTCGGGCACCACGTCCAAATGCCCCAGCGCGCATACGTAGCCGGGCAGGACCTCGGAGCCGTCGGCGCCCTTCTCGCCCGCCCAGCTGGCATAGCCCATGTAGCCGTCGACGTCCGTGGTCTCAAAGCCCATGGCTGCCGCGCGCTCGAGCGTCTGGTCGAGCGCCGCGCGCACGCCGGCGCCGAACGGGGCGCCGGGGGCGGGCTCGTCCTGCACGCTCTTCTGCTGCACGATCGAGCGGATGGCGTCCACCATCTCGTCCGATATGGCGTCGACCTCGGAGAGGATGCGCTGCTCGAGCTCCGGGTCCAGGGAGAGAACCTCTTCTTCTGTGCTCATGATGACTCCAGGTAAACGAGGTGATCTGGTTACGGTGCCGCCTTCGTCAGGTCGCAAGCCGGCGCGGCCGACGAAGGGGGGGAGGCGGGCCTTGGCGGGCGATAAGCGCAGGCGCCGCCACCCGGCAAAGCACGCGTGCGCGCTACAGCGTGACGGGCGCCAGGCGCGAGGCCATGTACTCCTCGAGCCATTCGGGGCTCGCCACCTCGTGGGTGCAGGTGCCGTCGGGCTGCGGGTGCGCCAGGTAGACGCAGGCCGGCTCGTTCTCGGTCATGACCACGAAGGAGAAGCCCTCGATGTTGCTCGCGGCGCCCCAGCGGCCCTGGCTGTCCATGGCGACGAAGGAGATGTCGCCGGCGTGGCCGCGGCGGCGCTTGAGGACCTCGGTGAAGTGCGCGATGGCCTTCTCGCAAGCCTGCTGGGGGCTGAGGCCCTCGCCCATGAGGCGCACGATCTCGTAGCCCACGCAGCCCTTCATGACGTCCTCGCCCAGGCCCGTGGAGGCCGAGCCGCCCGCCTCGGAGTCGGCGTAGAAGCCGGCGCCGGGGATGGAGGAGTCGCCCACGCGGCCGGCGTGCTTCATGAACAGGCCGCTCGTGGAGGTTGCGGCGGTGATGGTGCCCGAGGCGTCCAGGCAGACCATGCCGACGGTGTCGTGCCCGCAGGGGTTCGTGCCCTCCTGGTCGATGCCGGCGCGCGCGGGCTTTTCGGCCTCCTTGGCCGGCATGGCGCCGCGGGCCGTCTCCTGCTCGGCCTCGGGCTCGCCCAGCTCGCGCGCGGCATTGGGAAGGCGGCCGCCCTCCTCGGCGACGCGCTTGGCGTAGAAGATCTTGGCGCGGTCCGTCAGCATGTTCTTGCGCTCGAAGCCCTGCTCGTCGGCGAACTTCTCGGCGCCGGCGCCCACCAAGAGGTTGTTGGCGTCTCCGTGGGCGAGCGCGCGCGCCACGCTCACGGGGTTCGCGATGTTCTTGGCCGCTCCCACGGCGCCGAACTCCAGGGTGTCGCCGTTCATGAAAGACGCGTCGAGCTCGACCTGCATGTCCTCGTTGGGAAGGCCGCCGAAGCCCACGGACTTGTAGTAGGGGAAGTCCTCGACCTCCCGTACGGCGCATTCGATGGCGTCGCCGGCGTTGCCGCCGGCCGCGAGCTGCGCCCCGGCCTTCTCGACGCCCTCGAGCGCCATTCTCCACGTTGCGATGATGCCCCACATAATGGACCTCCTAGCACGAGTTTGTACTATGCAACCGCAAGGGCGGGCTCCGGCGGGTTTCGGAATACGGAAGCCCGCTCTTGCGAGTGCATGGCAGGGTGCGTGCCTGCGGCGCGCTGGGGCGCCGTAAGAGAAAGCCGCTCGCATCCTTGCGGCATTGCCGGGTGGATGCGAGCGGCAATGCGAGCGTGCGTTGCGCGCTGCCGTGGCCTAGCGGGCCGCGGCGGTACGTCGCGCCTTACAGGTCGTCGAAGGACAGATCGTCGAGGTCGATGTCGTCGTCATCGCCGGCGGTCTCGGCGGCGAGCGCCGCCTCCTGCTCGTCCTTCAGGTACTGGTTGTCGATCGTCTTGATGAAGGGCAGGTAGATGAACACGCCCATGATCAACAGCAGGATCTGGAGGACGCCGCCCACCCAGTTAGTGGCGAGCAGGCCGGAGATGCCGAGCGGCATGGTCCAGGGGACCTGGACGCCGTTGCAGATCGGCACGATGCCCCAGTCCATGGCGAAGTAGGAGATGATGATGTTCAGCGTCGGGACCAGGATGAACGGGATGATGATGACCGGGTTCATAACGATCGGCAGGCCGAACACGATGGGCTCGTTGATGTTGAACACGCCGGGGATGAACGCCAGGCGGGAGAGCTGCTTGATGCGCGCGGACTTGCAGAAGAAGATCATCGCGATGAGCAGCGAGAGAGTGGAGCCGCAGCCGCCGAAGGTGGCGAAGAGGTCCTGGAACTGCTGGCAGATGATGTGGCCTTCGCCAACGCCGGTGCGGAAGAACTCGAGGTTCTCAGCAGCGAGCGTCTGCAGGATGGGGTTGAACACGGCGCCCACGACGGAGCCGCCGTTGATGCCGAAGAACCAGAACGCGTGCAGGAACAGGTAGGCCACGATCATGGCGCCGAGCGTGTCGCCCAGGCCCAGCAGCGGGGTCTGCAGGAAGGTGAATACGATGTCGAACACGTTGGTGCCGAACAGGCCGAAGACCACGTTGATGACGAAGAAGATCGTCATGGTCACGGTGATGGGGATGAGGGACGAGAAGGACTCGGTCACCGTGGGCGGCACGCCGGCCGGCATCTTGATGACCCAGCCGCGGTTCTTGACCCAGGTGTAGATGGCGGTGGCACCGAAGGCGCTGAAGATGCCCACGAAGATGCCCTTGGCGCCGACCCAGCCCAGCGGGATGCCGGAGAGCGCGACGTCAACGGCCTCGCCGCCGACCTCGGCGGTGCCGGTCACGGTGTAGGGCATGATGAGGAACCACGCCATGAGGGACGCGGCGGCGCAGAACAGCGAGTCGCTCTTGATCTGCTTGGCGTAGCTGTACGCGATGCCGAAGGTCGCGAAGATGGCCATGATCGTGAACGTCGCGTCAGACGGCTTGGACAGGTAGGTGGCCAGGGTGCCGTCGGCGATCGGGATGCTGGCGATCCAGTCGGACCAGCCGGGGAACGGCAGGTTGGCGATAACCAGGAAGATCGAGCCGGCGATCAGCAGCGGCGTCGAGACCAGGAAGCCGTCACGAATGGAGACGAGGTACTTGTTGTTGCCGATGGCCTCGGCCAGGGGCATGAGAACCTTTTCGAGTTTCTCGAACACGGGATGCCTCCTTTGACATCGATCGTGCGTTCATTAAGGGGTTTACTTCTTGTAGCTCTTCATGAGCTTGATGGCGTACTTGAGCGAGGCCTCGCCGTCCATGAGGCCGTAGGCCTGCTGGTCCAGGATGCCCACCGGGATGTCGAAGTTGCCCTCGATGCGCTTCTTGGTCTCCTCGTACTGATGGTGCACCTGCGGGCCCAGCAGCACGCAGGCGGGGTGCTCGCTCTGCGCGATCTCGTCGACCTTGCCGATGGGGAACGCGCGCACCTCCACCGGCAGGTTGTGAGAGTCGCCTACCTGCTGCATGTTCTGTGCGAGCATGCTGGTGGACATGCCGGCGCTGCAGAACAGGTAGATCTTCTTCTTGTCAGCCATGGTCCTTCCTTTCTCGTTGCGACCCGCGGGCCGCGTGACCATTTACTACCGCCCGGGGAGGCCCCGAGGCGGGGAGCAGCGTGCTCGGGCGGGGCCTTAGGCCTTCTCGCCCATGCGACGGTAGACGTCGATCAGCTCGGTTGCGACGATCTTGAAGCTCTCGGCGCTCATGAGCTGGTCCTCGGCGTGGGTGATGATGAGGGTCATGTTCACGGGGTCGCCACCGGCCTCGCGCTGGATCAGCTCGGTGTGGGCGTCGTGGCCCTTCAGGAACTGCTCGTCACCGGTCTTCATGAGCTCGGCGGCCTTGTCGAAGTCGCCCTCCTTGGCGGCGCCGACCGCCTCGATGTAGGAGCTCCGCGCCATACCTACGGCGGCGATGATCTGGAAGCTCGCCTTCTGCAGCTCGTCCATGGTTACTCTCCTTCCAATTCTTCCAACAGCTTCTCAAAGGTCTGCTCCTCAGAGAGCCGCCGGATTGACTCCTTATGGGTGAAAAGCGCGGTGACCGCGCGGTAAAACGGTTCGAGCTCGCTGCCGGCCTTCTTGTCGACCGACACCAGGAAAACCACGCTCACCGGCTTGTCGTCCCAGTCGATGGGCTGGTCGAGAATCGCCACCGCCACGAAGGTGGCGTCGCTCACGGCCTCGTACGGGTGCGGGATGGCGAGCCCGCCGCCGAAGGAGGTCGGCGCCAGCTCCTCGCGCTTCTGCACGAGTTCCTCGAAGTCATCGGGAAGATCGTGCGCGGCGCGGGAGCGCTCGCAGAGCAGGTGGATGACCTCCTCGCGGGTGGCGAGCGCAAGGTGCGGGAAGAACAGGTCGCGGTCGAAGTAGGCGGCCACGCCCTCGGTCTCGGCGTGCGCGAAGACGTCCTCGATGCCCTGGCGCTCGTCGGTGTCGAGGAAGAGCGTGATCTCGATCACGGGGATGTTCACGGGCCGCGCGAGCGGCACCGTGGTGAACACGTAGTCGATCCCGGCGAGGTCGACGCCGTCGAACTCGCTGGCATCGCAGGTGGTGACGTTGCCCACGTACTCGCCGAACTCGCGCTCGATGCGGTAGGCGAGTATCCGCGCGCTGCCCGCGCCCGAGGCGCAGACGGCAAGCACGTTCTTCTTGGGCGCCTCGGTCTGGCGGCGCTCGATGGCGAGCGCGAAGGACAGGGCCAGGTAGCCGATCTCGTCCTCGGAGGGCGTGACGTCCTCGCGCTCCATGAGCACGCTCGCGGCGTCGATGGCCATGGACCAGGCGAGCGGGAAGCGCGCCTTGATGTCGGACAGCAGGGGGTTGTCCACCTGCATGTGGTAGCGCAGGCGCACGATGAGCGGCATGATGTGGCGCGCCAGGTTGGTGCGCAGCTCGACGTCCGTGCGGAAGTCGAAGCGGAAGGCACGCCAGACCACGTCGATCATCTCGGCCGCGATACCCCAGGCCTCGTCGGTGATGACGAGGTTGTCGCCCGTCTGCGCGTCCTTGTCGCCCGCGCCGCCGGCCTTGCCCTCCAGCAGCTGCTTGCTGGCGAGGTGCACGGCTATGTAGGCTACCTCCTCGCGCGGGAGGACCACGTCGAAGGCCTGCTCCACGGCGGTCGCGATGCGCTGGGACACCTGGTACTCGACGGTGGCGGTGATGCGCTCCACGTTCTCGTCGTCCATGGGGACGTAGCAGCCCTGCTCGATGCGCGCCAGGGCGATGGCGATGTGCACCACCAGGTTCTGGTGCGAAACGGGGTTGATCTTGAAGTCCTCCTCGCCCAGCACCTGCTCAAGGGTGTGCTCGATGGCGTCCAAGCGGTCGGACACCGTGCTGTCGGGGATGCCCTCGTTGGCGAGCAGGGTGTCCACGGCGGTGTTCGCCAGGCACAGGCGGCGCTCGATCTCGGGGCCGGTGACGCGGATGCCGTAGCGCGGCCGCGTCTCGATGGACAGCCCGAAGCGCGCCAACTTGTCCTTGACAACCTTGAGGTCGTTGGAGATGGTTGAACGGGATACGAACAGAAGCGATGCGAGCTCCTCCAGGGTGATCCATCCTGCGCGGGAGAGCAGGTCCTGGAGGAGGTAATCGCTTCGTTCCTGAGGGGTGGAGGGCAGGCGGTCGAACACGTCGAGCTCGCCGGTGCGGGCAAGCCACGCCTTGAAGGCCGCCTCGTCGGTGATGACGAGCGCGTAGCCGCTGAGCGAGCGGCGGTACACGATGCGCGCGCAGTCGCCCAGCGCGTCGTTGGCGCGGCGAAGGTGGTCGCGCATGGCGCGCTTCTTCACGCCCAGGCGCAAGGCCAACTCGGCCGAGCTGACGCCCTCGTGACGCATGATGTAGCTTACGAGCTGCTTGTCCTGCACGGCCTCCCCCTTCGTTGCTTTAAAAGTACCGTCGGCGCAGAGGTTACTCAACGGAAGACGTTGCCGTCTACACGGCAGCAGAGCTGGACGAGACGCCTTTGCCGTGCGTGGTACCCTGAAGGAAATCGCAGCTCACAATAGGTGTGGGCGCAATCGGCGAAAGGGGTTCCCATGGCGTTGCTGAAGGAGTTCTGCGCGGAGAACATGGAACGCGTTCCCGCCGCGGTCGAGGGGGGCGCGGGCCGTATCGAGTTGTGCGACAACCTGGCCGTGGGCGGTACGAGCCCCAGCTACGGCGTGATCCGCGCGGCGGTTGGCTTTGCGCGCGAGAAGGGCGTCGACGTGATGGCCATGGCGCGCCCGCGCGGCGGCGACTTCACCTACAGCGAGGCCGAGCGGGACATGATGCTGGACGATATCGCCGTCGCGCGGAGCCTGGGCACGACGGGCGTGGTCTTCGGGTGCGTGCGCGCCGGCGCGGACGGCGTGCTGGCCGTCGACCGCGAGCTCACCGCCGCGCTGGTGGAGGCCGCCAAGGGGGCGGGCGCGGGGCTTGCCGCGGGCGTCGACCCGGTGGCCGTCACCTTCCACATGGCCTTCGACGAGCTTGCGGAGCCCCAGCAGCTCGATGCCATCGACTTCTTGGCGGGCCTGGGCGTCGAGCGCATCCTCACCCACGGCGGCGCGGCGGGCACGCCCATCGTGGGCAACGTCGAGCGCCTGCAGCGCCTGGTCGCCCATGCGGCCGGCCGGATCACGATCCTTCCCGGCGGCGGCATTACCTGGGAGAACGCCGATGCGGTCGCCCAGGCGCTCGGTGTGTCCGAGGTCCACGGCACCAAGATCGTCAAGCTGTAGCGCGCCCGTACGCGCCCAGGGCGCCGCGCCCCTTCCCGGGCGCGGCGCTTTTTTTGCGTGCGACGCCGCCCGCGGGGCGCGCTGTGCGACGTTCTGCTCGCGGGGCGCGCCGCGTGACGGTTCGTCCACGGGGCTCGCCGCGCGACGGTTTGCCCACGGGACTTTGCATGCAGTTCTTATTGCGTGGCGTTCTGCATGCAGTCCTTATCGCCTAGGGCCTCTTTTTACGCTCCTGGCGAAAAGGAATGCATGCAAAGATCGCTGGCGATAAGAAGTGCATGCAGAAGGTCACCGACGATAAGGAATGCATGCGGAAGGTCGCCGGCGGCAGGGGCGACGGCGTGCAGAAGGTTGCCGGCGGCAGGGGCAGCATGCGGAAAGTTGCCGGCGAGGGGGCCGGCCTGCGGGGTGAGGCTCGCGCGCGGGCATAAGGGCGGGCGCAAAGGGGAATAGGTATAGGCGGTAAACGCACGGCGCCGCGAGCCGCCCCCGAGCGGGGCCGCGGCGCCTTCATGCAGAAGGAGGCAGCCATGGCCTGCACTACCATTTTGGTCGGCAAGCGCGCGAGCTACGACGGGTCCACCATCGTGGCCCGCAACGAGGACTCAGGTAACGGGGAGTTCTGCCCCAAGGTGTTCCGGGTGGTGAAGCCGGCTGAGCAGCCGCGCCGCTACCGGAGCGTGATCAGCCACGTGGAGATCGACCTTCCCGACGACCCGCTGCAGTACACGAGCGTGCCCAACGCGCTGGGCAACGAGGGCATTTGGGGCGAGGCAGGCTTCAACACCGCCAACGTCGGGATGAGCGCCACCGAGACGCTCACCACCAACGAGCGCGTGCTGGGCGCCGACCCGCTGGTGGAGCTGCGCCCCGCGCACGGAAAGCCCGGCGACGCCGACTACCGTCCCGAGGTCCCCGGTGGGATCGGCGAGGAGGACCTGCTCACCATCGTGCTGCCCTACGTCAAGACGGCCCGCGAGGGCGTTCTGCGCACAGGCGAGCTGCTGGAGCGCTACGGCACCTACGAGATGAACGGCATCGCGTTCTCGGACGTGGACGAGATCTGGTGGCTCGAGACCGTGGGCGGCCACCACTGGATCGCCAAGCGCGTGCCCGACGACTGCTATGTGACGATGCCCAACCAGCTGGGCATCGACCGCTTCGACTTCACGGACGCCTTCGGCGACCAGAGCGACCATCTGTGCTCTGCCGACCTCCGCGAGTGGATGGACGCCAACCACCTGGACCTCACCATGCGCGAGGACCGGGCGCGCAACGAGGTTGCCGCGCGCGAGCGGTTCGTGTTCAACCCGCGCGAGGCCTTCGGCAGCCACTCTGAGCGTGACCACGTCTACAACACGCCGCGCGCCTGGTACATGCAGCGCTTCCTGAACCCGCATCAGGGCTGGGACGGCGCGCAGGCCGCGCACGGCCCGGAGGACGACGACCTGCCGTGGGCGCAGGTGCCCGAGCGCAAGGTGACCATCGAGGACGTCAAGTTCGTGCTGTCCTCGCACTTCGACGGCACGCCCTTCGACCCGTACGACGAGATCGGCACGCCCGAGCAGCGCCGGCGCTACCGCACCATAGGCATCAACCGCCAAAGCCAGCTGGCCGTGCTCCAGCTGCGCCCGTACGCGCCGGCGGCCTGCCGCGCCGTGCAGTGGATGGCCTACGGCTCCAACGCGTTCAACACGCTCACGCCGTTCTTCGCCAACGTGGACGCCACGCCCGCGTACCTGGCAAACACCACCGCGCGCGTGACCACCGAGAGCTTCTACTGGGCGAACCGCATCATCGCGGCGCTGGCCGACGCGCACTACAAGGACAACGTCAACGATATCGACCAGTACGTTGAGAAGACCATGGCGGCCGGGCACGCCGCGGTGCGCGCGGCCGACGAGGGCGTGGCGCTGCTGCTGGCGGCGGGCGAGAAGGGCCCCGGCACCGACATGGCCCGGGCGGGGGAGACCGGCATGGCCAAGCAGCCGCCGGCCGGCCCCCTGGCCAGCACCCGCAGCGCCGCCGGCACGCAGATCGCGGTGGCGTCCGCGCCCGCTTCGGCGCCTTCGGGCGCGCCGGAGACAGGGGAGGGCGCCGCTGAGACCGGCGCCGCGGCCGTGGCGGACGCCGTGGCTGCGCGCTTCTCGGCCACTACGCCGGCCCGCGCGCCCGAGGCGGCCATCGCCCGCGCCGAGGTCGATCCCGCGCACGCGCCCATGGGGGACAACCCCGCCGTGCGCCGCGCGCTCGCGCAGGTGAACGACCGTATCGCCGAGAACCTCAAGTCCGAGACCGAGAAGCTCCTGGACAAAGTCCTCTACACCACCAGCATGCGCATGCGCAACGCCTTCTCGCTTTCCGATCATTAGGCGAGAAGCCCGGCAGGGGCCGTCGCACGGCTCTCTTATGCAAAAAAGCAGGCCAACCCGCTGAAAGGCGGGTTGGCCTGCTTGGTTCGCGAGGGGGGGTTCCGCCCCGTCGTTTGCGCGGGGTCGGGCGCGCAGGGCGCGGCCTAGCGGTTGACCGAGCGCGCCATGCGCAGGTAGGTGTGGCGCTTGCCGCGGACGGCGATGCTGTAGGCCATGAGGTTCTCGGGGTTGAGGCCGCCCACGCCGGCGTCGCCGACATGGTGGAGGTCGGTGCCGGCCATCTTGCACATGAGGGCGATCTGCTCGATCGTTGTCGCGCTCGCGCCCTCCTGGGAGGTGCCGATCGCGGTCAGCGACAGCTTGCCCAGGCTGTGGATGTAGGCGACCATATCGCGCACGAACTCGAAGGTCACGCCGGGGACGGTGCCGGGGGCGGGGAGCAGGATGACGTCGGCGCCCGCCTCCGCGAAGGCGCGCACGTCGTCCTTGGTGATGATCTTCTCGCCCGCCTCGTTGCGCGAGCCCGCGGCGTGCATCTTGCCGGCGAAGATGATCATGTCGTCGCCGAGCGCCTCGTGCATGGTGCGCGTGGCCTCGAGGATGGCGGCGTTGTCGACGCCGGTGCCGGGGTTGCCGGTGAGGAGGATGAAGTCGAAGCCGAGGTCGCGGGCGCGCAGCGCGTTCTCGACGGTGCCCGCGCGGCCCTCCGGCATGTCCTCAAGCTCGCCGAGCGTCTGCGAGGTGCCGACCGGCTCCAGGTTCACTCCCACCATGCGCCCCGTGTAGCGCTTGAGGGTGCGGATGGTCTCCTCGGCGGGGGCGTCGATGCCGGCGATGTGGGGGCTCACGCAGTCGAAGGCGTTCAGCAGGATGAGATCGGCGCCGAAGGCGCAGGCGATCTCCGCGTCCGTGATGGGCTCGAGCATCATCGTGTTGCGGAAGAGCGACAGCTCCTGCACGATGGTGCGGCCCTCGCTGGCCTGGATGGACTCGAGCTTCTCGCCCTTGGTCATGGCGGCGAAGTCGGATGCGTTGCAGTCGAGCAGGCGTTTCATGGGGCTCCTTTCCCACGCGGTTTCCGTGACCCCATCGTAGCGCGGCCCTGCTGACCTCTCGTTCGAGCGCCCTGCCGCCTGCCTGCCGCGTCGGGGTCCGGGCGCGGGCTTTGCGCGCTCGCTCAGGCAACCTGGTGGCGGCGGAAGGAGCGGGCGGCGAGCGGGGTGCAGACGGCGGCGAGCAGGGCGTAGACAAGGGCGACCACCGTGATGAGGTCGAGCACCGCGGGCCCCAGCGGGTAGTCGGTGAGCGACGAGAAGAGCGTGCTGAAGGCGGGGAAGCCCAGGGGGAAGAGCGACAGGATATGCGCGATCACCGCGTTGCCGCCGGAGGGGATGAGCCCGGTGATGAAGACGATCGCCACGTCGGCAACCAGGACGGTGAGCGTCGAGCGCGTGCGGGCGGACATGAGTAGCGTGAGGCCCGCCACGCCAAGCGTCGCCAGGTACATGAGCCCCAGGCAGATGAGGGCGGCCAGACCGCAGGTGAGGGGGTAGGGCGAGGACAGGTCGTAGTTCTGGATGGGCAGGTCCGCACCGCCCGCGCCGTAGAAGAAAAGCGAGAACCCGCAGATGATGGCCGCTCCTGCGACGTAGTACGCGGTGGCGTAGGCGAGCGCCGCGAGGATCTTGGCGGCCGCCAGCCTGCCGCGGCCCCAACGGCACGACAGCAGCACGGCGTCGGTGCCGTCCTGGTACTCGCCGGCGAAGACCGGCGTCAGCGTGACGCAGATGGCGAGCAGCGGGAAGACCAGGAACGCAAAGCAGTTGACGATGTTGTCCCAGCCGCCGGCGTAGCCGTAGGCCAGGGGCTCGGCGACCTGGCCCTGCAGGTCGGTCCAGAAGGCGCGCTCGGTGGGGGTGTAGGCCCAGGTGAGGCTCTGGTCCATGGTGGCCTGCGTGAGGTTTGCCACGGCGTCGTAATAGGCGGCGGCGTCCTCGGCGGTTATGCGCGCGGCGGTTTGGTAGGGGGCCTCGCCGCT
The DNA here is from genome assembly GCA_944321435.1 of uncultured Coriobacteriaceae bacterium. Lineage (GTDB taxonomy): Bacteria > Actinomycetota > Coriobacteriia > Coriobacteriales > Coriobacteriaceae > CALUOB01. Next base: position 135,180 of record CALULH010000005.1, on the reverse strand, counting down.
GAGGTGCCACGGGCGGAAGAGGAAGGTGTAGTACGGGTCGCAGAGCTCGTACGGGGCCTTTGGGCCGTAGGTCGCGGCCACCAGGTCGTAGGCGGCGCCGTCGGTGAGCTCCGCCATCTGGGCGCGGTCGATCTGGGAGAACACGCGCTCCTGGTAGGCCGCTATGTCGGCGGTGATCTTCTCGACGGTGAGCACGCCGGCCTTCGCCTCGCGCCGCTGGCGGGTGGAGGCGATGGCCTCGGTGCCGGAGAGCAGGTCCCCGGCTGCGTTGTTTGCGTTGGTTTGCAGGACGTTTAGCGCCATGATGCCCAGCAGCATGACGATCACGCCCAGGTTGACCGCCAGCGCCACGCGCCGGCCGAGCATCTTCTTCATCTCAAACCGTATGAGGGTGAGCATGGGGTTCCTTTCTGTTGGGGGGGCGAAGGGCGGGAGCCGGCGCCCGCGGAGCCAAGGGCCCGTGCGCGGGTCCGGCTGCGCGCTAGCGCTTGAAATGGCCTCCGCGGCGGGTCCGCTTGCCGGCTGCGGGCGGCTGCGCGGCGCCTCGCGCCGCCTCATCGCGGAAGGTGTAGAGGTAGAGGTCCTCCAAAGTGGGCGTGACGGGCGAGAAGGCCGCCTGTCCGCCATCTGCCGCGCCGTGCGCCTGCGCCGCGGCGGCGCGGGCCTCGTCCAGGCTGTCGGCCACAAAGCGCACCACCGCGCGCTCGTCCTCGGCGTAGCGCACGTTGCCCACGGTGAGCGCCGCTGAAAGCGCGTCGGCCGTGCGCGCGTCCACCTGCGCCTCCCAGACCTTGCCCGCCACGGCCGATGTGATCTCGTCGGGCGTGCCGGCAAGCACGAGCGAGCCCGCGCGCATCATGAGGATCTCGTCGGCTATGTAGGCCACGTCGGAGACGATATGCGTGCTGAGCAGCACGATCTTGTCCTGGGCAAGCCGCGCGATCAGATTGCGGAACCTCACGCGCTCCTTGGGGTCCAGCCCCGCGGTCGGCTCGTCCAGCACCAAGATGGCCGGGTCGTTGAGCACCGCCTGCGCGATCCCCAGGCGTTGCTTCATGCCTCCCGAGAAGGTGCGGATCTTTGCGCGCTTCTCGCCCGCCAGCCCCACGAGCTCCAGCAGCTCGCCCGAGCGCCGCCGCGCGTCGTCGCGCGGCAGCCCCTTGAGCGCGGCCAGGTACTCCATGAAGTCCCGCGCGCTGAAGTCAGGGTAGTAGCCGAAATCCTGCGGCAGGTAGCCCAGGCGCGCGCGGTAGCGCTCCCCGAGCGCGCGGACGGGTGTTCCGTCCAGGCGAATCTCGCCCGACGTGGGGCGCAGCACGTCGCAGACCATGCGCATGAGCGTGGTCTTGCCCGCGCCGTTGGCACCCAGAAGGCCGTACACGCCGGGCGAAAACGCGTAGCTCAGCCGGTCCACGGCTATCTTGGGGCCAAAGTGCTTGGTCAGCCGGTCGATAACGAGTTCCATGATGCTCCTTTCAGCGGTGTTCGTTCGATGGCGCCGATCGCCCCGGAACGGGGTTCCGGCGCGGCGTTTCCTTAGGCTTCTGCGGCGGGGATAAGCACGTCCAGGCCCCCGTCAATGGCGGCGAGCCAGCGACGGGCCTCTACGGCGCACCAGGCAAGCGCCGCGCCTGCGACGCCCGCCCAGGCTCCCAGCGAGGCAGTGCCGTAGAGGACCGGCCATCGCCAACAGGCAAACGCGGCCCCCGCGGCCACGAAGGCGGCCCAGGCAAGGCCGAGCGGGAGGGCGTTTTCGGCCCGGGCCCGCCGCGCCAGCCGCAGCGCGCCGGCGAGCGCCAGGAAGTACGGTGCGCAGGCGCGCAGCGCAAAGGCGGCGGCGCTGCAGCGGGCGAGGTGCGGCGCCATGGCCGTTGCCGCCGCGAGGGCGACGGCGCCCGCGGCGCCCAGCACCGCCAGGCGGGCAAAGGAGGCGGCCACGCCGTTGAAGCGGCAGCTGTACTCGAGTTCGGCCATGCGGCAGGCCTTGGCGGCCGTGAGGTCCGGGATGGCGGCGAGTGCGCTCAGGCCGCCGAAAAGGCACGCGCCCGGGGCGAGCGCTGACCCGTCCGCCAAGGCGCCTTCCAGCAGGCAGCTGAGCGCCGCCAGGGCGAGAAGCGCCGCCTGCGCCGCCCAGGTGGTCGGGCGGATGAACCGCGCCTGCCCGGCGACGAAGGAGAGGATCCCGGGTGCCGCCGGCGCCCCCTCATCTGCGAGAACATACAGAACGGCAGTCTTTACCTGGTCTTTTGCATGCGGTGACGCTTCTGGCCGCTCTGCGCGGTAGTACGCGCGCAGGCGCTCCTCAAGCTCCCTCGCCCTCAGCGGCGGTTTCGGCTGGGGCCGCCCGCCGCTGCCGCACGCGCCCGGCGCGGCGTCGGTGCCCGGCGTGGCGGATGGGCACCGCTTTTCCGCTGCCCGCGGTGAGGCGGGGCGCTTCTCGCCCCACGGGTTAGATCTTCCCATCGTCTGCCTCCAAACTCTCCTTGAGCAGCCTGAGCGCGCGGCGGATGCGCCGGGCGCAGGCAAAGCGGGATATGCCGAGCACGCGGGCGGCCTCGGCCACGCCCAGGTTCTGATCGAACCGGAGCTCCAAAACCTCCTGCAGCTCGGGCGGGAGCGAGGCGATGAGCAGGCCGAAGTCGGCTGCGGCGGATCCGTCGTCTGCCGCGGGAACATCCGCTTCCAACGGCTCCACCGGGCGCGTGCTTGCCCGCCGCGCGGCGTCGACGCAGACGTTGCGCGCTATGCCGATTACGTAGGCACGCGCGCTGCCGCGCCCGCGGTACGTGCCCGCCGCAACCGCGCGGGTGTAGCGCAGGAAGGTCTCCTGCGCCGCGTCCTGCGCGTCCTCGCGCGTGGGGAGCCGCCGCGCGCAGTACGCCAGCACGTCGGCGTAGCAGGCGTCCACCACCCCGAGCGCGTCCGCGCGCCGCCCGCCGCCCGCCCGCGCCTCCGGGGTCCGCTTCCGCCGCCCATCGCGCCCGGCCGTGTCGTAACCTCCGGAGGCCAGCGCCACCTTGCCCTTCTCGTCCGTTCGCGCTGCATCCCGGTTCTCCGCTGCGTGCCGCGGTGTCATCCAAAACAGCCCCATCGCCTCACCTCCTCTTCATCTACTAAAACGAGGATCCGCCCTGAGGCGAGCGGCTGTGGGCCAGATTATTCTTATGAATTGGTTACGACGGCCCCGCTGGCTGGTTTCAGGGGTGCGGAACGCCTGCGGAAATCCCAGGGCGCCGCGGCTGGCATGCCCGCGCGGCATGGTACCTTTGCTCTTGTGGGACGTACGCAAGGCAAGGAGGAACCCATGCAGATAGACGCGCGCGGCAAGACCTGCCCGCAGCCGGTGGTGATGGCCATCAAGGCGCTGCGGCAGCTGGGCGAGAAGAACGCGGCGGACGGCGGGGCCGGCGCCGCCGAGGAGCTCGAGGTGCTGGTTGACGAGCGGGTGGCGGTGGAGAACCTGGGGCGCCTGGCGGCCAGCCGCGGCGTGACGGCGGCGGTGACCGACGAGGCGGGCTTCTGGCGCGTTGCGTTTCCGCCGGATGCCGCAGCGGCGGAAGGCCCCGCATCTGCGGCGGGCGCCTCGGCGCCTGCCCTCGGCGATGCCGTGGCGGACGGCGACGTCCTGCCCGCGGGCATCGCCTGCCCCGCGCCGGCCGGCACGGAGGCCCTGCCCTCCGAGCTGCCGCCCACGGTGGTTGTCGGCCGCAACGTGCTGGGCCGCGGCAACGACGAGCTGGGCGCCGTCCTCATGAAGGGCGTGCTCTACGCGCTGTCCCAGCGCGACGAGGTCCCGCGCCGGATCATCTTCTTCAACAGCGGCGCCTACCTCACCAGCGAGGGATCCGACGCGCTCGAGGACATCCGCGAGCTCGAGCGCCGCGGCACCGAGATCCTCACCTGCGGCACCTGCTTGGATTACCTCGGCATAAAGGAGAGGCTCGCCGTGGGCGGCGTCACCAACCTCTACCTCATCACCGAGGCCCTGATGGAGCCCGGCAAGGTCGTCACGCTGTAGCGGGAGGCGAACGGGACGCCCGCGCCGCGCTTCGCGCGAGGATGGCGGGAGGGAACGGCCCCGCCCCGTTTTGGCGGGGCGGGCGAGAGGGGCGGTGGCATGATCTACCTCAACAACGCCGCCACCACGGTGCGCAAGCCGCCGTGCGTGGCGCAGGCGGTAGCCGCGGCGCTTGCGGGCGCGGGCAGCTCGTCGCGCGGGGCGGCCGAGGACGACCTGGCCGCCGCCCGCCTGGTGATGGAGGCGCGCTTTGCGCTGGCGGAGCTCTTCGGCTTTAACCGGCCCGAGCGCGTGGTCTTCACGGCCAACGCCACGCTGGCGCTCAACACGGCCATCTTCGGCACCGTGCGTCCGGGTGATCGCGTGGTCGCCACCGCCTACGAGCACAACTCGGTGCTGCGCCCGCTCAGCCTCCTCGCGGCGGAGCGGGGCGTGCGGGTGGATTACGTGCCCGTGGCCCCGTCGGGCTCGGTGGCGATGGAGGATTTCGACCGCCTCGTTGCGCCGGGCACGCACCTGGTCGTGATCTCCCATGCGTCCAACCTCACGGGATCGGTGCTCCCGGTCGCGCAGGTGGCGGCGCTGGCCCATGCGCGGGGCGCGCTCGTGCTGGTGGATGCCGCGCAGACGGCGGGCGCCTGGCCGGTGGGGATGGCGGAGCTGGGGGCGGACCTTCTCGCCTTCACGGGGCACAAGGCGCTCATGGGCCCGCAGGGCACGGGAGGCCTGCTGGTGGCGCCGGGGGTCGAGGTGCGCCCCCTGCTGCACGGCGGCACGGGGGTTCAGAGCGCGCTGCCGCATCAGCCCGCCGGCTATCCGGAGCATCTGGAGGCGGGCACGCTCAACACCCCGGGCATTGCCGGCCTGGGCGCGGCGGCGCGCTTCGTGGCGGAGGCGGGGGTCGAGAGGATCCGCGCGCATGATGCCGCCCTGCGCCGGCGCTTTGCGGCGGCGGTGCGCGACCTGCCGGGCGTCATGCTCTACGGCGAGGGCGACGGCATGGACCATGTGGCCACCGTTGCGCTCAACGTGGGAGACCTTGACTCCGCGCGCGTGGCCGACGAGCTGGCGCATACGTACGGCATCGCCACGAGGGCCGGTCTGCACTGCGCGCCGCGCGCGCATGGGGCCCTGGGCACGCGCGGGCAGGGGGCCGTGCGCTTCTCGTTCGGCTACTACACCACGGAGGCCGAGGTGGACGCGGCCGTCGCGGCGCTGGCGGAGATCGCGCGCGGCGCGCAGTAGGGAGGGCGCCGGCGCGGGGCGGCCCGCTCGCCTTTCTCGCCCCCGTATGGCAAATCCGGCGCGCCCGCACGGCGAGGCCGATCTTCTCGTCCGACGGCACGGGGAAGCCGGTACAATTCTGACGTCTGCGCCCGTTCCGGGCGCGGCGTCTACCCCAACCACAACCGCAAGGAGCGCGTATGCCTGCCGGTTTGCTTCCCATCATCTACCTGGCCTTCATCAGCCTGGGTTTGCCCGACTCGGCCATCGGGTCGGCGTGGCCCACCATGGCGCCCGATCTGGGCGCCGGCACGTCGTGGGTCGGCGGCGTCACCATCATCATCACGGCGGGCACCATCCTTTCGAGCCTCATGTCGGTGCGGGTGGTGGAGCGGTTCGGGACCGGCAAGGTGACCGTGGCGAGCGTGGTGCTCACGGCGGCCGCGCTGCTGGGCTTCTCGGCATCCGACGCTTTCTGGCAGCTCTGCCTGTGGGCCGTCCCGTACGGCATCGGGGCCGGCGCGGTCGACGCCGCGCTCAACGCGTACGTGGCGCTGCATTACAAATCGCAGCACATGAGCTGGTTGCACTGCATGTGGGGCATCGGCGCCAGCGGCGGCCCCATGATCATGGCGGCGTGCATCAACGGCTGGACGTGGGGCGCGGGCTTCTTGGCGCTTGGCGCGGTGCAGGCGGCGATCGCCGTGGTGCTCACGCTGTCGCTGCCGCTGTGGAGGGAGAGGCGCGTGCTGCACCATGCCGAGGAGAGGCACCCCGCCCGGCGTTCGCGCCGCGAGCTTTTGCGCATGCGCGGCGTGTTGGCGGTGCTCGTCTGCTTCTTCTGCTACAACGCGCTCGAGACCACGTGCGGCACATGGGCGGCCACCTATTGCGTGCAGGCGCGCGGCATCGATGCGGCCACGGCCGCCAGTTGGGCCTCGCTGTTTTACGTGGGCATTACGCTGGGGCGCGCGGTGAGCGGGTTTGTCACCATGAGGGTGGGCGACCGCGATATGATCCGCCTGGGGCAGGTGCTGGCCGCTGTGGGGGTGGTCCTCGTGCTGCTGCCCGCGGGCAACGCCGCGCTGCTGCCGGGATTGGTGCTGATCGGCGTGGGCTGCGCGCCCATCTACCCCGCGGTCATTCACGCCACGCCGGCGCGCTTCGGCGAGGACGTGGCGCTTGAGCTCACGGGCATGCAGATGGCCTTCGCCTATATCGGGCCTTTGGCGCTGTCGCCTTTCTTCGGCGTACTGGCACAGTACGTGGGCGCGTGGCTGTACCCGTTTTACCTGGGGATCCTGCTGGTGATCATGGTGGTTGCGGCGGAGCGCGTCAACCGCGCGCTCAAGGCACGCGCGTAAGGGGGCGCGGTATGGAGGGCAAAGGAGGCGGCGCCGGCGCGCCGCGCGGGCGCGGCCGGCGGCTGGTGGCGAGCTTCAACAGCACGTTCGATGCGCTGGCGGCCGAGCGCCTCTGCCGCGCGGCGGGCGTGCCCGGGCGCATCATCCCGCTGCCCACGCAGATCAACGCCGACTGCGGCCTGGCCTGGTCCATGCCCGCGGATAGCGCAGCGCGCCAGGCATTCCTGGCCGCGCTTGACGGCTCCGTGACCCCTGCGGCGCTGACGGAGCTTGTGCTGTAAGGTTGCGATCCGCAGGCCTGCGGCGCCGGCAGGGACTGCGCTGAAGCCGGCGCTACTGTTGGCGGGCTGCGCTTGTGCAAATATTCGAGCTATGAACGATTCGTTAATATGATGCGTTGTAAACATCATATTTCGGGTCGGATTTTATGCATGAGCATTCTTTGCCAACTGGGAAAAGAGGCGTGCGTATGCACGTATCACCAGGAGCGCATCTGTCCCCAAGGCTCCAATCGTTCATAGCTTGATTATTTGCACAGAGGGGTATCACCGCCCGTGCCGCTGTTGGCCCGCGCGGTGCGTCCGGTGGGATGGGACCCATGGGCCCACCGATATTCGCCCCCTGCGTCGCCCGGCCACGTGGCATACTGTCGAGGACGGCCCGCCGACCGCAACGCGCGGAATGCGGGCTGCGGGACCGTGCGGCAGGGGAGGCGCCATGGCAACGGACAAGCGGCAGGACGTAAGGCTCACTAAGCTCGCCGAATGCGCGGGTTGCGGCGCCAAGGTGGGGGCCGGGCAGCTCGCCGAGCTCTTCGAGGGCTTTGCCGTTCAACGCGATCCCAACCTTATCGTCGGCTTCGACCATGCCGACGACGCCGCCGTGTACCGCCTGCGCGACGACCTGGCCATCGTCCAGACCGTGGACTTCTTCCCGCCCATGGTTGACGACCCGTTCGTTTTCGGCCAGGTGGCGGCCGCTAACGCGCTCTCCGACATCTACGCCATGGGCGCGGTACCCGTCACGGCGCTGAACGTCATGGCCGTGCCCGAGGACATGCCCGCCGACGTCGTGCGCGCCATCCTGCGCGGCGGTTACGACAAGGCGGCCGAGGCCGGCGCCGTGGTGGCGGGCGGCCACAGCATCTACGATGACGAGCCCAAGTACGGCATGGCGGTCACCGGCACGTTGGACCCGGCGCGCATCGTGCGCAACGACGGCGCGCGCCCGGGCGACGCGCTCGTCTACACCAAGCCGCTCGGCATCGGCATCGCCGCCACGGCGGTGAAGGGCGGCCTTGCGTCGGCGGAGCTCGAGCAGTCGGCCGTTCGCGCCATGACCGAGCTCAACCGCGCGGCCAGCCGGGTCATGCTGCGCTATCGCACCCACGCCTGCACTGATATCACGGGCTTCGCCGTGCTCGGCCACGTGCTGGAGATGGCCCAGGGCGCGGGCCTGGCCGCGGAGATCGACCCGGGCGCCTTCGACCTGCTGCCGGATGTGCTCGACTTGGCGGCCATGGGGGTCCTTCCCGCCGCCGTTTACCGCAATCGCCGCTACGCCGAGCCGCACGTGCATCCGGGCTCCTGCGCGCTTGCCCTGCAGGACGTGCTCTACGATCCCCAGACCTCCGGTGGCCTCATGATCGCCGTGGACCCGAATGACGCCGACGCGCTTACGGCCGAGCTCGTAGCCCAAGGCGTGCCGGCCCGCCAGGTGGGCCGCATGCTGCCGTTCGGCGCCGATCAGGCCCGTGCGGGCGAGAAGCGCATCACCTTGGTTGCCTGACCGCGCTCCCCGTCGCCTGCCCCGCGCCTCTTTTCCCGCGCATCCGCGGGGCCTTTCCCGCACCCTCCCAGGTTACGTTTTTGGTGACGCGCGCATCCCCGCGTGCGCGGGTTTCCTGCTGCGCGCGTTCCCCGTACAATAGGGAAATCGGTTCTGAGCTGCCGCGTTGCGCGCAGCGGGCCGGTGCCGGGCGCGCGGGCCGTCCGCTCGCGCCACGAAAACGAGGGGAGACACATGACTGGTAAAGCGGCGACGGAGGAGAGGGGTGCGCTGTTCCAGCTGGACGGCAAGCCCACGTTCAAGGAGGCGTTCCCCCAGGCCATGCAGCATGTCCTGGCAATGCTCGTGGGCAACATCACCCCGCCCATGCTCATTGCGGGAACCTGCGGGCTCTCTGCGGGTGACGAGACCCTGCTCATGCAGGCCGCGATGATCATCGGCGGCCTTACCACGCTGCTGCAGCTGTTCCCGGTGCTCGGCTTCGGCATGGGCCTTCCCAGCGTCATGGGAGTGGCGTTCGCCTACATGCCGATCCTCACCATGATCGGCACGCAGTACGGCATCGCGGCCATCTTCGGGTCCCAGCTGGTGGCGGGTTTCGCATCCATCTTCATCGGCATGTTCTTAGGGCGGATCCGCAAGTTCTTCCCGCCCATCGTCTGCGGCACCGTGGTTTTGGCCATCGGCCTGTCGCTTTACGAGACGGCCATCAACTACTTCGGCGGCGGCTCGGCCGCACAGGCCGCGGGCACGTTCGGCGCCCCGCAGTTCTGGATCCTGGCCATCGTGACGCTCGCGGTCACCTTGGCGTGCAGCCTGTTCGGCAAGGGCCTGCTCAAGGTCTCCGGCATGATCGTCGGCATCGTCGTGGGTTACGCCATCGCGCTCGTCATGGGCGGCATCGTGGACTTCTCCGACGTGGCTGACGCGGCGTTCTTCTCCGTGCCGCTGCCCTTCCACTTTGGGCTCGAGTTCCATCTGGACGCCATCATCATGATGATACTCATGTACGTGGTCCAGGCCGTCCAGACCATCGGCGACGTGTCCTCCACCGCCATGGGCGGCTTCGGCCGCGACGCCACCGACAAGGAGCTCGGCGGCGCCATCAAGGGCCAAAGCATCTGCGGCATGATCGGCGCGGTCATCGGCGGCCTGCCCACCGACCCCTACAGCCAGAACGTGGGCCTCATCTGCACCACCAAGGTCGTGGCCAAGCGCGTGTTCGCCATCGTGGGCGTCATCATGCTCCTGGCGGGCGTCTGCCCCAAGCTCATGGCCCTCATGGCCACCATCCCGCAGCCGGTGCTCGGCGGCGCTACCGTGACCGTTTTCGCTGCCATTACGCTTTCGGGCATCCAGCTGATCTCCGAGCAGCCGCTCAACTACCGCAACCGCATGATCGTGGGCGTTGCGTTGGCACTGGGCGTGGGCATCGAGACCGTGCCGAGCATCCTGCAGTTCATGCCCCAGCTTGCGCAGAACATCCTAGGCAGTTCGCTCATGGTCGCCTTCCTCGTGGTCTTCGTGCTGAACCTCATCGTGCCCGACGACAACTCCGAGGATTAGCGCCGGGGCGAGAAGCTCCCGTGTCAAGGCTTGCCCAATGCGATGCTCCCGTCGGACGACGCGGCTCGATGGGGGCGAGGTCGGTCTCGGCTTGTCTGCCCGCGTGTTTTCGGCGGGGGCGGTTGCGCTTTCCCAAGGGCTCGCGATGCCGGGCGTAGCCGGACGCGATGGGTCGTCGTCCGCAAACGGGAGCGGACGGAACCATGGGGGCGTCGTGGGCTCCTTTTGAGCTGGGCGGCGGACGGTCTGACCGTTCGCCGCCATTTTTATGCGCTTGCCGTATGCGGTCCTGCCGCAAGCCGACGGCGTTAGAGCGGCAGGGGCGGGCCGCGCGCAGCGGGGCTTTGCACAAGGCCCCTGCGCCAACGGTAGGAAAGCGCCTGCGAACGGTGTGAACAGAAAAACTTTTAGCAAAGCAAACAGATTATCTGTATGGTGGTACCAGCGGAAACAAGGGCAACGCGCCTGCTAAGCCGCATCTAGAATAATAAATTCTTATCAGAAATGAGAAATTATTATTTTATGATGACGGTACAGAACAAGCGCAGGGACGGGTTCCGCACCCAACCTGAGGTTGACCGAGGCGAGCGCGGCATATCCGGGCGGGCGTATCCGGGGCACGTGCTCGGCCTGCAGCGGCAACAGCCTCGCACGGAGCATGCGCGGAGTGCGTCCCCAGGCGCCGGACAGGCGGGGCTCGGCCCCGTGAGAGGAGAAGCGTATGTCCGACAAAGCCACCGCAACGCAAGCAGCGGACGAGAAGAACCCGCTGTTCACCTGGGAGGGAAGGCCCTCGCTGGTGCAGATCGTGCCCTTGGGGCTCTCGCACGTGCTGGCCTCGGCCATGGGCGTGGTCGCGCCGGCTATGATCATCGCCGGCGTCTGCGGGCTCTCCGCAGCCGATGAGACCCTGCTCATCCAGGCCTCGCTCATCATGACGGGCATCGCCTCGCTCATCCAGCTCTTCCCGCTCTTCGGGCGCATCGGAACGGGCCTGCCCATCATCATGGGCGCGGCCTTCGCCTACGTGCCCGTGTTCCAGACCATCGGCGCCGACTTCGGCATCGGCACCATCCTGGGCGCCGAGATCGTGGGCGGCATCGTGGCCGTGGTCGTGGGACTGTTCATCAAGTACATCAAGCATCTGTTCCCGGCAGTCGTCACCGGCACCGTGATCTTCACCATCGGCCTGTCGCTCTACCCGATCGCCATTCGCTGGATGGCCGGCGGCGAGGGCGCCCCCGATTTCGGCAGCCCGCTCAACTGGCTCATCGCTCTCGTCACGCTCGTGGTGGTCTTCATCCTCACCAACTTCACCACCGGCATCCTGAGCCAGGGTTCGCTGCTGTTCGGCATCATCATCGGCACCATTGTCTCCATCCCCTTCGGCATGCTCGACCTGGGCAACCTGTCCGCCGCCGGATGGTTCTCCGTGCCCGGCGTCATGCACTTCGGACTTGATTTCGCGCCGGCCGCCATGGCGACGGCGGCCATCGTCTACGTGGTCAACTGCCTGCAGAACATGGGCGGCGTGGCCATGACCACCAACGCGGTCGAGCACCGCATCCCCACGAGCCGCGAATACACCGGCGGCATCGTCTCGCTCGGCATCATGTCGATCCTCGGCGCGTTCATCGGCGCTGTGCCCCAGTCGACCTACGAGCAGAACACCGGCATCATCATCTCCAACGGCGTGAAGAACCGCCTCGTGTTCACGTTCGCCTCCCTCGTCTTCATCGTCGCGGGCTTCCTGCCCAAGCTGGCGGCGCTGCTCACCTGCATTCCGCAGCCGGTCATCGGCGGCGCGGTGCTCGGCGTCTTCGCCACCATCACGGTCAGCGGCCTCGACCTCATCATCGAAGGCGGCTTCACCCCGCGCAAGAAGCTCATCGTGGGCACCTCCATCGCGCTGGGCCTCGGCATCTACCACGTGTCCGGCTGCCTTGCCGGCCCCGGCATGCCCGAGTGGGTTTCGAGCGTCTTCGGCGCTTCCGAGCTGGTGGTCTCCGCCATCGTTGCCATCATCCTGAACCTCGTGCTGCCCAAGGACGCCGAGGCCGAGGCTGAGGCCGCGGCTGCCCGCGAGGAACCCGACGTGGCGCGCGACCGCTAGCGTCGCAGGACGAGAGGCGCGGGCGCCCGCATGCGGCGCCCGCGTGTGCGGCGGCTTCGGCCGCCCTGAGAGAAAGGAGCGCCTATGTTGCTGGTGGGTAACGGGCGTGTGATCACCCGCGATCCGGCGCGCCCCTACATCGAGCGCGGCGCGGTCGCCATCGACGGCGAGCTGATCGCCTGCGTGGGCGAGGAGAGCGCCCTTAAAGAGCGGTACCCGGACGCTGCGTACGTGGACGCGCGCGGCGGCGTCATCATGCCGGGCCTGGTGAACTGCCACACTCACATCTACTCGGGGTTGGCGCGCGGCCTTTCCATCAAGGGCTGCGATCCGCGCAACTTCCTCGAGAACCTCGAGCAGCAGTGGTGGAAGATCGATGACAACCTCACGCTCGACGGCACGCGCGCGAGCGCCTACGCCACCATCTTGGAGAGCCTGCGCAACGGCGTGACCACGATCTTCGACCACCACGCGAGCTTCTGCGAGATCCCGGGCTCCCTCTTCGCGATCAAGGACGTGGCCGAGGAGACGGGCATCCGCGCATGCCTCTGCTACGAGACCTCCGACCGCCGCGGGGACGAGAAGCGCGACCAGGCCATCGCCGAGAACGCCGCGTTCGCCCGCTGGGCGGCCGAGCGGCAGTCCTCCGGCAACCACATGATCGCTGCGATGTTCGGCGGGCACGCCACCTTCACGCTCTCCGACGAGACGATGGACAAGATGGCCGAGGCCAACGCGGGTCTCACCGGCTTTCACATCCACGTCTGCGAGGGCATGAACGACGTCTGGGATTCCCGCGAGAAGCGCGGCGGCATCCCGCCGGTTGAGCGGCTGCTGCAGCACGGGCTTCTCGGCCCGCGCACGATGCTCGGGCACTGCATCCACGTCACGCCCGCCGAGATGGAGATCATCAAGGAGACGGGCACCCACGTGGTCAACAACCCCGAGTCCAACATGAACAACGCCGTAGGCATCGCGCCGGTGCTCGAGTTCTGGCGCCGCGGCATCCCCGTGCACCTGGGAACCGACGCCTACACCCACGACATGCTCGAGAGCCTGAAGGTCTTCATCATCGCGCAGCGGCACAACGCCGCCATGCCCAACGTGGGCTGGGCCGAGGACATGGGCATGCTCTTCCAGAACAATCCCGCCATGGCGAGCGCGTACTTCGGACGCGAGATCGGCGCGCTCAAGCCGGGCGCGGCGGCCGACGTCATCGTGATGGACTACCCGTTCTTCACGCCGTTCTCAGATGAGAACGTCGACGGTCACATGCTCTTCGGCATGATGGGCCGGAGCTGCCGCACCACCATCGTCAACGGGCGCGTGCTCTACCGCGATCGCGCGTTCGTGGGCATCGACGAGGAGCGCATCAACGCCTGGACGCTCGAGCAGGCAAAGCTGCTCTGGGAGAGGCTCAACGGCCGCGCGTACTGAGCGCGGGCCCGAACCGCGCGGCGGTTCGCATGCTAACGATCCGGGCGGCGGTCTGCGCCGCCCCAGAGGGGAGAACCACATGAGTGACGTTATGAAGCCCATGCCCTTTGGGCAGCTGATGGACTGGGCGCTGACCGAGCACGAGCGGCAGGGGAGCGTGTTCGGCGTGCGCCGCAGCGCGTCGTACGCCCCGGGGAGCGGGATCGACCTGTTCGGCGGGCGCATCGAGGCTCCGTTCGGCCCCGCCGCCGGCCCCAACACCCAGCTCGCGCAGAACCTCGTGGCCGGGTACTGGGCGGGAGCGCGCTTCTTCGAGCTCAAGACCGTGCAGGTCATGGACGGCGCCGAGCTCTCGGCCTGCATTCCCAAGCCCTGCATCGCCCCGGGCGACGTGTGCTACAACTGCGAGTGGTCCACCGAGCTCACCTGCGCCGACGCCCAGGCCGAGTACGTCAAGGGCTGGTTCGCTTGCAAGCTTTTGTCGCGCGAGTGGGGCCTTGGCGCCGACGACGGCTTCATCTTCAACATGAGCGTGGGCTACGACCTCGCCGGCATCAAGAGCGCAAAGGTCGACGGCTTCATCGAGGGCCTCAAGGACGCGAGCGCCACGCCCGCCTGGGAGGAATGTCGCTCCTGGGCGCTTGCCAACCTCGACCGCTTCGAGTACGTGGACGCCGCCTTCGTGGAGGGCATCTCGCCCAAGGTGAGCACCTCCATGACCGTGTCGACCATGCACGGCTGCCCTGCCGGCGAGATCGAGTCCATCGTCTCCTACCTGCTGACCGAGAAGGGCCTCGACACCTGCGTGAAGGTCAACCCCACGCTCATGGGCTACGATTTCGTGCGCAGCCGCCTCGACAGCCTGGGTTACGACGCGCTTTCCATGGAGCGCTCGAGCTTTGAGAACGACCTCGCGTGGGACGACGCCGAGTCGATGTTCCGCCGCCTGATCGAGGTGGCCAAGTCCAACGGCCGGCAGTTCGGCATCAAGGTGTGCAACACCCTGCCGGTGAACGTCACGTACAACGAGCTGCCCGCCGACCAGATGTACATGTCGGGCGTGGCGCTGTTCCCGCTCGCCATCGCGGTGGTGCGCCGCATCGCCGAGCGCTTCGAGGGCAAGGTCCACATCTCCTTCTCGGCCGGCGCGGACGAGAACAACATCGCCGACCTTTACCATGCGGGCATTTGGCCGGTGACGCTCGCCACGGCACTGCTGAGGCCCACGGGCTACGATCGCTTTGCCAAGATGGCCGAGAACGTGGGCACGGTCGAGAACGTCAGCCGCCGGCGCGTGGACGTTGCGGCGGTGGTCGCGCTCGACGAGGCCTGCGTTGCGGGCGACGCGTACCGCCGCCCCGAGCGCGCGCAGGGCAAGCGCTCGCTTCCCGCCGCGCTGCCGCTTCTGGACTGCCTGGCGTGCCGGGCCTGCGTGACGGTGTGCCCCAACCGCGCGAACGTGCTGCTCGACGTGCCCGGGTTCAAGCGCAAGCAGATCCTGCACGTGGACGGCATGTGCAACGAATGCGGCAACTGCGCCGTGTTCTGCCCCTACGAGGGCCGTCCCTACAAGGGCAAACTCACGGTATTCTGGAGCGAGGGGGATATGGACGCGAGCGACAACGAGGGCTTCCTCAAGCTCGCCGACGGCACGTTCCGCGTGCGGTTGGCGGAGGTCTCGGGGACGTTCGACGTGGACGACGAGTCCTGCGGGCTGCCGGACGACGTGCGCCGCGTGATCCAGGCCGCTCGCGACAACTACGCTTACCTGCTGGGCTAACGCGCCAGCGGTTCAAGGCGGGCCCGCGCGCATCCTTTGCCGGGGGACGCGCGCGGGCGGCGAGGAGGGCGCCATGACAGACGCGATGACGAGGATCTGGATCGCCGAGGAGGACTGCATCGGGTGCCGCCGCTGCGAGCGAGGGTGCCCGGTCGGCGCGATCGAGATGGCGGGTAAGCGGGCGGTTATCGACCGTTCGCACTGCATCTCGTGCGGCCGATGCGCTACGCTGTGCCCGAGGAAGGCGATCCACGACGCCTTGGGCATCTTCGCGGCCCAGTGAGGAGGTTCGGCGATGAGCGGTAAGGGCTACACCTTCCGGGTGAACGGCGTCGAGCGCACATGCGCCGTTAACAAGCCGCTGCTGCGCTACCTGCGCGACGACCTGCACATACATTCGGCTAAGGACGGCTGCTCGGAGGGTGCGTGCGGCACCTGCACCGTGCACGTCGACGGGGTTGCCGTCAAGGCCTGCGTCCTCACGACCGAGCTCGCCTGCGGTCGCGACATCGTGACGGTCGAGGGGCTGCCCGAGCAGGTGCGCGAGGCCTTTGTCTACGCCTTCGGCGCGGTGGGCGCCGTGCAGTGCGGTTTCTGCATCCCCGGCATGGTCATGGCGGGCGCCGCGCTTATCGCCTGCGAGCCCGATCCCAGCGAGGACCAGGTGAAGGAGGCCATCCGCGGCAACGTGTGCCGCTGCACCGGCTACCAGAAGATCATCGAGGGCATCCTTTTGGCCGCCGCCGTCCTGAGGGGCGAGAAGAGCATCGATCCGGCGCTCGAGCGCGGGGACGACTACGGCGTGGGCAAGCGCGCCTTCCGCGTGGACGTGCGGCAGAAGGTGCTCGGCTACGGCAGGTATCCCGACGACATCGACGAGCGCGATTTCCCCGACCTCGCCTACGCGGGCGCGGTGCGCTCCAGGCACCCGCGCGCCCGCGTGGTCAGGATAGACGCCGAGAGGGCCCGTGCGATGCCCGGGGTTCTGGCCGTGCTCACCGCAGCCGACGTGCCCGTGAACGCCGTGGGCCACCTGGTCTACGACTGGGACGTCATGATCGCCGAGGGCGACGTCACGCATTGCGTGGGCGATGCCGTCGCGCTCGTGGTGGCCGAGGACGCAGCTGCGCTCGAGAAGGCCAAGAGGGCCGTCAAGGTCGAGTACGAGGTGCTCGAGCCCGTGCGCTCGATCGAGGAGGCGCGGCGCCCGGACGCGCCCGTCCTCCACAAGCCCTACCTCGCCTTCGGCAGCTGGGTCACACCCGAGGGCAACGTCTGCCAGAGCCGCCACGTGGTCCGCGGCGACGCCGCCGCGGCGCTCGCGGGCGCCGCGCACAAGGTGACGCGCACCTTCAGGACCCCGTTCACCGAGCACGCCTTCCTTGAGCCGGAGTGCGCCGTGGCTTTCCCGTACAAGGACGGCGTGAAGGTCTGCTCGTCCGACCAGGGCGCCTACGACTCCCGCAAGGAGATCGCCCACATGCTCGGCTGGGACGACGCCCCGGAGCGCGTGGTCGTTCAGACCATGCTCGTGGGCGGCGGCTTCGGCGGCAAGGAGGACGTATCCGCGCAGCATCTGGCCGTGCTTGCCGCGCTTGCGGTGGGGCGGCCGGTTAAGTGCCGGTTTTCTCGCCAGGAGTCCATCAACTTCCATCCCAAGCGCCATTACATGGAGGGCACCTTCACGCTCGGCTGCGACGAGGACGGCACCTTCGTGGGCCTGGACTGCGAGATCAACTTCGATACCGGCGCCTACGCGAGCCTGTGCGGCCCGGTTTTGGAGCGCGCGTGCACGCATTCCGTGGGGCCGTACTGCTACCAGAACACCGATATCCGCGGCTATGGCTGGTACACCAACAACCCGCCGGCCGGCGCGTTCCGCGGCTTCGGCGTATGTCAGAGCGTATTCGCGCTCGAGAGCCTCATCGACCTTCTCGCTGACGAGGTGGGCATCTCGCCGTGGGAGATCAGGTACCGCAACGCCATCGAACCAGGCAAGGCGCTGCCCAACGGGCAGATCGCCGACCGCTCCACTGCGCTCAAGGAGACGCTGCTCGCGGTGCGCGACGCCTACGAGGCGCATCCCGGCCACGCCGGCATCGCGTGCGCGATGAAGAACGCGGGCGTGGGCGTGGGCCTGCCCGATGCCGGGCGCTGCACGATCCGCGTGGAGGACGGGCGCGCCGTGGTTTACTCCGCTACGTCCGATATCGGCCAGGGGTGCAACACGGTGTTTCTGCAGGACGTGGCCGAGGCCACGGGGCTGCCGCTCGCGCGCATCGCCAACGGCGAGTGCTCGACCGAGCGCGCACCCGACTCGGGTACCACCTCAGGGTCGCGTCAGACGCTCATCACCGGCGAGGCCGTGCGCGGCGCGGCGTTTTTGCTGCGCGACGCCATGCTTGCGGCGGAGGGGGGAGCGGAGGTCCCAGACGCGGTGGCCGCGCATGGCGACGGCCTCACCGTGGAGTACGCCGACGACACGCCCTATGCGGGCCCGGGGGCGGACTGCCATGCGTCCGATCCGGCGGCGGCGCTGGCTATGCTCGAGGGCCGCTCGTTCTCCTACGAGTACCTGGAGAAGACCGACAAGCTCGGCGCGGATGTCGCGCATCCTAAGAGCCATGTGGCTTACGGCTACGCGACGCACGTGGTGATCCTGGACGACGATGGCCGCGTGACCGAGGTCCATGCCGCGCACGATTCCGGGCGCGTGGTGAACCCCATCGCCATCCAGGGTCAGATCGAGGGCGGCGTGCTCATGGGCATGGGCTACGCGCTCACCGAGCGCTTCGACCTCGAGGATTGCGTGCCGCAGGTGAAGTTCGGCACGCTCGGGCTCTTCCGCGCTCCGGACATCCCCCGCATCCACGCTATCTGCGTCGAGAAGGACGAGCTCTTGGACGTGGCTTACGGCGGAAAGGGCATTGGGGAGATCGCCTCGATCCCAACGGCGCCTGCAGTGCAAAACGCCTACCGAGCCCTCACGGGAGAGCTGCAGACGAGCTTGCCGCTTGCGCACAGCTACTACCGCAGGTAAGGGCGGCCGGGCGGCCGCAGGGGCGGCCCCGTTCCGCTGGCACGAGGACCTCGGTGTGTGGGACAATGTGGGGCATGCTGCATCCAAGGGGGAGGTGCGCTATGCCCGATGGCACGGCGAGAGGGCGCGCGGCGGTTCGTGCGCGCGGTGACGAGGACGCGCTGGCGCGCCGGGCGCGCGACGCCGTGGCGGGCCTTAAGCTCTCCGAGGCGGTTGAGCTCGGCGTGGGCGCCGATTTCTGGCGCACCAAGGCCCTGTCGGGCATTCCCGCGCTCACGCTTTCGGACGGACCCAGCGGCCTGCGCTACCAGTCGGCGGGGGCCAATGCGCGCGTGGTGACCGAGTCCGCGCCGGCAACGTGCTTCCCCGCCCTCTGCACGCTTGCCGCCAGTTGGGATCCCGCCCTCGCGGAGCGCGTGGGCGCGGCCATCGGCGCCGAGGCGGTTGCTCTCGGCGTTGGTATCGTGCTCGGCCCCGGCCTCAACATCAAGCGCAGCCCGCTGTGCGGCCGCAATTTCGAGTACCTTTCCGAGGACCCGCTCCTGGCCGGCGTCATGGCCGCGGCGCAGGTGCGGGGCATCCAAAGCGCGGGCGCGGGGGCCTGCGCCAAGCATTTTGCGGCCAATTCCCAGGAATTCCAGCGCTTTTCGAGCGATTCGGTCATCGACGAGCGTACTCTGCGCGAGCTGTACCTGCGCGCCTTTGAGCACGTGGTGCGCTGCGCCCGCCCCGAGATGGTGATGAGCGCGTACGTGAAGGTGAACGGCTCCTACTGCTCGGACAATCGCCTGCTGCTGAACGACATCCTGCGCGGGGAATGGGGCTTTCAGGGAGCGGTGGTGAGCGACTGGGGCGGCATGCACGACCGCGTTGCCGCCTATCGCGCCGGGTGCGATCTCGCCATGCCGGGCGGCACGCGCCACCACCAGCGCCATGTGCGCCGCGCCCTTGCCTTGGGAGAGCTTTCCGAGGAGGACGTGCGCGCCTCCTCCGAGCGCCTCGTGCGTCTCGCGCTCAAGCACGCCGCGAAGCGCGGCGCGGGCGGCGCGCCCGTGGCGGCCGACGCCCGTGCCGCCGAGCGCCCGGCGCTTGATGCCGCGGCGGTGGCGGAGCGCCGAGCCGTTGCGCGGCGCGTAGCCGCCGAGGGCCACGTGCTGCTCGCAAATGACGGCACCTTGCCGCTCGAGCCGGGCGCGTCGGTGGCGCTTATCGGCGCGTTCGCTGCGGAGCCGCGCTACCAGGGCGTAGGGTCGAGCCACGTGAGCGCCCGCCGCGTCTCGACGCTGCGCGACGAGGCGCCGGGGTGGCGTTACGCGGCAGGCTACGACCCGCGCGACGGATCGACCACGCCCGTGCTGCTCGCAGAGGCGGAACAGGCGGCGCGCTCCGCCGACGCATGCGTGGTCGTGGTGGGGCTGCCGGGCTCTTGGGAGCAGGAGGGCTTTGACCGTGCGGGGATGGAGATGCCCGAGGGAATGCGCGAGCTCGTGAGGCGCGTGACGGCGGCAAGCGCGCGGTGCGCGGTGGTGATTCAAAGCGGCAGCCCCGTCGAGCTCTCCTGCGCCCGTGCTGCCGGTGCCGTGCTCTGGGCAGGTTTGGGCGGCGAGGCCGGCGCCGAGGCTTCCTACCAGGTACTCACCGGCTCGGCCGATCCCTCGGGCCGTTTGGCCGAGACGTGGCCGCTCAGCGCGCAGGACGCGCCGTGCATGGGGTGGTGGGGCGATCCGCACCGCCAGGCGCAGTACCGCGAGGGCGTTTTCTCGGGCTATCGGTATTATGAGGCGGTGGGGGCCCGGGTTGCCTTCTGCTTCGGGCACGGCCTCTCGTACGCGCGCTTTTCCTATGCCTGCGCGCGCGTGGAGGGCGATGCGGTTTCGTTTGAGCTCGCCAACACAGGGGATCGCCCGGGCGCCGAGGTGGCGCAGGTGTACGCGGTGCCGCTTTGCACCGACGCTCCGTTTGACGGCGTGCCGCGACCGCCCGTGGCGCTCGCGGGCTTTGCGCGCTGCCCGCTCGGATGCGGCGAGCGCCGACGCGTCAGGGTGGAGCTCGATCCCAAGAGCTTCTCCCTTTGGGACAACGGATGGCGGCTCGTGCCCGGCCCCTACGAGCTGCGCATAGGGGCCTCGGTGCGCGACATACGCCTTACCTGCGTCCTTACCGTGGGGGAGGAGGGCTCTGGCACCGATGCGGGCGGCACCCATGCGGAGGGGCCGGCGGCTGCGCCTGCCTTTGCGGGGCTCGCGCGGCTCTCGCGCGAGCGGGCGCAGGAGCTCGCGGAGCGCTTCGCGGGAACATGGTACGCGCGCCCGCGCCCCGGCTATCCGACGCGGGAAGACGCGAAGGTTCTGCTCGGAGCGGAGATACCCGAGGATCTCCCGCATGGGCGCGGGTCCTTCGACGAGACGGACACGCTCGAGGACCTTGCGCGATCGTCGCGCCTCTGCCGGCTTGCGGTGCGTCTGGTGCGGTGGTTCATCGAGCGCGATTACGCCGACCCCGCCTGCCCCGAGTGCCGTGCTTCGGTTGAAGGGGGCGTGAGGAGCGCGCTGTTCGTGCTCGTGAACTCGTCGGGAGGGATGTTCCCGGAGGCTCTCGCCCGCGCGCTCGTGAACTTGGCCAACGGCCGTGCCCCGTGGTCGCGCGGGAAGCGCGCCAGCTGACGGCGGGCTGCTAAACTTTTCCGCTGTTGTCATGGTGCTCTTCATGACGGTCAGTGGCGTATCATCACCCTCACACTTCTTTTCGTTGCCTACGCTGGTTTGCACGCGATAACCCTAACAAGGCCTCGTATTTCTCGTTTGAGGAGGTCGTGGATGGTGGTTATTTGGACTTCCTGTACAAGAAGGGTGACAATTACCATCGCCCGATGTTTTCCCGGAACGATCAAATTACGCTGCGTTC
This sequence comes from uncultured Coriobacteriaceae bacterium, assembly GCA_944321435.1. Lineage (GTDB taxonomy): Bacteria > Actinomycetota > Coriobacteriia > Coriobacteriales > Coriobacteriaceae > CALUOB01. Next base: position 113,946 of record CALULH010000005.1, on the reverse strand, counting down.
AGTTATCCATCATCTTGAGGATCTGAATGCGCGTCACGTGACCGATGGTGATTACGATAGGCCCGGGCAGATGGGCAGACCTTCTTGAGGAGATTCGCCGCCGTGCAGGCTACCATGCCTACGTCACTGTTGGCGCTCTTCACGCTCGGCAGCTTCACTCTCTCCGCCTATTATTCGGGCTCTCGGATGTGTCTTTTACCGAGAAAAGGGCTCACTTAACGGGTGATCTCAGCAAAGATTGCCTGGTGATATCCACGGAGCTGCACGATGTGGGCACATGGGATGAGCGAGTAATTTGCGGTCGAACCGCGCGTTTGACGACTCGATTGCTGGGTCCTGGTCCAGAGCTGAGCGCAGAGATCGTGGCGTCGCACGGACCGGCGAAGAGGGCTTCTTTCTCACGACCCTTCAGCTCGGTCTGCTCTGTCGCGTCAGCTGCTCTGCGAAGTACTCTGTTTGTTAGCGATGCTGGACGTTCTGTCGTCGCAGAGATTACTGATGGGTACGGTACCCGCTTCTCAAATGGAGGCTCTTGAAAGTCTATTTCGGGCTACGACGTGGGTGAAGGAGCTTGCGATGGGAAAGCGCATTTCCGTAAATGGGTGGGAGTGCTGGCACGTGGGCAAGTACGGTCCATCGTTCCCCGACATTCGCTCAGTTCGTTTCGTGAGAGCGGAGACTCCCGACCTCAAGTCAGTCTTCTAGGACGGCTTCTGTGGCTGCTGCGCGGAGCGGTCGGACTTTGTAAGCGTATACCCGGACCCATTGGGTAAGGTAGGGAACAACGGCTTGTACGCCGCGTTTGGTTTTGGACGGCGGGGCGTTCGCGCCGCGGTGCTCTTTGTCCAGCGGGATGGTGTAGCGGGGGGTGCGTTCGACTATGGGGAAATCTCAGGAACTGACAAGCATCATAAATCAACTGTACGAGCTCGTGGGCAGGCTCGAGGCGATGTACCCTGGGAGGCACTTCACGCCGGACGGCCATCTCGTTGGGAGCATCGGCGAGGTGTTCGCCGCCGAACGCTATGGCATCAGCCTGTTTACGGCGAGCTGCGAGACTCACGATGGAGTGGCCCCGGACGGACGGCTCGTGCAGATCAAGGTGACCCAGCGGCGTGCTGTCGCAATCAGTAGCGAGCCCGACTACCTCCTGGCGTTCAGCATCGATGACAAGGGTCAGCTGACGGAGGTCTACAACGGCCCCGGGATGCCGGTGTGGCAGCTCGTCTCCGGTCGGAAGAGGCCAAAGACGGGGCAGTACCAGGTCTCGCTCGCGAGGCTGAGGCGGCTCAACGAGGACGTCTCGCCAGAAGAGAGGATACAGCCAGTTGCGTAGGCGGGCCGCCGCTATCCAAGCACGATCGAATCTGCCGCTACCCTTTCGAATAGGTCGTCGATGTCACCATAAACGTCTTGCAGCTGTTCAGCTATCTCGAGCCTTACATATCGATCCCGCGCCGCGGGCTTTTCTACGAATACCCATCTGAGCTGTTGGTACGAGTACTTGGCGAATGCTATCCACTGGGGGTAGCTGACGGCCATGGGATTCTTGGAAAATGCGACTACGCCCGCATTCGCGGCGGTCGCGATGCTGTGGGCAGTAAAGAGCATGGTTCCTAGCTTGGGGTTCTTCTCGCGATTGGTCGAGAGCGGGATGGCGTCCTTAACGGGCGTCCCTCCCTTGACCTTACGGAAGGCATAGGCAAAGCGTACCAGGATTTCGCATACGGCAACGGGAATCGACTGGGAGCAGAACTGCACAAAATCGTATCCTTGCCAGTACATGCCTTGGACGATCTCAGCTATGGTTGCCTTCTCGTCCCCAATACTCCCAAACTGCATGAGGTTGAACAGGGCCATACCGGGCGCGGGAAGGCCTGCGGGTGTCGTGACATCTGAGAAGAAGTGCATGAGCTGTGTGACAAGCGCCTGCACGACGTCTGTCTTCCGGAGGTGTGCGTAGCGCTCGATTGCCTGAACGACGATCTTTCCGTGCTTGTCGATAGTGGTCATCCGTCCCGTGAGGATGTCGGAAACACCAACAACAAGGCCTAGGAGCGGGTCGTGTCCCAACGAGTACAGGCGGTGCATGCCGGGGCAGAGTCCCTCGACCCGGGTTGTCGTATAGCCTTCGTTGACCGTTGCGTCATAGGGGACCTCGGCCGCCCTCTCCAGCTCCCTTAGTTGACTGGGACTGAGGGAGTGTTCGAGATGACCGCGAATGAAATTAGTGACCGGGCCTGCCTCGACGCCGTTTGGAGTCTTGCGGGGAATGCCCACAAGAAGAATCTCGATAGCCGCAGAGAGAAGTCCTGCACCAGCGGCGATGGCGACGTCGATTTCGTCGAGTTGATGGATGGCGTTGTACTCAGCGTTGAGCTGCCTCACCGCCTTGACGTTGTCATTGAGCTCCTCCGGAGTGAACAGGTCCTCAAGCGTGGCGTCGGCGCAACCGTTCTCACACGCCTCCGCAACAAGCTCGTCCCACGAGGGGAGATAGATGCGCTTGGGGGATATGAGCTCAGGGGGCACCGACAGCGGGTCGAGTTGCTCAACGCCCATATCAGCTGGTTGTGCTGGATTGTAGCCAAGCGACCTCAGCAAGCTCTCTGACGAAGCGATGGTCTCCTCCAGGCCCTTGGTGTCCGGAAGGCCAATCTCGTTAAGCAGCTTGTCCTGATAGGCGAGGACGGCGTTGATTCTTTGCTCTTCCTCGCTGTACTCGTAGCGACTCATCACTTGCTCAGATCCTCACGGAGCTCTTCAATCGCCTTGGTGAGAAGGATGTTGAGCGACTGAAGGTACTCCATCCGCTCCTTGGTGGCGTTCGTCTCCTCCTTCAGCGCTTGGATGATTGCCTGGTGCTTCCTGAGGGCCTCCTCATAGAGGCGCTCCTTCTCCTGCTTGAGCTGATCTGCCCTGAGCTTTGCCGCAAGGCCAACTCCCACTCCCGCACCAATTGCCACGGGCGCCGCGAGGACAAACACGCCCGCCGCCATTCCGCCTCCCACGACGGCGCCTGCGGCGGCGAGGGCCGAGGTCATTCCCGCCGCCGACAGGCCGGCGGTCCCGAGTCCGTAGAGGGCAGCGAAGGAGGCGATTCCTCCCGCAGTTGCCCCGAGGGCCCCTCCCAGCACCTCGGGGATGGAGCTCTCGCGGACCGTCCGAGTCTCGTCGTCAAGCGCGGCGGTGGCCTCGTTCACCACGTTGGCAACCGGTTGGAGGGCCTCGATGCTCTGGAAGTTCATCGCCTTCTGGCGCTCTACGTCCTGCTTGATGTTGTCGATGGTTCCGGAGATTGCCTTGCCCGCATCGCTTGCCATCTCTCCAATCTGAGATGCCGCTCCGCTTGCGACTTCACCAATCTGAGACGCCGCTCCGCTCGCCGCCTCTCCCGCCTGTGACGCGATGCTCCCCGCCACCTCGCCAACCTGTGTTGCGGCTTCGCCTGCTGCATTCACAGCTGTTCCGACCAGGTTCTGTACTGCGGCACCCGCTTTCTGAAGCTCCTCAAACGGGTTTCCAAAGTCCATGATGCTCCCATCGTCGAAGAGTGTGTCTGTGTGTCTGAAAGTCATTCTATCGTGGACCTGAATGCCGGCAATCGTCCCGTTGCTTCTGGGGCTCCTGACCCGCGCCCAGGAAGGACGTTCGATGAGGGGAAATGATGGCGTGAGCTCTGCAGACTTCTTGCCATGGCGTACAATGTAATCATATAATTACACTCCACAGCACGGGAGGGTGATGGATACAAGGGCGCTGTTTCTGCACCAAGTCAAAAAGTTCGTCGAGAAGAACGGCTTCGTTCTCGTGCCTCGTGGGCAGAACATAACGTTCATGGCCGAGCTTGGCATGACGATAGATGACCTCAGGCGAGTGATTCTTTCGCTTGAGCCGAAGGACATGTTCGACGGCCCCGAGCAAGATCGAGACCCGCGCTTTAGGGACAAGTGGACCGTCGCGGAGTTTTCGCCTGCGTATGGGAGCGAGACGCTGTACCTGAAGCTGTCCGTTCGGACTGACGCCGAGCGATGCAAGTGCTTGTCGGTAAAGCTGTTTGTTGGCCGACGGGAGACGAGGAAATGAGCGTGGAGAAGACCGCTAACACCTATTGCCCTGAGTGCGACCGCGAGGTTGTCGCGTTCGTCGAGCACAAGGTTGAGACGTTGTCCGTAAAGGGCGAGCCGACCTCCTATGATGCCGAGGTTGCGGTCTGCCCGTGCTGTGGCGGGGCAATCGGAGACTCCCGCATTGAGGGCGAGAACCTGCGCCGCGCTTACTCCGCCTACTGCTCCGCCCATGGACTCATGGCTCCGGACGAGGTCAGAAGCCTTCGGAACAGCTACGGTCTCTCCCTGCGCGAGTTCAGCAAATTCCTCGGGTTCGGCGAGCAAACCGTGGCCCGCTACGAGGCAGGCGCAATCCCCGATGACTCGCATAACACCACGCTCATGCTTGCCGCAACGGCTTCCGGGGCTGCCGCCCTGCTCTCGGTGAGGGAGGGCCAGCTGAGTGAGAGGACCGTCGCCGCGGTTCGTCGGTTCGTCGAGAGCAAGACCCCTGTCTCCGGAGCCTCTTCCGCCTTTACCGCGCGTCAGTGGCCCACCCCGGCGATGCTAGTTCCCGGCAGGTTCAACGGCTATCGCCCGTTCGATATAGATCGCATTGCCGCAGTCGTATGCGAGCTGGCGTCTCGTTGCGTCGACCTGTACAAGACCAAGCTGCAGAAGGCGATGTTCTTCACCGACTTTCTGTGCTACGCGCGCACCACACGGTCGATGACGGGGCTCTCCTATGCACACGCGGACTACGGCCCCGTCATGGACGGGAAGGACCGAATCGTTGCGCTCCTTCAGGATTGCGAGGCCATTGACCTTGCCCAGAAGGGGTGGGGAGAGGTGGTTGTGTCCAGACATCGTCCGACTGGCATTTTGAGCGAGGACGAGATCCAGCTTGTCGACGAGGTGGCGGCCTTCGTCAATACGTTCGAGAAGGCAACGGACATCTCGTCCTTCTCGCATGGCCTTGATGCGTGGAAGGACACCGAGAGTGGTCGGCCTATCGATTACGTCGCAAACGCAGGGCAGGTTGCTGACGCAATCGAGCGTCGCATGGCGAGATAGCTTCCCGTTGTCACGGCGGCTTTCCCGCGTTTGCCGTGCCGGCGGGTGCCGTGAAGCTGATGGTCCTCTCCAGTTTCGCGGAGGCACCGTCCCGGGGCCTGGAGGGGGACCGAGAGGGTAGTCCGCTTCCGCTTCTCTCGTCAGGTTCGCCGAGGGCGTCAGGTTCTGGGCGGGCTGAGGGGGTCAAACAACATCTCTGCGCCTGCCCGTGGTTGCCGCGTTCCACCTCCTCACTTTTGCTATACTGCTATACAATCAAGCGAGGTGATGGGCATGCCTGCGACAAACGCGGCGCCAGCAGCACGTCAGGTGCAGATGAACACGCGCATAGACGCCGAGCTCAAGGCAGCCGGCGACGCCGCGCTCGCGCATCTTGGCTACACGCCCTCGGCGGCGGTGCGCGGGCTCTGGCGGTTCGTGGTGGACCACCAGGACGACGCTGCGGCCGTACGTGAGGTCATAGAGCCCGACGCTGCCTCCGCGCTCTCCGACGAGGCGTCCTGGAAGGCGGCCGCAATCTCCGGCCTGCGGTCCTTGTACGAGCAGACGGCCTGCGAGCTCGGCATTCCCGACAAAGCCGAAGCGGACCTCCCGTCTTGGGACGACCTTCGCGGGGACTGGTACGACGAACGTTTGGAGAGGGAGGCGTAGATGTCACAGCCGTCGCGCGTTCTTCTCGACACCAACGTTTGGCTCGACGCGTTCGACGGCGCGCGACCGCGCTCCCATGCGGCGAACGAGCTGCTCAATGCCTGCGTGCGCAAGGGAATCGAGCTGCTCTACGCGGTCGGCACGGCAAAGGACGTGTACTACCTCGTGGGTGCCTCGCTCAAGCGGCAGGCTCGGGCGGCAGGGGAGACGCTCTCCGAGGAGCAGGCGCGGGCGGCATCCGCCTACGTGGCGGCATGCGTGGCAAACATGGACGAAATCGCAACGGCCGTGGGTGCCGACTCGTCCGACGTCTGGCTCGCCCGGAAGTACCAGCGCATCCATGCGGACTTCGAGGACTGTCTCGTGCTTGCCGCTGCTCAGCGTGCAAAGGCGGACTTCCTCGTGACGAGCGACGAGGCACTCCTGCGCCATGCGCCCGTGGCAGCGCTTTCGGTCGACGACTTCCTTGTGCTGGTGGGGGAGTAGTCTGCTCCGAAGGATCCCAGAATCTCAAGGCGGAGGGGGGTGGAGGAGGGGTCAAGTTGTCTCGCGAGTGGCCGAGTGGCAGCGTGCGGGCTCTGCCGCTGCCGTTGCTCCGTTTTACTCACTTCGTTTTAGTCAAAAAAGTTGACTCAAAATAGTTGAGTCAAAAAAACTGAGTGAAGTGGGCTCTGTACGACAAGCGCCGTCCTCCTAGCTGCGTATCTGTCCGCCCGTCCTGCTACCATCGCCTCAAGGTCGAAGCGGGAGGTCACCATGCCGTTTTCCATCGTTCGCAACGACATCGCGCACGTGCGCGCCGACGTGCTCGTCAACGCCGCCAACGAGCGGCTCGCCGCAGGGGGAGGGGTCTGCGGGGCGATCTTCGACGGCGCTGGCGCGAGCAGGATGGCGGCCGCGTGCGCGCAAATCGGTCGCTGCCCTACGGGTTCGGCAGTGACAACTTCGGGCTTTGACCTGCCGTGCCGCTGGGTGGTTCATGCGGTGGGCCCCATCTGGCGAGGCGGGACGCATGGTGAGAGGGAGCTCCTGCGGAGCTGCTACCGCAGCGTGTTCGCTGAGGTGGCGCGCCTGGACGCGGTCTCGGTGGCCTTTCCCCTCATATCCGCTGGCATCTTCGGCTATCCCGTGCGCGAGGCGCTCGACGTTGCGCGCGCGGAGGCGTCGTCGTTTCTCGACACTCACCCAGACGTGGAGGTGACGCTCGTCGTCTTCACGCGCGATGTGGTTGCGCAGGGCGTGGCGCTCCTGGGCGAGCTGTGCGAGTACGTGGACGATGCGTACGTTGACAGCAGCCCGCACCTGTACGACCGCTCCGCCGAGTTCCGGGTGCTAGACGCCCCCGAGGCGCATCCCTTCGTGGCGGCATCTCTCGCCGCACCCGCCCCTGCCGCTGGCGGGTCGGTGCCGCCCGACGAACTCACCGAGCGCCTGGCGCGCCTGGACGCTTCCTTCTCGGAGGCGCTGCTCGCGTTGATCGATGAGCGCGGGCTCACCGACGCCCAGGTCTATCGCCGGGCAAACCTCAGCCGTCAGCTCTTCTCCAAGATTCGCTCCAAGCCCGACTACCGGCCAAGCAAGCCCACGGCGGTGGCACTGGCGCTCGCGCTCGGCCTCACGCTACCGCAGACGCAGGAGCTTCTCGCGCACGCTGGGCTCACGCTTTCGCGCAGCAGCAAGTTCGATGTGATCGTCGAGTTTTATATCGCGCGCGGCGTCCATGACGTCATGACCGTGAACGAGGCGCTCTTCGCTTTCGACCAGCCGCTTTTGGGCTCGCAGTAGTCGCAGACGTTCCTCGCCAGATGTCGTCCGGCGGTTTACCTCTGCGCCTGCCTCTCCGCGTAGCCTTGGTGTCGTCAGGTAAGCTGCGACAAGGGGGGCAACAATGCGCACGGAGATCGTCTTCATCCTGGACGCGAGCGGTTCGATGGCGGGCCTCGAGGCGGACACGGTCGGCGGTTTCAACAGCCTCATCGAGAAGAACCGGGAGGAGCCGGGTGAGGCAGTGGTGTCCACGGTGCTCTTCTCGGACGGCTCGCGCGTCCTGCACGACCGGCTCGACATCCGCGAGGTGCCCCGGCTTACGAGGCGCGACTACGAGTGCTGCGGGTGCACGGCGCTGCTCGACGCCGTGGGTGGCGCCATCAGGCACGTCGACCTGGTCCAGGGCGTGCAGCCCAAGGGCTACGAGGCGGAAAGGGTGCTCTTTGTCATCACCACCGACGGCCAGGAGAACGCGAGCCGTCGCTACACGTACCCGCAGGTCAAGCGCATAATCGAGGAACATCGGGAGAGGGGCTGGGAGTTCCTGTTTATCGGGGCCAACATCGACGCCGCGGCGGAGGCGGCGAGCCTGGGCATCGCGCCCGAGCGCGCGGCGGACTACGTGGCGGACGGCCGCGGGACCGGGGTGCTCTACGAGGCCATGGCGTGTGCGGTGGCCCAGGCGCGCGCGTGCTCGTCCAGTGCGGCGATGGACGATACGTGGCGCGCGCGACTCGACGCGGACGTGCAGGCGAGGAGGCGGTAGGCGCGCAAAGCTAGCGCCTCTAAGTAGTGCTGGCGAGAAGAACCTGCTGCCCGCGGGCCCTTCTCGCCGCCTGCTCGGGTACACTCCCTCGTGTTCGAATCATGTTGCGGAGGGTGGCCATGGGCTGTTTCGGCGTGCTGTTTAACCTGATCTGGATTCTCACGGGCGGCTGGGTTACCGCGCTCGGGTTTCTTATCCTGGGCGTGCTCTGCCATATCACGATCATAGGGATCCCCATAGGGCGGCAGGCGTTCAAGATGGCGAGCCTCACGCTGGCGCCGTTCGGCAAGGAGATCGCCTACGGCGGCGGCGCGCCGTCGGTGGCCGCGAACGTGGTCTGGCTGCTTTTGGGCGGTTGGTGGTCGGCCCTGTGCTACCTGCTCGAGGGCGCCCTCTACTGCGTGACCGTCGTCGGGATCCCGTTCGGCCTGCAGCTCTTCAAGATGGCCAAGCTCACCCTGTGGCCCTTCGGCGCCGAGGTGCGGTAAGGGGCTCGCCGGCGTGCCGCCGCGGCGCATCGGGCATTGCCTGCGTTTTCGTTGTCCGCGCGGCCGGCCGCCTGGTCGCTTCCTCGCGGCGTTTCTCGCGCGCTGCTTAGGCGCTGGCGTCGGCCGCGGCCTTGGCCTCGTTCAGGTAAGAGTAGAAGCTGTACTTGGAGATGCCGAAGAACTCGCAGGCGCGCTCGCTCGACTTGCTGATGAGGAAGGCTCCGCGCCGATCCAGGTAGCCGATGGCGCGCACGCGGTCCTCCTTGGTCATGAGCGCCGCGGGTTTGCCCACGTAGCGCACGCTCTCCTCGAGCAGGTCCTCCAGGAGGTCGGCGATGTTGCGGGTGATCTCCTCGGGCTCGTTCGAGGCGCCCTCGCCGCGCGTCTGCACGAAGGCCGTGAGCTCCGAGGCCATGGCCGCCATGAGCGTGATGTCGTAGTTGATGGCCAGCACGCCCACCGGCTTGCCCTCGTCGTTGCGGATGAACAGCGTGCTCGACTTGAGCGTTTTGCCGTCGGCCGTCTTGGTGAAGTAGGGCGGGCGATCCTCAAGCGCCGCGGGAGCGCCCTGCAGGGCCTCCAGAACCACGTGCGACGGTCCGGCACCCAAGCCGCGCCCGCTTACGTGGCCGTTCTCGATCGCCACGATGGAGCGGTCCATGTCGGTGCATTCGAGGTCGTACACCACCACCTCGCAGCTCGGTCCGAACTCCATGGCAAGCGTGCGCGCCAGGCGCTGGTAGAAGTCTATCTGTCCGGTGGTCATGGCCCCTCCTTGCCCGCGGCCCCGCACAGCGTGCCGCAGACGCGTTGCGACCGCAGTGTATCTGGCAGGAGCGTGTAAGCAAACTTTTTGTTAGTTACCTTCTACCATGCATATGCGCTCTTCACAAATAATAGACCGTTTACCGTTGCAAACCATCCGTTCGCGGCATCAGACAAATTGTCTTGTGATGCCTGATTCTCCTATGGTAAAACGTCAGTAACAAACTTTTTGTTAGGCAAACGGATAAATAATTTGCCTCACAGGAAGGAGGGCGGTTAAGCGGGCCGCCCGGCGCACTGCGCCGCCTGCCCGCGTTCCGCCCCGCGATGCGAACCAAAGGAGACGAAGGGCACATGGCCGACCAAACGATCAAGTGGGCGCTCAACCGCATGGAGGGGAGCGACGACGCGCACCTTTCCATCATGGCGGAGGAGCGCGTAGCCGAGGCGCGCGCCTTCCACGAGAGCTTCCCGCAGTACGCGGTGACGCCGCTCGCCAAGCTGGACGCGCTGGCCGACGAGCTCGGGCTCGGCGCGCTGGCCGTGAAGGACGAAAGCTACCGCTTCGGGCTCAACGCCTTCAAGGTGCTGGGCGGGTCCTTCGCCATGGCGAGCTACATCGCCGGCAAAACCGGCAAGCCCGTTTCGGCCATGACCTACGATTACCTTACGGGCGAGGAGCTCAAGCGCGATTTCGGCCAGGCAACCTTCTTCACCGCCACCGACGGCAACCACGGCCGCGGTGTGGCATGGGCGGCGAACAAGCTCGGCCAGAAGGCCGTGGTGCACATGCCCAAGGGCAGCGTGAAGAGCCGCTTCGACAATATCGCCAAGGAAGGCGCCCAGGTCACCATCGAGGACGTGAACTACGACGAGTGCGTGCGCATGGCGGCCGCCGAGGCCGACGCATGCGAGAACGGCGTCATCGTGCAGGACACCGCGTGGGAGGGCTACGAGGACATCCCCAGCTGGATCATGGAGGGCTACGGCACCATGGCCTCCGAGGCGGCCGAGCAACTGGCCGCCGCAGGCGTCGAGCGCCCGACGCACGTGTTCGTGCAGGCGGGCGTGGGCTCGCTCGCGGGCGCCGTGGTGGGCTACTTCGCAAACCGCTTCCCCGACAACCCGCCGACCTTCGTGGTGATGGAGGCCGCCGAGGCCGCGTGCCTGTACAAGGGCGCCGTGGCCGGAGACGGGGAGCCCCGCATCGTGGACGGCGACATGCCCACCATCATGGCGGGCCTTGCCTGCGGCGAGCCCAACATCTTGGGTTGGGACATCCTGCGCAACCACGTGAAGGTCTTCGTGTCCTGCCCCGACTGGGTGGCGGCGCGCGGCATGCGTGTGCTCGGCGCCCCGCTCGCCGGCGACCCCCGCGTGATTTCCGGCGAGTCCGGCGCGGTGGGCGCGGGGCTTATCGCCACCGTGATGACCGACCCCGCCTACGCGGACCTGCGCGAGGCGATCGGGCTCACCGGCGAGAGCTCGGTGCTGCTCTTCTCGACCGAGGGCGACACGGATCCGGTTAACTACCGCAAAGTGGTATGGGACGGCGCGTACCCTGCGCCGGAGGCATAGACGATGCACAGCGGCACTACGTTGAGAAAGGACGCGATAATGGCAGAGCTGGATTTTGAGGGCATCAAGCGCGCGGCGGAGGGCTACGGCAAGGACATGACCGCGTTTCTGCGCGCCATGATCTCCCACCCGTCGGAGTCCTGCGAGGAGGGCGAGGTCGTGGCTTGCATCAAGGCCGAGATGGAGAAGCTCGGCTTTGACAAGGTCGAGGTCGACGGCTTGGGCAACGTCATCGGCTGGATGGGCGAGGGCGACAAGATCATCGCTATCGACTCGCACATCGACACCGTGGGCGTGGGCAACCGCGACAACTGGGAGGCCGACCCCTACGAGGGCTACGAGACCGACGACGTCATCTACGGCCGCGGTGGCTCCGACCAGGAGGGCGGCATGGCCTCCGCGACGTACGCCGCCAAGATGATGAAGGACCTCGGCCTCATCCCCGAGGGCTACAAGATCATGGTCGTCGGCTCCGTGCAGGAGGAGGACTGCGACGGCATGTGCTGGCAGTACATCGTCAACAAGTACTTCGACGGCCCGGAGGACGCGCGCGAGAAGATCGAGTTCGTCATCTCCACCGAGCCCACCGACGGCGGCATCTACCGGGGTCACCGCGGCCGCATGGAGATCCGTGTCGACGTGCACGGCGTCTCCTGCCACGGCTCCGCGCCCGACCGCGGCGACAACGCCATCTACAAGATGGCCGACATCATCGCCGACGTCCGCGCCCTCAACAACAACGGTTGCGACGAGTCCACCGACATCAAGGGCCTCGTCAAGATGCTCGATCCCAAGTACAACCCCGAGCACTACGCCGACGCGCGTTTCCTGGGCCGTGGCACCTGCACCGTCTCCCAGATCTTCTACACCTCGCCGAGCCGCTGCGCCGTGGCCGACTCGTGTGCCATCTCCATCGACCGCCGCATGACCGCCGGCGAGACCTGGGACTCCTGCCTGCAGGAGATCCGCGACCTGCCCGCCGTCAGGAAGTACGGCGAGGACGTCGAGGTCTCCATGTACATGTACGACCGTCCCAGCTGGAAGGGCACCGTCTACGAGACCGAGGCCTACTTCCCCACGTGGATCAACGCCGAGAACGCCGCCCATGTGCAGGCGCTCGTGGACGCGCACCACGCGCTCTTCGGCGAGGAGCGCATCGGCTGCGAGGCCTCGATGGACAAGCGCGCCGGTCGCCCGCTGACCGACAAGTGGACTTTCTCCACTAACTGCGTCTCCATCCAGGGCCGCTACGGTATCCCCTGCGTGGGCTTCGGTCCCGGCGCCGAGAGCCAGGCGCACGCTCCCAACGAGGTCACCTACAAGCAGGACCTCGTGACGGCGGCCGCGCTCTACACCGCTGCGCTCAACCTTTACGACCCGTCCAAGAAGACCGGCGACGTGACGGTCTTCCGCGCCGGCGCTACCGACAACGACATCAAGTAGGCTCGACGCTGCGCGGCGCTGTGGCGGGCGATCTGCCCCTCACGCGTCGGCCACCGCACTCCAGGCGTGCGGCCTCCCCGTTCGGGGCACCTCGCCTCGCCACAGCGCCGCTCGCTGACTTTGTTTGACCTGCGATTTCTGGATCATGAATCGAAAGGAACCAACCATGGCCAAGGATTTCTCCGCGCTTCTCGACGAGCTCTCCGGTTACGACTTCTCCGGCATGTACAACGCCGACTTCCTGCATACCTGGGACAAGACCACCGACGAGCTGCGCGCCCTCTACGCCGTGGCCGCGGCCCTGCGCAACCTGCGCGAGCGCAACATCTCGCCGCGCATCTTCAACTCGGGCCTCGCCGTGTCGCTGTTCCGCGACAACTCCACCCGCACGCGCTTCTCGTTCTCCAAGGCAACCAACCTGCTGGGCCTCCAGCTCCAGGACCTCGACGAGGGCAAGAGCCAGATCGCGCACGGCGAGACCGTCCGCGAGACCGCCACGATGATCTCCTTCATGGCCGACGTCATCGGCATCCGCGACGACATGTACATCGGCAAGGGCGACGCCTACATGGCCGAGGTCGCCGAGTCCGTCGACGAGGCGTATCACGACGGCGTGCTCGACCACCGTCCCACCCTCATCTCTCTGCAGTCCGATTCCGACCACCCCACCCAGTCCTCCGCCGACATGCTCTACCTCATCGAGGAGTTCGGCGGCCTGGAGAACCTGCGCGGCAAGAAGGTTGCCGTGACCTGGGCCTACTCGCCCTCCTACGGCAAGCCGCTCTCCTGCCCGCAGTCGCTCATCTCGCTGCTGCCGCGCTTCGGCATGGACGTGACGCTGGCGCACCCCGAGGGCTACGACCTCATGGGCGACCGCGTGGAGGCCGCCCGCGCCTACGCCGCCGAGTCCGGCTGCACCTTCAAGCAGGTGAACACCATGGCCGAGGCCTTCGAGGGTGCCGACATCGTCATTCCCAAGAGCTGGGCGCCCTACGCCGCCATGGAGAAGCGCACCAACCTCTACGCCGAGGGCGACGACGCCGGCATCAAGGCGCTCGAGAAGGAGCTTCTCGCCCAGAACGCCACGCACCAGGACTGGTGCTCAACGCGCGAGCTCATGGCCAAGACCGCGCACGGCGATGACACCATCTACATGCACCCGCTGCCCGCCGACATCTCCGGCGTCTCCTGCGAGCACGGCGAGGTCATGGCCGACGTCTTCGACATGCACCGCGTGGGCATGTACAAGGAGGCCAGCTACAAGCCCTACGCCATCGCCGCGATGATCTTCCTGCAGAAGGTCAAGGACCCGGTGGCCACGCTCAGGGCGCTCGAGGAGGCCGGCACGCCCCGCTGGTACCAGGCTTAAGGCCCCCGCCGGGCCCCGGCCGCCCGCGCCGGCGCCGCGGTCCCGGTGCGCCGACCCTTAACCACACACCGTCCCGAATGCCCGGGTGGGTGCGCGACAAGCGCATCGTCCCGGGCATTCGTCGTTCTCGTCGAAGCGCGGAGGGCCGTCGGCCCGCAAGGCACCTATGGGGGCGAGCAGCCGCGCATCTGAAAGGGGAGCCCCATGACCCAGCGTATCGTCATCGCCCTGGGCGGCAACGCCCTCGGATCCAACCTGCCCGAGCAGATGGTCGCCGTGCAGCGCACGGCGCGCGCCATCGTCGACCTCATCGAGGAGGGCAAGGAGGTGGTGATCGTGCACGGCAACGGGCCGCAGGTCGGCATGATCGCCAACGCCATGACCGAGCTCACGCGCTCGGATCCCGAGCGCTATATTCCCTGCCCGCTTTCCGTTTGCGGCGCTATGAGCCAGGGCTATATCGGTTACGACCTGCAGAACGCCTTGCGCGAGGAGATGCTGCGCCGCGGCATAGACAAAGGAGTGGCCACGGTCCTCACCCAGGTGGAGGTCGACCCCGACGACCCGGCTTTCGCGCATCCCACCAAACCCATCGGCTCGTTCATGAGCGAGCAGGAGGCCCGGGCGCTGCGCGACGAGCGCGCGTACGACTTCATGTTCGACCCGCAGAAGGGGTACCGCCGCGTGGTGGCGAGCCCGCTTCCCGGCGCCATCGTGGAGATCGACACCATCCGCACGCTGTTCGAGTCAGGGCACATCGTCATCGCCTGCGGCGGGGGCGGCATCCCCGTGCTCCCCACCGAGGGCTTTCACCTCAAGGGCGCTGCGGCGGTGATCGACAAGGACTTTGCGGCCGAGAAGCTCGCCGAGCAGCTGGGTGCCGACACGCTCATCATCCTCACCGCGGTGGAGAAAGTGGCCGTGGGCTTTGGGACCGAGCACGAGGAGTGGCTGGACGAGCTTACTGCGCCCCGCGCCCGGGCGCTGGCCGCCGCCGGCGAGTTCGGCGAGGGCTCGATGAAGCCCAAGGTCGAGGCCTGCACGCGGTTTGTGGAGTCGGGCGAGGGGAGAGAGGCGCTCATCACGCTTCTGGAGAAGGCCCGCGACGGGATCGCCGGCAAGACGGGCACGCGCATCACGCGCTGAGCCCGCGCGGGGGCTGCGACGGCCCCGGTCGCCGACGGGGTCGAGGCGGGCCGGCGGGTACAATGGGACCGGAACGCACGCCGGGCGCAGGGTGCCCGGCTGAAGGCCCGCGGAAGGGAGGCGCCCGTGCTCATAGGCTGCGTGACAATGGCTTCCGGGTCGGGGCGCCGTTTTGCCGCGGCGGGCGGCGGGGGCAACAAGCTCCTGGCTCCACTCGACGGCGAGCCGCTGGTGGCGCGCACGGCCCTCTCGGTTCCCACCGCGCTCGAGGGCGGCTTTGCGTGCGTGGTCTCGACGCGCTGGCCCCAAGTGGCCGAGGCGTGCGCGGCGCGCGGCTTGGCCTGCGTGCTGCACGGCGGCGCCGAGCGCAGCGCTTCGGTGCGCGCCGGGCTTCTGTACGGGGCGGCGCGTTGGGATGGATGCCTGTTCCTGCCCGGGGACCAGCCGCTTGTGCGCCCCGAGAGCTTCCGGGCCATCCGCACCGCGTTTCTCGCCCAGCCCGAGGTGCCGGTGCGCCTGTCCTGGCAAGGGGTCCCGGCGAGCCCGGTGCTGTTTCCGCGCCGCCTGTTCGGCGCGCTGATGGCGCTCGATGGGCAGGACGGCGGGCGCTCGGTGCTTGCGGGCGAGGAGCGCGTGGCGCTGGTGGAGGCGCTGGGGCCCGACGAGCTCTTGGACGTGGACGTGCCTGAGGATCTTGCGTGCGCCGAGCGCGTGCTGGCGGGCCGCAAGGAGTGACAGCTGCGCAGCGCGGGCTGCGCGGGCGAGAGGAGCAGCCATGATCGTGTTGACCGGTGGCGTTGCGGTGACCCCGCGGGGTCCGGTGCGCGCCGACGTTGCGTTGGAGGGCGACAAGATCGTCCGCGTGGCGCCCGAGGGGATCGAGCCCGAGCCGGGAGACGAGGCGCACGACGTCTCGGGCTGCTGGGTCTTTCCCGGATTCATAGACGCGCACACGCATCTGCAGTGCTGGACCGGCATGGACTGGACGGCCGACAGCTTTGAGACCGGGACGCGCGCGGCGGCCTGCGGCGGGACCACCTGCATCGTGGACTACGCCACGGCCGACCGCGGCGTGACGATGGACGAGGCGCTGGCCGAGTGGCAGGCGCGGGCGGCATCGGGTGCGGGCTGCGCGTCCAACTACGGCTTCCACATGGCCATCTCCGAGTGGGGCGAGGACTCCGCCGAGCAGATGCGCCGCATGCGCGAGGCGGGCGTATCGAGCTTCAAGACCTACCTGGCCTACGACCACCTGCGCCTCTCGGACGCCGAGACGCTGCGCTGCCTGGAGGTCTGCCGCGACCTGGACGCCGTGCTCTGCGTGCATTGCGAGAACGGCGACGTGGTGAACGAGCTGCAGCGGCGCGTGCTGAACGCCGGCATCACGGGGCCGGAGGGGCATCCGCTCTCCCGTCCCGCCGAGGCCGAGGCGGACGCCGTTTCCCGCCTGCTCTACCTGGCGCAGATCGCGGGCGCGCGCGTCAACGTGGTGCATCTGTCCACGGAGCTCGGGCTTGCCGCCGTGCGCGCCGCGCGGGCGCGCGGGCAGCGCGGTGTCTACGTGGAGACCTGCCCGCAGTACTTCTCGCTCGACGACACGCGCTACCTGGAGGCGGGCGACGACGGCTTTGCGGGCGCAAAGTACGTGATGAGCCCGCCCTTGCGCAAGCCATCGGACGTAGCCGCGCTGCGCGCGGCGGTGCTCGCCGGCGAGGTGGACTCCATCGCGACGGACCACTGCTCGTTCAACCTGCGCGGCCAGAAGGACCGCGGGCGCGGCGACTTCACCAAGATCCCCAACGGCGGCCCGGGCATCGAGCACCGTCCGGCCGTGACGGCCACGGTCTTCGAGGGGCAGCTCGGCCCCGAGGGGCTGTGCCGCCTGCTCTCCGAGGGACCGGCGCGCACCTTCGGCCTGTGGCCGGAGCGCGGCCGGCTTGCCGAGGGCGCCGCGGCCGACGTCTGCGTGTGGGACCCGTCCGCGCGCTGGACGATCAGCGCGGCGACCCAGCATCAGGCCGTGGACTACACGCCGTGGGAGGGCCTCGAAGCGCACGGGCGGGCGCGCCTGGTGTTCGTGAACGGCCGGCTCGCAGCGCGCGATGGCGAGCCGACGGGCGCGGTTGCCGGCCGCTACGTGCCGCGCCACGGCGGGCGCTAGCTTAAGGCCGGCACCCCGCGCCCGCCGTCTGGCCGAGCGCCCTCATCCGATGCGCCAGAGGCGCTGCTGCCGCAGACTCGCGGCCAAGACGGGCATGCCGAGCGCGTGCTGGAGCAGGGCCGCCTGCGCAAGGAGCTCCGGGTTGTCCACTTGGTTCACCAGCACGGCCGCAGGGACTTGGGCTGCGCACTCGGCAAGGAGCCCCCGCGCCACGCGCGCGGGGGTTGCCTTGTCGGCGGCGGAGCAGCCGGCAAGGCGGCAGAAGAGCTCCGGGCGGTGCACGACCGCCCCAACCGGCCGCCCGAAGCCCGACGCGCCCACCACGGCCAGAACGCGCGCTGCCTCGGGCGGAACCGCCGGCTCGTGCGGGGCGTGGGCCTTGAGCGGAAGGCGGTGCGAGCCGTCGGCCTCCACCAGCACGTAGTCGGCGCAGGCGGCGAGCGCGCGGAAGGGGAGGGCGCAGGCGGCGAGCTTGCCCTGCTCGGCGGGCGTCCCGCAGCAGACGACGCGGTGCGTTCCGAGCAGCGCGCGGAGCGCCTCCTCGCTGCTTCCGGTGTAGAGCACGGTTCCCGGGAAGGGGAGGATGCGCGTCGAGGTGGCGAGAACGACCGTCGCGCCGCCGCGGCCGGCGGCGGCGCGCGCGGCTGGCCGGTCGTTTGCGGGCCCCTGCCCGGCAGCGCGGCCTTCGCCTCCCTGCGCGCCGTCTGCCGCGCATCCGTCGGCGCCTGCGAGCATGCGGCCAAGCGTGGCGATCAGCGTGGTCTTCCCGCCGCTTCCCACGACGGCGGTGACGCCCGGGCCGAGCCCGAGCGCTGCGGGGAGTGCGTTGAAGGGGATCCTCTCTACCATGGGCCTTCTTTTCCTGTGCGGGGACGGAGGGGCGCGGAGGTGCCGGCGGCTCATGGGCGCGCCGCCGCGGGCGTACGCCGCCTGCCTCCATTCTCGCATGCCGCACGCGCTTCCCGCCGTGCTTCTCGGCGCATTTCTCGCCTTGCCCCGCCGCGGGCGTGAGAGAATGGGCGTATCGGGGCAAACCGTCGGATGGGGGGAGAGGCTGCCATGCTGGTTGTGATTCGCGGTGCGGGTGACTTGGCGACGGGCGTTGCCGTTCGGCTGCATGCGGCTGGCTGCCAGGTGGTGATGTGCGACATCGAGCGGCCCACGGTGGTGCGGCGTACGGTCGCGTTTGCCGAGGCCATCCGCCTGGGAGAGACCGAGGTGGAGGGCGTGCGCGCGCGCCTGGCCCAAGGGCCCGCCGAGGCGCGGGTGATTGCCGAGCTGGGGCGGGTCGCCGTGCTCGTGGACCCGGATGCGCGGTGCGTTGCCGCGCTCAGGCCCGACGCGCTCGTCGATGCCGTTATCGCCAAGCGCAACCTGGGCACGCGCATCACCGACGCCCCCGCCGTGATAGCGGTGGGGCCCGGGTTCACGGCGGGTGCCGACTGCCATGCGGTGGTGGAGACCAAGCGCGGCCATTACCTGGGGCGCGTCATCTGGAAGGGGTCGGCCATCCCCAACACGGGCGTGCCCGGGGTCATCGACGGGTACGGGGCGGAGCGGGTGCTGCGGGCGCCCGCGGCGGGCCCCTTTGACCCGGTGCGCCGGATCGGCGAGACGGTGCGCGCGGGCGATGTCTGCGCTTACGTGGCGGGCGTGCCCCTACCGGCTACGATCGACGGCGTGTTGCGCGGCTTGCTCGCGCCGGGCGTGCCGGTCGAGAAGGGCATGAAGGCGGGAGACATAGACCCGCGCGGCGTGCGCGCGCATTGCTTCAGCGTGTCCGATAAGGCGCGCGCCGTCGGAGGCGGCGTGCTGGAGGCCCTGCTTGCGCTGACGGGCGCGCTTCGCTGACGGGCGTCGCGGCGCCATCAGGGGGCGCAGAGCGGGTGAAAGGTGCTTTTCATGGACGAGAAGATCGCAAGCCGGGTGCTGGGGGCGCTTGACTCCGGCCAGGGGGTGGAGCTCTGCCTGTTGGTGGAGACGCGCGGCTCATCGCCGCGCAAGCCGGGCGCGTGCCTGGCGGTTGACGCGGACGGCCGCGCAACGGGCACGGTGGGCGGCGGGGCGCTCGAGCGCCTCGTGCTCAAGGAGGCCGCGCGCTGCCTTGCGCAGGGCGTTTCGGCCGTGCGCTCGTTCACCATGGACGGGGCGGGCAGCGATACCGGCATGATCTGCGGCGGCGATGCGCGCGTGTGCCTGCTGTACGTCGACGCCTTGACGCGGGACGGCTTCCGCGAGCTGACGGCGCGCCTGCGCGCGGGCGACCCGTGCTGCTGCTTGGTGGACTTGGACGAGAAAGACCCCTGCGCCGCGTTGCTGGTGCGCGACGGGAGCGGGGAGCGCGTGGAGTACCCGCTGTCCTTGTGCGCCGCGGCGCGCGCGGCCATCGAGGCGGTCCGTGCGGAGCAGGGGGCCGTGGGCGTTGCCGCGACCTCGGATTCCTTCACCGCGGAGGTGCGCCGACAGGCGGAGTCCGTTACGGAGCCCGCGCTCCTGGGCAACGTGTTCGCGCTGCCGCTGGCGTCCGAGGGGCGCGCTTACGTTATCGGCGCCGGCCACGTGGGCGCGGCTTTGGTGCCGGTGCTCGCGGGGATCGGCTTTGCGGTGACGGTGCTCGACAGCCGGCCCGATCTGGCGCGCCCCGAACTCTTCCCGCAGGCGGAGAAGGTGGTTTGCGCGCCTTTCGAGGAGCTGGGGGAGCACGTGCGCATCACCCCGCGCGACTACGTGGTGTGCTGCACGCCCACGCACGGATCGGACGCCGCGGTGCTCACGCAGGTTATGGCGGCGCGTCCTCGCTACGTGGGCTGCTTGGGCAGCGCCAAGAAGACGGCGTTCATCCGCCGCACGCTAACCGAGGCCGGCATCTCCGAGGCAGACTTGGCCTGCCTGCACATGCCCGTGGGCATCCCGCTGGGCGATGAGACCCCCGCCGAGATAGCCATCTCCATTGCGGCCGAGATCATAACGGTGCGCCGGGGCGCGCTGCGACCCGAGGTGCCGGCGCAGGGCCGCTAGGGCGCTGCTTCGGCAGCGCCTTGCGGTTGCGCATGTGCCCTAGCGATCGCGTACGTGCCCTGCGATTGCGCATGCATTCCTTATCGCTAGCAAGTTCTGCATGCATTCCTTATCGCCTGGGGCCCGTAAACCGCCCCTAGACGATACGGAATGCATGCAGAATACTTGGTCGATAAGAAATGCATGCAGAAGGTTGCATGGGGATGATGCGTGTAGAAAGGGGCGTCTCCCAGCGGGGTTCGACTCCCGTCGGGGCCGTACGGCAAACGGCCCCGGTGCCGCTGGGGCAGCCGGGGCCGTTGAAGGTTCTGGAGCGGGCGACGGGAGTCG
Organism: uncultured Coriobacteriaceae bacterium; assembly: GCA_944321435.1. Lineage (GTDB taxonomy): Bacteria > Actinomycetota > Coriobacteriia > Coriobacteriales > Coriobacteriaceae > CALUOB01. The sequence goes on along the minus strand of CALULH010000005.1, from coordinate 93,341 downwards.
AACCCGCCTCATCAGCTTGGAAGGCTGAGGTTCTACCGATGAACTACGCCCGCACAGCGTATGGTCGGGGCGACAGGACTTGAACCTGCGACATCCTGCTCCCAAAGCAGGCGCGCTACCAAACTGCGCCACGCCCCGACAGCGACAGACACGCGATTGTCGGCCTGTCTCTCGACCACGTTAGTATACGGGTTTGCCCGGCATCTGGCAAACGAATCCAATGGATGCGCACATGCGCGCCGCGATTCGCCTGCCGTCGCCGCGCCTCACGCCCGCCGCTCGGTCCGCGTGAGGAAGACGTGGTGCCCGCTTTTGACCGTCTGCTCGGGCATGCCGGGCAGGCGAATCTCGGCGCGGGTGTTAGCCGGCACGTCCACCTGCACGAATGCCGTCCGATAGCCGCACTGCGGGTCGTCGTCGCCCTGGGTCCCGACGATCTCCCAGGAAACCGCCGCCCGTTCGTACGGCGTCTCCTCGGACACCGCTGCGCGCGCGAGCCCGCAATCAAGCGCCGGCTCCACGCGGAAGCGCCTCCAACCGGCCTCGACGGCCGCAAGCCCCCCCGATGCGCCGGTACAGCCAATCGCCCACGCAGCCGAAGGCGTAATGGTTGTAGCTGTAGGAGCTCGCCGTGCCGTCCTCGGGCACCAGGCCCAGCGCCAGCGCGATCACGTAGATCCCCTGGTACTCGGGCTCAATGCGCCCGTCCGCCCCCACGTAGGCGCTTGCGAAGGCGGCGCGGACCTTCTCGGCCAGCGCGGCATAGCGGGCCGCATCGTCGGCGCGCCCCAGGATCCCAGCGACCTCGCCGAGCTTCTCGGCCGTGAAGGCGTAGAAAGCCGGCCCCACGACGCCCATGGTGCGCTCGGCCGTGAGGTTCATGGCGTTGGCGTCGGGGTTGCCCAGCACGATGCTCGGGATGAGCCAGTCGCCGAAATGGAAGTCGGTGTTCCAAAGATAGCGGTCGCGTTCCCGTTCCTCGGGCGACCAGCCCTCGAAGCCCGCCGGGTGCTGCGTGCGGGCCCTCTGCTCTATGTAGGCCAGCCACGCCTGCATGGCGGGGTAGTTCTCCTCCAACGCACGCTTGTCGCCGTAGGCCCGCCACAGGGCCAGCGGGGCGAGAATGACGGCGTCGCCCCAACCGCTCGACGTGTCGCTGCCCAGCTGGTCCTTCAAGAAGGTGCGGTACGCCTTGAGGTACGGCACGATCATGGGCACCGCGCCCGTTGCCAGCTGCTCGGCGCGCAGGCTCCGCAGCCAGGAGCGCAGAAACGCGTGCGCCCCGCGCAGGAAGCACATGGTGGGCGCGTACACCGCCACGTCGCCCGGCCAGCAGGATATGCGCACGTAGCGGAAGCCGTGGTAGGTGAAGTGCGGGCGGTGCTCCTGGTAGCCGTCGCGCGTGGTGTAGACGTCCGTCTGGTCCTTGTTGTCGTTCAGGATGCCGTTGAAGAAGTTGCCGTCGGCGTCCAGCGTCTCCCCGTGCTCCAACGTGATGACGTGCCCCGCGCGCGAGGAGAGCCGTATCTCCACCACGCCCGCCACTACCTGGCCGGCGTCGAGGACGGTGTCGCCGTTGGGGGCGGTGAGGATCCGGGCGGGCGAGAAGGGCTCAAACGGGCGCACGGGCTCGAAGTCCTGGCCGATGAGCGTCCCCGGGGCGGCTGGGACGCGGCGCACGGGAAGCCATGCGGCATCGTCGTAGCCGGGGCGGTCCCAGGCTCCCAGCTCGCGCCGCGCGTCGTAGGCCTCGCCCACGAAGAGGTCGGCGCGGCGCACCGGCCCCTCGTGCGAGCGTCCGTGCTCCGCCGAGAAGTGCTCGCAGGTGCCGTCGACGTAGGCAAGCTCAACGTCCAGCAGCAGTCCCAACGTAGTGCCGTACTGGCAGGAGTCCCCGGTGGTGCCGATGCGCCCGGTCCACCAGCCGTCGGCGAGCACCACGCCCAGGGCGTTGCCGCCGGCTGAGACGAGGACGGTGATGTCGTAGGTTTGGTAGAGCTGGATGGCACCGTAGGGAGTGTGCTCGGGGGCGAGCACGCGGTCGTCGGGCCGCGTTCCGTTCACGGTGAGGTCGTAGATGCCGTGGGCGGTGACATAGGCGCGTGCCGCGGCCACGGGGCGCGCGGCCGTGAAGGGGACGCGCACGTACTGGGCGGGCTTGAAGGCGCTTCAATCCCGTGCGGCGCCAGCATGCGCGCCGGCGTCCGTTCCCATGGTCTCCGGGGTTGGCTCTTGCACGGGCTCCACCCAGCCGCCCGCGAACCCCGTGCCCATGAGCCCCGTCTCAAAGCGCCCGCCGCCCTGCGCGATCCTGCCGAAGGCGTCGGTTACCGTGATCTCGAAAGCGTAGGCCGTCTGCGGCTCCGCCTCGAATCCCGGCACCTCCACCTCGATGCTCTGGCTGGACGCTACCGTGCCGGTGTCGGCCACGAGCGTGCGCCGCGATGCACTCAGGTGCCCGTCCGAGAAGATCCGCAGTCGGTAGGTCGCCTGGTCGGTCCCGGGCCGTTCGCTCGCGAGCTTCCGGGCAAAGCGCGGCCGGAGGCAGTCGATTCCGATCGGGTTTGCCAGGTGCTCGACGGTGAGATCGTAAAGCGCCAGCGTGTCGACGGTGTACATAGGGTTCCTTCCAGCATGGGGCGGACGTGAGGCTATTGTCGCGCGGGTTCGCATCTATAGCAAATGCCTATGTACGATATAAAAGTATGCACGTGCGCTATGGCCTACGGCGTGATGCGCACGTTTTGAGGGCGGGGCCGGGCATTGGGGGCACCCCCTTGGTTCGGGTCGGCCAAGACAGGCTCCGCCCCGTTCCGCGCTGTTGCGAAAAGATTAAATCAGGGTTGCGTTCACGTTGCGTCCACACGACGCCCCTATTCTGTTTCTCGTTTTGAAATCTGCCGCTTACGGGACGGCAACGGATGGGCCGAGTCACGGCCGCCGTTCGGCCCGAGGGCATGACTGGGAGGACGAGCATGAGCTACTGCCAGAACGTTATCGACGCGCTCAAGGAGCGCTACGCCGATCAGCCCGAGTTTCTACAGGCCGCGACCGAGGTGCTCGAGACCATCGAGCCCGCCGTCGAGGCGCATCCCGAGTTCGAGGAGCAGTCCCTGCTCGAGCGCCTCGTGGAGCCGGAGCGCGTGATCATGTTCCGCGTGCCGTGGGTCGACGACTCCGGCAAGGTCCAGGTCAACCGCGGTTACCGCGTTGAGTTCAACAGCGCCATCGGCCCGTACAAGGGCGGCCTGCGCTTCAACCCCACCGTCACGCTCGGCATGCTCAAGTTCCTGGGCTTCGAGCAGATCTTCAAGAACGCGCTGACCACGCTGCCCATGGGCGGCGGCAAGGGCGGCTCCGACTTCGACCCCAAGGGCAAGTCCAACCGCGAGGTCATGGCGTTCTGCCAGTCGTTCATGACCGAGCTTTCGCGTCACATCGGCCCCAACACCGACGTGCCCGCCGGCGATCTGGGCGTGGGCGGCCGCGAGATCGGCTACCTGTTCGGCCAGTACAAGCGCCTGCGCGACGAGTGGTCGGGCGTGCTCACCGGCAAGGGCCTCTCATTCGGCGGCTCCCTTGCGCGCACCGAGGCCACCGGCTACGGCCTGGTGTACTTTGTGGACGAGTACCTCAAGAGCTCCGGCGATTCCTTCGAGGGCAAGACCGTCGTGGTGCACGGCTCCGGCAACGTTGCCATCTACGCCATCCAGAAGGTGGCGCAGCTCGGCGGCAAGACCATCGCCTGCTCCGATACCAAGGGCTGGGTCGAGGACCCGGAGGGCATCGACTACCAGGTGCTCGAGCACATCTACAACAAGAAGCGCTCCGGCCACGACAAGGGCGTGAGCCTGGCCATGTACGTGGACGAGCGCCCCGGCGCCACCTGGCACGAGGGCGACGGCCGCGGCGTGTGGCAGCTTCCCTGCGACGTGGCGCTGCCCTGCGCCCGCGAGAACACGCTCGTGCTCGAGGACGCGCAGGCGCTCGTGGCGAACGGCTGCAAGGTCGTGGGCGAGGGCGCCAACATGCCCACCACGCCCGACGCCACCGTCTACCTGCAGGAGAACGGCGTGGCCTTCATGCCGGGCAAGGCGGCCAACGCCGGCGGCGTGCTCGTGTCCGGCCTTGAGATGAGCCAGAACGCCGAGCACCTGTCCTGGACGTTCGAGGAGGTCGACGGCAAGCTCGAGAGCCTCATGCGCGGCATGTTCCACAACGTGGACGACACTGCGCGCGCCTACGGCCACGAGGGCAACTTCGTCATGGGCGCCAACATCGCCGGCTTCATGAAGGTCGCCGACGCCATGATGGCGCAGGGGGTCTGCTAGGGGCGGCGGCTCTCAGGCGCTTAGGATAAACGGGCGCCTAAGGTTTCGCTTTGCTGCGGGCGGGGTTGCGGCGTTGCCGTCCCGCCCGTTTTTTGTTGGCGCGCGCCGCGGAGGGGCTTCCGCGGCGCCTTTCTTTATTCCGGCGCCCCGGGGCGGCGGTTCAGTTCGACCATGCGCGAGGTCTCGGTTTTGAAGCGTAGGTTGCTCTCGTAGTTTTTGGCGAACAGGCACCCGTAGAGCATGTCGAGCACGCAGGAGACCGACTCCTCGGTGGAGAAGGTCCCGATTTTCGCGTACAGGCTCTCGCAGCTCAGGATCGTGAGGTTGACGTCGGAGTTGGCGCGCAGGTAATTATCGCCCTCGCCGGTGATCGAGATGATCTTGACGCCGTTTGCCCGCAGCAGCGGTATGCGCTTCATGGGAGCGCGGTACTCGCTTTCGCCCGTGTAGGAGACCATAAGGGCGCAGTCCTCGGCGGTGAGCGTGCGCGCGAAGATCCCGAACTCGGCCTGCGGCGGCTGCGCGGCGTCGACTCCTATGGTCATGCACTTGCGCTGGAACAGCGCGAGCAGAAGCGCGTTGACGCTCACGCCGAAGAGGCCTATCTTGCGCGAGCGCGCGAGGATGTTGGCCGCGCGCTCCACAGTGGCCGCGTCTTGGATCTGCGCGGTTCGCCAAGCCGTCTCGGCGCGCAGCTGGCAGAGGCTCGTCAGACGGCGCGCGGCGCGGGCCGCGACGGCGGCTTGATCTTCTCGCCCGCCTTATTCTCATGTACAAATAAAATCGAGCTAGGTGCGCTACCGCTCTCTTACGTGGTGAGTTGTAGCTTTTTGCGGCACCGCGGGCCCTTGCCAGGGCTTGTGGCGAGCGCATTCCCCGCGCACAAGGTATGCTAAACGCATTCGCGTGTTAGCCAACATAATGAGGGCGCTCGTCAAAGAGGGGAGACGCATGCTTTCTATGGGCAAGTACGTGCGCGTGGGCAGCGTTGAGGAGGCCTACGAGCTCGTGCGGCAAAACCGGCGCGCCTGCGTGCTGGGCGGCGGCGCATGGCTCAGGCTGGGCACGGGCACGATCCCGGTTGCCATCGACCTTGCCGACTGCGCGCTCGACACCGTCGAGCCGATCGACGACGACCCGGTGTTCGGGCGGGCGCTGGGCATCGGCGCGTACGTAACGCTGCGCCAGCTTGAGCGAAGCGCCGAGCTCGCGGCGGCAACCGACGGTCTTCTCGCCCGCGCGGTCCGCGATATCGTGGGGGTGCAGTTCCGCAACGTGGCCACCGTTGGCGGCAGCGTGGCGGGGCGTTTCGGCTTCTCCGACGTGTGCTGCGCGCTTTTGGCGCTGGGCGCGCATGCGGAGCTGGTCGGAGCCGGCCGCCTGCCCATGGAGGACCTTCTCGCCCGACAGGGCCGCCTGCGCGACGTTCTGACACGCGTCATCGTCCCGGCCGGTCCCGTACGGGCAAGCTACCAGGCCGTGCGCAACCAGTCGACCGACTTTCCCGTGGCGAGCGCCTGCGCCGTTTACGCGCAAGGCGGCGGCTGGCGCGTGGCCGTGGGGGCCCGTCCCGGCAGGGCGCGGCTGGTCGCGACGCCGCTTTCCGCGGAGCCCGCGCCGGCAGAGCTCGAAGCCCTTGCGGACGCGGCCCGGACGCTGCCCTTCTCGGGCAATATGTGGGCGAGCGAGCGCTACCGCCGCCATGTGGCCGGCGTGCTGGCGTGCCGCGCCGTGGAGGACGCGGCCGGCCCTGTGCGGACCGACGCGTTGGAATCGTCTGCCGAAGCCCGCGCCGCCGCGCGCGCCGAGAGGGGAGAGGCGCAGTGAACGTAACCATGAAGCTCAACGGCGTCGCGGTGACCGACGACGTGGCCCCCGACACCACGTTGTACGCGTTCCTGCGCGACCACAACTGCAAGAGCGTCAAGTGCGGATGCGAGACGACCAACTGCGGGCTGTGCACCGTGTGGCTCGACGGCGCGCCCGTGCTGTCGTGCGCCGTGCTCGCCGTGCGCGCGGACGGCCGCTCCGTCACGACGTTGGAGGGCCTGCAGGCCGAGTCCGCGCGCCTTGCCCAGTGCCTGGCCGAGCAAGGGGCCGAGCAGTGCGGCTTCTGCTCGCCGGGGCTCATCATGAACGTGCTTGCCTTTGAGCGCGAGCTCGCTGGCCGCGTGCCCACCGACGGGGAGATTCGCCATTACCTGGCCGGCAACCTCTGCCGCTGCACCGGCTACATGAGCCAGATGCGCGCTGTCAAGCGCTACCTGGGCTGCGCGCTGGGGCCGGACGACTGGCAGGGGACCTCGGTAATGGCCGACGTTGCCGGGCCCGCACCCGTCGCCCCCGTTTCCGCTGCGGCTTCCGGGGAGGTGGCCTAGTATGACCGAGTCGCTTAACACGTCGCGTCAGCAGGCGGAGAACGGCGCCCGGCCCGCCGCTGCCCCCGCGCCCGACGCGTCCCCGGCCTACACCAAGCCCGCCGCTACGCGCGCTTACGCAAACGCCGCCTGGCCGGCATCGTCCTCGTACGACCTGGCCCGCGAGATCACCCCGGGTCTCGCGCAGGTCTCGCATCCGGTGGTCAAGAAGGATGCGCGTGCGCTTCTCGCCGGAAAGCCCGTCTACACCGACGACCTGGCCCCCGCCGATGCCCTCGTTATGAAGATCCTGCGCTCGCCGCACGCCCATGCCCGCATCAGGGCCATCGACACGGGCCGCGCGCTCAAGGTACCGGGCGTGGTGGCCGTCTACACCTACCGCGACGTGCCGCGCACGCGCTTCACCTTGGCCGGGCAGTCCAACCCCGAGGCCTCTCCCTACGATCGCCTCATCTTGGACGAGGTTGTGCGCTACGTGGGCGACGAGGTGGCCTTCGTGGTCGCGGAGACCGAGCGCGCCGCCATGCGGGCGCTGCGCCTCATCAAGGTCGACTACGAGGTTCTGCCCGCCCTGCTCGACTTCACCAGCGCCATAGACAACCCGGTGGTGGTTCACGACGAGGAGGGCTACCAGGTAAAGGCCGGTTGGATCAACAACGAGCGCCTCCGCAACATCTGCGCGCAGGGCGAGAGCTCCTTCGGCGACCTGGACGCCGCCTTTGCCCAGGCCGAGGTGGTTATCGACCGCGTGTACCACACCAAGGCCGACGCGCAGGCCATGATGGAGACGTTCCGCGCCTACGCCTACCCGGACATGTACGGGCGCATCACCTGTGTGAGCTCCACCCAGGTCCCGTTCCACATCCGCCGGCAGATCGCCACGGCGCTCGAAATTCCCCCCTCGCAGGTGCGCGTGGTCAAGCCCCGTATCGGCGGCGGTTTCGGCGCCAAGCAGACCGGCTGCTGCGAGACGTTCGTGGCCTTCGCGGCGCAGCGCCTGGGCCGTCCGGTCAAGATCACCTATACGCGCGAGGAGACCATGACGGCCTCAAACTCGCGCCATGAGATGCAGATGCACGTGCGCCTGGGCGCGCGCAAGGACGGCACCATCGTGGCGATCGACCTCCACACGCTCTCCAACACCGGCGCTTACGGCGAGCACGGACCCACTACGGTGGGCCTGTCCGGGCATAAGTCGCTGCCGCTTTACAGCCGCGCGCTTGCCAGCCGCTTTACCTTCCAGGTGGTCTACACCAACACCATGCCGGCTGGCGCGTACCGCGGGTACGGTGCCACGCAGGGCTTGTTCGCGCTGGAGAGCGCGGTGAACGAGCTGGCAGATACGCTCGGCATGGACCCCTGCGACCTGCGGGTCCAAAACCTCACCCGCGAGGGCGAGCTCATGCCGCAGTTCGACAACCAGGTGCTCTACTCGACCACGCTCGAGCGCTGCCTGCGCCGGGCCCAGGAGATGATCGGCTGGGACAAGAAGCCGCTTGCGCGCGATATGGGCGACAAGGTCCGTGCGCTCGGCGTGTCGCTCGCCATGCAGGGGTCGTGCATCCTCAACGTGGATATCGGCAGCGTGGACCTGCGCCTGGAGGAGGGCGGCTTCTACGCCCTGTCCATCGGGGCCACCGACATGGGCACCGGCTGCGACACCATCTTGGCGCAGTTTGCGGCCGAGGCGCTGGACTGCCCGGTGGACCGGGTGGTGGTCCGCGGCGTCGATACCGACACGAGCCCCTACGACACGGGCTCCTATGCGAGCTCGACTACGTATATAACCGGTGCGGCGACGCTCAAGGCGGCCGAGCAGCTGCGTGCGCAGATGGCGCGGATGGCGGCTGGCTGGTGGGGCGTTGACCCGGCGGACGTGCGCTTTGACGGAGACCGCGTTTACGTGCCCGCGCCGGAGGGCCTGGCGGGTGTGCCGGAGGGCGCTGTGGGGAACGCGCCGGCGCCTTTGCGCGAGATGACGCTCGAGGCCTTTGCGAACAAATGCGTGTCGGGCGGGAAGGGTGACGCCTTGACGGCCCATGCCGCCCAATGGTCGGAGTTCTCGCCGCCCCCCTTCATGGCCGGTATCGCCGAGGTGGACGTCGACAAGGCCACCGGCAAGGTCGACGTGGTGGACTACGTGGGCGTGGTCGACTGCGGCACCGTGGTCAACACCAACTTGGCGCGCGTGCAGGCCGAGGGCGGCATCAGCCAGGGGATCGGCATGGCGCTTACCGAGGACGTGCAGTACGACGCTCGCGGCCGCATGCGCACCCGCTCGTTCATGAGCTACAAGCTGCCCGCGCGCGAGGATGTGCCGTCCATCCGCGTGGACTTTGTGCCGAGCTATGAGAAGACGGGGCCGTTGGGCGCCAAGTCAATAGGCGAGGTGGTTATCAACACTCCGAGCCCCGCCATTGCCAGCGCCGTGGCCCATGCCACCGGCCACTACATCCGCACGCTGCCCCTTACCCCCGAGAAGGTCCTCTTCGGGGAGGAGGGCTGACGGCGGAAGTTGCCATCTAGACGAGGGGCGCTTGCGCGCTTAAGCGCGCAAGCGCCTTTTTTCACCGGCCGCACCCATCTGGCCGATTTTCCTGTGGGCCGGTTTTCCGAAGGCGCGCTTGCACTGGAACAGTCCCGAGCGGTCGGACGCACCCTGCGGGCCATGTTCCCCTCAGGGCCCATCTGCGGCATAAGGCGATTGAGAGACGGCTCGAGAGGTGGCCAGGTGGGCGAGCTGAGCCCACTGCTCCCCGGTCATCAGGGGCTCTTGTGCAAATATTCGAGCTATGAACGATTTAGTAATTTCATCCAAGCTTTGTTCAGGACAATTTGAATACGCATTGCGTATTACCTGGTGAAATAAGAGATCACATGCATAAAACGAGCGTTATCAAATGCTTGGCAATAAGAAACATAACGGCAAATCGTTCATAGCTCGAGTATTTGCACACGGTCGTCGGGCTCTCAGCATGCTTTGAGCCCGAAGCACCTTCGCAGCTCGTTCAAAAGATCAAGCTGCTTCACCGCCGACCCCTTTGTGCGGTTCTGGAAGCGCTTGCCGGCGCGCTGGTAGATCGTCTGCGCAATCGCCTCAAGCGCCTCGATGTTCCTCAGCTGCTCATTGTTGACGACGATGGTCTGGACGCCCAACGCGCTCAGGCCCGCTGCGCGCCTCTCATCATGCAGTCGCGCCCCACGCCCGTCGTGATACCCGCCGTTGTACTCCAAGTCGACGCGCGCTGAAGGGAGGTAGGCATCGCACACGGCGTACGGCATGCCCGACGCTGCCTGCGCTTGCCGCGTAAAGGGAAGTTGATAGTTCAGCAGCATGGAGCGGCATCCGAACCCTCCGAGCGAGAAAGGCAGGTGGTATTGCGCCGCCATGATGACTTCCATAGGAGAGCGGGCTCCCTCGCACGCGTACCGCAGCGCCCGCCGCGCTTTAGCGACCCCGCGCATTCCGGCTGCCCGCGCAAGATAGGCGCCGAGTTCGTCAAGGATGAGCGCTTGTTCCGCCTCGCAGTAGCCGTCGTCGTCTTCCATATCGGCTTTCTGTTCCTCATCGAACAACGTTTCATGCATGGAGAACGAGCCGCTGAGCTCCATGATCAGCGCGAGCGTCTGGATCAGCGAATGAGTTTCAGCATACTGCAGGCAGCAGAGCTCGGGGGAGGCAACGTATAGGCCGCTGCGGACCCGAAGCAGCGAACACGGCGGCAGTGTTGCGGCGGCGACATGGCAGGAGACGTGCGCGCTTTTTCGGCGCTCGTTGGGATTGGCCACCAGGATGTGCGCCATGGGATTGTCGGCGTCGACCATGCCGCTGTAGGCGAGAAAATCCCAGTCCAGTGCGCGTGCGGCCGGAGAGCATGCGGAGAGGGCACGTTGCTGCTCCTGTTCATCGATCTCATTCCAGGGCAGAAGATAGGAGCGACGCCGTGCACAGCGGATGGCGCGGAGGGCGGTGATATGTGATGCAACGACGGTATCCATGACCGGGAGCCTAGCACGAATATCACCTTCTGAAGCCTTCACCTGCGCAAGCGGAAACGGTTCATGTCCGGCGTGTTGGAAACGTGATAGATTGCCTTAAAGAAACCTGTATAAACGGTGCTCGCATTGCTGAGGGCGCACGGGCTCGTGCAGGTTTCATGCAGGACTCGCGCATTCCCTGTGGATGCGCTGATATGTGGAACGGTGTTTCACGTTGAGTGGGTAGGTTAGCATCAGTGCCTGCCGGACAGAGGCACTACCTCCCTTTAGAGCGCTTTTCCGCATGGCGAGGCGGAGAGGCGCTTTTTCATGCCGCGGCGCCATGCCGCGGTCGCAAGGGCGTGGCGCGCCCTGCCCGCTGCGTCCTCGCGCCGTCGCCGGCGCGCCTTACCGGCGGCGCTTTTGTGTTGCTTCGCTATTCGACCTTCTTTCCTGCGCACAGGCGTGCGTTTTTGCTATGATTTACAAGCTATGGCCAGAATGCGGGCGTGGCGGAATTGGTAGACGCACCAGGTTTAGGTCCTGGCGGGATTCCCGTGAAGGTTCGAGTCCTTTCGCCCGCACCAGCCATACGGCCGCGCCGGCCCTGCGTCACCGCAGGCGCCGCGTAGCTCAGGGTTATCTCGGCGCACCCGCGCCGTGCCGCACAATGAGGAGGAACGTTGAACATCACCGCTTCTGACGTCCAGGACAGCACGCTCACCGCCACGGTGACGATCCCCGCCGCCGACGTCGACGCTGCCATCAAGAAGGCGTACAAGGACGCTGCGTCCAAGTACCGCTTCCAGGGCTTCCGCAAGGGCCGTGCTCCGCGCCCGGTCATCGATGCCATGCTCGGCAGCGACTTCGTGCTCGGTCAGGCCACCAACGAGCTGCTCGAGAAGAACGAGCCGCTGGTGCTGAACGAGCTGGATATCGTTCCGGTCAAGAACGGTGACGTCAAGGACATCCAGATCGTCAAGGACGGCGAGGACTACACCTTCCAGATGGAGTACAAGCTCCGCCCGTCCGCCGAGCTCAGCTCCTATGATCCCGTGGCCATCGAGATGCCGCCGGCCGAGGCCACCGAGGCCGAGATCGACGCCCAGGTCGACATGCTCATGGGCTATCACACCACTTTCGACGAGGTCGAGGATGACCGCGGCATCGAGAACGGCGACATTGTCAACGCCGACATCGAGAACGTGAAGAACGCCGAGGCGCTCGCCAACAAGGGCCGCATGATCTCCGTGGGCTCCGGCAACCTGCCCGCTCCGGTGGACGAGGCGCTCGTGGGCATGAAGAAGGGCGAGACCAAGGAGATCGCTTGGACTCCCGAGGCGCCCGAGGGCCAGGAGGCCGAGGAGGCCGCCGTCAAGGTGACCATCACCTCCATCCGCACCCGCAACGTGCCCGAGCTCACCGATGAGTTCGCCAAGGAGTCCTTCGGCTTCGACGACGTCGCCGCCATGCGCGACGCCATCAAGATCGAGGTCGAGGCCGACAAGAAGGGCAAGCTTCCGCAGCTCAAGGAGAACCGTGCCGTGGCCGAGCTCGCCACGCGCCTTGAGCTCGAGGAGGTCGACGAGGACTACGCTCAGTCCGTCTTCCAGGAGCTGGGCCAGAACTTCCTGAGCAACCTGGCCGCCCAGGGCATGACGCTCGACGGCTGGCTGCAGGCCTCCGGCCTCAGCTCCCAGCAGTTCATCGCCGACCTGCACCGTCAGGCCGACGACGTTGCGCGCGAGTCCCTGGCGCTCGACGCCCTGGCCCGTCATCTCGAGGTCGAGGTGACCGAGGAGGACGTGGACAAGGAGTTCGCCGACGCCGGCGTCAAGGACATCGAGGCTTCCAAGAAGCAGTTCGAGGCCGAGGGCCGCATCCCGGCCGTGCGCGACTCCATCAAGCGCGGCAAGGCCATTGAGTGGCTCGTCGACAACGCCCAGGTGACCGAGGTCGACGAGTACGCCAAGCGCGCCGAGGAGTCCCAGGCGGAGTAAAGCGCATCCGCGCGATCTCCCGCCCTTGCGGGCTCATATGCTGGCGTTAGCGAAGCATTACAATGGGTACAGTTGGTACGGTGCAGCCGCGAGCCGCTTTCGGCGCGTCTGCACCGTACTTGTCTCACAACAGATTGGAGAGCAACCGTGATCCAACGCATGGACGCTGCCCTGGTGCCGTACGTAATTGAGCAGACCCCCCGCGGCGAGCGCAGCTACGACATCTACTCCCGCCTGCTGAACGATCGCATCGTCTTTCTGGGCGAGGAGATCAACTCCGTGACCGCCAACCTGGTGATCGCGCAGCTTTTGCACCTGGAGAGCCAGGACTCCGAGAAGGACATCTCGCTCTACATCAACTCGCCCGGTGGCGAGGTGTACTCGGGCATGGCCATTCTCGACACCATGAACTTCATCAAACCCGACGTGTCCACCATCTGCGTGGGCATGGCCGCCTCCATGGCCGCGGTGCTTCTCGCGAGCGGCGCGCACGGCAAGCGCTTCTGCCTGCCGCACTCCATGTGCATGATCCATCAGCCGTCCGGCGGCGTGCAGGGCCAGCAGACCGAGATCGAGATCGTGGCCGACGAGATCCGCCGCAACCGCGCCACGCTCAACCAGATCCTGGCCGACGCCACGGGTCAGCCCATGGAGAAGGTTCAGGCCGATACCGAGCGCGACCACTACATGACCGCCGAGGAGACGCTTCAGTACGGCATCGTTGACCGCATCATGACCGCGCGCGACAGCGCCAAGGAGAGCTAATGGCCGACTACCACGATTATTACGGTCCCAACGAGGTGCGCTGCGCCTTCTGCGGAAAAACGCGCGAACAGGTGCGCAAGCTCGTGCGCGGCAACGGCAACGTCTTCATCTGCGACGAGTGCGTGGCCGAGTGCGCCAGCATCTTGGAGGAGTCGCTGGCGCAGGACTTCATGACCCCGCAGCAGCTGGCGGCGCTTGCCGCCCAGGCGCAGCAGGGGCAGATGGCCGCCGACGAGGCAGATCAGCCGCAGGGGCGCGCTGCCAAGCGCGATGCGGCGCGTGCCGCCCGGCAGAAGGCTGCGAGCGTCATCACCCACGTTCCCACGCCGCACGAGATCTATGACGAGCTGTCGCTCTACGTGATGGGGCAGGAGGACGCCAAACGCGCCATGTCGGTTGCCGTGTACAACCACTACCGCCGCGTGCTTTTGGGCGTGGACGCCGCTGACGACGAGGTGGAGCTCGCCAAGAGCAACATCCTCCTGCTCGGCCCCACGGGCACGGGCAAGACGCTCCTTGCCCAGACGCTCGCGCGCATCCTCGAGGTGCCCTTCGCCATCGCCGACGCCACCGCGCTCACCGAGAGCGGCTACGTGGGCGAGGACGTGGAGAACATCCTCCTCAAGCTCATCACCGCGGCCGACGGCGACGTCGACCGCGCGCAGATCGGCATCGTCTACGTGGACGAGATCGACAAGATCGCCCGCAAGGCAGAGAACCTTTCCATCACGCGCGACGTGTCCGGCGAGGGCGTCCAGCAGGCGCTCTTGAAGATCCTGGAGGGCACGGTGGCGCAGGTTCCGCCGCAGGGCGGCCGCAAGCACCCGCAGCAGGAGACCATCGCCATCGACACCACCAACATCCTCTTCATCTGCGGCGGTGCCTTCGTGGGGCTCGATAAGATCGTGGCCGACCGCGTGGGCAACAAGGGCGTGGGCTTCAACTCCGAGATCGCCGGGCCCCTCTCGGCCGACGAGAACGAGCTGCTCAGCCAGGTTCTCCCGCAGGACCTGCACACCTTCGGCATGATCCCCGAGTTCGTGGGCCGCACGCCCATCATCACCGAGACGCGCGCGCTCACCGAGGATGACCTGGTGACCATCCTGACGCAGCCCAAGAACGCCATCGTCAAGCAGTACCAGCGCATGTTCGAGCTCGAGGGCTGCAAGCTCACCTTCGAGCAGGACGCGTTGCGCGCCATCGCGCAGAAGGCCATCGCGCGCAAAACGGGCGCTCGCGGCCTGCGCTCCATTTGCGAGGACGTGCTGCAGCAGACCATGTTCGACCTGCCCTCCGAGCACGGCGTGGCCGAGGTCGTGGTGACCAAGGCGTCCGTCGACGGCGACGAGCAGCCCAGGCGCGTGCTCGCGGCGTAAAGGCCGGCGCCCGCGCTTCTCGCCCGATTGATACCGTTTCGTTGCCTGCAGGGCCCGCCTACAAGCGGGCCTTTTGCTGTGCTATCCTCGTAATTTGTATATTTGGATAACGCGTGCCGTTGGCGGCGCGAGGGGAGGACTTCTCATGGAAGAGATGCCCAAGACATACGATCCCCAGGCCACCGAGCCTGAGATCCTCAAGAAGTGGCTCGACGGCGGTTACTACCGTCGTCGTCCCGGTGTGGGCGACTGCACGGTTACCATCCCGCCGCCCAACGTGACCGGCATGCTGCACATGGGCCATGCGCTCGACGACTCCATCCAAGACGCCATCGTGCGCCAGGCCCGCATGGCCGGCAAGTCCACGCGCTGGATCCTGGGCACCGACCATGCCGGCATCGCCACGCAGACCAAGGTTGACAAGAAGCTCAAGGAAGAGGGCAAGAACCGCCTGGAGATGGGGCGCGAGAAGTTCATCGACGCCTGCTGGGACTGGACGCACGAGTACGGCGGCATCATCCAGAACCAGATCCGCCGCATGGGCTGCTCGGTCGACTTCGAGGGCGAGCGCTTCACCATGGACCCCGAGTACGCCGAGGCCGTGCGCAAGGTTTTCTGCGACTGGTACCATGACGGGCTCATCTACCGCGGCAAGCGCATCGTCAACTGGTGCCCCAGCTGCACCACGGCCATTTCCGACGACGAGGCCGAGTACCATAACGAGGCCGGCCATCTGTGGCACCTGCGCTACCCGCTGACCGAACCGGTGAACGGGCAGGACTACATCGTGGTGGCCACCACGCGCCCCGAGACCATGCTCGGCGACACGGGCGTGGCCGTCTCCCCGAAGGATCCCGAGAAGGCGGCCTTCGTGGGCAAGACCGTGATGCTGCCCATCGTGAACCGCGAGATCCCGATCTTCGAGGATTGGCACGTGGACGCGGGCTTCGGCTCCGGCTTCGTGAAGGTCACGCCGGCCCACGACCCCAACGACTACGCCATGGGGGAGGCTCACGGCCTGGAGAAGATCAACATCTTCGACGAGCACGCGGTCGTGGTCGACGGCTACGGCGCGTTCAGCGGCATGACGCGCGACGAATGCCGCGAGGCCGTGGTGGCATGGTTCGAGGAGCACGGGCTTCTCGACCACATCGAGGATCACGAGCACTCGGTCATGCACTGCTACCGCTGCGACTCCACGCTCGAGCCGTGGCTGTCCGAGCAGTGGTTCGTGGCCGTGGACAAGCTGAAGGGCCCGGCTATCGAGGCGGTGACCTCGGGGCGCGTGCGCTTCAACGCCGATCGCTGGAAGCAGAGCTACCTTACGTGGATGGAGAACCTCAAGGACTGGTGCATCAGCCGCCAGCTGTGGTGGGGCCACCGCATCCCGGTCTTCTACTGCGAGGACTGCGGTTGGGAGGACGCCCTCATGGAGGACACCGACGTGTGCCCCAAATGCGGCGGCCACCATGTTCACCAGGACGAGAACGTGCTGGACACGTGGTTCTCGAGCCAGCTGTGGACCTTCGCCACGCAGGGTTGGCCGCAGCGGCCCGGCGAGCTTGAGGGCCATCATCCCACCACAGCGCTGGTCACCGCGCGCGACATTATCGCGCTGTGGGTGGCGCGCATGGTCATGAGCTCCGAGTACTTCCTGGGCGAGGAGCCCTTCCGCGACGTGGTGATCTACCCCACGATCCTTGCCAAGGACGGCAGCCGCATGTCCAAGTCCAAGGGCAACGGCGTGGACCCCATGGCTCTTATCGACAAGTACGGCGCCGACGCCATGCGCTTCAACCTGCTGTCGCTTTTCACCAACAACCAGGACGTCAAGTTCGATGCCGACATCGACAAGAAGACGCATGAGTTCCTGGGCAGCCCGCGCACCGAGCAGGCCAAGGCGTTCGTGACCAAGATCTGGAACGCCAGCCGCTTCCTGCTCATGAACATGGAGGGCTACACCCCCGGTGCCCCGCGCGTGGAGACGCCTGCCGATGCGTGGATGATGAGCCGCCTGGCCAAGACGGTGGCCGCGGTGACCGAGGGCATTACCGGCTACACCTTCGGCGATGTGGCGCGCACTATCCAGACCTTCTTCTGGAACGAGGTCTGCGACTGGTACGTCGAGGTCACCAAGAGCCGCCTCAAGGACGACGCCGCGCGCCTGCAGGCACAGCGCAACCTGATCTTCGTGCTCGACACCTCCTTGCGCCTGATGCACCCGCTCATGCCGTTTGTAACCGAGGCGATTTGGGACGCCATGCCCGCCAGCTGGCTCGACGTCGACCCCGAGACCGGGGAGGCCCGTCGTGCCGAGGCCCTCATGGTTGCCGCATGGCCGAATCCCGCCGACTACGCGCAGTACGTGGACGAGAAGGGCGAGCGCGCCTTCGCGCTGGCCTGCGCCGTGGTCACGGACGTGCGCTCCACGCGCGCCCGTTACCGCATCAGCCCCAAGGAGGCGCTGGCGGTGTCCGTGCGCGCGCACGGCGGGGACGCGGCTGCGGCCATCGAGTCCATGGGCGCCTTCATCTGCAGCCTGGCCAACGTGAGCGACCTTGCGGTCGCCGTGGAGGATGCGGCCGAGAAGCCCGCGGGCTCCATTGCGCTGGCGGGTCCCGACTTCGACGCGTTCGTGGTCGTGGGCGACCTGGTGGACTTCGCCGCCGAGCGCGCCCGTATCGAGAAGGCCATCGCCAAGGCCCAAAAAGAGCTGGCCGGCGCTGAGCGCACCCTTGCCAACGAGGGCTTCATCGCCAAGGCCGCGCCCGAGGTGGTGGCGGCCAAGCGCGAGCGCGCCGCCGAGCTCGCCGCCGACGTGGAGCGGCTCACGGCGCAGCTGGCCGACCTTTCCTGATACTGCAGCTTCCCCAGCAGGCACCTTGGCGCTCGGGCGCCGCGCGTCGCAACAAGGCGCATACGTGGCCGCCTTCGCGCAAACCTGCCCTGCCGGGGACGTTCTTGTCGGCTGACGGGCCGCTCCGTTTCGGGGCGGCCGTTTTCTTGAAGCGGCGGCGGGGGCTCGGCCCTCGCCGCCCGGCCAAAAGCAGCACACATCCAAAAAGCGTCGCACGGCTTACGCGGAGGGGCTTCAAAAGGTCTCGCTGCGTAAGCTGTGCGACGCTTTTTCCATGCGGTCGGAGTGATGGGCGCGGATAGATCGGTTGAGCTCCGCCGCGGCGGTGCGGGCAGTGCTAGACTAGAGCAGTTTGCGGTAGGCAATCACCGCTCTGGATCACATGCAACGTAGGAGCTGGTAGTTATGTGCGAGAACAGCCAAGCAGCCCGCGCCGCCCTCCTCGAGGCGCCCGGCGCTCCCACTCAGGCAGGCGAGAAGCGCCCAACCGGCGCGCGCGCCGACGGCAGCCGCCCGTATGCGCCGCCGTTTCCCGTGCCGCCGCTCAGCTACGAGGAGGCCCTGCCCATCGCGTCCGACACCGGTTTCATGGGCAGTACCGAGGGGCCGCTTTTGGAAGTGGTGGTGGCGCTGCTCGACGAGCTGGGCCGCCCCGACGCCGCCTACGATTGCATTCAGGTTGCCGGGACCAACGGCAAGACCTCCACAGTGCGCTTCACCGCCGCCATCTTGCGCGGCGAGGGTCTCTCCACCATGCTCTACACCAGCCCGCAGCTGGTGCGCTTCAACGAGCGCATCGAGATCGACGGCGCCTCCGTCTCGGATGAGCTCTTTGCCTGGGGCGTATCAGCAGCAGGCGAGGCGGGCCGCCGCGTCAACGCGCGCCGTGCCGCTGCCGGAATGCCGGCGTACACGGTCAGCGCCTTCGACGTGCTCACGGTGGCGGCATTCTGCATTGCCGCGCGCGAGCAGGTTGACGTTGCCGTGCTCGAGGTGGGCCTTGGCGGCCGCTGGGATGCAACCAGCGCCGCGAATCCGTGCGTAGTGGGGGTCACGGGCATCGGACTCGACCACATGAAGATCCTCGGCAACACGCTCGCCGAGATCGCGGGCGAGAAGGCCGCCATCATCAAACCGGGGCGTCGCGTGGTGCTGGGGGAGGGCACGCACGAGCCGTCGGTCGAACAGGTCATGCGCGCTCAGTGCGCCGCCGCTGGCGTCGAGCCCTTCTGCTCGGGCCATCGCCTGCTGTCGCGTCCGACGGCCCTGGGAGATCCGGTGCGCTTCGCCGCCGAGGGGGCCTTCAGCTCGTATGAGCTGGCGCTTGTCCAACCTGCCTACCAAGCGCAGAACGCCGCGTGCGCGGTTGCCCTGGCCGAGCAGTACCTGGGCCGCCCGCTCGATACGGTGCGCTTGCAGCGCAGCTTGGACGACGCCCCCGTTCCCGGGCGCTTCCAGGTACTGCGCCGCGAGCCCTTCGCCATGATCGACGCCTGCCACAACCCGCAATCGGTCGAGACGTTCATCGGCTGCTTGGACGAGGTGGCGCCGCGCGTCGAAGACCGCCCCACGCTGCTCTTCGCCGTGCTGGCCGATAAGGACGTGGCCGGCATCGCCGCACTTCTCGCCCCCGCCTTCCCGCGCGCGGTGGTCACCGCCACGCGCGCCGCACGCGCCCTGAGCGCGGAGGACGCAGCCGAGCTCCTGCGCGCCCAGGGCTTGGAGCCCTCTGCCGTGTACGCTACGGTGGACGAGGCCGTCGCGGCGCTCACTGACCGCAACGAGGGCTTCATTGCCTGTGGAACCATCACGCTCGCCGGCGAAGTCGCCGCGCTCTTCGCGTAGAATGAGGCGTGCAGACGATTTCCGAGGAGGACCATCATGGCTAAACCGTACCGTGCGGTGCTGTTCGACCAGGACGGCACGCTGCTGGACACCGAGACCCTGTCGTTCAAGGCGTGGGAGGGCGTTGCGGACCGTTGCGGCGTCCGCGTTCCCGACGATGTGATCCTGAGCTTCACCGGATCGCCCGCAACGCGCGTGCTGGCCACCATCCGCGAAGCCCTGCCCGGTCAGCTCGACGGTCCCGGGCAGCCCACCGGAGAGGAGCTGATGGCCCTGCACGCCCAGGTGTGGCGCGAGATGCGCGTGAGCGGGCCGGTTCCGCTCAAAGGCGACGACCTGCCCGGGATGCTGGCGGCGCTTTCCGCGCGCGGGATCAAGCTGGCCGTGGGATCGTCGTCCCCGCGCGAGGCGGTGGAGGAGAACCTCGGCCGCGCCGACATCCTCAAGCACTTCGACGCGCTGGTGTGCGGTGCCGAGATCGAGCACGGTAAGCCGGCCCCGGATATCTATCTCATGGCCGCCGAGAAGCTCGGCTGCGCTCCCGAGGAGTGCCTGGTGGTGGAAGATGCGCCCAACGGCATCCGCTCGGGGCTGGCCGCCGGCATTGACGTGGCAGTGATCCCGGACCTTGTCGCCGTGCCGCAGGACCTGGCCTGCCAGTGCATCATGCTGGAGAAGATCGACCAGGTGGCCGACCTTATCGCCTAATCGCGCAGCCGCCTCGCACGGCCTTTGCGTTGCAATCTCAAGCGCCCGTTGCCCTGCAGCAGCGGGCGCTTGGTGTTTGCGATAAAAAAGGGTCCGGGCATCTGCCCGGACCCTTCCTATAAAGCGGTGCTCAATGTTTGGATGACCTACCCCAGGATGCGGTAGCTTACGGTGCCCACGCCCACGCTGAGGAAGCCCAGGGCGCGCGCAACGGCGGGCTGCATGTCGATCACGCGGTTGCCGCTGTACGGGCCGCGGTCCACCACGGTGGCAACCACGGTCTTGCCGCCGTAGCTGATCTGCACCTTGGTGCCCAACGGCACGGTGCGCATGGCGATGCCCATGGAAGTCTCGGTAACGATGGAGCCGTCGGCGCAGGTGCCGCCCATGAAGCCGTCGCCGGTGCCGTAATGGGAGGCAACGCCGGTGAGCCAGCCGCCCGTGTCGTTGGAGCCGCTGCTTGAGGAGCCGGAGTCGGAGCTAGACCCGGAGTTGCTCGACGAGCCACCCTGGCTGGAGCTCGAGCCGCTCGAGGACGAGCCGCCCGTGCTGCCGGAATTCTGGGACCCGCCCGTATCCTCCGGCGCGGAGGTGGAGGTGTTGTCCGTGGCGGCAGCGGCCTGCTGCTGGGCCGCCTGCTCGCGTGCCGCCTGTTCCGCGGCGGCGCGCTGGGCGGCCTCGGCGGCGGCCTGCGCCTCGGCGGCGTTCTCGGCATCGGCCTTGGCCTGGACCTCGGCGGCGGCGCTCTGCACCGTGCTCAGCGCATCGGACGCAGCTTGCTGCTGCGCGGCCACCTCGGCTTGCGCGGAGTTGAGCTCGTTCATCTTGTCGTTGAGGTCGTTCTCCGCCTCCTCGAGGCGCTTGAGCTCGTCGGCGTGCGTGTCCTGGATGACCGTGAGGTACTTGGTGGTGGAGATGAAGTCCTCCAGCGAGTCGGCCTGCAGCAGCAGCGACACGATATTGGGGGAGTTGCACTGCATCTTGTACAGGTCGCTTGCCGCCTCGGCCGCGCGTGCGCGCTGCTCGGGGATGATGTTCTGCTCGAGGTCCAGGATCTCCTGGGCCACCTCGTCGATCTGCTGCTGCAGCTCGTCGGCTTGGTTGACCGAATCCTGGTACGTAGCCTCGGCCTCGGCGATCTGCTGCTGCAGCTGCGCGAGCTCCGCCTGCGTTGCGGCCGTGGCCGCAAAGGCGCTTGCGGGGGCGATAAGCGCGCCGCCCAGCGCAATGCTTGCGGAAAGGCCCGCGGTGCAGGCAAAACGCGCGACTGCGCGCAGAGCGCAACGTGACGTGGAACCGTCGTGATCCAGCATGAAACCATCCAATCAGCGTTTCGGTGTCGCTGGATAGTATACGCTAAAAGCTCACCTTAAACTTGAACTTGAAAGTTATTCATGATAACCTTCGCGCAATCGCCATGACTGCGCCACACTCTTTACCGCCGGGCGGGAGGGCCCTTGCGCGGGTGAGGAGGACCCTTGCCGCTTGCGGGTTGCGCTCGCTCACGCCACCTGGAAGACGCGGAACAGCGTGTACTTGGCCATATCGAGCACGAGCGCCCCTGCGGCGCAGGCTGCCAGCGCTCCGAGGGCCACAGGGGCGCTGAGCGGCGCCACCCCTATGCCGGCCACGCTGAGCGCGCAGAACCCCGCGCAGGTTGCCGCGGCCACCGCGATCATGCCGGTGCTCGGACGCGAGCTCCACAGGTGCCTTCTTTCCCGCACGGTGAGGATCCGTGCCTGGGAGTTGAAGACCAGCACCAGCATCACCAGGGTGGAGAGCTCATCGGCGCCCAGTCCCAGCGCTTCTCGCCCTATTGCCGCAAAAGCCAGGTCCTCCAGGGCAAAGAGCAGCCCGAGCACGCTCGAGGCGCCCACGATCCGACGCAGGTTCCAGCCGTTGGGGGAGGCCGTTGAGGTCACGTTGTCGGTGGCGATGGACATGGTGGCGAAGTCGTTGGCAAACACCAGGAGGGACATCCCCAAAAGCGACACGAGCATGCCCTGCGTCCAGAAGTAGCCCAAGGTGAAGAGCGCCACCACCTCCACCACTTTCACCACCTTGTTGACGACCCAGGTGAGCATGCGCTGGTAGGTTTGGCGGCTCACCCGCACGGTGTCCAGGATCTCTCCCAGGCCGGGTTTTGCGAGCACCGCGCTCGCCGCCGCCCGCGCCACTTCGGTGGCGCCGCTGACCGCGCAGCCCAGCTCCGCCTGCTTGAGCGCCGGCGCGTCGTTCACGCCGTCGCCGGTCATGCCCACCGCGTGCCCCGCCCGCTGCAGCAGGCTCACCATGGCGTGCTTGTCCTCGGGGTAGACCTCGGCAAAGCCGTCGCTTTCCTCCACGAGGCGCAGCTGTTCCGCCTCGGGCAGTCCCCGCAGCTCGCAGGCGCGCCGCACGCGCCCGCCGATCTCGACTTCGCGCGCAACCTGCCGTGCGATGGCCACGTCGTCCCCGGTCAGCATCATCGAGCGTATGCCCAGCTCTCTGAGTTGAGCGATAAGCGCCGCCGAGTCGGCGCGCGGCGGGTCCGCCAGGGCCATGAGGCCCGCCAGGCGCAAAGGGGAGCCGTCGACTGAGGCCGCCACGGCGAGCGCGCGCCAACCGCTCTCCGACCAGGCCCGCACGGTATCCAGGGCCTCTGAGCGCACGTCCTCCCCGTCGTCGACAAGGTTGAGGACCGCCTGCGGTGCGCCCTTGACAGCGCAGATTGCCGTGCCGTCGTGTGTCGCCATGCCCAAGGCGCGGCGGGACTCGGGCGAGAAGGGTTCGAAGCCCGTTCTCTCCCAGGTTGCCGGATCGTAGGCGGCCCAGGCGGGGAGGGCCTCGGCGCCGCTCTTCTCGGCCGGCGCCCCTTCTTCCCTGCGGACAGTATCGGAACCGCTTTTCTCCGCCCCGCCGCCGCGCGCGTCCGCCGCAGCCTGCTTGGCGTACGCGCGCACGGCTTGGTCGATGGCGTCGGGGGCCGTGTCCGCGCACGCGAGCCCCGCGAGCCGTGCCAGGGCCTCCGCGGGCGCTCCTCCCTGCGTGCGCACGGCGCGCACGGCGAGCTGGTTCCGCGTGATCGTTCCGGTCTTGTCGAAGCAGAAGACGTCCACCGCCGAAGCGTCCTCCACTGAGTCCAGGCGGGTTACCAGCACGCCGCGACGCGACAGGTCGAGGGCCCCCTTGGCCTGCACGATGGTGAGCACAGCCGGCAGCGCGACGGGCACGGCCCCCATAAGGAAGGTCACCACCAGCGAGAGGACCGTGACGGCGTCCTGCCCCAGCGCCAGCGCGTACGCGCTTACGGCCGCCGCCCCCGCCACGCCGACGTACATCATGTAGCGCACGATGTCGAAGAGCAGCTGCTGCTGGCGCGACGCCGGTCGTGCGTCGCGCACCAGGGCCGCCGTGCGCCCAAAGTAGGTGCCGGTGCCGGTTCGGGCCACCGCGCAGCGCATCTCTCCGCGCATCACGGTGGATCCGGACAGCGCGACCGTCCCGGGGCGCGCTTGGCGGGCGGCGGACTCGCCGGTCAGAGCCGAGGTGTCAAGCGAGGCGGCGCCGCTTACCACCACGGAGTCGGCCGGCACCAGGTCGCCCATGCGGCAGGCCACGATGTCCCCGGGAACCAGGTCCGCCGTCTCCACGCGCTGCCAGGTGCCGTCGCGGCGCACGGTTGCCTGCGCGGTCAGCTGCGCCTTGAGCAGGGACACCGCGCGGGCGGAGTCATGGGCCTGCGCCTGGCCGATCACGGCGTTGACGGTTAGCAGCACGAAGATGACCAGGCTCTCCGTCGCATGGCCGGCGGCAAGGGCGAGAACTGCGGCCAGCTCAAGCAGCCAGGGCATAGGTCCCCAGTAGCGCTTGAGGAAGGACCGGATGGGCGTGGGGCGCTTCTCGGGCAGGGCGTTGGGCCCGTATGCGGTAAGGCGCCGCGCGGCCTCCGGTGAGCTGAGCCCCAGCTCGGTGGTCCCCAAGGCCTCGAGCGCCCCGTCAACGCCCAAGGCCGCGTAGTCTTCCGCCGTGCGCTCCGAGGCGGCGCTGCGCCGCGGGTCGGCGCTTGCCGCCGTCGGTGCGTCGGATGCGCCGGGCGAGGCGTTTTGCCAAAGAGTGCGCGAGGGGTGCTTCATAGGGGGCTTCCTTTTCGCTTCTTGATGTTTTGCCGTGGTGCGTCCATTGTCCCGCGCGCTTTTCCATAGGTAAAATACTATATTGTAATATTGGAGATATGATTTTTAGTATATACAACGGCTTTGCGGGACAGGGGGGGCGGGCGTATGGAGAAGGATGCGCTGCAGCGCTCGGGGGCGGGCTCGATTACGCTCCGCCAGCTGGCGGTGTTTCGCTGCGTGGCGGAGGAGGGCGGCATGACGCGTGCCGCCGAACGTCTGCGCACCGCCCAGCCGGCGGTGAGCCTCAGCGTGCGCGAGCTCGAGCGGGCGCTCGGCACAGTGCTTTTCGACCGGGTGTCGCACCGGGTGGTGCTCACCGACGACGGTCGCAAACTGCTGGACTACGCGCGGCGCGTGCTGGACCTGATGGGCGACATGCGGCGCGACATGGCCGACCCCGAGCACGCCGTGCTGGCCGTGGGGTCCAGCATCACGGCGGGCACGCGCCTGCTGCCCGTGGCCGCGCGTCGGCTGCGGAGGGAGCATCCGCGGCTCGAGCTGCGGGTGCGCGTTGCCGATTCCGCCGCGGTGGAGCGCGGCGTGCTGGACGGGGCTCTCGACGTCGGGCTTATCGAGGGGCTGGCGCATGATCCGCGCATCGAGGGGGAGCCCGTGCTTGCCGACCGCCTGGCGGTGGTCTGCGCGCCTGGGTATGCCTGGGCGGGGGCGTCCGGCGCCGCGGCCGGGCTCCCGCGCCGCCGCATTGCGCTGGGTGAGCTTCTCGCCCAACCGCTTATCCTGCGCGAGCAGGGAAGCGGCGTGCGCGAGCGCTTTGACGCGGCGCTGACGGCGGCTGGCCGCGCGGCGGAGCCCGTCTGGGAAACCGTGAGCACCGGCGCGGCCCTGGCCGCGGCGCGGGAGGGTCTGGGGCTCGCGGTGCTTCCCGAGCTGCTCGTGCGCGCCGAGGTGCGCGCGGGCAGCCTGGCGGAGGTCGATGTCTAGGGGCTGGCGCTCGATCGCGAGCTCCTGCTCATCCGCCGCGGGGACCGTCATCGTCCCTGGGCGGTCGACGCGCTGTCCCAAGCGGTTCGCGACTGCGCGGCCGAGCTGTCGTCGCTCTGAAGGCGCCTGCGCCGCGCGAGCTCTCCCGCGCTCTTCTCGCATGCCATGCCGTTTGCGGACTGGGCGGCAATGCGGGACGTTCGTTCGGGTAGGATAGGTAGCGTATCTGCAATCGATTTTAGGGACACGAGGGGCGCGGCGGCATGACGATCAAGGAAATCGCCCAGATGGCGGGCGTGTCGAGCGCGGCGGTGTCGCGGTACCTCAACGGCGGCTACGTAGCGGTTGAGAAGCGCGAGCGCATCCGGGAGGTCATCGAGAAGACCGGGTACCGGCCGTCGGCCCAGGCGCGGGCGCTGCGCACCAAGAGCGGGCGGCTTATCGGCGTGGTGGTCCCCAAGATCAGCTCCGAGTCCATTGGGCGCGTGGTGGCGGGCGTGGGGCAGGTTCTGGCCGAGCGCGGCTACCAGATGCTGTTGGCCGATACCGATAACACCCCCGAGAAAGAGCTCGAGTACCTGGAGCTCTTCGAGAACTACCCCGTGGACGGCATCATCTTGGCGGGCACGGTCGTAACCGACCGGCACCGCGCGTTCTTCCGCAAGGCAAAGGTGCCCGTGGTGGTGGTAGGCCAGGAGGTCGCCGAAACCAGCTGCGTGTTCCATGACGACTACCATGCCGGTTACGAGATGGGGCGCTACCTGGCCGGCCGTCTGCGCGCGGGGGGTTCCGTGGGGTACGTGGGCGTTACGCGCGACGACGCGTCGGCCGGCGCGGCGCGCGAGGATGGTCTGGCTGCGGGGCTTGCCGCCGGAGGGGCCGTGCTGGATCGGCGCCTGGTCGAGCGCGGGGCCTTTACCACGGGCGCGGGGCATCGCGGCGCGTGCAACCTGATAGCGCGGCATCCTGACATCGATATCATAGCCTGTGCTACGGATACCATCGCCGCCGGAGCTATTGAGGCCGTGAACGAGCTCGCGCGCGAGGCAGCCGCTGCCGAGGTGCCTTTCTCCAAGCCGCTTGTGAGCGGGTTTGGCGACAACCAGCTGCTGCGCGCCGTTACCGGGGGCATTCCCACGGTGCATTTCGGCTACATGACCAGCGGCATCAAGGGCGCGGAGATGCTTATCGACCAGCTGGGCAGCAAAAACCCGGTATCCGTCCAGCTCAAGCTTGGGTTTCAGCTCGGCAAGCTCGAAGAGCCCTGCGCGTAAGGCGGATGCCGGTTCTCTCGCGGGCCTTCTCGC
This sequence comes from uncultured Coriobacteriaceae bacterium, assembly GCA_944321435.1. GTDB lineage: Bacteria > Actinomycetota > Coriobacteriia > Coriobacteriales > Coriobacteriaceae > CALUOB01. The sequence continues at coordinate 66,697 of CALULH010000005.1, read as the reverse complement.
ATTCACCCTGCGCCCTTGTGTCGTGGCCGAACGCGGAGCGCTTGCCTGCTTTTCCCGCCTTGTGCACACGGTTGGTCGAAACTCTGGAACCGTCGAAACTCTCGCTCCAGAGTTTCGACGGTTCTTCTCGCAGGTATGCACTTGCTTTTACGTTGTTGCAGATGATCGAACTTTTTATGCACAGGAGAGAAAAGCGTATTCATGTGAAGTTGCTTTTTATCGAAACACTGGAACTCGCGAAACACAGGTGCCAGAGTTTCGATGGGCTGCGGGGCGGGCTACGGGCTACGGGGCGGGCGGCGAGCGACGAGCGACGAGCAATCAGGGGGGGTCGCGCGCTTATCGCCTCATGCGCAGGCCTCGGCCGTTCTTTCCGATCGTTGATATGAAACCGTTTACACTTGAAAACTTACCATTCACGGCAGTTTTCTCTTCTTTGTTTACATCCAAGCTGAAAACGATTACAGTATGAAATCGAATTCATACCGGTTGCCAAAGCGTGCGAGAACCGCGATCCGCGGCATTGGCCGCCCGGTTAGGCCAACCACCCGCCGGCCGTCCGGCCCGCAGCTCATCCGCTGCATCGGGCCGCGCCAAGCCGGCCGCGCCGCCTCGCCCAGCTGCAGCCGCCGTGAACAGGGCCGTATGTCCAGGAGAAAGGGGAACGTTCCATGGACTACAAGCAATGCGCGGAGGAGATCCTCCAGCTCGTCGGCGGGAAGGACAACATCGCGTCCGCGGCGCACTGCGCTACGCGCCTGCGCCTGGTGATCGCCGACAACGGCAAGGTCCGGAAAGAGGACATCGAGAACGTCGACGGCGTCAAGGGCGTTTTCGAGGCGCAGGGCCAGCTGCAGGTCATCCTGGGCACCGGCACCGTCAACAAGGTCTACGACGAGTTCATCGCCATGGCCGGCGTGGGCGCCGCCAGCAAGGAGGAGGCCAAGCAGGCGGCCGCGGCGCAGCAGAACCCGCTCATGCGCGCCGTCAAGCTCCTGGGAGACGTGTTCGTGCCCATCATCCCGGCCATCGTGGCTTCGGGCCTGCTGCTGGGCATCATGAGCGCCCTCAACTTCATGAGCTCCCAGGGCATCATCGCCATCGACACCGACAACTTCATCTACAAGATCGCCGATCTCGTCTCGGGCACCTCGTTCACGTTCCTGCAGATCCTCATCGGCTTCTCGGCCGCCAAGGCCTTCGGCGCCAATCCCTACCTGGGCGCGGTTATCGGCATGGTGCTCGTGAACCCCGCCCTGCAGAACGCCAACACGGTGGCCTCCGAGGGCGTGGCGCAGTACGTCACCATCATCCCGGGCCTCTACAGCATCGAGTGGGTTGGCTACCAGGGCCACGTCATCCCCATCGTGGTGGCCGTCTTTATCCTCTCGGTGATCGAGAAGCGCCTCCACAAGATCGTTCCCGAGATGTTCGACCTCTTCGTGACCCCGCTTGTGTCGGTGTTCGCGACCGCCTTTGTGACCCTCGTGGTGGTGGGCCCCGTCTTCGTCTGGGCCGAGAACGCCATCCTCGGCGTCATCCAGGCGCTGCTCACCCTTCCGCTGGGCATCGGCAGCTTCATCATCGGCTGCTTCTACGCCCCCACGGTGGTCACCGGCATCCACCAGATGTACACCACTATCGACTTGGGCCAGCTCGCGCAGTACGGCGTGACCTATTGGCTGCCCGTTGCCTCTGCGGCCAACATCGCCCAGGGCGGCGCGGCTCTGGCGGTGGCTGTCAAGACCAAGAGCGCAAAGGTCAAGGGCCTTGCGCTGCCCTCCGGCCTGTCGGCGCTCATGGGCATCACCGAGCCGGCCATCTTCGGCGTGAACCTGCGCTTCGTGAAGCCCTTCGTAGCCGGCTGCGTTGGCGGCGGCTGCGGCGCCCTGGTTTGCGCGCTCACCGGCCTGGCCGCTTCGGGCACCGGCGTCACGGGTATCTTCGGCCTGCTGCTGTGCCTCTCGCAGCCCGTGCAGTATGTCATCATGTTCGCCGTAGCGTTCGCCGTGGCCTTCGCCATCTCCTTTGCGCTCTACAAGGACGAGGAGAGCGCCTAAGGCTGTCCCGTGCGCCGGGCGCCCCGTCTCTCGCGGACGGGGTGCTCGGCGCGCCGGTTTGACGGCGGGGCACGCATGCCGACCTTGCGCGCCCCGCCGCCAGGCCAGCGCGGTGCGCGGCCTAACGGCACGTAAGAACGGGCTGCTCGCGCAACGCGGCGCGGGCGGCGGAGAGGGGAAGCCGATGAACGCAACGAGCAGGGACCTCGCGATCCTAACCGAGCAGGCCGAGCGCCGCGCCGCCGCCGAGCGCGCCGCCGCGCCCGACCCTTATCGCCTGAGCTTCCACCTCATGCCGCCGACCGGCTGGCTCAACGACCCCAACGGGCTTTGCCAGGCAAACGGCGTCTTCCACGCCTACTACCAGTACGCGCCCTTCAACGTGGACGGCGGGATCAAGCTCTGGGGCCATGCCGTGAGCCGCGACCTGCTCGCATGGGACTACCGCCCGGCCGCGCTCTTCCCAGACCATCCGTTCGACGTCAACGGCGTCTACTCCGGGTCCGCCTTGGTGGAGGACGGCCGGATCACGGTCTTCTACACCGGCAACGTCAAGCGCGAGGATGACGATGGCTACGACTACGTCACCAGCGGGCGCGAGGCCGCCGTGGTGCGCGCCGAAAGCGCCGACGGGGACCTTCTCCGCCGCAAGCGCGTGCTGCTGACCAACGCCGACTATCCCGCCGACGACACCCTGCACGTGCGCGACCCCAAGGTATGGCGGCTTTCCGGCGCGGCGGCGGACGAGGCGGCCGAGCGCGGCGCGGGCCCCTACCTCATGGTGCTCGGCGCGCGGCGGCGCGGGGACCTTCCCGAGTCCCAAGACCACGGCGGCGACGCCGGCGAGGTCCTGGTGTACGCCAGCGCGGACGCGCGCGCCTGGCGGCTGGTGAACCGCGTGAGCACGCGGGAGCGCTTCGGCTACATGTGGGAGTGCCCCGACTACTTCGAGCTGCCGGCCGGCGGCGCGGGCGCGCAGGCCAAGCTCCTCTCCGTCTCCCCGCAGGGGCTGACCGGCGCCCCCTACGACGCGCTCAACGTTTACCAGTCCGGTTATTTTCCGGTGACGGGCGATATCGCCGGCGCTTGCGAGCTCGGGGAGTTTTGCCTTTGGGATTGGGGCTTTGACTTCTACGCCCCCCAGAGCTTCCTGTCCGAGGACGGCCGCCGCATCCTCATCGGCTGGATGGGCATCCCCGACGAGCCCGCGTACGGCAACGACCCCACGGTCGCGCGGGGCTGGCAGCACGCCCTCACCGTGCCGCGCGAGGTCTCGGTGGGCGCGGACGGCCAGGTGCGCACCCTTCCCGTGCACGAGCTCCTCGCTTGGCGCACCGCCGAGCAGCGCGCCGACGGCGTCTTCTCCGTCGACGGTGCGGCGGCGCGCCTCTTTGACCTTGAGGTTACGGCGGGGGAGGCGGACTTGCCGGGCGAGAAGGACAGCTCCGACGCGGCGGCCGCTTCCTGCCCCGGCCTGGAGTCCTTCCTCGCGCTGATCGCCGACGAGCTGGAGCTGCGCTACGATGCCGAGTCCGGCGTGTTTGCCATGCGCTTTGCCGACACCGCCCGCACGGGCGTTGGCTGCGGCCGTACCGAGCGCGCGGTGCCCGTTGCGCGCCTGGAATCCGTGCGCGTGGTAGCCGACGCGTCGAGCGTCGAGGTCTTCCTGAACGACGGCGCCGCGGCCCTCACCACGCGCTACTACCCCAAGCGCCACGCCCTGAACGTCGAGGCCCCTCGGGCGGCCATTCGGTTCTGGCCGCTCAACGCCCCCGCGCAGTAGTCCCGTCAGCTTCCGCGTGCAAAGCTGTTCGCGTGGGAGCGTTGCATGTACGTTCGTTCGCCAGGAGGCAGCTTCCGGCGTCCTGGCGATACGTTTTGCATGCAACCGTGCCTGGTGAACGGGAATGCATGCAATACATCGGCGGGCGAGAAGGGCGTCCGTGCCGTCGCGCCTTTTCCGGAGCGTTGCGCCTCGCTATACTGTCCCGCAAAAACCATGTGGGAGGGAGCGCGGCATGAGCGCGGAGCATCTGGAATCACGGCGGCCCGGCGGCAACGGAGGCGGCGCGCCAGCCGATCTTATCGCCCAAGCCATCGCGCTGCTCGGCGCGTGGGATGCCGAGCGCCCCGGCTGGCTGTGGTATCTGCGGGAGCCCCTGCGTCTCGGGCGCGCCACCGTGCGCTACGCGGGCGTTGACGGCGTGCTCCTGGACATGACGCGCAACGCGGTGCCCTTCGTCGCGCCGAGCAGCGAGGAGGCCGCGCGGCGCATGGCCCCGTTGGTGGCGGGGGAGCCCACGGTCGCGCTGGCGGACGCGCGCTACGCCGAGGCGCTGGTGCCGGGAGGTGCGGTCTACCCGTATCAGCTCTGGGTGTACGAGAAGAGCGAGCCCGTGCGCACGGCGGGGTGCCTGCGTATCCGACGCCTGACGCGCGCCCATGCGCCGGTGATCCTCGAGCGGTACCACCTCATCGACGAGCAGGACGTGTACGACCATTTGGACTGCGGGTGGATCTACGGCGGCTTCGACGCCTCCGGGGAGCTCGTGGGCTTCATCGGCGAGCATGACGAGGCGACCATGGGCATGCTCGAGGTCTTCCCGGCCTTCCGCCGCCGTGGCTTTGCCGGGGAGCTTGAGGGCGCGCTCATCAACCGCTTCCGCGCGGAGGGACGCCGGGCGTACTGCCACGTGGACCCGGCGAACACCGCCTCGCAGCGCTTGCAGCGAAAGCTCGGCCTGCGCCAGGTTCCCATCACGCAGTGCTGGATCAACCCCGAGCCGCGCGATCGGCGCTGACGGGGGGCGTCCGCCCGCCGCGGCGGGCTTAACCGTGTTGGGCGCCCCGCCTGAGGGGCCGTGCCGCCTCGCGCAAAAGGGGAGGGAAGGATGGAGATCCTCATAGCCATGGCCGCAGGCATGGCGCTCGGGCGCTTTGCCGTGCCCGAGCGCCTGCGCGGCGCCAACGAGGCCCTGCAGACCGCATGCACCTGCCTGCTCGTCTGCGGCATGGGGTCGGCGCTCGCGCTCACGCCGGGCTTCTTCTCAAGCTTGGCCGCCTCCGGCCTCAAGGGCCTGGCGTACTGCCTGTCGGCCGTGGCGTGCTCGGTGGCCGCGGTCTCCGCGCTGCTCGCCTCGGGCGGGGATGCGGTGCTCTACGCGCTCATGTGCTCGGTCGGCGTAAGCGTGGGGATGCGCCGCGGCCTTGTTGCCAGCTTGCGCGAGCTGCTCTCCTTCGCGCTCATCCCAATCATTGCGCGGCGGCTCAACTACTACGCCTGTATCGGCGTTGCTGCTGCTACGAGCGAAGATACCGCCTTGCCCGCCATGATCCGCGCAACCGACGAGCGCACCGTGGTCTTCTCCGTGGTGAACGGCATCGTCTGCTCGGCGCTCGTGCCCGTGCTCATCGCCGCGCTGCTGAGCTAGGGGGGCGAGAAGCGCGCCAAGGAGCCGCCTTACGCGTGGGGGAAGGTTGTCTGCCGCGCCCCGTCGCGCGCCCCGCGCTCCGCGCCCGCGTACGGCTGCGGCGTAAGCGGGCCCGCCGACTGCCCTGGCTGAGACAAACGTTGCAGCGCCCCTTGGCTTTTCCCGCGCAGCGTCCGCTGTTGGCCGAAAAGAAGTGTCCGCTTGCCCGGCGCTGTCTTTGCGCGGCGCCGGTCGGGGCATACTTGGGACAGTTGTTGCCTTATGGCAGCGGTTGTGCAACAGGTGCCTGCGGGCGCAGACGAAAGGAGAGGGACATGGCATTTCCGAAGGGCTTCCTGTGGGGCGGCGCCACGGCGGCCAACCAGTTCGAGGGCGCATGGGACGTCGACGGCAAGGGCGCGTCCACATCGGACCATTGCACCAACGGCACGCATACCACGCCCAAGCGGGTGACCATCGGCTTCGAGGAGGGCACGCTCTACCCCAGCCGCGAGGCCTCCGATTTCTACCACCACTACAAGGAGGACATAGCCCTCTACGCCGAGATGGGCTTCAAGACCTTCCGCCTCTCCATCGCCTGGACGCGCATTTTCCCCACGGGTATGGAGTCCGAGCCCAACGAGGCGGGCCTGGCCTTCTACGACAAGGTGTTCGACGAGTGCGCCAAGTACGGCATCGAGCCCTTGGTGACCATCAGCCACTACGAGATGCCCTACGCCCTGGTCGAGAAGTGCAACGGCTGGGAGGGCCGCGAGTGCATCGACTACTTCATGAACTACGCCACATGCATCCTCGACCGTTACCATGACAAGGTCAAGTACTGGCTCACCTTCAACGAGATCAACGTGGGCGTCATGCCGGCCGGCTCCATTCTCTCCACCGGCACCATCAAGGGGTACGAGGGCTCGTTCTACGGCGTGCCCGACGAGCCGCAGGTGCGCTTCCAGGCCATGCACCATCAGTTCGTGGCGTCGGCGCTCACGGTCATCTACGCGCACGAGCACTATCCGGAGCTCAAGATCGGCAACATGATCGCGTTCGGCGGGACCTACCCGCTCACCCCCAATCCCGACGACATGCTGCTCAACCAGGAGCACATGCAGCTCAACAACTGGTTCTGCGGCGACGTGCAGTGCCGCGGCTACTATCCCGGCTACATGTGGCGCTACTTCAAGGAGCACGGTGTCGAGATCAAGATGGAACCCGGCGATCTTGAGACCCTGCGCAAGGGCACCGTGGACTTCTACACCTTCAGCTACTACATGACCAACTGCATGTCGGCCGACCCCGAGGTCGAGGTCGCCGAGGGCAACGTGCTCAGCGGCGTCAAGAACCCCTACCTCGAGGCCTCGGATTGGGGCTGGCAGATCGACCCCAAGGGCCTGCGCTGGGTCCTCAACGAGATCTGGGACCGCTACCAGCTGCCCATGATGGTCGTGGAGAACGGCCTGGGCGCCTTCGACACCGTCGAGGAGGACGGCTCCATCCACGACTCCTACCGCATCGACTACCTGCGCCGCCACATCGAGCAGATGGGCGAGGCCATTGAGGACGGCGTGAACCTCATCGGCTACACCACCTGGGGCTGCACCGACCTGGTCAGCGCCTCCACCGGCGAGATGGCCAAGCGCTACGGCTTCGTCTTCGTCGACAAGTACGACGACGGCACGGGCACGCTCGCCCGCAGCCGCAAGGACTCCTTCTTCTGGTACAAGAAGGTCATCGCCACCAACGGCGAGGACCTGGCGTAACCGATTCCCGGGGCGGGCCCAACGCGCCCGCCCCGGCTGCCTTCACTTTTCTTTGTGGAAACGGGCGGCACGTTGGCTCGGCTGAAAAGACGGTGTAGTATGGATCCGATCGTTTAAGCGAGGTTCTCGCCCAACTGTCTGAAAGGCACCAAGACATGGCTTCCCTTCTGCAAGAACTGATGTCCCCGCAGCTCATGGCCGTTGCCTACGTGTTCGTGGGCTTCATCGTCGCGCTGTGGGTGCTCTCGGTGGTGTACGTGTTCATCGACGCTAAGCGTCGCGGCGCCGAGCCGTTCTGGGTTTGGGGCATCGTCTCCATCATTCCGTTCATCGGGCTTTTGGTGTACGTGGTGCTGCGCCCCAACTCCTACATCGCCGACCGCGAGGAGCAGATGCTGGACATGGCCCTGCGCGAGCACCAGCTGAACGAGTACGGCACGTGCCCCAACTGCGGCACCACCATCGAGAAGGATTTCGTGGTGTGCCCGGTGTGCAACACGCAGGTGCGCAACGTCTGCCCCAGCTGCCACCGTCCGCTGGACGCGCACTGGAAGGTCTGCCCGTACTGCCGCACGCACATCCAGTAGCGGGCGGCGTTCGTCCAAGGCGACTCGGGCCCTCGCTTCGGCGGGGGCCTTTTCATGCGGGCGCGTCAGCTTGCGCCTTCCGGGGAACTTCCGCATGCGTCCCCGTTCGCCAAGGAGTTCCGCATGCATCTCTGTTTGCCAAGAAGTTCCGCATGCATTCCCGTTCGGCTGGGAGCCAAAACGGGCGTCTACCCGATAGCGATTGCATGCAGAGCCGCCAGACGATAATGACTGCATGCAGAACCGCCGGCCGATGCAAGGCGCATGCGGGGCAAGGCGTTCGGGCGCGCGGGTATGTCATGCCGGGGCTTCGCATCTCGCTTTGCTCGCCCGTATGGAACCTGCGTGGCAGGGATGTTACCGAGCGTCTTCGCTCTAGACCGCGCGCCTCCGGCGTGGTAAAACAGAAGACACCTGAAACGGAAGGGTTCTCACATGCCGCGGATGCTCGCACATAGCGCCCGAACGCAGACTATCTAGGCGTCTGTCCATCGCTCATGGCCGGCAGGTCAGAGACAGGCGCCGTATATCGCTCGTCGCCACGCCGTGGCGTGCGGGCTTTTTTCTTGTCCATTGCGTGGGCCGTCTCTTTGCCCGCCGCATCCTGCGTTTGCAACCGCGCAGCCCATAGAAAGAGGTTTCCATGAAGGTCCTGTACAACGACGGTCACGTAGCCGACTGCCCGGCCGACGAGGTGACCCACGTCGTCCGCCACAGCGCTGCCCATATCATGGCGCAGGCCATCAAGCGCCTGTATCCCGAGGCTGATTTTGCCTACGGCCCGGCTACCGACAACGGCTTCTACTACGACGTCGACCTGGGCGATAAGACCCTCTCCGAGGACGATCTGCCCGCCATCGAGGCCGAGATGAGAAAGATCGTGAAGGAGAACCTCAAGTTCTCCGTCTTCGAGCTGCCGCGCGCGGAGGCCATCGCGCTTATGGAGGAGCGGGGCGAGAAGTACAAGGTCGAGCATATCGGCGACCTGCCCGAGGACGCCCGCATCACGTTCTACCAGCAGGGCGAGTACATCGACATGTGCGTCGGCCCGCACCTCACCTACACCAAGGCCCTCAAGGCCTTCAAGCTCACGGGCGTCTCGGGCGCGTACTGGAAGGCCGACAGCAACAACAAGATGCTCGTGCGCGTCAACGGCACGGCCTTTGCCACCAAGGACGAGCTCGAGCAGCACCTGAAGATGCTCGAGGAGGCCAAGAAGCGCGACCATCGCAAGATCGGCCGCGAGATGGACCTCTTCATGATGCGCGACGAGGCCCCGGGCTTCCCGTTCTTCCTTCCCAACGGCATGATCCTCAAGAACGAGCTGCTGGATTACTGGCGCGAGATCCACCACAAGGCGGGCTACGTCGAGATCTCCACGCCGCTCATCATGAACAAGCAGCTTTGGAAGACCTCCGGCCATTGGGATCACTACAAGGACAACATGTACTCCACCGAGATCGACGGCGAGGAGTACTGCATCAAGCCCATGAACTGCCCCGGCGGCGTGCTGGTGTACAAGGCGCACCCGCATAGCTACCGCGAGCTGCCCATCCGCGCCGGCGAGATCGGCCTGGTGCACCGCCACGAGCTTCGCGGCGCGCTGCACGGCCTTTTCCGCGTGCGCTGCTTCAACCAGGACGACGCCCACCTCTTCGTGCGCCCCGACCAGCTCACGGACGAGATCGTGGGCGTGGTGAACCTCATCGACTCCGTGTACCAGAAGTTCGGGTTCACCTACCACCTCGAGCTCTCCACGCGCCCCGACGACTCCATGGGCTCAGATGAGGACTGGGAGCGCGCGGAGGCGGGCCTGGTCGAGGCCCTGAAGCGCCTGGGCAAGGACTACGTCATCAATGAGGGCGACGGCGCCTTCTACGGACCCAAGATCGACTTCCACCTGGAGGACTCGCTGGGACGCACGTGGCAGTGCGGCACCGTGCAGCTGGACTTCCAGATGCCGCAAAACTTCGATCTGGAGTACACCGACGCCGACGGCTCCAAGAAGCGCCCCATCATGCTGCATCGCGTGGCGTTCGGCTCCATCGAGCGCTTCATCGGCATCCTGATCGAGCATTACGCCGGCAAGTTCCCCACGTGGCTCGCTCCCTGCCAGGTCAAGGTGCTGCCCGTGTCCGAGAAGAGCCGCGACTACGCGCGCTCCGTCACCGAGCGCCTCGAGGCCGCGGGTATCCGCGCGGTTCTGGACGAGCGTGACGAGAAGATCGGCTACAAGATCCGCGAGGCGCGCAGCATCGATCGCCCGCCGTACATGCTGATCCTCGGCGAGAAAGAGGTCGAGGCGCAGAACATCTCCGTGCGCGACCGTTCGAACGAGACTGTAACGCGCGACATCGAGGACTTCATCGCCGACGTGCGCGCCGAGATCGCCGAGCGCCGCTAGGAGTCGCTCTAGGACTGTGTTGCAAGGCCGGGCGCGCGGTTGCGGGTCCGGCCTTTCGCGCGGCGCTGCGCGTTGAAGGCGCGCCGCGCCGGGTATAAGCATCGGACGTTCATCAGCAGGTGGGATCGCGGGGGAGGGCGACCATGTCCAGCGCACGGGAGATCGAGCTTGCGGCGCGTTACGCCGCCGCTGCGTCAGCTCGCGCCGCAGTCTTCCTGCGGGCGCGCCATGTGCCCGACGCCCTGCGCCAGCTGGGCCTCGTACGGCCCCAAGACCGCCTCATCGTCTGTGCGGACGACTTCGCCGAGGCTTTTGCGGAGAGATTCCCCCGGGAGTCTCTCTTTTTTGTCGACCAGCCCTCGCCGCAGGCGTTTCAGAAGGCTATGGGGGCCTATGATGCGGGCGATGCCGGCATGTCGCCGAACATTGCCCAGCAGCGGGGGAGAAGGGCTTCTGCTACGGCCGCCGCACGTCCCACGGATCCCGCGGCCGACCCCGCGGCTCACGGGTCGCGCACGTTCTGGCTGGTCAACAGCATAGGCTGTTTTGGCTTGCGCGTTCCCGACCTGAGGGCGCTTGCCGCGGCGGCGCGCGAGGCGGGGGCCTTCCTGATAGTCGACAACACGGTGCCGTCGTGCTTCGGGTGCGAGCCGCTCAAGCTCGGGGCGCACTTCTCCTTCGAGGCGCTCGACCGCCTGGGCGCGGGCGCGCTTCCCGACAAGCTCGTGGTGGCGGGTGCGCCCTTCTCGCATGCCAGCCGCAAGCGCCCGGCCGATCCTCTGGCCGATGCGGCGTACCGCCTGCTCGGCGCATGCGCGGAGCAGCTGCACGCGGCGGGCTGTGCGGACGGCCTGACCGACGCCGAGGCCGACCTTATCGCCCAGGGGTTGGATACGCTGCCCGAGCGCATGCAGCGGCACATGGACCATGCCCGGGCGCTCGCGGAGTACCTGCGCTGCCATCCGTCGGTGGCGCGCGTCCATTACCCGGGGTTGCCCCAGCATCCCGATCACGCGCAGGCGGCCAACGTGCTCCTGCACGGCGGCGGTCCCGCGGTTGACTTCGAGCTGGCACGGGGCGCGGCCGGTCGCTTCCTCTCCGTATGCCGTGCCGCCCATCGCCAAGCGCCGGCGGGCGGCCCTCTCACGCGCATTTCCGCTCCCAAGGGGGATGAGGCGCAGTACCTGCGGCTTTTCGCCGGGGTCGACGACCCCCTCGACATCGTGGACAGCCTGGATCAGGCGCTGCGCTTGTTCTGCAACCCTCCCGAGCCCTGATAGGCTGCGCGTTGGGACGGGTGCGCGGCGCGCCGCCGCCCACAACAACGACGCGCGCGTCTCGCGCGGATCGTTCCCGCACGTCGCCGCGCCTTCGCACGCATGCGAGGCGGCCCGGCATCTTGGCCGTGTCCGCCGCGCATGCGGTTCACGTTCGCTTTCCCGGCGCACCGGGGCGTTTCGCCGCGCCCCGTCCGCGCTGCATTGCAGACCCTGGGAGGACTTTCCATGCTTTCTCTTACCTCAGCCGCCGTGGTTGAGGCCCTGCTGTTGGGGCTTGCGCTCTCCATGGACGCCATGGCCGTTGCCTTGTCCAACGTGCTGTGCGAGCCCACCATGCCGCGGTCCAAGAAGCTCGCCATGCCCATCTGCTTCGCGCTTTTCCAGGCGGGCATGCCCGTTGCCGGGTTTTTCGGGGGCACGCTCGTCGCCGGCTACATCGAGGCGTATGCCGGTATCGTTTCCCTGGTGATTCTCGGCTTTGTGGGCGGCAAGATGATCTGGGAGGCCGTGAAGGAGCTGCGCGAGCCCGAGGCCTGCTCGTCTACGGCCCTGAGCTGGGGGACCATCTTCATGGAGGGGATCGCCACCTCCATCGACGCGTTCATCGTGGGCGTATCCCTGGCTGCGGCGCATGCCGATATCGCGCTCTACGGCGGGATGATCGGGCTCACCACGTTTGCCTGCTGCTTTGCGGTGCTCATCATCGGGCGCAAGCTGGGGGAGCATTTCGGAGCCCATGCGCAGATCGCCGGCGGCGTGGTCCTCATCCTCATAGGCCTCAAGGCGTTTTTGGGATAGCGCGCTGCGGCGATGCCGCCTGCGCACAAAAAAACGGGGCGCAACGGCTCTCCGTTGCGCCCCGGTGCCGAGCGGGGGATGAAGCGCGGGGATCGTTGGCTCAGCCTTACGGGCCCTCCGTTCCCAGCGCGCTAGAAAAGGAGGGCCGGCCGTCGGCGCGTCTACGCGTCCGCCCGCGCGATGGCGCCTGCGTCGCCCAGGCCGTCGTAGCTGTTATCCCAGTAATCGTGCCAGCTGCCGTCGTTCCCGTTGTGGCCGTAATAATCCCAGCCGTTGCCGTATCCGTAGTCATCCAGCTCATCGTACAGGTCGTAGGTTATCGACCCGCCCGATCGCGCGTACGCGTCCACGCCGAGCACTACCAGCGCGGCGATGCCCGCGATAATGAGCGTGATGACGGCCAACGTGATGCCGGTGATGAGGTAGGGCGTTTTGGAGGGGCTTGTCTGGCAGGCGGTCGAGGCGCTTGCGCTCTCGATGACCGGCGGCTCTTGGTTGGTGATTTCGGCAGCAGTCATGTGGTATCGCTCTTCTCTGTCGTGGTTTCGGCAGTGGCTTTCCGGTTCCCGCCGCATGGCGGGCCGCTCTCATTTTAACGCGCGCGTCCGCTCAGGTTTGCTCTGCCTTGCTTGAGAATTGATTAAGGCAAAGGGCGCGTCTCCGCTCCGTGCCGCTTGAGCCGATCTCGGGGTCCCTCCTTCTTGCGTTTGCCCCCTCCTCCGTCGAAACTCAGGCGTTAGAGTTTCGACGGCGTGGAGGGCCGTTTTGCATAGTATTCGGCAAAGGCGTATACGCGCATCGGTTTGCCTGCGGGGGCGCTCAGCTAAGTGCATACAGCGTTTCCCGTTCGTCGAAACTCTGTCAATGGCGCCGGCATAGCGGGGTGCTCTGCGGTTCTCGCGCCGCCGAGAAGCGCGCTTGGGGTATAACGGGAGCACGGACACGGTCGGCCTCGCGCGGCTGCGGGCGGGGTGGGGCGAGAAGGACGAGAAGCGCGCGCGGCGGGGCGTCCGCCGCGCGCAGGGTGCGGAGGATGCGCATGAGTATGGAGAGCGTGAACACGAGAACCGCCGGCACATCGGTGCTTGGAGCGGGGCGGGACGGCTGTGCGGCGCCTTCGCGCAAGGATGCGGCGGCGGGCCTAGCGCAGGTGGAGCGCGCCATGCTCACGGCGCGCGAGAAGCGCAACGGCGGCCCTATGGATTCCGTGGCGCTGGAGGGCGAGTACGCGCGCCTTGTCGAAGAGCTCAACGGCGATGTCGCCGGACGCGAGCGCGCCCAGGCCTATCTGGCGGGCACGCGCTCGCTTTACCACGGGGCACCCATGCCCTGGGCCGCGGTGCCCAAGATCTTCTCGCCCGATGATGCGCGGCACCTTGCCTGGGCGGCCGAGACCATGGGCGCCATCATGGACAAGCTTACGCGCCGCTACGTGGAGGACCCGGAGCTGCGCGCCAAGTTCGGCTTCACACCGGAGGTGGAGGCGGCCACGCTCGTTCCGCTGCCCTACGAGCAGCAGATCCCCATCGCGCGCGTGGATATTTTCCTGGACGAGCGCACGGGGGCTTTCAAATTCTGCGAGCTCAACACCGATGGTTCTGCCGGCATGCTCAACACGGTGGAGACCACGCGCGCCTGCGCCCTGACCGACGCGGGCAAGCGGTTCGCGACGGCGCACCAGGTGGCGGTGTTCGACGTACTGGGGGCCTGCGCCGATGCGCTCATGGACTGCTACCGGCAAGTGCCGGGCGCGGTCGAGAAACCGGAGATCGCCGTGGTGGACTACGCCGAGAGCATCTCCGCCGACGAGGTGGCGGAGTTCATCGAGCTCTTCGCCGAGCGCGGTATCCGCATGCGCTTCACCGACATTCGCGACCTCACATACGAGGGCGGTGTCCTACGCGACGGTCAAGGCGTTATCGACTGCGTGTGGCGCCGCGTAGTCATCAGCGAGCTTCTGGAGAAGCCCTGCCCGGGCGTGGAGGCCTTCATGCGCGCCGCGCAGGAGGGCCGCGTGCCCATCATCGGCGGGTTCCGCACGTGGCCGACGGCCACCAAGACGGTCTTCTCCGTTCTGCACGACCCTATAGCCGCCACCTTCCTTACCGCTGACGAGCTGGCCTTCGTGAAGGAGCACGTGCCGGCCACGTACATGTTGGAGGAGGGGGGCGACCTTGCCCCCTTTGCCGACAGGTGCGCCTGGATCGCCAAGCCGCGCGACGGCTACAACTCCATGGGCGTGGTGGCCGGCGTCGACTGCACGGACGCGGAGTGGCGGCAGGTGCTGGAGCAGACGCGCGCGGGCGGGGGCGTGGTGCAGGAGTACGTGCGCCCCTACGCCACGGCCAACCTGCCCGGCGACCCGGATGCCGGCACGGGGCTCGCGCCGTACATGAACATGGAGGGGCTCTACCTCTTCAACGGGCGCTTTGCCGGCGTGTTCACGCGCTGCGGGCGCAACGCCACCATCGGCGAGTTCACCGGCCGCCTCATGATGTCCTGCCTCGTGGCGGAGGGGTAATCATGGTTGCCGCCGCTGCCTTGGCGCTCTTCTGGGGGCTCATGGCGGCGGCGTGCGTCTTCGACCTGCGGGAGCGCATCCTGCCAAACCGCCTGTCTCTGGCGCTTGCGGTCACGGCGTGCGCGCTTGTCGCGGCGGCTGGGCTGACGGCGCCCGCGCGCTTTGCCTGGGCGATCGGCTTTGCGGCGGTGCTTCTCGTCTCAGACGTTGCTTTCCGCGCAGCAACGGGCGTCTCCGGCATCGGCATGGGCGACGTCAAGTTCGCCGCGCCGCTCACGTTAGCCTACCCGCTGGCCGGCCCCGCGGCCTTCCTGCTGGGCTTTCTTGCTCTGGCCGTCACCGGCGCCCTGATGCGCCGGCGCACCCTCCCGTGCATTCCCTTTGTCGTCGGAGCTTTGGCGATCATCTGCCTTGCGCAACAGTAAGCGCGCTCTTGCGCAACGCAGCCCTGTTGACGTGTCCGGGGACCCGGGCATATCGTCCCGCGCGCAGTTTCGTAGCGAAGCGAGAATGTTTGAGCACGGGATGATATACCCGGGTCCCCGGGCCGTGGCGCTCGCACCGTCGGGCCATGCCCAGAGGGATGCGGCGCACGCGCTCGTACGTTCTTCGCGCCCAACAGGTATACTGGGCAGCAAGTCACCTATCTGGTGAGGAGCTTCTATGATCGACCTACCCTCCGACCTTGAGCCCGCGCTGGCCGCCCGCATGGAGCGCGACCGCGCAGCCGGTTGGCAGAGCCCCTACCGCTGCTCCGACAGCGCCTGCATCCGCCGCGAGGACCGTCCGTCCGACCGTGCCAGCGTGTGGCGCCCGGCCTTCGTGCGCGACATCGAGAAGGTCATCCACACGCCCGCCTACAGCCGCCTCACCGGCAAGACGCAGGTCTTCTCCTTCCGCAGTAACGACGACCTGTCCCGCCGCGGCCTGCACGTGCAGCTCGTCTCCCGCGTGGCGCGCGACATAGGCTACGCGCTCGGTCTCAACACCGACCTCATCGAGGCCATTGCGCTTTCGCACGACCTGGGCCACACGCCCTTCGGCCACGCCGGCGAGCGCTGCCTGCACGCCGTCTACCACGCTCGCACCGGGCGGCACTTCAATCACAACGTGCATTCGGTACGCGTGCTCGAGCAGCTCTCAGGCCGCAACATGAGCCTACAGGTGCTCGATGGCGCGCTCTGCCACAACGGCGAGTACGAGCAGCGCGTCTTCGAGCTCTCCGGCATGACCGGCTTCCCGGAGTTCGATCGCGTTTTGGAGGCCTGTTACACGCAGGGCCACGAGGCTATCAAGCACCTGCGCCCCGCAACGCTCGAGGGCTGCGTGGTGCGCATCGCCGACATCATCGCCTACGTGGGGCGCGACCGCCAGGACGCCATCGAGGCGGGCCTGGTGGACGGCTCGGAGTTCGCCGACGGCCTGGGCGGCGGTTACAACGCGTGGATCCTCAGCCGCGCCACGGTGGACATCGTCTCCCACAGCTACGGCAAGCCGCGCATCGAGATGGGCGAGGCCTGCTTTGCGGAGCTCGCCCGGGCTAAGCGCGAGAACTACGAGAAGATCTACCGCGCGCCCGCTGTGGAGGGGGAGTGCGCCGACGCCATAGAGCCCGCCTTCCGGCGCATGTACGAGCGGCTGCTGGCGGACCTTGAGGCCGGGGATGAGACAAGCTACATCTTCCGCCACCATATCAGGCGGGTGGAGCGGGCGCTTGCCTTCTACGGCAAGACCTACGACTGGCAGCACGACCTTGACCAGACGGTGGTGGACTACATAGCCAGCATGACCGACGGCTACTTCATGGAGCTTGCCGAGCGCCTCTTCCCAGATATGACTTTCCCCCGCAGGACCTACATCCGCTGAGGGGCGGGCCTTGCCAGGGGGGACGGGTACGTTTGGCAGAAGCCACGCTTCTGCCAAACGTACCCGTCCCCCCTGGCAAGGCTCCCTCGGCGACAAAGCAAGAGCGCAAGAGCGTTGGTAGCTTAACGCACACATGTTCGCATCCTATGCTAGAATGGGTTCCATGGATACTGATTCGCTGTTCTCGCACATAGAGGCCCAGAAAACCCGCTCCAACGCGCCGTTGGCGGTGCGCATGCGCCCCGACTCTTTGGACGACTACGTGGGCCAGCAAAAGGCGGTGGGGCCCGGCTCGTGGCTCCGTCGCGCCATCGACCATGACGCGCTCTCAAGCGTCATCCTCTACGGCCCGGCCGGCACGGGCAAGACCACGCTCGCGCACATCATAGCCACCCACACGCGCAGCGAGTTCGTTGAGGTCTCCGCCGTCACCGGCTCGGTCAAGGACCTGCGGCGCGAGATCGACGCCGCCAAGCACCGGCTGCTCACCTTCGACCGCCGCACCATCCTCTTCATCGACGAGATCCACCGCTTCAGCCGCTCGCAGCAGGACGCCCTGCTCCACGCGGTGGAGGACCGCACGGTGGTGCTCGTCGGCGCCACCACGGAAAACCCCTACTTCGAGGTCAACTCGGCGCTGCTTTCCCGCTCGCGCATCGTGGAGCTTGAGCTACTTCCCGACAAGGACGTGGCCCAGCTCGTCTACCGCGCGCTGGAGTCCCCGCAGGGGCTTGCCGGTCGGTTCTGGGCGGACGCGGACGCCGTGCGCTCCATCTGCCTTCTGGCCGCAGGCGACGCCCGCGCCGCGCTCACCTCGCTGGAGCTCGCCAGTCAGATGGCCGAGGATCACGAGCCGGTTCCGGTCCCCGCAGGTGATGCTCACGCTCCGGCGGGCGAGAAGCGCATCCCGCTCACCGCGGCGGACGTGGAGGCTGCAAACCCCCGCGCGGGCCTCTCCTACGACAAGAACGGGGACATGCACTACGACGTGATCTCCGCCTTCATCAAGTCCATGCGCGGCTCCGACCCGGACGCCGCGGTCTACTGGCTCGCCCGCATGATCGACGCGGGGGAGGACCCCAAGTTCATCGCGCGGCGCATCATGATCGCCGCGTCTGAGGACATCGGCAACGCCGATCCGCAGGCCTTGCTCGTGGCGGAGGCCGCCTTCAAGGCCGCCGAGGTCATCGGCTATCCGGAGTGCCGCATCAACCTGGCGCAGGCCGCCATCTACAACGCGCTGGCGCCCAAGTCCAACGCCGCCGAGGCCGCCATCGACGCAGCCTTGGAGGACGTGCGCACAGGCGGCCAGCGCGCGGTGCCCAACCACCTGCGCGACCGGCATCGCCCCGGCTCGGATGCCTACGGCCCCTACCTTTACCCGCATGACTACCCGGCCGGCTGGGTGGAGCAGCGCTATCTGCCCGAAGGTTTGGAGCGCGGTGCGTTTTGGAAGCCCGCGGGCCGCGGTTGGGAGCAGTTCCGCTATGAGCGGAGCTACCGGGACCGCACGGGCCGCGGCCCCGACGCGGCTCCCGAGCCTGGGGACGGGGCATAGGCGGCGCCGAGGGGTCCCTTCTTCCCTGCGCCCTGACGATTCGGCGGGTGTCTGCTCGGTCCGCTGCCCGGGTTGCGTATAAGGAAGGCCGATGGCACCGGGTTCCTATACGGTTCAAGCACGGGCAACGGGGTAGAATGTAAAGAATCTGGCCCGCTGCCGCCCCCAGGGCTGCCGGGCACGGGGTAACGACGGCGCCTGCTGCGGCGCTCCGAGACGTGCTGGAGGGCACTATGGATATTCTGACTGTCGCGCTCATCGTTCTAGCGGTGGCGGCCATCTGGGCGATCGTGGAGGTGGCGCTCACCGTGCGCCGCGCGCGCTCTTCGGCCGACAAGCTGGACGAGACCATCTCCGCGCTCAACGACACGGTGGCCGAGGCCCGTCCCACCATCGCCAAACTCGACGGCATCGCCGACGACCTTGCCCCTGCGGCCAAGCGCCTGAGCCCCCTGGTCGACCAGGCGGGCGTGGCCATCGAGGCGCTTACCAACGACCTGATCGAGGTCAACGGCGTCCTGCGCGACGTCTCCGACGTCACCGGCGCCGCCGCGGGCGCTTCCAACGCCGTGTCGGGCGCGGTCGAGTCCGCCTCGGGCGCGGTGTCGCGCCTGTTCGGCGGCAAGGCCAAAGCCGATGCGCCCAAGGCGCTCGAGAACCCGGCCCCCGCCGCACAGCCCCTTGACGCCGCGGCAGACGAGGCCGACGACGCTCCGGAGAAAGAGGCCGAGGCGCCTGCCAAGCGCTACTTCACCTACGGCGCCGAGCCCGCTTCCGCCGAAGCCCCAGCTTCCGCCGACCCGTCCGATACCGATAGCAACGCCGAGAGCAACGCGCAGTAGCAAAGGAGCCCGATTATGGCTGAAACCCATCCCGTAACCCTCTCGGTGCCCGCTCGCCCGGTGTACGCGCGCCTCGTGCGCATGACCGCCGCCAACGTCGGCACGCTCGCCGACCTGTCGGTCGACAAGATCGAAGACGTGCGCATGGCCGCCGAGGAGGCCTTCATCTACGCGTGCGCCACCGAGCCCGGCGAGCTTCTCGACATCGTGTTCACCGTGGCCGACGATCTGGTTGCCATGAGCTTCGAGCTGGGGGAGGTCGCCTTCGACACCGCCGGGGACGCCGATCCCACCGCCGTCTACACCGACCTCATCCTGGCCAGCGTCTGCGACGTGTACGAGAAGCGCGAGCACCCCTCGACCCTGTATCTCGAGCTGCGAGCGGATGTGTAGCCATGGCAGAATCTTCCAACGGAAAGACGGCTTGGGACAAGGAGCGCACTCACGAGCTGTTCCGCCGCTACAAGGAGAACGGCGACATGGACGCGCGCGAGAAGCTCGTCATGTCCCACATGAACCTCGTGCGGTTCCTGGCCAACAAGTTCAAGAACCGCGGCGAGCCTCTTGACGACCTGGTCCAGGTGGGTTACCTGGGCCTGCTCAAAGCCATCGACCGCTTCGACCCCAGCCGCGGCTTGGAGTTCACCACCTACGCCACGCCCACCATCTTGGGCGAGATCAAGCGCCACTTCCGCGACAAGGGCTGGAGCGTGCGCGTGCCGCGCCGCCTGCAGGAGCTGTCCGCCAAGGTCAACCAGGCGACCGACATCCTCACCACCGAGCTTCAGCGATCCCCCAAAATCGAGGAGATCGCTGCGTACCTGGACGCCAGCGTCGACGAGGTTCTCGAGGCTATGGAATCCTCCAGCGCCTACAGTTCGGTGCCGCTCGAGGGGTCCGGCAATCCGGACGCCGACGACGCCCCCTCGGTTATCGACCGCTACGCCACCGAGGACAACGCCCTCGCCTTCACCGACGACCGCCTGGTCATCGAGGAGGCGCTCAAGAGCTTCTCGCCCCGCGAGCGCGAGGTCATCGAGCTGCGCTTCCTGCAGGGCATGACCCAGATCGAGATCGCCGAGCGCCTGGGGATCTCGCAGGTCCAGGTGTCGCGCCTTCTGCGGCGCACGCTCAAGAAGATCCAGGACAAGATCGACCCCGATGGCGTGATGGCCAAGAAGTGACGCAAAGGAGCGCCCGTGCTTGAGTCCGGACACAACCAAGCCCAACCGACCGCCGCGCCCGGCGGGGCGGTCGGCCGGCATGGAAGCGCCAAGCAATGGTTCATGCGCGTGTGGATCGCGGTGGGGGCCATCGTCATCGCCGCAGCGGTTCTTAACGTGCTGGGCATTCTCGCCCCGGTGATCGAGTTTCTCGCCGTGGGCTCGTTGGTGGCCTTCGTGGCGGCGCCCATCGTCAACTGGCTGGAGCGCCACCACGTGCCGCGCGGCGCCGGGGCCATCGTCGGCCTCATCGTGGTGGTGGCCGTCATCGTGCTGGTCTTCACCTTCATCCTGCCCACGTTTTTCGAGCAGATCATGGAGATCCTGAACCGCCTGCCCAGCAACCTGCTCAGCCTGCAGAAGTGGGCGAACGACCTGGCGGGCCAGTTCAACGCGCTTGCCGACTCCGAGCTGCGCGCGCAGCTCGACGCCGCGTTCACGTCGCTGCGCGGGGTCGCCACCGACTACGTGGGCAACGTCGCCGGCGATATCGGCGAGGGCATCATGCCCTTCATCTCCAACTTCGCCTCCACGCTCTTCATCTGCTTCCTCGGCCTGGTGCTCGCGTACTGGTTGGCGCGCGATTACCCGCGCATCCACAACGAGATCTGCACTATCCTGGGGGAGGACAAGGAGGACGACTACCGCTTCATGATCGCCGTGCTGTCGCGCTCCGTCGGCGGCTACATGCGCAGCACCTGCATCACCTCGGTCATCAACGGCGTCCTGGCGGGCGTTGGGCTCGTGCTCGTGGGGCATCCGTACGCCATCCTCATGGGCGTGCTCACCGGGGTGATGCACCTCATCCCCGTGGTGGGCCCCTGGATCTCGGCCGCCATTGCCACCGTCATCGCGCTGTTCGTGGATCCCATCATGGCGCTTTGGACGCTCGCCGTCACCGTGGTGGCGCAGAACATCACCGACAACGTTATCTCGCCCAAGGTCATGCAGTCCACGGTGTCCGTGCACCCGGTCATGAGCCTCACCGCCATCGTCATCGGGTCGGCGCTGCTCGGACCTTTGGGAATGGTGATCGCCATCCCGCTCTCCGCGGCGCTCAAGGGCCTGTTCATCTACTACTTCGAGAGCCGCACCGGCCGCCAGCTCGTCTCCTACGAGGGGGCCATCTTCCAAGGCACCCCGTACCTGGACGTGGCCGGCAGGCCCGTCTCGGCCTTCGACGCGCTGGGCGACGACACCTTCGCAGCCGATTCCGAGCTCGTCTCCCAGGAGTCCGTCCCCGACGCGCAGGCGGCTCCCAAGCCCGATCCCGACGATACCTTGGTATGGTCGGTGTTCCCGGGCATGACCCAGGGCCCCGGCGGCGTGTGGCGCCTGAACCTCAAGGACCGTGTGCCCGAGGTCCATCAAGACGACAAGGGCGAGAAGCGCGACGACGCGGACGGCGCCTAACGCCCCGTCCCCCGGCATGCCGCCGACCCTCCTGTCTGTTGTGAAACGGTGCAGGTACACAGGGTGGTCGCGCCGTCGTATCCTCATGGGCTATAATTAAGGGCTGTGAAATCGAGCCAGGCCCGCCGTGCCCAAAAGCCGGGGCCGAACCATGAGGAGCATTATGCCTGCTGACATCAAACCGATGAGCTCTGCGGAGATCCGCTCCACGTTCCTGAAGTTCTTCGAGGAGCGCGGCTGCAAGGTCTTCCCCAGCTCGTCGCTCATCCCCGACGATCCCTCGCTTCTGCTCGCGAACGCCGGCATGAACCAGTTCAAGCAGTACTACCAGGGCAAGAAGACGATGCACGAGATCGGCGCCACGTCGTGTCAGAAGTGCGTGCGCACCAACGACATCGACATCATCGGCTCCGACGGGCGTCATGCCAGCTTCTTCGAGATGCTCGGCAACTTCTCCTTCGGCGGCGTGTCCAAGCGCCAGGCCTGCGCGTGGGCCTTGGAGCTCTCCACCCAGGTCTTCGGCCTGCCGATGGACCGCCTGCACTTCACCGTCTTCACCGATGACGACGAGACCTACGGCATCTGGCGTGAGCTGGGCGTTGCCGAGGACCACATCTCCCGCCTGGGCGAGGAGGACAACTTCTGGGCCGCCGGCCCCACCGGCCCCTGCGGCCCCTGCTCCGAGATCTACTACGACATGGGCCCCGAGGTGGGCTGCGGCCGTCCCGACTGCAAGCCCGGCTGCGACTGCGACCGCTTTCTGGAGTACTGGAACCTGGTGTTCACTCAGTTCGACCGCCAGGAGGACGGCTCCATGCCCGAGCTGCCGCACCGCAACCTCGACACCGGCATGGGCCTGGAGCGCATGAGCGCCATCATGCAGGGGAAGACCTCCTTCTTCGACTCCGACGTCATGCAGGGCCTCATCGGCCTGGGGGAGGAGATCTCCGGCGCCGCCTACGTGAGCGACGACTACGCCGGCGCCAGCCGCTCCCTGCGCATCATCGCCGACCATGCGCGCTCGGTTGACTTCATGATCTCCGACGGCATCCTGCCGGGCAACGAGGGGCGCGGCTACGTGCTGCGCCGCCTGCTCCGCCGCGCCGTCTTCCACGGGCGCCTGCTGGGCGTGACCGAGCCCTTCCTCGCGCGCTTCATCGACCGCGTGAACGATCTCATGGGCTCCGCCTACCCCGAGCTCACCAAGAACGTCGCCCTGGTCAAGGGCATCGTCAACGCCGAGGAGGAGCGCTTCTCGGCCACTCTGGACAACGGCCGCACCTATCTGGACGACGCCCTTTCCAAGCTCGGCGAGAGCGAGGCCCTTTCCGGGGACGTCGCCTTCATGCTGCACGACACCTTCGGCTTCCCCATCGACCTCACCATCGAGATCGCCGAGGGTGCCGGCCACGAGGTCGACACCGAGGGTTTCAACCGCGCGATGGACGAGCAGCGCGAGCGCGCCCGCGCCAACGTCAAGGGCGACGCCTGGGGCTCTTTCAACGATGTGTGGACCGAGCTTTCCGACGCGCTGGCGGCCACCGTGTTTACCGGCTACGACGAGGAGGAGCTGGCCGGCGCCCGCGTGGCGGCCCTCGTGGTCGACGGCGAGCGCGTCTCGCGCGCCACGGCCGGCCAGGACGTTGAGGTCGTGCTCGACCGCACGCCCTTCTACGCCGAGATGGGCGGTCAGCAGGGCGACGGCGGCACGCTCGCCGCAGACGGCTGCAAGCTCTTCGTCTCCGACACCCAGGCGCACAACGGCCTCTATGCGCATACGGCGCACGTGAGCTCCGGCGAGATCGCCGAGGGCGATGTGGTGACGGCTGCCGTGGACCATCACCGCCGCGCGCTGCTGCGCCGCAACCACACCGCCACGCACCTCTTGGACGCCGCCCTCAAGGAGGTTCTGGGCGATCATGTCAACCAGGCCGGATCCCTTGTGACGCCCGACCGCCTGCGCTTTGACTTCACCCACTTCGAGGCCCTGACCCCCGAGCAGATCGCGCAGGTGGAGGCCATCGTCAGCCGCGAGATCTTCGCCGCGAAGCCCGTCGTGACCCGCGTCATGGGCATCGACGAGGCCCGCGCCTCCGGCGCGGTGGCGCTGTTCGGCGAAAAGTACGGCGACGTAGTGCGCGTGGTGTCGGTGGGCGAGGAGGACAAGCCCTTCTCGCGCGAGCTCTGCGGTGGCACGCACGCCCGCAACACCGCCGAGATCGGCCTGTTCAAGATCGTCTCCGAGTCCTCCACGGGCTCCAACGTGCGCCGCATCGAGGCGCTGGCGAGCGAGGGCGCCGTGGCCTGGCTCGAGGAGCGCGCCGCGCTGCTGGCCCAGGCCGCCGCAGCGCTCAAGTGCGCCCCCGACGAGGTCCCCGCGCGTGTCGACGCCCTGCACCACGAGCTCAAGGCCACGTCCGACAAGCTCAAGGCGGCGCTCACCGGCGGCTCCTCCGACGCCATCGCCAAGGCCATCGAGGGCGCCGTCGAGGTTCCGGCGGGCTACCGCGTGGTTATCGCCCAGCTCGAGGGCCTTGAGGCTGCCGACCTGCGCAACGTCTGGGATACCGTGCGCGAGAAGGTCGCGGGCCCCGCTGCCTGCGTGCTGGCCACGGTGACGGGCAAGGGCACGCCCGCCCTCATCGCCGCGGGCACCGACGACGCCGTTGCCGCCGGCTTCAAAGCGGGCGACGTTATCAAGCAGATCGCGCCGATGGTCGGCGGCGGCGGTGGCGGCCGCCCCAACATGGCGCAGGCTGGCGGTAAGAACGCCGCCGGCATTCCCGACGCCCTGGCCGCTGCCAAGCAGCTGCTGGGCGCCTAAGGGCCCATGGTCGCGCTCGCGCTCGACATAGGGCAGGTCCGCATCGGCATCGCCGTATCCGACCGCACCGGCCGGGTGGCGATGCCCGTGAAGGTGCTGCCGGCAGCCGAGGTCGCCTCGTGCGCCCGCAGCTTCATGCGCATCGTGGAGGACTACGAGCCCGAGGTGCTGGTCTGCGGCCGCCCGCAGACGCTGGCAGGCGAGGACGGCGCCCAAGCCGAGCGCGTGGCCGAGCAGGCGCGGGCCATCGCCGATCGCCTGGGCCTGCCGCTCGCCTTTGCCGACGAGCGCCTGTCGTCCGCGGAGGCCAAGCGAATCCTGCGCGCGGAGGGCCTGTCCGAGAAGAAGATGCGCGGCAAGGTGGACATGGTCGCCGCCTCGCTGTTCCTGCAGGCGTGGCTCGACGCCCATACCCGGGAGGATTCAGATGAGCACTAACACCCCGCGGCACAGCCGCACGCCTCAGCGCTCCTCGCACCGCCCCCGCCAGGTCGCAGGCCAGAGCGCGGGTTCCGGCACGCGGTTCCGCGGGGCGCAGCGGACCGGGGCGCACCGTCGCCCGCCGGCCGCCCCCTCGTCCCGTCCGGTCCAACCCGCTGGGGCGCGCATGCGCACCCAAAGCGCGCAGCGCCGCCGCGCCGACCGGCGCCGCGGCATGACGGGGTGCGTTGCGGCCCTCGCGGTCGTGGCGTTGCTCGCCCTTGTCGGCTGGTTCGTCGTGTGGCCGGTCGTGGGGGATCGGCTGGGGCTTATCGACAACGTGGCTGACGGGCAGGCGGTCGAGCTCACCATTCCCGAGGGCGCTTCGGGAGACGACATAGCCCAGCTGCTCTCCGAGAACCACGTGGTCGACAACCCGCGCGATTACTACGCCGCCGTGGGGCAGCTCGACGCCGCCTCCCAGATCAAGCCCGGTGACTACGCGCTCACCACGCATATGGGTGCCGAGGACGTTGTGCGCCAGCTGGTCGAGGGCCCCAATGTCGAGGGATTGCGCCTCACGGTTGCCGAGGGGCTCACGGTCAGCCAGACGGCTGCCGCGGTGGAAGAGGCCCTGGGCATCCCGGCGGACGATTTCACGGCTCAGGCAAAGGCGTCCAACTACGCATCCGACTACGCCTTCCTGGCGGATGCGGCCAACGACTCGCTCGAGGGCTTCCTCACCCCCAAGACCTACACGTTCGGACGCGACGCCCAGCTGACGGCCGACGATGTGATCCGCACGATGCTCGATCAGTACGAGGTCGAGGTCGCGCAGTTCGACTTCGCGTCGGCGGAGGCCGCCATCCAGAGCCGCTACGGGGTCACGATGTCCGATTACGACATCATCACCATGGCGTCCATCATCGAGCGCGAGGCCATAACCTCCGAGCAGCGCCCCAAGGTGTCGTCGACCTTCTACAACCGCCTGGCCCAGGGCATGGCGCTCCAGAGCGACGCGACCATGATGTACGTCACCGGCGGCGAGGTCACCGCAGCCGACCTTGAGACCGAGAGCCCTTACAACACCTACCTCAACCAGGGCCTTACGCCCACGCCCATCTGCACCCCCTCCGCAGCTTCGATCGAGGCTGCGCTGAACCCGGCCGAGACCGACTACCTGTACTTCTTCATCACGCAGGACAACGAGTACTTCTCGGCCACCTACGACGAGCATCTGCAGGCCATCGAGGAAAACAGGTGAGCGATATGAGCCTGTTCAAGCCGACGCGCTACGTGGCGTCCGTGGACAAGATCGACCTTGCCGCCCTCGCCGCCCAGGGCAAGCGCGCCCTGCTGCTCGATCGCGACAACACCTTGGTTCCCCGCGACACCAATCGCCCGCCCGCGGCGGTCGTCTCCTGGCTGGACGAGGCCCGCGCGCGCGGCTTCAAGCTGTGCATGGTCTCCAACAACTGGCATGCCGCCGAGGTCCGCGCCAGTGCCGCCGAGCTGGGGATCGAGGTTATCGCCCGCGCCATGAAGCCGGCGCCCTTCGCGCTCTCCGCGGCGCTCAGGCGCCTGGGCGTGTCGGCGAGCGAGGCCGTGATGGTGGGCGATCAGCTCTACACCGACGTGGCGGCCGGCAACCTGGCCGGGGTGGACGTGATCCTGGTGAGGCCGCAGGCCACCCAGGACCTATGGTACACGCAGATCTTCCGCATCTTCGAGCGTCGCGCCCTGCGCAACGTGCCCGTGGAGGAGTAGGGCCGTGGGCACCTGCTGCGTCAAACACGGCTGCGACCACGTGTTCTTCATCGGCTTTTTGGGGGCGGGCAAGTCGACCTTGGCCCGAAACCTGGGGCGGCTCTTCCACCGGCGCTACGTCGACACTGACCGCCTGGTTGAGCGTCGGGCAGGACGCAGCGTGACGCAGCTCTTCCACGAGCGGGGAGAGGACGCCTTTCGTGCGCTGGAGACCGAGGCGCTGCGCGGTCTGAAGCGGGACCGCAGCCTTCTGGTGTCCTGCGGCGGCGGCATCATCGAGACGCCCGCCAACATCGAGCTGATGCGCGCGATGGGCACATGCGTGTATCTTGAGCTGGACATCGACGATTCGCTGCGCCAGATCTGCCGGGCGGACACTCGGCCCGACTTTCGATCGCCCGAGCATGCCGCGAGGCTGCTCGAGCATCGCCGCCCGCTCTACGAGCAGGCGGCCGACATAACCGTTGACATTCGCGGCACGTCGTTTGAAGACGTACTCTACCGTGTCGCCGAGCTTTTGCTGGAGCGTGGTTTGCTGTGAGGATCCGCC
Source organism: uncultured Coriobacteriaceae bacterium (assembly GCA_944321435.1). Classification (GTDB taxonomy): domain Bacteria; phylum Actinomycetota; class Coriobacteriia; order Coriobacteriales; family Coriobacteriaceae; genus CALUOB01. The sequence goes on along the minus strand of CALULH010000005.1, from coordinate 39,402 downwards.
GACTTCTGATCAACCATCCCGGTGGCCGTACCACTGACTTCCGCCTGGGGGCGGCCGCCTTCGACGAGCTTCCCAGCATGTTCAAGCACGTGGTGGGCCAGCCCAAGCGCGCCGTGCTGGTGGCCGAGGCCGCCGCGGACCCCGAGCGACGTCAAACCGTGCGCCGCTCGCTTGCGGATACGGGCTTTGCGGTGACCGAGGCCGTGTTGGACGCAGGGGAGCTGGCGCCCACGCTTGCGTGCGCCGAGCGCGTCTTCGGCGTTATGGCGTCCGCCCAGCTCACGGCGGACGACGTGCTGGTCGCCTTCGGCGCGGCCGACCTGCTTTCCGTCGCCTCGTTCTGCGCGCATCTATGGCAGGGAGGGGCGTCGGCTATTCTGCTCCCCACCACGCTCGACGCCATGGTGACCTGCGCCACCTCCATGCGCCCGCTTGGCACGGAGGACGAGCCTGCGGCGCTTTCCCTTACGGCGGCTCCCGCGCTCGTGGTCTGCGACCTCGACTTGGTGCGCTCCGAGGACGCCGATCCGGACGGCATCAAGCTGGGCTACGCCCTTATGGTGCAGTCCTCGCTCGCCGGCAGCCGCAACGCCTGGGATCGCCTGGGGCGCTCGCTGCCGCTTATTGCCGACGCGGCCAGCAATGCGCTCTCCGACGAGCTGTGCGGCGCGCAGACCGCCCGGCGCGATATCCTGAAGGCGTCGAGCCCGTCGGCCCGCGCGGCGCTGGGATACGGCCGCGTGACCGCGCGCGCCCTGCGCGCCTGCCTGGGCGACGACGTACCCGCTTGGCGCCTCCTGGCCGAGGGCATGCGGTTCGAGAGCCGTTTGGCCACGGCCGCGTGCGGACTCGACGTCGAGGTGGTCTTCGAGCAGGATGACCGCCTGGACGCCCTGGGGATCGAGGAGCTTCCCTTCTCGCTTGAGGTCGACGACTTCGTGGAGGCGCTCAAGGCGGCGCGCTTTGCGCGCTCCAACCGCTTTCTGCTCTCGCTGCCCAAGAACCCGGGCATGGTGCGCCTCACCTCGGTCGAGGACGACCTGCTGCGCGAGCATGCGGCGGCTTACCTGGCCAGTCGCGCTGAGCTTCTCGCCGAGGAAGCGGCCGGGGAGGACAGGGCCTAGCGAACGGGCGCGCGCCCGCGCCTCGGGCGCGCAAGGCATCTTCAGTGTTTCTCAAGTGCTTCATGTGCATACGCGCTTGCGCGCGCGGTCATAATGGAGAGCATGCCGGGGCTCGTCTCCGGCTTTCGCAAAAAGGAGCGGACGCGCGCCGGTCGGGACGCTGCGCCTGCGGTTGGAAAGGGGCCCTGTGCTCAAAGCCATCGTGTTCGACATGGACGACACGCTGCTCAGCATCAACCTGAGCGCGTTCTGCTGGGTGTTCCTTCGCGACGAGGTCAACTTGCTTGCGTCCATCGCGCGCCGCAGCCCCCTGGGGCTTTTCACGCCGTTCTCCGTCGCTTACCTTGCCATGTTCGACGCCAAGCGCACTGACGATCTCACCAACCGCGCCTATTTCGACGCGGAGATCGAGCGCCGCTGCGGGGTCCCGCTGGCGGATCCCGTCATCGCCGACGCCTTTGCCTGCTACGAGCAGACCGTGCTTCCCACCCGCAACGACCGCCTGGTCAACGCGCGCCCGCGCGAGGGCGGGCGCGAGGCGGTCGAGAAGGCGCTCGACCGCGGGTACCGGGTTGCGCTGCTCACCAACCCCAGCTTCTCAGAGGCGTGCATCCGCACGCGAATGGCCTGGGGCGGGCTCACGGATCTGCCGTTCGAGCTGGTCACCACCATGGAGAACTCGACCCGCTGCAAGCCCGATGCGCGCTACTACCGCGAGAGCCTGGGGGCGCTTGGCTTGGATCCGTCCGAGACCCTTATGGTGGGCAACGACCCCAAGCGCGACTTCGTCGAGGGCCTGGGGCTCGCCACCGCTTACGTGGGGGCCGGCGTCCAGGATCGGGCGCTGTGGAACGGCAGCATGAGGGAGTTCGCCGACAACCTCGACGCGGTGGCGGAGCTTTTCGAGCGGCGCGCTGAAGAGGACGAGAAGGGCACCCGCGGATAGGATGCCCGCGCCCGTGCAGCCGCCGGGTCCGACGCCCGTATGAGCGGCTGCGCGCTTCCGGTGGTCATCAACTCGGGATCGGGCAACCAGGGCATCACCGCGTCCATGCCCGTGCTCGAGTACGCCGAGGCATGGGGCGTGGATCGTGAAAGGCTCCTGCGCGCGCTTATCGTCTCCGACCTCACCACCGTGCACCTCAAGAGCTATATCGGAAGCCTCTCGGCTTTCTGCGGCGTGGTATGCGCTGCGGCGGGCGCTGGCGCGGCCATCTGCTGGATGGCGGGCGGCACCTACGAACAGATCGGCACCACCATCGTGAACACCCTGGGCAACGTCGGCGGGATCGTGTGCGACGGCGCCAAATCGAGCTGCGCGGCAAAGATCTCCGCAGCGGTGGATGCTGCCGTCTTAGGCTACGAGATGGCCATGGCGGGCCGCGGGTTCCATGCCGGCGAGGGCTTGGTGCAGGACACGGTGGAGGAGACCATCGCGAGCATGGGCTACGTGGGGCGCGTCGGCATGAGGCCCACCGACGTGGAGATCCTGAACATCATGATCGGCAAGACTGACGTGGCGTGCTGAGCAAGGCGGCTGCCGCACCCGCTTCCCGCGCGGGCATGCCTCGGCGCATCTGCTAGAGTGTAGGGGATTGAGAACCCGAGCAGCGGAGGTGGCGCTATGGGCGCGTCCTGGGATACGGCAAACGACGGTTTTTACCGCGTGGCGGCGGCGACGCCCCCTATCCGCGTGGCCGATGTGGCGGGCAACGCGCGGGCCGTTCTCGCCTGCGTGCGCGCGGCGGCGGAATCCGGCGTCGGCGCTCTTGCGCTCCCGGAGCTCTGCCTTACGGGCTACACCTGCGCGGACCTCTTCCATGACCGCGCGCTTCTCGCCGCGTGCGAGGCTGAGCTGGCGCGCATCCTCGACGAGACGCGCAGGCTGCCCGTCCTCTTCGCCGTCGGCTTGCCCGTAGCCTATGCCGAGAACGTTTACAACTGCGCGGCCGTGTGCTGCGCAGGGCGGCTCTTGGGCCTCACCGCCAAGCGCAATCTGCCCACGTACGGAGAGTTTTACGAGCGTCGCTGGTTTGCCCCGGCGCCCGACCGCGTGGCGTGGGTGCGCTACGCCGGGCAGCAGGTGCCGCTGGGGGCGCGGATGGTTTACCGCTGCGAGGACGCCGGCATGGCCGATGTCGCCGTGGGCGTCGAGGTCTGCGAGGACCTCTGGGTCCCGCAGCCGCCATCGGTCGAGATGGCCGTGACGGGCGGGGCCACGGTGGTCCTCAACCTCTCGGCTTCCGACGAGATCATCGGCAAGGCCGATTACCGCCGCCAGCTGGTGGCGCAGCAGTCGGCGCGCTTGTACTGCGCGTACGCCTACGCCGACGCCGGCGAGGGGGAGTCAACCACCGACCTGGTCTTCGCGGGGGAGAACCTCGTGGCCGAGAACGGCGCGCTTCTCGCCCAGACGCCGTTGTTCTCGCGCAAGATGGCTGCAGCCGACGTTGACCTGGACCGTTTGATGGCCGAGCGCCGACGCTCTACCACCTGGCAGCGCGAGGGTTTGGATCCGGAGCGCGTATTCTGCGTGGGCTTCAGCTACCGGGCGCTTCCTCCCGAGCTGCTATGCGCGCCCGGCATCGCCACAGCCACCGTGTACAACGGATGGGCCGAGGTTGATGAGCAGGAGGCGGATGAGGTGCGCGCCTCCGAGCAGGAGCCCGAACCCGCCGCGCGCCTCATGCGCTCGGCGCTCGCAGTCGACCGCGTGGCGCCGCGCATGCCCTTCGTGCCGGCCGATGCTGCCGATCGAGCCGCTCGCTGCGAGACCATCTTCAACCTGCAGGCGACCGGCCTTAAAACCCGCCTTGCGCATACCGGGGGCCGCCATGCGGTGATCGGCCTGTCCGGCGGCCTGGACTCGACGTTGGCGCTGCTCGTGACCGTGCGCGCCTTCGACGCGCTGGGGCTGCCCCGCACGGGTATCACGGCCGTCTCTATGCCGGGCTTCGGCACTACGGCGCGCACCAAGTCGAACGCGCAGACCTTGGCCGAGCAGCTGGGCACGGACTTTCGCGAGGTGTCCATCCACAAGGCCGTAGAGCAGCATTTCTCGGACATCGGGCACGACCCGGCCGTGACGGACGTGACCTACGAGAACAGCCAGGCGCGCGAGCGCACCCAGATACTCATGGACCTTGCCAACCAGTTGGGCGGCATGGTCATCGGCACGGGCGACTTGTCGGAGCTCGCGCTGGGCTGGGCCACCTACAACGGCGACCATATGAGCATGTACGCCGTGAACGCCAGCGTGCCCAAAACCCTGGTGCGTCACCTGGTGCGCTACGCGGCCGATGTTTTCGGCGGCGCCACGGCCGCAACGCTGCTGGACATCCTGGACACGCCCGTATCGCCCGAGCTGCTGCCGCCTACCGGCGACGGCCAGATTGCCCAGAGGACCGAGGATCTGGTGGGGCCTTACGAGCTGCACGATTTCTTCCTCTACCACCTGCTGCGCTTCGGCTTTGCGCCCGGCAAGATCTACCGCATGGCGTGCCGCGCCTTTGCCGAGCCCGCGCGTCCCGCGGCGGGCGCCGCGCCTGCCGCGGGGGAGGGAGCGGCTTACGATACGCGCACCGTGTGGGCGTGGCTGCGCACGTTCTACCGCCGCTTCTTCGCGCAGCAGTTCAAGCGCAGCTGCCTGCCCGACGGTCCCAAGGTGGGTTCGGTGACGCTCAGCCCCCGCGGTGACTGGCGCATGCCCTCAGACGCCAGCGCGGCCCTCTGGCTGGCGGAGATCGACGCCCTGGAGCCCGCCGAACAGCTCCCGTCTTATGAGGGACAGGAGTAAAGGGGGCATGTCCTTAAAGAAGAGCGCGCCAGCTGCCTCAAACAGCCGGCGCGCTCTTCTCATCCATCAGCGCATGTATCAAAAGCAAAGCGCAGGGGAGGCGGGGTTATGCGTCGGAAGTGACTCGCGGGGCACGCGCTTCAGGCGCTTGACCCCGCCCCCGCCGGGATCCGCCCTATTTGTGGTAATAGCCGGCGCGCTCGAACTTGGGCTCGCAGCACACGTTGATGCCGAGCTTCTTCAACAGGGCCTCGTCCGTCGAGGAGATGATGACCGAGAAGAACGCGTCGCAGCCGCGAAGCTTGGGCAGGGCGTCCAGTACGCGTGCGGCCACCTCGCTCGTCGCCGAGGTGATGGACAACGCGATGAGGGTCTCATCCGGATGCAGGCGCGGGTTGTGGCTGCCCAGATGCTCAAGCTTGAGACGGCTGATGGGCTCGATGGCGTCGTTGCTGATAACCTCCAGCTCCAGGTCGACGCCGGCCACCGCCTTGAGCGCGTTCATCAGAAGCGAGCTTGCGGCGCCCAGGCGCGCGGACGTCTTGCCCGTCACCACCCGTCCGTCCGGAAGGACCATGGCGCCCACGGGCGCGCCGGTGGTCTCCTCCTTTAGGAGAGCCGCAGACCGCGCCGGCGAGAAGTCCTTGTCGACCCCCGCCTTCTTCATGATGAGCTTGAGCTTGTCCACGTGGTCCTGGCCGGTGCCCGTACGCTTGACTTGCACCGCTGCCGTGAAGTAGCGCCGCACGATCTCCATGCTCGCCGCCTCGCGGCACGCATCATCGTCGGATATGGCAAAGCCCACCATGTTGACGCCCATGTCGGTGGGGCTTTGGTAGGGGCTCTCGCCCAGGATCTTCTCCATGAGCGCCCGCACCACGGGGAAGGCCTCCACGTCGCGGTTGTAGTTGACGGTGGTCTTCCCGTACGCCTCCAGGTGGAACGAGTCGATGATGTTGGAGTCGTCCAGGTCCACGGTTGCCGCCTCGTAGGCTATGTTCACCGGGTGCTTGAGCGGAAGGTTCCACACGGGGAAGGTCTCGAACTTGGCGTAACCGGCCGCTACGCCGCGCTCATGCTCGCGGTAAAGCTGGGACAGGCAGGTGGCCAGCTTGCCCGATCCGGGGCCGGGCGCCGTCACCACGACGAGCGGGCGCGTGGTCTCCACGAACTCGTTGCGGCCGTATCCCTCGTCCGACACGATGGCGTCCACATCGTGCGGGTAGCCCTCGATGGGGTAGTGCAGCTTGCAGGCCACGCCCAGCATGGCCAGGCGGCGGCGGAACGCGTCGGCGGCGGGCTGCCCTGCGTACTGGGTGAGCACCACGGCGGCCACGGCCATGCCGTTGGTACGGAAGATGTCGGCCAAGCGCAGCACGTCCTCGTCGTAGGTGATGCCCAGGTCGCCGCGCGCCTTGTTCTTCTCGATGTCGTTGGCGTTGATGGCTATGATGACCTCGACCTCGTCGCCCAGGCTCTTGAGCATGCGGAACTTGCTGTCGGGGGCAAAGCCGGGCAGCACGCGGCTGGCATGGTAGTCGTCGAAGAGCTTGCCGCCGAACTCCAGGTACAGCTTGCCGCCGAACTGCGCGATGCGCTCCTTGATGTGAGCGGCCTGCAGCTCGATGTACTTGTCGTTGTCGAATCCCTGGCGCATGGGCGATGCCTTTCTTCCCGGTCGCGGCCGTCGGCGGGCCGCTCCTGTTTCCACGAGTTGACGTCCCTCATTGTGCCATAGGCGGCTCGCCCGATCGCACAGATCGCATCAGAATCGGCTCTGCACAGAGGGAAAACCAAAGCGATTCGCGCGATGCTGCGCGAAGCGTCCGTGCGAGACGGTGCGGCGCGGTCGTTTCCGCGCCCAGGGGAGCCTAGAACGAGGGCCTCGTTTGCACGAGGACGGCGGGCGAGAACCGAATTGGCGCGCATGCCCGGAGCGAGCGGCGTGCTCGTGCAGGCGGACTTCTCGCCCATGCGCTGCGCCCTGTGCTACCATCGGCCGTGCAAGCGTGCGCCCGTCATGCGGAGGAGGAAACCGTGCACAAGGAGCGGCTGACCGAGGACCTGCTCAAGCGCCTGCTGGCGGCGCCGTGCCCGGAGGCGTACTTGGCGCAGGGGGAGACGCTGGACCGCGGGCTCCCCGACTACCTGTCCGAGCTTATCGACCGACGCGGCATGCGCCGCGCCGACGTGGTGCGCGGGTCGGGCGTGGCCGGCACGGTGGTTTACGACGTGTTTTCCGGCAAGAGCAGGCCCGGGCGCGACCATGCCATCATGTTGGCGTTCGGCCTGCGGTGTGGCCTGCGCGAGGCGCAGCGCCTACTGCGTCTGGCCGGCGTGGCGGAGCTTTGGCCCAAGGTGCGGCGCGACGCCGTCATCATATGGTGCATCCAGCAGGGCATGACCCGCGCGGAATGCGACGATGAGCTGTTCCGTCTGGGAGAGAGGACCTTGCTGCCAGTTGATGCGTAAGGGCGCTTCAGGATGGCTGCGGCGAGGTACCGGTGACGGGGTGCGCCCGCGCCGGCATATCGGCGTCGCGGCGGGAGGTGCCTGTCCGGCGCTACAATAGCCCGTGAGGAACGGAGCGAAAGGTGGGCTCGGCGCAGTGAACGACGACCAGGTCATGCATGCCATGAGCATTGACGATGCGTACCGGGTCAGCCGCGTGCTGGCCGAGGGGGCGGCCGGCGTGACCGAGCTCGTGACCATCGACGGCGCGGGGCCCTTTGTACGCAAGCGCATCCCCGCCGCGCAGGCGAGGCGCGCCGTCTGGGCGGCGTTGGCGGATTGCCATTGCGACCGTCTGCCGCAGGTGCGTGCCACCTACGAGACGCCCGACGAGTTCGTGGTGGTGTGCGACTACGTGGCGGGGCCTACTCTTGGGGAGGTCGTGTCCGAGTGCGGGCGCATGCCGTTGGACGAGGCCGCGCGCATGGCGGCCGACGTGTGCGTCGCGGCTGCTGCCCTGCACGCGCGCGGGGTGGTCCACGGCGATATCGCGCCGGGCAACGTGGTTCTAGCAAATGACGGGGCGCGCCTAATCGACCTGGGCAATGCGCGCATCATGGCGACCGAGCGCGCGTCCGCCGGCCTGCCCGATCCGGATCAAGAGCATTTTGGCACCTGGGGGTTTGCCGCGCCCGAGCAGTATGGGTTTGCGCAGGCCGACGTCCGGTCCGACCTATACGCCATCGGCCGCACGTTGGCCTTCGCGCTTGCCGGCGTCCATCCGGACGAGGAGGGCTTTGCCGTTGCGATGGCCGATGCCGCCGTGGTGCCGCCTGCGCTGCGCGCGGTGATCGGCCGCGCCTGCGCCTTCGAGCCCAGCGCCCGTTACCAAACGGCGCTGGAGCTGTCGGATGCGCTGGTTGCGGCTATGGCCGAGGCCGATGCTGCGGGCAGCGGGACCCTTGTCCAAACAGGTGTCCGATGTGCCGCGCCAGGCGCGGACCCCGCGGAAAACGTCCCTGTCGGGGGAAACCCCGCGCTCGCGGCAGCGGGCTCGCCTTCTTCCGAGGGGCCTTCCGCGCGCCGAGCCGTCGCCGGCGTGGCTGCTTCCCAGCCTTGCGCACCCGGCGGCAAAGCGCCCCTTTCCCGCGTGCGCGTCCTTATCGCTCTCGCGATAGCTGCAGTGCTGATCGCGGGCGCAGCCGTTGCATGGCTCGCGTTCAACGGATCGACGGACAGCGCTCCCGCTTCGGCAAAAGGTACGGCCGACGCTGCCGCAAACGCGGCCGACACTCACGAGGACGTCCTTGCCGAGCTGCTTGATGCCGCGGACGCTGATTTCTCGGGCCTTGGGCGCCAGGACCAGGCGCCCACCGCGCAGCTTGAACTCACGGAAACCGGTTGGTCTGCGGAGGGAGGCTACGTGATGTACGCCTTCGGCCTTAGGAATCCCAGCGCCGACATGCGCGTAGATTTTCCCGCGGTCACTATCACCGGCCGTTCGGCTGACGGTTCGGTGCTCTTCTCGGACGATCAGGTGCTCGTCGCCGCATATCCGGGTGCTACCACGTACTTTGGCGGGCAGGCGGGAAACGGTACGGAACCAGCAACGGTTGAGTTCACGGTGCACGAGCCCGAGCTCTATAACATCCACACCCAGGAAGGTGCGGGGACGTCTTTTGCCGTGGGGAACACCGCGCTGGTGCCCGACGGCTTTGGCGGCATGACCTGCACGGGAGAGGTGGCCCTTGCCGACGGCAGCGCCTGGGACGATTCGCTTGCTGCCAGCGGTATGGTTGCCGTGTCCGTTGTCTTGCGCAATGATGCGGGGGATCTCGTCTACGGCAGCTCGACTTTTGTCGACGCGCCTCAGGAAGGGCGGGAAGCATCCTTCCAGGTCCCCCTGTACAACGTTCCGGATTACGCGACATACGAGGTCTACGCGCAGATCTGGTGACGCGGCTCAAGGCATGCGGGCGCTTACACCGGGTGGTGGTCGTCGTCGGCACGCCACGTTGATTTCCCGGACGAAGCGAAGGGCTTTTCTGATTTGTCGATGCGGTGCGGACAAAATCGACCTTTTTTCTGATGCGTGTCAGCCTTGCCGGGGTCTCAGCTGGCCGTTACGCCTCATAACGCTATGAATCGTGGAGTCATTTTCTGCCGCTCTGGCGCCTTTTTAGAAGTTTACGTTGGCTAAGATCAGAAAAAAGGTCCGTTTCGTCCATCGATGTGTGTGAAATCAGAAAAGCCCTTCGTTTCGTCCATTCGCTGCGCTCGGCGGCGTGGCAATGCTTTCCTGTTTTTGCCGTGCCCTGCGCACGGCTGCTGTTTCCCAGAATTTCAAAATTCCGGTGCCAACTGAGGAAGCGCGGTGCCCGTCTCGCAACAATTACATCGCCTTTCATGAAGGGCCCGCTCATTGGGTGGTTGCTTGCGAGAAAGGAGACTCATGGAATTGCAGGGAAAGCCGTTCCGCGCGCCGCAGCTTAGGGTTGAGGCGGCTGCGGGCCGCGCAACACCTCCGGGCTCGGCGGGCCATGCCCTTGCCGCCCGGTTGCCGGGCGGTTCAGCATGGAAAAGAGAGGAGGCGCCCATGTGGAAACGGTCGGAAGTGGAGCGGCTTACGGGGCTCACGCGCCATGCCATACAGGATCTATGCAACCAGAACACCGCTGCGGACGGCCTGGGGTTCTGGCGAACCGCCATAGCCAAGCCTGGCTACTCGCGGTTCGACGAGGGCGACCTGCTCGCGTTTTACCTGGTACGACAGCTTACGCGTGCCGGGTTTGCACTGGCTGAGGTGGAGCCGGCGGTGTTCGAGCTATGGGAGGATGACGAGGCGTTTGGGAAGCGCGTCGCTCGGAAGGCGGAGCTTTTGCAGGCCGAGCGGGTGCGGCTCGACGCGCGGAGCGAGGCGATCGACGTTTTGGGGCATGCGGCGCGCGAGCTGCCCGCCGAGCGCCTGCGGGCCATCGTTGACGAGGCGCTGGGTCGGAGCCTTCGCCACGCCGTGGCGCGCACGGCCGATGAGCTCGATGTCGATCCAGCTCTAGCCGAGAAGATCGGCGCGCGCCTGCAGCGGGCGCGGACGGCGCTGGTGGCGGTCTTGAGCGGCGAGGCGGGCGAGGGCGCGCGGTTGCAATCGGAGCGCGTTGGCGCTCTGCTGGGGGATGGCGACGCGCCCCGCGCGCAGCGTTCGGCGCGCCGGCTCGTCCGTCGGTTCGCCCAAGGCGTCGCGGAGCGGGCGGGCGAGAAGCACGCGGAAGAAGATGGCCGGCGTCGGGACGAGAGCTGCGCCGCAGAAGGTGCCCGGGAGCAGGGCGAGAATCGCGCTGCCGATCTGGTTGTCTGCGCTCTCGCTCGCGTTCTGTCCGAGCCTGAGAACGGCGTTCCCATCGAGCTTGTTTATGGAAAGGGCTCGTTCAAGCTCCTCTCGTCGGCGGCCACGGCTTGTGCGGAGGAAGTGCGCGCATGCGCCAAGCGAAGGGAAGGGTGATATGGAAGGGATGAAAGCCGAGCGCTCGGGGCTCGGGGAGGTGCGCGTTCTGCTGGGCGCGCGTGTCGTGCTGGTGCTTGCCGCAGCGGTGCTGGTTGCTGTGTTCTTCCTGCCATGGGCTTCGGCGGATGCAGCGTACCGCGCCGCAGCGGCGCGAGTGCCGAATGCCTGGTATGTGGAGGACGCGGGGCTGACGGTGTCCGATGCCGCGGACCTTTCGCTCATGGAATACGCCCATGTATACGGCATGGCCGGAGAGCTGGGGTTGAGCGGCATCTTCGAGATTTACGCTCCTATTACGTACGCGGGGTTGGCATGCGCGGGTTCGGCATTGCTGTTTGCAGTGCTGGGCAAGGCTGTCCCTGCGGGGGTGTTCGGCCTTCTCGGGTGCGGCGTGCTCTGCGTCCTGCGTTGGGATTTCTCCGACCGCGGGGTTCTTCCCAACGGCACCCATGATTGGGGCGTCGCCTCGGAGCTGTTCGTTCCCGCGGCCGCGATTCTCATCATAGTCGCCATCGTCCTCGCTGTGGCGAAGCACAAGGCAAAGACGCAGGCGCCTGCACAAGGCAACGAATAAGGAGGGCCATCATGAGAAGAAGCATGGCGGGAGTGGTAGCGGCGTGTCTGATGCTCGCCCTGGCAGGATGCAACGGGGGGAATCAGCAGGCTGCTGCGCCGGACGCGAGTTCCGAGAATCAGCGGGCAGTGGCTCAAGCAGGCACCCCCGAAGAAGTGCTGCAGAGCATGCAGAGCGACTTCAATAGCACCGCTCAGAAGCTCTACGATGAGCAGTCGAAAATGTTCGGCGAAGTCGGGGATACCTTCGCCCAATACACGGAACATGTCCAGCAGGTGCGCGATTGGTATGACCTGACGGTCAGCGAAACCGAGGCGCTGGGCGAGCGCACGCTTGAGGCAAGCAAGACCTACTTTCAGACAGTGATCGACACGGTTGACCTTTCCGATGACGAAGCCGTTAGCGATGCGATCGATAATTATCGAGATGCTATCTACGATGACGCGTACGATGACTATTACGATGCGATTTACGAAGACGCTTTTGATGATGCGTACGATGCGTATTATGACGGCGTCTTGAAGGACGCGCTTGACGTTGAAGACTACAGCACGGTCTCAAATGCGATGTCCGATGAGTACAAAGCCCTTTCAGACGCGCGGTCCGATGTGTACCGGGCCATTTCAGATGCGAGATCGGATGTCTACGGCATTGCCTCTGAAGCATACGGTGCCCAATACAGCGATGAATTCACCATGGACGAGATCTTTCGGGATCCCGTTGTGAGCATCGAGAAGGACGGAGGATCCTCGTCTGAGAAGGCGAGCGATGATCAGAGCACTTCATCGTCCGGTGCTTCAACCGAGAGCGACGCGGGTGATGCGGGGTCGGGGGCCGCGAGCAGCGTTTCCGCTGATTTCAAGCAAACCATGGACAGCTATGAGGCCTTCTTCAACGAGTACATTGACTTCATGAAGGCCTATCAGGCTGACCCCACGTCGTCCGAGATGTTATCCCAGTATGCGGATATGATGTCACGCTACTCAGAAACCATGGGCGCGCTGGATTCAATCGATGAGAGCAGCTTGTCAACGGCTTATTACGCGTATTACGCCGAAGTGAACGCCCGTATTGTGAGCAAGCTTGCCGAGATTGGTCAGTGACGCCTAGAAGTCGATAAGGTCGCGCACGGCGACATCCAGCGCCCGGGCGATCTTTATCAGCACGTCAATGCCGACATCGGCCGCTCCCGCCTCGATCTTCCAGAGGTAGGAGCGGCTGATGCCGGTCATAAGCGCAAGTTGCCGTTGCGAAACCCCGCGTTCGGCCCGCGCCGCCTGTATCCTGGAGCCTAAGCTCCTCTTTTCGCGTGCGTTATCCATACGCCTAAGCGTACGTGCGCTATGATGGGTGATGGCTCTCTGTAGAGAGCATAATGAAGTTGATGTAACTCTGAGGAAGCGCAGTGTAGGCGAATCAGCGCGAAGGGGCGGTATCGATGTCTGCCACAGGACCAATATCAAAGGACGGCGCACGCAGCGAGAGGTCAGAACAAAAGCCAGAGGCCGCTTTTGGCGGTCTTCTTTCACAGGTGGGGAAGATTGCGGAGGATTCTTTCTCCAAGGCTTCAGAGGGGGCAAGCGGGGCGTTGTCCTCGGCTGCGGACTTTGCGGGGAACGCGGCAAACGGGGCTTTTGAAATGGCGTCCGGTGCGTTTGAGGGTATTTTTAAATCTCGCGAACAGGAAATAAAAGGGGCAGTCGAGGATCAGGACGAGGAGGCGGTTGACTATGCGATCGCCTTTCTGAAAGAGCTTCTCCGACTTCGCGGCGTTCGCGTTGATCGTGGCCGGTACCTGGAGGCCGAGCTACGAAAGAAGGGTATTTCAGGGGGCGTGATACGCGCGGCAATTGAGACGCGTCCTGCTGAGGCGGATATTTCCGAAGAGATCCTTGATGAGATCGCAAGAGAGACGATTGCGTTTGAAACAAGAAAGTCCACTGCCCTTTCATTTGCTGCGGGGCTTCCTGGTGGCTTTGCTTTGCTTGGAACGATTCCTGCGGATCTGACCCAGTACTACGCCCACGCGTTTCGCATCATGCAAAAACTCGCCTATCTATATGGTTGGTCGTCATTTCTTGAAGATTGCAAAGAGGTTGACGATGAGACGCTTGCCTTGCTTGGATCGTTCTTCGGCGTGATGCTTGGCATCGCGGGCGCATCTCAAGCATTGGGCGTTTTGCTGCAAAAGTAGTTGCCCCCTCGATAGAGAAGCGCGTCGCCTCGATGGCCCTGACGAAAACGATGTGGTACGGCCCGCTGAAAAGTACTTTGCGTTTTATCGGTGTCGGCGTAACAAAGCAGAGCGTGGGCAAGGCGGCAAGCAAGGTTGTGCCGGTCCTTGGCGGTGTCATTTCTGGTGGTATGACGTTCATCAGCCTTAATGCGGAGGCTGGTCGGCTTAGGGAGCATCTCGCGGGGTTGCCTCCGGCAAAGCCGGACTCCGAAATTGTTTTCGACAACAAGGATTCGGGCGACGAGCTTTGCGAATCGAGCTGACAAAAAGCGTAGAGATGTTTTGCCGTGCGGCAAAGACGGGCGGGGAGGTTCTTTATGCGGGAGATTCGTGTGAAAAAAACAGGTGATTTTGCAACTGTTATAGGAGATTATGATGGAGAAAACGGCACAAGGGCCATTCGGGCATTTCAAACAGCCCGTCTTTTTTCGATTGTGTTGCTCGTAGCCTTTGCGCTCGCTTCGTTTTTTCCGTTGCGGAGTTACTTCTCTACTCCTGAAACGTACGCGCCTTACATCCAAACCCTCGACGAGAAAAAGGCAAACGTACTCGGGCTTGTTGCGGCTTCAACTGCTGCATCGGCTTCAATTTCTCTGATTCCGGACGATGCGGGTGCGCCGATCGCTGAGAAACTCATGGATCTCAGCACCAATTGTATGATTGTTCTTGCCGTCATCTATCTTGAGAAGTACCTGCTTACCATCTTTGGCCTTGTTGCCTTCGGCGGCTTAATTCCGGTCGCTCTTGTGTGTCTCGCGCTCTCCCTTTGTCTGTTCGGGCGTTCTTCAATGGCCTCGGTTCTTGGTCGTCTAAGTGCCAAGCTGGTCGTATTTCAAGCATTACCGACGAGCTGTTGGATCAGGTAAACCAACTTATCGAGGGCGCCGCGGTGATGATCGTTACGTCCTGCCTCATCCCGATCATAGCCTATCGGATGCGGCACGATGCGGCTGTGATGACTCACGATGATGGTTGCCGGTGTTGCGGCGTGCTATTGGTGGGCGAGAAGCGCTTTGATACGAAGCGCGTGGGCGAAAACGGTGTTTATACGCGCCGCGTGGGCGAGAAAGGCATTCGTACGAGCATAGCTTTCGGGCGAAGCTGCACTTAACGCATATGGATGTGGTTGCACAGCTTGATAAAACGTTTGTGCAAGTGAAAAATATCCTGCTAACGTAAACGCGAGCTCGTATCCCCGTGTTTCTTGCCCGTCATTGTCGTATGAATGCGCTATTCGCCCAACCCGGTCGTATAAACGCGTTTCTCGCCCGGTTCCGTCGGCCCGTCTGTTTCGGTTCGTTACGGTAGCTTGCCCCGTTCCTCGCTCTCGCCCGCTTCGACCTGTCGTCCCGTCGATCCACCGCCGCGGCCCTCTCCGTCGGCCTTTCACTGCGGTCCGTCTCCGCCCCTCATTTCATTCCCGTGAATTTGCCGCACTGCCGTTTGGGGTAAAGCGGCAAGTGGTAACATGAAGGCCCGTACAGACCACAGGGTTCGGATACGGGAAAGCGCAGGTACAATTCTATGACCAAGCATATCTTCGTAACGGGCGGCGTTGTGTCGTCTTTGGGCAAGGGCATCACCGCGGCCTCCTTGGGTCGTCTGCTCAAAAGCCGCGGCTACAAAGTCACCATGCAGAAGGCCGATCCCTACCTCAACGTTGACCCCGGCACCATGAGCCCCTTCCAGCACGGCGAGGTCTTCGTGACCGAGGACGGTTACGAGTCCGATCTCGACCTGGGCCATTATGAGCGCTTCATCGACGAGAACCTCACACGCGACTCGAACTTCACTACGGGCGCCATCTACCGCAGCCTCATCCGCCGCGAGCGCAAAGGCGACTTCCTGGGCGGCACCGTGCAGGTTATCCCGCACGTCACCAACGCCATCAAGGAGCGCTTCCGCCGCATCGAGGAGCAGACCGGCTCGGACGTGGTCATCACCGAACTCGGCGGCACCATCGGCGACATCGAGTCCCAGCCGTTCGTGGAGGCCATCCGCCAGTACCGCAAGGACGCCGGTCCGGAGAACGTCTGCTTCATCCACGTGAGCCTGGTGCCCTACATCGCCGCCGCCCACGAGGTCAAGACCAAGCCCACGCAGCACAGCGTCAAGGAGCTCCGCAGCTTCGGCATCCAGCCCGACTTCATCGTCCTGCGCTCCGACCACGACATCGACGACGGCATCCGCGCCAAGATCGCAAGCTTCTGCGACGTGGACGCCGACTGCGTCTTCACCAACGAGGACGCCCCCTCCATCTACGACATCCCCGGCATGCTCGCCGCGCAGAACTTCGACGGCAAGGTCTGCGAGCGCCTGGGCCTCGACCCGCACGAGCGCCATATGGAGGATTGGGACGCTTTCGTGGCGGCCGAGAAGCACGCCACGCGGCAGGAGGACAAGGTCAGGATCGCGGTGGTGGGCAAGTACACCCAGCTGCCCGACGCCTACCTCTCCATCATCGAGGCCCTGCACCACGCGGGCGTGTACTTCGACCGCCATGTCGAGGTGCAGCTGGTCGACGGCGAGTCCCTGGACGACGCGAACGCCGACGAGGTCCTGGGCGGCGCCTCGGGTATCCTGGTGCCCGGCGGCTTCGGCCTGCGCGCCGTCGAGGGCAAGATCGCCGCGGCGCGTTACGCCCGCACCCACAAGGTCCCCTACCTGGGGATCTGCTTGGGCATGCAGGTTGCCGTGTGCGAGTTCGCGCGCTCGGTGCTCGGTATGGACGGCGCCAACTCCACCGAGTTCGTGCCCGATGTGGCCTACCCGGTGATCGACCTCATGCCCGACCAAGAGGACGTGACCGAGAAGGGCGGCACCATGCGCCTGGGGGCTTATCCCTGCAAGGTTGCCGCGGGCACCTTGGCGCACGAGGCGTACGGCGCCGACCTGGTTTACGAGCGCCATCGCCATCGGTACGAGTTCAACAACGCCTACCGCGAGCAGCTGCGCGACGCCGGGCTGGTCATCGCCGGCGTGTCTCCCGACGAGCGCCTGGTCGAGATGGTCGAGCTGCCCGAGGACGAGCATCCGTGGTTCGTGGCAACGCAGGCCCACCCCGAGTTCAAGAGCCGTCCGACCAAGCCCCAGCCCCTCTTCCGCGAGTTCGCCCGCGCCAGCATCGCGCGCCATTTTGGCATGAGCCGCCACGACGTCGTGGCGCGCTGCGAGGCGGACACCGCCCAGGCGTAAGAGTCTTGCGCCGCGTACCCCGGAAGCAGATACGTCCCGCCGGTCCGGATCTTCCTCCGGCGGGCGATAAGGGCGCGCCGTCCCCGCGGGATGAGGGCGGTGCGCTCTTGGCCGTCCCGCGGGGGCGCCCGGCCGGGAGGCTCGGTCGCGCCTGCGCCGACTACCTTGACTACCTGCGCGTGGAACGGGGGCTTTCCGAGAACACCACGGCTGCCTACGCGCGCGACCTGCGCGCGTACCTCTCGCACCTGGCTGGCCGCGGCGTCGTCGACCCGGATGACGTAACGCGCGCCGACGTCGAGTCCTTCGCGGCGGCGCGCCGTGCGGACGGGTACGCGTCCTCCTCCATCGAGCGGGCGCTCTCGGCCGTCAAGGGCTTCCATCGCTTCCTGGTGTCCGAGGGGCTGACCCGCAACCACCCCACGGCGGCGGTGCGCCTGCCCAAGAAGGAGGAGCGCCTGCCCGACTACCTGCCGCACGAGACGGTCTCCGCCCTTCTCGACCAACCCTTTCCCCCGGGTGCCCTGGGCGAGCGCGACCACGCGGTGCTCGAGGTCCTCTACGGCTGCGGCCTGCGCGTGAGCGAGCTGTGCGGGCTGGACACACGCGATCTGTTCTTGGGCGAGGGGTTTCTGCGCGTGACCGGCAAGGGGTCGAAGGAGCGCCTCGTGCCCATCGCCGGGTCGGCCCGGCGGGCGCTCGAGGGCTACCTTTCCGGGGCCCGTGCGGAGCTTGCCTCCCATGCGCGCCGCGCCGCGCCGGGCTCGGCCGTCTTTCTCAACAAGAACGGGGGCCGCATCAGCCGTCAGGCGGTGCATGCCCTGTGCGAGAAGTACGGGCGCCTGGCGGGCGTCGAGGGCCTGCACCCGCATACGCTGCGCCACACGTTCGCCACGCACATGCTGGCCGGCGGTGCGGACCTGCGCGTCCTGCAGGAGATCCTGGGGCATGCGAGCATATCCACCACACAGATCTACACGCACGTCGACCGTACTCAGCTGCGCGAAACCTACCTCGCCGCGCATCCGCGCGCCTAGGAAGGCGCGTTGCCCCGCCGCCGCGGCCGCCGCCTACTCGGGGGAGCCGTCGGCGCGGCGCCTTTGGTCGGTGCCCCCAAAAGCGGCGCCGCGACCGCCCCGGCATGGACGCTCGGGGCCGCAGCGCTCCGCGCCGCCCGCCCCGTTGCGTTTCGCCTTCGTTTCTGGCGAGCGCCCATTCTCCCGCCGTGCCAGAATGAGGCCGCATCAATCCGCGCAGAGGAGGAGACCATGGCAACCCTTACCGCCGGCATCGCGCGCGACGACGCGCTCGCGCTGCTGAAAGCCCACAACGCAGACCCGTTCCACATCACTCACGGGGAGACCGTGGAGGGCGTGATACGCTATTTCGCCCGCGACATCGACCCCGAGAACGAGGAGTTCTGGGGCACGGTCGGGCTGCTGCACGACCTGGACTGGGAGGAGCACGCCGACGACCCGGCAAACCACACCGTCTACGCCAAGGCGCTTCTCGAGGAGGCTGGCGGTACGCCCGAGCTCATCCGCGCCATCCAAAGCCATGCCAGCTCCGTTAACCCCGGCCTGCCCGCGCCCGAGCTCGCCATGGAGAAGGTGCTCTACGCAACCGACGAGCTTACCGGCCTTATCGGCGCGGCGGTCAAGATGCGCCCCAGCAAGAGCGTCATGGACTTCTCGGTCAAGTCCCTGAAGAAGAAGTTCAAGGACAAGAGCTTCGCGGCCGGTTGCAGCCGCGACGTCATACGGCAGGGCGCCGAGATGCTTGGCTGGGAGCTCAACGAGCTTTTCGACCGCACTATCAAGGCTATGCAGAGCTTTGCGCCCGATAAGGACGCCTTTTCCGCAGCGTAAGGCCCGTCCGTCCTACGCGGGGCGAGAACCACGGCGCCGCATGGGGCCGAGCTTGCTATGGCGGGGCGGCGTTTTGGGCGCTTCGACGCGCGGCCGATCCGGGCCGGGCGCCGAGACGACCCAGAACGGCCCCGCTCCTCCGAGCGGCGCATGCGGGGCCGTAAACGGTAGGGCCCGGCGATGCGGGCGGCGGGGCGCGGGGGCGTGTCCGCACAACGTTATATAATGGCTGGCGTACAAACGCACGGCCCGCCGCAGCGGGCCCACCCGATAGGACAACACCGATGTCGTCACTTTCCACCAGCCATCGTTGGCAGGTCGTTCCTGCCAACCCCGCACTAGAAGACAAGCTCGCCTGCGCCCTCGACGTGGCGCCCCTCGTCGCGCGCGTCATGGTCGCGCACGGCATCACCTCGGTAGAGCAGGCTCGGCACTTCCTCACCCCCTCGCTTGAGCGCGACTGGGCCGATCCCGCCATCATCCCCGGCCTGCGCGCCGTTGCCGACCGCGTCGAGCGGGCGCTCGACGCCGGCGAGCAGATCGCCGTGTTCGGCGATTTCGACGTGGACGGAATCACCTCGACCTGCCTGCTCACCGAGGCCCTGCGCGCGCTCGGCGGACGGGTCGCCCCCTTCATCCCGCATCGCTTCGACGAGGGTTACGGCATTTCGCAGCAGGCGCTCGACCGCGTGGTCGCCGCCTGCGCGCCGGGCCTTGTCATCACCGTCGACAACGGCATCGCCGCCAAGAACGAGATCTCCTTCCTCGCGGACCGCGGGATCGACATCGTCGTAACCGACCATCACGAGCCCGCGGACCTGGTGCCCGAGGGCGTTCCCGTCGCGGATCCCAAGCTCGTCGCCGAGAGCCCCAGCCGCGAGCTCGCGGGCGCGGGGGTCGCCCTCAAGCTCGTGCACGAGCTGGGCCGCCGCCGCGGCGCCCCGGACCTCTGGCGGCGCTACACCGAGGTTGCCGCCCTCGGCACCGTGTCGGACATGATGACCCTCACCCCGGAGAACCGCGCCCTCGTGGCGGACGGCATCCGCATGATGCGCGCCACCCAGCGCCCCGGCTTCGTGGCGCTGGCCGCCGTTACGGGCACCGATTTGTCCCAGGTGTCGGCCGACAGCCTGTCCTTCTCGCTCATCCCGCGCCTGAACGCCGCCGGTCGCATGACCGATCCGGCGCTCGCGCTCGACCTGCTCCTTGCCCAAGATCCCATTGAGGCCGGCCGCCTGGCCGCCCAGCTGGAGGAGATCAACCAGGAGCGCCGCCGCATCGAGGCGGAGCTCACCGACGAGGCGATGGAGCTTGCCGGGAAGTCCTACGATGGCGGCCGCGTGGTGCTCGTCGGCGGCGAGGGCTGGCACGAGGGCGTGAAGGGCATCGTCGCCTCGCGCCTGGTCAACCGCTTCCACGTGCCGGCGCTGCTGTTCACCATCGCCGACGGCGTGGCGCACGGCTCGGGCCGCTCAGTGGGCAAGGTCAACCTCTTCGAGGCGGTCGAGAAGTGCTCGGATCTGCTCGTGCGCTTCGGCGGGCACGCGGGGGCGGTGGGCGTCACCTGCGCGGTCGACAAGCTCGACGCGCTGCGCGAGCGCCTGGAGCAGGTTCTTGCGCAGGTGCCCGCCGAGGACTTCGAGGACACCGCCGAAGTGGCGGGCGTCGTGGCGCTCGACGAGCTCGACACGCCCACGGTGGAGAGCATGGCGGTGCTCGAGCCCTACGGGCAGGGCAACAAGGTGCCGCTTCTCGCGGTCACCGGCGTGACCATGACCGACAGGGCCCCGGTTGGCAAGACCGGCGACCATCTGCGCTTCCTCGCCACCGACGGGCGCACCAGCGTCCCCGCCATCATGTTCCGCGTGCCCGACATCGACCGCGTGGCGTCCTACGACGGCGCCGTCGACCTCGTGTTCGAGGCGGTGGCCGAAAGATGGCAGGGCCGCGTCAAGACCAAGCTCATGGTGAAGGACATCCTGCTGCGCGACGGCCTCACGCGCGACGGCCGCCCTGCACCCGCGGCCGCGCCTGAGGACCCCGAGCTCCTGGAGGAGCTCTACTCCCAAGCGGACTGCTGCATCGATGCCGAGGTCTCCGCCTGCCCGTGCGACAAGGACGCCGCCGCCCGCCGCGCCGAGCTCGCCTCCTGCGCGCCCGAGGAGCTCACCGAGCGGCTCTGCCGCCTCTTCATCGGCGACGGGGCGCTCCATCCGGCTCAGCGCTCGGCCCTCGACGCCCTGGCAGCGGGCGAGAACGTCCTCTGCGTCATGGCGACGGGCCGCGGGAAGTCGCTCATCTTCCATATTCACGCCGCCCGCGAGGCAATCAGGAACGGCCGGGCGAGCGTGCTCGTGTACCCTCTGCGCGCCCTTGTGGCCGACCAGGCGCTGCACCTCGCGTCCGACCTTGCGCGCATCGGGCTTACCGCGCGCGTCCTCACCGGCGAGACCCCGCGCGAGGCGCGCGAGGAGATCCTCTCCGGCCTCGCCGCGGGCACGGTCGACGTGGTGCTCACCACGCCCGAGTTCCTCGCCATCCACAGCGGGCGCTTCGCCAGCGCGAGCCGCGTGGGGTTCGTGGTGGTGGACGAGGCGCATCATGCCGGGCAGACGAAGGGAGGGCATCGCAGCGCCTACGCCGAGCTGCCCCGCGTGCTCGCGGAGCTGGGACGGCCCCGGGTCCTCGCCGTCACCGCCACGGCCGCGCCGGACGTCGCCGACGAGATCGCGCGGCTGCTCGGCATAGACACCCTGGTAACCGATCGCGCCTGCCGCGAGAACCTCGAGGTGGTGGATGAGCGCGAGCTTCCCTGTCGCGAGAACCGGCTGGTTTCGCTCGTGGCCACCGGCGAGAAGAGCATCGTCTACGTGAACTCCCGCAAGCAGTCCGTCGACTTGGCGCGCATGCTGCGCCACCGCGTGCCGGAGCTCGGCGGGCGCATCGCCTTCTACAACGCCGGCCTGGAGCGCTCCACCCGCGACGAGGTGGAGGGCGCGTTCCGCTCGGGGGAGATCAGCTGCATCGTGTCCACCTCCGCCTTCGGCGAGGGGGTGAACCTGCCCGACATCCGCCACGTGGTGCTCTACCACATGCCCTTCGGCGCGGTCGAGTTCAACCAGATGAGCGGCCGCGCGGGCCGAGACGGGGCGCCCGCGCAGATTCACTTGCTGTACTCGGCGCGCGATGCGCGCATCAACGAGCGCATCCTCTCCGGCGCGGCGCCCACGCGCCCGGAGCTCGTGACGCTCTACCGCGCGCTCCAAACCATGTGGCGTCGCCACCGCACCGAGACCGGCGAGCCGAGCTTCCAGGCAACCGACCGCGACATCGCCAGCATGTGCCTGGCGATCGACATGCGCACCCCCGTGGCGGAGCAGGCCGTGGGCGCGGGGATCGCCATTTTCGCGGAGCTCGGTTTCGCGCATGTTACAGGTCAGGGAGATTTGCGCCGTATCGCTATGACCGAGCACCCCGGTAAGGTAGAACTGGATGAGTCAATACGCTATCTTGAGGGGATACGCGCCCGCCGCGCGTTCGAGGCGTTCAAGGACTGGGCCCTCGGCGCCTCGGCGGAGGATATGCTCAGACGGATCAACCGGCCCATCACGCCGGACGAGTAGCCGGCGCGCCGGCGGGGAGGGGAGAGGTATGGCGGATACGGCCCAAGGGAAGCCCGTGCGGGATGTGCACGGCCAGCTTTTTCCGTTCTCCGAGATGCACCACTACACCCGCGCCGACGAGGTCCCGCAGGAGATCTCCGCCGAGACCTACCCCATCCTCTACGAGGTGTGCACGCGCTACATGTCGCCGGAGGACTGCGCCAAGGTCGAGCGCGCCTACTGCTTTGCGGCCGAGAAGCACAGCTGCCAGCGCCGCCGTTCCGGCGAGCTCTACATCAACCATCCCGTGGAGGTGGCGACCATCCTGGCCGACCTCTCCATGGACTCGGATGTGGTGTGCGCGGCGCTCCTGCACGACACCGTCGAGGACACCGACACGTCGCTCAAGGACGTGGGGCGCGAGTTCGGCGACACCGTGGCGGAGCTCGTGGACGGCGTCACCAAGCTCACCAACATCCAGGTGACCTCCATGGACGAGAAGCAGGCGCTGAACCTCCGCAAGATGTTCCTGGCGATGTCCAAGGATATCCGCGTGGTTATCGTCAAGCTGGCCGACCGCCTGCACAACATGCGCACGCTCGCCGCGCTGCCTCCCGACCGGCGCCTCTTCAAAGCGCGCGAGACCATGGACGTGTACGCGCCGCTCGCCGACCGCCTGGGCATCTCCTCCATCAAATGGGAGCTCGAGGACCTCTCCTTCTTCTACTTGGAGCCCGAGGCCTACCAGCGCATCTCGCGCATGGTGGCCGAGAGCCGCGAGGCGCGCGAGCGCTACCTCAACGAGACCATCAAGACGCTCTCCGACGAGCTCGAGGACGTCGGTCTCACGGGCTTCTCCATCAACGGGCGCCCCAAGCACTACTGGTCCATCTACCAGAAGATGAAGCGCAAGGGCAAGGAGTTCTCCGAGATCTTCGACCTTATCGCTCTGCGCGTCATCACGCAGAGCGTGCGCGACTGCTACAGCGTGCTGGGCGCAGTCCACAGCCTGTGGCACCCCATGCCCGGCCGCTTCAAGGACTACATCGCCACGCCCAAGCTCAACAACTACCAGAGCCTGCACACCACGGTCATCGGCCCCGCCGCGCGCCCGCTGGAGATCCAGATCCGCACGCGCGAGATGCACGAGCAGGCCGAGTACGGCATCGCGGCGCATTGGCTCTACAAGAAGTCGGGGGGATCCAGCGCCCGCAAGTCAACCGACGCTCAGCGCTTGGACGAGCAGATCAACCTGCTGAAGCGCTCGCTCGACTGGGCGGCGGCGGACGACATCGACGATCCCAAGGAGTTCCTGCACTCCCTCAAGGTCGACCTGTACGACAGCGAGATCTTCGTCTTCACCCCCAAGGGCGAGGTCATGAGCCTGCGCGCCGGCTCCACCCCGCTGGACTTCGCCTACGCGGTGCACACCGAGGTGGGCAACCACTGCGTGGGGGCCAAGGTCAACGGGGTAGTGGCGCCCCTCACGCACGAGCTCGCCATGGGCGACCGCGTGGAGATCCTCACCAACAAGAACGCCAAGCCCTCGCGCGACTGGCTGGGCATCGTCAAGACCCCGTCGGCGCGCTCCAAGATCCGCCGCTACTTCAGCGCGGTCACCAAGAACGACGACGCCATCGCCGGGCGCGACGCGCTTTCCAAGGAGCTGCGCAAGCGCGGGTTCGGCATCTCGACGCAGCGCTCGACGCGCGCCCTCGCCCAAGTTGCCGAGCAGCTCAACTTCAAGCAGATCGAGGACCTCTTCGCCGCCGTGGGGGCGGGCAAGGTGCCGTCCAAGCAGGTTGCCAACAAGGTGCAGCACATCCTCGAGCCGGCTCCCGCCGAGGTTGCCGGCCAGGACGGCGCGCCGCTGGCGCTCTTCGGCGTCAACGTCCACCCGCGCGGCTCCAACCGCAAGCCGCGCCGCCGCACCAGCTCCGGCGTAGTGGTGAAAGGCACCACCGACGACGTTCTCGTGCGTTTGGCGCATTGCTGCAGCCCCGTCCCGGGCGACGACATCGTGGGCTTCATCACGCGCGGCCGCGGCGTCTCCGTGCACCGCGCCGACTGCCCTAACGTGAAGGGGCTCATGGAGAACCCCGAGCGCATGATCGAGGTCGAGTGGGACACTTCCTCCGACGCACTCTTCCAGGTGGAGATCGTGGTCGAGGGGCTCGACCGCATCGGCATGCTCGTGGACGTAGCCAACGCCATCGCCGATGCGGCGGGCAACATCGCCTCCTCCTCCACCACGGTCGACCGCGATGGCATCGCCGAGCTGCGCTTCCTGGTGGAGATCTCGGACGCCAGCGCGCTCGACCCGCTCCTGGAGGCCGTCACGCGCGTTCCGGGGGTCTACGACGCCCGTCGCCTCATGCCCGGCGAGGGAGCGGTGTCCAAGCGCCGGCGGTAGCCTGGCCCGGGTGATGCGCGCCCGACTTGCCTCGGCGGCGCGGCGCCCGGCGGCACCCCCTGGGCTTCCCAGTGTTTTCTTTCGGGGCCGATGGGGGATAATCGGGGCCGATACCGGCTTGAGTGAAAGGAAAGGCATGCAGCTTGATCTGACTCCCGGCGGCCCGCTTGCCGTCGACGTGGTGAACACCTGCCCCTTGCAGACCAACACCTACATCGCCGTGTCCGGCGACGAGGCCGTGATCGTGGATCCGGGCGGGGAGGGCGCGCAGGTCTACGCCCGTTTTGCCGAGAAGCACCCGGGCGCGCGCCTGGCGGCGGTGATCTCCACGCACGGCCACGGAGACCATGTGGGCGGCGTGGAGGGCGTGCTCGACGCATGCGAGGCGGCCTGCGGCGCTCGGCCTCCGTACCTCATCTCCGAGATTGACGCCGAGCGCGCCCAGAGCGCCCGGGCCAACAGCTCGCACAGCTTTGGGTACGACGCCGACGCCCCGGCGCCCGACCGCATGCTGCGCGAAGGCGATGCCGTGGCGTTCGGCGAGGTGACTCTGCAGGTTATCGGGACGCCCGGCCACACGCCCGGCGGCGTTGTGCTGTTCTGTGCGTGCGCGGCGGGGCACGTGGCCTTCGTGGGAGATACGCTCTTCCCAGGTTCGGCCGGTCGCACCGACCTTGCCGGCGGCGATGCCGGTGCGCTGCTGGCGTCGCTGGGAAAGCTTGCGCGGACGCTTCCGGCCGACACGCTCTGCCTGGTGGGCCACGGCCCCTCCACCACCCTGGACCGCGAGCTCGCCGCAAACCCCTACATAGCCCAAGCCCTGCGCCAGGGGCTCTAACCCGCCCCCGGTCGCCGCGCAATCCGGCGCACGGCGGGCCGGCCGCGCGCCGGTCGGTGCGACGAGGTGACCCGTGCGCTCCCCGGCGGGGGCGTCCCCCCTGCACTTGCGCCCCCCCTGCGTGTGGAATCCCCGCGCAGCCTTTTGCGTGGTCAGCGCATGCGCGTATAATGGCTCAGGCTGTGATTTCAGGCGCGCGCCAGGTCGTCCCACAGGGAGGGCCGGCGCTGCGCGCAGAGGAGAAAGGCACTTCATGGCAACCATCAGCACGGCGGAGTTCAAGAACGGCATCGGCCTGGAGATCAAGGGCAAGTACTACACCCTGGTCGAGTTCCAGCACGTCAAGCCCGGCAAGGGCGGCGCCTTCGTCCGCTACAAGATCAAGGACCTCAAGACCGGCCGCGTGAACGAGCTCACCTGCAACGCCGGCTCCAAGTTCGAGCAGATCGAGATGCGCACCCGCGAGATGCAGTACCTCTACAACGACGGCGACCTGTTCTACTTCATGGACAACGGCACCTACGAGCAGATCGAGGTTCCGGCCGACTTCATCGGCGACAACGCCAAGTTCATGAAGGAGACCGACGTCTGCCAGCTGCTCTACGCCAACGGCGAGCTGCTCGGCGTGAACCCGCCCATGTTCATCGAGGTCGAGATCACCGAGACCGAGCCCGGCTTCAAGGGCGACACCGTCCAGGGCTCCACCAAGCCTGCCACCGTGGAGACCGGCGCCGTGATCCAGGTCCCCATGTACCTCAACCAGGGCGACAAGATCAAGGTCGACACGCGCGACGGCAAGTTCGTCCAGCGCGTCTAGTCCGCGCCGACAACGCAGCGAGCGAGGGGGCCGCTTCGGCGGCCCTTTTTCATGCCGCGGTCCTTCTCGGCAAAACGTTACACCACGTGTACGGGTATATCGTCGGAGGCGTCCCCGCGCTTCTCGGCATACGCCTCTGCCGCCCGGGCCGTTCGCGGAAGACAAGCGGCCCCAAGCGGAAGGAGCCCGCGCGCGCCCGCCCCGCTTGGGGTATATTGGATGGCAGTCTGATTCAGGCCGCAGAGGCGGCTTGGATAACCGCAACGAGAGGAGGCAGGGCTTATGGCTGAGAACCGTCTCCGCATCATGGACACCACGATCCGCGATGGCCAGCAGTCGCTGTGGGCGACGCGCATGACCACCGCGGAGATGCTGCCCATCTTGCCGAAAATGGACGAGGTCGGCTACTGGGCGATCGAGGCGTGGGGTGGTGCGACGTTCGACTCGTGTCTGCGTTTCCTGGACGAGGACCCGTGGGAGCGTCTGCGGCTCATCAAGGCGGCGTGCCCCAATACGCCGCTTGCCATGCTGGTCCGCGGGCAGAACCTGGTGGGGTACCACCACTACGCTCCCGACGTGGTCGAGAAGTTCATCGAGAAGGCGCATGAGAACGGCATCGAGGTCTTCCGCGTGTTCGACGCGCTGAACGACATCGACAACATCCGCGACTGCGCTGCGGCCATCAAGAAAGTCGGCGCGCATTTCGAGCCAGCTATTTCCTACACGAGGAGCCCCGTGCACACGCTCGGGTCCTACCTCGCCTATGCGCGGGAGCTGGCCGATCTGGGCGCCGACTCGCTGTGCATCAAGGACATGGCGGGCCTTTTGGTGCCGTACCGCGCCGCCCAGCTCGTGAGCGCCCTGCGCACCGAGATCGGGTTGCCGGTGCACATGCACTGCCACTTCATCGGCGGCATGGCGTCCGCCAACTACCTGCGCGGCGCCGAGGAGGGCGCTGAGATCATCGACTGCGCGCACGCGCCGCTGGCCTTCGGCAACTCGCAGCCGGCAGTCGAGATGACCGTGTCCTCGTTCGCCGGCTCGCCCTTCGACACCGGGCTCGACCTCGACCTGCTCTTCGAGATCGCCGACTACTGGGACGCCGTGCGCAAGAAGGGCCACCATCAGCGCGGCATCACCACGCTGACCCACATGCGCATCTACAAGCATCAGATCCCCGGCGGCATGATGTCCAACCTGGTGGGCCAGCTCGACCTGCAGAACATGCACGAGCGCCTGCCCGAGGTCGTTGCCGAGATCCCGCGCGTCCGCAAGGCCGTGGGCTACCCGCCGCTCGTGACCCCTATGAGCCAGATCGTGGGCACGCAGGCAGTCATGAACGTGCTGACCGGCAAGCCGTGGAGCATCATCTCCAAGGAAATGCGCGATTACCTGGCCGGCGCCTACGGCAAGACCCCCGCGCCGGTGGACGAGGAGATCCTGCACAAGGTCTTCGGCGACACCGATCCGCGCGATGTTTGCGAGCAGGCGCGCTCCAGCCAGCTCAAGAGCTATGCCGACTGCGCTGCCGAGATCGGCGACCTGGCCGAGAGCGAGGAGGACGTCCTCTCCTACGCGCTGTTCCCCAACGAGGCGCGCAGCCTGCTTGAGCGTCGTCGCGCCGGCACGCTCAAATCCATTACCGACCCCCTTACCGTTCCTGAGTCCGATTCCAACGAGGAGGAAATCGAAATGAACGTTGATCAGATTCGCGAGCTCATCGAGGCCCTGGACGACAGCTCGGTGGCCGAGGTCACCATCAAGGAGGGCTCTGGCGAGGTCACCCTGCGCAAGCCCGTGGCCGTGGCCCCCGCGCCCGCCCCGGCCCCCGTCGCCGCTCCCGCACCGGCTCCCGCCGCCGCTCCCGCCGAGGCTCCGGCCGCGCCCGCCGCTGCCGCCGCGCCCGCTGAGCGCCCGGCCACCTGGAAGGCCATCACCTGCCCCATGGTCGGCACCTTCTACCAGGCCGCTGCGCCCGACGCCGCGCCCTTCGTCAAGCTCGGCGACCGCGTCAACGCCGGCCAGACCGTCTGCATCGTCGAGGCGATGAAGCTTATGAACGAGATAACCGCCGAGGAGAGCGGCATCATCCGCGAGATCTGCGGCGTTGACGGCGAGCCCGTCGAGTTCGACGAGCCTCTGTTCTACTACGAGCCGGTTGCGTAAGGGAGCGCGATACCCATGCTTTCCAAAGTGCTTATCGCCAACCGCGGCGAGATCGCGCTGCGCGTTGTGCGGGCCTGCAAGGACCTCGGCATCACCTCGTGCGTAGCCTACTCCACGGCAGACGCCGAGACCGCCGCGGTTCAGGAGGCCGACGACAAGGTTTGCATCGGCCCCGCCCCCTCCGCCAAGTCCTACCTGGACATCCCGCGCCTTATCGGCGCAGCCACGAGCCATGGCTGCGAGGCCGTGCACCCCGGTTATGGATTCCTCTCCGAGAACGCCGAGTTCGCGCGCAAGTGCAAGGAGAACGGCCTGGTGTTCATCGGCCCGGATCCCGACGTTATCGACAAGATGGGCGAGAAGTCCAACGCCAAGCAGACCATGAAGGCGGCCGGCGTCCCCACCGTCCCGGGCTCGGACGGCCCGGTGGAGACCGTTGAGGACGCGGCCAAGTTCGCCGACGAGGTGGGTTACCCCGTTCTCATCAAGGCGAGCGCCGGCGGTGGCGGCAAGGGCATGCGCGAGGTTCATGACCCGGCCGACCTCGCCCACGAGTTCGACGCAGCCCGCTCCGAGGCACGCGTGGCCTTCGGCAACGACGAGGTGTACCTCGAGAAGCTGATCCTGCGCCCGCGCCACGTCGAGGTCCAGGTCATGGCCGACGCCTTCGGGCATGCCGCCGCGGTCTGCGAGCGCGACTGCTCCGTGCAGCGCCGCCACCAGAAGCTGTGCGAGGAGGCTCCGAGCCCGGCGCTTACGCCTGGGCTGCGCCATCAGATGTGCGAGACGGCCGTGCGCGCCGTGCGCGCCACCGGCTACACCAACGCCGGCACCATCGAGTTCCTGCTCGACGAGGACGGCAGCTTCTACTTCATGGAGATGAACACGCGTATCCAGGTCGAGCATCCGGTGACCGAGGAGATCACCCGCACCGACCTGGTGTGCGAGCAGCTGCGCATCGCCTCGGGCGAGCCCATGACCATCCCGGACGGCGGCATCGACACGCCTGACGGGCACGCCTTCGAGTTCCGCATCAACGCCGAGGATCCCGAGCATGCGTTCCGGCCGTGCCCGGGCACCATCACGCGCCTGCGGCTTCCGGGCGGCCCTGGCGTGCGCGTGGACACCCACGTGTACGAGGGCTACAAGATCCCGCCGACCTACGACTCGCTCGTCGCCAAGCTCATCGTGTGGGGCCCCACGCGCGAGCAGGCGCTGGCTCGCGCCAAGCGCGCGCTCGACGAGTTCCAGATCGAGGGCATCAAGACCACGTTGCCGTTCCATCGTGCCGTGGTCCGCAACCCCGATTACGCGGCGGGCATCGTCTACACCGACTTCATCCCCACCCACATGCCGGAGTATCTGGCGTAAAGGGACGGAGCTTGCAAGAACCAGGCGTTCGCGGTAGGCTAAGACGTTCGCAATGAGCTGATAGGAGATACGCGTATGGCTCAGGAAATCAGGATCGACGGCATCGGCATCTCTCAAGAGGTCATCGCCGCCATCGTCTCCCGCGCAGCGGAAAGCGTCGACGGCGTGGCCACCGTCGGCGTGAAGGACCTCGCCACCAACCTGGTGTCCATGCTCTCGGCGCGCACGCCCCAGCAGGCGCCCGCGGTCGAGGCCGAGGTCGACGGCAACGCGCTTAAGCTTACCGTGCGCCTGGTGGTGTTCTTCGGGTACCCCTTCAAGAAGCTCGCCGCCGCCGTGCGCGAGGCGGTCGCCCAGGCCATCGACGCGCAGATCGGCGTCGAGGTGGCCCAGATCGACATCTGCATCGACGGCCTCGTCTTCCCCAAGGAGTAACCGTGGGTTTGCATGTAGAGCGCGGGCGCACGCTCGCCCGCAGCCAGGCGCTGCAACTGCTCTTCCAGGCCGAGGTTCTCGACCAGACCGTCGACGAGGTTCTGGCGGGGGAGTACCTGCTCTCCAAGGGCCCCTTGGACTCCTACGCCGTTGAGCTCGCGCGCGGCTGCTATGCCGTGCGCGATGCCATCGACGCCAAGTTGGAGGCGGCCTCCGAGAACTGGACGTTGGCGCGCATGCCCGGCACCGACCGCAACCTGCTGCGCCTGGCCGTCTACGAGATGACCAGCGTAGAGGACCTGCCCAGCGTCGCCGTGGCCATCAACGAGGCGGTCGAGATCGCCAAGGCGTACGGCACCGATGAGAGCGCCCGCTTCGTAAACGGCGTTCTGGGCCGCATCGCGCGCGACAAGACCGGCCTCACGACCGCCGCAGTCGAGCAGGCGGCTGCCGACGCCGCCGCGCAGGCGGCGGGCGAGGCACCCGAGGCCGAGCCCGTGGTTCTCGACGAGACGGAAGCCTAGGGGCCATGGCAGGGGAGACTAAGAACATCCGCCATTTCGAGGACATTACGGACCGCCTGGACGAGATCATCTCCACCGTGCGGTCAAAGGATACCTCGCTCGAGCGCTCGCTCGACCTCTTCGACGAGGCTATAGAGCTCGGCTCCAAGGCGGTGGAGCTGGTCGACACCATGGAGTTCAGCCCGGCCGAGGAGGCGCGCCTTAACGGCCAGAAGGCCGCAGACGAGGACGCCTCTGCGCCCGACGCGGGCGGGTCCGACAAGGACGCAGGTGGCGCGAGCAGCTGACAGCGTCACGACCGAGAGTGCAAGGGGGCGCGTTTCCCGTCACGCTTCGCGCGCGATGGGGGCGCGTCCCCTTTCTCGTTCCGGCGCGAGATCGGGAAAGGAGGCCGCCGCATGAGGCGCGTGCGCTTGGATGCCGAGTTGGTGGCTCAGGGGCTTTGCCCCACACAGGATGATGCGGCGCGCTGCGTCATGGCGGGCCTCGTCTCGTCCGGGGGCGAGCGCTTCTCGTCCCCCGGCACGCAGGTCAAGCCGGGGCTGCCGTTGCATGTGAAGGGGCGGCAGCCCTATGTGAGCCGCGGCGGCGTGAAGCTCGCGGGCGCGCTCGACGCCTGCGGGGTTGACCCCGCGGGGCTTGCCTGCCTGGACATCGGCTGCTCGTCCGGGGGCTTCACCGATTGCTTGCTCAAACGCGGCGCGGCCCATGTGACTTCCGTCGACGTGGGGCGGGCGCAGTTCGACTGGAGCCTGCGCAACGACGACCGGGTGACCCTGCTGGAGCGCACCAACGTCTGCGACCTGCCGGAGAAGGGCTACCGCGCCTGCTTCGACCTGGCGGTGTGCGACGTCTCGTTCACGAGCGTCCGCACCATCCTGCCGGCGACCTTGGAGGCGCTGGGCGAGAAGGGCCGCTTCCTCACGCTTGTGAAGCCGCAGTTCGAAGCGCCCGCCTCCGAGGTGGGCGCGGGGGGCATCGTGCGCGACCCGGCGGTGCACCGGCGGGTGCTTGAGGACGTCGTGGACCTGTTCGCGGCGCATGGCCTCACGCCGCGGGCGGTGTGCGCCTCGCCCATTACGGGTACAAAGGGCAACAGGGAGTTTTTCCTCCTGGGATGCCGCGACGAGGCCGATCCTGCGGGCCTCGCGGAGGCGGCCGCGTCGGCGCGCGCCCAGGCGGAGTCTTTGACGGATGGGCGGATCTCATGAACGTGCTTCTGGTGGTGAACTGCAGCCGGGTCGAGGCCGTGCAGGACGCCCTCATGCTGGAGACCTGGCTTAAGCGCCAGGGGTATACGGCCACGTGGGCGCCGGACGGGCGCGCCGACGCCGAGGCGCCCGGGCCGCGCTCCGCCGGTGCGGGGGGAGCGTCCACCCGCCCGGCTGCGGCGCTCGCCCCCAAGCCCCCCGCGCTCACCCCGGCCCTGCTGGACAGCGTCGAGCTGGTGATATCCCTCGGCGGGGACGGCACGCTTCTGCGCGCGGCGCGCATCGTGGGCCCGCGCGAGATCCCCATCTTGGGGCTTTCTTACGGTCATCTGGGTTTTCTCACAGCGGCCAACCCTGCCGACGTCAACATCCTCGACGTGGTGGGCGATGCGCTCGCCGGCGAGATGCATGTGAGCCGGCGCGCCACGCTCGAGGCGGAGATCGTTCCCGACCCCGCACGCGCAACTGGCGCGGATGGGGCCCTTTCCGCGGCTGCAGGGGGCGAGCCCGCGCCCGTCGTGGTATCGGCCCTGAACGACCTGGCGCTCACGCGCGGAGCGCTCGGCGAGATGATCGAGGTCGAGATCACCGTGTCCGGGCATCGCATCGACAAGCTGCGCGGCGACGGGATCGTGGTCTCCACCGCCACGGGCTCCACAGGGTACGCGCTCTCGGCTGGCGGCCCCATCGTGAGCCCCGACTATGCGGGCATGGTGTGCGTGCCCATCGCACCGCACACCATCCAGGCGCGGGCGTTTCTGACCTCGCCCTCCGACGTGGTGGAGCTTGCGCTCGACTACGACCGCCCGGCGCACGCCAGCGTGCAGGTGGACGGCCAGGTTATCGACACGCACGGCGACATCGCCCGGGTGCTGGTGCGCCGCGGCCGGGCCGACGTGCTTCTTTTGGATTACGGCCCCGAGAGCTTCTACTCCTCGGTGTCGCGGGTGTTTTACGGGGTGCGACGCGATGATCGATGAGATCCAGGTAGAGAACGTGGCGCTTATCGCCCAGGCGACGCTCACGCCCGGGCGCGGCCTCACCGTGCTCACGGGCGAGACGGGCGCCGGCAAGACCGCGCTTCTGTCAGCTCTCAAGCTTTTGATGGGGGAGCGCGCCGAGGCGAGTCAGGTGCGCGAAGGCGAGGAGCACCTTACGGTTGAGGGGCGCGTCTACACCTCGCCCGACGACGTGGAGGGGCTTGCCGTGCGCCGCCGCGTGGGCGCCGACGGGCGCAGCCGCGTGAGCATCAACGGGCATGTGGCCAGCGTCCGGGAGCTTGCGGAGCGCGTGGGCGCCACCATCGACCTCTGCGGCCAGCACGAGCACCAGCGTCTGCTGAACGCCGCCAATCATGTTGCCATGATCGACTCCTGGGCCGCGGACAAGGTGGCGCCGGCGCTGGAGCGGTACCGCGGCTGCCTGGCCGCGGCGCGCGCCGCGCAGAAGGAGCTCGACCGTGTGATGGAGGCGGGCCGCACCAAGGGCGCGCGGCTGGAGGAGGCGCGCTTCACCTTGGAGCGCATCGCCGAGGTTGACCCGCAGCCAGGCGAGCTCGAGGATCTCGAACAGACGCTACCGCGCGCCGAGCACGCCGAGGCGCTCGTTTCCTGCGCCTACGCCGCGCACGAGGCGCTTGCGGCTGAGGGCGGCGCGCTCGACGGCGTCAACGGCGCTATCGCCGAGCTCTCGCGCCTGCGCACGGTCGATGCCAAGCTGGGGGAGTTCGCCGACGCGCTTGCCGAGGCCGCCATCATCATGGAGGACGCGACCGTCGACCTGCGGAGCTATCAGGATTCCGTGGACTTCGATCCGGCCGAGCTCGCGCGCATGCAGGATCGCCTGGGCGCCCTGAACGGCCTGATCCGCAGCTTCGGGCCGCGCATGGAGGACGTGTTCGCCGCGCGCGACGCCGCGCAGGAGCTGCTCTCCATGGTGGATGACGCCGCTGAGCACGAGAAGCGCGCCCGCGCCGCCGTGGACGAGGCCGAGAAGGGCCTGGCCGCAGCTGCCAAGGCGCTCGACCGCGCCCGCAACGGCGCCGCGCCGGCTTTCTGCCGCGCGGTGTCGCGTCAGATGGCGCGGTTGGAGATGGGCAGCGCAGAGCTGGTGTGGAGCGCCAAGCCCCTTCCGCGCGCAAAGTGGACCGTCGACGGGCCCAGCGCCTACGAGCTTCTCTACCGCAGCGGCTCGGGCCTCACGCCGCGCCCGCTGCGCAAGATAGCCTCGGGCGGCGAGCTGTCGCGCGTGATGCTGTCGGTAAAGGTGGTGCTGGGCGAGGCCGATGCAGCCGATACCCTGGTCTTCGACGAGGTCGATGCCGGCGTGGGTGGCGCTACGGCGCGCTCGCTGGCCGCGGTGCTCGCGGATCTGGCGCGCACGCACCAAGTCATCGTGGTCACCCACCTGGCGCAGGTGGCTGTTGCCGCCGCCACGCATTACGTGGTCGCGCGCAGCAAGGACGAGCGCCCGGTGACGGAGCTCCACGAGGTCAGGGGGGACGCCCGCGTGGCCGAGATAGCCCGCATGCTCTCCGGCGACCAGTCGGAGGCGAGCCTGGAGCACGCCAGTGCCCTTCTCGCCGAGGCAGGGCATTAACCGAGGCGGGCGACGGCTTTCGCTTGCCTGCGTTGACGGGCGACACGGGACGCCTTTGCCAGCGTAAGGCCTTTGCCGGCGCAGAGGCTCTTGCGGAATCGTGTGCCCGGCTTGCGAGCAAGCGCGGTGAAGGCGAGAAGAGCGTGCAGGCTTGTCTTCTGGCGCACGGGTGCAACCAAAACGCAACCGGAAGGTGGTGGCGTTGCGGGGCTCGCTACCGCATGGTTGGGGCTACGATAGCCCCGATCAAAGGAGCGTGATCCTATGAGCTTCTCGGAAAACCTGTCACACCTGCGTCGTGCTCACAACATGACGCAAGAGCAGTTGGCTATGCTGCTGGGGGTGAGTCGCCAGGCGGTGTCAAAATGGGAGACTGAGGGGGTATAAACGGTTTAGAACGCCTGACAACAGAAAACAACATTATCGCAGGTAGATATAGCTGTTTTCAAAATCAGGAGCGACATTCCAGAACGCTTCGAAACGCTCCGATCAGGCTCATTCGTACCGGAATTCGTACCGACCCAGACCCCGGGAGAGACGGTTCCAGAGGGAGAGGAGAACCCCTATGGCAACCGACTGGAAGGCACTCGAGGAAGCCGAGGACCACGCCTACTTCATGGCGGAGCTCATGGACATCTCGCCCGAGAGCTTCACCCTCGAGGAGAAGAAGCAGATCCTGCACGACATGATCGCGAGCTCCTCCGCCATCGAGAACGCGATGCGGGACGAGTTCGCGGAGCTCGACGAGGTCACCCAGACCCGCCTGATCGACGACCTCGCGGCGGACGGCCCGAGGAGCCGGGAGTGGTGGTACGAGGTGCTCGTGGACGGGCCCCGTCACCGCGACTTCCCGACGCTCACCGACGGCCCGCGCCGCAGGAGCTAGCCCTGGGAGGCCCGCGCCCCGCTCAGGGGCGCGGGCCTCTCCCTTGTGTACCCCTTTGTGAAGCGCGCGACATGCGCGAACGCTCGCAAGGCGGCCCAATCTGGCGGATAATCTTGTCACGCCGCGACGAGAGGAGCACCGGATGAGAGACGCCGCCAAACCCGACCGCAGCGCCATCGGCAGGGCCAGGGCCCTCGCGCTCGCCATCCTCGTGGCGATTTCCCTCGCGGCGCTCCCCGCGTGCTCCGACGACGCCCCGAGCCCCCAGGCGCCCGCGCAGGAGAGCCAGGAGGCCGTGGCCGCCGCCCCCGAGGGCGCCGCTGACGAAGAGGGGCCCCAGGCCGGGGAGGAAGACCCCGCCCCCGAGGAACCCACCGTCCAGCCCGCCCCCGCCGCCCTCGACCCCTCACAGCTCCCCGCCTACGACGGCAGCCCCTACGCCACGGTCAACGGCAACGCCCCCACCATCGGCGAGGACGACCTCCCCGCCGCCAGCGAGTCCTACGCGCCCCTCGACCACCTCGGCCGCTGCGGCGCCGCGATCGCCGTCGTGAGCCCCTCGACCATGCCCGCCGAGGGCGAGGAGCGCGGGTCCATCGGCATGGTCAGGCCGACGGGCTGGCACACCGTGCGCTACGACGACCTCGTTGACGGACGCTACCTCTACAACCGCTGCCACCTCATCGGCTGGCAGCTCACGGCCGAGAACGCCAACGAGGAGAACCTCGTCACCGGCACCCGCTACATGAACACGGAGGGCATGCTCCCCTTCGAGAACGAGGTCGCCGACTACGTGGACCGCACGGGAGGGCGCGTCCTCTACCGCGTCGAGCCCGTCTTCGTCGGCGACGAGCTCGTCTGCCGGGGCGTCCACATGGAGGCGCGCTCGCTCGACGACGCCGGCATGGGCGTCGCCTTCAACGTCTTCTGCTACAACGTGCAGCCGGGCGTCGGCATCGACTACGCCACCGGGGAGAGCTGGCGCGAGGAGAGCGCCCTCCCGCAGGACCCCGAACCCGCCCAGCCGTCGGAGGAGCGCACCTACGTCCTCAACACCAACACGAGGAAGTTCCACTACCCGGAGTGCAGCTCCGTGGACCGCATGAGCGAGAAGAACAAGCAGACCGTGACCGACACGCGAGACGACGTCATCGCCCAGGGCTACGACCCCTGCGGCAACTGCAACCCGTGACGAAGGGGCCCTCGCGGGGCCCGGCTCACCCGATCCGGTCGCCCAGCCTGCCCGCCAGCCACATGACCGGCACGAGCGGCAGCACGGCGACGATGAGCACGACCGAGAGCGCCACGGCGAGCCCCCAGCGGGCGTCCTCCCGCGAGATCACGACAGGATCTCGTTCACGCGGGCCTGCACGGCGTCGTAGAGCGACCCCAGCCGGCGCCTGCGCTCCTCGCCGTTTCCGTACTCGCCGCGTATGACGGCCCGCGCCAGCGCCTCGACGTCGGCGCCGCCGGACGTCCCGCCGGAGCACCCGGCGCCCAGCATCTCGTTCACGCGCGCCTGGACCTCGGCGTAGCGGTCGCCCAGCGCGGCCCTCCGCGCCTCGCCGTTGCCGAACTCGCCTGCGATCACGCGGCGCGCGAGGTCGTCCACGTCGTCGGCGGCAGGGGCCTGGGTGGCGGGTGCGCTCGAGCCTCCCGCCAGGATGCGGTTAACCTCCGCCTGCACCTCCGAGTAGCGGCTTCCCAGCGCCGCGCGACGCGCCTCCCCGTTGCCGAACTCGCCGGCGATGACGCGTCGCGCGAGCTCGGAGACGGTCCCGCTGGGGGCGGCGCCCGCCGTCCCGCCGGGTGCCGAGCCGCCCGTGATCGCCGCCCTGAGCGCCGCCCACTTGGACGACGCCACGTAGGGCGCGGGGCACAGCTTGCCCGTCACGTCGTAGTGGCGGATGACCCCGGAGGCGCCGATGCCGTACTTTGCCATGAGCTTCTGCACCAGCCAGGCAAGCTTGGTGATCTCCGTCCCGCTGTAGTCCTCGCCGGCTGAGACCACCTCGATGCCGATCGCACGGCAGTTCATGTCCCAGTTGCCCGCGTGCCAGGCGGTGTCACCCTCGGCGACGCTCTGATAGATCTCCGGGGAGATGCCATCCACGAAATAATGGGCGCTCGCCCCCTGGCCCTCGTTGCGCGAGAAGTACGTCGCGTTGTTGCGCGCGCTCGCCGTGGTGCCCGTATAGTGGACCACGATGCGGTCGATCGCGCGGGAGCGCCCGCGCGTCATATGATCGCTTCCGCACTGCTTGAACAGGATGCTATACGCCATCGGGCACCTCCTCGAAGCCGTCGTCCTCGCCCTCGTCGGGCTCCCAGCCGTCCGGCGCGGCCGCCTCGACGCCCTCGCCGCGCAGCGCCTCCCAGCGCTCCTCCTCGCTCGCGAACTCGCACTCACTCATCGGAACCACCGCCCGACGGCAGCGCCGCGCCGAGCTCCGCCATGACGGGCGTGAGCACTGCCATCACGAGCGCCACCACGACCGCGCGCCACTCGGGCTCCAGAACCGCGCAGCCCACCAGCATGTCCACGTTGGCCACGACCACGCCGAGCACGCCCTGCACGATGGTCCTTGCCAGGCGCCACGGCCACTCGTTGGACGTCAGGAATGTCTCCATCATTGCCCCTTCCGCAGATTCTCGATCTCCGCCTTCACGACGGCGACGTCCTGCTCCAGGGCGTAAGTGCGCTCGACCATGCGGTTGTGCTTCTCGACCTGCCGCGTCAGGTTGTCGATCTTGACCTCCATGACCGCGCGGCTGCGCGAGTTGGACACGAGCACCCCGGCGAGGGTCAGCACCCCCGTCACGAGCGCCGCGATAACCGACTCCATGTGCGCCTCCTCCCTGGACGGGAGCGCCCCGCCCTTCTGGGAGAAGTGTCGACCGTGGTCACAAACGGTCATGTTTAGCTGCTGATATGTTGAGAAGCGTCGACTTCCGTCACTTCACAAAAGAGTTCACAGTAGGGACTCGGGGTAACAAAAAAGCGCGGCGTCGGAGATGTGACGCCGCGCTTGGGTTGGGGCACCTGTTGGGAGCCTAGTTCTCGCCGGGGTAATCGACCTTCACGATGCCCCTCTCTTCGAGGTATTCCAGCATGGCCTCGTAGACATCCCTTTCGTCACGCCACTCCATCGCTTCGGCGTAGTCGACGGCGTCGCCTCGGTAGCAAGAGGGGAACCACTGCTTCAGAACCCCAGTGACGGCGAGGTCCAGCTGGTCTGCCATCTTGTCGCGATCGGGTCGACTTTTCTCAAGGAAGTCTTCCTTGGTCACACCGTGCATGAGCAGCGTGTTGAGCAGCTGTCGATAGGACCCGAGCTTCTGCTGCTCGGCAAGGATATAGGGAAAGTGATCAGGATTCAGGTAGTTCTCGAGCCAGTAGTCCCTAACGCCCTCGTAGTCCATGACGGGGAGCTCAAGCGTCCAGCAGTACTTGCCGGCAAGGAAGTCGGGATGGACGTTGACTGCGCGGGCGATGAGGTCAAGAAGCTGGGGAGTGATCTTATTCTCGGAGACAGCGCGTCGAATAGTCCTGATGTCCTTTCCGATTCCGCCTTGATTGATCAGCCTGCCAAGAGAGTAGAGGGAATAGCCGCGGCGATTGATAACGCTCCTCATCCATTCACCGTTAATGGGTTTCTTGATTTCGGACTTAGGCATCTAGACCCTCCTTTGCATAGGACATTTTCAAACAAAAATGGGCTCTTCGGGTGTTTGTGTGGGCTGACGCGGCAGTGAAAACGGGGGCCTAGCAGCGGCGGCGCCCTCCGCGTATCG
>CALULH010000004.1 GCA_944321435.1 uncultured Coriobacteriaceae bacterium | reverse complement strand
CGGCAAGGAGATATACTGCCACCCCCTCCCCCCTCCCGGCAAGGGGCGGGAGGGGGTTCACGGAATCTGCACAAATGGGAGAGGATCGCGAGAGAGGGAGGCGCCGGCGGCAAGCAGCGCGTCGCGCTGGGCCACGGTGGGCGCCTCGGCGGAGATGCACATGATCGGATCCTCGGGATCCGGGCGCAGCAGCAGCCACGAACCGTCGGCGAAGCCGAAGCGCAGCCCGTCAAGATGGCTCACTTCGACCGGCTCCCTATCCGCCACTCGCTCCGGGTTCAATCCCGGCGCCAGCATGCGGAAGGTCTCCATGACCTCGGCGTCCAGCCTGAGCTCTCGCTGACCAAAGACCACGGAGCCTAATTGAGTCTCGAGTTCGCTCACCAGCACGCCCAGGGGCTTGCCGGCCTCGGCCATCAGGCGGCACAGCAGCACGTGCACGATCAAGCCGTCGAATGCGGGCAGATGACTGGGAATGGCAAGGGATCCCCAATCCTCCCCCGCTATGAGCACGTTGCCGCGCGCAACCTCGTCCCCCAGGCGCCGCAGGTTCCACGAGGTGATCGTCAGCGGGCAGCCGAGCCGTTTGGCTTGACGCCGCACGATCGTGGAAAGCGATCCCGGACCGACTATGCGTCCCGTCAGCCCGCACTTCTCGACCAAGTAACCCATAACCAAGGCGAAGATCTTCTGAGGACCCACGAAGGCGCCGTTCTCGTCCACCGCCCCGAAACGCGAACCCGTGCCGTCGAGCGCCAAGCCCGCCCATGCCTGCGCGTCGGTTACCGCCTGCTCGCAGTCGTCAACCCAGGGCTCCACGGGATCCGGACGCACGTCCTCGCAATCCCGGTAGGGCCCGCGGTGGATTTCATGCGCCTCGATGCCCAGGCGCCCGAGCACCCGGGGCAGCGCGCCTTGGGCAGCGCCGTACAGCGGGTCGCAGATCACGCGCGGGACGTCGGCCGTGCCGACGGGCCGTGCGCCTCCGGACGCCGGCGCCCCCGATTCCGCCGCCGGCGCAAACGCGCACAGCTCCTCTATGTATGCGCTCAGCATGTCCACGCGCTCAAAGCCGGCGCGGGCATCGGGAACCTCGGAGCGCAGAGCGCTCTCAAGGCACTCGTAATCGCTCTCCAACGCAGGCGAGCCGTTGGCGTTGACGAGCGTGATGCCCGCGTAGCCGCAGGGGCGCGCGCCGCCGGTCACCATGATGCCGCCGCACGCACGCAGGTCCCGCATAACCGTCCACGCCAGCGCGGGGAGCGGACAGGGCGCATCCGACACGCGAACGGAAAGCCCGCGCGACGCCGCAACCGCCGCGGCCAGCAGCGCCGCGTGCTCAGATTCCGGGCGGGCGTCATACGCCACGTACAATGTGACACCTGAGATCATCGGGGCCCACAAGCGCGCCACCGCGTCGGCGACGCGCGCGATATTCTCGTCTGTGAAGTCCTCGTCAGTATGAGCGCGCCACCCATCCACGGCGCACCGAATGGCGGAGGCCATTGCGTTCACCTTCCCTGCATGCCGACGCCGGCAGCTCCTAAACCCTGCCGGCACACGACCAGTCCGCGCAAAAGGCGGGCTAGACTGTTGTACCCGGTTGGGCAATAGGACAAGCAGGGGAAACACCGACCCCTATTTCATCAGAAAGCCAAAAACCCGCATGCGGCGCGGTCGGCCTGGCAAAGGCCGCTGACTGCAGGAGGCACGGGCAGGGCGGCAGGCGCGGCGGGCCCCTACCCTCGCTCCGCCGCAGATGCGCCGGCCTCGTCTACGGCAAGGCGCAGGGCGCAGGTGGTGCGCGCCGTGGTGCCGCAGCACGACCCTACCAGCGCGACGCCGGCGGATGCCCAGCGCAAGGCCGCGCGGCCAAACGCCTCTGGATTCTCGTCCCATACGAGCTGGCCGTCCTCGTCGCGGTGCGGGGCCCCGGCGTTGGGGCGCACGCTCACCGGCGTGCGCGCCACGGCGAGTAGGCGCTTCGTCGCGGCATCCGCCGCCGCAAGCGAGCAGCAGTTGACGCCCACGGAGGCCGCGCCGTGCTTCTCGGCGTAAAACACCGCCGTTTCAACCGGCAACCCGTCGCCCAGGAGGTTCCCCTCCTCGTCTATCGCAAAGCTCGCAAGCACGGGCATGCCGGCGGCCACGTCGTCCGCGGCGGTAAGCGCGGCCACGATGTCGTTCACGCAGGTGAGGGTTTCCACCATGACACCGGTTGCCCCAGCGGCCAGCAGCGCGTGGATCTGCGCGCGGTAAACTGCCCGCGCGCGGCGGAACTCAGGCGAGTCCTGCGCTATCCAGTCTATGCCGCACGGCCCCACCGAGCCCAGGACCAGCCTTCCGCCGGCCCGGTAAGCAGCGCGCACCGCAGCGTCGTTGACCTCGCGAACGCTGGCGTAAACGCAGTCGCGCTCCAAGGCGGGAGCCTGCGCCTGAAAGCTGTTCGCCAACAGCACGTCGGCGCCGGCAGCCGCGTAGAGGGCGTGCAGGCGCGTCACCGTTTCGGGCTCGGCGATGTTCCAGTAAGCGGCGGGGATCTTCTCGGCCCCCGGCTGCGCCATGAGGGCGGTGCCCATGGGGCCTTGGACAACCAGGCAGCGCCGGCCCAGTTCCGCGGCGAAGGCCGCCCCCTCGTCAAAACGGTAACCGTCCGTATCGGGCATCGCGTCAACCGTGCCGTGAACGTCTGCGGCCATGGCGGGTTACTCCTCCACCTTGATGCCCTGTCCCTCCAAGTAGGACATCCAGCGGTTCATGGTGTCCTCGGAGAGCGCGTGCTCCATCATGCAGGCCTCGCCGTCGGCGCGCTCGTA
Organism: uncultured Coriobacteriaceae bacterium; assembly: GCA_944321435.1. Classification (GTDB taxonomy): domain Bacteria; phylum Actinomycetota; class Coriobacteriia; order Coriobacteriales; family Coriobacteriaceae; genus CALUOB01. The sequence goes on along the minus strand of CALULH010000004.1, from coordinate 207,713 downwards.
ATCAACGCCCAGCTCTTGAATCAGGAAGGTGCGCAGCATACGGTGGCGGCGCCAGACGGCCTCGCCCACCTCGCGGCCCTTGTCGGTCAGCACCACCTTGCCGTAGTGCGACTGCTCCACCAGACCCGCCGCCTTGAGCGCCGTCACGGCCTTGTTGACCGACGCCTTGGATACGTCCAAGCGCGTGGCGATGTCCACGGACCGAACGCCGTCGCCCTCCTCGGGGTGCTCGCGGGTGATGCGGACGATGCACTCCAGGTAATCCTCATTGGCAACGGTAAGGTGCAGCTCGGAAGATGCGGCGGTGGTTTGCATGGCGGTTCCTTCCCTCAAAGATGCCGTCTAGTCTACCGCAAAACGGGCGACAAGGGCCTCAAGCACGTCCACCATGCCCTCGAGCGAGCGCACGGGGATGAACTCGTTGACGCTGTGGGCGCAATAGCCTCCCGTGGAGAGGTTGGGGCACGGCAGGCCCCGGAAGGAGAGCTGGGCGCCATCGGTACCGCCGCGGATGGGAATCACGCGCGGGGTGAAGCCGGCGTCCTGGAAGGCGGCCTCGGCGCGGGCGATAAGCTCCGGGCGCTGGGAAACGACTTCGGCCATGTTGCGGTACTGAGGGTTGACGGCGAGTTGGGCGCGGTCGGCTCCGTGGCGCAAGTTCACGTAGTCGGCAGCGGCGCGCATGAGGTCGAGCTTGCGGTCGAACGCGGCGGCGTCGTGGTCGCGCACGATGTAGCGGGCCGTCAGGTGCTCGCAGGTGCCGGAGACGCTCATGCAGTGGATGAAGCCCTCGTAGCCCTCGGTGTGCTCCGGGCGCTCCTGGGCGGGAAGCATGGCCTCGAACTCCTCGAAGAGATGCACGGCGTTGACCATGCGGCCTTTGGCATCGCCCGGGTGGATAGTGGCACCCTGGATGGTGAGCGTCACGTCGGAGGCGTTGAAGCACTCCCATTCGAGCTCGCCGATGGGGCCTCCGTCCACCGTGTAGGCGGCCGCGCAGCCAAAGGACTCGATGTCGAGCAGAGCCGCGCCGTGGCCGATCTCCTCGTCCGGGGCAAAGCAGATGCCGAGCGGCGGATGCGGCAGGTCGGGCCGGTCGGCAAGCCGTGCCACAAGCGCCATGATCTCCGCAACGCCGGCCTTGTCGTCCGCGCCCAAAAGCGTGGTGCCGTCGGTCACCACGAGCTGCTGGCCCACCAGGTCGCTCAGAGCCGGAAGCTTCTCGGGGCTCATGGCCACGCGCTGGCCGTCCAGCTCGCCGGCCACCAGGTCGCCGCCCTCGTATGTGACGACGCGCGGGCTCACGTTTGCGCCGGAGGCCTCGGCGGCGGTGTCGATATGCGCGATAAGTCCCAGGCGCGGCTGGTTCTCGGCGCCCGGGCTTGCGGGGATCCACGCCGTCACGTAGGCGTGGTCGTCGGCGCTCACGTTCTGGGCGCCGAGCTCGGTCAGCTCTGCCGCCAACAGGCGGGCCAGGTCATGCTGCTTGGAAGTAGAGGGCACGGTGTCGCACGTGGCCTCGTCGGACTGGGTGTCCACGCGCACGTAGCGCAGGAAGCGGTCGAGAATATCGGACATGAGCGCTCCTTTGCAGAAGTATCGGGGTTTGAACAGGATTGACGCCGGATTTCAGGGTACCGCAACGGCCGGACGCGTCAAACCTCGCCGTTATGGTACGCAACAGCGGGCCCGCCACGCGATCTCGGACGGCAAACAAATCGCCCCGGCGCGGATTCCCGTGCCGGGGCGAATCGTTCGGCTCTTTGGGCGAGCGCCTAGTTGGACGCGCTGTAAGAGCTGTCGTTCTCGTCGATGACGCCGTCGCCGTTGTTGTCCACGGCGGTGTCGGTTCCGTTGGAGAAGTCCTCCGCGGTGTTGTTGGTGAGGTCGCCGATGGTGGAGCTCTCACCCGTGATGTCGGAGGTCTGCGGCCCCTGCGGGTCCTCGCCGGCGTCCACGCGCTCCATCATGGCGGCCAGCTCCTCCTCGTCGGCGATGACGTAGCTCACCCCGTCGACCATCGCGGTGGTCGAGGGCACGTTGGCCGACCAGATGGCATCGGTGTCCATACCGCGCATGGCGTTGGCCAGGGCCACGATGTCGGTAACAGAGAGGTCGGTCACCACCATATCGGACAGCGAGTTGACCAACGGCACGATGGTGGCGGCATCGGTGCTCTCGAGCACCTTCTTCGCCAGCGCCGCGATGAAGATGCGCTGATGGCGCATGCGGGTGAAGTCGCCGTCGGCAAAGGCGCGCGAACGGCAGAACGCCAGCGCCTCTTCGCCGTTGAGGGTCTGCAGGCCCGGCTCGATAACCACGTCGCCGGCCTTAGGGTCGTCGATACGGTCGGGCACGTCGACCTCGACGCCGCCCAACGCGTCGACGAGCTGCTGCATGCCGTCGAAGCTCACCTCGGCGTAATGCGAGATCTGCACGCCGCAGAGCTCGTTGACCGCCTTGACGACGCCCTCGGGACCGCCGTAGGCGTGGGCGGCGTTGATCTTCTGCGTGCCGTAACCATCGATCTGCACCATGGTGTCGCGCGGAATGGACACCAGCGTGACCTGCTTGTTCTGCGGGTCGACACGGGTGAGCACGATGGTATCGGAACGGTAGGTGTCCTCGCCGGGACGGCCGTCGGTCCCCAGCAACAGCATGTAAAACGGCTCGCTCGTGACATCCGAGTCAACGAGCGTGGCCAGGAGCCCCTGGGTGATGAGCGAAGGGTCGTTAAGGCGCCCCATGACGCTGGAAATCCACAGCCCCGCAGCGGATACCGCGCCGACCAGCACCACGATGAGGCCGTAGAGGACGCCTTTCTTGATGGTGCGGTGGCGCCGGCGCTGCGCCGCGCGCTCCGAATAGCGCTCGGAGTTATGCCGGCTGTACACGCGCGCGCTCGCCTGGGGCGAGATGCGCGACTCGGGGGCCTTTTTCTTGAAACCCATGGAACCTGCCTAAAAATCGGTGTCGGGGTCGGGAACGGTCACGCGCTCGATATGGGCGCCCAACGCGCGCAGCTTGTCGACGAAGTTCTCGTAACCGCGGTCGATATGGTGGATGGCCGAGACGTCCGTCTCGCCCTCGGCCACAAGTCCCGCCAGCACCAGCGCGGCACCGCCGCGTAGATCCGGCGATTCCACCTGGGCGCCCGAGAAGCCGTCCACGCCGCGCACCAGGGCGTGATGCCCCTCGATGCGCACGTCGGCCCCCATGCGTCCCAGCTCGCTGGCGAACATGAAGCGGTTCTCGAAGATGTTCTCGGTGATAACGGAGCTGCCCTGCGCAAGCGCCGCCAGGCACAGCACCTGGGCCTGCATGTCGGTCGGGAAGCCCGGGTACGGCAGGGTCTGGATATCCGTGGGGAGAATCTTGCCGGTGCGGCGCACGCGCGCGCCGTTGCCGAAGGTGTCGAACTGCACGCCCATAAGCTCCATCTTCTTGAGCACCATGCCCAAGTGGCTCGGGGCAAAGCCCGTGACCTCGATCTCGTTGCCGGTGATGGCGCCGGCCACCAGGAAGGTGCCGGCCTCGATACGGTCCCCCACCACGCGGTGCTCGACCGGGTAGAGCTCGTCGACGCCCTGGATCTCGATGACCGGGGTGCCCGCCCCCGAGATCTTGGCGCCCATCTCGTTGAGCATCCGGATAAGGTCCACGATCTCGGGCTCGCGCGCAGCGTTGTCGATCACCGTGGTGCCCCGGGCGCGCACAGCGGCCATGATGAGGTTCTCGGTGGCGCCCACGCTCGGGAACGAAAGGGACACCGTCGTGCCCACCAGGCCGTCCGCGGCCTCGGCGTAGATGTAGCCGTGGTCGTTGTCGAAGTGGACGCCCAAGGCCTCGAGCCCGAGGAAATGCAGGTCCATTTTACGGGCGCCGATGTTGCACCCGCCCGGCATGGCGATAACCGCACGGCCGAAACGCCCGATGAGCGGCCCCATGACCGCCGTCGAGGCGCGCATCTTGGCAACGAGCTCGTACGGCGCCTCCCATGAGCTCACGCCCGACGTGTCGATGGCGAGCTCATGCACGCCGCGGACCTCGATCTTGGCGCCCAGATGCTTGAGCACCTTGCCCATGATGTGCACATCAGAGATGTTGGGCACGTTGGTGAGCACCGTGACGCCCGGGGCAAGGATGGTGGCCGCCATCAGCTTGAGGGCCGAGTTCTTGGCACCGGCCACCTCGACGCTGCCGCTGAGCGGATGCCCACCCTCTACGCGGATAATCTCCATATGAGGACTCCTGTAACAAACTCATGCCCGGGAGCGCTGCTCCCGGGCATGATGTCAACCGTATCTGATGAAGCGCCTGTTTTACGCGGACCGATGGTCCAACAGCAGCCTACACCATGCGATTTCATTATAGAGGTAAGCTCGCCGCGCATCGCCCTCAGAGCACATGCTCAACTGACCTTCAAATTCTTCAAGCTGGGCTTGAACCTTTGCGTCGTCGATGTCGGCCACGTCCTGCGCCCGCTCCGCCAGGATGATAACGCGGTCGGCGGTGATCTCGGCATAGCCCTCGGTCACGGCAATGGCCTTGTCGACCGTGCCCATCGCCTGCTCGGACACGCGGACGTATCCGGGCTTCAGGGTGCTGATCTCGCTCGCATGCCCAGGCAGCACGCCGATCTCCCCGGTTGTGCCGGGCAGGGCCACGAAGGCCGCCAAACCCTCGTAGGCGCAGCTTTCCGGGCAAACGATGCGCAGCTCCATGGCCACCTTAGCTCTCCTTCAACTTGGCGGCGCGCTCGCGCACATCCTCGATGGTGCCGGCGTAGCGGAAGGCCTGCTCGGGCAGGTCGTCGCACTTGCCGTCCACGATCTCGGCGAAGCTGCGCACCGTGTCCTCCACGCGGATGTAGACACCGGGGTTGCCGGTGAACTTCTCGGCCACGTGGAAGCTCTGCGAGAGGAACTGCTGCAGCTTGCGGGCGCGGTTCACGGTCAGGCGCTGCTCCTCGGAGAGCTCGTCCATGCCAAGAATGGCGATGATGTCCTGCAGGTCGGTGTACTCCTGCAGGATCTCCTGGACCTTGGTGGCCACGCGGTAGTGCTCCTCGCCCACGATGGTCGGATCGAGGGCGTCGGAGGACGAGGCCAAGGGGTCGATAGCCGGGTACAGGCCGAGCTCGGCGATGGAACGCGAGAGCACCGTCGTGGCGTCCAGATGGGTGAAGGTCGTGGCCGGCGCCGGGTCGGTCAGGTCGTCAGCGGGCACGTAGACGGCCTGCACCGAGGTGATGGAGCCGGTCTTGGTGGAGGTGATGCGCTCCTGGAGATCGCCCATCTCGGTGGCCAGCGTCGGCTGATAGCCCACGGCCGACGGCATGCGGCCGAGAAGCGCCGACACCTCGGAGCCTGCCTGCGAGAAGCGGAAGATGTTGTCGATGAACAGCAGCACGTCCTGGCCGCGGTCGCGGAAGTACTCCGCCGCCGTAAGGCCCGCCAGCGCCACGCGCATACGGGCTCCCGGAGGCTCGTTCATCTGGCCGTAGACCAGGCAGGTCTTCTCCAGAACGCCGGACTCGGCCATCTCGAGGTACAGGTCGGTGCCCTCGCGGGTGCGCTCGCCCACGCCGGTGAAGACCGAGGTTCCGCCGTGCTCCTGCGCCAGGTTGTTGATGAGCTCCTGGATGAGAACCGTCTTGCCCACGCCGGCGCCGCCGAAGAGGCCGGTCTTACCGCCGCGGATGTAGGGCTCGAGCAGGTCGATGGCCTTGATGCCGGTCTCGAAGATCTCGGTGGTGGTGGTCAGCTCGTCGAACTCGGGAGCCGGATGGTGGATCGGGTAGTGCGCCTCGATGCCGTCGGGCATCGGCTTGCCATCCACGGGCTCGCCCATGACGTTCCAGATGCGGCCCATGGTGCCCGGGCCCACCGGCATCTGCATGGGCGCGCCGGTATCGCGCGCGGGCAGGCCGCGCTGCAGACCGTCGGTCGAGGTCATGGCCACGCAGCGGACCACGCCGCCGGGCAGCTGGCTCTCGACCTCGAGGATGGTCCTGACCTCGCCGATGGGCGTGTCCTTGGCATCGACGGTGAGCGCGTTGTAGATGGCCGGCACCGCGCCGTCGAACTTGACGTCGACGACCGGGCCGATAATGCGGATGATACGCCCCTTGCCCACGGAGTGACTCATGAGGTCCTCCACGGTGCGGGGCTCCACGGCGGAAGTATCAGCCATTGAAGTCCTCCAATGCGGATGCGCCACCGACGATCTCGTTGAGCTCGGTGGTGATGGAAGCCTGGCGGACGCGGTTGAGCGTCCGCGTGAGGGTGGCGATGATCGAGGTTGCGTTCTCCGTTGCCGAGTGCATGGCCTTGCGGCGCGCGCCCTGCTCGGCTGCCGCCGAGTCGATGAGTGCCTGGTGGATCACCGTGAGGATGTAGGACGGGATGAGGTTGTCCAGCACGTGGTCGGCCGACGGGATGAACGAGAAGGACGAGGGCACCCGCTTGGGCGCGTCCTTCTCGCTCGCGCGCGGACCGCGGACAAAGCCCACCGCCTCGGCGTCGAGCGGCAGGAGCTGTTCGACGCGCAGCTCCTGGTCCACACGGTTCTTGGCATGGTGGTAGATGACCGTGATCCGGTCGATGGCCCCCGTCACATAGGCGTCGCGCGCGTACGCGGCGATGACCTTGGCGTGCTCGAGCACCGGGTCGGCGGACTCGCCCACGTAGGAGAGCACGGGATGGATGCCGCGAGCCTCGAAGTACTCGGTGGGCTTGCGGCCGCAGCTCACGATCTGGCAGCCGATGCCGCGTGCCTGGTCCGTACGGTAGATCCGCTCGGCCTCGCGCTCGACGTTGACGTTGAAGCCGCCGGCCAAACCGCGGTCGGAGGCGATGGCGATGACGAGCTCGTTGGCCAAGACCTCGTGCTTGGTGAAGACGGGGTTGTCCTCCCCGAGGTTGCTCGCGTCGTTGGCCACCGTGAACATGACGTCGGTAAGGGCCGTCTTGTACGGCTCCGCCGCCTTCGCGCGGTTGAGCGCGCGGCGGATCTTGGCCGTGGCGACCATCTCCATCGTGCGCGTGATCTGCTCGGTCGTCTTAACCGAGGAGATGCGCTTCTTGATCTCGCGAAGGTTCGACATTGCCCTTAGTTCTCCTCAGACGCGTCTTCGGCCTCGACGGACTCGGCCGCACGGCGCTCCTCGCGCGCTGCGACGTAGCGCGTCTTGAATGCGTCGATCGCCTCAGTGAGGCGCTGCTCAAGCTCGCCCTCGATCTTCTCGCCGCCCTCGTCCAAGCGCTGCATGAGCGCCGGGACGCTGGAGTGCAGGTTCTCGATCAGGCCGTCGCGGAAATCGAGCACCTCGGAGATCTCCAGGTCGTCCAGCACGCCCTGATTGCCGGCGAAGAGTACGGCGACCTGCTCGGACACGGAGAACGGCTTGAAGCGGCGCTGCTTCAGGAGCTCAGTCATGCGCGAGCCGTGGGTAAGCTGCCTCTGGGTGGAGGCGTCCAGGTCGGAGCCGAACTGGGTGAAGCCGGCCAGCTCGCGGTAGGCGGCCAAGTCGAGGCGCAGGTTGCCGGCCACTTGCTTCATGGCCTTGGTCTGCGCGGCGCCGCCCACGCGGGAAACCGAGATGCCCACGTCGACAGCCGGGCGCTGGCCCTGGAAGAAGAGCTCGGACTGCAGGTAGATCTGGCCGTCGGTGATGGAGATCACGTTGGTGGGGATGTAGGCCGACACGTCGCCATCCTGCGTCTCGATGAGCGGGAGCGCCGTGAGCGAACCGCCGCCGAGGTCGTCGGACAGCTTGCAGGCGCGCTCCAGCAGGCGGGAGTGCAGGTAGAAGATGTCGCCCGGGTAGGCCTCGCGTCCCGGCGGGCGATGCAGCGTCAGCGACATCTGGCGGTAGGCGACGGCGTGCTTGGAGAGGTCGTCGTAGACCACCAGCACGTGCTTGCCGGGGTTGCCCTTGCCGGCAAGGTGGCCGTCGGCGCCGCGTGTCATGAAGTACTCGCCGATGGCGGCGCCCGCCATCGGGGCGATGTACTGCAGCGGCGCGGGCATGGAGGCCGAAGCGCTCACGATGACCGTGTAATCCATGGCGCCGTGCTTGGCCAGCGTCTCGCGGATGGAGGCGATGGTCGAGGCCTTCTGGCCGATGGCGACGTAGATGCAGATCATGTTCTTGCCGCGCTGGTTGATGATCGCGTCGATCGCAATGGCCGTCTTGCCGGTCTTGCGGTCGCCGATGATGAGCTCGCGCTGGCCGCGGCCGATCGGGATCATGGCGTCCACGGCGAGAAGGCCGGTCTGCACCGGCTCGCACACGGGCGTGCGCTCGATGATGCCCGGGGCCTTGAACTCGATGGGGCGGCGGTGGGTGGTGTGGATCTCGCCCCTACCGTCGATGGGCTGGCCAAGCGGGTTGACCACGCGACCCAGCATGGCGCTGCCCGTGGGGATGTCCATGATGCGGCCGGTCGTACGGCAGGTGTCGCCCTCCTTGATGGCCTCGGCGTTGCCGAACAGCACCGCGCCCACTTCCTCGCGCTCGAGGTTCTGGACCAGGCCGTAAACGGTCTCGCCGGTGTCCTCGCTCTTGAGTTCCAAGAGCTCGCCGGCCATGGCGCTCTTCAGGCCGGAGATACGGGCGATGCCGTCGCCGACCTCGGAGACCGTAGAGACCTCCTGCGTGTTGACCGTTGCGGCCAGATTGCCCAGGCGCTTCTCGAGCGCCTGCGCGATGTTCTCAGCGTTGAGCTGCTCGGGCATCACGCAGCACCTCCCTCTTCTTCACTGGGTTTTGCGAGCAAGTCGCGCGCGGCAGCCAGCTGCGTGCGCACCGACACATCGCGGCGCTTGCCGCGGGCGGACAGCACGACGCCGCCGATGATGGACGGATCGACCTGCTCGATGAGAAAGACCTTCTTGCCGAAGTCGGCCTCGCACTTCTCGGTGATGACCTTGCGCAGGCGATCGTCGAGCGGCACGGCCGTGGTGACCTCGACGCCCACCACGTCGTCATCGGACTCGACGAGGTCGCGGTACAGGCGGCAGACGCCCGGCAGCAGGTCCATGTCGCCGCGCTCGTGCAGAGCCTCGAGCGTGGCCGTGAGCTCGGGCGCCACGTTCGCCACGACCTCGAGGTCGTGGAGGTTCTGGAACACGCGGCCCTCGCTCTTGGAGGCCTCCAGCAGCGTGCGCGCGTAGGTCTCGAGCAGGCGCTCCTCGGCGCGGCTAGCCATTGAGGCTCCCCGCCTCGTTCACATAGCGCTCGATCAGGTTGCGCTGCTCGTCGTCGGACAGCCTGTCGCCGATGATCTTGGTCGCAACCTGAACCGCCAGGTTGGCGATCGTGGCGGACGAGCTCGCGTAGACGGCGCGGCGCTCCTCCTCCACGTTCTCATGGGCGCGGGCGATGATGCCGGCTGCCTCGTCGTGCGCGGCGGCGATGATGCGGCTGCGCTCGGCCTCGGCGTCCTTGCGGGCCTCGAGCACGATATCGGAGGCCTGGCGGCGGGCGTCGGCCACGATCTGCTCGGCCTGCTTGCGCTTCTCGGTCGCCTTGGCGCGGGCGTCATCGGCCTCGGCCAGGCTGTCCTCGATGCGCTTGGAGCGCTCGTCCATCATGGTCAGCACGGACGGCCATGCGAACTTGGCCAGCACCACGAAGATGATGAGGAAGGCGATAAGCGCGGGGATGAACTCCGCCATGTTGGGGATGAGGATGCTGGCGCCGCCGGCGGACTCCTCGGCGAAAGCCGGGGCGGGGGCGGCGAGCATCGCTAACGCGGCGGACGCCAACGCCCGCGGCACGCGGTTAGCAAACTTCATAGTCTTCTCCTTCTGGGACACGATGCGCGGAGCTTCCCTAGGAGATCAGCGTGACGACGAAGCCGATAAGGCCGAGCGCCTCGGTGAACGCGGACGCCAGGATGAAGACGGTGAAGGCACGACCCTGAACCTCGGGCTGACGCGCCATAGCGCTCGTTGCGCCGAACGCCGCGAGGCCGATGGCCAGACCAGCGCCGATAACACCGAGACCGTAACCGATAACTCCCACAATTCCTCCTTTGACAAGCGCCCGCAGGCGCAGGTTCCCAAACCTATCGACAGGGCCCCGAGGGCCCGGTGCCGCAACGGATGCCGATCCTACTCCTCGTCGGACTCGGCGATCTGAATGTAGACGGCGGCGAGCACCGTGAACACGTAGGCCTGCACGAAGGCCACGATGAGCTCAACCGCGTAGATGATGAGCAGGATGATGAGCCACGCCACGCTGGGGAGCGCCCCCACCGCGTTCATGGCCGAGAAGTGCTCGAGCAGGGGCTCGGCGAAGAGGGCGGCCATGATGGAGAAGGAGCCCATGACGATGTGGCCGGCGAACATGTTGCAGAACAGACGAATGGCCAGCGTGATGGGGCGAAGCAGCAGCGAGAAGACCTCGATGACCCATACGAACACGTTCATGGGGAACATGACGCCCTGCGGCGCGAGGCTCTTGATGTAGCCGAGAACGCCGTGCTTCTTGCAGCCGTAGTACACGAAGTACACAAACGTCACCAACGCGAGCGCCGCGGTGCAGCCGATGGCGCCCGTGCCCGGCTTCATCCCGGGGATGAGGCCGATGAAGTTGTTGACCAGGATGAAGAGGAAGATCGCGGCCAAAAACGGGAAGTGACGGCGCCAGCCGGTGCCCACCACGCCCTTGGCAACGTCGTTCTCCACGTACTCGATCAGGTACTCGACGCCGTTGACGAACACGCCCTTGGGCACGAGGGTCTGCTTCTTCACGAACGCGAAGATGACGACGGCAAAGACAACCGCCGCCACGAGCAGCCAGAACGAGTACTGCGTCAGGCCGACCGTGAGGTCGCCCACGACCGGGGCCGAGGAGAACTCGGAAACCAGATGGTTGATCTCCTCGGGAAGCTTGGCAAACGCGTCCAAGATCTCACCTTCCCAACAATCGTCAAATTGCCGTGCATTCTATACCCAAATCCGTTACAGAATAGTGAAAACTCTCTGTCGAACCTTTGGAAGCAGGCTTGCGGCAACCGCCTGCGCGGAGCCGGTCAGGCGATTCTAGCACAATGCCGCATGCGCCATAAGGACAGGGCGGCGGCCCCGTGGCAAAACGGTGAACGCAGGGCCGGGCATCAGCCCCGCGCCCGAAAGCGCGGGGCTGATGCCCGTAGCTCACATGAGCGCCACGGCCAAGGCCACGGCGATCCACACCAGCACGAACCCCATGATGCAGGTCAGGGCAAAGTAGACAAGCTGGTCGCCGAACAGCAGGTAGACCACGATGAACGATAAGAGCAGGATGAGAAACGACGCCACCAACGCAGCGAAGCCGCGCCCGATGCTGGCCTGCCGACGGCGCTTTAGGACCGGCAGGAGAACCGCCACGAGCGGCAGGAACGAAACGATGCCGACGACGAGCCCCACCACGGCGAGCGGCCAGTGCTCGAGCTCCTGCTGGATCATGCGGGCTCCTTAGGGGGCGCAGGGTCCTGGACAGGCGATGCGGTGGCGGCGACGCCCGCCGTCGGGACGTCCTCCTCAAAATGGCAGAGCTCGACCCCTGCCTCGTCCAACAGCGCGCTGGACAGCTCATCGGGGTAGGAGTCCCGGTAAACGATGCGCTTGACGCCGGCGTTGATGAGCATCTTGGTGCACTGGACGCAGGGATGCGCCGTGCAGTAGACCGTGGCCCCGTCGGTGGCGATGCCGCCGTGGCGCGCCGCCTGGATGAGGGTGTTCTGCTCGGCATGCAGCCCGCGGCACAGCTCGTGACGCTCGCCGGAGGGAATGCCCAGCTGCTCGCGCAGGCAACCAACCTTGGTGCAGTGCGCGATCCCGGCAGGGACCCCGTTGTAGCCGGTGGCGAGGATGCGCTTGTCGGCAACCAGCACGGCGCCTATGTGACGGCGCAGGCAGGTGGATCGCGTGGCAACCGCATCGGCTATCTGCATGAAGTAACTGTCCCATGACGGGCGCTCGTAATGGCGGAACGGGGCGGTGCCGGACACGGGGGCGGCGCCTCCCTCCGTCGCGGCGGCGCCAACCGCCGGCGCGCCGACGGCGCGAGCGGCGGGCGCTTCTCCCCCGCCGCAGCAAGAGCAGCCCGCCGCGGTCCGGGCGGGCTGGGAAATCTGAGGGTCTTCAGCAGCGCACATGAGGATCTCCTCTCGTCGCGCCCCGCGTACTGCGGCGCGCACGTGCGGGTACGCCGCTACTTTACTATCTGGCTCAGGCTGCGCGCAACCGCCTCGCGCCAGCCGCGCAACTCCCGCGCACGGACGTCCAGCGCACGCGACGGCTCGTAGCGCGTGCCCTCGCCGCGGTTCTGGACAAGCTCCTCGCGGCTCTCCCAATAGCCCACGGCGAGTCCTGCCAAGTAGGCGGCGCCCAAGGCCGTGGTCTCGACGACCTCATCGCGCTCCACGGGAATCTGGAGCAGGTCGGACTGGAACTGCATGATGAAGTCGTTGCGGCTGACCCCGCCGTCAACCGACAGGCACGAGAGCTTGATGCCGGCATCCGCCTCCATGGCCTCGAGCACGTCGTACGCCTGGTAGGCAATGGACTCGCAGGCCGCGCGCACAAGCGTGGCGCGGTTGGACGCGCGCGTGAGGCCGCAGATGGTGCCGCGGGCATCGGAGTCCCACCACGGCGAGCCCAGGCCGGTGAAAGCGGGCACGAGGTAGCAGCCGCCGTTGTCGGGCAGCGACCGGGCGATATCCGACGTCTCGGACGGATCCTCGATAACGCCCAAGTTGTCGCGCAGCCATTCGATGACCGAGCCGGCTTGGAAGATGGAGCCCTCCAGCGCGTAGGACACCTCCCCGCCCTCGGCGATGCCGATGGTGGAGACAAGCCCGTGGCTGGAACGCACAACCTGGTCGCCGGTGTTAATGAGCATGAAGCAGCCGGTGCCGTAGGTGCTCTTCGCCGAACCGCGCTCAAAGCAGCAATGGCCGAACAGCGACGCCTGCTGGTCGCCCGCAACGCCGGTGATAGGCGGCATGTGCGTCATGATCTCGCCGGAAACGCGGCCGAAGTCGCCCGAGCTGGGGCGGACCTCGGGCAGCATGCTGCGCGGGATATCCAACATACGCAGCAGATCCTCGTCCCAGGTGAGCGTGTGGATGTTGAAGAGCATGGTGCGGCTGGCGTTGGTGTAGTCGGTGGCATGAACCGCGCCGCCCGTAAGGCTGAACACGAGCCACGTGTCCACCGTGCCGAACAGGAGCCTGCCCTCGTCGGCCATCTCGCGCGCGCCGGCCACGTTCTCCAAGATCCACTTGAGCTTGGTGGCCGAGAAGTACGCGTCGGGGATGAGGCCGGTCTTCTCGAAAATGGTCTCGGAGTAGCCGTCGGTCACCAGCGCCTCGGCGATAGGCGCCGTACGACGGCACTGCCACGAGATGGCGCCCGTTATGGGCTGCCCGGTGCTGCGGTCCCAAACAACGGTCGTCTCGCGTTGGTTGGTGATGCCGACCGCGGCGATGCTGGCCGAATGGATACCGCTTTTGAACTGAACCTCGATCATCGCCGCGATTTGGCTTGCGAGAAGCTCGGTGGGGTCCTGCTCGACCCAGCCGGGGCGCGGATAGGTGGTCGACACCGGGCGGGATGCCTGGGCAACCACGCAGCCGTACTCGTCAATGAGCAATGCGCGCACCGAGGTGGTGCCGCAGTCAAGGGCCATGACATAAGAGTTGCGCGGGGGCAGCGCGATGCTGTCGATCACGCCGAGGTCGGAAAGGGAGAGGGGCATGATGACCTACTGTTCTATAGACGGCCCGGGTCCGACCCGAGCACTTCGGCGATCTGCTGTGCGGAAAGGGCGCCCTCGCGCAGGATCTGCGGACGCGGCCCCAAGCACGATACGATGGTCGATGCCTCGCCGCACATGGTTGCCCCGCCGTCGATCGCCACGTCCACGCCCTCCAGGATACGGGGCTCCACCTCGGAAAATACCGTGGGCGCGGGCATACCGTGGGTGTTGGCGCTCGTAGTTGCCAGCGGGCAACGGCACGCGCGGATAAGGGCGGCCACCACGGGAGAGCGCGACACGCGCAGCGCCACCGTGCCGTCGCCCGCCTGAAGCGCTTTGGGCACCGCGCTCGACGCATGCACGACAAGGGTGAGCGCGCCCGGCCAGAACGCCTCGGCCAGGCGCAGGGTCTCATCGTCGACGCCCACGCCGTAGGTCTCGAGATCCGACACATCGCCCACGAGCCAGGGCACCGTCTGGGTCTCCGCGCGCTGCTTGAGCGAGAAGATGCGAGGATAGCCGGCGGACACGCCAGCAGGCGTGCGCACGGCCACCCCGATACCGTAAACCGTCTCAGTGGGGTACAGGCCCAACGCGCCGCGCAGCAGCTCCTCGGCCACGTCGTCGATCGCAAGCGGATGTGGCGTCGCCTCGTTCGTCTTGTACGTGCGTGCCATTACGCCACAACCTTTCTTGATCAGACAACGTGAGAGGCTTCTGACCGCCTTTCCGATGCATTCAGCTTTGCTTGTAAGCCATTGTCGCATTCACGCCCGCCGCGCGGCCGCGAATTGACGGTTTTATCGCAAACGGGGTGCGCTGTCTGGTGAATGGGAGCTATTTGTCGTGGGGCTGTGGAGGCGCCGCCGTTCGCAAACGGGAACCGACCGTTCGCCGCAACGGATTAGCAAGGCTGCGGTACGGGAGCTTCGGCAACGTCTTCCGGCATGCGCGCAGTCACGAACCGCGGGCGCCCGGTGAGGTCGTGCACCACGCGCACGTCGGCAAAACCGGCGCCGCGGCAAATGGAGGCCGCCGCGTCGAGAGTGGTCTCATGCAGCTCGCACGCAAAGAAACCGCCCGGCTTGAGCACCGTCGGAGCCCCCTGCACAAGGCGCCGGAACACGTCCAAGCCGTCTGCGCCGCCCTCCAGCGCCAAAGCCGGCTCAAAGGCGGAGACCTCGTGCGGGAGCTCGCGCATGACGCTCGTGGGAATGTAGGGGGGATTGGACACCAGCACGTCGAAGGTGCCCCGCTCGGCCGGGCGCACCGGGGTGAGCAGATCGCCCTGGCGGATGGCCACGGCGCCCGAAAGGTCCAGCTTGTCGCGGTTCCGGCGCGTAAGGGCGCAGGCCTCGGGCGCGATGTCTATCTCCAGCACGCGCACCGCCCCCGGGCGCTCCACGGCAAGGGAGAGGCCTATGCAGCCCGTGCCGCACCCCACCTCGACCACGCGCGCCACCGGAGCGGGGACGGGCTCCGCCGGCGCCGTGTCCGCGGCGGCCGCCTCACCCGCGTCCGGACCAGCCGTCCCCACGGCGCCTGCGCCTTCCGCGTCTGAGCTGACGCTCCCCGTGCCCTCCGCGGTAGCGCCCTCCGCCACAGCCGCATCGACACCCTCCGCAGGAACGCCCTCCGCTGCGGCGGCATCGGCAGCTCCCGTGCCCGCACTGGCCGCAACGGCCGACTGCGCGGCGGCGGCCTCGTCCTCCTCGGCCGAGAAGCCCGCCGACCCGAAGACCGCCGTCACGGGGCGGTTCTCGTCCTCGTCATCTTCCCCGAGAGCCGCCTGCGCGGAGGGCGCGGCGCCGGTCGGCAGTGCCCCCAGGGCAGCAGCGGCGCCCCCTTGCGCATCGGCGCTCAAGCCGGGCGCAGCAACAGGAGCGCCACCCTCCCCCGGCGCAACCGCGCCCATCCGCTCCGTCACCGAGTCCGCGCCCCCCTGCGCGCGCTGCGCGGCCGCGATCTTATCGGCCACGTCATGGCTCCAGTCCAGCACGGCGCGCTTGCGCGGGGCGTCCGCCCCGGCATTGAGCACGCGCTTGTCCAGGTAGGAGAGGACCTCGTCCACCAGCATCTCGGTCTCCGGGCGCGGGATGAGGACCCCGGGCGCGCAGGCCACGGTGATCATGCGGAAGGCCGTCTCGCCCGTGATGTACTGCAGCGGCTCACCGGTAGCGCGGCGTTTGATCATGGCGTGCAGCCGGCTGAGCTCCCCGGACGTGAGCGGGCGGTCAAAGTTGACGTAGAGCTGCACGCGGCTGAGGCCGGTGGCCGCCGTGAGCAGCCACTCGGCCGCCAGGCGCGCCTTATCGTCCCCATGGCGCTCCAGATACCCGCGCGTCCAGTCCAAGCAGCTCTTGATCGTCCAGGTTGCCTCGCCCGCCATCGCCCTCACCATCCTCGTGCCCGTGGCCGGCTCCGCCAGCCCGTTCTTCTCGCCCCGCGCCGAACTCTTGGGAGGCCCGCCGCGGCGCCGTGCGTTTCTGTGAGGGAGATTCTACTGCATACCGTCCCCACGCGCGGACCGCAGGCGCCGCCGCAGCCTCCGCAACCCCCGTTTTGCCAGAGTTTCGACGAGCTGGGCAAACGGTATGCAGTTAATGTGATTAATACCTGCACGTATCGCATATGTTATGCAACTTAAAAAAGATCTCATACATGGAGATCCCAAGACTGTCGAAACTCTAACGCCAGAGTTTCGACGCGCCCCCGGTCGGCGGCACAGCAACGCGCCGCGCGCCTCCTCACGCAAAATCGCACCGAAGGCATCATTTTCCGGCGTTTTGAGCCCGATTCTGATGCCTTCGGTGCGATTATTTTCAGCGAGAAAACGCGCTGCGCACAGCGTCGACTTACACGGTCTGGGCGAGCTTCTCCGCGCGGTCGGCGGCGGCCAAAGCGTCGATCACGCTTTCCAGGCCATCGCCGGTGAGCACGCTGTTGTACGTGCTGTTGAACCCGATGCGGTGGTCGGTCACGCGGTCCTGCGGCTGGTTGTAGGTGCGGATCTTCTCGGAACGCGCGCCATGGCCGATCTGGCTCTGGCGCTCGGCCCCCAGCTCGGCCTGCTGACGCTCCAGCTCCATCTCATACAGGCGGGCGCGCAGCATCTGCATGCAGACCTCGCGGTTCTGGATCTGGGAGCGCTGCTCCTGGGACTGCACCACGGTGTTGGTGGGCAGGTGGGTGATGCGCACCGCCGAGTAGGTGGTGTTGACGCACTGGCCGCCAGGGCCGGAGGCGCAGTAGGTGTCGATGCGCAGGTCGCCGGGGTCGATCTGGATGTCGATCTCGTCGGCCTCGGGCAGCACCGCCACCGTGGCCGTGGAGGTCTGGATGCGGCCCTGGCTCTCGGTCTTGGGAACGCGCTGCACGCGGTGTACGCCGCTCTCGTACTTCATGATGGAGTAGACCTTGTCGCCCGTGACCTTGAACTCGACGGTCTTGAAGCCGCCCTGCTCGCCGGGGCTCGCGTCGAGCACCTCGATCTTCCATTTACGGGAATCGCAGAAGCGCTGGTACATCTTGTAGAGGTCGCCCGCGAAGATGGCGGCCTCGTCGCCGCCCACGCCCGCGCGGATCTCCACGATGGTGTTCTTCTCGTCGTTGGGGTCGCCGGGGATCAGCATGATCTTGATCTCGTCCTCGAGATCGGGCAGCTTGGCCTCGTTGGCGGCGATGTCCTCTTGCAGCAGGGCCTTGGCGTCCGGGTCGGACTCCTCGGCAAGCATCTCCTTGGCCACGTCGATGTCGTCGAGCGCGCCCACGTACTCGCGCGCCTTGGCGATGAGCTCGGCCTGGTGCGCGTGCTCCTTGGCAAGGCGCATGTACTCCTTCTGGTCCGCCACCACGCTGGGGTCGGACAGCTTCTTCTCAAGCTCCTCGTACGCGGCGATGAGCTTCTCAAGTTTGTCGCGCATGAATCCTCCTTGGTATGCCGCGCGGCGGCTGCGCCGCGCAACGGTCGAGAGCACCGGCTGTCAGCGGATGCGGCGCAGGCGGACGATAGGTACCGCAGGCGCGCCCCGCTCTCTGCGAGCGCAGCTAGAGCTTGTCGAGCGTCAGGAACATGCGGACGAACCTCCTTGCGGGGAATGGGCGAGAAGCGCGGGCGCTGGGACGGGAAGAGGCGAAACGCGCTGGCGCGCTTGGCCGGAACCCAAGCCGAGCCACCCGGCGGGTACGATGTGCGCCAGGCCGCCGTCGGGCAACCTGCCTGCAAGGGGGTATCGTATCACGCCCTGTGCTAGGATGGGGGTCATTATCTGCCGAGACGGGAGTTGTCCACCCATGGCGCACAGCAAATCCAAAAAGAAGCGGCGCGCGGCCGCGCGCAACGCCCAGACCGACGCCCGCGGGCCGCAGCCCAAGCGCACCACGGCCCTTGCGCCTGCCGGCCCCACGACCCCTGGCGAGGCCTGGCTCACGGCGGTGCGCACCCGCACGCTGCCCCTGGCCATGGCAGGCACCCTTATCGCCGCCGGCATAGCCTACCGCGCGGGCGTGTTCCGCCTGCCCGTAGCCCTACTCATGGCAGCGGTCGCCATGCTGCTGCAGGTCATCGCCAACTTTGCCGACGAGTACGGAGACCTGGCCAACGGCCTGGACGACGAGACGCGCGTGGGCCCGCGCCGCGGCATGCAGGCCGGGCTCATCACGCCCGGGCAGATGCGCGCGGCACTCGTCGCGCTGAGCCTGCTCGCCTTGGCGCTGGGCGCAGCGCTGATCTACGTTTCGCTGGCAGGAGGCCCCGCTTTTACCGGCGACCCGCGCGTGGCCGGCGGCGCGCTGCTGGCGCTGGGGGTCCTGGCCATCTGGGCGGCCATCGCCTACACCGTTGGCAAGCGGCCGTACGGCTATCGGGGTCTGGGCGACCTCATGAGCTTCGTGTTCTTCGGGCCGGTAAGCGTGGTTGCAGGAAGCTTCCTCTACACCCATGAGCTCGATCCGCTCACGCTGATCCCGGGGGTTGCGCTGGGACTGCTCGTCATGGCCGTGATGCACGTCAACAACATGCGCGACGCGGACGACGACCGCGCAAAGGGCAAGGTCACCATCGCCAACAAGCTAGGAGACGCGCGCATGCGCACCTACTACGCCGTGCTGGTGAACCTCTCGGCGGTCCTGTTCATAGCCTACCTGGCGGTGTCCGGCCACCTGAGCGTGCTCGGCGTGGTGATGGTGCTCATCAGCTTCGTGCAGCTCTTCCGCACGGAACGCGAGATCCTGGCCGAGCCCGACAGCACGTCCTTCGACCGCTTCATGGCCCCCACCTCCGGCGGGGCCTTCGTGGTGGCCTTCATCTTCATGGCGGTCCTCATGGCGAACCTGCAGCTGTAGGAAGCCGCCTTCGGACCGCCCGACACTGCCTTTGAAAACAGGGCCCCTTGGTTCGCACGCCGCATCCGGCGCGCGAACCAAGGGGCCCTGCCATATGGCACGCTGCGTATTACGCGTCCTTCTCGTCCATCAGGGCAAACGCCTGGTCGAGGATGTTGCCCACGTTCATATGGCCAAAATCCGCCATGGAGATCACGCCCACCGGCACCTTGCCGTGCACGGCGCGCTCGAGCTCGGTGCGCGCATAGGCGATCTGCGGGCCGAGAAGCACCACGTCGGCGTCGGGAGCGGCGTCGAGCGCCTCGGAAAGCGACAGCGCCGTCATCTTGAGGTCGAGGTTGCGCGCCTTGATCTCCTCGCGCATGCGCTGGATGAGCAAGCGGGTGGACATCCCCGCGGTGCACGCGAACAGCAGCTTCTTCATGTCGACCCTTCCCCCTCCTGACGGCTCTCGTGACTTTCCATTATCGGCATCGGGGGCGATAAAAGCCAGACGCCCGCGCCAACCGGACGTTATTCGTCGGCCGGCGCGGGCTTGCGCAGGGAGAGATGCGGCGGAGCCGGGCCGTTTCCGACCCCAGCGCCCCGGCTCCGCCGTTCATTCGTACCGATCGCCACAGAACGGGGCAAGGCTACCCAGCATCCAGAGCAAGTACCGGCGTGCGGAAGATGGAACGCTCGCCGAGGGCGTAGGCGAGGCGGACGAGCAGCCAGCAGACAGCGACGAACACCGCTATGGGGACGGCCGGCATGCTCGCGAGAAAGGACGGCATGTCGGCGGGGCTCGCGGCGACGGCGAAGACGACGGCCGCGACGTTGAGGGCGAGCGTCCAGGCGAGCGGTCGGGCTATGAGAAGCACCGACTCGGCCGTGAACATGCGCGAGACCTGGCGGCGGGTGATGCCGGCGGCGAGAAGGCGCGCCACCTCGCGCTGGCGTACGGGTATCCTGCCGAGCACGCTCGCGAACACGTCGGCGACGCCCACGCAGGCGAGAACCCCGGCGAGCACGTCCACGAAGAGCCTGAGACCCGCGCGCACGTTCTCGTCGCGTTCGGCCTCGGCACTGAGGCTCAGAACCTCGACGCCATCGCGCCCCGCGAGGCGCTGGGAGAGCTCGCCGGCCACGCGCTCCTCGGAGGCGTCGGAGTCGGTGAGCACGTTGTAGAAGAGGTCGCCCGAGCCGGCCTTGTAGGCGTCGCCGACCGTCACCTTCTCGACGCCGTCCATGGAACGCAGCTCCCCCAGGAAGGCTTCGTCGGCGCCCGCTGCCTCGGCCCCCTCCACGGTCACGCGGACGTCCCAGACTCCCTCGTAGCGCTCGAAGTAGGTGACCTGCGTGGAGAGGTTCGAGAGCGTCTCAAAGTTGAGGAGGGTGACAAAGGCGAGCAGCGCCAGCGCTATCGAGGCGTTGGCGGCCCGCATGCCGCGCCTGCGGGCGCGCAGCGACGCGGAGGCGAGCTGGATCTCGATACCGACGCGGCTTTTGAAAAGGCGCGCGAGCGCGCCGGGGCGCTTCGCGGCGCAGTAGTCGTCGTCGCCCTGCGACAGGGCGTGCAGGACGCTCACCTTGCCTATGCGCCGCGCCGGCAGCAGCGCTGAGAGAAGGACGGTCGCCGCGGCCACGGCGAGCCCGGCGAGGACCGCCTGCGGCGTGAGTGCGACTACGGGCTCGTAGGCGCGGCTCCCGACGGTCGCGGCGACGACGATGCCCACCAGCGCCAGCGAGAGCCCCATGCCCGCAAGGACGCCCACGAGGGCGGCAGGCAACGAGAGTGAGCAGCCCTCGGCGAGCAGGAGCCTCCTCACCTGGGCGTCGCACGCGCCGATGCTCTTGAGCAGGCCGAGCTGCCGGACGCGCGTGCTCATGGATACGTCGAAGGCGCTCTTGAGCATGAGGACGACGGCAACCGCCGAAAGCGCAATCACCGTCCCGAAGGCAACCGTCGAGCCTGTGACGTCGGGCGTCTGGCCTAAGGCCTCCATGCGAACGAGGTAGTCGGTCACCATGAGGCTGCCGACGCCCACGACCAGCCCGAGAAGCGCCGAGGCGACGAACGAGAGGACGGCGAGCGCCGCGGCGGACGCGCGGTTGTGGCGGACGTAGGCCTCGATGTAGGAGCGCAGCATCCCTCAGCCCTCCTCGACGACGCGGCCGTCCGAGATCCGCACGACGCGGTCGGCATGCGCCGCCACGCCCTCGTCGTGGGTAACGAGAACGACGGTGGTGCCGAAGCGGTCGCGGGCGCGCCCCATGAGCTCCACGACTCGCGCGCCGCTCGCGCGGTCGAGACTGCCGGTAGGCTCGTCGGCGAGCACGACGGCCGGCCTGGTGACGAGCGCCCGGGCGATGGCGACGCGCTGCTGCTGGCCTCCGGAGAGCTCGGAGGGCAAGCACGCCTCGCAGTCTACGATGTCGAGCAGCTCGAGCAGCTCCGCCATGGCGGCGGGGTCGGCCTTGGTGCCGTCAAAGCGCACGGGGAGCTCGATGTTGTCGCGCGCGGTGAGGAAGGGCACGAGATTGTGGAACTGGTAGACGAGCCCCACGGTGTGGCGGCGGAAGAGCGCGAGGGCGTCGGCCCCCAGCGTGGAGAGATCCATGCCGTCGACCACCACGCGCCCCGAGGTGGGCGTATCGACGCCGCCTAGGATGTGCAAAAGCGTCGACTTGCCGGAGCCCGAGGCACCCATGACGGCCACGAACTCGCCACGCCGCACCGTGAGCGACGCCCCGTCGAGAGCCCGGCGAGCGGCGGGGCCCTCGCCGAAGACGCGCACGGCGTCCTCGACGATCACGGCGGGGTCGGCGTAGTTGCTCGCTATGGTGACGGGCGCCTGGGCGACGGGGCCGTCGAGCGACACGTCGAACGGGATGCGCCTCTCGCGGTCGACCTTCTTGGCGAAGAGGGTGAACGCTGTGGTCATGCTCATGCCGAGGTCGCGGCAAATACCCTCCATGGAGCGCTTGGTGCCCTGATCGAGCCGGAAGTTCACGAGTGTCGTGTCGGCCATGCAACACCTCCTTAAAGACAATGTCTTTACATTATCTTTGAAACAATTTGCTGCGTCAAGGAAGTACTTACTCGTGGATAGGGAGGTGATGGGACGTAGTAGGTCGTAGCATGATTTGATTAAGTGGCAGTCCACCAAAAACAATAAGACACTGTCTGTTAAATTGACGTGGTCGCGCTACTACGAGCTACTGGATCTCGACGACAACCTGAAACGCCCCTCTTGCGAACGCGAGGCGACCAACTCCGGCCGGAGCGTTCGGGCGCTCGTCCCTCAAATTGAGAAGCTCATGCTTGGGTTAGGCGCGACTTCACGTTCGTAGGCAGCAATGCGAGTGCAGGGCGCTAGAAACACCTTCGGACAGGGTGGACGGCCTGTAACACCCTGGCTCGCAAGCAGACGCCCGCGCCAACCGGACGATATTCGCCGGTCGGCGCGGGCTGCGCAGGGAGAGATGCGGCGGAAACGCAGCCTTGCGATTGCCGCGTCGGAGCCGCACGTACCCGTCGTTTTACTCAATCAAGCGGTATCTGCGCGCCCGGGACTGCCCGGTAGCTTTTACCAGACCTCGTGAAATGAGGTTGGCGAGTGCCTTTCTCGTTGCGCGGTCGGTAATTCCCAAGGCTCCTGCAATGTCCACTGTTTTTGAAGAGCCGTTTTCAGAGAGATAACGCCAGACTTTCAGAGCACTCCCTGAGAGCCCCTCTGGCTCGTTGCCGGAACTTTGCCGGAACTTTGCCGGAACTTTGCCGGAACTTTGCCGGAACCAAGCCGTTCCGTCTCAGCCTCTGTCCCGTGACCCCCGAACGGGTCATTGCGGTTGAAGCGCACGGTGGTCGCGCTGCGGCCCTCAAGGTACTCGAAGCGTACGCCAGCCTGGGCGCAGACGTCGCGGATGCGCCTGATGCCGGAACCGAACGACTCGATGGCCTTCGAGCGGAAGAGCGTGCTCGCGATGAGCGGGTTCCTGCTGTGAGGCGACACCTCCTTGCCGGACAGGCACATCTCAGGCGTGCAGCCCTCGGGGAAGGCCCCAGGGTTGGTTATGTCGACGGCATCCGGGTAGATGTCGATCTGTACCGCCGTGCCGCAGTCAGTCCAGTCGCGGTGGCAGAAGGCGTTGACAATCGCCTCACGGAAAGCTGCACGCGGAATATCGGGGACCTCCTCGCGCTCGATGCCCCGTCGATCACGAGACGGCGGCGAATATTGGAGAGGATGTAGAACTCGGCACGCCCGATGAGATCGTAGGCCGGGCTGTCATACTGCCGCAGGTCGAGGATCTCCACGCGGCGGTGGTCGGCGAGGATGCCGACCTTGAGGCGTGCGCCGATCCGGGAGGGACAGAAGAGCACGGAGGCAGCGTTGGTGAGCGTGCCGTCGCCGGCGATGAGGTTCAGGCGCCCGAGCACGTCCCCGACATCTGAGTAGGCCGCCTCTATGCGGCCGCACGCGTTACCCTCCTCCACAAACCGGCGAAGCGTCGCCTCGTCCACGTCGGTGAGCGGCCTCCCAGACGAACGGCCATCCCAAGGATTCCTCTTGGTGGCACGCTCGAGCATCATGGCCTCCAGCATGGAGACGCTCATGGGAAGATCCTCGTCGGCGGAGCGGACACGGTAGCGACCGTCGCACGCGTAAGGGCGGTTATCTCCCGAGAAAGTCACTTTGATATAGGACCTGCTGTCATCCGTGACGAGGCACTCGACGGTGGGGTACACACGCGGCTCGATGCGGTTGGTGAAGGCCTGCGAAACGTCCCGTAGGGTCTTCTCAGAGACGTCCTGGCCTACGACCTCGCCATCGCTTGGACGCACACCGAAGTAAAGCGTGCCCGCACCGTGCTTGTTCAGGATGGCGACGACTGACTCCATGGCCTCGCGCAACTCAGATGTGTTGCGCTTGTGCTCGGTTGTCTCGTTCTCCATGCCAAGGTTCATGGGGTGCCTCCCCCCTCGATAAAAAATATATTTTAATATTGTACCTCAATAAAGGCGTGTTTCTACGGGCGATAAAAGCCAGATGCCCGCGCCAACCGGACGATATTCGTCGGTTGACGCGGGCGCGCGCAGGAAAACGCGGCCGAGCCGAAGCCCCATCCGACCCCGGAGCCCCGGCTCAGCCGCCGAGGGAAATCGCTATGCGGCCTAATCCCCCGAGGGCATTAGGCCAGGGCGCAGACCTTGCTCGTGAGCTTCTTGGCCTCGCTCGGGTCCTTGGGCGTGCCGTCGGCGTTGAAGAACTCCGGCAGGTAGTCCTTGTGCGCCTCGCAGAGCTCGTCGAAGATCTCGTTGGCCACGGCATCGGAATCGCAGAGCTTGTTGGCCACGAGCGCCGCGACGGCGAGGTCCTTGCTGCCGGTGACGGCGGCCTCGGCAACCATGCGCTCGAAGGTCTTGATCATCTGGATGGTGCCGTTGATGGAGGGCTTGAGTTCGCCGATGGCGATGGGCTTGGGGCCGTCGGCGGTGATGACGGCCGCGCACTCGATGGCGCTCTCGGCCGGCAGGTTGCTCACCGCGCCGTTGTTGCGGACGTCGACGTACTGGATGTCGCCGCGATCGTTGTAGATGGAGTCGATCACGCTGCACGCCGCGTCGGAGTAGTGGGCGCCCCCGCGCTCCTCCAGCTGCTTGGGCTTCACATGCAGGTCGGCGTTCTTGTAGAGCTCGAAGAGCTCGGCCTCGACCTGCTTGACGACCTCGGCGCGCACGCCGTGCGCCTGGTAGTCGCGCGTGAGCGCCTCGAGCTCCTCGCGCGTGGAGAAGTAGTAGTTGAGGTAGCTCACCGGGATGGCGCGCAGGCCGCGGATGAGGCGGTTGGACCACGGGATGGCCATGATGTTCTTCATGGTGCCCAGCTCCTCAACCGGGAGCTCGCAGTAGCGCTCGAGCACCGCGTCGAAGCAGCTCTTGCCGTCGATGAACACGTCGGTCACAAAGAAGTGGTGGTTGAGGCCGGAGAGCTCCATCCGCACGCGATCCGGGTCCACGCCCATCCACTTGGCAATGCCGAAGCGCATGGAGATCGGGCAGTTGCACAGGCCGATGATGCGGTTCCAGTCCGTGTAGCGCAGCACGGCCTCGGTCACGATGCCCACCGGGTTGGTGAAGTTTACCAGCCAGGCGTCAGGGCAAAGCTCCTTCATGTCGCGGATGATGTCGAAGATAACCGGGATGGTGCGGAGGGCCTTGAACATGCCGGCCGCGCCGTTGGTCTCCTGGCCGATGAGCCCGTGCTTGAGCGCGATGCGCTCGTCTTTGATGCGCGCGTCGAGCTGTCCCACGCGGAACTGCGTGGTCACGAAGTCGGCGCCCGCGGCCCTAAGGGGAGGTCGCGCGGGACGGGGCTTACTGCTGGTCCCCGGCCATCTCGAACTGCTTGCGCTGGGCGGTCTCGCTGGCCTTCATGAAGGGCAGGTAGATGACCACGTAGAGGGCGAGCAGAAGGACCTGCAGGATGGCGGCGCGGATGTCGCCGCCGGTGGACAGGAAGCCCGAGGCGATGATGGGCGTGGTCCACGGCACCTGGATGCAGGTGGGGCTCACCAGGCCGGCAACGGTGGCAAAGTACGGGATGATGATGCCGAGGGCGGTGCAGAGCACGAACGGGACCATCAGCGGGATGTTGAACACGATCGGGTAACCGTAGATGACCGGCTCGTTGATGTTGAAGATGCCGGGCAGGATGCCGAGCTTGGCGATCTCCTTGGACGGCTGCCACTTACCCCAGATGAACGTGGCGATGAGCAGGGCCAGGGTGCAGCCGGAGCCGCCCATCAGCGCGTAGACGTTAATGACGTTCATGTTGAGGTACAGGTCGGGATGGGCGATAACCGCCTCGATGCCGCCGGTGTTGTAGAGCTCCATGGCCTCGACCAGCACGATGGTCAGCACGGGCTCGACGAGCACGCCGTTGATGGTGGACTGGTGGATGCCCAAGGTGAACAGGAACACGCCGAGCGAGTAGATGAACACCAGGCCGACCGGGTTGGTGGTCAGCGCGCGCAGCGGGGTCTGGATCCAGGTGTTGATGAGCGCGGTGATGTCGGTGCCGAAGCCGGCGAAGAGGATCATGGAGACCAGGCCGAAGGCGCCGAGCGTGAGCAGCATCGGGATCAGGACGTTGAAGGACTTCTCGACCGCTGGCGGCACGCCCTGCGGCATCTTGATGCGCAGCTTGTCCACGCCGGAGACCTTGATGAAGAGGGTCGGGGCGAGAAGGCCGATGATGATGGCGGTGAACATGCCGTTGGTGCCGGTGTAGCTGGTGGTGAAGGCGCCGGTCACGTCAGCGGCGGTGACGGTGTCGGTCACGAGCTCGGAGGTGGCCGCCAGGGTGGCGGACACGGTCTGGGGCATCATGATGAAGAACACCGCGAGCGAGACAACCACGCAGGAAATGGGGTTGTCGAAACGCTTGTTGTTGGCCAGGCTGTAGCCCACCA
The DNA here is from genome assembly GCA_944321435.1 of uncultured Coriobacteriaceae bacterium. Classification (GTDB taxonomy): domain Bacteria; phylum Actinomycetota; class Coriobacteriia; order Coriobacteriales; family Coriobacteriaceae; genus CALUOB01. Next base: position 181,156 of record CALULH010000004.1, on the reverse strand, counting down.
TGCCGCACAGCAGGATGGCGGAGATGGACAGGGCGCCCTAGGACAGCGCGTTGCCCCAATACTGGGCGGTGGAGAGGGCGTCGGCGTTGGGCATGACTTTGATGCGTATGCCGTAAGGCGCCCTCCCTCCCTGAAAGGGCGCCCCTTGCAACGGGGGACGGTGCAGCGCCGGCGACGGGGCGCACGGCGGCGCCGGAAGCGGGGCGGGCATGGGCGCCGCAAAGCGCCGCCCTTCTCGCCCACCCCGGACGGAAGCTACGAGATGACGTGGGTGGTGGCAACCTGCTTGAGCCACGCGGCCGACTTCTTGGGACGGCGCTCGTAGTTCTCCATGAGGTCGACCTCCACGAAGCCGTAGCGGTTCTTGAAGGCGTTGGCCCACGACCAGTTGTCGATGAGGCCCCAGTAGTGGTACCCCACGCAGTTGGCACCGTCCTGGATGGCGCGGGCGACCCAGGAAAGGTGGTCGCGCACGAACTCGACGCGGTAATCGTCCTGGACCTGGCGGGTCTCCGGATCGCGGTTTAGGTACTCGCGCTCGATGCCGATGCCGTTCTCGGACACGAACCACTCGAGGTCGGGGTACTCGGCCTTGCACTTCATGCCGAAGTCGTAGATGCCCTTGGGGTAGATCTCCCAGCCGCGGCTCTCGTTCATGACGCGGTTCGGCCAGATATAGGGCTCGGCGAAGAGCGGGTTGCCGTGCTCGTCATGGCTCTTGCTGGGAGCCTGGACGCGGCTGGGCTGGTAGTAGTTGCACCCGATCCAATCCACCACGCCGGCGGCGAGAACCGCGTCGTCGTACGGGCGGATGGGAAGCTTGATGCCCAGCTCGACGAGCGTGTCGATGACGTCCTGCGGCAGGTGCCCCTTGGTGACCAGGTCGAGCCACCAGCGGTTGGTGAGGCCGTCGTTCATGCGCAGGGCCTCGAGGTCGGCCGGCGTGGGGTTCTCCTTGGTGTAGGAGGGGCTGAAGTTGCAGATCATGCCGATGCGCGCGTCGGGCAGCATGCGGCCTTCCTCCACCGCCTGGCAGTACTTGGCCACGGCCAGCGCATGGGCCACCGAGATGTTGTACTGGACGGTGCAGGCTTCCTGGAAGCTGGTGTGCTGCGGATACCAGATGGGATGCCAGTAGCGGTTCTCGGGCTCGACGATGGGCTCGTTGAAGGTGAACCAGCAGCGGATCTCCTTGCCGAACTCGCAGAACGCCTGGTAAGCGTAGTTGGCGTAGGCCTCGCACACCTCGCGGTTCTCCCAGCCGCCGCGGCGGAAGAGGTACGTGGGCATGTCGAAGTGGTACAGGTTGACGAAGACCTCGAGCCCGGCCTCGCGCGAGGCGCGGAACAGCTCGTGGTACCACGCGGCGCCCTCGGGGTTGATGTTGCCGTCCTGGTCAAGAAGGCGGCTCCACTGGATGGACGTGCGGTAGCTGTTGAGGCCCAGGTCCTTGAGGATGGCGAGGTCCTCCTTGTAGCGGGTCATGAAGTTGTTGCCCACGTAGGATCCGACGCGGTTGTAAAACGCGTCGATGTCCTGGTTGGACCACGTGTCCCACAGGTTCTCCAGCTTGCCCCCTACGTTCCAGCCGCCCTCGGTCTGCGGGCCGGACATAGCGGCGCCGAAGAAGAAGTCCCGGGGCAGGGTCAGCTGCTGATCCATGTCCCTCCTCCTTTCGCGCTGCACGGGGAGGCGCTTGCCCTCCCCGCCTGGCATGCCCCTGCATGCGGTCGTTGTTGTAGCGATACGTTAATATTTAACGTATCGTTTTTCTAAATATATTATAGCGCCCTAATTCTTATTGTAAAGTAAATTGAAGCGGTATAATATTGCCTCGAAGAGAGACACTCAATGCGTTCAGTTTGGTATAAGCTAGATATAGGCCATTTACCTGCGGTGAAGGCGATAAAAGCAGAGCGCGTTGCCTTGTGAGATCTGCTACTGTTTTCTCGCTTGCTGAGCAAAAAAGGCTCAGCGCATGCCGTTCGCAGGCGATTTTCTACCGTTCACGGCACATTGCTCCGGTACGAAAGGCGTCTGCGCAGGCACGCAGACGGATGCACTTGAGAAGGGCACGAAGGGGGTTAGCATGCTGAAGTACCAATCCATAGCCGCCGACCTGCAGCGCAGTATCGAGGACGGCACGCTGAAGCCCAACGAGAAGCTCCCCACCGTGGTGGAGCTGTGCGAGCTGTACAGCGTGAGCAAGATCACCGTTAAGCGCGCGTTGGACATCCTGACCGAGAACGGGCTCATATCGAGCAAGCGCGGGTCGGGCACGTACGTCAAGAACACCACCGAGCTGCCCGAGGACTCGTTCCTGTTCGGCCGGTCCGACCGCGCCCTGGGCTTCTCGACCGAGCACCGGAACGACCCCAAGAAGGTCACGTCGGTGGTGTACGTGTTCTCCATCGTGACGCCGCCCGCCGACGTGGCGCGCCACTTGAACATAGGGCCGGATGACTTCACCTACTACCACGAGCGCGTGCGCTGCCTGGACGGGGTGCCCATCGTCATCGAGTACACCTACATGCCGCTGGACCTGATCCCCGGCCTCAAGAAGAGCACGCTATACAAGTCGGTGTACCGCTACATAGAGGACGAGGTGGGGCTCAAGATCTCGAGCTTCCACCGTATCCTGCGCGCCGTGCACGCCTCGGCCCAGGAAGCCGAGCGGCTCGAGATGACTGCCGGCGACCCCATGTTGGAGATCGCGCAGGTGGGCTTTTTGGATGACGGGACGCCGTTCGAGTACTCGGTGTCGCGCAACGTGGGCGACCGCTACGAGCTGCGCGACGTCAACGTGATCTAGCGCCCCGTCACGCGCCGGAGCCCCGCCCCGGCCAGGATGGAGGGGCGCTTCTCGCCCAACGGGCCTTGAACGCAGGCAAACGCGGCAAAACGCCGCTTGACCTTTGAAGGAGACATGATGCACGAGCTGATCCATTTGACGCCGCTGTTCCACAACAAGATCTGGGGAGGCCGCCGCCTGGAGAGCGAGTACGGCTATCAGATCCCCGCGGGCCCCGTGGGCGAGTGCTGGGCGATAAGCGCCCATCCCGCCGGCGACTGCCCCGTTGAGAACGAGGCCTTTGCGGGCAAGACCCTGTCCGAGCTGTGGGACGAGCGGCGCGACCTGTTTGGCGACCTGCCCGGCAAGGAGTTCCCGCTGCTGATCAAGATCCTGGATGCCGACGGCGACCTGTCCATCCAGGTGCACCCGGACGACGCGTACGCCGCAGAGCACGAGAACGGCAGCCTGGGCAAGCGCGAGTGCTGGTACGTGCTGGACTGCGAGCCTGGCGCCACCATCATCGTGGGGCAGCGCGCGCACGACCGCGCCGAGCTGGCGCAGATGATCGAGGAGGGCCGCTGGGGCGAGCTGCTGAACGAGGTGCCCATCCACAAGGGCGACTTCTTCCAGATCGACCCGGGCACGGTGCATGCCATCAAGGCGGGGACGCTGATCCTGGAAACGCAGCAGTCGAGCGATGTGACGTACCGCGTGTACGACTACGACCGCCTGGGCGACGACGGCAAGCCGCGGCCGCTGCATATCGAGCAGAGCCTGGACGTGGTGGACTACGGCGCGGTGGCGCCCGCCGACGGCACCGTGACCGCGCCGGAAGTGGACGGCATCACGCTGCTGGAGCGCAACGACAACTACACCGTGGAGCGCGTGCGCGTGTCCGGCGAGAAGACCCTGCCGCAGCCGTGGCCGTTCATGTGCCTCTCCGTGATCGACGGCGCGGGCACCGTGAACGGCGAGGCCGTGCGCAAGGGCTCGCACCTGCTCGCCCCCTGCGGCTGCGGCGACCTGGCCCTCTCCGGCAACATGACGCTCATCACGAGCCACGTGTAACGGCGTGCAGGCGCCGGCGCACCCGGCGCGCCCGATGCGAGTCCGGCGTTTGCGGACGCAGAAGTTCCGCATGCATTCCTGTTTACTAGGCAGTTCCGCATGCATTTCCGTTCGCCAGGCGGCCATTTTTAGGCCCTAGGCAACAGAGAATGCATGCGGAACATTTTTGTGAACAGATTTGCATTCAGAATGTTGGGGCGAGAAGCGCGCCTGCGCCCGCCTACATCCGCCACCGCGCGCCCACGCCGGCCCGCGCCTGCGCCCGCCTACGCGTTCTCGGGCGCGGGGAGCTCGGCTTGGGCGGCCGCGGGGATCTCGTCCCAGGCGACCTCCTCCCAACGCACCACGCCGCGCAGCGCGAGCGTCTCCAACTTGAGATAGGCGCCGTCGCGCAGCTCACGGCTCGTATCGAAGCCCAGCGTCCCCGTCTTGCCGTTGGCCTCGACTGCCGGCAGGTCGTAATGGTAGGCAAAGTCGTTGTTGTTCTCGTCCGCCTGGGTCAGCCGATCGGCGTCCACCTGGGCATAGTGGGCAACCGGGTCGGTGAACACGGCGTGGTACCCAAACCAGGCGCCCGCGCCCACGAGCGCCACCACTGCCAAAGCCGCCACCGTGCCTATGATCTTTTTCATGGGAAGCCTCCTTGTGCTTTGTCCCTGAGAGAAACCAAAGGGGGCGCGCCCCAACCCCGCCCGCGCGCCGAGCAAAGGCGCTTGCCGTAGGGCACGGGGCGGAGAGGATGGGGCGCGCCGCCGCTTTTGCTAGAGCGTCTTGCGAACGCGGATGGCATCGTGGACGATGCCGCGGCTCATGAGGTAGGTCACCGCAAAGTAACCGCCGTACGCAAGCCCGAAGATGACGACGGCCAGGCCAACCGTGCTGCCAATGGAGATGCCGCCGAAGAGCTGCACCAGGTCGATGATGACCTTGAGGGCGATAATCGCATGCGCTATGCCCATGAGCAGCGGGAACGCAAAGAAGATGGCCTGCTGCTTGAGAACGGAGTGCGCTATCTCCCCCTCGGAGGTGCCGAGCTCGGACAGGATCCGGTAGCTGGTGGAGCCGTCGGACACGCTGGAGAGCTGCTGGATGGTGAGGATGGCCGCGCACGCCACCACCAAGACGAAGCCAATGTAGATGGCCATGTAGCTGATAAGGCCCATCATGGAGCTGACCGTCTCGTACATGGTGGCGCGGGTGGCGCGGCTGCCTATGGTGCCGATAGCCTGACCGGCATCGTTCATCACCAGCGCGTCGTAGCTTTCGAGCGAGACGCCGTCGAGGTACTCCTGGCCCTCCTCGGCCGTGACGCCCGCGGCGTAGTTGCCGATCAGCGTGCTGTTGTACAGCGGGCATCCCAGCTCGTCCACCACCTCGTCGGGCAGTACGATGGTGCCCGTGTTGGAGCCCATGCTGCTGACCGCCTGCGGTCCCGCGCTCAGGTCGAGCTCGTCGATCACCGGATGGAAGCTCCTCCCCGCAATGTCCAGCTCCGCGCCCTGCCCGAGCGCATGATTGTAGATGTCGCCCAGCGTGTCGCCCATATCGCAGGTGAGGAGGTAGCCGTCCTCCCCCAGATTGGCCTGCTCCTTGCCGTAGAACGCCATAAGGGCGTTGTAATCGCTCTCGCGCATGATCGCGAGGCCCAGGGCCTCGGCGCTGCCCATGTCGATGCCCTTGGGGAGCTCGTCGCCCGTAACCGCCACCAGGTCGCGAAGCGACACGACGGGCTTATCGGCCCCGGGGAGCATGGAGTCGTAGGTATCCACCTGCACCATGTCGTCGCTCACGCGCGAGAAGTCGACGGGCTGGCCGTCGGCGTCGGTGGCGAGGGCGCTCATGACCCGGGCCACGTCGATGGGCTCGGTCGCCACGGCGGTCTCGGCGCCGCCCGCCCACGCCTTCACGCCCGCCGAGGTCGAGGTGCTGAAGTACACGATGGTCTGCGAGAAGTCGGCCGGCGTGTGCAGCTCGATGTTCTCGACCATGCTGGAGGCGATGCTCATGCCTCCCGTGACGCTCGTGATGGCCAAGAAGAGGATCATGGCGATAACGGCCATGGAAAGGCTCACGGTGTTGACCTTGGCGTTGAGCTGGCGCAGGGTGAACATGTTGAGCCCGCGGTAATAAAAGCCGCGCACGCCCTGCAGCGCCTTGAGCAAAAAGCCCGACAGCCCGAAGAAGAACAGCAGCGTGCCCACGATGACCATGGCGGTGGTGATGAGAAAGGCCTCGGTCTCCTCGGTCGTGCCGCTGTACGGCAGGCCGTCGCGCCACAGGCGGGCGTAGGACACGGCGATAAGCGCCACGCCGGCGATAAACACCACGGCTGCCACGAGCGGATGCCCGGTCTTAACCTGCTCGCCGCGGCGCTCGGCTCCGAAGAGGTCGATGAGCTTGGAGCGGCGCACCACGCGCAGGTTGAAGACGAGCGAAACCAGGTAGACCACCAGGAGGCACGCCAACGTGATGCCCACGGCGAAGGGGCTTACGAAGAAGGAGAAGTTCTCGATCTGCGATTGGAAGATGGCGCCTGTGAAAAACACCATGAGCTGGGAAAGGCCCATGCCCAGGATCAAGCCCGCCACCGCCGCGCCGGCGCTCACGAAGGTGGTCTCGAGCACCATGACGCGGCTCACCTGGCCGCGGCTCATACCGAGGATCTGGTAGAGGCCGAACTCGCGCTTGCGGCGCTTCATGATGAAGTTGTTGGCGTAGACCATAAGGAAGCCCATCACCGCAGCGAGAAACACCGTGAGGCCCGAAAGGATACCGCCCAGCATGCGCACGAGCTCGCGCGTGTCGCTGGCGATGAAGTCGGCCTGCACCGTGATGGTGTTGAATGCGTAGAACACCATGACCGCCAGCATGAGGGTCACGAAGTACACCAGGTAATCGCGGCCGGCGCGGCGGACATTGGACCAGGCGATCTTACAGAGCATCGGAGCCCTCCCCTCCCATAATGGCCACGACCTCCATGATGCGGTTGAAGAAGTCCTGACGCGAAGAATCGCCCCGATTGAGCTCGGTGAACACGCGCCCGTCGCGCAGGAAGATGACGCGATGGGTGTAGCTGGCCGCAAAGGCGTCGTGCGTGACCATGAGCACCGTGGCGCGGTACGTGCGGTTCATGGTCTCCAGGCACTCCAGCAGCAGGCGGGCGTTCTTGGAGTCCAGCGCGCCCGTGGGCTCGTCGGCCATGATGATGGCCGGGTTAGTGACCATGGCGCGGGCGGCCGCCACGCGTTGCTGCTGGCCTCCCGACATCTGGTAGGGGTACTTGTCGAGCACCTCGAGGATCCCCAGGCGCCGGGCGACCTCCTCCACGCGGGAGAGCGTCTCCTTGGCGGCCACGCGGCTGATGGTGAGCGGAAGGGCTATGTTCTCGCGCGCGGTGAGCGTGTCGAGCAGGTTGGAGTCTTGGAAGATGAAGCCCAGCTGCTCGCGGCGGAAGCGGGTGAGCTTGGCGGGCTTGAGCGCCGTGACGTCGGCGCCGTTGATGAGCACGTGGCCCGAGGTCACCGTGTCGATGGTGCTGATGCAGTTGAGCATGGTCGACTTGCCCGAGCCCGAGGCGCCCATGATGCCTACGAACTCGCCCTCCGCGACCGAGAAGCTCACGTCGGAGAGGGCGCGGGTAATGGCGTTGCGACTGCCGTAGACCTTCTCGATGTGCTGCACCTCGAGCACGCGCGGGACCCCGGCGCGGGAGGCCTCCATCCCGGCCGCGGAAGGCGCGGTCGGGGCGGCGGGCGGGTTCTTGGGATAGGCGGTGCGCATATGCTGCGCCTCCTGCGGACGCGCAGGGGTTTGGGATTGGAGCGGCATAACGGTCTCCTTTGCGTGTACAAAATGCGAGTATAGGGTGATCCCGGCTCAACGCGCCGGGGCTTTGCGGCGGGCGGCTTGGGCGCGACGGCCGGGCTCCGGGCTGCGGCGCGCAGGGCCGCCTCAGCGCGAGGTCGTCCAGAGCAGCCAGATCATGCCGACGGTGAGCGCCGCCATGATGACCAGCCACACGAACATCTCCGCCAAGGTCGCGCCGGCGCGCGCCAGGCAGCCGCGCTTGTCGCCGGAATCCTGCTCTGCCAGGGTGTAAGGGCTTCTCTCATTCATGGTCCCACCTCCTAGCTTACATACTGGCAGGCGGCCCAAGGCGCTGCCATCGATTTGCCTTACGCTTACGTGACGCTTTTGCAACCTTCGTGAAGGACCGCTTAAGGCGAGAAGGGCGGGGGCTTGCCGTGCGGCCTTGCGATACGCCGCGGGGCGGCCGGGCGGGCCTTGCGATCCGCAAAAGGGCGGCCTTCCCTTCTTCTCACGCGCGTGGGCTTTGCAAACGCGCTTAGAGAAGAAGGGGAGGCCGCCCTACGGCACCGTCGGCGCGCACCTTACGCACGGGTGTAGGAGACGAACAAAGGGGTGGTCCGGGGTCCTGCTCATCCCTAAGCGCGTTTGCACAGCCCACGCGCGTGGGATGAGCAGGACCCCGGACCATAGCGCAACGAAGGCCCTTCTCGCCCAGCCCTGTACAGGCGGGTCAGCCCGCTGCCTTTGAGATTGATACGTTCTTCTCAGCATGGCGAACCTACAATGGGGACGCGGGCGGAAGGCTTGTCCGGACAGCCGGAGAATTGGCTCGCGCTTATCGCCCGGACGGGCTTACGAGATAAGCTCACGACAGAAAGGCCCCGCATGCTTGCCGATTACCACGTGCACTCCGATTTCAGCGACGACTCGTTCTACGCGATCGAGGACGTCTGCCGCGACGCCGTTAAGCTCAACCTCAACGAGATCTGCTTCACCGACCATGCCGACTACGGCGTGAAGCCCGACGTCGCCGGGCCCGACACGCGCGTGGTGGACGGCAAGCACGTGACCAACGTGGACTACCCGCGCTACTTCCCGGCACTGGCCGAGGCGCGCGCCTCCTTTGCACCCGAGCTCACCGTCAAGAGCGGCCTGGAATTCGGCGTGCAGAGCCACACCGTCGGGCAGTTCGACGCGCTGTACGCAGCCTGGGCCGACCAGCTCGACTTCACCATCCTGTCCATCCACCAGGTGGGGGACCAGGAGTTCTGGACGGGCGATTTCCAACGCGGCCGCACGCAGCAGGAGTACAACGACGCCTACTACCAGGAGATGTACGACGTGGTGCGGAGCTTTGGCCACTACAGCGTGCTGGGGCACATGGACCTCATCAAGCGGTACGATTCGGCGGGCATCTACCCCTTTGAGAAGAGCCGCGACCGTATTGCCGAGATCCTGAAGCGGGTCATCGCAGACGGCAAGGGCATCGAGGTCAACACGTCCAGCTTCCGCTACGGCCTTCCCGACCTGCAGCCCTGCACGGAGATCCTGAGGCTGTACCGCGATCTGGGAGGCCGCATCATCACGGTGGGGAGCGATTCGCACAAGCCCGAGCACCTGGGCGCCTACATTGCGCTGGTGAAGCGCCGCCTGGCCGCACTGGGATACACGGAGTACTGCACGTTCGACAAGATGGAGCCCGTGTTCCACGACATCGAGGATTAACCGGGGGCCGGGGGGCCAACGGCCGGAGCCCGGCCAAAGCAGGCGCCCGGGCCGGTCCCGGCGCCCAAGGCAGCTCCCATCAACGCGCCCCCGACGCCTCGGGCATAAAGAAACGCCCCTCGGGGTAGGCTCTTTCCGTTGACGGAACGGCAGGGTGCGCCCCGCGCAGCCCCGCAGCTATAAAAGGAGCGTTATGAAAGAGCTGTACACGCAGATAGACAACCTGCTGCCCGACGGCTGGGTCCACACGGCCATCTGGGCCGTGATCCTGCTGGTGGCGACCGTGGTAACGGCCCGCGTGGCAACGCGGGTGGTGCGCCACGTGCTGCGCAGCGACGAGAACCCGCTGCCATCGTCGAGCATCATCGTGAACATCGTCCGCGCCACCATATGGATCATCGGAGGCAGCACGGTTCTGGGCTCGTGCTTCGGAGTCGACGTGAGCAGCGTGATCGCCGGCCTGGGGATCGCCGGTATCGCCGTCTCCCTGGGCTTCCAGGACACGCTCTCGAACCTGATCGGCGGCCTGCAGATGACCTTCATGCGCCTGGTGCAGCCGGGCGACAACATCGAGGTGGGCGGTCAGACCGGCATCGTGCGCGACGTGGGCTGGCGGCACACCACCATCAAGAACACCGCGGGCGAGACGGTTATCATCCCCAACTCGGTGATCTCCACAACCGCGCTGACGCAGCTGCCCCCGGCGAGCCTGACCGTGGTGCCGTTTGCCGTGGCGAGCGACGCACGGCCCATGGACGAGGTGGCCGAGCAGATCCGCGCGCTGGCAAGCGAAGCGGCGTCCACGGTGGGCACCGTCACGCAAGCGCCCCGGGTGCTGTTCGCCGAGATCACCGAGTACGGCTTCAAGGGCAAGGTCATCCTGCAAATGGAGGACCCCACGCAGGTGGCCGCAGCCGTAGACGCCATCATCCGCGCCATCGCGCCGGTTACGCGCTAGGGCGCAGAGGCCGAGGGCGCAAGCCGGACAGGAAATGCGCCATCGATCGGCCGAAGCCGTCCCCGGCAAGCAGGCCCCGCAAGGCCCCTTCCAACAAAATCGCACCGAAGGCATAAGAATCGGGCTCTTATCGGCCAAATCTTATGCCTTCGGTGCGATTATTTTTCTAGGCGAGAAGCGCCCCCTCCTCGCGCGGTTTGCGTAAACGCATGGGAAACAGCCAGCGCGGCGAAGGGCTCCCGCCTGCGTCATGGTACAGTTGTTGCTCCAGTTGAGAAGCACGCCACACACGACACGTTGGGAGAAGCATATGACCACCGTGAACATCGGCATCATCGGGCTGGGCACCGTGGGCGGCGGCACCGCCCGCGTGATCCTCAACCGCCACGATGACTTTATGAAGCACTACGGCTACGACCTGCAGATCAAGCGCGCCTGCGCCCTGGAGCCCGAACGCGCCGCCGAGCTGGGCATTGACGCCGGCGCGTTCACCACCGACTGGCACGACGTGGTCTCCGATCCCGACGTGGACATCGTGGTGGAGCTTATCGGCGGCGACCATCCGGCAACCGAGATCTTCGAGGCCGCCTTCGCCGCGGGCAAGCACGTGGTCACCGCCAACAAGGCGCTTCTCGGCCGTCATGTCGAGAAGCTCGCGCACAAGGCGGCGGCCGCCGGCGTCCAGATCAAGTGCGAGGCGGCGGCGGGCGGCGGCATCCCCATCGTCAACGCGCTCGAGCACACGCTGGTGGGCAACGAGATCCTCACCATCGCCGGCATTCTGAACGGAACCACCAACTACATCCTCACCCGCGTGGAGAACGAGGGCCTGGGCTTTGACGAGGTCCTGGCCGATGCCCAGCGCCTCGGCTACGCGGAGGCCAACCCCACCGCCGACGTCGACGGCTTCGACGCCGCCGCCAAGGTGGCCATCCTGGCCTCCATAGGCTTCCGCACGCGCGTCACCACCGACGACGTGCACACCGAGGGCATCCGCAGCATCGCCCCGGTGGACTTCGAGATGGCGCACGCCATGGGCTGTACCATCAAGCTGCTGGGCATTGCCCGCAACACCCCGGACGGCGTGGACGTGCGCGTACAGCCCACCATGATCCCGCAGAGCCATATGCTGGCCAGCGTCTCAAACGCCATGAACGCCGTTTACGTGGTGGGCGACGCCGTGGGCGAGACCATGTTCTACGGCGCCGGCGCCGGATCTTTCCCCACGGCGAGCGCCGTCGTGGGCGACATCTGCGTGCTGGCCGAGCATATTGCCGGCGGCACCGTTGCGCCCGAGAGCGAGCCGTTTGAGCGCAGCCTCCCCATCCGCTCCATCGAGGACCTTACGACCCGCTACTATCTGCGCCTCTCGGTCGAGGACAAGCTCGGGTCGCTGGCCGAGGCCGTGCAGGTCTTTGCCAAGCACGGTGTGTCGGTTGCGCGCATCAACCAGAACGAGGTGGGATCCGACGGCGCTAACACGCTCGTGTTCGTAACGCACGAGGCCTCCGAGCGCAGCGTGCAGGACGCCGTCAACGAGCTGCGCGGCCTCGGCTCCATCCGCGCCGTCGCCGCCGTCATCCGCATCGAGGACTGCGGCGCCTGGACCGACGGCGTGATGGATAACTAGGGAATTCCGCGCGAGAAGCGCCCTTTGGCCCGATGGCCTGGAAGAGCGCCGCATCCAGCCTGCCGCCAGCACCGCCCGCCGCCGTTGCGGCAGGCGGTGCTTTTCGATATGGGCGAGAAGCACAGCGTGCCCGCGCAGCTCGTGGTACACTGTGATGCGTTCCAAACGGGGGCGTGGCGGAATTGGCATACGCAGGAGACTTAAAATCTCTCGCCGCAAGGATTGAGGGTTCGAGTCCCTCCGCCCCTACCAGAAGCAAAGCCAAAGCGCTCCGTGCCCCTACCAGCACGGAGCGCTTTTGCATGGGCAAGCGGAGGGGCTCGAACCCCACTGGGGGCGCGGAGCTGTGGAAACGCGAAGCGTTTTCCAGCGCAGCGCGCAAGGGGCCGCAGGCCCCGCAGCGAAAAGCGGGCCGCCGTCAGGCGGCGCGCGCGAGTCCCTCCGCCCCTACCAGAGGTAAATTCAAAGCGCTCCGTGCCCCTACCAGCACGGAGCGCTTTTGCGTGGGCGCACAGCCGTAGGCACGCGGTTTGGTGTGGTCTCTTTCCTGTTTGGTGTGCCCCGCCACGAGTTGGGTGTGCTCAAACGCGGCAAACCCCCAGGATCCCGCCTTTACCGCCCAGGGCAGGGCACACCAAATAGAATGTGAGCCACACCAAACGCAAAGCCGGCCACACCAAACCGGAGTGGGCGAGCACTCGTCCCTTGCGGCGTCGCCCGGCATGTGTTGCCCGATACGCGGGCCCCTCCTCCGCCCACGCATCCTACAGAAAAGCGCGGGCGGCCGTAGCCGTCCGCGCTTCTCGCACATGCAAGCAACCGGCCGCAGATGCCGAGTCAAAGCCCGCGGCGGATGCCTCTCGCTCAAGGGGTGATTAGCGCCCCCTTTCCTACTCCTTGATGAAGCCGAAGGGGTTCTCGGGCTTGATGTAGTCGAGCAGGAAGAGCTCCTCGGCGGGGATACGGCCCACCAGGTTGCGGGTGCCGTCGTTGTCCATATCCTGGCGCGCCACCTCGAGCTCGCCGCGGTAATGGGCCATGTTGTCGTTGACGATCATGACGTCGCCGCGCTTGAAGCAGGGGGCATCGTAAGCGCGGGCCGGGATGGACTGCCCCTTGTACTTCATACGCGGGAACGAGGAGCGCATCATGTAGGCCGACGCGTCGCCGCGGTCAGCATGCGGGAAATCCCAGACGATCTCGCGCTCGATGTCAGTGAGGCCCTCGACCGGCTCCACGCGCATGGTCACGCGGGAGGTGTCAACGGCGGCCAGCGCCTTGAGCTCGTCCTCGGAGGCAAAGGCGTTGCCGATGATGACGTCGTCGATCAGGCCGGCGGCCAGAACGTGGCGCGCCTGCAGGTCGATGGGACGGCGACGGTCGTCCTCGCAGGTGGGCAGACCGGCGAAGACCGGCCACGGGCCAAAGGTCTCGGGCTGCTGGCTCGACACGAAGGCCGCCGTGGTGAGGCCCAGGCCCTTGTACTTCTCGCAGAAGAACTGGAAGCGCTCCTCGGACAGGCCGGAATAGGGCTCCGGGTAGAAGTTGGAGCAGGTGACCATGTTGCGGGGATCCGCGCCGCGCTCGATGAGCAGGTCGAGGCCGAGGTTGCCGCTGCCGTTGAACTCGATCTTGATGCCCTCGCGGTTGCGGGTGATCATCATGTCGCCGTAGTCGCCGAAGTGACCGTCCAGGCGGATGATGTCCACGCCCATCCGGGCAAACGGGCTGAGGTCGGTCGGCGTAGCCCCCAGGCGCTCGAAGACCTGCTCGTTGGTGTCGACGGCAACCACGAAGCCCAGATCATGGGCCTGGGCGATAAATGCGCCGAACTCCTGAATGGTGCTCTCGGCGTCCTTCTCGACGGACAGCAGGCAGGTGAAGATGCGGCTGAAACCGTACTTGGCCGCAAGCTCCATGTAGGCGCGGTCCTTCTCGGGGGTTGAGTGCTCGGGGTAAAGCGAGATTCCCAGGCGATGCATACGCACCTCTCCTTTCATTGCGTGGCCGCGGGAAAAGCGGCCGTCGATAAGCTCAGTAGGCCACGGGCGCACAACGGTGTCAAGGCGACTCCGCAGCGAGAATTGCCGCCCCAAGCGGCAACGAACACAGAGGTAAACGCCGGGAACGCGCAGGGTAATCGCCGAGGGCGCCCCGGGAGGCAGCGCCCGCGCCGGGCGGCGAGGACGCCTCCTCCCGCAGCCGAGCCGCGCACCGACGCGGAAGGCGCGGCGCGCGGCCTTGCGGGAGAGCTGCTTCTCTTAGAAGTCGAAGTCCAGGTTGTCGAGGTCGATCGCGTCGATCTCGTTGCCGGCGTGGGACTCGTCGGCCAGGGCAGCAGCCTCCTGCTCGCCCAGGTACTGCTTATCCAGCGTCTTGATGAAGGGCAGGTAGATGATCACGCCGGCGACCAGCAGGAAGATCTGCCAGACGGCGCCCTGCCAACCGCTCACCAAGAAGCCCGAGATCACGGCCGGCGTGGTCCAGGGGATCAGCACGCCGTTGGGCACCGGGACCAGGCCGATGGCCATGACCGCCCAGGTGGTGACGATGTTGAAGAACGGCACGAGGATGAACGGCACGAACAGCACCGGGTTCAGCACGATGGGCAGGCCGAAGATGACCGGCTCGTTGATGTTGAAGATGCCGGGGCCGATGCACAGGCGCGCCAGCTTGAGGATGCGGTCGGACTTGCAGAACAGCAGCATGGCGATGAGCAGCGAGAGCGTGGAACCGCCGCCGCCCATGGTCGCGAAGAGGCTCTGGAACTGCGAGCAGATGATGTTGGGAGCGGGCAGGCCCGCGGCGATGGCCTCCTGGTTCTCAGCGGAGAGCGCCAGCAGGATGGGGTTGTACACCGAGTCGGTGATGTTGGTGCCGTGGATGCCGAAGAACCACAGGAAGTGGGCGAACAGGTAGATGATGGCCTGGGCCACCACGGTGCCACCGAGGTTCTGCAGCGGGATCTGCAGGAACGTGTAGATGAAGGTGAACACGTCGCCCCACGGGGTCATGACGAAAATCACGCGCACGAGCCACACCACGACGACGGTGAGCGTCATGGGGATGAGCGCCGAGAACGCGCGCGACACGGTGGGCGGCACGCCGTCGGGCATCTTGATGGTCAGGTCCTTGTGCACCAGCATGCCGTAGAACGCGCAGGACAAGAAGCCCGAGACAATGGCCACGAACACGCCCTTGGAGCCGATCCAGTCCATGGGGACGCTCGACACCTGGAAGACGTCCGTGGCGCCCTCGGGCGTGAAGTTGGTGTACAGCGGCATGAGCAGGATCCACGACAGCAGCGTCACCAAACCGGCCGACACGCGGTCGGTGAGGTTGTCGTGCTCGGCGAAGTTGTAGCCCATCATGAAGGCCACGAAGATCGCCATCATGGAAACCGTGCAGGTAGCCGGTACGTTGATAAGGTCGGAGAGGGTCTGGTCGCCAACCTGGACCGAAGCCAGGAAGTCGGTCCAGCCCGGGATCGGGAAGCTGCCGAGCAGCGTGAAGAACGAGCCCACGATCAGCAGCGGCATGATCACGGCGAAGGTGTCGCGCAGCGTCAGCAGGTAGCGGTTCTTGCCCACGATGGTGGCAAGCGGCGTAAGCTTCTGCTCGAGCACCTCCATGAACTTGGATTCACCCTGTGCCATGGGAAAACCCCTTTCGGTCGATACGAATAGAGCGGGCCCCGCGCAAAAAGCCGCGGGACGGGGGCCTTACTTGGCGGCGAACTTCTTCATCAGCACGATGGAGTACTTGAGCACGCGCTCGGCGTTCATCGAGCCGTAGTCGCCCGTGTCGATCACGCCTACGGGCGCGCTCTCGCCGTACTTCTCGTTGATGTCGTCGAACATGAAGCCCACCTGGGGCCCCAGCAGGATGCAGTCCGGGTGCTCGCGGTCGACCATCTCGCCCACCTTGTTGTTCGAGAAGGCGGCGATCTGCGCATCGAGCCCGTGCGCATCGGCCACGTCCTGCATCTTCTTGGCGAGCATGCTGGTGGACATGCCCGCGCTGCAGAACAGGTAGATCTTCTTCATAGGTTCCTCCTTCGCGTATGGCCCGCGGCCCCATGCCGCAAGCCGCCTGATGCGGGCCGCCAGCGCCGCGCCCCAGCGCCGCACCTGCGCCCGCCCTTCCGGCACACCTCCCTTTCGCTATCCCTCAGGGCGTTGCAATGCGTCCTGGCCATTCGCCATCTCCCCGGGCAGCAAGCGCCGCAGGGTCTCGAAGCGCTGATCGGCAAGCAGCTCCTCGATGGCCCCGGCATCCGAGGTCAAGGCGAGAAGCGCGTCGTACAGCGCGTGGAGATCTTCGGTCTCGTCAGTCGAGACGGTTATGAGAAACACCGCGCGCACGCTCGTCGAGCCCCAGGCAATGGGGCCGTCGGCGAGCGCCACGGTGATGAAGGTTCGCTTTCCCACCGGCACGAGCGGGTGCGGCATCGCCACGCCGTTGCCGAAGGCGGTCGACGCGCTGCGCTCGCGCGCGCGGATCTGGTCGAGGAAATCGTCGGGCACGTCCTCGCGCGCGGCGATCTCGTCAGTGAGGAAGCGCAGCATCTGCTCGCGCGTCCCGGCGGGCCGATGCGCGAAGAACAGCTCGGGCGAGAAGTACGATGCCGGCGACGCCGCGGAGGCGCCCGCGTGCAGCAGCGGACGCAGGCAGTCCACGTCCTTCTCGTCCAAGAAGTAGCCGACCTCGCGCACGGGAACCGGCAGGGGGTCCTCTATGTGCACGGTGGTGAAAACGTAGTCGATGTCGGCGAAGTCTATGGATCCGAGCTGGGAGATGTCCGCCGTGCGGATGGCGCCCAAATGCTCGCCGAACTCCTCGCGGCAGCGGATCTCGAGCAGGCGCGCGCTGCCCAGGCCCGAGGCGCAGACGATGAGGATGTTCTTAGGGCGCTGCTGGGCCGCCTTCTTGGCCTCGATGGCCAGCGCGAAGGAAAGCGCCAGGTAGCTCACCTCGTCGTCGTTGACGGGTTGGCCGTACGCGTCGACCAGCACGTGCGCGGCCTCGCGCGCAAAGGAGAACGCCAGCGGATAGTGCGCGCGGATCTCCGCGCGCAGCGGGTTCTCCAAGCGCATGCGGTACGTGAGCCGCACGGACAGCGGAATGATATGGCGCGCCAGGTTCATGCGCAGCTCAAGATCGTCACGCAGGTCGAAGTGGAACACCTGACGCACCGCCTCGATCATGGCCGAGACCAGGTTCCACACGTCGTCGGCGATAACCAGCGAGCCGTCATCCGCGGGAACCGGGGAGCCCGCCGACGCAACGGGGGCCGGCGGGCACGCGGGATCGAGCTCCCCTGCCAGCGCGGCGGGCAGGGTCTGCTGCGGCACCTCGGGAAGAAGCACCTGCTTGCCCGCCAGATGGATGGCGATGTAGGCGATCTCGCCATCGGGCAGCTTGACGGAAAGGGCGCCCTCGATGGCCTGGGCGATCCGGCACGCCACCGGCCAGCCCTCGGTTTGGCGAATGCGCCTCTCGCTCTCCTCGTCCAGGGGCACGAAGCTGCCGGCACGGATGCGCTCCACCGCGATGGCGATATGCACCAGCAGGTTCTGGTAGGCCACCGCGTTGACATGGAAGTCGGCCTCGGCCAGCGCCCCGTCGACGCAGGTGGCTATTACGTCGAGATGGTAGTCATGCCGCAGCTCGGGATCCTGGGCGCGCTTTCCGCGAGTACCCCCCCCCAGGACGTTTTTCTCGTCCGCACAGGCGCGCAGCCCCTCGGAAGCGTCCCCCGTGATCCCCAGGTTAGAGCTCATGCGGTCCAGCACGTTGTTGGCCAGGCACACGCGCCGCTTAAGCTCCGACCCGCTCACGCGTATGCCGTAATGCGGGCGCTTCTCCAACCGCAGGCCAAACGAATCGAGGTAAGCCTCGACTTGCCGCAAGTCGTTGGAAACGGTGCGGCGCGAGCAGAAGAGGATGTCGGCCAGCGCGTCGAGGGTTATCCAATCGGTGCGCGAAAGGAGATCGCTTATCAGGTAGGACACGCGCTCGCGCGGCGTATCCGGAATGCGGGCCGCCTCGGCTTGATGGGTGTCGCTCCACGAGCGGTAGCGCCCCTCGTCCGCAATGAAAAGCCGGTACCCGCCCTGCTCGACGGCCATGCGCGCCGCGCCGCTCATCAGGCTGTTGAACTGCCGCACGTAGGTGCGCACGGAGCGCGCGGTAACCCCCAGGGCGGACGCCGTCTCGACAACAGGCGCTCCGGGATGCGATTCCACATAGCCGGCGAGAATCGCCAACGTCCTCTCGTTGATTCGCGTCGCCATGCAGTCACCTCCCGATGCGTTGCCCGCAGTTGGGCCCCGCGGCCTGCGCGACGCGCGGCGGCGCGGCCGCGCAGGCCGCGTGCGATCGCGCTGGATGGATGCGGATTGGGCACGGGTGCCCTATGGTCGATTGTAGGGAGGGTGCCTGGCAAGTTCGACGTCGAGTTTCTCCGCACGCGCCGCGGAAAAGTTTTCCTCATTTGCATCAAGGCAAAACGGCAGCTACCGAGCGGATGCCGCCGGAGCGTGCCGCGCGGGAGTGCCTGCTTGAAACCGGTTGTTCACCTGCCGGCAACACGACGCGCGCAAGGCCGCCCGCGAGGCGCCTAGCTCAGCTCGGGCACCCAGCCGACGGTGGTGGCGCCCTTCTCAAACGCCTCGGCAACCGTGCGCGCCAAGCCGACGAGCAGGCCGTTTTCGCTCACGGTGAGGCTCTGGTAGCCGCCCGCCTGCATAAGCTCGCGGATGACAAGCGCGCCTCCGGCCATCACCGGCGCGCGCTTTGCCTGAATGCCCGGAAGCGCCGCCACCTGCTCGGCGCTCAGGCCGGCCAAGCGCTCAACGCAGCCGCGCACCTGGGCAAGCGTAAGCTCGCTGAGGTGCACGAAGGAGCTGTCGTAGGAAACCAGCTCGTTGAGCATGGCAACCATGGTGGTAACGGTGCCGCCCACGGCAACCAGGCGATCGGGCAGAGCCGATGGCGCCGCCGGGGAAGGAGCTGCGCCGGCAGCGGCCGTAGCAGGGTTCTTCTTATCCGCCAAATCCGCAGGGGCATCTGCGCAAGCACGGCGCGCCGCCTGCCAGTACTCCCGGAACTGGGGGGCCACCCACGCCGCGGCGGCCTCGAGCTCGGCCTGAGCGGGGGGCAAGGACGAGAAGAACCGCTCGGTCACACGGCGGCAGCCGATGTTGAGCGATTGCACGCGGTCCAGCGCGAGCGCACCGCCCGCGCAGCTCCCCAGCGCGATCTCGGTGGAGCCGCCGCCCGGATCTGCCACGGCGATGCGCTCGCCGGGGAAATCGGCCGCCACTCCGAAGAACGTGAGGCGCGCCTCCACCTCGCCGGGAATGATCTGCGGCCTGAAGCCCAGCTGGCGCAGATTGCCGAGCAGGACGTCGCCGTGATGGGCGTCACGGGCCGCGCTGGTGAGCGTGAGCCCGACCGCCGCGGGTGCAAAGGACCGGATGCGCGCGGCGTAATCCGCGCAGGCAGCCGTCACGCGATCCACGGCCTCGGGCGCAAGCTCGCCGGTAGCGTCGACGCCCTGGCCCAGATCGGTTATGGCGCTGAGTTTCTCCGCATGGACGATAGCGCCGTCGCGTACCGTCGCCAACAGCAACCGCGAGGTCACCGTACCGATATCCACCGCCGCCACGTTAACGCTCGAAGCCATTGCGCCCTCCCTCTCCGCCGGCGCGACCGCGCCCGGCCCCGTGCCAAAGCGCCGCCGGGACCGTGCCGCGGCGGCGCGCTTGTTGCTGCTATGGTACCGCCTTGGCGGCGAGCGCTTGCGGAAAAGACGGAGGGAACGCTACGCGCCCGACCCCACGGTCGTCAGGCCCTGCACGTCATCCAGCGAGAAGAAGAACACGCGATCCAGCACGCTCTTGTACCAGGGCTCGTCGGAGGCGCTATCGGAGCCCGAGTCGTCGGACGATGCGGCGTCGGCCGCGTCCGCACTTGCTCCGGTATCGGAATCGTCCTTCTCGCCCAAGCCGACCACCATGCCCGAAATCTCGCCGGGCTCGACGAGCCCCAGCTTGGAACGGGCGATCTCCTTGATGCCGTCCTGCGAGAGCAGCTGGTCAACCACCGCCTGCTGCGCGGCGTTGCTCTCAAGCTGAGCCTGGTACAGGTCGTTCTTAACCTCCTCGCTGCGCGCGGCGACATACCAGCCGCGCAAGGGCATGTACAGGCTCGCGCCGATGGCGAGAACCACGGCGGCGTAAAACGCGAACCGAAACGGACCGGTGGTCAGCGCGTACACCGCCCGCACAACCACGTTGTCCGTTGCGTAGCGGATAAGCGAGCCGCCGGAGGCCCTGCGAGCGCGGCCCCGAGGGGAATCGCCTGCCACGGCCTCGTTTGAGGAGTCGGCCGCGGAACGGCTGGGCGCATGGCCGGCGGTCGGGCGCGCGGCCCGGCGGCCGAAGACAGACGCCGCCCCACGGCTGGCAGACGCTGCGGAGCGGAAACCCCCCGAGGAGCGCGGCGCATCCGCAACCGCCGTGCGGGACGCTCCGGGCGCTCCCTCGCGCGTGCGATAAGATGCGCGCCGGGCCTGGCCCGGTCCGGCATACGCCGCACGCGGCGACGCCGTGCCGAAGCCCGGATCTGCTGCATAGGGTGCCCCCATCCCGGCAGTACGGGAAGAGCGCTGGGCGTAACGCCCGTTGGATTGTAGCGGAGTGAAGTTCATGGCGCCCTTGTTTCGTTTGAGGTGTGTTTGTGCGCGGATCAAGTTGTTGCGCCCCCTTGCGGAAGGCGTGTGCTTACAGTTATACCACGCGCGCCAACACCCCATGCGCGCGCCCGACAAGAAAAACCGGGCGTCACCCGGAGGGTAAAGGGCCGAGCTGCGCAACCAGCGAGAGGCGCCTTCTGCGCCCCACCGTTTGCACACAAGATAGGCCAAAGTCGGGCGCGGGACCGGCTCCGCCTATGCGAAAAAACGGGGCGGCCATGAGGACCGCCCCGTTGCCGGGCTTGCCGCCCTACCCGGGGCCATCGCCGGCCCGGGCCCAAGGGGCTCTTTTAGATCAGGCCGAAGTGCTTGAAGGCGTTGTAGATGCCGTCGTCGTCCACGGCGTCGGTCACGTAATCGGCCGCGGCCTTGGCCTCGTCGCCGCCACTGCCCACGCACACGCCCACGGCACAGGCCTCGAACATGGGAATGTCAACCTTGGCATCGCCGAAGGCAAAGGTATCGGCCATGTCGGCGCCCAGATGCTCGACCAGCTTGCGCACCGAAACAGCCTTGTCGATGCCCTTCACGCCCAGGTCGCCGAAGAGCGCGTGCTCGCCCTTGCCTCCCCACGTACCCGGCTTGAGGTCCGGGAACTCGTCGATGGAATCCAGGTAATCCTGGTAGCTGGAGAGGATGTAGCTCACCTTGTTGAGGTCGTCGCGGTAGAGCTCGCCGCCGTAGATCATGCCGTGCATGACGTCGTCGGTCTCGAGGTCCTCCACATGCTCAGCGCCCTTGCCCTTGGCGTATTGCTGCAGCACCGGGCGGGCCTTCTCGCGGAAGTTCTCGCTGGCGAAGAGGCCGTTGTTGCTCTCCAGGTAGAACTCCAGACCGCGGCTGTGCAGCCAGTCGACGATATGCTTGCACTGATCGAGCGTGATGAGCTGGTGCATCACGACCTCGCCGTCAGACTCCACGTAGGACCCGTTGCCGCCGATCATGCCGTCGAAGCCGATCTCGGTGATCTCCGGCGGATTCTCGGCCTTGCTGCGGCCGGTGCACATGTAAACGCGATGCCCGTTGGCGCGCGCCTGCTTGATGGCGGTCTTGCACGATTCGGGCACCTCGTTGTCGTAGTTGGTGATGGTGCCGTCCACGTCGAGGAAGATGATCTTCTTATCGCTCATGAGCCTCCCTTTCGTTCGGATACGTGCACGAATGTAGCAGACGCGCAACGCAAGCGCGGCGAACTGGAAGCGCGAAGCGGCGAACGGCGGGATTTTGACGCGTTTGCCTCAGCCGCGCGGCAAAGTAAAAGCCGAAGCTGATAGGCATGTAGCAGAGCCGCGGCACCCCGGACGCTCCGTCAGGGACTACGGCGCCCTGAGCCCATGCCGCAAAAAGCCGGGCCCCGCAAGTGCGGAACCCGGCCGGATGCAGCCGATACGACAGGAGCAAGCCCTTAACGGATGTTGTAGAAGGCGCTCATGCCGGCGTACTCGGCGCTGTTGTACAGCTCGTCCTCGATGCGGATGAGCTGGTTGTACTTGGCAATGCGGTCGGAGCGGCACGGAGCGCCGGTCTTGATCTGGCCGGCGTTGGTGGCAACGGCCAGGTCGGCGATGGTGGAGTCCTCGGTCTCGCCCGAACGGTGGGACACGATGCACGCGTAGCCGGCGCGCTTGGCCATCTCGATGGCCTCGAGGGACTCGGTCAGGCTGCCGATCTGATTGACCTTCACCAGAATGGCGTTGGCGGCGCCCATCTCGATGCCCTTCTTCAGGCGCTCGGTGTTGGTGACGAAGAGGTCGTCGCCCACCAACTGCACCTTGTCGCCGATGCGCTGGGTGAGCTTGACCCAGCCATCCCAGTCCTCCTCGGCCAGGCCGTCCTCGATGGAGATGATCGGGTACTTCTCGACCAGGGCGGCCCAGTAATCGATCATCTCGTCAGTGGTGAGGGTGCGGCCCTCGCCCTTGAGGTTGTAAACGCCCTTCTCAGCGTCGTACAGCTCGGTCGTGGCCGGGTCCATGGCGATCTTGAAGTCCTTGCCCGGCTTGTAGCCCGCGGCCTCGATGGCCTTCACGATGTACTGCAGCGGCTCCTCGTTGGTGGCCAGATCGGGCGCGAAACCGCCCTCGTCGCCCACGCCGGTCGCGTGGCCGGAGTCCTTGAGAACCGACTTCAGCGTGTGGTAGACCTCGGCGCACCAGCGCAGGCCCTCGGTAAAGCTGGGGGCGCCCACCGGCATGATCATGAACTCCTGGAAGTCCACGTTGTTGTCGGCGTGCACGCCGCCGTTCAGGATGTTCATCATGGGCGTGGGGAGGGTATGGCCGTTCACGCCTCCCAGGTATTGGTAGAGTTCCAGGCCGGCGCACTGGGCGGCGGCGCGGGCCACGGCCAGCGAGCAGCCGAGAATGGCGTTGGCGCCCAGCTTGCCCTTGTTGGGGGTGCCGTCGGCGGCGATGAGCGCGGCGTCCACGGCGCGCTGGTCGAAAGCGTCCATGCCGACAATGGCATCGGCGCACTCCTTGTTCACGTGGTCAACGGCCTTGGTGACGCCCTTGCCCAGATAACGGCCCTTGTCGCCGTCGCGCAGCTCGACGGCCTCGAATGCGCCCGTGGAAGCGCCGGAGGGCACCATGGCGCGGCCGAAGGAGCCGTCGTCCAGCACAACCTCGACCTCAACGGTGGGGTTTCCGCGCGAATCGAGCACCTCGCGGCCGTAGACGTCCAGAATCTCACTCATCGTTGTGTCCTCTCTCTCAGAGCTCTTGCCGGGCATAGGTTACCCATAGCAAACTTTGTACAGTATGCCCGCATACGCGCAATCTATACCGGCGTTTTGGAGAGGGGCGTCGTTCGTCCGCCAGACGGCCGCACCATGGGAGCGCACCGCCAGGGAGAACGAAGCGGTTTGCGCACCTTTTGAAGGGTTTTTCTGATCGGCGCGGCATCGCGGGATCAAATGAGCCTTTTTTCTGATTTTGAAAGCGCATGCGAGGCCCTGCTCAGCGGCAAAGCTGCGTCTTTACGCGTTGGACTATTCAAATCCTGGGGATATGCCGCGCGTTTATGCGGAAGCAACCGCGCCCCCGAAAGCGCCCTGCAGGCAAAATCAGAAAAAAGTCCCATTTCGTCCCAGCGCCCCGAGAGAATCAGAAAACTGGTTCATTTGGTCCAAAACCGGGGCGGGCGCGGCAAGTCGTCACGACCTGCCGCGCCCGCCCGCCCCAGCGCAACGGATAGATTGGCTAACCGCGCTTGGCCTCGTCCCACAACGCGTTGAGCTCGGCGGTTGAAAGGTCTTCCAACGCGACGCCGCGGCCGCGCACCGCCTCCTCCATGGTCGCCCAGCGCGTGCGGAACTTTAGCGTGCTCGCGCGCAGGGCCTCTTCGGCGTCGATGCCCTCCTTGCGCGCAACGTTCACCAGCGCAAACAACATGTCGCCGAACTCGAGCGCACGCTCAGGGCTGCCGGGCTCCTCGGCCTCGAACTCGGCACGCTCCTCTGCCACCTTGTCCCACACGCCGGCCACGGTATCCCACTCAAAGCCCGCCTTGGCCGCGCGCTTGGACACCTTCTGCGCCTGCATAAGCGCTGGGAACGCCTTGGGCACGCTGTCGAGCAGCCCCTCGGGCCGTGGCGCACCATCGGCTGCGCCGTTGGCGCCGGCCGCCCCGGCGCCCTCCCCCGTCGCAGCGCCTGCGTTGCGGCGGGCGCGCTCGGCGCGCTTGACGCTGTCCCAGATATCCAGAACCGCGTCAGCATCCTGCGCGCCGCCCACCTTGCCGAACACATGCGGATGCCGGCGGATAAGCTTCTCGTTCAGATCGGACACCACGTCGTCGATCGTGAACTCGCCGGCATCGGCAGCGATCTGCGCGTGCAGCATCACCTGCATGAGCACGTCGCCCAGCTCCTCACGCAAGTGACGCGCATCTCCGGCCTCGATGCAGTCGACTGCCTCGTAGGCCTCCTCGATCATGTTCTTGGCGATGCTCGCATGCGTCTGCTCGCGGTCCCATGGGCAGCCGTCGGGCTGGCGCAGACGCCAGATGGTCTCCGTAAGCGCGTCGAAGCTCGCGCGCGCATCGGCCCGCGTGGCACGGTTGCGCGCAGGGATGCCGGCAACCGAGGGGCTCGCGACGCCCGCCTCAGGACCCACCGCGGTCACGGAGGCCTCGGCAGCGCCAGGCTCCCCCGCGATCGCAGGGGCGCCGCTTTTCACGCGCGGATCGGCGGCCATGGGCTACGCCTCCCTCAGCACGACATGACGGAACGCCCGCTCAACCGGCTCGCCGCTTTCGTAGACGCCGTAGCTGTGGGTTCCGTCCTTGGGTATGGACACGCTGCCGGGATTGAACGCCCATACGTCGGGCCGCGCCGGCACCGGCTCGCTCACCTTGATATGCGTGTGGCCGAAAAGCAGGGCACCGCCCGCAGGAAGCGGCGGCAGGCTGTCCACGCTGTTGTGGAAGCCCGCACCGTGCACATGGCCGTGGGTGCAGAACAGCGTACGGCCAGCGTCGTCGACAAGCTCGGCATAGGAGGCCATGCAGGGGAAGGAGAGCACCATCTGGTCCACCTCCGCCTCGCAGTTGCCGCGGACGGCCACCATGTTGCCCTGCGCCGCCAGATCGTTGAGCAGCGGGATCACGCGCTTGGGGGCGTAGTCGCGCGGGAGGTCGTTGCGGGGGCCGTGGTAGAGCAGGTCGCCCAGCAAGACGATGCGGTCGGGCTGCTCGGCGTCGATAGCGGCCATGAGGCGCTCGGCCCAAAATGCCGAGCCGTGGATATCGGAAGCGATGAGGATCTTCATGCGTTGTCCTTTTCAACGAAGGGGCAGTGCAAACGCGACGGGCCGCGCAGCGTCAGCCACGCGGCCCGCAATCAGCCGGCAGCCCGGCCGCTAAAGGCTCTGTGCGCTTTGGGCGCGCACCAGGCGGGCAAAGCGGCAATAGAAGAACACCACGACCAGGTTGATGATGGAGGGGATGTCCAGGCTTACGAACGCGTAAACCATGTCCTCGGTCTGGCCACCGCCGCCGATGAGCGCGATGACGATGACCGCCACGACGTTCAGGATCAGCGCGAGCCAGACCAAGGCGATATAGTACAGCCCCTCCGCGCGCACCGGCTTATTGGCCGCGCCGATGCCGAACACGCCCAGCGCCACGTCGAGAAACGCCTGCACGCCCATGCAGATGGCCAACAGCAATCCCAGCGACGTGTTGGCGAACGCCAGGCTGAACGACGTCCACACCGCCATGCCGACGCCGGCGAGGATGGAAAGGAAGCTCATGATCTTGAGCCACTTCTGGTTTGAGGACATGCCCTCTCCCTTCTCGAAACGGATACCGCGCCTCCGGGCAAGCCCCAGGCGAACGCAACGCGCCGCACCGGCCCCCGGGATAGTGCAAGCTTTCTTTATGGTACCCATTGAGAGAACCGCCCGCCGCGAGGTTGGGCGAGAAAAGCCGGCGGCAAGGCGGGCTCGGGGCGGAGCGGCTACGCCTCGCAGGCGAGACGGGCGGCCTGCATAACCTGCTGGAGGGGAATGTCCTTCTCGCGCGCAAGCCGGGCGCAATCCTCGTACTCGGGAGTGACGCGCGATCCGCCGCCGGGCAGCTCGACCCGCTTGGTGCGCACCGAGCCCCAAGGCGTTTGCGCCGTGGCGACCTCCCGGGCGAGCACCGTGCGGTCGCAGCTCCAGCGGCGGACGCCGATGGTAGTGGTCTCCGCAAAGACGATTCCTTCGAGCCGCTCCACGTCGGCGGGAGCCGCCACCACCTGCAGCTGGTAGGCGGGGCGCCCCTTCTTGGTGTAGATCGGAACCCAATGGGCCTCGCGCGCGCCGGCGGCCATGAGGCGCTCGGCCGCGTAGGCGAGCTGCTCGCCCGTGGCGTCGTCGATGTCGCACTCCAGGCGCACGACGCGGTCCTGCGGCACGGGATCCGCTGCGTGAATGAGCAGGGCGCGCAGAAGGCTCGGGCGGCTGTAGGAGCGCTTGCCGGCGCCCAATCCAACGCGCTCAACGGTAAAACGCGCCGGCAGCGCAAACTCCGGCCGCAAGGCCGCCACGATGGCCGCGCCCGTAGGCGTCACAAGCTCGCCCTCGACCTCGCAGATGCCGAGGGGCAGCCCGTTTTGCTGCACGATGTTGAGGGTGGCCGGCACCGGCACCGGAATAACGCCGTGTTGGCAGCGAACGGTACCGTGGCCGTCGGTGAGCTGCGTCACCACGGTGCGGCTGATGCCCAGGTCGTCCACGCACACTGCCGCGGCCACGATGTCCACCAGGGAGTCTACGGCTCCAACCTCGTGAAAGTGCACCTGGTCGAGCGGCACGCCGTGGGCCTTGGCCTCGGCTTGGGCGAGAACCGCGACGATACGGTGCGCCAGCTCCCGCGCTCCCTCCGAGAGGTCGGCGGCGTCGATGAGCACATCCAAGTCGGCCGGGCCGCGGTGAACATGGCCGTGATGATGGTGGGCGTGCTCGTGGTGACCGCCATCGTGCCCATGATGGACATGGTCGTGGCCGCCGGGAGCAAGGGCGTGGCCGTGCCCCTCGTCCGCATGCCCGTGCAGGTAGGCCATGTCATGGTCATGGTTCTCGTGCTCGCGGTCCAGGATCACGTTGAAGTCGCAGGCATCCAGGCCGCTTTTGGCAACGCGGCCGATCTCGATGCAGTAGCCGTCGACCGGCAGGCTGTCCAACGCGGATCGCAGCACGTCCTCGCGCGCGCCCAGGTCGAGCAAGGCGGCAACGGTCATATCGCCGCTGATGCCGTTGGTGCAGTCCAGGTAAAGGGTCTTGCCCATGGGATCTCCTTCTCATCGGCCCCAAGAGGGCCGTATGCCAAAACAACAGGCCTGTTGCGGCGATGTGCCGCTGCAGCGGGGCGAACCGCCGCGCGCGGGAACCCGCGGCGGGCACCGGCGGTCAGGCGCCGCGCATGCGGCCGCCGGTGCCGGAACGGTGCGCAGGCGCGCTCAGCCAACCTTTGCGTGGTTGATGAGCGAGGCCTGGTACCCTGCGCCGAAGCCGTTGTCGATGTTGACCACCGACACGCCGCTGGCGCAGCTGTTGAGCATGGCGAGCAGAGCAGCTACCCCGCCGAAGCTGGCTCCGTACCCTACGCTGGTGGGTACGGCTATGACCGGGCAGGCGGCCAAACCGCCCACCACGCTGGCAAGCGCGCCCTCCATGCCCGCAACGGCCACCACGGCCTGCGCGGACGCGATGTCGTCCACATGCGCCAGGAGCCTGTGGATGCCGGCCACGCCCACGTCGTACAGGCGCGTAACGCGGCTGCCCAGGAACTCCGCGGTAAGCGCCGCCTCCTCCGCCACGGGCAGGTCGCTTGTGCCAGCCGCAGCCACCACCACGGTGCCGTTGCCGTCAGGCGCAGGCAGATCGCCCCGCACGGCGAGCTGCGCCGTAGGCCAGTAGCGTAGGGGGACCTCGGAATCCGAGACGTCGGCGCACCCCTCTGACGGCCCGCTTGAGGCCTCCGCGTCCTCCAGCGCCACGTCCAGAAGGCGGGCCACCGCAGCCGCCTTGTCCGGCGCAAGGCGCGTCACCAGCACGCGGGCCTGCCCGGCAGCCTGCATGGCGGCCAGGATCCCGGCGATCTGGTCGGCGGTCTTGCCCGCGCCGTAAACAACCTCGGACACCCCGGTGCGCAGGCCGCGCTGAGTGTCCACCTGGGCGTAGCCAAGGTCAGCAACGCTGCGGGCCGCGTCCGCACGCACGCGGTCCACCAGCTCGTCGGGCGTGACCGCGCCGTCGGCCACCGCTTGGGCCAGGCGCCTCAGCTCAGATGCGTCCATAGAACCTCCCGTCAGGCCGCGCAGCGCTTACGGCGCAGCCTCCTGTCGCGCACGTCCGCGGGGCACCCGTCAGCCCGTGCGGACCTTGCTCGCACTCATTGCTCGCACTCATATATACCACCGCAGGACGAAACAGCGGTTCGTCTTGCCCCGCCGCCCCGTACGCCAACGCCGCCCGCGCCCGGAAGGCCCGCAAAGGGGTCCGGCTTTACCGCCAGCCGCGGTTCTCGCGCGCGGCCACCTGCTTCAGCGCCTCGCGCGTGATGGGCTGGCCCTGGGGAACCTTGGTGGCGTAGCACGAGAAATTGGGCTTCTCGGCCGTGAAAAGCCCCAGCTCGCGCGAGAGAGCGCGCACCTGCGGCTTGGAAAGGCCGAGCTCACGCAGAGGCGAGCGGACGCCCAGCTCGGACAGGACGCCCATGCCCGGACGTCGCGCCGGGTCGTCGCTGGCGTTGCTACCGTCCAACAGCACCGTGCGGCCATCGGCCGCCATGGCGTCGAGGATCCTGCTGAAGATGAACCGCTTGCACCAGTAGCACCGATCCGGCGGGTTGGCGCAGACGCGCCGCTCCGCTAAGACGTCGGCATGGATAACGGTAAGATCCACACCCGCTACCTCGGCACCATCGCGTGCGTCATCCAGCTCAAACGGCGCTTGGAATGCCGTGGACAGGGTGTATGGCGCCACGTCGTAGCCCGCGCGCACGAGAAGCGCCAGCAGCAGCATGGAGTCGCAGCCGCCTGAGAAAGCCAGACCGTAGCGCACGCCCTGGTCGAGAAGGTCGGCCAAGCCCTGCTCAACCTGCGCCAGCAGGGAGTCCCCCGCCATAGGCGGCCCTCCTTTCATACATAAGGCGAGAAGAATGGACGAAAGGGGCTGAACGCCCGCGCTCCCGAGCAGTGCCGCGCAAATGCGCCGCGCGGCCGCTCCGCCTGAGGTGCATCGGCCCCGCCTTGAGGCGGCGCCTTGCGCCCCGACCCGACGCTCGTTTTCTCGCCTGACCCAAACAGTCGATGGTGTGGTCCCTACCCTACCGCCTCAAGTTAACTTCAAGTCAAGACTGTTCCGCACCCCCTATCGGATGCGCGCGGCAACACGTTGGGCGCGGCGCGTGCTCCTTCTCGGTGCACCTCGCACGCCGTGGGGCGTGACTCACATGCCGCTTGGTGTGGCTTGCAGGCCCTTTGTCGGGTCCGCGGCTGTGCAAATATTCGAGCTATGGACGATTTTCGAACCGCGCTGCTACCCCTCCCCTCTTCAAGGGGCGTTTTTATGCATGATGAGCATCGTTATGCCTGATGATGTGATCTGTGTATGCATTTTTTCAAAGAACCAGCAGAGCGTTCCGCCGCCAATCGTTCATAGCTCGAATATTTGCACACCTCCGTGTCCCCAACCCAGGGCGAGCGCGGTCCGAGCGCCGTGCGGCCCGCTCGGCGGCTGCGGTTACCGCAGGGCGAGCAGTACGCCCGGGTCAAAAAACGCGGCGGCCAGATCCTCGTAAGCCTCGGCCGCAGCGTCGCTGTAAGGCATGGCGGTCATGATGGAGACCAGGTAGGTTGTTCCGCCCACCTGCACGATCCCCGCGTCCGACGTGCAGTTGTACTGCGGTTCGTCCGCGTCCACATACCAACCGGCTTTGTTGCGCACCGTTGCGTCCACGCCCGCGCGCTCCACGCCGACGCGCAAGAACGACACGTGCGTGTTCTCGAACAGTTCCGACAGCCACGCGGCCGTGGAGCTGCCGCTCTCAAGGTACTCATATATATGCGCCCACAGCTTGACCGAGGTGCGCGCGCAGTACGTGGGGTAGAACAGGCTGCCGCGTGCAAGCGCCTGATCGCCGAACTGCTGCATCCACGTGTCGTAGCCGCGGCGGTCGTAGGCGCCGCGCAGCACGCGGAAGGCGTCGTTGTCCGAGTTGGCAACGAGCGCCTGGAGCAGATCGCGCACGGGGTACGAGCTGGCATCCAGGCCAAAGGTGCTCTCGTAGTTGAGCCCGGGCGTAACTGGGCAGGCGGAGTCCAGCGTGATGACGCCGCCGTCCACCAGCGCCTCGCACACATAGGCAGCATAGGGCCCCTTGTAGGTGCTGGCTCCGTAAACCGCCGTATCGGCTCCGGCGGCGATGCCCGTGCCTGAAGCGCAGTCGATAAGCACGAAGCCGCCCTCCCCCATGGCGCGCACCTGCGCCAGCGCCTCGGTTACGGCCGCCTGGCTTTCCGCGGAAAGCGCCGGCACCTCAGCCGAGGTGAGCGAGAAGCACGTGGGATCCTCTGTCGAGGGAATTGCGTTGAGATCCAGACTGGCGAGGTCGAGGGTCGCACGCTCCGCATCAAGCGCAGCCTGCGTCACAGCGTCCTCCAGAGCCAGAGCGCTCTCGCCGCCCGCCGATTGGGCAGTTTCGGCCACGCTGGATACCACTTCGGCTGATGCCGCCGCCATCCGATCGACGGCATCGGCGATCACGGCCGCCGCACCCGTGGCACGCGCGGTACCTTGGTCGGAACCCAGCCCCGACGGCGGATATGCGGAGAGGGCCGCCGCGATGCCGGCCGCAACGGCCAGCAGCAGCACCAGGCCCGCGGCCGCCAGCACCGCGAGCTTGCGCCTGCGCCCACCGGCTCGCCGCGACGCAGCGCCCCGCCGCCCATCCTGCGGAGAGGCGCTATCGGGACGCCGGTCCGCGCCAGCTGGCGCTTCGCGCTTCTCGTCCGGCGCCTCAACCTCGGCCGCCATGTCGCCGCCTTTGGGGGCAAAACGCCCCCTGTTGCGCTTATTGCCCTGCATGGAGTTCGCACCCGGCCTCTCTACCAGGGTATTCCCGCATCCTCGCGCATGGCGGGCGAGCCGTCCTCATGCTCGTAGTAAAGCTCGCTGGCCACGTACGCGCGCTGCTGCTCGGTCAGCTCGGCGTTAACCGTCCAGACGCCGTCGACGCGGTCCAGCACGGAGCCCTCGTCCGCGCCCGCAGGCAGCTCCTCAACCGGAATGCGCTTGAGCGCGCCCGGCCCCGCCGCGCATACGGCAACACCGTCGATAATGCGGTCGATAGTCACGCGTTCCATACCTACCCCCGTTCAGGCTCGCCCGTGCCGCGCACGGCCCGCGGGGGCCTGCGCGCCGAGGCGCTTACCGCTCTTCCGAACCATTGCATTGTAAACCAGCATCCGGGCAGACGGCAGACCGCGGCCACACGCGCACAGAGCTGAAGATTGGCACGAGGCCCAGGGCGAAGCGGGCACCCGCAGCGCGCTGGGTACAATGGGGCCAGGAAAGGAGGGGCGGCAGGGGCCCGGCCGCCACGCGCTATGTATGAGACGACCGACGAGGAGTTCGAGCAGGCGGTTGAGGACGCGCTGGCCAGCATTCCGCCGCGCTTCCTTGATGCGCTGGAGAACGTCGGCGTAACCGTGGCCGACGCGCCCACCGCCGCCCAGCTCGCCAGCCTGCGGCGCGGCGACGCCCCCTCGGAGGGCACGCGCTCGGGCGGCATCTTGCTGGGGCTCTACGAAGGCGTGCCGCTGACCGAGCGCGGGCTTTACTACGGCAACGTGACGCCCGACGTGGTGACCATCTTCAAACAGGCGCATGAGCGGATCTTCTCCACGCGCGAGCAGGTGGTCGAGCAGATCCGCAAGACCGTGGTTCACGAGATCGGCCACTACTTCGGCCTGTCCGACGCCGACCTGCGACGCATGGGATACTAACGGCGCGAGCAGGGCCTGCGGGCGAGAAGACCGGGCGCCGGGGGCGCTTCTCGCCCGGCTACAGGCTGAACACGCGCGCGGTGACCGACTCGGGCAGGCCCGTGTCCAAGCTGCGCACCGTGGAGAAGGTCACGAAGCTGCTGACCGTGCCCACGCTGGGCGAGAAGTCGCCGCGGTCTATGGCGCGGTCGGGCGCGTAGATGACGGCGTAGGTCTGCTCGTCGGTGTCCACCAGGAAATGCGAGGACTGCGATTTGATGAGGTAACGGTTACCGCTGCCGGCCACGCATTGCTGCGGCTCGCGCGAAAGGTAGTAGTAGGGACCGCTATCGCGCCCGATGAACGTGCCCATGTTGCCGAAGAGGCCGCCCGACTGGTAGGCCGCCTCAACCGAGAAGGCAAACTGGTTGTTGAGATACACCGCCTCGAAGGGCTGGATGCTCTGCGGCAGCACCAGCTGATCCACTTGGGCGTAATCGCTGTCGGCCAGATCGAGCGCGGTGATGCCGTAGTAGCGGCCCTCCTCCACGTGCACGCGCGGGGTGATGGTGAGGATGTCGCCGGACACGGTGGGCGCCGTGGCAAAACGGCCCTGCGAGGTCCACAAGGTCTCAGTGCCGCCGCCGGTGCTCCAAATGCGGCAATGCGAGTCCTCGGCTGTGCGGGAGCCCGACGAGCTGGGCATCTCGAGCCAGATGACGCTGCCGCCGTGCACGGTGAACCGGGGAGGGTCGAAATCGGCATCGCCCTCGGCTAGCTGAGCGCGATCCCCGCTGAGGGAGCCGGAGGAAAGGGGCTGCGCGAAGAGCTTCCAGCTGCGATCGTTGTAGCAGATCTCAACCCAGGCGAAGACGCTGTCCGAGCAATGGGCGTCGTAAAAGGAGAACGTGGAGCCCTCGGTGGGCGCGGAGAGCAGGGTCGCCACCGTGCCCGAGGACAGGCTGAGCACGCCCAGCATGTTGGCCACCGCAGCCGTCTCGGACAGCTGGAGCGCCGCCACCCAGGTGCCTTCGCTGGCGAGAAGCACCGTGCCCAGGGGCAACGTCCACGTCGCCGTCGGCTTGGGCACCGTGCCCGCGTCCGAGAACTCCGCCAAGATGTCGATGCTGCTCGAGCTGTCCTCGATGACCTGGGGGTCGTTTTCGGAGGTCGTTGTCGTATCGCCACCGCAGCCGCTGAGGGCCGACGCAGCTGCCAGCGCGCCGCCCGCCGCAACCGTGCCCGTCACGAACTTGCGGCGGGAAGGGTTGCGCAGCGCGTCGAACAGGCCCATTTACGCCTCCGCAGGCGCCGTGTCGCCGGCGGCCTGGGCCACGGCGGCGCGCAGGGCACCGCACAGCTGGTCTGCGCACGAAGTGGGACGGTTCCCGCAGGTATTGCCATCCAGAATGGCCGTGATCTCGTCCACGGGCTTGCCAGCCACCAGCTTTGAGATGGCCTTGAGGTTGCCGTTGCAGCCTCCCGTGAAGGCCACGCGCTCGATAGTGCGACCGTCGTCCGCCAGCTCAACGTGGATGTTGCGCGAGCACACCCCGTGGGGCGTGAAGTCAATGGATGTCATGGTGCCTCCCCTATGCGACGCTTGGCGCCCGCCTCCCCCAGGCACTGGACCCGGCAGGCGAGCACGCGCGTCCGGCGTCTTGCTCCTGTCAAACCGCTATTATCCGCCGGAACGCCGCCGTCTGGGCCGCGCATGACGAAACCCCATGAGACTTTTAGGAGAGGGACCCGTCCCCGTCCCCGCTCATTCGCGCCGATCGCCGCGCTTCTTGCCCGCTGGGGACCCTGAAAACACGGCGATCAGCGCGCATATACGAGAAGGGCGGCCCCTCCGAAGAGGAGCCGCCCTTAACGGGAGATGAGCTTGTCGCCCGTGCGGACTTATCGCCCAGCAGCGCTACTCGGCCGTCGTGGCAGCCTCGAACTGCTGCGGGACAGTCCAACCCTTGGGCAGGTAGGTGGTCACGCCGTCGACCTCGGCGGTGTCGGTCCAACCCTCGGGCACGTCGCCCTCGCCCTCGTAGGCGCCGATCTGGTGGCAGCCCGTGCAGGTGAGCACGCTCTGGTCATGGAAGCGGTGGCAGGAATTGCACTGCTGCGTCACACCGCCATGATAGGTGCTGTGCGGGTCGAAGCCCCAGTCCTTGGTGGAGGACTCGGTGGCGCCCGGCATCACGCCGGCACCCAGGTGGCAACCGCTCTGCAGGCAGAAGTCGTTGGAGAAGGTGACCTTCTCGAACGGCTCGGAGTAGCTGCCGGAGAGCTGCACCTGGACCTCGTGCATCATCTGGGGCAGGGTGGCCTCATGGCACCCGAGGCACTGGTTGTTGGCAACGCTCGCGTGCTTGTAGGCCAGCGACTCGGAATCGTTCACGAACGAGTCGTAGTACTTTCCCATGGTGCTGTGGCAAATGGTGTCGCAGCACTCGGGGGTGGCGTGCCACGCCCAGCCGGCGACGCCGATGACGGCCACGACCACGACGGCCGCGATGATGATCGGCAGGCGCTTGATCTTGCGCTTGGGGGCCTTGCTGGTCTCCTTGATTTCGTCAGCCATGGTTCACTCCTTTCAGGGGATCTTGGGTTACTGGGCCAACGCGGGGTTGTTGCCGCAGTAGTCGGAAAGGACGCCGGAGTAGGTGCGGGTGCGCTCGTCGTAGGGCGTGCCGCCGTCGACCAGCAGGCCGGCCTCGTCCAGCGCGCTCTCCAGGTCGTCCAGGCCGAGGTCGTCCAGGCACTGCTTGGTGGGGCAGCCCAGCTCCTCGTCCCAGCCGAAGCGCTTGTAGAGCATGCCCAGCGCCTTCTGCCAGTCGTCCCGGTCCATCTTGTCGGTGCCCTTCTCGAACGCCTTGAGGTCGGGATCCTTCTCGAACACCCACTCGGTGATGACGTCGTGGACGTTGCGGAAGTCGTTGCAGCCCATGTTGCCCTCGGCATCGGTCATGCCCAGCGAGGAGTAGCCGCGCTGCAGGGTCATGATGCGCTCGGCGGCCTTGTACAGGTCGTCCGTGGTGACCTCGACGCCGGTGACGGCGGTGTAGAACTGCGCCTCGAGATCCAGGTCGCCGCGGTAGTCGCGGGCCTTCTCGGGGGCCATGGCCATCGGCCACACCCAGTTGCACAGGGTAAGGGAGTCATGCAGCACGTCGGTGACGATGCTCCACCAAGCGAACTCGATCTTGGCGTCGTTGATGGGGGTGTAGGCCTTGTCGGGGTCGCACGCGTCCTCGCCGCCCCACATCTCCTTGGCCATCTCCTTCTTCAGGTCGATCGGCAGGCCGCAACCTTGGAAGTTCACCGCGGAGTGGATCATGTCGTCGCGGTTGAACATCATGTTGTACAGGCCGCCAACCTGGCCGAAGCACTCGATGGCGTGGTGCACGGGCCAGCCGCGGTAGTTGATCAGACAGGACTTGGCGTTATCGTACCAAGCGGCGTCGTCCCAGCGCTCGGTCCACACCAGCGGGCCGTGGCCCACGTAGGCGATCTCGCTCTGGTTCATGGCGATGTCGGTGAGGATCTTCACGATGGGCGTGGGGTCCTGGTTGTCGAAGAAGTCCTCGAAGCGGTAGGACGCGTAGTCATCGCCCAGCACGCGCTCGAAGATGCCGGAAGCGTAGCAGTGCGCGATATCGCGGTACAGCTGCGCGTAGTTGCACCACAGGCCCAGGTCGTCGACGATGGCGGAGACAACCTGGTTGTAAACGACGGACAGGTCGGTCAGGGTGCCGTCCTCGTCGGTGATGCCGGCAACCGGGGCGATACCGGGCATGTAGGAGGAAACCGGGAAGTTAGGCACGCAGGTGTTGCCGGTCGAGCTGTAGCCGGTGATCTCCTTGACGCGCGGAACCTGCACGTTGGTGTAGCAGCGCACCGGGCAGCCGTGGCAGCCGGCCATCTTGACCGTGTACTTCTCGGCCTCGGGGCCCAGGTCCTTGGTGGACTTCATGCAGCGGTAACCCACGGTGTTGGGCTCGCCGGGCTTGGGCTCGCCGGTCTCGATGGGACCGCCCTCGGCAGCCGCCCAGTACAGGCCCTTGCGCGCAGTCCAGCGGGAGCCCTTGTCGTAGTACTCGGCCCAGGACTGCTGGGTGCTGGGGACCACGTGGTTGTTGTTGGAGCCCAGGACCTCGGCGAGCATGTAGTCGGACAGGTCGGCGACCATCTGCGGGTCGGCGACGTTGACGCCCTTGGTGCCGCGGACCACGACGGCCTTGACCTTCTTCTTGCCGAGAACCGCGCCCAGGCCGGCGCCCGCGGAGTGGGAGCGCGCGTTCATGACGCAGGCGTACGGCAGGAGGTTCTCGCCCGCCGGGCCGATGGCGGCAACGCAGCAGTCCAGACCGTGCTTCTTGCACAGGCCCTCGGTGGTCTCGCGCGTGCCCTTGCCCCAGAAGGCGGAGGCGTCCTCGATGGAGATCTTGTCGTCGTCGATGAGGATGTAGACCGGGGTCTCGGACTCGCCCTCGATGATCAGGCCGTCATGGCCGGAGTACTTGAGCTGCGCGCCCAGGGTGCCGCCGCAGTGGCAGTCCACAATGAGGTAGTCCTTGGTGAAGGTGGACAGCGTGGCCCAGGTGGAGCGGCCGCCCAGCGGCACGCCGGAGCCCGTCAGCGGGCCGACGGCCAGCACGGCCTTGTTCTCGGGGTCGTCCCACTTGGTGCCAGCCGGCACCTCGTCGAACATGATCTTGTTGGCGAAGCCCATGCCACCGATGTAGTCCTGCTGCATCTCCTCGTCGGACTCTTTGGTGATGTCCCCGCTCGTGAGGTTGACGCGCGCGATGTAGCCCGCCCAACCGTAAGAGACGTTATCAGCCATGGATAAACTCCTTCGTTTCCGTTAAGCGACCTTGCCGCCGCCGACGTAATCCTGAACCTCCGAGATCAGCGGATCGGGATTCTCCTGGCGGGTCGGGCCGGAGGCGTGGTTGACGTTCTCCCACTCGACGAGCTCGAGGGCGCCGTTGGGGCACTGCTCGGCGCAGCGGCCGCACGCGATGCACTTGGTGGACTTGTGCGTCACGGAGTTCACGACCGGCATGTGGTACGGGCAGGCGGCCACGCAGGTGCCGCAGCCCACGCACTTCTCGGGGTCGACGGAGCGCACGCCCGTGGACTCGTCGGTGATGATGGCGCCGTGCGGGCAGGCCGTCTGGCACATGGCCGTGGTGCACATGTGGCACTGACGGATGTTCCACTCGCAGGAGTAATAGATGCCGTCGCCGGAACCGAGCTCGGAGCCGTAGAAGAAGCCGTCGCGCACATGGATGCGGGCGGCCGCCGGCTGGGAGTTGCCGTCGTTCTTGAGCGTGCAGCTCATCTCGCAACGCTGGCAACCGGTGCATTTGGCGCGATTGATCTTCAGCACGTGACTGGGCGTCGCGTAGTAGTCAATCTTGCCCTTGGAGCTCGTGGGAGCGGCTGCGGCGGTCTCAGGCAGCAGCCCGAGCGCTGCCATGGTGGCCACGAACGCGCCCGACACCTTCACGAACCCGCGACGGGTGAAGAAGGCGTCGAGACGATCCGCGCCGGAGCCGACATGCTCCAAAGCGGTGTTCTCTTTCATGTTTCCCTCCCTATCGGATACCTCTGCGGCGCCGCTCGGGAACGTGCGCCGCCTTATGCTTTGACGCTGCCCGGCGGCGATGCCGGGACAGGTTACGTCATGTTGCATTCTCGCCCCGGCGGGGCCGGAACCTCTCGCCTTGTTGTGGGTAATTTCAGGTTTTGGCGCACTTTATAGAGAGAACGGCATCCCCTGTTGGAGGGGATGAGGTCATCTGGAGTGCGATAAGCACAGGTAACGCTTTATCTTGCTAGAGCAGAGGCATCATCTGGGCGAGAATTGCATACAGGTGAGGCGCAAAAGCCGTGCGCCGCGGGCTAGTAGGTGTAGTAGCCCTCGCGCTGGGTCCCCGCCGCGCGGGCGGCCTCGGCGTCGGCAGCCTTCGCCGCGGCGATCTGACGCTCCGCGGAGTCGGTGAACATCCTGCGCTCGTCCGGCGGCAGCAGGGTGCGCTGGCGATCGCGCTCGGTGTTCATGCCGATGAAGATCTGGCGCATCATCACCAGCACCAAGTACCGCCCCGCACGGGTGAGCGTGAGCGCGTCGGCGTCGTCCTGCGCAAAGGCGCCGTTCATTTTGAGGTAGCCGTACTCCACCGGGAGATCCTTCTGGATGGGCCGCCCAAAATCGCGCGCCCACGCGCGGTTGTCCAAGCGCAGCCCGAAAAGCTCTCGCCCCATGCGGTAGCGCTTACCGTTGGAGCGGCCCATGTCGATCTTGGAGGCAACGCTCATGGCGCCCTCCTCCACGCGGCGGATGTAGCCGGCCAGCGAGCTGTCGTTGGTGTAGATCTCATCGCCCAGGAAGCTGTACCCGCCGCAACCCGCGGCCACGTACTCGCCGTAGTCGACCACGTACTCGTCGATCATCGCATTGCGGTCGGCCGCGAACGTGTAGACGTCGGTGGCGAAGAAGCCCGCGCCGCCTTGGTCAACGGGGGCCGTCATCTTGTCGAACAACGTGTGGTAGAGCTCCTTCTCAAGGCCGTAGTCCACTTGGCCGTGGAAGCAGGTCTGCATGAGCTTCTCGGAACCGGGAGACGCCATGAGCGGGTAGTAGGTCAGCTGGTTGGCGCCCGTGGTCTTGAAGACGTCGATGTCGCGGGCGATCATCTCGGCGGTCTGCCCCGGAAAGTTAAAGATCATGTCCACGTTAAACGTCTCGAACATGTCGTGAACGCCCTGGATGCGCTCCACGATCTCCTGCGCGCTGCCGTACTTATCGTAACGGTCCATGCGCTTGAGCAGGGCGTTGTCGAAGCTCTGCACGCCCACGGACAGGCGCTGCACCTTGCCGGCCAAGCCCGCAAGAAGCGCGCGATCCAAATGCGGCGGGTTGGTCTCGCTCGACACCTCGTTGATGGTGGGGAACAGCTCGCGCATGTAGTCCACGGTGCGCACCAGCTCGTCCATGAGGATGGTCGGCGTGCCGCCTCCAATGTAGGCGCTCGTGGGACGGTATCCCAGGTCGCGGATCATGGCCAGCTCGGCGCGAAGCGCCGAGAAGTACCGGCGCGCAACCTCCTCTTGGAAGGGGAAGCGCGTGAACGAGCAATACGGGCACAGCACGTCACAGAAGGGAATGTGCACGTAGAGCAAGTACTCATGCCCCGATTTGGGCGCGGGCACACTGGTCTGGGCGGTCAGCTTGGACCGCATGAGCCGCGTGGCACCTACGCCTATGGTTTTGGAAAGCAGCCGTTCTGAGAGCATGGGGTTCCTCCTCCGCGATTCTGGGCACGGGCTATTGTACCGCCACGCCGATCGGGAGGGAGTGGTTTTGAAACGACACCGTTTTTGCCCATGTTTGCCGCAGGAAGCGCGGGCAAAAACGGTGCAGAGAAACGGGGAAAGAGGACTACTCGCTGATACGGCGCAGGAACGCCTGGGTGCGGGCCTCGCGCGGGTGGTCGATGACCTGATCGGCAGGGCCCTCCTCCACCACCACGCCGCCGTCCATGAAGACCACGCGGTCGGCAACCTCGCGCGCAAAGGACATTTCGTGCGTGACGACCACCATGGTCATGTTCTCGGCCGCGAGCAACTTGATGACCTTAAGCACCTCTGCCGTGAGCTCCGGATCAAGCGCGCTGGTGGGCTCGTCAAAATACATGACCTCGGGATTCATGGCCAGCGCACGGGCGATGCTCACGCGCTGCTGCTGACCGCCGGAAAGTTGGCAGGGAACCTTATCCTCGCAGCCCTCAAGGCCCATCTTTGCGATAAGCTCGCGCGCCTGCTGCTCAACCTCGCCGCGCGGACGCTTCTGCACGCTGAGCGGCGCGTCGGTGATGTTCTTCATGACCGTGTAGTGCGGAAACAGGTTGTAGTTCTGGAACACCAGGCCAAAGCGCTCGCGTGCGGCGCGCTGGGCGGACGGTGCCGCGTAAACCGTGCGGCCGCCCTGCTCGCGCGCTACGGCGATATCGCCGTAGGAAAGCGACCCGCCGTCGAGCTTCTCGAGCAACGTGGCGCAGCGCAGCAGCGTGGACTTGCCGCCGCCCGAGGCCCCGATCACGGCCACCGTCTCGCCGGGACGCACCTCCAGGGTGACGCCCTTGAGAACCTCGACGCCGCCGAAGCTCTTGCGCGCGTTCTTGATCGACACCACCGGCCGTGCGTTCGGCCGGCTTTCTTCCTGACCCATAGCTCCGTCTCCTTAGGGCGCCAGCCAGCGGGCGCTCCGATCCGCCTCCCGTGCACGACCGTCGGCCGGTGCTGAAAAAGGGCCTATCGCCCCCCTGCGCCCCGGCCTCCCGATCGCACGTCAGTCGTGGTAGTAGTCGAGGCGCTTCTCAAAGCGCCCGAGCACGATTTCGACCACGAAGTTGAAAACCCAGTAGAACGCCGCCGCAATGGCGAACGGCATCATGCTCACCTGGCTGGCAACCAGGGCGCGCGCCGTGCTGAACATCTCGGCCACGCCGATGGCGAAGGCAAGGGAGGTGTCCTTTACCAGCGTGATGATCTCGTTGCCCATGGCCGGCAGAATGCGCTTGACCACCTGCGGGAGCACGATCTTGCCGAAGGTCTGCAGGCGCGAGTAGCCCAGCACCTCGGCAGCCTCGTACTGGCCGCGCGGGATGGACTGGATGCCGCTGCGGTAGATCTCGGCAAAGTAGGCCGCGTAGTTGATGATGAACGCCACGATGGTGGCGTACCACTTGGAATCCGCCGTCAGCTGGATGCCGAACACGTAGTACGGCGCAAAGTAGATGGCGAACATCTGCAGCATGAGCGGCGTTCCGCGCATAACCGATATGTAGAAGCGGGCGATAAGCGCCAGCGGGCGGAGCTTGAAGCGCCCCACCCGCACGCCGAAGGTGCTCATGCGCGCCAATGCCACGGGTATGCCCAGGGGGATGGCGCCCACCAGCGTCAAGGCGAAGATCTGCATGCTGACCAGGAAGCCCTCGGCCAGCATGCCCACCATGGTAGAAAGTTCCACAGCTTACTCCAGGACCCAGTTGTCGTAGGAGATGCCGTACTCCGCGTACGTGTCGCACAGCTCCTCAACGAAGCCGTCCTCGTCCATGGCGCGCAGGGTTTCGGTCACCTGATCGGCCAGCTCCTGGTTGTCCTTGGCGAAGCCCACCGCATAGTGCTCGGAGGAAAGCATGTCGTCGAGCTGCACGTACGCATCCGGGTTGGCGGACATCTGATACGCGGCGATAGACAGGTCGCAGGCCACCGCGTCAACCGCACCGCTCTCGAGCTGCATGAACGCGGTGTTGTAGTCGCCGATCTGCTCCAGGCTGGCAAAGGTGGCAGCCAGATCCGCCTGGTCGCCCTCAAGCACGTCGAGGGCAGCGGAATCGACCTGCGTGATGACGGTCTTGCCGGCCAGGTCGTCCCAGCCGCTGATGCCGCTGTCGGCCCTCACCACGATAACCTGTCCGTTCAGCATATACGGATCGGTGAAGGCGTAATCGTCCTCGCGACCCTCCATGGTGAAGCCGTTCCAGATGCAGGTGATGGCGCCGCTGTTGAGCAAGGTGTCCTTGGCATCCCAGTCAATGGGCTCGAGCTGCAGCTCCCAGCCGTTGCGGTTGCACACCTCGGCGGCAAGGTCGA
This sequence comes from uncultured Coriobacteriaceae bacterium, assembly GCA_944321435.1. Classification (GTDB taxonomy): domain Bacteria; phylum Actinomycetota; class Coriobacteriia; order Coriobacteriales; family Coriobacteriaceae; genus CALUOB01. Next base: position 139,274 of record CALULH010000004.1, on the reverse strand, counting down.
GGTCGAAGCCCGTGAACTCGCCATCGTCGCCCACAAAGCCGTAGGGAGGGTAGGACTGGTCGAAACCCACGATGAAGGTGCTAACCTCATCGGCCGAGCCGGTAGAGCCGGCCGCAGCCGACCCGTTGTCCGTGGAGGCGGGGCTTCCGCCGCACGCCGCAAGGGAGAGGCAGGTGAACGCGGCGACCGCAAGGGCGCCGGCGCGGGTCATAAGGGGCGTCTGCATGATGGGACCCTTTCCTTCGGCGCGAGAAGTCCAAGATGATCTTCTCGCAGAGCGTACTTTACCGTACTAAAGCGAACGGGTCTCAGTATACAGGGTTCCGACGCAAACGCCAGCTTTGTTTTAGCTTTGTTTCATAAACGGTGCAGCGCAGGCGGCGGCAACGCCTTAGCCGTGCGCAGGGCATCCCGCAGCTGCGTCAAGGCATGAAAAAGGGCCCCGCGGCGAAACGGGGCCCTCACGGTGCAAGGTGTGCGTAGCGCGTAAAGCTACTCAGCGATCTCGGTGATCGCGCCAGCCGGGCACTGCTCCATGCAGACACCGCAGGCAATGCAGGAATCCTCGTCGGAAACCGTAGCCGTGTCGCCGAGCTCGATAACGCCCTGGGGGCAAGCGTCGACGCAGACACCGCAGGCGATGCACTCGTCTGCAACGATAACGGGATGAGCCATAATATCCTCCTCTGTGCTGCCCGAGGCCCGTGCCCCGGATTCTGGGCTTAAACATACCACGATCGAAGGGCATTGCAACGCTCCGCGCCGTGTATTTTCGACCGTTTGCCGAGTAAGCGTTGTATAACTTTTCAAGATATGCTTAGGCATAGCCTTCGAGCTGGCCTTTTATCGAAAAGCGTTGCGCCATCCCTTCGGCGACGGCGCCCAAAGCCTCTCCACACCTCGTTGCCCGGGGGTTACTTTGACGCATGCGTCATTGCCGACGCATGCGCTGCGCGATTTACTCGCCGCTGCGCGATTTACTTGCCTTGCATTGACGTGCTTTGGGAGGCTTGGGCGATGGCGCGCATGCCCCGAGCCGCTGCCGCACCCCCCCTCAGCATCGTCCCTGTTGTTTTAGGTACGCCTTTCAAGTAGCACGGCATCGCTTGGCGGCATTTTCGCAGGTCAGATAATTGTTACAGCGCAGGCATACGTAACGAGGTAGCCAAAAACAACAGGAACAATGAAAAGAGCGGCCCCGGGAGCTTGGCGCAAAGCCTAACTCTGCGCGCGGGCCTCCTTCATGGCGCGCATAACGGCGGCGCGCAACTCGGGCATGCGCGCTTTATCCATCTGCGGCACGCCCTCCAACGGATACGGAATGCCGAGCTTCTCGTACTTCACCACGCCCAGCGTGTGATACGGAAGCATCTCCAGGCCAACGACGTTGCGCCACGGCGCAACGAGCTGACCGAGCTTCTCGCACTCCTCCACCGTGTCAGTGATGCCGGGCACCACCACATGACGGATCACCACCTTGATGTTGCGCCGCGCGAGCTCGTCCCCAAACGCCAGAATGCGCTCAGGACTGCGACCGGTCAGACGCTTGTGCCCCTCCGCATCCGCGTGTTTGATGTCCAGCAAGACCAGGTCGGTCTCGGACAGCAAGCGATCGAACCGCTCGGGGTGATCGGGGGCGTACGCGTAGCCGCAGCTGTCAAGGCACGTGTGTACCCGGCCGGCGGGCGCCGCGTGCGCTGCGCCGAACAGATCGGCCACGAACTCCGGCTGCAGCAGCGGCTCACCGCCCGTGACGGTGATGCCGCCGTTCTTGTAGAAAGCGCGGTTGCTTTCGAACGCGTGCATGATCTGCTCGACCGTAACCGTCTCGCCGGCGTTGACCTCCCAGGTATCGGGATTGTGGCAGTAGGCGCAACGCATGGGGCACCCTTGGCAGAACACCACGAAGCGGATGCCCGGCCCGTCGACCGTGCCCATGCTCTCAAGCGAATGCACCCGACCCGGCGTATACGCGCTGGCACCAGCGGCCTTGAGCTCCGAAAGATCAACGTTTGCCATTACAGCCCTCCCTGCGCCGCGCGGCTGCGCGCTCCGGCGGCCCCTTTAATCTGCCGTTTTGCCTCCATTGTAGAAGACGGCCATGCGGCGCGCACGTGCAAAACTGCGAGCGGTGGGGGTCCGTTTACCGCAGGCGCGCGGAACCGCGGCGCGCAGACAGGGCACGCAAAACGAGCGGGGCGGGCAACAGCGGTCCGCGCGCCGCCGTGCTATGCTGAACGGCAGCGTTATCGGCGCGAAAGGACATCCCATGACCATAGAAAGCGTAGCCCTCATCGGCAAAGGGGCCATTGGCCTGTTGCACGGCACCGCCATTGCGCGCAGCCTCGGAGCGAGTGCCGTGGAGTTCGTCATGGATGACGAGCGCTTTGCCCGGCATGCCGGGGAAACCCTCACCGTAAACGGCGAGGCCTGCACTATCCCTACCATCCCCGCCAGCCAAGCAAAGCCCGTTGACCTGGTCATCCTGACCGTCAAGGCCACCGGACTCGAGCAGGCGCTTGACACTATGGAGCCGCTGGTGGGCCCGCAAACGCGCATCATGTCCCTGCTCAACGGCATCCGCAGCGAGGAGCTTATCGCCCGCCGCTTTGGATGGGAGCGCACGGTGCTCAGCATCACCCAGGGCATGGACGCGGTCTTCCTGAACGGCGCGCTGACCTACGAGCACCCTGGAGAGATCCGCTTTGGCGCCGCAGCCGGCACGGACCCGGGCGTGGTCGAGGACATAGCGCGGCTGCTCGAGCGTGCGGGCATTGCCTACGCGATCGAGCCCGATGCGCGGCGACGCCAGTGGGTCAAGCTCATGCTGAACGTCGGCATCAACCAAACCTGCATGGTGTACCAGGGAACCTACGGCAGCGCTTGCGAGCTCGGCAGCGAGCAGAACCGCTGTTTTGTAGCCGCCATGCGCGAGGCCCTGGCGGTTGGCCGCGCAGAGGGCGTCGGGCTGTCCGAGGAAGACTTGACGCAAATGGCCCGCCTGGTGGCCTCGCTGGACCCGGCGGGCATGCCCTCGATGGCGCAGGACCGCATCAACCGCAAACCCACCGAAGTCGAGGAGTTTGCCGGAACCATAGTGGGCCTGGCCGAGAAGCACGGCATGCTCGTGCCGCAGAACGCCTGGCTCTACCGGCAGATCCGCGCGATAGAGCGCAGCTACGGAGCCTAGTTCCGCGCAAACCCCCTGCGCATGCAAAAGGGCCCGCGCCAGCTCGAAGCCGGCGCGGGCCCATAGAGGCCGCGGTATGCGCAGGCGCGCAGCCTACATAGCCTCGTGGAAGGTGCGGGAGATAACCTCGTCCTGCTGCTCCTTGGTGAGGTTGTGGAAGTTCACCGCGTAGCCGGACACGCGAATGGTGAGCTGCGGGTACTTCTCCGGGTGAGCCTGAGCGTCGAGCAGCGTGTCGCGGTTGAACACGTTAACGTTCAGGTGATGGCCGCCCTTCTCGGCGTATGCGTCGAGCATGCCGACGAGGTTGTCGGCCTGGGACTGGGAAACATCCTTAACCTGCATGGCGATCTCCTTTGATTGCGTCTCGCGGCCGGCCGGCGGGCCGGTTAATGCTACCGCGATTGTACCATCGTTCTGACCAGGGGTAAAGGCTTTTCTCAAAGCCGCATATCCCTTTGTGCATGCCACGGCGCGGGGCGAGAAGGACCCCTTCCACGGCGCGCGCACGGCCAAGCGGTCCCCCACCCCGCCATGCGCACGGCCCGCCGCCGCAGCTTAAAAGCCGCGCGGCAAGCCAAACGGCGCGCCCGAACAAACCGACTGAAGCAAGCCGGACGGCCGGGGTCCGCGCATCCGGCGCGCCGCAGCCTGCGGGGCGCGCCGGAACCTGCAAGGCCTTAGCGGTCCTCGGCACCCTCGGGCGCGGAGGAATCGGTGTCGCACGCGGAGCAGACGGGGTTCTCGATCTGGATGTCGGCCGTGGAGAGGTCGATATCGCCGAAGAAGACCTGGTCCTCCTTGCCCAGCGCACCGGGGATGATGCTGAAGGTGTTGGAAATGCCGTCCTGGGCGTCGCGGAACGGCAGCTTGGCAACCGAGCTCAGCGAGGAGATGGCGCCGTGGGTGTCGCGCTTGTGCATGGGGTTGGCGCCCGGGGCAAACGGCACGCCGGCCTTGCGGCCGTCCGGCGTGGAGCCGGTGTTCTTGCCGTAAACCACGTTGGAGGTGATGGTGAGCACCGACGTGGTGGGCACGGAGTTGCGGTAGGTGTCGTTGCGGCGGATGTACTCCATGAACTGGTGCACGACGTCGTGGGCGATCTGGTCGACGCGGTCGTCGTCGTTGCCGTACTTGGGGAAGTCGCCCTCGATGTCAAAGTCGACGATGACGCCGTTCTCGTCGCGCACGGGGTGGACCTTGGCGTACTTGATGGCGGACAGGGAGTCGGCCACGACGGACAGGCCCGCGATACCGGTGGCGAACCAGCGGTGCACGTGCTTGTCGTGCAGGGCCATCTGGATGGCCTCGTAGCAGTACTTATCATGCATGTAGTGGATGATGTTCAGCGAGTTGACGTACACGCCGGCCAGCCACTTCATCATGTCCTTGTACTTGTCGATCACGTCGTCGTAATCGAGCGTATCGCCGACCACGGGGCGGTACTTGGGGCCGACCTGCTTCTTGGAGACCTCGTCCACGCCGCCGTTGAGTGCGTAGAGCAGGCACTTGGCCAGGTTGGCGCGGGCGCCGAAGAACTGCATCTCCTTGCCGACGCGCATGGAGCTCACGCAGCAAGCGATGGCGTAGTCGTCACCGTGGTAAACGCGCATGAGGTCGTCGTTCTCGTACTGGATGGAGCTGGAGGCAATGGAGGTCTTGGCGCAGAACTCCTTGAAGGCCTGCGGCAGGCGCGTGCTCCACAGCACGGTGAGGTTGGGCTCGGGGCTGGTGCCCATGTTCTCGAGCGTGTGCAGGTAGCGGAAGGCGGTCTTGGTGACCAGGGTGCGGCCGTCGACGCCCATGCCGCCGATGGACTCGGTGACCCACTGCGGATCGCCGGAGAAGAGGTTCTGGTACTCGGGGGTGCGGGCGAACTTGACCATGCGGAGCTTCATGATGAAGTGGTCCACGAACTCCTGGATCTGCTCCTCGGTGAAGGTGCCACGGGCAAGGTCGCGCTCGGCGTAGATGTCGATGAAGGTGCTGGTGCGGCCCATGGACATGGCGGCGCCGTTCTGGTCCTTAACAGCGGCCAGGTAGGCGAAGTAGGTCCACTGGATGGCCTCCTGCACGTTGCGCGCGGGGCGCGAGATGTCGAAGCCGTAGATCTCGCCCAGCTTGATGAGCTGCTGCAGGGCGCGGATCTGCTCGGCCAGCTCCTCGCGGTCGCGGATGTTGGCCTCGGTCATGACCGACGGGGTGGACGCCTTCTGGGCCTGCTTGTCCTTGATGAGGAAGTCGACGCCGTAAAGGGCAACGCGGCGGTAGTCGCCGATGATGCGGCCGCGGCCGTAGCCGTCCGGCAGGCCGGTGATGATGTGGGCGCTGCGGCAGGCGCGCATCTCAGGCTTGTACACGTCGAAGACGCCGGCGTTGTGCGTCTTGCGCTTGTTGGTGTAGATGTCCACGACCTCGGGGTCGATCTCGTAGCCGTGCTGGGCCGCCGCCTGCATGGCGATGCGGATGCCGCCGTTGACATGCAGCGCGCGCTTGAGCGGCTTGTCGGTCTGGAGGCCGACGATGGTCTCCTCGTCCTTGTTGATGTAGCCAGCCGGATGGGCGGTGATGCCGGTGACCACCTTGGTGTCCATGTCCAGGACGCCGCCCTTCTTGCGCTCCTCCTCGAGCAGGCCGAGGACCGTGTTCCACAGGTCCTTGGTGCGCTCGGTGGGGCCGGCGAGGAAGGACTCGTCGCCCTCGTAGGGGGTGTAGTTGCGCTGGATGAAGTCGCGGACGTCAACCTCGATCTGCCAGTTACCGCCGGTGAAACCTTCCCAAGCCTCTTGCATCTTGCGATCACGCTCCTAAGCGGGGTCGTAAAGCGCGGCCAGCCGACCGCGCCCAATTTGATGTGTGCGCGCTTTTTGGATGGGTACGACGAACCCGCACAGGCACTTTCTCGTGAGCTTTCCGCTTGCCGATAGAACACCTGCGTTGACGAAGGCCGTCATTCCGTTGAACCAATAGAAGCACGTGGGCTCAGGATACCATACGAAATGCCCTCGTACCGCCGCCATTAGGCACTTTTCACCAAGCCAACCGCGCCTCACATCGATACTTCATATGTTTGACTGTTCTTACTTTTTGCGCCGGCCACGCGGGAGGCCGTGGACCGTTGGGCGAAAACAGCGCAGGCAAAGCGAAAAACTGCTTGACGCGATTCCAATGTGATATCACAATGCAATCAGCGGGCGGAAGAGAAGCGCCCGCTTCGGGGAGCACCCCCCCCCCGCCTCAAAAGGGCCCGCGCTCCGGGAGCGCGCGGGGACGACGCAGTTCGGCGGCCATGCGCGCGCCTTGCCTGCCGTTCTTCTCGGCCAACCGGGCAAGGCCTACGGGGTAGCCCGCACGCTGCGGCGTGCGCCGAACTTTACGAAAGGAAACTCAGATGAGCGTCGAGAAGAAGCTTCACGCAGCGTCCGGCTGGGCCATGCTCGCCGGGGTTATCGTGGCGATGCTGGTCATTATCGGGTTGTTCATAGGGTCGGTCGTCATGATGGCGAGCTACGATGACGCGGGCCAGCCGATTCCCGGCATATGGATCGCCGGGCTGATAGCGAGCATCGTGCTGTTCTGCCTGTGGTTCATTCCCGTATGCGGCTTCTTCACGCTGCAGCCCGGCCAGGCCCGCGTGTGCATCCTCTTCGGCGACTACCAGGGAACCGTGCGCGACGAGGGGTTCCGCTGGGCCAACCCCTTCTTCAGCCGGTCCATGGGTGCCAGCAGCTCCAACGAGGAGGCCGCGGCCGAGGTGCTGAGCAAGTCGGGGCTGTCGCTGGGCAAGCAGATCAGCGCGGCGTCGAAAGCGGCGGACGGGCTTTCGTGCAAGATCTCGGTGCGCGCCCGCACGCTGAACGGCGACATCTTGAAGGTCAACGACAAGGTGGGCAACCCCATTGAGATCGCCAACGTGGTGGTGTGGCACGTGGAGGACACCGCCAAGGCGCTGTTCGACGTTGACAACTACGAGCAGTTCGTGGCGACCCAGGCCGAAACGGCGCTGCGCCACGTGGCGAGCATCTACGCGTACGACCATGCCGAGGACAGCTCGGACTCCATGGAGTCCATCACGCTGCGCAGCAATATCGAGGAAGTGTCCACGGCGCTGAAGTACGAGCTCACGCAGCGGCTGGCCCCGGCGGGCGTGGCGGTTGACGACGCGCGGCTGACGCACCTGGCGTACGCGCCGGAGATAGCGCAGGCCATGCTGCGCCGTCAGCAGGCCGAGGCCGTCATCGCCGCGCGCAAGAAGATCGTGGAGGGCGCGGTGAGCATGGTGGAGATGGCCGTGACCGAGCTTTCCAAGGGAGGCCAGGTGGAGCTGGACGAGGAGCGCAAGGCCCAGATGGCGTCCAACCTGATGGTGGTGCTGTGCGGCGAGTCCGAGGCGCACCCCGTGCTGAACGCCGGGTCGCTGTACTAGCGGCCTCGGCGCCGGCAGGCGGCCGCAGGTTCAGGCGGGCGGCCGCAGGTTCAGGCCGTCGACCTCGGCTGCGGTCAGCGCGCGGGCGCGGCATCTGCCCCCGCCCGCGCGGCCCCGAGCAGCCGGGGCCCGCTGGGAAGGGCGGCCCCGCGCCGGCCCCGACCAGACCCTCCGTACTTTTTCGTTTCGACTCGGCGCATGGGGCCGCCCCGCATCCCACCGCGCCGTTAGCAGGTGACCGCCATGGCGCGCAAACAGTATCCGCTCCGCATTGACCCCGAGATATGGGCGGCCGTTCAACGATGGGCTGACGACGAGATGCGCAGCGCCAACGGCCAGGTTGAGTGGATTCTGCGCGACGCGCTTAAACGCTACGGCCACCTGCCCAAGAGGAGCGGTAACGCGGGCGGAACTGGCGCCGGAAACCCGCCTCCTTCCGAGGGTGCCGAGCCGTAACGGAGCGTGAACGGCCAAATCGGACCCTTTTTCTGATTGCGCGAGGACAGGGGGACGAAATGGAGGTCTTTTCTGATTCCGCCATCCCCCCGTAACCTCACTCTGCATAATGCAATTTAATTACCTGGTATTTCTCTGAGGTGAATGCATAGAAAAGCAGCGACCGCGATGCCGTGGGAACCAGGTCCGCTTTGAGAATCAGAAAAGTCCTCGATTCTGTCCACGCGGACCACGAGGATCAGAAAAACGGTTCATTTCGTCCGCTGCACGCATATCACCCCCCCCGAGAAACCGTGATGAGGCAGCAAGCACTCTGATAGCGAGCAGACTGCGCCCCGACCGGCCACTTTCCGCAACGCTCCCCAACCGCTCGGGCCGCTGACGCCACGCACCGGCGGCGCCCAACCTCAGGCGTCCCCGCAGGCCATTGGCACCAGCAAGTGGCTTATCCACCCCAACGCATGCCCTTTCCGTCTCTTCTGCAACCTACTGTTTCCGCAACCCCACCAAGCATAAGGAGGCAGCCATGCGCGCTACTCAGAGCACCGCCGCATCGATCCCCGTGCTGGAGATCGGCCATTACCAGAAGCGTTACGGCAAGAAGGTCGCCGTGCGCGACCTCAGCCTCACCGTCGAGCCCGGCGACATCTACGGCTTCATCGGACACAACGGCGCCGGCAAGACCACGCTCATCCGATCGATCGTGGGCGCCCAGTCCATCGACGCCGGCACCGTGCGCGTATGCGGGATCGACGTTGCCGCTGACCCCGTGGGCGCCAAGCGCCTCATGGCCTACGTCCCCGACAACCCCGACGTCTACGAGTTCATGACGGGCGCCCAGTACCTCACCTACCTCGCCGACCTCTTCCGCGTGCCCGTCGACGCGCGGCGCACGCGCATCACCGACCTGGCGGACCGCCTGGAGCTCACCGATGCGCTGGGCGACCCGGTAAGCACCTACTCGCACGGCATGCGCCAGAAACTCGTGCTCATCGGCGCGCTCATGCACGAGCCCAAGCTGCTGGTTCTCGACGAGCCCTTCGTGGGCCTGGACCCTGTGGCGTCCCACGAGCTGAAGGCCATGCTCCGCGAGCTGGCCGCGCGCGGCGGGGCGGTGTTCTTCTCGTCCCATGTCCTCGAGGTGGTCGAGAAGCTCTGCAACAAGGTCGCCATCATCCGCGGCGGCGAGCTGCTCGCAGCCGGCCCCACGGATACGGTACGCGGCGATACCTCGCTGGAAGAGGTTTTCCTCGACCTGGTGGAGGATGACGGCCGCGCGGCCGATAGGCGCGCGGGCAACCCGGCTCTCGCGGACGAAGGGGCGCACGGCGCAAACGGCACGCCGAGGCGCCCGACCGCACTACGGAAAGGCGGCGAGTAGCATGCTGCGCGACTTCCTGATCTTGAGCCGCGTGCAGCTGCGGGCGCTGGCGTACTCGCTGGCGCCGCGGAAGCGCGGCGGTGGCTCCGACCACGGGCGGACCCTGCGGCTGATGGGCGTGGGCGTCGGCCTCGCGCTTCTCGCCCTGCTTGCCGTGATCTACATGGCGTTTGTCGGCTTTGCGCTCGCCATGCTGGGAATGGCGCGGATGATTCCCGTGGCGGCCGTTGCCATGGGATCGCTCGCCGGCGTGTTTTTTGCCTTTGCCAAAGCGGGCGGCATGCTGTTTGGGCTCGCTGACTTCGACCACCTGATGGCGCTGCCCGTGTCGCGCCGCGTAGTGGTGGCATCTCGGCTGAGCGCCGCGTACGCCACCGCCATTGGACTGGCGGCGCTATTCATGGTGCCGCTGTACGCGGCGTACTTTTCTACGCAGGGCGCGGCGGCTTGGCCCGTTGTCTGCGCGGTGCTCAGCGTGGTGCTGGCTCCCCTGGCGCCGGTAAGCGTTGCCGTTGCCCTGGCTTTCTGCGTGCAGGCAGCTGCCGCGCGCTTTAGGCACGCGAACCTGGCCTTCGTGGTCTTTGGCCTCGTGGGGTTCACGGCCATCATGGCGGGATCGATCGCTGTTTCGGTGATAACCAGGACGGCCGATTCCAGCGTCGTGGCCCACGCGGCGCTCGATTTTGCCATGGCCGCTGAAAGCAGCGTGGCGGGCGCGTACCCGCCGGCCGTATGGGCGGCCGATGCGGTGTGCCGCGGGTCGGTTCCGGGCATGGCGGCCTTCACGGCGCTCTCGCTCGCCGTACCCGCCCTGACGCTTGAGCTGGTGCAGCGCAACTACCTGACGCTCAACGGCGTGCTCGCCAGCCGCGGTCGCAGGAAGGCGCTTTCGCGCGATCACCTGGGCCGCGCCACTGGGCGCACGGCAAGCCCCTTTGCGGCGCTTGTCGTCAAGGAGCTCCGCACGCTCATGGGCGTGCCGTCGTATGCCATAAACTGCGTGTTCGGTTACTTGTTCATGCTGCTCGTGGCGGTAGGCGTGTCCGTTCTGGGCCTGCGGGGCGTGCTGACTTCGGGCACCATCGACGGGGTTCAGCTGGACCAGGCCGTAGTTGAAGCCCTCATCGGCCAGATCACCCTGCTGATCCCCTGGGTCTTTGCGTTCTGCGCGGTCATGAGCCCAAGCGCCGCATGCGCGGTATCGCTTGAGGGGCGCAGCGCGTGGATCATGTCCACCGCCCCGGTTTCGGCGCGTACGGTGCTGGGAGCCAAGCTGGCGTCCAACGCGGGCCCGCAGGCAGTAGCGCTTGCGGTAAGCTCGGTGATCCTACTCGTCAGCGGGCAAACGGACGCGCCCGGCGCGCTGGAGATCTTCTTAGTGGGCCTGGGAGTCTTCTGCGCGGTGATCGCCCTGGCCATGGCATGCGATGTGCGCAGGCCCAACTACGCATGGAGCTCGCCTAACGAGGTGGTCAAGCGCGGGCTGCCCATGGGAGTGGCCGTCATGGGAGGCATGATCCTGGTGTTTATCGGCGGGGCGGTCTGCTGGGCGGTAAGCAGCGCGGCGGGCATCGCCGCAGGCCACGCGCTCAATCTGGGCGTTGCCGCAGGGGGCTTTGCGACGGGCGCGCTTGTCATGCGTCGCATCGCCCGCGAACCGCTGTACCTGGCGTAAGCGCGCAGACGAACGGGTTTCGGTGAAGGCAAAGGGCCTCTGTCGGAAACAGCTGTGCAAATATGCGCGCTATGAACGATTTCCGGGAGAGGCCCTCGATTATCAACAGGAAAACCTCCACTTTTATGCATGTAAATCGCATTATGAATGCTTTTTATGCAAATTGATTGGCGCCCGCCACAATCAACACAAGCCGAATCGTCCATAGCTCAAATATTTGCACGCGAAGCTTGGATCGAGGTGCTTCGCGGCAACATCCCCATAGACGCATGCGGCCAAGCGCGCTCGGCAGGGCGCACTTGGCCGCTCTGTTTTTCCGCTCTTCTCACCCATCCCCAACAGAGGGAAAGGACTGCAAGCAACCTCCGTTAGAACTTAACCGGGGTGGGGATGCCGAGGGCCATGAAGACGGCCAAGAGGATAACCGCGGCAACGGCCACGATGGCGGCCGCGCCCTTCCAGCGGGTGGCGTCGTCGGCGTACACGTAGCGGACGGTATCCGTTTTCATAGCTGCTCCTTGCGACTGAAGGCTTGACAGGTGCGCCGCGCCACCGCCGAGTCCGGCAGAACCGAGCGCGCTCAAGCGGGAACCCGCGAGCGCCGGCCCCGTCTGCCGCGGAGGCGCTTATCGCGCAGGACTATTGTCGCAAGCAACTATCAACAAAGGATCTCTAAACGGTAAACAGCGCGTAAAGCCGGATAGCGCCCGCGGGCAAAACCGGGCGGAGCCCCTCGCCAACCGCATTGCACAGGCGATTCTCACCCAACAGGGGCGCTGAATCCGCTACAGCAGACCCAAGTGCTCGCAGGCGTTCCAGATGCCGTCACCGTCCACATCGGTGGTGACGTAGTCGGCCGCAGCCTTCACAGCATCGCCGGCATTGCCCATGGCCACACCGACGCCGGCGGCCTGGAGCATGCTGATGTCGTTGCCACCGTCTCCAAACGCCACCGCCTCATCCAGCGTGATGCCGTAGCGCTCGCACATAGCGCGAACGCCCTCGGGCTTACCGCCGCCCACGGGCATGACGTCGCAGAAATCGTCGCACCAGCGCGCGGTGTGGATATAGGGGTTGGCATCGCTCACCACATGCTCGTCCTCGGAGCCCACAAAAGCGCACATCTGCATGACGGTGCTGGAAAGCGCCTCCTCCAAGGTGCCGAGCTCGTACTCGAGCTTGACGTGGGCCTCGTTGTCGCGGACGCGCTGGGAGCGGCCGCTGATGAAGGAGCGGTCCTCGGTCATGAAAAGGGCTTCGTACAGGCCCGCGCGAACCTGGTCGACCACGATGCGCACGCCCGCGGGGTCGATGTGCTGACGGCGGAACTCCCCGGCATCGTCAAAGCAAACCTGGCCGTTCACCGTCACGTAGCCGTCGAAGCCGTGGTTCACGGCATCGGGCAGCATGCGAAACGCGCGCCCCGTGGCAACGAAGAGCTTAATGCCGCGCTGGCGCATGGCATCCAACGCGCGCTGGGTGGACGCGGGGACCTCGTGGGTCTTGAAACTGAGAAGCGTGCCGTCTACGTCGAAGAACGCGGCTTTGATCATGGAAGGGCCTTTCTGTTGGGACGGGATGGGTACGGAGCGACACCGGCGGCCATGCTGCGCCGGGACGGGTGGCTAGGGCATCTGCAGCAGCAGGCGGTACGTATCGAGGCCGCGCAGCAGGACCCGCTCGTCGAAGTTGAAGGCGTCTGCATGCAGCGGAATGCCCGTGCCGGTGCCCAGCAGGAAGAACACGCCGGGCACATGCCGCTGGTAAAAGGCAAAGTCCTCGGCTATGAGCAGGGGCTCGGGCACCAGCCCTAAACCGGAGGCGCCCACGGGGCCCCCGCTCGCGGCCCCAGCCGTGCGCGGCGCAACGGCAGGCTCGCCGTCAACGCAGGAGGCGGCCGCGGCGGCACCCTTCTCGTCCGGCGCGGCACCGCACGCCGCACCCAGCGCCTCGGCTACCTGGGCAAAGAGCTGCCGGTCGTTCACCACCGGCGGATAGCCTTCGGAGAAGCGCAGATCGTACGTGCAGCCGCAACTGGCGCACGCTTCCTCGGCGCACACCCGCACCGCCTCGCGCGCGCGGTCGGACATTCCGTCCGAGAACACGCGCAGGCTGCCCTCGACCACCGCCTCGGCCGCAATGGCGTTGCGCACCGTGCCGCTTGTCATATGGCCGAATTTGAGCAGGCAGGGATCCTCGGGGTCCTCATCGTTGAGCGCGGCGGTAGCCTGGTCGGCAGCGCAGACAAAGCGCGCAGCGGCCAGCAGCGCGTCCCGGCCCTCGCGGTGCTTGGCGATATGGCTCGACACGCCGTGCACCGTGAGCGTGGTCTCGCTCGAGCGGGCGAGAAGCGCCCCCGGTCTGCTTGCGACCACGCCCGCCGGCAGATCGGGCCACAGGTGGAAGCCGAAGATGCGGTCGACGCGGTAGCGCTCAAACACGCCCGACTCGCACACCGTCTTGGCGCCGCCCGTGGTCTCCTCGGCCGGTTGAAACACAAAGAGCACATTGCGGGGCAGAACGGGCCGGCGCTTCTCGCCCGCCCCCGCCGCAGCGCCGCCGTGCGGGCGATCCGCAGGCACGCCCCCCTCGTCCGCCGCACCGAGCGCCGCACCGGCGGCAGCATCGGCCGCAACGGCCCTGAGCTGGTCGTCCACCCAGCAGGCAGCCGCCAGCGCCATGGCCATGTGGCCGTCATGACCGCAGGCGTGCATCTTGCCGGGATGCTCCGAGGCAAACGGCGCGCCGCTTTTCTCGCAGATGGGAAGGGCGTCCATATCCGCTCGGACAGCCGTTGCCGGGGTCGCGCCCGTCGGACGGCCGCACGCCGCGTCCACGTCAAAGAACGCGCACACGCAGCTCGGGCACGGGGAGAACACCCGGCAGCTCAGACCCTCAAGCACGCGGGTCACGTAGGCTATGGTTTTGGGCAGGTCAAAATCCAACTCGGGAATCCGGTGCAGGTCGCGCCGGAAGCGCGTGAGTTGCGCCAAGTCGGCCGCATCGGCAGCGGCGGCGGATTGCGGTACGGGAGGCTGTGAGGCGCTCATGCGAGGTCCTTTCAAAGCGCGATAGGCACGAGACACGCGGAACGCGCGACGTGCGCAGCCCATTATAGCCCGCCGGGTCGAAACGCTGTACGCGCCGAAACACTGGCCTCAGAGTTTCGGGGCCTCGCTTCTTGCCTATGCATCATGCGAGAAGAACAGGCTGGTAGCTGTGTTCATTTATGCACTGTATCTCACTGATATGCATGAGGCCGCGCCATCGAGCGAAACTCTGCGCGCGTCGAAACACTGGCTCCAGAGTTTCGCTCGATGGCGCGGCGCGACAGGTGCACTCGTTTGGCCGCAGGCTGGGCGGCGACCGTATGCGCATTGGGTTACAAGTTGGGCGGCGGCCTTGTGGGAGGGCGGACCGCATGATACGGTAGCGGGTACGATAGAGGCGCGGAGACGAAGAAGCGCGCGCGAGCCCGCCAGGCCGCGACCGCGCGCAGAGGCAACTCCGCCGAACCCACGCGAGCCGGCACGCCGCGCGGGTGGGCCTGCGGGGAAGACCCGCAGGACTGTCTGCCGCGAAACGTTGCAGGAGCGCTATCAAGGAGAGAACCCATGGCATCCGCCTCCCCCACCTCGGTAAATCAGAACGACCAGTGCGCTGCGCCCGCGGACGAGAAGAGCGCGGCCGCAGGCACCGCCGAGCACTCTGTCCCCCTGGACCCCACCACCTTCCACGATGCGCCGGACCACCGCGTGCCCGCCGGGCACGTTGCCGCCGCGACGGCCGCCTACGCGGCCAAGCGCCCCTTTGCGTCCAAGGCGCAGCTCGAGGAAATCTGCACGCGCTTCCCCACGCCCTTCCACCTGTACGACGAAGCCGGCATCCGCGCCAACGCGCGCGCGGTCAAACGGGCCTTCAGCTGGAACCCGGGGTTCCGCGAGTACTTTGCCGTTAAGGCCACGCCCAACCCCTTCATCATCCAGATCCTCCGCGAGGAGGGCTGCGGCGTGGACTGCGCGAGCGATGTAGAGCTCATGCTGGCCCGCGCCTGCGGTCTTGCCGGCCACGACATCATGTTCTCGTCCAACGACACCCCGCAGGCGGACTTCGAGCTGGCCGCGCAGCTGGGCGCCATCGTGAACCTGGACGACCTCACGCACGTTGACTTCTTTGAGCGGGCCTGCCGCAGCACGGCCGCCGCGGGGCGCATGCCCGCCGTCGGCGCTCCGGGCGGCCCGGCCCCTGCCGCCGACGGTACGCCGGCCGGCCCTCTGCCCGAGACGGTCTGCTGCCGCTTCAACCCCGGCGGCCTCTTCCAGCTCTCCAACGGCATCATGGACAACCCGGGCGACTCCAAGTACGGCATGACCGAGGACCAGCTTTTCGAGGCGTTTCGCCGTCTGCAGGCGCTGGGCGTGCGGAACTTCGGCATCCATGCGTTCCTAGCCAGCAACACCGTCACCAACGAGTACTACCCCAAGCTGGCCGGCATCCTCTTTGACCTGGCTCGCCGCCTGCACCAGGAAACCGGCGCGCACGTTGCGTTCGTAAACCTCTCCGGCGGTATCGGCGTGGCCTACCGCCCCGATCAGACCCCCAACGACATAGCCGCCATCGGCGCGGGCGTGCACGAGGCCTACGAGCGCATCCTCTCCCCCGCTGGAATGGGCGATGTGGCCATCTTCACCGAGCTGGGCCGTTTTATGCTGGCGCCGTACGGGTGCGTGGTCACGCGTGCCATCCACGAGAAGCACATCTATAAAGAGTACGTGGGGGTGGACGCCTGCGCCGTAAACCTCATGCGGCCCGCCATGTACGGCGCCTACCACCACATCTCCGTGATAGGACAGCCCGGCGGCCCCGATAAAAGCGCGGGCGCCGTGGCAGCCGGCCGCGTGTACGACGTGGTGGGAAGCCTGTGCGAGAACAACGACAAGTTTGCCGTGGACCGCGCCCTGCCCCCCGTTGACCGCGGGGACCTGCTGGTCATCCACGACACCGGCGCGCACGGCTTCTCCATGGGCTACAACTACAACGGCCGGCTCAAATCGGCCGAGGTGTTGCTCCAGGCAGACGGCACGCCGCGTCTCATCCGCCGAGCCGAGACCCCGCGCGATTACTTTGTCACCTTCGACTGCTTCCCAGATGTGGCCGAGAGGCTCGCGCAGGCAACGGCGCTGGAGAACGCATCTGCGGGCGAGAAGGACGGCAAGCCGGCGGATGCGAGGGCGTAAGCACGGAGGCGCAGGCGACGCTGGGGACCGCGGGGCCTGGCGGCGCCCGTAGCAGAGGCTCTTATCGCCCCCCGAAACGAGGGCGCAACCCGCCCCATTACCAGGAAGTACGGCAGCCGCGCTGGGCGCGACCGCGCAAGAGAAAGGTGAGGACATGGACGCACGAAAGCTGGAAGGATCCATCGTTGCGCTGGTAACGCCGTTCAACGAGGACGGCAGCGTGAACTTCGACGAGCTCGGACGGCTCGTGGACTTTCAGATTGCAAACGGCACGGACGGCATCCTGACGCTGGGCACCACCGGCGAGAGCTCCACCATGACCGACGAGGAGGACGACGCCGTCTGCGCCTTCGTGGTTGAGCGCGTGGCCGGACGCGTGCCGGTCATTGCCGGGTCGGGCTCCAACAGCACCGCCACGCAGCTGGCCAAGAGCCTGAGCTACCAGAAGCTCGGAGCGGACGCGCTGCTGATCATCACGCCCTACTACAACAAGAGCAACGAGGAGGGCATCTACCGGCACCTGGCCACCGTGGCCGACGCCGTGGAGATCCCCTGCATCCTCTACAACATCCCCGGGCGCACGGGCTGCTCCATCAGCGTGCGCAACGTGGAGCGGCTCGCCGCGCACCCCAACATCATGGCCATCAAGGAGGCCTCGGGCAACATCGGGTACGCAGCGGACATTGCGCACACGTTGGGCCCGGACTTCAAGATGTTCTCGGGCAACGACGACATGGTGGTGCCGCTCATGAGCCTGGGCGCCAGCGGAGTGATCAGCGTGTGGGCCAACGTGCAGCCGGCGCTCGTGGCCGAGATGACGCACGCATGGCTGGCCGGCGACGTGGCGCGCGCCCGCGAGATCCAGATTGCGGGGCTGCCGCTGGTGCACGCGCTCTTCTCCGAGGTGAACCCCATCCCCGTGAAGGAGGCGCTGGCGCAGATGGGGCTCATAGCGGCCAACTACCGCCTGCCGCTCTACCCCATGGCCGACGGCACGCGCGCGCAGCTGGTTGACGCTATGAAGGGAGCTGGTCTTCTTGATTAAGGTTGCGATTATGGGAACGGGCCGCATGGGCTCGCTGATCCGCTCGGCCGCCGAGGCCGCGCGCGACGCTGACGGCGCGCCCGTCTTTGAGGTGGTGGCCCAGGTGGGCTTTGAGCTGGGCGAGCTCGAGGCGGCGCCCGCGGCGGATGTGATGATCGACTTCTCCAACGCCAGCACGCTGGATGCCGTAGCCGCCTACGTGCGGCGCTGCGGCTGCGCCCTGGTATGCGGCACCACCGGCTACACGCCCGAGCAGATGGACGAGCTGCGGAGCTTGGGCCAGGTGGCGCCGGTGATCCAAAGCGGCAACTACTCGCTAGGCGTGGCGGCGCTCAGGCACCTGGCCGCGCAGGCTACGCGCGAGCTGCCCGACTTTGACATCGAGATCACCGAGACGCACCACAACCAGAAGGTGGACGCTCCCAGCGGCACGGCGGCGCTGCTCTTTGACGCGGTGAACGACGCGCACGACGGTGGGCTGGAGCCGGTCTACGGGCGGCACGGCATGGTGGGCGCGAGAAGCGCCAACGAGGTGGGTATGCACTCGCTGCGCGGTGGCACGGTAACCGGCGTGCACACGGTGTCGTTCTTTGGAACGGACGAGGAGGTCACGCTCACGCACCGCGCCAGCAGCCGTCAGATCTTCGTGACGGGCGCCATCGCGGCCGCACAGAAGATCGTGGAGAAACCGGCGGGGTTCTACAGCTTCGACGAGCTCATGTTCGGCTAGGACCCGTGCTCGTACGGGGGTCGGGGCGGGCATATCATCCCGTGCTCAAGCAGTCCTCTTCGCGACGAAAGCGCCGGAGCGCTACCGGGGGTGGGGCGGGTATATCATCCCGTGCTCAAACAGCTTCGGCAAGACGGAAGCGCCGGGAACGGCGCTTCCTTTGCCTGCAGAACTGCGCGCAGGACGATATACCCGCCCCGCCCCCGCACTGGGTTCTCGCTTGGCGTGCGCGGAGAATGGGTGTCTCGCTCGTCTGTTTACCGAACCTGCACCTCTCGCCCGCCTGTTGCGGATACACTTTTCTGTCAGGCCGACTTTGCAGACAGAAGGAGAAAGGAACGTTATGAACGCTCAGGAGATTATCGACTTTATCGCCCAGGCGCCCAAGAAGACGCCGGTTAAGCTCATCGTGCATGAGAAGGAGGGCGCCAAGATCAACTGGGCCGCAGGCGACGGCTCGGGCGCCAAGGACCCGGTGCATGTGTACGGCGGGCGCAAGGGACGCACGGTCTATGGCGATTGGGCCGATCTGGCGCCGGTGCTTGAGGCCAACAACGACCTGATCAAGTACTACGAAGTCGAGAACAACTGCCGCAACTCCGCGGTGCCGATGCTGGACCTCAAAGGCGTCAACGCGCGCATTGAGCCGGGCGCCATCATCCGCGACAAGGTGGAGATCGGCGACAACGCGGTCATCATGATGGGCGCGGTCATCAACATCGGCGCGGTCATCGGCGCGGGCACCATGATCGATATGAACGCCGTACTGGGTGGGCGCGCCACCGTGGGCAAAAACTGCCACGTGGGCGCCGGCACCGTGCTGGCCGGCGTGGTGGAGCCCGCGAGCGCCACGCCCGTCATCATTGAGGACAACGTCATGATCGGCGCCAACGCCGTGGTGCTGGAGGGCGTGCACGTGGGCGAGAACGCCGTCATCGCTGCCGGCGCAGTGGTGGTTGAGGATGTGCCGGCCGGTGCTGTGGTGGCCGGCGTGCCCGCGCGCGTGATCAAGCAGCGCGACGCCCAAACCGACAGCAAGACCGGCCTGGTGGAGGGCCTGCGCCAGCTGTAGGGAGCGGCGCCGGGCATCGACGCGGGCCGTCCTTCTCGCCCGCCGCAGCGTTAGCTGTGCCATTGGGGACGGGTACGAATGGCGACTATTCGCCATTCGTACCCGTCCCCAATGGCAACAATGGCAACAATGGCGCCCAATGCGTACCTAGAGTGGCCGGCGCAGCGCTGCCTTCGCGCACAAGAAAAAGCATCGCACCGCTTGCATGAGATGGCCGAAAAGGGCTCCCCCGTGTAAGCGGTGCGATGCTTTTTCTTGTGTAGGGTGTCGCTACCGGTCAGCGAGGGTCGCAGCGTCAACCCAAAAAGCCAAACGTCCGGGACGGAGCTGCCAGTCAGCGAGCGGAACTGTGGGGCCCGAGATTGCGGTGAAAGACGGAGCGCACGCACCTAGCGGTGGTGCGCGTCGGCTTGAACCGCAAGGTCGGGCCCCACAGCCCCGCGCAGCGTCGGCCCAGTTAGCGGATGCGGACCAGATGCTCCGCGCTGCGGAACTTGGTGAAGAGCGGTACGTACTCGATAAGCACGTTGGAGCTCTCCAGGCCATACCAGCGCACCGGGGAGCCGGCCACGCTGCGGATGGCGTATTTGAGCGAGATGGCAAAGCGGTCGATGGGCGTCACGTCGGACTCGGGCGAGAGGGTCTTGCGCAGCATGCAGAACCGGAAGGAGCCGATGGTGCCCGGATCCTCGTAAACCGAGTACTGGCGCGGCTGAGGCGGCAACTCGCCGGAACGGCTGAGCTCGCCCACGATCTGGCGCAGGTAGGCGTTCACGCGCTGCGGCACCTTGTAGCCTAAGTACAGATGCACCTTGAAGATGAAGTCACTGCCAAAATTCTCGACGGCGTACGCGCAGGTGTAGGGGTCGTCGGTAACCTCGACGCACACGAACCAGTACGCCTGGGCGCGCTTGGGATGACGGTCGAGGATGGAGTAGAGCACGTCGCGGTCCAGGTGCTCGCGATCGCCCGTGCCCACCAGGTAAACCAGGTTGTCGGCCAGGCGGTCGACCGTGTCGTCGTGACGCAGCTGGTCCAGCATGTGGACGTACTTCTTAACCGGCAGCAGCGTGGCCTGGCGACGCTCGACGTTGGTGCCGAAGTACCACGCCACCATGATGGCCATGATCGCCAGAGCCATGAGCACGGTGAAGTAGCCGCCGTGGAAGAACTTGGTGAGCGAGCTGCCGAAGAAGAAGCCCTCGAGAACCACGAAGAAGGCCAGGAAGACCCACGGCAGGAGCTTGAGGTCCTTGATCTTGCGCAGGTAGGTGAAGAGCAGCACCGTGGTGCACAGCATGGTGATGGTGATGGCGAGGCCGTAGGCCGCCTCCATGTGGGCGGAGGTTTGGAACAGCAAGATAACCACGGCGCAGCCAGCCCACAGCACGTTGTTGACCATGGGGATGTAGAGCTGGCCCTTGGTCTCAGCCGGATAGAACACCTGCATGTGCGGCATCAGGTCAAGACGGCTGGCCTCGGAAACCAGGCTGAAGGCACCGGTGATGAGCGCCTGCGAGGCGATGATGGCGGCCGCCGTGGAAAGCACCACCGCAAACGGGCGGATGGAGGGGCCGAGCATCTGGAAGAACGGGTTGAGGTCGGAGACCGCCACCAGCTCGGGGTTGCCGGCGTTGGACAGCAGCCATGCGCCCTGACCCAGGTAGCTCAGAATGAGGCACACCTTGACGAACGGCCAGGTGGCGTAAATGTTGCCCTTGCCCACGTGACCCATGTCGGAGTACAGCGCCTCGGCACCCGTGGTGGCAAGAAAGCAGCTGCCCAGGATCATGATGCCGGCATGGTTGTGCGGGCTGAAGAGGAACTGGATGCCGTAGAGCGGGTTGATGGCGCGCAGGATGCTGAGGTTGCCGAGCACGTAGTACAGCCCGGCACCGCCCAGGAAGAGGAACCAGAACGTCATGACCGGACCGAACGCCCGGCCAATCTTGCTGGTGCCCGCGCGCTGCACGGCGAAGAGGATGCACACGATGATCAGCGTGATGATGACGACGTTGGTCTGGTTGAGGCCCAACGCCTCCTGCGCTCCCGGAATGGTGCGCAGGCCCTCGACCGCCGTGGTGATGGTGACCGCGGGTGTCAGGATGCCGTCGGCCAAAAGCGCGGAACCGCCCAGCATGGCCGGGATGATAAGCCACTTGCCATAGCGGCGCACCAGGCTGTACAGCGCGAAGATGCCGCCTTCGCCGTGGTTGTCTGCCTTAAGCGAGACGAGCACGTACTTGACCGTGGTCAGCAACGTGACCGTCCAGATGACGAGCGAGAGCGCGCCCAGGATGAACTCCTCGTTGACGCTCATGATGCCGCCCTGGCCGGACAGCAGCGCCTTGGTGACGTACATGGGCGACGTTCCGATGTCGCCGTACACAACGCCCAAGGTCACGAGCATGCCCGCGATGCTGATAGGAATGGCGTTCGCTTTTGGTGAGTGCGCCACCGAAGCCGCCTTGCGTGAAGATGCTCCCGTACTCATAGGATCCTGTCTCTGTCAGGGTGCCGCAAACGTGCACGGCGCCGCAACGGCCTTCCGCAGCGGACGCGCCGCACGTGTCGCACAGCTGCATAGACAGCGTCACGATCTGCATAAACGCGCCATGCGGGAGACCATCCCAACGTACAACGGGCCATTATAGTCACATGTCCAGCTAGATAGCAATACGTGCTACCAGCGCGGATTGCAAAAGCTTCAAGATAAGGTTAAAGCTCGGAGATCGGCCGAGAAAGGCGAACGACGGAGCGCTGCCGCCATCGGCAGCGCTCCGTCGCCAACGTTGCGGGAGGGGCCGCTAGCGGGCCCGCTCCTTCAGGTAGCCCTGGGCAACCGCGGGCGTCGTGCGCCGCAGGCGGTAGCAGCAGTGGATGCGCGGATTGCGACTGAAATCCTCAGGGATGGTCTGGGCCGATATATCGGTCAGCACCACGCCGGCGCGCGCCAGCGCCTCAAGATCGGGCTTGAAGGTGCGCAGGTTGCACGAGAAGATGGCCTGACCGTCCACCGTAAGCAGGCGCGAAACGCCTATGAGCAGGTCAACGTGATCGCGCTGCACGTCGAAACTCCGGTTGCCCATCCCGGAGGAATTGGAGAAGGTCGGCGGATCGCAGAAGATCAGGTTCCAGCGATTGCGGCCATGGCGCTGCTCGTTGATCCAGCTGATAACGTCGGCGCGGATGAACTCGTGCTCCGGACCGGTAAAGCCGTTGCGCTCCATGTTGCGCTGGGCCCACGCCAGGTAGGTGTTGGACAGGTCGACCGTGGTGGTCTGCTGCGCGCCGCCGTCAGCCGCATAGCACGTCGCCGTTCCGGTGTAGGCGAAGAGGTTGAGGAAGTGGCGGGCATCGTAAGCGTCGCGACGCACCAGGTCGCGCGTGATGCGATGATCCAAGAAGAGGCCCGTGTCCAGATGCTCGTCGAAGTTGACCTCAAACGTAAGGCCGCCCTCCTCCACCAAGACAGGCTTGCCCGCCCCCGCCGTACCGCTGTGCCGCACGCCCAGGCCGCCAGCGCCCGCGTACTGCGAGCCGCCCTTAGTACGGCGGCGCGCCTTAACGGCAACATGGTCCACAGGGACCTCCAGCACCGCCGGCGCAAGGGCAACCACGTCCAGCAAACGCGCCTCGGCAAGGGCGGCGTCCACGGTCTTGGGAGCCTGGTACTCGGCAATGACCAACCAGCGGCCCGGCGTCGAGGCCGAGCCCTCGTACAGGTCGATGGCGCAGGCGTAATCGGGCAGGTCGGCGTCGTACACACGGTAGCAGGTGACCCCCGTGCGCCGCGCCCACTTACGCCGCTGCCGGTACACCTTCTTGAGACGCGCCGCAAACTGGTCGGACTGAGCCACCAACACGGCAACCTTGCCCTTATCGCCCAGGTCGAGAACAACCTGCTGAGACGGGCGAGAAGCGCTGGCGCCTGATCCGCGCCGGCCGCTGGCCGACCCGCTGCGGGCACCGGAAAGACCGGAGTCCTGGGCACCGGCCGCGTTCGCCGCAGCTGTTGAGGCCGGGGCGTCATCTGCGCCCGCAGAGCCGCCGTCCGCGACAGATGCGCCCGCGGCAGCGCGGTTTTCGGCCGCCTGCTGATCGGCAAAGGAGGGGTAGGTGTAGAGCACGGCCTCCTCCTGCTGCGGCTTTACCGCCACGGCGCCCGTCGGATCGGCGCCCAGGGCGCGCGAGAGCATCTCGTCATAGGCAAGGGCCGCCAGCGGAAAACCGGCGCAGGCGGGTGCGCGGTGCACGGCTGCCGCCGTAGAGAGCAAAAGCGGCAGGCGCGCCGGCGCCACATGGCGCAGATCCAGCACCACAAGGCCGCGACGGACGGTCGGAGAGGCGCTGTCGTTCCGGCGCGGCGCCGAAGTCTCCAGAGCATCGAGCACGGACGCGGCACCGGGCTCAACCACCGTAAGGCAGCGGCCCACGCCGGCCGCGTTGGCCACCTTCTGCGCAAAGCGCGCCGCAGCCGGATCCATATCCGCGGCTATGATGCGCACACCCTTGTCCGCTGCGCGCTCGGCGCGGTCATCGGCCTCGGCCAGCAGGTTGTACCAGGTGTCGGCGTCATGGGCGGCCCAACCCTCGAAGCCCCAGCGCACGCGCGTGGCGCCCGGCGCGCGGTCCAGCGCCATGGCCGCGGCCTCCAGCGCAACGCCGCCACCCGCGCAGGACAGGTCCACCAGCACCGGCTCCGGCGCGCGGCACGCACGGTACCAGCCGGCGGCATCCAAGATGAGCGCAGCGTAGTCGGGGCGCAGAACGGGCGCGGCGCCAGGGCGCGTTGCCTCGCGCGGGAGGCGTTTGAACAGCGGCTCGCCGGAAAGGTCCAGGCTGAACGTGGCGCGAGCCGTCTTACCACCGGAAAGCGACACAGAGAGGCGCGCGTCGGCGTGGCTCGGATCCACGTTGGGCCGCTCGCCGCGACGCTGCTGCAGGCGGTCGCACACGGCGTCCTTGACGCGCAGGGCCGTGAAATGGGTGTTGCGCAGGTCGGGCGTGGTGCCCCGCGCAGCAACGGCTATGGTGGCACCGGGAGCGATGATGTCCTCCCACGGCAGGCTCAGCGCGGCGGCGTACAGGGTATCGGCCGTTGCGGCCTCGGCACGACCCAGCACGGCGAACACGCGGCTTGCCAGCCGGCTCCATAGGCAGGCGCGGTAAGCGTCCGCTTGATCGCCCTCGAAGGACACGCGGCCCTTGAGCCGGCGCACGCGCGGCAGCTTGAGCGCGGTAAGCTCACCGGCCAGCGCGCGCTCAAAACCGGCGGGACAGGTTGCGTAGAATTCCATGATGCTCCTCGGCATGCGGTATCAGCGGACCGGCGTACGGACCGCGGCTTTATCCGCGCTCCATGATACGGGAACGACGCCGACACGCCGGGCAGCGGAGGAGCGCTGCGCGAAAAGAGGATATGCGGCGGCTAATCCTCGCGCAGGGGCTTCTCTCCCGTCCAGTTTTCCAACCAGGCGTCGGCCGAACGGCACATCTCGGCCATGAAGTCCGACGTGTGCTTGCGAACGTAAAGGTCGCGCACGCGAGCGCCGGGCTGCTCGCCGCGTGCCGCACCGTGTGGGCGGAACAGGCGGTCCTGTTCAGCCGCCTGGCAGTCCAGCAGGTTGCAGTCGGTATCCGCCCGCACGCACTCGCATCCGGCCCGGCGGTACTTCTCGTCCATCACCAGGTTCTCCGTGGGGTGCGGCGTCTGCGGGCGGCCCTTGGCAGGCACGCCCAGCACCAGCATGGACAGCGGAACCGTGTGCTTGGGCAGGTCGAGAAGGGCAGCCATCCGCTCGGCGTTCTCCAAGATATCGCCTATATAGCAGCTGCCCAGGCCCACGGCCTCGGCCGCGATGACGGCCGTCTGCGCGGCGGCCATCGCATCCTGCGCCGCCAACAGGAGCTCGCCGCTGCCGGGTTCGGGACGATGACCGGCGGGCCCCACCTGGTCAAGCTCGAAGCAGCCGGTATGGCAGAACAGATCGATCCACTTGCAGTAGTCCGCCACGAAGACGAGCGCCCACGGGGCGGTGGCTATGAAGGGCTGGTCGTCGCAGAGGCGCGCCAGCTCGTCGAGGGTTTCCTGGCACTGGATGCTGATGACGGAGTAGAGCATCATGGCGCCGGCGCTGGGTGCGCGGCTGGCGGCGTGCAGCACGGCAGTGCGCTGGGCCTCCGTGATCTGGCCGGCCGAAGTGGCCTTGTCGACGAACAGCCGCGTTGACGAGCGCCGCTCGATAAGCGCGAGGGTGGGATTCTGCTGGATAAGCGCGGTTGCCTCGGACGAGACGGCGCGTCGGCTGCCCATGATCTGCTCCTTTGCCCACGGCGCGACAACTGCAGAGCCGCCGCGCCCCAATGCGTCCGCAGCCTACCATACCGCATCCGAGCTGCTGTGCGCGCAGAGACGAAACGGCATTTCAGCCACCAGCGCAAACGCGAAACGCCGGGAGGGCGCGTTTACTAGCATGATAGTAATTGCATCATTAGCAAACAGCGGATGTGGCGTGGCAGCGATTACCGCGCAAACGTATCAAGTGACGACAACGGCTGGGAAACATACCATGGCACAGCAAGATACGGCCGGTTCAGCCGCCACTACGCAGCCTTGCGCTTGCGGGCCACCAGGCGCGCGGCGTTTATCGTGAGCAGGCAGGCCGCCACGGAGAAGGCGGCACCCACCAGACCGGCCGACTGCATGCCAAGGTCGGCCACCACCACGCCGCCCACCGCTGTGCCAAAGGAGATACCCATGTTGAAGGCCATGGGCTCCAGCGAGGTGGCCAGCGTCATGGCCTTGGGGTAGTCGCGCGCAGCCGTGTCCATGAACATGGAAACGCAAGGCGTGGAAACCAGGTACATGGTGACGCCGATGGCCATGATGCACGCAAGCGCCGGTACGGTGGCTGAACCCGCCAGGTACAGGCCCACCAGCAGCGCGGCCTGGACCAAGAACGTCGGGATCAGGCCCTTGATGCCCAAGCGCGTGTCGAGGATGCCGGAAAGGATGTTGGAGATGAGACACATCACGCCGTACGCCATGAGCGCCATGCTGGCGGCTACGGAGCTGAGACCCAGAACGTCCTGCAGATACGGCGTCACGTAGGCGTAGAACACGTAGACCGACCCCACGCCGAAGATGAAGATGGCGATGCCGGACAGCGCGCGGGAATCCAGCAGCATCTGCAACTGGTCGCCAATGGTGGCGGGAACGTCGTTCTTACCGGTGCGCGGCAACGCAACCACCAAGGCCGCGCTGATGGCAAGCGTCAGGGCAAAGGCGATGACGATGGCAGCATGCCAATCGAGCGCGTCGGCGATCATCTTGCCGGCCGAAGTGGAAACCACCATGGCCACCGAGAAAGCGGCGTAGGTGACGGAAATGGTCATGGAAACCTGCTTGTGCGGCACGAGCTCAGGAATGTAGGTGACCCCTATGGCGAGAAGCGCGCCCGACACCGATCCGATAACCACGCGCGAGACGAGCAGCATCTCAAACGAGCCGGCCAGCACCGACAGCAGGTTGCCGATGTTGAGAATAACGGTGTAGACCACGAGCAGGTTGAAGCGGCGGAAGCGCCCCGTGGTGAGCGCGAGCACTGGCGTGAGCACCGCGTAGGCGATAGAGAAGAAGCTGATGAGCTGGCCGGCCTGCGAGAGGCTGACGCCTAAGGCGTCCGCGATCTCGGGCTCAATGCCGATAACCACGAACTCCGTGCAGCCAAGCGCAAAGCCCAGCGCCACGAGTAGCGCTATGCAGGCTTTGGGCGAGGCCCCGCCCGCCTTTCTCGCCCGGGCGTCCGAACCCTGTGCCGGAACTGCCGCCGATGAACCAGCCATGCGCCCTCCCCCGCCGCAAGCCCCTGAACCCTGAACAGTATACTTAGTAGAGTGGGAGCTTGCCGGTGAGCGGGTCGATCTGCGCAGGATAGAGCGGCTCGAAGGCCAAACACGTGTAAGTGGGTTCGCCGTGGAACTCGGTGTGGCCGGCATCGCGCACGAGAGCCACGATGAAGCCCTTGTCACGGCCCCGCTGGGCCAGATCGAGAAGCTCGTCCTCGGAGTCCACGTAGACGCAGATCTTGGCTACGCCCGCGTCGAACCAAGCTTGCAAGGGCGATACGGCGGGAACGTCATCGGTGCCCGTGCCGGCTGCCTCCGAAGCGGCGCTTGCCGCCGCAGGCGC
The DNA here is from genome assembly GCA_944321435.1 of uncultured Coriobacteriaceae bacterium. Taxonomy (GTDB): domain Bacteria; phylum Actinomycetota; class Coriobacteriia; order Coriobacteriales; family Coriobacteriaceae; genus CALUOB01. The sequence continues at coordinate 111,868 of CALULH010000004.1, read as the reverse complement.
GACTTGCTGGCCGGCATCTGCGCCCGCCGGCGTCACGCGCGTCCCGGCGCCCTGCGCGCGCGCCGCATGCGCGGCCATCTGGTCGTCCACCATGCTGCGGCCAAACATGCCCATGGCAAGGTACGCGAGCGGGCCCATGCCCTTGCCCTTATCGTCCGACGCGTCCGCCGGCGCAGGCTCGGAAGCCGCCGGCTCCGCCTGCGCCAAGTGCACCCAGCCGTCCTCAACGCGCACGTCCTGCAGGCGGTTGTCGCGCACCAGCGCCTCCAGCACGGCCTCAACGCAGGCATGCCCCGCCTGAGCGGCGATCTTGCCCTTGCGCATTTTGAGATCGCGCCGTACCACGATAACCTGCTTTGCCTGGTAATGACCCTTCATGCCAGCCCCTTCCGTCTTGTTTACCCGCACATTGTAGCGAAGCACCCGCAGCGGCGCCCCGGAAAGGGCACCCATCTGAGCGAGAAGCGCGCTCATACGAGCCGGGCGGGCGAGAAACGCGTTCGTACGACTGCGGTTTTCGCGCGCACGCCCGACACCGTCCAAGACATACCATCGTGCGTCGTCCTTGATCGTGCGATAAGCACATAATGCGCTCCGAGAGGCGCACCGAGCAGGCATCCTCTTCGTATGAGCGCGGTTCTCGCCCCCGCATGTCGTATGAGCGCGATTCTCGCCGCTTGCGTTCGTATGAACGCCGTTCTCGCCCGCGAGGGTCGTATGAGCGTGCATTTCGAGCACCGCAGCCGAACGGGGCAACATATTCGCCCAACGAGGGCACGCCTTGCGCACGACGAGAGAAAACGGCCGGGGAGCCAACTTAGCCGCAACCAGACACGCGCTACTCCGCGCGCGCCGTCCTCGTCTGTGAGCAGAGCGCCGCCGGCGCCCTCGATCTGCCTATTCCGCGCGCACGCCGTCCTCGTATTGGGCAATGGCGGCCATGAAGGTCTCGCCGTAGCGCGCGAGCTTCTTCTCGCCCACGCCCGGCACGGCCAGGAACTCCTCGTCGGTAGCGGGCCGGCGGCGGCACATGGCGCGCAGCGCCGCGTCCGAGAACACCACGTAGGGCGGCACCTGGGCCTCGTCGGCAAGCTCCTTGCGCAGGGCGCGCAGCTCCTCGAAGAGCTCCGCGTCCACGCCGGGGCGGTCGCGCTTGGCGTCGTCGGTGCCCAGCAGGGCGTCCACACGGGCGCGCGCCGCCCTGGCCGCCGCACGGGCGTCCTGCTTGCGCGAGCTCTTCAGCGCAAAGCTGAAGCCCGCCTGCTGCGCCTCGGCCGCGCGGGGGCCCAGCCCCACCACCGGGTAGCGCCCGTCCGACACAGAGATAAAACCGCGGCCCGCAAGCTGGTCCATCACCGCGCGCACCTGGGCTGCCGATTCGCGCACCGTACCGTAGCTGGGAAGATCGTCCAGATGGGCGTGCAATACCTGCTCGCTCTCGGACCCGCGCAGCACCTCGACCACGCGCGTCTTGCCAAACCGGCCGCCCATCTCGCCCACGCACCGCACGATGGCCTGCGCCAGCGGCGTTACGTCCACTTCCTCAAACGTGCCCAGGCAATTGGAGCAGTTACCGCAGCGATACCCGACAGGCGCGCTCCCCGCGGCACCGGGATCTCCAACAGGGCCCTCAGCACCCGCCGTATCCACATCCTCGCCAAAGTAGCGCAGCATGTAGCCGCGCAGGCAGCCCGCCGTACGGCAGTAACCCTCCATGAGCTTCAGCAGCCGATAACGGTTGGCGCGCGCCTGGGCCAGCTGCTCCTCGGTCAACGCGTCGGCGTCCTCGGCGGCACCGCCGTGGGGCTCGGTCTGGTCGATAAGGTAGCGGCGGATGGCCAAGTCGTGGCCGTTCCACAGCAGGATGCACTGCGCGGGCTCGCCGTCGCGCCCGGCGCGTCCGGCCTCCTGGTAGTAGGCCTCTATGCTCTCGGGCAGGTTGTAGTGGATCACGTAGCGTACGTTGGACTTGTCGATACCCATGCCGAAGGCGTTGGTGGCCACCATCACCGGGCAGTCGTCGACCACAAAAGCCTGCTGCATGGCCGAACGCTCGGCAGCGGGCAGGCCCGCGTGGTAACGCGCGGCGCGCACGCCCTCGCGGCAGAGCTCCTCCCACAGCGCATCGACCGCCTTGCGCGTGGAGCAGTACACCACGCCCGACTCGGCCGGGCGCTGGCGCACGTAGGCCAGCACGCGCGCGGTCTTGGCGTTGTCCCCCAGCTCCTCCACGCCAAAGTAGAGATTCGGCCTGTCGAAGCCCGTTACCAGCGTAAACGGGTCATTGAGCTCCAGAATGCGCACAATGTCCTCGCGCACGCGGGCGGTGGCCGTTGCTGTGAAGGCGGCCACCACGGGGCGTTGCGGCAGCTGGGCGATAAACGCCGCGATGGCTGTGTAAGACGGGCGGAAGTCCTGACCCCACTGGCTCACGCAGTGGGCCTCGTCCACGGCGACAAGCGGGATGCGCACCGTAGCGGCAAACGCCTGGAAACGCGGGTCCTGCAGGCGCTCCGGCGCCACGTACATGATCTGGTACCAGCCGCGGCGGGCACGCTCGAGCACCACGTCCTGCTGGCGGGGCGTGAGGGTTGAGTTAAAGTACGCCGGCCGGGCGCCGGCCTCCTTGAGCGCGCGGACCTGGTCGCCCATAAGCGAGACGAGCGGGGAGATGACGAGCGTGAGCGTGGCGGGGACCGACGCCCCCAAGTTCGCGTCATCGACGGCGGTCTTCTCGCCTTGATCGGCCTCCTCGGCAAGCGCCAGCGCCGGCACCTGATAGCAGACGGACTTGCCCGCACCCGTGGGCATGACGCCCAGCACGTCGCGCCCAGCCAGAATGGCCCCCACCAGGGCCTCCTGCCCCGGACGGAACGCGTCGTAACCAAAATAGCGTTTGAGAACGTCGAGCGGGCTTGCCTGCATGCGGCCTTCCTCCCCTGCCGCCGAATGTGCGTTGGGGACCATTCTACCGCCGCGCGCGGACAGCGGGAAACGGACGGCGCGGCAAAAGCCCGGCAGAAGCCGAGCGCCGCCTACGACTCAAAGCGATAACGGCTGCCCACGTAGTACTGGCGACCAATGCACACCGGCACATCGGCCTCATCGGAAAAGTAAACGTTGAGGTACAGCAAGGGATCATACAGTGAAATGGCCAGCTCGCCCGCCTGCTCCGACGTGGCGCGCACCGCCTCGATAGTACGGCGCCGCGTCTTAGCCGGTCGCCTGCCGCCCACGCGCTCGATGGCATCGAACAGCGATACGTTATCGAGAGGGTCACTGAGGAGGACCTGGTAGCCCTCGTACGGGAGAAAAACGTTTTCCTCAAAGATGGGCTGACCGTCGGCGGTGCGCACGCGCTGAATGTACAGAAGAAGCGCGCCCTCGTCCAGCTGCAGAAAACCGGCTTCATCGGGACGAGCGGGAACGATCTGCCGATTCACCAGACGCGCGCCAGGCTCCATTCCGTTCTCGCGGCACACGGAGCTGAAGCTCTGGGCCGCCGTGGTTTGCAGCAGCCTGCGATTGATATGGGGCGTGCTCACAAAGGTCCCGCGCCCCTGCTGCTTGACCAGGTAACCGTCGGCGCACAGCTCCTCAATGGCGCGTCGTACGGTGATGCGGCTCACCCCGTACTCTTCTGAGAGCTCCGGCTCGGAAGGAATCCGCTGCTGCGGCACGTACCTGCCGTTCTCGATCGAAGCTTTGATATCCTCGAAGATCTGCTGATAAAGAGGTGTGCTCTTGCCGCTCATCGCCGTGCCTGTCCCTATCCGTCCCTCAACGCGCCCATACGCTCTCGTTGCAGACCCCGACGCGCGGTAAAGCGGATCCGCACGCCGAGACAAACCGCATCACATTATAGACGTTATGCATAAAAGCAGCTACGAAAGCGACGCCGTGCACCTGCCGTTGCAGCACAAGGCCAAGCAGGCCTTCTCAAGAAGCAGGCAGGAAGTCAAACACGCCGCCCAACGTGTCTATCACCGCATCGGCACGGGACTGATCCAGGACAACGCCTGGACGGGGGCGCAACGCCAAAACCACAGCGCCTGCCGCTTTACCGGCCGCAATGCCCAACGGCGAATCTTCCACCACGACACACTCGCGCTCCGTGACCCCCAGGGCGATCATGGCGCGCAGGTAGATTTCGGGCGACGGCTTGAACGCCGTGCACTGATGACCGCTGATGGAAAAGTCAACGAACGGCCGAATGCCCGCGACATCAATGAGCTCCTGGATAAGCTCCTCGTAAGAAGACGACGCGATCGCCGTGCGGTACCCGCATGCCTTCAAACGCTCGAACACCTGCCTTGTCTGCGGATTAAGCAGCTGGTCGTATGGAACGGGATGCTCCTTTTGGTAGGCGCCGTACCCACGGCGCAGCCGCTCGCGCCGCACGGGATCGTCTGGCACAAAGTACTCCCAGATGGCCTTTTCATTGGAACCCGAAAGATCGGGGATTTCTTCGAACGTAAAGCCCTGCGTTTCAAGGTATGCCACACGGCGACGGTTGTAGAACCACTCGGTATCGACCAGCACGCCATCCATGTCGAACAGGACCGCCTTGATCATGCGCCCGCCCCTCTCGCTTGTCGCCCATGTCCGTGCTCAGGATAAGAAGAACCTCTGCTACGGCGCGCGCACGGTATGCAAAACGGGAGGGACAAGCCGCGCTCGCCCCTCCCGTACGCCTCTCAGCCGTCAAGCGGCGCCGCGCATCCGCGGTAAAACGGCCCGCTGAGGCACAGCGCACGGCACCGCGCCCCAACGGCCGCAAGCCGTTTAGTACGTCAGCTTCCACATGTAGCGACGCTTGGTCAGCGGATGCTGACGGGCATCGGCCAGGTGCTCGGCGAAGACGCGCATCACGGCGGTGTGCACGATGGGGTTGAAGTAGGTGGCAACGCTTGCGGGCACGCAACCGGACAGGCCGAAGTCCTTGGCATCGATCACCACGTAGCGCGCGTTGAAACGCTGCAGGAAGGTAAGGGCGCGGGCATCCATCTTGCGGGTAGCGCCGTCAGCCATGAACAGCACGAAGTTGTGCTTGTCGTCCGTAAGCTCGAAGGGGCCATGGAAGTACTCGCCGGAGTTGAAGTTACCGGAGTTGATCCACTGCATCTCCATCATGAGGAACATCGAGGTGGAGTAGGCGACCTTCTCGCTCGCGCCGGACGCCAGGAAGTGGATGCAGCCGTCGTCCTTGTGCTCCTGGGCCCAGTCCTCGGCCACCTTGCCCACGGACTGCGCGGCCTTCTCGGCGCACTCGAAGACGTGCGCGAAGCCCTCGACCATCTCGTCGTAGTGGTCGTAGCCCTCGACCTGCTGCAGGATCTCGAGCGCCACGGCGATGGCGTAGCCCATCTTCTCGGTCTTGGCGGCGTAGTTGGCCTCGAAGCCGTGGACGATGGCGTGGTCGACGCCCTCGGTCAGCGGCGAGCCGGCCGCGTGGGTGATGGCCACCACGGGGGCGCCGGCGGCCTTGGCGGTCTTGTTGGCCTCAACGGTCTCGGGCGTGGTGCCGCCGAGCGAGCAGGTGATCACGAAGGTGTTGGGGCCGAGCCAAGCCGGGGTGTCGTAGTTGAACTCGTTGGCGGTGAAGATCTGGACGTTCAGCGTCTTGGTGTTGTTGGCGAGGAAGTACTTGGCCGGGTAGAGCTCGGACATGGAGGCGCCGCAGCCAACGAAGGCCACCGAGTCGATCTCGTGGTTGGACAGGACGTCGGAAACAATCTCGCGGGGGATGCTCAGGTCGATCTCGTACATTGCAAGCTCCTTCTTATCGTTGTGCGTAACGTCGTATGCGAACCGGCGATGCCGGGTGGTACCGATGCGAGGGGCGCCGGCCCGCAGCCGAGCCGGGCCCCAAAAGCGTGCGGGAAACCCGCGGGCGGCGCGCTTAAGCCAGGATGCCGAGCACGTTCAGGACGATGCCGCCCGCAATGCAGATCACAAGCAGCCAGCCGGTCTTCACGCCCTTCTTGATGAGCGCGTACATGATGCCGGTCAGGGCCAGCGGGATCATCTGCGGCATGATGGAATCGAGAATGTCCTGGATGACCAGGGTGCCGTCAGAGAACGTGGCGGGGGTGGTGGCGCCGATAAGCGTGGCGATCATGCCGCCCACGGCCATAAGGCCCACGATGCCGCACACGTACATGATGCGGTCCATCATGTTGCCGCTCTGAAGCTTCTGCAGGAAGTTGTTGCCGCCCTCGTAGCCCAACTTGGCTGCAAACCAGGTGACGAGCACGCTCGGGATGATGGAAATTGCCATCGCGAGCACGGGACCCAGGATGGAGCCCTGCTGGGCCAGGCTCACGCCCAGGCCGAAGGCGATGACGCGGATGGTGCCCTGGAAGAACGAGTCGCCGATGCCGGAAAGCGGACCCATGAGCGACGTCTTCATGGCGTTGATGGCGTCGGGGTTGATGCTCGCCCGATCACGGGCGTACTGCTCCTCCATGGAAGCGGACAGGCCCAGCACAAAGGCGCTCGTCTGCGGAGTGCAGTTGTAGAACGCCATATGGCGACGGTAGGCCTCTTTCTTAGCCTCGAGCTGCTTGGGGTCGGACTCGTCGGGATAGCAGCGGTCGAGCGTGGGGACCAAGCCGTAGAGGAAGCCCATGTTCATCTGGCGCTCGTAGTTCCAAGAGTCCTGAATAGCCCAGGAACGCCAGAAGAACTGCCACAGTTTCTTAGTCTTAGACGTGCTTTCGATTGCGGTGTTGTCAGCCATGCGTCAGCCCTCCTTAAAACTCGTCGTCGTCATCTTCGAGCGGGTCGTAATCGGCGTCCGCGCCGCCGGCAACCGCCATCTGCGCACCACCCTGGCCGTACTTGATGCTCGAGAGGATGAGCGCGAGAAGCACGGCGAAGATGGAGACGGCCGTCACCGAGAGCCCCAGGTACGAAGCAAGCGCAAAGCCCAGGATGAGGAAGACCGTCATGCCCTTGTTGAGCATCATCGAGAGCAGCAGGGCCAAGCCGTAGGCGGTGAGGATCTGGCTCGCCGTGTTGAGACCCGCGGTGAACCAGTCGGGGATCATGTCGACCACGGCCTGTACCACGTCGGTGCCCACGAAAACAGCCACGAAGATCGGCAGGAAATACATGAGCGAGTAGAGCACGGTGCCCCACACGATGTGCATGCGATAAGCGGCCTTGAAGTTGCCCTTCTCGATCTCACCGTCGGACACGTGGCCGAGCACCACGATGATGGAACGGAAGACGATGCCCAGGAGCTGGCCCAGCACGGCAACGGGAATAGCGATCGTCATAGCCGTCTCGGCGCTCGCGTCCGTAAGGCACGCGAAGGCCGCGGCCACGATGCCTCCCAGCACCATGTCGGGCGGCACGGCAGCGCCCACGCTCACCAAGCCCATGCTCACGAGCTCAACGGCCGCGCCGACGGCGAGACCCGTGGGGACGTCGCCCAGCACAATGCCCACCAGCGTGGCGCCGATGAGCGGCTGCTCGAAGTTCAAGCGCCCCAGCAGGCGCGAGTCGAGCATGCAGAACACGCCGACCAAGCCGACGAGCACCGCATTGAGAAGCGTTGATTCCATAAACCCTTCCCCTTTCCAAAACGATTACGCTTGCAGCCCCGGTCGCGGGGATACGTGCCTTAAGCAGTTCGACGCCTTAGCGCCGGGCGCGCTAAAACGCGCTGATGTCGGTGCGTGCCTGAGTGGGCGTCTGCTGCTCGTAGATTTTCACGCCCAGGTCGAGCAGCTTCTGCGCGTCGGCGCGCTCGGCGGCGTCGAGGAACACCGAGCTGTCCTTGCCGCCCACGGGGGATGCGCCGTCATGATTGGCGGCCGCGCCAAAATTGACCTCGGGGAATGGGTAGCTCTGGCAGAACTCCAGCAGCTCGCGCACGTTTCCGAAGATGAACATGACGTTCTCGCCCAGCGTATTGAGCTTCTTCATCTTCTTAAGCGCGCGCTCCACGGTGAACACGTTGAGCAGCACGCCCGCGGGCTTGGCAAGCTTGAGCGCACCCTTCTTGACCTCGTCGTTTGCCGCAGCGTTGTCCACCACGATGATGCGCTGGGCGCCTACGGCGTTGGTCCACGAGAAGACCACCTGGCCGTGCAGCAAACGGTAGTCCAGGCGCACGAGCACGATCTTGGCGGGCCCGCGGTCGGCGGCAACGGGACGGCGGCGGCGCTTGGGCGCAGAAGCCGCGGCCTCGGCCGGATCCTCCTCCGCCACGCCCACGTTCACCATTCCCGCGCGCGCCTCGCGAATGAGCGCGGCGAGCTCGGAGCCGCGCACGGGCTCCGGCGCGATGGCGAGGCTCAGGATCAGCGGCATGTTCATGCCGCTGATGACGGTGAGCCGATCGTCCTCGTGCATGAGCTCCACCATGGAGTTGTTCACGGAGCTCCCGAGCATGTCAGTGCAGACGTACACCGCGTCGTCGGGCGCGAACCCCTCCATGATGGCGCGCACGTCGTTGGTGATGGGCTCCTTGTCATCGCGCGCAAGCGAGACCACGTGCACGTTGGGCACATCGCCCAGCACCATGGAGAGCGTGTCGCGCGCGCCCGCGGCCAAGCCGCCGTGCGATGCCAGAATCAACTGGTTCATAGCACTCCTTTCATAGGTCGTTATGGTCATTATAGATGTTTAAGATGAGTTGTCTAGAGTGAGCAATATAACCGGTTATATATCTATGCTTGATACCGTTTGCCGGAGGAAAGCGACCGTTGGGCGGCGGAAACGCCCTGCATCCGCAAAAAACGCCGTGGCCGGGAAACCGCGGCGCCTGTGCTCTCGCCTTAGTAGGGAACCTGCCACATGTAGCGGCGGGTCAGGTAGTCCTTGCCCGTCACCGCCGAAAGAGCCCGCATGTACACGTTGTTCAGCAGCGGTGAGATCACCAGGTGCTCGAAGTAGGGCGCCACGCTCGCAGGCAGTGCAGCCAGCCCGATCTCCTCGGCGTCGAGGCGGTAGACGCGCTCGCCGCCGTAGCGCCCGAGGAAGCGCGTGGCGCGCTCGTCAGCCGCGCGGCAGCTGCCCAGCCCGACCAGCTGGAACACCGAGGTGTTCTCGTCCAGCACCTCGAAGGGGCCGTGGAAGAAGTCGCAGGCGTTGGTGGTCACCGCGTCTATCTGCAGCATCTCCTGGATGTTGCAGATGGCAAACACGTACGCAGCACCGTTGAGCGGCCCGCTTGCCAGCACGTTCACCGTAGGTCGGTCGGCGTTCTGCTCGGCCCATGCAGCCGCCGGCTCCTGGCACCGCGCAAACGCCGCGCGGTACAAGGGCTCCACCGCGCCGAAGGCTTGCAGCGCGTCTCCATAGGCGGCGTAGCCTTCCGTTTGGCGCAGCAGCTCCACCGCGATCCGCAGCACCACGGCCGAGTTGGTGCGCCCCATATCGCTCTCGTCGATCGCCAGGCTGTGGTAGCGCAGCCGGTGAGCGCAGGCCTCGGTGAGCCCGGACTCGTCAACGTAGACCGCCACGGTAGCCGCGCCGCGCTCGCGCGCCACGCGGGCCGCCTCGATGGTCTCCGGCGTGCCGCGCATGCTCACCGCCACCGCCAGCGTGGTGGGGCCCACGTACGCCGGCGTGTCGTACACGAACTCGTTGCTCGTCACCATGTGCGAGGACACGGCGCGCGCTTCGTGCTCCATGAAGTACTGCGCCGGGTAGTTGCCCCCGTTGGAACCGCCCGCGCCGATCCACACCACGTGCTCGACGCCGCCGACCGCGCGCTTCTCGTCCAGCACCGCGCGCACCACCGCGGCGACCTGCTCCTGCATGCCCTGCTCTGCGTCCATTCGTCCTCCCCTTTCTGCGTGTCCGCACATCCGCCCCAGCCGCGCTCTTCTCACATCAGGTTGGCTAAGGTTATAGTCATTATAGATGACTTAGATGTATAATCAATTCGCGAGAAATCTACCGGGCGCAAAGGGGTCGATAAGGGCATGGACGGACGGCGCAGCTTGCGGGATGTGCGGCATTGGGGACGGTACAAGACGGTGCGCCGGCTGGTGACGCTGGCCGCCGTGTGCGCATCGGGGCTGCTGCAGGCCTTTGCCATCAAGGCGTTCGTCGCGCCCGCCGGACTGCTCTCGGGCGGGTTCACCGGCCTGGCCATCCTCATTGACCGCGTAGCCGCGCTCGCGGGCCTGCACGTCCCCACCTCGGTGGGCATGCTCGCGCTCAACGTGCCCGTGGCGCTTCTGTGCTGGCGCGGCATCAGCCATCGGTTCGTGGTGTTCTCACTGCTGCAGGTGGGGTTCTCCTGCCTCTTCCTCGCCTGCTGTCCCTTCGAGCCCCTGCTCCAGAGCACCGTGCTCAACGTGCTGTTCGGCGGCGTGCTCATGGGCACGGCCGTGGGACTCGCGCTCAAAAGCGGCGCCTCGTCGGGCGGTACGGACTTTATCGCGCTGTGGGTCTCCAACAAAACGGGGCGCACCATCTGGGAGTACGTCTTTGCGGGCAACTTTCTCATGTTCTGCGCGTTCGGCGCACTGTTTGGCTGGGAGCATGCGGCGTACTCGGTGGTGTTCCATTTTGTGATGACCAAGACGCTCGACGGCATGTACCGACGCTACCGGCGCTCGACCTTGCAGATCACCACCGAGCGCCCCGACGAGGTGGCGGGCGCCTATCTGCGCGCGTTCCGGCACGGCATGTCGCGCGTAGAGGCGCGCGGGTGCTACAGCGGCCGCCCCATGGCGCTGCTCACCACGGTGGTCTCGTCCTACGAGGTGAGCGATGCGGTGGCGCTCGTGCGCGGCGTGGACCCGCGCGCCGTGGTGAACATCTTCACCACGGACGACTTCGTGGGCAACTTCCACCGCGCGCCGGCCGACGAGCCCATCCCCGCGGAGGTCGCCGCAACGCCCGAACACGACCCCGCCGCCGCGGCCGCCGCGCTGGTGGGCAAAACCGTGGTGGCCCAGGCGCGGGGCGAGATGTACCGCAAGCGACGCATGTTTGTCTCGGAGAAAAAAGGCGGCGCGCACAGGACCCCGTAATGACCCCTACGACGCATACGCCGGATTAGCCGCGCGAACGGCATCCGGATAGGCGGCGCGCAGGCGCTCCCAAGCCAGGCGAACCTCCGTTGGCACGTCCACGTGCGCCAGGTAGCCCTTGCCGCACGGACCGTAGCCGTTCTCGTCGTCAACCAAGCGCGGGATCTCGCCCATGAGCAGCGTGCGGTACCGCGCCATATCCCACATGCCCAACGGCTCGTGGTCAAAGCCCAGCGCGTCGTCGGGCGGCACGGTGGCGGTACCGCCCCTCTCCGCGCAGCCCGCCTTCGCGCCGTCCGCGCCCACACCCTCCGCACGCGCGTCCTCCGCGCCACGCGTCACCACGTCCACCGCGTACGTGGCGTAGTTCAGCAGGCGCACGCCGGGCATCTCCTTCTGAGCCACGGCGGCCATGCGGCGCTGCATGGTGGCGTCCTGCATCAGCAGGAGCGATCGGCACGGCACGTTCTTCTCGGCCAGCAAATCCCGCAGGCAGGTGATGTTGTTGCCGCAGTTTGTGGAGCGGGTCTCCAGCAAATCGACGTGCAGATCGCACCGCGCCGCAAGGTAAGACGAGAAAATCTCCGCCTCCGTGGCGTTGGGCGAGAAGCGCAGGTCGGGGCAGAGACGTCGCACGCGCTGGCGCAGGGCCTCGGTAGTATGGCCCGCGCCGCCCGCAATGACATAGGCGCGCGCCACGCCGGCGCGCATGGCCTCGGCCAGCACGTCGCCACCGGCGAGGATGGAGCCGCCGAACAGCACGGCCACGTCAACGCGCGGCGCGCCGATGCGCCCCTCGACTTCGCGCTGCGTCAGCGCCGCCAGATCCCGCACCCCTAGAAACCGCGCCAGCGTATTCATATCCTGCACCACGCCCATGGGAACCTCCGTCCTGCCGTCGCGCCTGCAGCATACCACCGGATTGCGGCGCCAACCGAAAGCCCCAAGCGCCGCCGAAGGAAACCCCGTGCGGAAACCCCGCGCGCGTTTGCGGGGCGCGCGGAACCTACCGGGCTTATCATGGGACACAGGTCCGCGGGGACCTTCCCGCAGAAGGAAAAGCCCCGGCAACGCGCCCCAGCAGGGTTGGCAAGCCCGCCGCTCAAGCCCGCCGCAAAGGGCGCGCGATGCAGCCGGCCGCAGAAACGCGCCGGCACGTGCCGCACCGCCCGCAAACCGCCCGTCCCATCCGCCTTGCGCAGAAAGGCCGCCCATGCCCGCAACCGCCGTCACCATCCGCCTTGCCACACCCGCCGACGCCAAGGTGCTTCTCGCCATCTACGCGCCGTACGTTGAGAACACGGCCATCACCTTTGAGTACGAGCCGCCCACGCTGGAGGAGTTCCGCGCGCGCATAGGCCGCACGCTGCAGCGCTATCCCTACGTGGCGGCCGAGATACGGGACCAGGCGCACCCGGACGCGGCGCCGCAGATCGCGGGCTACGCATACGCCAGCCCCTTCAAAGCGCGGCCCGCGTACGATTGGGCCGTAGAGACCTCCATCTACGTGGACGCCGCGCAGCGGCGCAGCGGCGTAGGTCGCGCGCTACACGACGCCCTGCAAGCCTGCCTGAGCGCGCAGGGCATTCTCAACATGGAGGCCTGCATAGCCATGCCGCCGGACGACAAGGACGAGCCGCACCTGACCTGCGACAGCGCCCGTTTCCACACGCGCCAGGGCTACCGCCTGGTGGGGCGCTTCATGCAGTGCGGCTTTAAGTACCAGCGCTGGTACGACATGATCTGGATGGAGAAGCTCATAGGCGCGCACCCCGCCGACGTCAAGCCGGTCCGCCCCTTCCCCGACCTGACGCCGGAAGAGCTCGCGGCCTGCGGCGTGCGCGGGTAGCACGGAGCACGCTCACCACGGCGCACCCAGCCTCCGGTTTTCCCGATGGCTGCTGCGTCGGGCGGCCCGGCTGCGGCACGCAGCCCCGCCCCGGTTTTCCAGGTGCCGCAGATTGCCCCGAAAGAGGGAGGGCGTTGGCCTCCTGGCCATGCCCGACGATTGAGGGGCAAGATGCGGTGCCCGGGAAAGCGGGGGCTTAGTCGTCGTCGCCCGACTTGCCCAACGCCGTCAGCACGGCAAGGCTCACGGACACCAGGTGGTCCATGCCCCCGCGCACCGGGAACGTGAACTTGTGGCTGCGCGGGTAGTTGAGCGCGCCGTATTTGCGGCGCAGCTCGCCAGCCACGGCGCTTCCCACGTCAATGCCGTTGTAGACCACGCGCCCCTGCGTAAGCGCGATGCTCTCGATCCCCAGGCGCTCGGCGCGGATGCGCAGGCGCGCCCGGTCAAAGAGGTTGCGCCCGGCCAGCGGGAGCTCGCCATAGGCCTCCTCGCACTCGGTCTGCGCGGCATCGACCTGCGCCAGCTCGGTGGCGCCCGCCAGCTTGCGGTACACCAGCACGCGCTTATCGACCTCCGGCAGGTACTGCTCGTCCAAGAAGAAATCGGCCGGAAGGTTGATGGTGACCGCAGCCTGCTCCAAAGCGGCGGTGTCGTCGCCGCGCGCCTCGGCGACGGCCTGCCCCAGCATCTGGGTGAACAGGTCGAAGCCCACGTTGGAGAGGTTTCCGTGCTGCTCGGCCCCCACCAAGGAACCCGCGCCGCGAATCTCCAGGTCGCGCATGGCTATGCGCATGCCGCTTCCCAGCTCCTGGAACTCGGTGAGCGCGGTCAGGCGCTCCGTAGCCTCCTGCGTGAGCGGCAGCTCGCCGGGGAACATGAAGTACGCGTAGGCCTGCGTGGCGCTGCGGCCCACGCGGCCCTTGAGCTGGTAGAGCTGCGCCAGGCCCAAGCGCTGGGAATCCTCGATAATGAGGGTGTTGGTGTGCGGGTTGTCAATGCCGCTTTCGATAATGGTGGTGGCCACGAGCACGTCGATCCGGCCCATGGCAAAATCCACCATCACGTCCTCCACCTCGCGCGCCGTCATCTTGCCGTGCGCGATGCCAACCCGCGCCTCGGGCACGGCCTCGTGCACGCGCTCCTCGGCATCCTCGATGGTCTTCACGCGGTTGGACACGTAGTAAACCTGCCCGCCGCGCCCCAGCTCAAGGCGGATGGCAGCGGCCACCACGTCGGGATCGTACTCGCCCACGTGCACCTCGACCGGGCGGCGACCGGTGGGCGGCGTGGTGATGAGGCTCATGTCGCGCACGCCCGAAATAGCCATCTGCATGGTGCGCGGAATGGGCGTGGCCGACAGCGTCAGCACGTCGATCTGCTCGCGCAGGTTTTTGAGCTGCTCCTTGTGCTGCACGCCAAAGCGCTGCTCCTCATCGATGATGACCAGCCCCAGGTTGGCGGGGTTCACGTCGGACGACAAGAGTCGGTGCGTGCCCACCAGCACCTTGACCTCGCCGGCGGCAAACGCCTTGAGCGCCCGCCGCTGCTGAGCGGCGGTGCGGAAACGGCTCATGACCTCGACCTCTATGTCGAAGGGCGCGAAGCGGTTGAAGAACGTCTCGTAGTGCTGCTGCGCCAAGATGGTCGTGGGGCACAGCACCATGACCTGGCGGCCGGAATCCACGCACTTGAACGCCGCGCGCAGGGCGACCTCGGTCTTGCCGAACCCCACATCACCGCAAAGCAGGCGGTCCATGGGCTTGCCGGACTCCATGTCCGCCTTGATGTCGGCGATGGCGGCGAGCTGATCGTGCGTGGGCTCGTAGGGAAAACTGGCCTCCATGTCGTGCTGGGCCGGGGTGTCCGGACCGCAGGCGTAGCCCTGGATGGACGACCGGCGCGTGTACAGGTCGACCAGGTCAAAGGCCAGTTTCTTGGCGCTCTTGCGCGCTTTGGTGGTGGCGCGGGTCCAATCGGCGGTGTTAAGGCGCGTGAGCCGCGGATTGGATCCGTCCGGGCCCACGTAGCGCGTGATGCGGTCAACCTGCTCGAGCGGCACGTAGAGCTTGTCGCCGCCGGCGTACTCAAGCAAAAAGTAATCGCGCTCGCGGCCGTCCACCTCCTGGCGCACGATATCCGAGAACAGCGCGATGCCGTGCACGGCATGCACCACGTAGTCGCCGGGCTTGAAGGGGAAGGTGATCTCGGTCACGTCCACCTGGCGCCGGCGAATGCGGTTGCGGCGCGCGTCCAGGCGGGCGTTGAGGTCGTTCACGGAGAAAACCGCCAAGCGCGCCTCGGGCACCACCACGCCGCCGGGGATGGGCGCGTCCACAAACGTGACGCGGCCGATGGGCAGGCTGGGCGCCGTTGCACGCGCGCCGCGGTCGTCCAGCGGATCGGCGTTCTCCGGGTCCGCCGCCAGCGATGCGTCGAAGGGTATGCCCTCGTCCGAGAAGGTCAGCTCCATGCTCTCGCGCGCGCCGCGGTCGGGCATGGCGAAGAGCACGGCGTACCGGCTGTTGACCACGTCGTGCATGCGCGTAATGAAGCGGTTGTCGGATCCGGCAAGCGCCGGCTGCTCCACTTTGAGCTCGGCGGTGGTGGCACCGCCCGCGCGGATGATGGACACGTAGTTCAAACGCTGCTGCCTGCCGAAGTCCAGCTCCTGCGGGCGCACGTAGAGACCGTCCAGCCGATCGACGCCCGCATCCATGGCGCGGGCGTCCAGGTCCTCGTAAGCGCGGGTGCAATCGTCGAAGAGAGAGCGCGGCTCGGCGAGAATCACCAGCGCGTCCTCGGAGAGGTGCGCCAGCGGGGTTGCCGTAGAGCCGTAGAGCACCGGCAGCCAACGGTCCAGCTCGGGCGTTGCCACGTGGGCGTTGGCCAACTCCAGCAGGGCGGCGAGCTCGGTGTCTTCCTGCGCGGGACGGTATATGGCCAAACGCAGGTTGTGCAAGGTCTCCTCGGTAAGCGCCAGCTCCCGGCACGGGGCGATGCGAATCTCCTCGGCATCGCCGATGGTTTGGCCGGTCGAGCCCACCATGCGGCGGATACGGTCGATCTCATCGCCGAAGAACTCAAGGCGAACCGGCGCAGCCTCCTGCGCAGGGAACACGTCCACCGTGTCGCCGTGCACGCGAAAAAGCCCGGCGCGGTCGGCGGCATCCGAAGGCGTGTACCCCATGGCCACCAAACGGCGAGGCACGTCCTCAAAGGGGATCTCGTCGCCAACGGCAAACCGCTCGCTTTTGAAGTAGGGCTGGCCCGCCGGCGGCACGCAGCGCAGCAGGGCGCGGGCCGACGCGACCATAATGCAGTTCTCGCCCGCGTTGAGGCGCTCGAGGGCGGCGCAGCGCTGGGCTACCACGGCGGCGTCCGGCTCGGCGTCCTTCCAGGGGTAGTCCCGTCGCTCCGGGTAGCGCGTCACGCGCTCCACTCCCAAGTAGGCGGCAAGCGAGCGCGCAGCGCGGTCGGCAGCCTCCTCGCCTGAGACAACGTAGGCCGTCGGCCGCGGACGGCGCGCAAACTGCGCGGCGGCCATAAGCGTGCGCGCGGACTGCGCCACGGCCAGCGTAGCGTCGCCGCCCTGGTCGAGGGCACCCTCAAGTGTGCTGAGGGCCTTGGTTTTGTACAGCCGTGCGGCAATGCGGTGAATGAGCATGGGCGGCCTATCTGTGAACGCGGCGCGGGACCTGGCCCGATCCGCGTAATGAACGAATCGCCCATCAAGTATAGAAGCCCGCGCGGACACAACGAGCGCCCGCCACAGAAAAAGCCCGCCGGCACGCGGCGCCGACGGGCACGAAGGCGGGAGGGCACGCTGCATGCCGCCCCCATCGGCAAGGCGTTCCGCATGCAGTTTTTATCGGCTGCAAGTTCCGCATGCAGCCTGTATCGGCTAGAAGCCCATTTCAGCCTGTAGCCGATAAGG
Source organism: uncultured Coriobacteriaceae bacterium (assembly GCA_944321435.1). GTDB lineage: Bacteria > Actinomycetota > Coriobacteriia > Coriobacteriales > Coriobacteriaceae > CALUOB01. Next base: position 95,082 of record CALULH010000004.1, on the reverse strand, counting down.
AATGCATGCGGAATGCGCTGGCAAACAAAAATGCATGCAACCGCGGAAGGGCATCCGCCCAGCCGGGGCGAGAAGGGCGTCCGCCTAGCTAGGGCGAGAAGGGCGCCCGCCCAGCCGTGGCGAGAAGGGCACTACGCCGCAGCCGTGCTCAGACGCCAAGTGGCAAAGGCGCAGATGGCGCCCAGCAAGATGATCACGATCACGCCGGAAAGGTCGGCCAGCTTGCCGCCGAGAGTGCGGTCACGCCGCCATGCGGCGAACTCGCCGTTGGGCACCACGCGGCGCCAGATGCGCCACAGCAAAAAGCCGCAGCCCAACACGCCCACGGCGTTCTGCAGCAACAGCTCGCCGCAGATGAGGCCGATGAGGTTGGCGACCGCGTACCCGCCGTCCCCCTCGCGGTAATGCTGGTGCACAAAGCGCAGCAGCCACGCAACCAGCGGCTGGCACATAGCCGTGATGAACGAGACGGTGATAGCCGGATCGGCCTCGAACGCGTCCCGCAGGCCCTCCAACGAGCCGCCGGTCATCCACAGGTAGCACACCAAGGCCACCGGTACGATCACCAAGATAACCTCGATGATGGTGAACACCCGGGCCGTTCTCCGCTCCAAGGCGCTGTCGGGACGCTGGCGCTTACGCGCCGCGCGCTTCTCGTCCCGCTCGGCCAGCGCAGCCGCACCCGCCTCCGTGTTCTTGAAGGCCTTGGGATCCTTCGACGTGCCGCGCGCCGCAGCTGCGGCCCGATTCTTGTTGCGCCTAGCCATTCCTCGTCCCTTTCCTGCGTTCAACGCCCTTGCTTTACGCCTCGTGCCCCTGCGCCGCGACGGACGACGTAGGCGGTGTCCAGCGACTCTCGCCGGGATGCACATTGTCACGCATTTTGCCGGTCATGTCAGTCACCTTCAGGCGCCACACCCGGGTCGCCGGAATGGTCTTGGGATTGTACGGGAACTCCTCGGCGTGGTAGTGAGCCATGAGGATGTCCAACCCCGCCGCGCGCTCCTCGTCGGGCACCATCTCGATCACGCCGTGCCCGATCACGCTGCGATACCCCATGGTGCAGCTCATGCGCTCGTCGTAGAAAATGAACTCACGGTCGCAGTCCATCTCGAAGCTCGCCCGGGGATCCTCGGCGATAAGCTCGAGCTTGCGCCCGACCCGCGCGCTGTGGAAGTACAGGTACACCTCGTCGCCCTGAACGTCCACGCCGAAGTTCAGCGGCACGATGTAGGGAAATCCACTCTCGGGATCGTTGAGCGCGATGCGGCATACGTCGCACGCGGCCATAATGGCCAGCTGCTCCTTGCGGTCGGTGACCTCGCGGTCCTTGCGAATCATGGTCGTCCTCTTTTTGCTCAAAATGCCCTCGCGCCCCATCATACGCGCCCGGGAGAAGCGGCGAGACGGGGCGGCGCCCGGTTTCCGCCCGACGCGCGGCCCTTAAGAACGCAAAGCCGCACCGGATCCCCGCAAGACGCGTCCCGCAGGGCGGCGTCGCGCTGAGCGCGATGCCGCCGAGGGCATGCTCGCAGAACATCCGGTGCGGCGCGTCAGGACCTTTGGCGAGACGAGCCCTTAGTGCAGCTCAGGCCAGTAGTCCTTGTTGGCCTCGATAAGGTCGTCCAGGATCTGCTTGGCGACCTTGGCGCTCGGCACCGTGGCGGAAAGCGAAAGCGCCTGCCACAGCTTCTGGTAGCTGTGCTCGACCCAAGCCTGAACCACGAGCTTCTCGACGGAAACCTGCTGCTCGAGCATGCCCTTCTGCCACTGCGGGACCTTGCCCTGGCAGATCTTCTCGTAGCCGTTCTTGCCCACGATGCAGGGAACCTCGACCATGGCGGTCGGGTCGAAGTTCGACACGGCGCCGTCGTTCGGGACGATGAGCAGGAAGCGCTCCAGCGTGTTCTCGGCAAGCGCGCAGGCCAGGTCGACGATGTAGGTGGCGTGCGCGTCGGCCTCGAAGCCGCAGTCCTTAGCGGTGCCCTTCTCGATCACCTCGCGGCAGGCGCCGAAGACGCGCTTCTCGCGCCCGTCCATAACCTCGTTGGCACGGGTGTAGTTGGGATCGGAGGTCTCCACCACGTAGTCGGGGAACACGTAGTACTTGAGGTAGGTGTTCGGGATGGTCTCGGGATCGAGCGCGTAGACGTCCTTGGCCTTGCCGAAGGTGTGGATCCAGGACTCGTCGATGTGCTGCTCCTGGCCGGACTCATGGCTGATGCCGTCAAGGTAGCCGTTCTTGGCCATGTGCTTCTTGATCTCGGGCATCAGGTCGTTGCCGTCTTTATCGTAGATGGCGGTGAACCAGCCGTAGTGGTTGAGTCCGTAGTAGCTGTACTGGAGCTCGCGACGGTCCTTGATGCCGCACATGACGGCCATCTTGTCCATCAGGTCGATGGGCATGTCGCAGATGTTGATGATCTTGCTGTCGGGACGCAGCACGCGGCAGGCCTCGGCCACGATGGCGGCCGGGTTGGAGTAGTTGAGCATCCAGGCGTCGGGGCTGTACTTCTCCATGTAGTCGAGAATCTCGATAACGCCGCCGATGGAGCGCATGCCGTAGGCGATGCCGCCAGGCCCGCAGGTCTCCTGGCCCAGAACGCCGTACTTCAGCGGGATCTTCTCGTCCAGCTCGCGCATGGCGTACTTGCCGACGCGGATGTGGGCCAGCACGAAGTCGATGCCGGTGAAGGCGGTCTCGGGATCGGTGGTGTAGTTGAACTCGATCTCGGGGGCGTTCTCCTTGAAGTAGATCTCGCAGGCCTTGGCGACGATCTCCTGGCGCTCGGCGTCGTTGTCGTAGAAGGTGATCTTGTTGACGGGGAAGCGGTCGTGCTCCTCAAGCAGCATAAGCGCGATGCCCGGCGTAAAGGTGGAACCGCCGCCGGCAATGGTGACTGCGTACGACTTCTTGGACATGGTAAGTCAGTCCTCCTTGTTTCCCGGTCGCGTGGAAGGTTGCATAGTGGAAGCGCGCCGCTGCGACCGTGTGCGGCTGCGTTATCCCAAAGGAAGCGGCGGGTAGCGCGTGGCTACGCGCGCCGAAGGGGTGCGGCGGGGCGAGAAGCGCAGGCTCGGACCCCCAGCCGCGGGAGAGATGGCGCGGGCAAGCGCCGGCGATGCGCCTAGAGAAGCTCCTCGAAGCGCTCGCGGACCTTGGGCACCTTGAGGCCGATGATGACCTGCATGGCCTTGCCGTTCTTGGCGCAACCGCTCGTGCCGACCGACTTGAAGTCGATGTCCTCGGCCACCTTGGTCTCGTCCTTCACGTTGACGCGCAGGCGGGTCACGCAGTTGGTGACGTCCACGATGTTGTCCGCACCGCCGAGAAGCTCGAGCACGGCAGCGGCCATCACGGCGTAGGGATCGTCGGCGGCAGCGCCCTCGAGGGCGACCGTCTCGCCGTTCTGGCGGGCGCGGTACTCGGCCTTGCTACCGAACTTGATCTCCTCGTCATCTTCGCGGCCGGGGGTCTTGAAGTCGAACTTCACGATGAGGAAGCGGAACACGAAGAAGTAGATGGCGGTGAACACCAGGCCGATCACGAGCGCCGTGACGTACGTCTGCCAGTGGTTGGCCATGAGCGGGATGAGGTTCAGCGAGCTGATCTCGATGAGGCCGCCGGAGAACACGCCGACCACGCCGAAGGCGTTCATGACCGTGGCGAGCGTGGCCGCCAGCGCCGCGTGCACCACGAAGAGCGCGGGCGCGATGAACAGGAACGTGAACTCGATGGGCTCGGTCACGCCGCAGATGATGGCGGTGAGGGTGATCGGGATCAGGAGGCCCTTGAGCTCGGCCTTCTTCTCGGGCTTGGCGGTAGCGTAGAAGGCCAGCGCAATGCCCGGGCAGCCGAAGATCTTAGACCAGCAGGAGCAGGTGTAGGCGGCGTAGGGAGCAAGCTCCTTGATGGGCGCGGTGGACGCGGCGATCTCGGGCAGCTGCTTGGCAAAGGCCGCGTAGATGCCGCCGGCCACTACCGCGTTGTCATAGTAGAACGGGCTGTAGAGCAGATGGTGCAGGCCGAACGGAATGAGCGCGCGCTCCAAGAAGGCGAAGATCCACACGCCCACAAGCCCCGCGTTTGCCACGAACACCTGGAAGGCGCGGATGCCGTCCTGCACATGAGGCCAGATCAGGCAGGCGAGAAGCGCGGTCGGCAGCATGACGAAGAAGCCGATCATGTACACGAAGGTGGAGCCGGAGAAGACGCCCACCCACTCGGGCAGCTCGACGTCGTAGAACTTGTTGTGCAGCATGATGACGATGCCGGAGATGAGCAGTGCGCCGATCATGCCCATGTCGAGTGTCTTGATGCTCGCCACCATGGCAAGGCCGCTGGAGCCGCCGACCTCGGCGGAGAAGTCCACCCCGAAGAAGCCGCCCCACTGCGAGAGCATGGTGTTGACGAAGTAGTTGAACGTGAGGTAGCACACGAGCACTTCCATGCAGCAGCGCGCGTTCTGCTTCTTGGCCAGGCCAATGGGCAGCGACACCGCAAACAGCAGCGGAAGCTGGTTGAAGACCGTCCAACCGCCCTGCAGGATGACGTTCCACACGCCGTACCACATGGTGTCCGAGGCGGCCAACGGACCGAAGATCACCTCGGTGGTGAAGAGGGTGCCCAGGCCGATCACCACGCCCGCGAAGGCGAAGAGAAGGACCGGCGTGAACATCGCTCCGCCGAACTTTTGGATTTTCTGCATCATGGCAGGTAATCCCCTTTCCCCCTGCGCTCGGGCTCGCGCGACGATACGCAAAGCCGCCCAGCGCACTGAAACTATCTACGACTGCCGGCTTCCCGTGCGGCGCCTCAGCGGGTTGCTAGCATGTTCGTACAAGTTGCAGTTCGTATACTAGGCCTACTTGTTCGTACATGTTCGTACAAGAGGGGCAACAGCAGCGAACGGTTGGTTTCCATCGGTAAACGGTATGGGTAGAGCTGGCAAGGCGGCAACGGCATGGCGCGCGAGCAAGAAGGCACGCCGAACGCGCAGGCGGAGCCCTGGCGATTCGCCGAGAAGGGCAGCTGGGTATAGAATCCTGTACGTACAGGAAAACTCCAGGCAGGGGCGCAATGTCGCGGCCCTTCTCGCCCGCCCTATAGAGATGAAGAGGTACGGCTCATGCCCAAAGCGGTGTTTCAGCAGATCTACCACGACCTTAAGAAGAAGATCGAGGACGGCAGCTACCCTTACCAGTCGTTCCTGCCCTCCGAGGCGGAGCTCACGCAGGCGTACGATTGCTCGAGAAGCTCGGTGCGCCGTGCCCTCTCGGTGCTCGCAACCGACGGATACGTGCAAAGCCAGCAGGGCAAGGGCGTGCGCGTGATTCGCAACCCGGCCCTTATCGACGCGAGCGGCTACAACGGCTTGGAAACGTTCAACGAGCTGGCGGCGCGCTGCGGATTTGAGCCGGCAACCCACGTGCTGCTCTTTGAGGAGGTCGAGGCCGACGACGCGCTCGCCGAGATCACCGGCTTCGCGTCGGGCAGCAAGCTGACGCACATCATGCGCGCGCGCTCGGCCGACGGCGTGGTCATCTCGACCGACGAGAGCTTCTACCTTTCCGACGAAGTGCCCGGCCTGGTTCCCGAGATCGTGGCGAACTCCGTTTACGCCTACCTTGAAGGCACGCTGGGCATGAAGATCGGCACCAGCAAGCGCACCATCACCGTCGACGCCGCTACCGCGTACGACGAGCAGGTTATGGACCTCGACGGCTTCAACGCCGTCGGCGTCATGCGGTCGCACACCTTCGACGCCGACGGCGTGATGATCGAGTACACCGAGAGCCGCCAGCGTCCCGGGTTCTTCTCGTACCATGAGACGGTCATCCGCCCATCTGCGCAGGCGTAGGGCGGGAAGCATATGAGCGCGCCGGGAACAGGGCCGCGCAAAGCCGCCCCGCCTAGGCCGCGCACGCCCTAGGCGCCTTTGGTCCTTGGCCCCGTTCCGTAGGCGCACGCGAGGAAGGAAACCACCATGCCCAGGGAAAGCAACGCCGTCAAACGCGAGCGCGCGGTCGAGGTGTGCCGCCGGCTCGAGGAGCGCTACGGACCGGTCGAGTGCTTCTTGGACCACGCCAGCCCGTTCCGCCTGGTCATAGCGGTGCTGCTCTCCGCGCAGACCACGGACGCCCAGGTGAACAAGGTCACCCCCGAGCTTTTCCGCCGCTGGCCCACGCCCGAGGCCATGGCCGGGGCCACCCCGGCGGAGATTGCCGAGGTCATCCGGTCCTTGGGGTTCTATAAGACCAAGGCCGTGCACTGCGTTGAGGCGGCGCAGATGATCGTTTCGGACTTCGGCGGAGAGGTGCCGCACACCATGGCCGAGCTCACCAAGCTGCCCGGCGTGGGGCGCAAGACGGCCAACATCGTCATGAACGTGGGCTTTGGCATCGTGGAGGGCATTGCAGTGGACACGCATGTGAACCGCATTGCGCACCGGCTGCGCTTATCGCCCAAGACGCACGAGAAGGAACCGCTCAAAACCGAGCAGGACCTGCTGAAGATCATCCCGCGAGAACTCTGGGCACCCGTCAACCACCAGTGGATCAGCTTTGGGCGCGAGATCTGCACGGCGCGCAGCCCCAAGTGCGGGGAGTGCCCGCTGGCGGATTTGTGCCCGAGCGTGAAGATGGGCTAGCGGGCGAGAAGCGCCGTAAAGGGAGAGCGGGGCCGCTGCATGCCCTGCGGCGCTGCCGGCACGGTACGCAACGGCCCCGTCCCGCTTCATGTCGCTATTAGGTCGCTACGCCAGTTCTTTCCTTACGGCGGCGACAAGCGCGTCGATGTCGTAATCCTCAAGGTCGGAGCCTACGCAGGCGAGCGCGCGCCCGGCGGCGAAGGTGACGCCAAACGCTGCAAGCGCCGGATGCGGCTCCTGCTTCCACGACACGCAGGCGCCCTCGCGCGCCACGAGCTCCGCACCGGCCGCGTACAGGCGATCGGCGAGCTCCATGGCCAGGCGCTGGTTGTCCGAGACGCCGTAACGCGTGCTGAACGAGCGCGCGCCCGCGCCCGCCGATCCCGCGCGCAGCGGGTCGACCTCCGCCCAGGTGTCGTCCACGGCAACGCCGTACGTCTCGCCCAAACAGCGCACCACGTGGCGGGCTGCCTGCGGCACCGCGGCCTCAACCGCAGCCGAGAGCCAGCCCGACGCGCCCACGCCGCCCCAGTCCTTGATCTGCACGGCAAAGCAGTAGCCGTCCCGGTAGAGCCCGGCCTCGACGGCGATGCTCACCACGTCGTCGAGCGCCATCTCGTCCTTGCTGCGGAAGCCGGGGAAGCGGTCCGCCGCATCAAGGGCAAAGCAAAACTCCGTGCCCGGCGCCGCTCCCGTACCGTCAACCGCCGTGACGACAAGCGCGTGCTCGCACGCGGTGAGGTCGGACACGGTATCGGGATCGAAGGCGTCGTGCTGCAGCAGGGCCACGTTCTGCGGGAAGCGGTAGCGTTTCTCCAAGTAAGATCGGACAGCGGCCGAGAAGCCGTCGTCGCTGCTGCGACGATCGCCCACGCAAACGACGGCGTATTCCATAAGCACGGCCCCTTCTGCACCTGCGGTATAACAGCGAAATTGTACCATGCGTGGCAGGTTGCCCACGCAACGCCGGCGCCAGCAAGGCCCTTTCTCACCAAATCGCGCAGGCATCCGGGGCACGGGGGCCCACGCCCCGCGCGCCCACCCGGCAGCTACAGGGGAACGCCTGACGAAAGGGCCTGCTGCGCAAACGATACTGTATGGCCCAGGGCGTCGCGCATAAGCGGCCCCAGCTCGTCGGGCGAGGCGCCGTTGAGGACGCACGTGAGGGCATACGCTGCGAGAAACACCGCGAACAGCACGATCGGCGCAAGCACGACGGCCAGCGCCACGCGCGCCACCGAGGCCGTCCTCGCACGCCGCCTGCGCGCGGCGTCGTAAGCGCGCTCGGCCGCATAGGCGTCGTGCGCGTTGGTCGGCAACGATCCGCCCGTGCCGCTGCCCATGGGGGCAACGGTGAACTCCGGCGCGTCGCCTGCCGACGCCGGGCTCGCGCACGGGGCGCCCCCTCCCCCGTCTGCGCGCGCAGGTCCGGCAACCGCAAAGCCCGCGCCACCGGTCGCCAAAGACGGGCCGAACACCGCGCTCGCCCCCGCTCCGCACGCCTGCGACCGCCCGCGCGGAATCACCGGGTCGGGCGTCCCGTCCATCGCAAAGGACGCCGTCCGCGCGACGTCAACCGCGGTTTTACCGTCTGCTGCATAAGCAGCGCCCCATACGGGTGCCCGCTGCGCCCCGTCCGAACCCGCCGCAGCGGAAAACCTGCCGGCTTCCATCTGGGTTGGCTGCGCGCCCGCACGGCGCGCCTGCTCTTGGTGCATGCGCGCCTGGCGCTGCCACAGCATCTGCGCCTCAGCCTGCTGCGCCGCACTCGCAGCGCGCAGCGCCTCGATCTCTCGCTGCTGCTCGCGGGCTAATCGCTCTGTTACGTCACGGGGAGTTTCAATGAAAAGGTCCATGGCTCATCCTTCTCGGATGAGGACACGGGAGGGGTAAGGAATAGCTTGCGCCTACTTGAGCGATTCGTCAAGCCGATAGTTCAAAACCTCCGTCATGCGCGCGGTACCAGTGTAATTCCGCAGGTTTGCGCGATAAACGCCGCGATCTGCGCGCACAACGGGTCCACCGCCGCCGCAACCGGCTCGCTGAGCCCCTCGTGCAGCTCGGAGGGATGGGCGTTCTCGACTTGCGCCCCGAAGCATTGCGCCCGGCACGACGCGCCCATGAACCGCGCCGCCGCCAGCACGTCGGCAAAGCGCACCTCGTGGAGCGACATCATCTCTGCGGAGGCGGCGCCCCGCATGTCCTCGGGCGCGAACGAGAAGAGCGTGCCCGGCGCCGCGCCGGTCCCGTCCACCGCGTCGACCACCACGGCGAGGTCGCATGCCTGCAGATCGGGAAGGATCGCGTACCCCATTACCGCGCAATCGAGAACCGCCACGTTGTCCGGCAGGACGTACTTCTCGCCCATGCGCCGCCCCACCGCAGGCCCCAGCCCGTCATCCATGAGCAGCTCGTTACCCACGCAGATAAGGGCGACGCGCATGCATACCACCTCTCCTTGCTGAAACGGCTTAGCCGGTCGTTTGGGCCGCGCCCCCGCGCCCCGTATGAGCGCAACGGCGCACCCCTGCGGACCAGCCCCGGCCGCGAAAGGGGAAAGCCCGTGAACGGCCTGTTCCCGTAAGTTCCCAAGCTCGCGCCAGTTCGCACATGCCCGTATGCGAGCTGGTGCGAAACGAAAAGAGCTCAGGCGCAAAAGATAGCGCCTGAGCTGCTGTTTCACTGGTGGGTCATCAGGGGTTCGAACCCTGGGCCTTGGGATTAAAAGTCCCCTGCTCTGCCAACTGAGCTAATGACCCGTATGCGTAGGTGCGTATTGCATTGTAGCGGTTAGCGCCACGCAGCGTCAACGGGTTCCCCTGCGGCGGATCGGCGCTAAGCCACCGCTCCGCCGACCCACGGGCCGGACGGACCCGTTGCGTCCGACACCGGCGCGAGGCCGGACCCGCCTACTCCCACGCCCACTGCCCGTTCACGAAGACGGGCACCTCGGTGCCGTCCGCGCGGATACCGGTGATATTGAGGTCGTCCGTGCCGATCATGAAGTCCACGTGCGTGTGGCTCTTGTTAACGCCGCGCTCCAGGAGCTCCTCGGCGTCCATGTCGTATCCACCCTCGTAGCACTCGGGAAAGCCCATCCCCAGCGCCAGATGGCAGCTCGCGTTCTCGTCGTAGAGGGTGTCGTAGAACAGCACCTCGCTTTGACGGATGGGGGTGTTCTTGCTGATGAGCGCAGCCTCGCCCAAGCGCCGGGCCCCCTCGTCGACGGCCAAGATCTGCTCGAGAGCGTCCTTCCCCACCTCGGCGCCGTAATCCACCACGACGCCGTTCTCAAAGCGCAGCCAGAAACGGTCGATCTTGTTGCCGTGGTAGATCAGTGGGAGCGCCGAATGCACCACTCCGTCCACGCGGCGGCAATCCGGCGAGGTGAAGACCTCCTCGGTAGGGATGTTGGGGAAGAACGACCTCCCCTCGGGCGTCTCCGTGCGTCCGCCGTCCCACAGATGCCGGTCGGTGAGCCCCACGGTCAGGTCGGTGCCGTTGGACGCGGTGTAGTGCAGCCGATCGAAGTGCTTCTCGTTCATGAAGCGCAGGTTCTTCTCGAACGTGGCGTTATGCAGCTCCCAATCGCTCTCGGGGTCGTCGCCCATGGCGCGCGAGGTGTCCAAGATGGCCTGCCACAGGCGGTAGAGGGCAACCTCGTCCGGCATGTCCGGAAAGACCTGGCGCGCCCATGCGACCACCGGCGCGCCGGCAATGCACCAGGGGTTGATGTTGAAGTCCAGCCCGTGGCGGAACGCCTTGCACTGGCTGTTGCGCGCCCTCGAAGCCGCCATGGGCTTGGCCGGGTCAACGCCGCGCAGCGCCTCCGGATCGGAGCCCTCTACAAAGATGAAGCACGCGCCGTCTTCGGCGAGGCTGTCGTACATCAGCCTCTGCCACTCCGGCACGGTTCGAAACCAGTCGAGGTCAACGTGCTCGTATGTCGTGCGGGACACCTCGTCGTCTCCCCAGATGACGGTCACGTGGCGCGCCCCCGCCTCGTAGGCCTTGCGAACCAGCAGGCGCGCGAACGCCGCCGTCTCAACCGGTGCGCTGACCACCACTTCTTGCCCAGGCTGCACGTTAACGCCCTGGCGGACGATAAGCTCGGCGTACTTCTCGATATGCGGCTCGAGGCCCCTCATACCGACCTTGGCCTCCTCGGGGGTGAGCGCGGCTCTGATCATGGGGTGCGTTCCTTTCACACGGCAGCGTCCCCGTCGGCTGATCGGCTGCGCGGGGACGCTGAGAATATCGGTACAGAACGTGTACCCAAAAGCGAGCGCGCAATGCGCCCCGCCTCCGCCTGCAACCGCTTTACGCATTTGGAAGATGGCTGAGCGCGCTGTGTTTCTTACCCTCGCCGCTGAGAAAAAGCGCGCCCCGGGGCGGACCTCGGGACGCGCTTCCTACGCGTCAAGCTCTTATGTGCGGCAAAACGCCGGCAAAGGCGATGACTTAGATGCTGGCGACAGCGGCGTTGAAGTCGGACTTGAGCCAGTTGAGGTCAACGCTGGCCACGTTGTCGAAGTTGACCTGCCAGTCGTTCATGACGCGGCCGATGGCGCTGCAGGGAACGCCGGCGCCGCGCAGGCGGTCGAGAAGCTCGGACTCGTTCTCCATGCTCACCGACGCGAGGATGCGCAGCGGAGCCTTGCCGGCATCTGCGGGCTCGGCAGTCAGATCGCCGTCGAAGACGATGAAGGCGCCTTTGTCGCCGGTGTTGGCGCACTCGCACACCGCGCGGGCCACGGACTTATCGCAGTTGCGCACCGAACGGACCAGGCCGGCATCGATGGCGCCGCGGGCGATCGCGTCCACAGACGAGTTGCTCTCATAGGTGGCCTCGGCGGTAGCGTCGGCGTTGCCGATGAGGACGATAAGATCGTCGGCCTCCACGAAGCCGATCGGCAGATCGTTGTAGCCGTCGATGGGCTTGATCTCGGGCTTGGGAGCGGGCTTGGGAGCCGCGGCCTTGGCGGTCTTCTTGGCGGGAGCGGGCTTCTCCGCAGGCTTCTCAGCCGGCTTTTCGGCGGGCTTGGGCTCAGACTTGGGCTCGACCTTGGAAGCGGGCTTCTCAACCTTAGGAGCAGCGGCCTTTACGGGCTCGGCGGGCTTGGGCTCGGCCTTCTTCGCGGCGGCCTTCTTGGGAGTGGGCTCGGCCTTGGCGGCGGGCTTGGGAGCCGCGGCCTTGGCAGCCGGCGCCTTCTCGGCGGGTTCGGCCTTGGCGGCCGTCTTCTTGGCTGCAGGCTTGGCGGCGGGCTTAGCTGCGGCGGGCTTCTTGGCAGCCGGCTTGGCCTCGGCCTTAGCCGGCTCGGCCTTTACCTCGGCGGGCTTGGAGGCGGGCTTCTCAGCAGCCTTGGCAGCGGGCTTGGCAGCCGGCTTGGCCTCGGCAGGCTTGGCCCCAGAGGCGGCTTTAGCAGCGCTGGTCTTGGCGGCAGCGGTGGTCTTGCTGGCTGCGGTGGTCTTGGCAGCCGTCGTCGTAGAGGCCGCGGTCTTAGCAGCAGCGGTCTTTGCGGTGGCTGCCTTGGCAGCCGGCTTGGCAGCGGTCTTTGCGGCGGTCGCCTTAGCCGCAGGCTTCGCGACGGGCGCGGCCTTCTCGGCCGGCTTCGCAGCGGGAGCCTTGGCCGCAGCAGCGGCCTTTGCAGCCGGAGCCTCGGCAGCAGCCGCCTGAACGGCGGATGCGGCCTTCTCCGCGGGCTTGGCCGCAGTGGTCTTGCGCGTTGCGGACGAGGCCTTTGCCTTGCTCGCGGCGGTGGTGGTCTTCTTCCTAGTGGCCATTGGTTCTGTCCCTTCTCCTTCTGGCCAAGGCCGAAGCCGCGGCCATGTCGCGCGACCTGCCCGGCACCATGTCGCGCCGGGCGTCGTTCAGACGAGGGCGCCGGGCTCCTGCAACCCGGCGTCGCATGTACGTTACATGTTACCCGCGCTTTTTCTTGGCCTCGCGCTTTTTGGCGGCGTCTTCGGCGGCGCGCTCCAAAACGGCGGCCATACGGTTGTCGGACATGCCCTCAACCGTTGCGCGCACCTCATTGCGGATAGGCCGGATGCGCACAAAGTCATAGATGAGCGCGCCGATGAGGCCCGCGTACGCCACGCCGACGAACACCAGCGACAGAACCTCGATCGGCACCGCCGTGAGGCCCGCGTTGACCACGCCCAGCGTGATGAGGGCGCCAACGAAGCCGACGCCGGCAACAACCAGCAGCCCCCAATACATCTTGCGGCGCGACTGGTACAAAGGCTGCTCTTTGAGCAGGTAGTTCACGCAGGTTTCGATGCGGTCCTCGAGCTCGCGGCGCTCGGCGCGGCGGGCGCGCTTCTCTTCCTTGGAAAGCCCGTTGAGGTTCTCGCCCCTCTCCAACTGCTTGCGACGCTCTTTGGAGCTGGCGGGGACCACGCGCACCGACCCGGCCGCCTCGCGGACGGGCTTGGCGCTGGAAGCTGACTTGCGCGCCATGCCCTTGCGCTCTGCGCCGGGCTGGTTGCGCTTGTTCATGGGGCTGCGCTGACTCACTTAGGCCTGCTCCTTCATAGACGTGAACGTGCTCGCGGTGATGATCTGGTACGCCTCGCGGTAACGCGCCGAGGTTCCCTCGACGACCTCGGCCGGCAGATGCGGGGGCTCGCCGGTCATATCCCAGTTTGCGCGCAGCCAGTCGCGCACGTACTGCTTGTCGTAGCTGGGCTGGACCTTGCCCTCCTCGTAGGAGTCGGCCGGCCAGAAGCGGCTGGAGTCGGGCGTCAGGCACTCGTCGATGAGGGTCACCTTGCCGTCGATGATGCCGAACTCGAACTTGGTGTCGGCGATGATGATGCCGCGCGTGGCCGCGTACTCGGCGGCGGCGGCGTAGATCTCAAGCGACAGGTCGCGCAGCTGGCGGGCGATATCCTCGCCCACGATGTCCACGCAGCGATCGTAAGAGATGTTCTCATCGTGGTCGCCGATGGCCGCCTTGGTGGACGGGGTGAAGATGGGCTCCGGCAGCTTGGAGGCCTCGGTGAGGCCCGCGGGCAGGTGGATGCCGCACACGGTGCCGTCGGCATCGTAAGTTTTCTTGCCCGAGCCGGTCAGGTAGCCGCGCACGATGCACTCCACCGGAATGGTCTCGGCCTTGCGCACCAGCATGGAGCGGCCGGCCAGGTAGCTCTTGTACGGCGCGAACTGCTCGGGGTAGTCGGCGGGATCGATGGAGACCAGGTGGTTGGGCACCAGGTCGGCGAACTTATCGAACCAGAAGGCAGAGATGCGGTTCAGCACCTCGCCCTTGAAGGGGATCTCATCGGGAAGGATGAAGTCGTACGCCGAAATGCGGTCGGTCGCGACCATGAGCAGGTTGTCGCCCGCGTCGTAGATGTCGCGAACCTTGCCCTGCGAATCAGGACGGATCTCGTCAAGCGCCACGTCGGTCAGCTCCTTTGCGTTCGTTGCATGCGTTGCGGCACCTCGGGCGCCTCCGCTCGACATGCCTTAGTGCTCGATTGTAGACGAATCGGCCTCGTCGTTGTGCTCACGCGGCAGATGAATCGTAAAAGTAGTGCCTTTGCCCAGCTCCGACTCCACCGCTATGAAGCCGTGGTGACGCTCCACGATCTGCTTGGTGACGGCAAGGCCCACGCCCAAGCCCCCGGCCTCGCGCGCGCGGCTGGCGTCGGCGCGCCAGAACCGGCCGAACACGCGCGACAGGTCCTCCTTGGCGATGCCGATGCCGGTGTCCTTGACCGCGATGGTGACGTAGCGGCGGTCGCCGCCCACGCTCACCACCACCCAGCCGCCCTCGGGCGTGTAGCGCATGGCGTTGGACAGCAGGTTGATGACCGCCTGCGTCACCATGTCGGGATCGGCCGGCACCATGGCGTCGTGGCCGGCCGTCTCGTCCGAGAAGCGCAGGCGCAGGTCCCGCCGCGCGAAGAGCGGCTCCTGCGTATCCACGATGTTGCGCACGAAGGGGACCATCTCCACGTCCTCGATCTTGAGCGGCACGGTGTGGTTCTCCATGCGCGAGAGGTCCAGCATCTGCTGGACCAGGCGCGACAGGCGCCGCGTCTCGGACGCAACCGTCTCGAGATGCTCGTAGTCCGCCTCGTAGATGCCGTCCTGCATGGCCTCGACCGTGGCGAGCATGGCCTGCAGGGGCGTGCGCAGCTCGTGCGCCACGTCCGAGGTCAGGCGCCGCTCGTGCTTGAGGTTCTTCTCCATGGACTCGGCCATCTCGTCGAACGTCTCGCCCAGCTGATCTATCTCGTCGTCTCCCTTGAGGCCGGTGCGCGCCGAAAGGTCCCCGTCGCGGATCTTCTTGGCCGTCGAGGTGACGCGGCGGATGGGGTTGGTCAAGGCGCGCGAGAACAGCAGGCCCATGATGACCGCGATGGCGATGGCGATAACCGCGGCCATGCCCATGGCCTGGAACGTGCTGTCGCGGAAAGCCGAGTCCGCGCGCGTGAGCAGCACGTCGCTGCCGAGCACCCACATGCGGATGGTGCCGATCTCGGCGCCGTCCGAGGTGGTGATGGGCAGGGACACCGCGCCCTCGGCGTCGGTGGGGGCGGTTGAGACCACGCCGTGGGCCACGGGGGCCGGCTCGGTGCCTGCCCCGCCGGAGCTGCCGGCCTCCGCCAGCAGGGGCGCGGCGACGGCCGTGTCGTCGTAGATCACCACGCCGTCGACGTTGACCACCTGGATGCCCAGATCCTCGGAGATGAGGTCCGAATCGGCGGTTGAGGAGAGCAGCTCGCTGGTCCAACGGCCGCCTGCGTCCTCGTAGCCCTGGGCCAGGCGCGCCGCCGTGACCTTGGCGATGTCCTCGACGTTGGAGCGGGTGTAGGCGCTGAACACGCCGCTCCACACCACCGAGATGACCACCACCAGCACAAGCACTGTCATCAGCGCCGTCAGGGCAAACGAAAGCGTCATGCGCGAGGCATAGCTCACCGGCGCCCGCGCGTCCGAACGCGGGGTGTTCCAGCTGGCGCGCGAGCTCTGCTCCTCCTGCGCGGGCTTGTGCTTCTGGTCCAAAACCAAACGGGCGGGCAACATGGGCATCAACCGTTTCATTTACGCGGATAGGTGCTCCCAGTTTAGGACAGACGCCGCAGCCCGCACAAGGCAACGCGTCGGGCGAGAAGCGCGTGCCGCGCAAAGAAAATCGCACCGATGGTTGCAGAATGCGCCCGATTTGGGCGAGAAATGCAACCATCGGTGCGATTATGTGAACGGAATCCAGACGGGCTCGGAGCGAACGGAGGCCGCGGGCAGGCTCGGAAGCGGCCTGTAGGCAGCTCGGGCGCATGCGCGAAGACGGCTACTCCTTCTTGTCATCCTTCTTCTCGGGGGCCTCGAAGCGGTAGCCCACGCCGTGCACGGTGTAAAGCCACTTGGGATGGCGCGGGTCGTCGCCCAGCTTGGCGCGGAGGTTCTTCACGTGCGAGTCGATCGTGCGCTCGTAGCCCTCGAAGTCGTAGCCCAGAACCTTCTCCACCAGCTCCATGCGGGTGTACACGCGGCCCGGATGGCGAGCCAGGGTGGTCAGCAGCTTGAACTCGGAGGCCGTGAGGTCGACCTCCTTGCCCTCGACCAGGATCTTGTGGCCCGAGATGTCGATGACCAGGTCCTGGAAGTCCAGAACCTCGACCTGGGGCTCGTCTGCCATATGGGTACGGCGCAGCAGCGCGCGCACGCGGGCCACCAGCTCGCGGGGACTGAAAGGCTTGATCAGATAGTCGTCGGCGCCGAGCTCAAGGCCGATGATGCGGTCCTCGACCTCGCCCTTGGCGGTGAGCATGATAATCGGCACGTCCGAGGTGTCGCGGATGGCGCGGCACACGCGCTCGCCGGAGAGCTTGGGCAGCATGAGGTCCAAGATGATGAGGTCGAACGGGTGCTTCTCGAACTCCTCAACGGCCGACTGGCCGTCGCCCACGCCTACCACGTAATAGCCCTCGCGCTCAAGATACGCCGCAACGGCGTCGCGAATGGCCTTCTCGTCCTCAACCAACAGAATCTTACGTGCATCCGAAGCCATGAGCGGCCTCCCTCGCTGTCTGCTCACCCAATAATACTATCTGCGCCCGGGCACATTTTAGCGCAACGCAACGCGCGGCTCCGCCAGGCCCGGGAACCCTCTACGCAAGCGGTGAGGCGCCGCGCGCAAACGGCGTCACCGAACCGCGACATGCCTCAAGACGCGCCGCGGCGCTTCTGCTCTTGTTCCCGTTTAGGCCCAAAGCTAAACCGTGCGCGGCTGCCGCCTAAACGCCTGGAGAAGGCGCCGGGGCAAGGCGCCGCCCGGATGCACCCGCCGGGCCGAGAGACCGGCGCCGAAGGCAGGGTGCACGGCGTGCGCCGGGCGCACGCGCCCCGGATACGTCAGCAGAGGCCGAGCGCAGCCTGGGCGGCTGTTGCAACGGCCGCGAGGTCGCGTGCGTCGGGATGCGCGAGGGCCGCGTCGAAGTTATCGATCATGGCCTGGATGCGCGCGTCGCCGGGCTTCTCGGCCAGCATGGCCTCGTACCGGGTGCGCACGTTCGGCGTCATCTTGCCCTGGCACATGGCGCCACCCAGGTACACGGCGCTTGCCGGCAGCTGCGCGCGCACCGTGTCCAGGATGCGGTCGAAGTACTCCGGCGCTCCGCCAAAGCCCGCCGTGCCGAACAGGAACACGCGCTTGCCGCCCAGCTGGGCGAGAAACTCCGCTGTATCGGGCGGGCAGGTGCCCTTGTCGCACCAAAAACCTACCAGCGCGGTGTCGGCCTGCGGCAAGGCGGCTGCGGCCTCAGGCCCCGCAGGGCCGTTGTAGACGCAGGTTGCGCCCTCCCGGCCCGCCAACGCCGCGGCCAAGGCGTCGGCCAGCTGGCGCGTATTGCCCGTTTTGCTGCTCGTTGCGATCAGGTACTGCATGGCGTCCTCTCTCTCCCGGGCCGGGCGCGGCCGGCCTGCTGCGTTTCCCTGTGCCCTGGGCTTGTACCCATTTGCGCTGGGACCGTGCTTGTTGGCGGCACTCCCGCGCTAGTCAGTTGCGTCGTTATCGTTGTGAGGCGCAGACGCTCCCGCGTGGGCATGCTTGCCTGGGGTTTCGTGCCCGGGCTGGCGCTTGCTGCCGGCAAGGCGGGCCTTGCGCCTCGGGCGATCCTTGCGCTTTGACCTGCGGCTGCGCCTGGTTGCACCGCCGAACGCAAGCCAGCCGCGCCGATGGAAAAACGCAATCTCAAGCGCCGCCACGACCACGCAAAGGGTCACCGCGAACGGGTAGCCCCACGGCGCGTCGATAAGCACCATGTGCGGGAAGTTCATGCCGTACCACCCGGTGATGAACGTGAGCGGCATGGCGATGGTGGCCACCACGGTGAGCCACTGCATCACGTTGTTCTGCCGCACGTCGATACTCTCTTGGTACAGGCTGTGCACCTGCAGGCTGTAATCTTGCAGCGACTCAAGCCGCGTGGACAGGCGATCGAGCTGGCGCGAGAGCATCCGCAGCTGCGCACGGTCGCCCGGGGCAACAACGCTGCCGCCCTTCTCGGCCAGCAGGTCTGTCAGGTCGGACATGCCCTGGTAAAAGGCGTCAAGCCCCAGCATGCGACGCGTGTCGGCCATCATCATGGCGCGGTTCACGCGCGTGCACCCCTCCAAGATCTGCTCCTCCAGCCGCTCGATGTCGTCGCGCACCATCGAGAGCTTGGCAGGATGGTCGCGCAGCTGCGCGCTGAGCAGGGCGCAGAGCACGGCAGCCGGCGTTTCTACCGCGGTCTTCTCGGCGGCCAGGTGCTTGAGGAACGTGGGGCACAGCCCGCTGGCATCCACCAGCGCAAGCGTGCGCGCCGTGAGGACAAAGGCAAAGCGCCGGGCACCCGCGGCACGCTGCGCGCCGGGCGACATCACCACCGCGCCCGCCGCCTCGGCCTCGCCGCACTCCACAAAGGGGATGGCGGCGTGCGGCAGCTGGCGCAGCACCTCCGCACCCAAGGGCGAGAAGCTGCAGGCAGCGGCCTCGTCGGGCGAGAAGAGCTCGACGGCGCAGACTCCGGAGGCAACGTCGAGCGCAGGTGCCGACGCCGCTGCCGACGGATCGCCGGAGCGCACGGAACCGCTCTTCTCGACCTCAACCAAAACGCCGCCGCGCAGCTCCCATCGCATGCCCATGCCGCCCTCCTTCCGCTTGGCCCCTTTGTACCCGTTTCCGCATCACCCGCGCATGCGCCAAATTAGGCCGTGCTTTATTTGGCGCATGCGGCTAGTGCGCGGGACCCGGGGCAACGTAGCGCAACCGCAACCTGCGAAACCTATAGCGCAGCGGCCTTGGCCCACGGCTTGATCTTCTTGAGCTCGGGCTCAAGCCGACGCCGAGCCATTTCGGTGTCGTACGCCACCTGCGCTCGCAACCAATACCCATCGCTCAGGCCAAAGAAGCGGCATAAGCGCAAATCCGTGTCGGCCGTAACGGCGCGGCGTCCCAGCACGATCTGGCCGATGCGTTGCGCGGGAATACCCGTCTCTTTTGCAAGGCGGTATTGGGAAATGCCCAGAGGCTCGAGAAACTCCTCTTTGAGCAGCTCGCCGGGCGTAACCGGATCGAGCCGGACGCTTTCTGCGTCACGGCCCTCAGTGGTAGTCGACGATCTCAACATCCTCAGCGCCTCCCTCCGTCCAGCTGAAGCACAGCCGGTACTGATCGTTGATGCGGATGCTGTGTTGACCTGCGCGATCGCCTTTCAGCGCTTCGAGCTTGTTGCCGGGAGGAACGCGCAGGTCTGCGAGCTCCCCCGCAACCTGCAGTTGCCGCAGCTTCCTCAAGGCGACGCGCTCAAACGCACGAAAGCGATTGACGCGGTAGCCCTCGGCCAAGCGGTGCGTGTCCTCATCCTTAAACGACACGATCATAGTAACTCCTTGCGTTATTATCGTCAAACGTTACTACCATCATTTACAACTCAAGTATAGTATATTTTATATTGTATATAACGATTGATGCCTGCGGCGGCCGATCACGCCCCTCCCGACCTGCGCCCCGTGAGGCCGTGCGCAAGTTGGCACAGACGCCGAGTACAATGGGACGTATTACAGGACAGGAGGGGCACCATGGCAGAAGAGCGCAGCAACGACACGCTGGCACGGATACGCCAAGAGCTTGAGGGGCTTGCCGACCCGGCGTACCGCACGTTCCAGGCCAAGCTGGTGCCCACGGTGGACCCCGCGCGCATCCTTGGCGTGCGCACGCCGGCCCTGCGCTCGTATGCCAAGCGCTTGCTGCGCGAGCGGCCCGGTGACGCTCAGGCGTTTCTCGCCGCTTCCCCGCACGAGACATACGACGAGATGAACCTCCACGGCGAGCTTATCGGCCGCATGAGCCGCACGCCTGAACAGGCCTTTGGGCTACTCGACGCCTTTCTTCCCTGGGTGGACAACTGGGCCACCTGCGACCTTGTCCGCGTGCCCGCCTTTGCGCGCGACCTGCCTGCCGTGCTCGAGAAGATCCGCGGCTGGATCGGCGCCGAGCCCGAGTACACCGTGCGCTTCGGCGTGGTGCAGCTGATGACGCTGTTTTTAGATGACGCGTTCGACCCCGAGCAGCTGCAGTGGGTGGCGGCCATCAGCCGGCCGGAGTACTACGTCAACATGGCGCGTGCGTGGTACTTCTCGTTTGCGCTGGTAAAACAGCCGGCGGCAACACTGCCGCTTTTTGAGCACCGCCCCGTCGCGCTGGACGCCTGGACGCACAACAAGGCGCTTCAAAAGGCGCGCGAGAGCCGCCGCGTCACGCCTGAGCAGAAGGCTTACCTGCAGTCGCTCAAGGTTAACCGCGGCGCTGGCACCCCAGCTCCGGTTGATCGCGATTCCGGCAGGTAATTCTCGTTTAACCGCTCTGACGTCACGCAACTCCTGGATTTCCCGGAGTTGGGTGCCGTTTGCGCGACCAAATGCCCCGACGATGACGAAGCAGCTATCAACCAAGCGCTTAGATGCCACGTTGGCGACCAACCGGAGGTGGCCCCTGCCCTGCAGGTCGTCTTGGCGACCAACCACTCCCCGCCATCCCCCTCTGCCGTCCAACGAGCGCAGCTAACCGCCAGCGGTGCAACTTTTTTTGAATTCTTTTCAAAATGTCGGCAGAGCGCATAGAAACCGGGTATCTCCAGTATCTCCACAGAATCGGGGAAATACGCCAAACCCCGTATCGATTAATCGCAAGGGGGACCCATGGGAACCGTCGTGCGCATCTTTGTCCGTGACCTCAAACGCGTCCTGCGCAATCCCGCAGCCGTCCTCGTCACCATCGGCGTGTGCATCATTCCCTCGCTCTACGCCTGGATCAACATCCGCGCCAACTGGAACCCCTACGAGAACACCTCCACCGTTCCGGTCGCCGTCGTCATCGAGGACACGGGTGCCGACATCCCGGACATGGGGCATGTCAACGCCGGCGACATGGTCCGCCAGCGTCTGGAGGAAAACGACCAGCTCAACTGGATATTCGACAACAGCAAGCAACAAGCCATCGATAGCGTCCGCGACGGCAGCGCTTTTGCCGCCTTCATCATCCCGAGCGACTTCACCTCCACGCTCTCGGGCGTGCTTGACGGCCACGCACAGTCGGCCCACATCGACTACTACGTGAACGAGAAGGAAAACGCCATCGCCCCAAAGGTGACCGACACGGGCGCCACGACGCTCGAGAGCCAGATCTCGAGCGAGTTCGTCCGCGTCGTGGGAGAAGTGGCGAGCGAGAAGCTCAAGAGCGCCTCGGGCGAGGCGCTCGACACCGCGCGCAACGGCATTGACAGCACCGCGAGCACCCTGCGCAAGGCGGCCTCGCAGGCCTCCGAGCTCGCCGACGGCCTCGCAGACATGGATGCCGCCATTGCCGCCTCACGCAACGCCATCGCAGATGCGCGCAGCTCGCTTTCGAGCGCCTCGACCCAGGCAAGCACGCTCGCCGGCAACCTCGATCACGCGCTCGAGCGTGCCAAGAGCATGCGCGGTGACGCCCGCACCCTGGCGAGCGACCTGTCCGGCGCCCTCTCTGACGCCAGCGGCACGCTCGCCGACCTGTCATCGAACGCCGCCTACGACATCGGCGCCATCACCGGTGGCATCGGCTGGGCCCAGGGCACCATCGACAACGCCGTCGCGGCCGTGCGCTCGCTCGACGGCACCGTGCAGACCTTCAAAATCTCTCTCGAGTCCGTACGCACGTCCATCCTCGAGCTTCCCGCCGCAGACGGCGAGCAGGAAACCATCCGCAACGACATCGTCAGCGATCTCGATACCGAAATCTCGGTGCTCGTCACGCTCACCGACGGCCAAAAGGAGCAGCTCGATCAGCTGCAGAGCGTCTCGGACGCCATCAAGGCGGACGCCGATGCCGTGCGCGGCCTCTCTGCCTCGGTAAACGATGCCGTGCAAAGCGGCGCTCGCAGCCTGAGCGACTTGCAGTCGGGTCTCGCCGACGATGCCTCAGGCGACACCTCTTCCGCGCTCAACGACTTCGCCGACGCCGGAAGCCACCTCACGGGCACGCTGGAGGCCATCGGCCCGGCGACCGACCAGGCGAACGCGCTGCTCGCTGAGCTCGACAGCCTGCTCGCGCAGACCGTCACCCTGGCAGACGACACGGCCGAGACCCTCCGCGTCGCAGGCGAGCAGATCGGCAGCATGGCGGATGACATCGACGCCCTCTCGAGCGCGCAGGCCTTTGCGGAGCTGGACAAGGTCGCCCAGCTCGACCCCGCGCATATGGGCAGCTACCTGAGCGCGCCCATCACGATGGAGAACCACCCGGTCTTCCCCGTGGAGAACTACGGCTCAGGCGTCGCCCCGTTCTACACGAACCTCGCCCTGTGGGTGGGCGGCTTTGTCCTCGTCGCCATCTTCAAGCTTGAAGTGGATCCCGAGGGCGTGGGCACGTTCCAGCCCTGGCAGGGCTTTCTCGGCCGGTGGCTCCTGCTCGCCATGCTCGGCCAAGTGCAGGCAATCATCTGCTGCACCGGCGACATCGTGCTCGGCATCCAATGCGTCTCGCCCGTGGCCTACGTGGCGGCGGGCATGGTCGCCTCGCTCGTCTACGTCCTCATCGTCTATGCGCTCGCCATCTCCTTCAAGCACATCGGCAAGGCCCTCGGCGTGCTGCTCGTGGTGCTCCAGATCCCGGGCGCGGCGGGCACCTACCCCATCGAGATGATGCCCGGCTTCTTCCAGGCGCTGCACCCCTGGTTGCCCTTCACCTACGGCATCGACGCCATGCGCGAGGCGGTGGCTGGCTTCTACGACGGCGCCTACGCAGCGAACCTGGGGGTGCTCCTGCTGTTCTGCATACCCGCGCTCGTCATCGGCATCGGCGCCCGCCGCCGCCTCGTTAGCGTGAACGCGCTGTTCGACCGCAGGCTCGCCGAGACCGACCTCATGATTGCCGAGCACGTGGGAGCAGATGCCGCCCTTGCGGATCCAAGCCGCACGGCGCGCATCTCCAGCGTGCTGAACGACCCCGCCCGCGCCGAGCGCTTCGAGCGCGCCTATCCCGTCCTCGTGCACCGCGGAATCGTCGCGCTCGCGTGCGAGGCCGTGCTGCTCGTGGTGCTCCAGTTCGTCCTGGCGGACCCGCTGCCGCTGCTGATCTGCTGGATCGTCGCGCTCACGGCAACCTGCACCTACCTCATCGTCGTGGAGTTCCTGCATGCGCGGTCCCAGCGCGCCCTTGCCGCCGCGCCCGCGCAGCATCTTCACATCCGCGCCGCGGACCCCGCCGCCGCAAACGCCTCCACCGAATCCGAAAGGTCCTGATGACCATGCATCGCCTGCTCTCCTTCATCCGTCGCGACGCGCGGCACGCATACGCCAACGCCGTGAGCATCGTTGTCATGGTCGGCATCCTCGTCGTGCCGTCGTTCTACGCGTGGTTCAACATCGCCGGAAGCTGGGACCCTTACGGCAACACAAAGAACCTCAAGGTCGCCCTTGTAAACGAGGACGCAGGTTACGAAAGCGACCTCGTGCCCCTGAAGCTCAACCTTGGCGACGAGGTCGTCTCCACCCTTCTGGAGTCCAGCTCGATCGGCTACGAGCCCGTCGCGCGTGACGAAGCGGAATCCGGCCTTGCCGCCGGCTCCTACTACGCCGCCCTCATCATCCCCAAGGACTTCTCCTCCTGCTTGCTCAGCGGCCTGGGCGGAGAGGCGCGTCAGGCGAAGGTCACGTTCATGCAGAACCAGAAGACGAACGCCATCGCCGAGATCGTGACGAACGAGGCGTCCTCCTCCATCCAGGAGGATATCGACACAGGCTTCGCCAAAGCCGTTACCGACGTGGGAACAGGCGCTCTGAAGCAGCTTTCCAGCATGCTCGACGACGGGCAGCTCGCGACCGTCGCGCGTGCCATGGAGTCCGCGCTCGACGGAAGCGCGCAGACCCTCTCGAGCACCGCCAGCAGCGTTCAGGCGGCAGGCGACCTCGTCGGGTCCGCCCAGCGCCTGCTCGATGCGAGCCCTACGTCGCTTTCTGCCCTGACCGACACCGAGGGCGGCCTCGCCGCCGCCCTGCGCGACGGCGCCAACGGCGTGCGCGGGCTCGACGGCACGCTCAAGAACACCACCGCCTCCGTAAAGGGCGCGCTTGACGCCGGGGCTGCGAGCCTGGACGGCGTGAGCGATGCGATCGGCAGCGCCATGGAAACCGCTGGCGGGCACATCGAACGCTTGACGTCGGCCCTCACAACTGTTGACAGCACCATCCAGCAGCGGCTCGACGCGCTGCGCACCGTCGCCGACAGCCTGAATGGCCAAGACACGCTCGTTAAGCAGATGGAAAGCCACTACCAGGTCGGCTCAGCCGGGTACACGAAGATCCACGAGGTCAGCCTGACCATCGACGGGCTCTCGGACCGCGTCGACCTTGCTATCAAAGAGCTCGAGAGCCTCTCGGCGGGCATCGAGGGCACCGTCGGCGACCTTGAGCAGGGGCGCACCGATGCCGAAGGCGCGCAAGCCGAGCTCACCCAAATGGTCGCCGACGCGCAAAGCGCGCTCAGCACCGCCGGCGACTCGCTCAGCACCTCACTCGACAGCTCGCTTACAGACCTCGCCAGCACCTTACAGGCCACCGCGAACGGTGCGGACACCGCGCTTCAGGATCTCGAGCAGACCGGTGCCGCCGTGGCCGCCGCCACCCAAGCGGCAAGCGGCAACATGGACGGAATGCACGCCACGCTCGGCCATACGGCTGAGGACCTCGAGAGCGCCGCGACGCGCATCAGCGAGCTGCAGGGCGAGCTGTCCGACGCCCTCGATTCGTCCGACATGGACCAGGTGCGCACGATTCTTCTGACCTCGCCGGCAGAGCTCGGCGCCTTTATGGCCGAGCCCGTGAGCATCGAGCGCCACGCGGCCTTCCCCGTCGAGAACAACGGATCCGCCATGGCACCCTTCTACACGACGCTCGCCATCTGGATCGGCGGGGTGGTCCTCGCCGCGCTCATCAAGGCGACGCCGAGCGCACGGGCGCTTCGGGAGACGGGATGCACGGTGACGCAGGCCTACCTCGGGCGCCTGGCGCTCTTCTGCGGCACCGGCATCATACAGGCGGCCATCATCTGCATCGGCGACGTCGGCTACCTCGGCGTGCAATGCGCCCACCCGGGGCTCTTCCTGCTCGCCGGGTGCCTCGCGTCCGTCGTGTTCATCAGCATCATCTTTGCGTTGACCTCGTCGTTCGGCGACATCGGCAAGGCGGTCGCCGTTGTCCTCATGGTCGTGCAAGTGGCCGGCGCCGGCGGAACGTTTCCCGCCCAGATGCTGCCCCCGGTGTTCCAGATGATCTACGAGTGGCTGCCCTTCGTGCATGCGGAGGGTGCCATGCGCGCAGCGCTCTTCGGTGTCTACAACGGCGACTTCTGGGTTCAGCTGGCCATTCTCGCCGCTTACGCCGTGCCCGCGCTCGCGCTCGGCCTGCTGCTGCGCCGCCCGACGGCACACGCCGTCAAGCGCTTCGAGGAAGCCCTCGAATCGACACGGGTGATGTAGATGGCGGGCGAGGTGCGGCGCAGGGTCGCCGCACCTCGCCCGAGCAGCCCGTGCGCAGGCAGGAAATTTGGCCGCCCGCCACAAAGCCCCTGTCCCTCTGTGGCGGTACCGCGGGGCAAAGCCCCTTTCCCTCGCGCGTCCCGCGCGGCCCCTCTTCCACACCACGGGCCGTGCGGGACACACGAGGGAAAGGGGCGACCATCCCAAAGGTCACGGGCTGCAGCGAGATCGAGGAGATCGAGCGGGGCAAGGTCTACCGGATCAGGCACCATCTGGGTAAGGACCCCGCCACAGGGAAGTACATCCGCTCCCCGAAGAGGACGGTGCACGGCACCAAGTCGGACGCGAGGCGGGCGCTCGAGGAGTACCGCCGCGAGCTAGAGAGCGGGTTCGCCAACCCCGACAAGGTGACGGTGCCTGAGCTCGGGTGGAGGTGGCATGAGCAGCGCAAGCTCCTCAAGAACCTCTCGCCGCTTACGCACAAGACCGACGAGTGCGAGCTCAAGAAGGTGGAGCGGTGGTTCGCGGGCGTGCTCGTGAGCGACCTGTCCCTGTCGCTGCTCAACATGGTCTACGCGGACCTGCGCGAGGAGCACGGCATGTCGCAGCGCGGCGTCCACAAGCTCAACGCCGTCATGAGCCAGGTGATGGACCTCGCCGTGAAGGAGCACCTGACCGAGCACAACCCCTGCCGCGACGTCGAGGTCTCGCGCCCGCGCTCGGCTGAGAGGACCCCGCTCACGCTCGAGGAGGCGATCTCGCTCTGCCAGGCGCTCCACGACGACGAGCTCGACGGCAGGCGCGTCGCCATCTGGCTCGCGCTCGCGACCGGCGTGAGGCGCGGCGAGGCGCTCGGCCTCACGTGGCGCTACGTGGACTTCGACAACATGCGGGTGTTCATCAAGTACCAGTACACCAAGGACAAGACGCTGCGCGAGACCAAGAACCGCCGGTCGCGCTGGATCGCGATCGACGACGGGACGGCCCGGTACCTGCGCACCTGGAAGGCCGTCCAGGCGAGGCGGATGCAGGTTCAGGGCCTCGCCCAGACCCCGGACACCCCGGTGTGCTCGGACAGCGACTTCGGCTTCCACGACCCCGACAACTTCTCGACGTGGCAGAGGGGCTACTTCATCGAGCACGGCCTCGGCAGGATCGAGGAGCCCGAGGAGGGCGGCCGCAAGCGGAGGCGCTACGTCGGCTACGACTTCCACGAGCTGAGGCACACGCAGGCCACCTTCCTGATCGGCAACGGCATCGACCCGAAGAGCGTGCAGGGGAGGCTCGGCCACGAGGTGTCGAGCATGACGATGGACGTATTCGCACACATGATGGGAGGGAGCGGCCGCGAGGCCGCCGACCTCATGGGGAGGCTGCTGCGAACCGGAGGCGGCAGGCAGGAGGCCCCGGGCGAGGAGGCTCGCACCAATCAGGCGGCCGGGGAGCGGGCCGCCGCGGCCGTAGCGCCCGTGGAGCCGGTGAGGCTCACCGTCGTCGGGCCTGACCCGGACCTCTGCCCCTGTCCCGGTGCGAAGCTCGTCGAGCGCGAGGTCGTGCGCGACGGCTGCGCCGCCTGGGTCGAGGAATGGCGGGTCACGGTGTCCTCGGCCGCCGATCTCCTGGAGATCCAGCGCGGGGCGGGCGCGCCCATCACCATCGACGGGAGCCGGATCACCGTCATGGCAAAGAGCGCGTAAGCCCGGCGAAGCGGATGGTCCCGATTGGACTTATCTCGACTCGTCGGATGGTTTTAGTCCAATGGAAAGTCCAATCGGGCCCCTCTTAGTCGTAAAATAGGGCTAAATCATTCTCCGACAGCCCTTTTTAGTCGTAAATAGGACTTGCTTACGACTATCGGAACCAATTGGAGTGACCTTGTACTACAGCGACTCCGACGTGATAGAGCTTATCAACAGAATCGAGAAACCGTACGAGACCGAGGTCGTCGAGCTCAAAGAGGCCAAGCACGATTTCAGCTTCAAGGACCTCGGAAAGTACTTCTCAGCCCTGAGCAACGAGGCGATCCTGAGGGACAAGCAGGACGCATGGCTCCTCTTCGGCATAGACAACGACAAGGCCGTCTGCGGCACCGCATATCGCAGGAACAGCCCTACGAAGCTTCAGTCGCTCAAGCGGGAGGTCGCCGGGCACACCAACAATCGCATGACGTTCAGGGAGA
This sequence comes from uncultured Coriobacteriaceae bacterium, assembly GCA_944321435.1. Lineage (GTDB taxonomy): Bacteria > Actinomycetota > Coriobacteriia > Coriobacteriales > Coriobacteriaceae > CALUOB01. The sequence continues at coordinate 67,242 of CALULH010000004.1, read as the reverse complement.
TCCATGAGCTCGAGATCGAGGGGGAGCGGGTTCTCGCCTTCCAGATCCCCGCGGCGACGCCGGGCATGCCGACCGCCTTCAACAACGCCGCCTGGGCGAGAGAGGGCGAGTCGCTCGTGCCCCTGCCCATCGACAAGTATGAGCAGATACGGCAGATGCACCGCCCCGACTGGAGCGCCTCGGAGGTCGAAGGGGCGACGTACGACGACCTCGACCCGGAGGCGGTGAGTCGCGCAGTTGAGCTGTTCCTCTCCAAGCACGACCGCCACAGGGACGCGTTCGCGGGAATGGACGAGCGGGCGATACTCGACAAGGCGAGCCTAACCCGGGACGGAAAAATCACCCCGACCACCCTCATCCTTGCCGGAAGGCCCGAGTCGATCCATCTCCTCGGCGACATCTCGCCACGCATCACCTGGACGCTCTACGCCTCGGACGGCTCCGTGACCACCTACGAGCACTTCAAGCCGCCGTTCCTGCTCGCCGTGGACCGGGTCCTCGACAAGATCAGGAACGAGAGGTACCGGTTCAACGCGAACGGCGCAAGCCTCTTCCCCGTCGAGGTCAGCCAGTACGAACCCGAGATAATCAGGGAGCTCCTCAACAACTGCATCGCGCACCAGGACTACTCCATGCAGGGGCGCGTGAACGTCGAGGAGTTCGAGGACCACCTTGTGTTCCTCAATGAGGGGGCGTTCATCCCCGAGACCATCGAGAAGGCGATGCGGCCTGGCTTCAAGCCGAACTACTACCGCAACCCCTTCCTCTGCGAGGCCATGGTTCAGATGGACATGATCGATACCATCGCCATGGGGATCCCCAAGGTTTTCCAGATGCAGAGGGGCAGGTACTTCCCGCTGCCCACATATGACCTCAGTGATCCGAACCGCGTCGAGGTCACCATCTACGGCAAGTCGATTAACGAGAGCTACAGCCGCCTTCTCTACGCCCGCCCCGACCTCCCCATGGACGTCGTCTACCTCCTCGACAAGGTTCAGAAGCACGAGGAGGTTACCAGGGAGCAGGCAGCGAGGCTCCACGAGCTCAAGCTCGTGGAGGGAAGGTACCCCCAGCTCTCGATCACGAACTCTCTCGCCGTCGAGACGGGGCAAGAGGTCACGTACACGAGGAGCAAGGGGCTCAACGAGGAGGCATGCAAGTCGCTCATTCTCCAGATGCTCTCCGAGACCGGTCCTGCGCCGCGCGCAAAGATTGTGGCGCTCCTGGACGACCTGCTTCCGGCCGGCCTCAGCGACCAGCAGAAGTCGAAGCGAGTCTCCAACCTGCTCACCAAGATGAAGAACGTCGACAGGACGGTCGACAACGACGGTGTCGTCGGGAAGGCAGCGCGCTGGAGGGCGGTATAGCCCACCCTCCCTGCGGCTATGCAGCCAAATCACGCGAGTAGAAGTATCCGTAAATCTGCTTGATGCACCCGTCTAGGACATCATCGGGGTAGCTCGACTCCGGCAGCTTGTATGCTTCGTTCCGCACGATGGTCCACACCTGGCTGCGTGTCTCCTCCTTCTCGGTCCAATGCACCATCTGGCCCAAGCGCTCTTCGATGGCTGACACCATTTCGATGCACACGCTCTTGACCTTGCGAATCTCGGACGGCGAAAGCGTGTCTTTGAAGAGCATCTCGAACACCGTCATCTGCTGCTGGTTTTGGAATCCCTCGCGCACCCACTCGCGCTGTTTCTCATCTAGGTCCTGTGACAACCTCATCAGTTCGTTGAACGTCTTCTCGATGAGGGCCTTGTCCTGCTCCTTGTTGTAGCTTTCGATAATCCGCTCGTAGCGCTCGTAGAAATCGATTCGCAGTGGGTTGTCTTTCAATGCCAGTTCGAGCCTCTCCTCTATGACTCCGCGAATATCGTCGATAATCAGGTGCTTCCGCTTTGCTCTGGCGAATTCTTGGCTCAAGCGCCCGAAGTCGATGCCGCTTATGTCGAAGCGGGTTCCCTCCTTCGCCTGCTCGGTGGCCTCGCTCACCTCAACGTGTTCACTTACGATGTCGCGTACCCGTCGCATAAGCTCAGTGGTGTCTGAGGCTGCACGGCGCTGGTTTACCTGGTTATACACCGCGCGCAGCGCATCACGCCGGCATGCCAGGTCCTCGCCAACCTCCGCCCTGGTCACAAAGCGGTAGAACTTGAAAAGCATCCGACACATGATGCCGAAACGCTTCTTCACCTCATCGGTTGCGCTCACGGCGTCGGCGGCGTCCTTGATGGCGTCCAGCTTCCCAAACCCCTCCGCGGCGAGCAGCGTCTCCAGATCGAAGCCCTGCTCGCCCATGAAGGAGGTAATCTGTCTCGTCAGATTCCCAATGCGTTCAATGAGTTCGTCCTTATCGACCACAACGTCATCGGGTGCGCGGCCGTCGCCCGGGTCGCGCGTGTAGTCTGCCAGGGCCTGGCGCAGCGCTTTCACGATACCAACGTAGTCCACGATAAGACCGTTGCTCTTGCCTTTGGCGACGCGATTGGCGCGCGCGATAGCCTGCATGAGGCCGTGTGCCTTCATGGGCTTGTCGAAGTACATCACCGAAAGGGGTTTGACGTCGAAGCCGGTGAGCCACATGGCGCATACGAACACGATTCGGAAAGGATTGTCGGCGTCCTTGAACTCGTCATCGAGGTTGCGCTCCTCCATCTTGCGTCGATGGGGTTCGATATCGAGGCTCCATGCACGGAAGCGGGCAATCTCATTCTGTTCCTGGCTCACCACCACGGCCATCTCGGTGGACTCCATCCAGGAAACCTTGCGGCGCTGCTCAAGCGCCTCCTGCTGGCCCATGCCCTTGAGCTTCGCCTTCTCAACAGCGATGGCGCGCGCCCACTCCTCCTGTACGTAGTCGTACATCATCACACAGGCAACTTTGTTCACACAGATGAACATGGCCTTTCCGCTTTCCCAAATGCCGGTGTAGTGCGCCACGAAGTCGCGGGCTATTGCACGCATACGCGGCTCGGACATCATGATGTGGACTCCGTTGGAGAGTTGACTCTTCACCTTATCCGTCTGGTCGGGATCGAGGTCTGCATCTTCGACGGCCTGCAGCAGTTCATCGTTGATCTGAGGGTTCTCTATCGCGAGTCGATCGGAGCGGTTCTCGTAGAACAGCGGCACCGTGGCACCGTCTTCAACGGCGCGACCGAAGTCGTATACCGACACGTACCCGCCGAATGTGCGGGCGGTCAACTGGTCGTCGGACAGAAGCGGCGTTCCGGTGAACCCCATCTTTGAGGCTGTCGGCAGCAATCGAGCCATGTTTTCGGCGAAGATGCCGTTGTTCGAACGATGCGCTTCGTCGGAGAACACCACGATGTCGTGATCGGGTAGGATGGGCTCGGCATCCGCCTGGTTGAACTTCTGAATGAGCGAGAAGATGTAGGTCGGGTTGCCTTTGAGTTTCCTCATCAAATCGGCACCGCTGGTCGCGCGGCAGCGCGCCGCAGGCACGCCGGAAAGACATCCGCAGCTCTCGAACGTCTCGCTAATCTGCTTGTTTAGCTCATCGCGGTCGGTCAGCACCAGGAAGGTTGGCGAGCCAGGCTGCGTACGCCTGATCTTCTCGGCAAGAAAGAGCATGGAATAGCTCTTGCCCGAGCCCTGCGTGTGCCAGAACACGCCCAGCTTGCCATCGTTGAACTTTCGGTTCTTGTAAGCGTCGAGCGCCTCGTTGACACCTAGGTACTGGTGGTTGCGCGCCATGATCTTGGCCGCCGGGGTATCGAAGTGGTCGAACAAGATGAAGTTCTGGAACAGGTCCATGAGCGTCTCGCGGTTGCACACGCCGCGGAGCAGGGTCTCCAGGCTCACGCTTCCGGCGTCTTCCTCATGTAGGCGCTTCCATTCGTTGAAGAACTCGTAGGGGCTGCCCAGCGTTCCTATGCGTGACTCCAGGCCATTTGAGAGGATGACGAATGCGTTGAAATGAAAGATCTGCGGGATGGTGTCTTGGTAATCGGTGTAGTTGTCGTTATAGGCGTTACGCACGTCCTTGTCATGGCGCTTGAACTCCATGAACACCAAAGGGACGCCGTTCACGAACCCCACCAAGTCGCAGCGGCGCCGATGCAAGGGACCGTGCACCCACAGCTCCTCGGCGGCAACGAAGCGATTCATCTTGGGATGGTCGAAGTCGAATACTTGGGCAAGCTCGGTATAGGGCATCCCGTCCTCGCCGACCTTCCTCACGGGGATGCCATCGCGCAGCATCTTGTACTTAGACTCGTTGGCCTGCAGCAGGGAATCGCCCACGAATGTCTGAGAGAGCGTCTTGATTGCCTCGGCGACATCCGTTTCATCCATCCATTCGTTGAGTTCGATGAGTGCTTCCTCGAGGTCACGTTTCAACAGCACGTCGTTGTAGCTTTCGCGCCCAAGCGTGCCGTATCTGCCAAGTTCTTCTTCGTCGAAGCAGTAATGGACATCCCATCCGAGGCGCGCGAGCAACTCACCTGCAGGCTTCTGCACGGCTTCCTCTTCGGAATAACGATTCTTGGACACCTCGGTTCACCAACTTCCTATTTTTGTGGGCGGTAGCGTCCGTCAATCGGGATCGCCTCGTTTATCTCACAATCATGCTCGAGGGCGATCTCATAGAGCGCGATTCGGGATAGCATGTACAGCTCCTCATCGGAGTCGTTTTCGAAATCGAATACGACATGCTTCCCTAGGATACCGTTCATTTCCCTGAGTTTGATTCTGCCCCAAGCGGCATCACTTTCCCCTGAGGCTCCGTCGAGATAGCCGATCTTCTCCAGGTTGTAGCTAAATCGACTCAGCTCTTCGCAGTGGCAGCCGCAGTATTCAAGATGTTCGAACAGTATCCAGTCCGTATCGTCACCTTCAATGCCTGCGTGCTCCACGCCTTCCCGCGACATATCGCGCAAAACGTTGAGCTGTAGGCCGAGAGCGTAGCGCCAGGCATTCTTGTACCTTTCGGTTGCAGCTTTGTTTGCCGGGTTCGTCGGCTCGAATGAAAGGGCTGTCTTGGCGAAGTCGTAAACGAAATCGTTGTCCGAACCAAACCGCTCTGCCTCAACCTGCTTAAGGCGTTCGACGTAAGACAACCCTGATTCGTCTTCCCGACGAGCTGGAACGGGGGTATTGCGGAACTCATCAATCTTCGCTTCCTGGAAGCGTTCCAATGCGCACCCAATTTTGTTGAGAAGGCTATAGCGGTACTTGATATGGGCAAAGACCTGATCCATATGGATACAGATATCCTCACCCCAGCTATTTGCCTCGTTGACGAATGCATGGGCATGAAGATCGCAGTTCCAGACCATTCCCAATGGGCTCCCGCTTACCCAGGTCAAATAAGGACAGGTGACTATATCGGTCGTGTGGTATACGTCCTTGTATCGATTGGTCTCAACAGGATGGACGGCGCAAAGCGAGCGTAGGAACTCAAAGTACTTCTTGTCGGTGCCTTTTCCATTGGTGCCGGTTTGGTTAAATGCGGCCGACCGTGCATCTTCTTGGCTCAAGTCGACGCCGATAATTCTTGCGAGCATATCTATGCTGTCAAGCACGACGGAGGCGTTATTGATGAAGTTGATGAAATCGAACGCGCTGCCGTGTTCCATCCTCCCGAGCACTTGGTCATTCAGATATCCCACGGTGTCGCGCACGCGATGCACGCAGGAACACATGCAGTCCCATGCGGGAACGCCCCGATACCGCTTCTTCTCGAAGGCCTTCTCAACGAACGATATCTGTTCGGAAATGTGCTCACGAGCATTGAGCGAAGCATTGAACTCTTCGATAAGCTCCGGGTCAAGATGTATCTGGAACGTCTTCTGGCGACCCATGGCTACACCTCGATTTCACCGGACATAAGCTCGGGGAGCAAGCGATCACGAGCCTCGCGAGCGGCGTTCATCTTCTGTTGTGCATTTCGAACAGCCTTGAACAACGGTGAAACTCGGGCTGTAAAAGCAGATACAACTCCTTTATCTGGAACCACGATCTCATATTGTTTAACTATTTCTCCGCTAATGTTTTGTTGACCGGCACCGCGGGCAATCTGGTTGAACTCATCACGAAGCTCCCGGAGCTTGAGATACAGCCACTCTACTGATATGTAACACCTATTGGGTATCAAGGCCAAAGCAGCTTGGTTAAAGGTTGATTCTTCTGTCAGGATACCCAAACGTCCGAGTGTCGGGCTTGCGTATATTGCCATAAGAATCGTATTGGCTGGATAAAGTTTTACAGCAGTATTATTTAACGCCTCTTCGCTGATGCACTCTTCCGAATCAAATAGGTAGCAATCTTTCAATTCGGCAGTCTTGAACCACCTATACTCCTCTTTACTCCAGAAACCAGCATACTTCCTAGAGGGCGTACTGCCGCTCTGAATGCGTTCACAAACTTCATTTATTGCCCTCTTACTCCATCCCTCAGGAAGACTGTCGATGATGGGAGTGGTCTCATGACCGGGAAACTTGAGGTCAACGAACCATTCCTTGTAGAGGCGCTGCGCGGCCTCCTCGAGGAGTTTTATCTGCTTGCGGTTGTTCTCGATGAGCCCGTCGTAAGCCGAAAGCACGCCCGCGATGCGCCGTTGGACGGCGAGGTCGGACTCACACAACAAAGGAACGGACGCAAGAATCCCCGTGTTTAGATTGAGCATGGTCGTACCCTTTGCGTGGTTGACCAGCCACCCAATTACATCTGCCTGCGACATCAGGTAATACAGGTATTTCGAATCGATCTTGTTCACATCTGGAGTGGCTTTAAGGCAACCCGTTCCGCACAACCAGCCATTCTCATCATCGGAAATAAGTGAGGCGCGGCCAACGTCACCCCTGCGTGCATAGACTAGATCGCCCGTACGAACCCTATACCTTGCTAGCCTATTAACGTGCGTGTCGGATACTCGCGCGATACGCGCTTCGGAGACACCCCCATCAACCAGATCCACCGGCATAATAACGGGCGTTCCCTCTGATGAGTAATCCGATTGATGCAGCTGCGCACCAAATGGGCCTGTTTGGATACCGTCGGGAATGCACAGGTTGGCTAATGTCGTCCATTCCCTCATAGCCCCAGCTCCCGGAAGTTACGGGTGATGGTTGCCATGAGGTCATTGCTTTCCGCTTGCAGCCGGGCGAGCTCCTGCTGAATCTCTCCCATACGCTCGTGGAAGTCCACTCCGTCGTCCTCAACGGGCGGCACGCCCACGTAAGCGCCGGGCGTGAGACTCCAAGAGCTCTTGTCGGCGGGCTGATCGCCCTGAATATCCTTTTTGCTTGCAACCTTGCATAGGCCGGGCACGTCGACATACTCGCCCTCACCGAACTTCTCGGTAAGCCACACGGCTTCGCCAACCTCGGTGGCGGCGGCTTCAAGCTCGGCGGTCTTCGCGGCAAGCTCCTCGCGGCGCTTCTTCTGCTGGCGTTTCGGCAGAGCCTCCACCTCGGTCTTTGCAGCAGCCTTCTGCTCCTCGATGGCAGCGAGCATCGCCTGGTGCGTAGGTGCGAAATCATCCGCTGTGGCAACGCTCATCAGCAGCTCGGCTGCCTCGCCGCTGAACAGCCCCGAAAGCTCGCCGCATCTTGCGCGATACGCGCTCATAAGCTCCCGGTACTTCTGCGTCTCACCGCGGTAGAGCCATACGATGGCAGAGAGGTTCTTGAGCTGCCAGGGCGTCCACTCGTTCAGGGTGGTGGAAACAGCGGTGTGGTAGCGCTGCGCATCTATGAATAGCACCTTGTCGCGGATGGCCTGCGGCTTGTCCTTGTCCAGGAACCACAGTGTACAGGGCAGGCTCTTGGTGTAGAAGAAGTTGTTGCCTACGTAGAGCATCACGTCGACCGCACCCGCCTCGACCAGTGCCCGACGCTGTGCGCGCTCGGCATTGGAGTCGGTGGCGGAGGATGCCATGACGAAACCCGCGCGGCCATGGTCGTTTAGGTAGGAGTAGAAGTAATTTATCCACAAATAATTGGCGCCGCTCGTGGACACCTCGTGCTTCTTGTTCTCCTTCGGCACTCCTAGGGGCAGACGGCCTGCGTCGACGGCAGCGGACCACTTGACCTTATCCACGTTGAAAGGCGGGTTAGCTGCTACGTAGTCGCACTTGCCCTCGAGGGCGTGGGCGTCATGGTAGAAGGTGTTTGCCTCATCGCCGCTCTTGATGGCGCCCTGCATGCCGTGCACCGCCATGTTCATCAGGCACAGCTTGGCGTTGTAGTCCACCTTCTCCTGCCCATAGAACATCATGGACTGCGCGGGATCGCCGCCGTGTTCGCGCACGTAATCGCTGGCAGACACGAACATGCCGCCCGAGCCGCACGCAGGGTCCAGCATGATGCCGCGCTCGGGCTCGATCACGTTCATAATCATGCGCACGAGCGATTTCGGGGTGAAGAACACGCCGTCATCACTTGCCACGGCGGGTGCGAACTTCCCCAGGAAGTACTCGTAGATGCGCCCGATGATGTCATCGCCTTCCTCATCGAGGGCGGGGTTGTTGAAGATGCGGATGACACTCGCCAATAAATCGTTGCCCAGTTCGGTGTAGGTGTTGGGCAACACGCCGGCAAGACTGGAGTTGAGCTTGGCGATGGCGTCCATGGCTATGTTGACGGCCCGTCCCGTGTCCGCTTGCGCGGGCAAGTTGAGCAGGTAGTCGTAGCGGGCCTCCTCGGGAATGAACATGGCACCCTTGGCAGTGTAGTCTTGCGGCGCCTTGGGCGGCTTACGGCCTTCGATACGGGAGCGCTCTTCGTCTATTTGCGCATCGGCGCGCTTGAAGCGACCCCACGCGTAGCGCAGGAATATGAGCCCCAGCACCGGCATGCAGTATTGCTGGCTGGTGAGTTTTGAATTGGCGCGAAGCTCGTCCGCCGCCTCCCACAGCTCATCTTCAATCTTCCTTATGTCGGCCATGCTATTTGTCCCTTTCTGCAAGGTGCTCGATGAGGCTCAACTTGACCAGCGAGGTAAAGCTCATCCCCGAAAGTTCGGCGGCCTGTTTGGCCATATCACGCATGTTCTTGGGTATGCGAATCGTCACAGCAACGTTTCCGCCCTCAACCAGGTGGGCTTTGAGTTCGCTTTCCGTGACGTTGCCATCGATGAGGTCTGCATAGTCCACGGCGTCTCCCAGCTTGCATATTGCAATACATTTTAGATTTCATTTTATCAGATGGAGCAACTGCCAAAATGATGCCGCTTTCACCGCGCAGTCACCGTGCTGTCCAGCTATATGCAGCTACGCCGGGGTGCAAGCGGCATTTCGCCTTCAGGGCTCAACGTCTGTCCCAATCTCGCGGACCACCGCGCACGGTAACAAAAAAGCTCGGAGGTCATATGACCTCCGAGCTGCGAATTCTTGGTCGCGGGGGCAGGATTTGAACCTACGACCTCCGGGTTATGAGCCCGGCGAGCTACCAGACTGCTCCACCCCGCAATGTCTGGATGCGCCTCAGCGCAAGAAAACATACTACGATGAGTACCTCTCTTTATCAAGCCAGAGTTCCGGTGCTTCAAATTCTCTTCACATTTTGCTCAGGTACAGCCGCCTCTCCTACTTTGTGAAGCCAATCCGTCTGGAAAAAACGCCCGCCTTCCGACGCGGTATGATAGGCAAAGCGCGCAATGCCACGCGCTCGCAACAGAGAAGACAAGGGCAGGTGCACCGATGAGCAACGCATGCCATAACGCCTCCGCAGACGCCTTCGACGCGGCCGGCTACGCCGAGCCGCGTGCGGAGGCCGAGGGGAACACGCGCGCAGGCCACGTCGACAGCGACGCCGTGCCCGGCCGCGCGTCCTCCACGGCAGAGCCGGCGCTTTGCCCATCCGGGGTCTCGGACCAGCGCGCAGAGCTTTACGGCGAGATTGCCGAGCACTTCGGCACGCTGCGCAGCGCGTTGCAGCGCTGGCACGAGGCGTTCCGCCGCGTCCACGGCGGCCCCGCCTCGGATCCGTCGCGCGGGCAAGGGCGCGCGCTCGCACTGCTCAACATCCAAGGCGAGATGCGCCAGCGCGACATGGGGTTCATCCTGAACATCCGTCCGCAGTCGCTTGGCGAGGTTCTCGCCAAACTTGAGCGCGCCGGCCTCATTACCCGCCGCACGTCCGAGAAGGACCGGCGCGTGCTGCTGGTGAGCATCACCGACAAGGGGCGCGACTGCGTACGCTGCATCCGCCCGCCCTTCCCCGAGGTCGATCTGACCGATGACGAGCTCGAGCAGTTCTCGCACGCGCTCAGCCAGTTCATCAACGCGTTCGAGCGCGACGCGCAGCGCCTGAACCGCGTTGACCAGCAATGAGCGCCCCTGGGGGCAGCGCCTTACGCCTCTGAGCGCTCGCGCGCGTCGAGCGCGTCCTTGAGCGCCTCGATATCGTCACGGGTCTGCTTGGCCTTGCGCGCAAGCATCAGCACGTAGACCCCCAGAACCAGCAGAATTCCCACGTACGCGCCGACCACGTACGGTACGGCGGGCAAAACAGTCGAGTAAACCTCGGCGAGAACAGCATCCATGAAAGGCCTCCTTCGAAGGCGGGTTAGCGGACGGAAGAATCAGCGGGACCGGATGGGGCGACGGAGGACGCACGGGATCCGGAAGACGCGGAGGAGCCGTAGGAGCCGCCCTTCTCGTCCCCGTCTACCGCGGCCTCCCCGCAGCCGACATCATCGGATCCGGAAACGGCGTCGGCATCTGCCTGACCGGCAGCGTCCGCGCCGGCGCGTGCCACGCCCTCGGCGGCAACCGCAAGACGGCGGCGCGCCTCCTCGGCAGCGACGGCGGCACGCGAGGCGTCCTGCTCTTCCAAGCGCTCCTTCAGGTCCTCGACCTCCTGGGCGGATTCGTTCACGGAAAGCGCCAGGCGGTACAGCGCAAACGCCACCATCAGCATGCCGAAGAGCCCGAGCAGAAACGGAACGAGCATAGCGGGCGGCAGGCCTGAATCCGTGCGGAACACCACGGGGTGCGTGGAGCTGGGGATGAGGCGCGTCACCATGAACGATATGGGCGCGTCGATGAACGCCACGATGCCGAACACCGCCGCAAACGTTGCCCGGCGCTCCGGGTCGTCGATGGCGTTGCGCAGGATGAAGTAGCCTATCACCAGCAGCATGAGGATGAAGTAGGTGGTGAGGCGCGGCTCCCAGGTCCACCAGACGCCCCACTCAAAGCGCGTCCACAGATCGCCGGAAACCATGGTGGCGACGATAAACGCCAGGACCACGCCGGTGACCACGCGGGCGCGCAAGTCGTAGCGACGGTCCTTGGTCATGAGGAAGCGCACGCCGTAGAACGCGGTGAAGAACATGGCCGCGAACGAGGCAATGGCCACGGGCACGTGCAGGTAGAAGATCTTCTGCGAGAGCAGCAGTTTGTTGGTGATGACCTGGCCGGCGATAACCACGGGTTCCGAAAGCTCGGCTCCTTTGACGAGCGGCGCCATCGTGAACGCGAGCACCACGTCTGCGGCCACAAGCAGAAGGCCGACCACGAGCGCAACGGGCGCGATTTTGTCGGCGAGACTGGTCTTTCGTTCGAGCGGGAGCAACGGCGTCTCCTTCCTGCGGTTGGGGCCGTCGCTTGACGGGCCGCGCCGCGTGCTTATCTGGGCATCATGTACCAGCGCCATTGTAACGTATGGCAAACAATAGGTACCACCATACGCGCCCGCGCGCGCCCGAGCTCCCCTCATGAAGGCGATTTAGGACGATTTGCGCAACGTAGCGCCGGGCTTGCGGCGCGGCCGCTAGGCGCTCACCACGAACTCGTAGAGGCCCCAAGCAGCGGCCACCATGATGATGTCGTAGCACCCGGCAACGGTGCACGACGTCCAAAACGTGCCCAGCGTGCCCTCGACGCCCATGAACGCCACGCTCGTAGCCGAAACGCACGCGTACAGCAGCGGAAACACCACGGGGATGAAGAGGATGGCCAAAAGCACGTCCTTGCCGCGCGTGTCGATGGTCATGGTCGAAAGCAGCGTGCCCACGCCGGCAACCCCCACCGTGCCGATCAGGAGCGGCAGCACGATAAGCGGCGTGGTCTCGGCAAGCTGCGCACCGGAGAGGAAGAACAGGAAGAAGAGCGGCACCACCACGATCTCGACCATGAGCAGAAACAGCAGGTTGGACGTGGCCTTTGCCAAAAAGATAACCGCACGGTCGATGGGGGCGAGGAGGATCCCCTCGAGGCAGCCCGACTCCGTCTCATGCGCAAAGCTGCGGTTAAGGCCCAGCAGGCTCGTGAAGACGATAAGCGCCCACAGGAGCCCGCCCGCAAAGCTCACCACTTGGAGCCGGTCGCCCACCTGGGCAAGCGCCGCTCCGTACACGGTGAGCACCAGCAGCGCGTACACCCCCATGGAGACGAGCATCTCGCGCGTGCGCAGCTCCTGCCGCACATCCTTGGCGAGAAGCGCCCGGTATTGGGCGAGCCCCGAAACCTTGCGCGCCATCTACGCCACCCCCATTCCCACGGTGGCCAAGTACAGATCGCGGAAGGCGGCGCGGTCGATCCGGTCCTTCTCGGCCATCACCACCACCTGGCCGCGCGCCAGCACGAGCGCGTGCGTGCACATGGCAAAGCCCTTGTCCAGATCGTGGCTCACCATGATGAAGGTGCGTCCGCTCCGCACCCGACCGATAAGCTCGTCGAAAAGCTCGACCGCATGCGGGTCCAAACCGGAGTACGGCTCGTCCAAGAGCACGAGATCCGGATCGTTTACCAAGGCGCGCGCAATGGAGAGGCGCTGCTGCATACCGCGCGAGAACGTGCGTACCGCGTCGTTGCGGCGATGGTCGAGCTCGACGATGCGCAGCAGCTCGTTGATGCGCTCCCGGTCAGGGGACCCGCCGTACAAGGACGAGAAAAACGCCAGGTTCTCGGCAGCAGTCAGATCGCCGTAGAGCATGGACTTATGCGAGATGAGCCCGATGCGGCTGCGCAGGCGCTCCGGCTCCTCCAGCGCGTCGATGCCCAGCAGGCGCACGCCGCCGCGCGTGGGCCGTGACAGCGTTGCCAGGATGCGCAGCAGCGTGGTCTTGCCGGCGCCGTTGGGGCCGAAGATGGACAGGAACGCCCCCGCGGGCAGCGAGAAGCTCGCGCCGTCGAGCGCACGGCGGTCGCCGAACTGCTTGACCAGGCCCGCAACCTCAACGGCGGGATCGGCAGCCGTCGGGAATCCCGAGGCTGTCGCGGCAGACCCCTTCTCGCCCGGTGCCATGACTACCGGCCGCCTTTCTTGCGCCGGCGCCCGGCGTTGGCGGCAGGGCGGCCGTCCTTGCCCGTCTCGCTGACGGATCGGCCGCCCTCCCCCGCAAGGGCGCGCTCGTCTGCGGCCAGAAGCGGCGTGGCGCGACGCGGCAGGAAGGCCAGCGCTATGCCTGCCACGCAGATGCCGGCGCCGATCCAGTTGAAGAGGATCAGCGGGTTGATCTTGACGTTGATGACCAGGGAACCGTCGGCGTCGGTGCCCTGGAAGGACACGAACAGGTCCTCCTGCGGGAAGGTGAGCACGTCGGCGTGCAGGGTCTGCTGCTGGGTGGAGGCGCTGACCTCCATGGAGGTTGAGAGCGTGCCCAGGTTGCGCGAGCCGTCGGCCGAGTCAACCTGCAGGTCGACCTGCATGATGGAGTCATCCTGATCGTCGAAGTACTGGCTCGTGTTGAGCACGGTGAGCTGATAGCTGCCAACGGTGATGGTATCGCCTGGCTCGCCGCTCACGTTGAAGGTCTGGTCCTGCACGTACATGGAGGAGCCCACCAGGCCCACCAGCACCACGGCAACGCCCAGGTGGGTGAGGTAGCCGCCCGCCTGCGCCGGCGAGTAGCGGAACAGGTGCGCAAGGGCTGTGAGCGCGCCCTCGCCCTTGTTGCGGCGGCGCGCGGCGATGCCGCGCAGCAAGACGTAGGCGGAGGTGGTGAACAGCAGCGCCGCGACCGCGAAGGCAACCACCGTCAACGCAAAGTAGTACGCCTTGGGGCCCTGCTCGGTGAGCGTGTCGGCAGCCGTGCCGCCGGCCGCCACGATGGCGTCGTACTCGGGCACGAACTTGGTTGCGAACAGCACCATGAGGGCCGCGAACACCGCCAGCCCGGCAATCCCGGGCACGCGGATGTTCTTGGCGAAGGTCTTGGGCTCGGTCTTGCGCCAACCCAGCAGCGGGCACACGGCCATGAGGCCGCAGAACAGCGTGCCGATGGGGCGCGCCACCGCGTTGTAGGCGCCGGCCGAGACCACCGTACCGCCCAGCGGCAGGAAGCTCGGCAGCGAGCTGGAGAGCGTGAGGTAAGCCACCACCACGGCCGCGACGATCATCACCAGGTTGGTGAGGTAGTAGGCTCCGTTCTTGCTGGCGAGGCTCTCGATGTCGTCATCGTCGGCGAACTTGCCGTTGCGGTACAAGAGGCCGATGAGGAAGGCCAGGCCCGCCAGCACCATGATGGCCAGGAACAGGTACGTGGACACAGGGTCCTCGGCAAACGCGTGCACCGACTGGACCAGGCCGGAACGGGTGATGAAGGTTCCCAGCACCACGAAGATGAAGGTCGCCGTTGCCGCAAAGAGGCTCCAGCGCTTGAAGCACCCCCGCTTGCGGTACACCGTGAAGCTATGGATCATGGCCACGCCGGTGAGCCAGCTCATGAGGCTGGCGTTCTCCACAGCGTCCCACGCCCAGAAGCCGCCCCAACCCAGCACCACATAGGCCCAAACGGCTCCGAGCGCCATGCCGATGGTCAGGAAGATGAACGAGAACACGGCCAGGCGATCGCAGAGCTCGACCCAGCGAGCGGACAGGTCGCCGGTGATGAGGGCGGCCATAGCGTAGGCGAAGGGCACCGTGCAGCCCGCGTAGCCGATGAAGGTCGCCGGGGGATGCAGCACCATGGCCCAGTGCATGAGGAGCGGGTTCATGCCGCCGCTGATGCCGGTGACCAGCGTGCCGTCGGCGTTGAGGTACTGGGCCGCCGTGGGCATGAAGACGTTGTTGGCCTCCGAGAAGGCCATGGTGGCCGTGAAGAGGGCGACAACCACCTGCATGACGCCGAGCGCGCACGAGCTGAGCTCATCGGTCACGTGCATCCGGCGCACCGCGACCGCGCACGCGAACACCGAGATGAGCCACGTCCAGAGCAGGAGCGATCCCTGCCGGCCCGCCCATACGCCGGACACGCGGTACAGCCACGAAAGGGCGCCGGTGTCCTGCGGGAAGTTTGACACCACGTAGGCCAGGCTGTAGTTCTCGGTAAGGAAGCTCACCAGAACCAAGCCAACGCAGAACGTCAGCAGCAGCGTGGTGACGAACACCAGGATGTAGCCGGCGTTCACCACGCCCTCGCGACGGGTCTTGGCGCCGCCGATCAGGGCGGCGGCGCCTGCCACCGCGGCGATGAGCGCAAGGATCTGCGCCCCGTTACCCAACAAACTCATATCGTCCCCTCTGTCATGTGTTATCGAACGGCAGTCCGCCCGGCACCGCCCCCGCCCCGTCCTCCGGCGGCTTCACGCGCCGCCGCGGCGCGGGCGCCCGGCAAACGGCGCCCGCCTGCATGCCGCAGGGCGGCAGGGGCGGCCGAACGCGCCTGCGCGGCGCGCCTTACGCGTTCTGCGCAACCGCCTCGTCAATGGCGGGCTGCTCGGAAGCGAGGAACGTGCCGTCGGCCTGCAGCTGGCCGGACACCACTACGGCGGCGCCATCGGTCACGGCCTCGTCGAGGCCGCCGTCCCACACCACGTTGATGGTGGCATCCTGGCTTTCGATGGTGAATCGGTACGCAGCGTCGATGCCGTTGACAGCGCCCTTCACGTACCCGCACAGCTTGGTCTCCTGCCCCACCATGCTGTCCCCTTGGTCAAGCAGGCCCTTCACGGTAAGCGAGCCCTCGGCGCTCTCGTACTTGGACGGGCACTTGGTCACCATCTCCGTGCAGGTGAGCGAGCAGTCGCTTTCCACCGTGCCCGTGCAGATAGCCACCACGCCCGTGCCGAACGTGGCCGGCAGCGCACCGTCGTAATGGACCACGAGCACCTCGCCGCCGCTTGCCGCGGAGTCCGCGTCCGTCTCGGGCTGAATCTCAAAATGGGCGCCCGCGTCGTCGCTTTCGAGCGAGTCGGCCACTACCGAACCAGACACCTGGACTTTCTTGCCCACGTAATCGCCGGTGCGCACCTCATCGATCGAAAGCGACGAGGCGGCCCCGCCCGAGCCCGCCACCGCGATGATCACGAGCATCACAACGACGACGATGCCGCCCACTACGATAAGGCGGCTCTTGGCTTTCTTGTTCATAGACATTCCTCCGCCCGCAGCAGCCGCTCCTCTCACCTTGGGCCTGACGGGCCGGACGGCGCGCATACCTGAAAGAGAGCTGCTTACTGGGTCCGTGTCCTGCGCGTTGTCTCAGGCAAGTAGTATACAATGCGGGCAGGACGAAACCCGTTGCGGGCGTGATTTAGCGAGAATCAGCACGGCTTGAAGCGGCGCATCCCAACCTGCGATACGGAGGACCCCATGCTGTTGGCAGTGGATATCGGAAACACCCAGACCGCGCTGGGACTTTTTGACGGCGAGCAACTGGTGCAGAGCTGGCGCATGCCGACCGACCACAGCTTCACAGCCGACGAGATCCACGTGCGCCTGCATGGTTACTTCCACATGCGCGGGCTGGAGCTCGACTGCGTGGATGCGCTGGCGCTTGCCGGCGTGGTGCCGCAGCTGGGACGCGCATGGGGCGGCGTGGCCGAGCGGCTCGCCCCGGGCGCCGCGGTGATCGTGGGCGCCGAGACGCGGGACGCCGTGCTCATCGACGCGCCCAACCCCGCGGAAGCGGGCGCCGACCGCGTGGCCAACGCCGTAGCAGCCGCCAAGTACTACGGAACGCCGGCCATCGTCGTTGACTTTGGAACCGCGACCAACATAGACGTGATCAACGCGGCGGGCGCCTATATCGGCGGGGCCATAGCACCCGGCATCAAGATCTCGCTGGGCGCGCTCACGCAGCGCGCTGCCAAGCTGGCCAGCATTGCGCTGGTCGCGCCGGAGCACGCCATCGGCCGCACCACCGTGGAGGCCGTGCAGAGCGGAACTGTCGTAGGGGCGGCCGCCATGGCCGAGGGACTCGTAGCCCGCATCAAAGCCGAGCTGGGCGCGCCGAACGCCGTGGTTATCGCCACGGGAGGGCTTTCCACCGTGGTGGCGGGGTCCACCGACGTCTTCGACGTGGTGGACAAGCAGCTCACCCTCAAGGGCATCTGCGAGATCTACCGCCGCGTAACGGAGCGGCGCGCAAACGCCGCAGGCGCGTAAGCGCGTCCGCGGCTACACCTCGCGCAGGCTGACGGCCTCGGCGGAGTAGGTCTTCTCCTCGCCAGTGCCCAGCTTGACCGAGGCGCGGCCCCAGGCGTCGATGCCGTAAAAGTACCCCACCGCGAGCTCCGTGCCGTTGGGGGACAGCACGCTCACCGGTTTGCCCAGCATGGGGATGTTATCGGTATAGGACTGCAGGATGGGGCCCAGCGGGCCGGCGGCCCCCAGACCCGCCTTTATCGCCCGCTCCCAGCGCGCCACGCGCGCAAGCACCGCGTCGCGCACGGCGCTGGCCACGGCGTCGCGGTCGGGCAGCGGCTTGCCCTCGGGAAGGGCCTCCGCCAACGAGATGGGCTCCAACGCGGGCACGCCGTCCTTGGCGAGCTTCTCGTCATGCTCGAGCTGGCGGCGCACCGATGCGGCGGCGTCGATAGCCGCCTGCACCTCGGGCGGGGCGGCGGGCGCGTCGGCCGGGTTCACGATGTTGAGGCCGATGCCGGCCACCGCGAAAGCCCCCTGGTCGGACGAGCGGCCCTCGACCAGGATGCCGGCCAGCTTGCGGTTGAAGTTGGACCCGTGCGGCGTCACGATCTCGCGCGGGACAGACACGATGTCGTTGGGCCACTTGATGCCCACGCGCCCCGAAAGCCCAAAGCTCTCCAGCGCGTCGAGCACGCCCAGGCCCGTCACGGCGGGCAGCCCCATGATCATCTGCATGGGAACCTGCGGCCTTAAGATGATGGAGATGTACAGGCTCCCCAGCGGCGATTTCCACGAATGCCCGCGGCGGCCGCGCCCGGCCGTCTGCACGTCGGCGCACACCGCCCAGCCGTGCTCGGCGCCCTTGCGCGCCGCATCGACGGCTATGTCGTTGGTCGAGGGCACTACGCCCGCTTTGAGCATGGTGGTCCCTGCGGTATCGAGGTTATCAAGGCTGAACATGGCGTCTCATCCCATTCAAAACCAAGCGTCCGGCCCGGCGCGCTCGCGCCTTCCCGGCTTGCGGCTGCACGTGCAAAAACTATACCCGAGCCGCGCAAAAAACCGGCGCTCCCCGCAGGAAGCGCCGGTAAACGGGCGCGTGGTTTCGCTAGGCGTTGGGGCGGCCGCAGCGCCGGCTACAAACTCCCCAGCTCGCCCACTACATGGCCTACGCGCTGCTCGGGCGGGAGCACCTCGACGCCCTCGAAGCGGAAGAAGCGGGCCGGGTCGTGCACCAGGTCCTCAAGCGGGATCAGCACGAAGTCGCGCTCGCCCAGCTTGGGATGCGGCAGGCGCAGCTTGTCGCCTCCGTGGATCTCGCCTTCCATCCACAGCAGGTCGCAGTCTATGACGCGCGGGCCGTTGGGCTTGGCGCCCTCGCGCTTGCGGCCCACCTGCTGCTCGACCTTCATGATCTCGTCCAGCAGCACGGTGGGGGCCAGCTCGGTCTTGATCTCGACCACGGCGTTGGCGAACGGCTGCTGGTGCAGCTCGTAGGCGGGCTCGCTCTCGTAGATGCGCGAGCAGTGCGAGACGCAGGTCAGCGGGATCTGGGCGATAAGGTCGCGCGCGGCGCGGATGTTCTGCAGGCGGTCGCCCATGTTGGACCCCAGGGCGACAAACGCGCGGCGCGGCTGCTCGTGCGCCACCGACCAGTAGCCGGAGAGGAACTCCGCGAAACCCGCGGCATCGTGCACGCGCACGATGTTGGCGCCCTGCTCAAGGGCGGCCAGGCACACGCCGAAGGTGGCGGCGTCGCGCTCGGGCGCTTCGGCGATGCCGGAGACCGTACCCACGAAGCGCTTGCGCGACACGGCGCACATGAGCGGATAGCCGAGCGAGGCCATCTTGGCCGTGGAGCGCTGGATGACGATATCCTCCTCGGCCGTCTTGCCAAAGCCCGCCCCGGGATCGAGGCAGATGCGCTCGGGGCGCACGCCGGCGCGCGTGAGCGTGCGGGCCTGGTCGGACAGGAAGCCCATGACGCGGCGCATGATGGGGCCAGAATCCGGCAGCGTGAAGCGGCGCATCACGTTGGAGCCTCCGGCCGGCCGGGCCGGGGCGTTCATGGTAGCGGCGAGCCTGTCGCCCTTGATGCCGGGAGACACGGGCGCGGCGGCAACGGCAGCGGGCGCGGCGCCTCCCTTGCTCGCCGACGCGGCGTCCTTATCGGCCGCCTTGGCGCCGGCGGCCGAACCGTTGGGCTCGCTTGCCAGCTGGGACTGGAAGAAGGAGAACGGCCCCTTGCGCGCAGGCTTCTCCTGCTTGGCGCGCTCGGCTGCGGCGGCGCGCTCGGCGGCCAGCGCGGCGGCCGAGGTATCCAGCTGCACGGCCGTGTGGGTGCGGCGGCCCTCGGAGAGGTCGCCGGCGTGCACCACGATAAGGCCGCAGTTATTGCACGTATCGCCCGCCACGAACTCCACCATCTTGGGGTCGGTGAAGCCGGTAACGTCGTTGACGATGGAGGCGCCCAAGCGCACGCACGCCTTGGCGACCTCCACGTTGCGCGTGTCGATGGAAACGATGGCCCCGTGCTTCACGAGCTCGCGCACCACGGGTATGACGCGCTCGGCCTCCACGTCGGGGTCGACGGGGGTGAAGCCGGGGCGGGTGGACTCCCCGCCCACGTCGATGATGTCGGCGCCGGCATCGAGCATGGCGAGGCCGGCCGCGATGGCGGCCTTGGTGTCCAAGTGCTCGCCGCCGTCCGAGAACGAGTCGGGGGTGACGTTGAGGATGCCCATGATGCGCGGGCGATCGAACGTGAGCTCGTACGCGCCGCAGCGCCAGGTCTTGGTGTCGTAAGCCATCAGGCGAACCCCTTTCGCGGCGCCGAGGCGGCAACCGCTTTATCGCACACGGCAGCGCTCAACGCGCCGAGCGCCCGGCACGGGCGAGAAGGGAGCGTGGGCGCGCCGCGCCACAGGTCCGCCCGAGCCCCGCCGACCGCAGAGCGACCGCGCTGCCGCGATGTACAGCTGTCCCCTATTGTACCGACCCGCGCGGACGTTGGGCGCCTTCCGCCCGGGGTTCATTCAAAACACGAGGAAGCCGCGGCGCCCTTGCCCCGCGCCCGCGCTGCCGCGCGCCGCCCCTTACAGCTCGATCTCGAGCTCCACGGGGCAGTGGTCGGAGCCAAAGATGTCGTCGCGGATGCGGGCGTTCACGATGCGGTCGCGCACGGCCTGGCTCACCAGGAAGTAGTCGATGCGCCAGCCGGCGTTGTTCTTGCGGGCGTTGAAGCGGTAGCTCCACCAGCTGTACGCGCCGGCCAGATCGGGGTGCAGGAAGCGGAAGGTGTCCACAAAGCCCGCGTCCAGAAGCTCCGTGAAATCCCTGCGCTCCTCATCGGAGAAGCCCGCGTTGCCGCGATTCGACTTGGGGTTCTTGAGGTCGATCTCGTTGTGCGCGACGTTGAAATCGCCGCACGTCACCACGGGCTTGTCGCCGTCGGTCTCCAAGCGCTTGAGGAACGCGCGGTAGGCGCGGTCCCACACCATGCGCACGTCGATGCGCGCCAGCTCGTTCTGGGCGTTGGGCGTGTAGACGTCCACAAACCAAAAGGTCGGGAACTCCAGGGCGCACACGCGGCCCTCGGTGACGGCGGGGGCGAGAAGCGCGGCCTCGTCGGAGTCCGCGGCGATGCCGGCGGCATCGAGCACCGCGGGCGCCATGAGCTCGTCGGCGTGCAGCGTGCGCAGGGGCTCCTCGCGCGTGAACACCGCCGTGCCGGAGTAGCCCTTGCGCTCGGCGTAGCTCCAGACCTGGTGGTAGCCCGGCAGCTCCAGCGCCACCTGCCCCTCTTGCAGCTTGGTTTCCTGAATGCCCAGGATATCGGCGTCCAGCTCCTCCGCCACCTCGGTGAAGCTGGGCGTTTTCTTCAGCACGGCGCGCAGGCCGTTGACGTTCCATGAGGCGAACTTGTACAAGCGGGGCTCGGGCATAGGGGCTCGCTTTCTCTCAGAGGCATGGCCGCGCCGGGCGGAGGGCAACACGCCGGCCCGGCTGATCTTTCCCGCCCCATCCTACCCGAGCGGAACGGCATGCGGCGCTACTATACCAGGCGTACAGATACGTTCTACAAGGAGCTGATCACCATGGCAACGGCAATCACGGACGCACATGAGGCGCAGGAGGCGCTGCGCGGGCTATTCGACGCGTACGGTGCGGGGCGGAAAGGCGCGGGCCCCGGGGAGGCGGGCTCGGGGCGCGCGGTGTTCTTCGGGGGCGCCGGCGTTTCGACCGCCAGCGGCATCCCGGATTTCCGCAGCGAGGACGGCCTGTATCATCAGCGCTTCGACTACCCGCCGGAAACCATGCTCAGCCACGACTTCTACGTTGGGCACCCCGCCGAGTTCTTCCGGTTCTACCGCGAGAAGATGGTCGCGCCGGATGCCCGGCCAAACCGCTGCCACGTCAAGCTGGCCGAGCTGGAGGAAGCGGGGCTTCTCGGCGCGGTGGTGACACAGAACATCGACGGCCTGCACCAAGCAGCGGGCAGCAAGCGCGTTTTGGAGCTGCACGGATCCACGCACCGCAACATCTGCCAGAGCTGCGGCGCCGTTTACACGGCCGACTGGGTGCTGGCCCAAGGCGACAAGACCCCGGACGGCGTCCCCGCGTGCGAGAAGTGCGGCGGGCGCGTGAAGCCCGACGTGGTCCTCTACGGCGAGAGCCTGGACGAGCGCACGCTCATGGCCAGCGTCCGGGCCATAGCCGAGGCCGACCTGCTGGTGGTGGGCGGCACCTCGCTGGTGGTCTACCCCGCGGCCGGGCTGATCCGGTACTTCCAAGGCGACAAGCTCGTCATAGTGAACCGCGACCCCACGCCGCAAGACGGGCAGGCCGACGTCCTCATCAGCTGCGATATAGCGCAGGCCTTCGACTTTTAGCCGCCCCGAGGCCGCCCCGGCCCGACCTGCGGCCGCACGGGCTCGGCCGCCCCTCCGGCAAGGCGGCGGCCCCGGCACGCAGCCGTGCTTCTCGCCCAAAGCCCCGCGCGCGACCGCGCTTCTCGCCCGCATCCCCAGAATGTCCCAACCGTTGGGGGAAGTTCCCGCGTTCGGCGGCGGCGCATACGGGTATGGTGACTGGGTATTGCGCCGCGCGCGCAGCAAACGCGCGCACACGACGTATAGGAGAAAGGGGCCGCTATGTGGGCCTATGAGAGCACGTTTTACCAGTTTTACCCCCTGGGGCTCGTCGGGGCACCCCAATACGCCCCCGCCGTGGGCGACGCGGACGCCGAGGAAGCCGAGCGCGCCAACCATCGCATCAACAAACTGGCCGCTTGGGCACCCTACCTGCGCGAGCTGGGAGTGGGGTCCATCATCCTGAACCCGGTCTTCGCGTCCAGCTGGCACGGCTACGATACCCGCGACCTGCGCCAGATCGACTGCCGCCTGGGCACCAACGAGGACTTCGTCGAGATCGTCAAGGAGCTCCACGCCCACGGCGTGCGCATCTTGCTCGACGCCGTGTTCAACCACGTGGGCCGCGAGTTCTGGGCGTTCCGCGACGTGCGCGAGCGCAAGTGGGACAGCCCCTACAAGGACTGGTTCCACATCAGCTTCGACGGCGACACGCACTTTGGCGACGGCTTCTGGTACGAGGGCTGGGAGGGCAACCAGGACCTGGTGAAGCTCAACCTCAAGAACCCCGCCGTGGTCGACTACCTGCTGGACTCCGTGCGCATGTGGCGCCGCGAGCTGGGCGTCGACGGCCTGCGCCTGGACGTGGCCTACAGCCTGGACCACGACTTCCTGCGCCGCCTGCGCGAGCTCGCCAACGAGCTCTCCGCCGAGCCCGCACCCGCGGTCACGCAGGAGGCCGTAGCCCGCGCCGAGGAGCGCGCGCGGCAAGGCGCCCCCGCCCAGGACCTGGTCGAAGCGCAGGCGCTGCTCTCCGACCGCACGTTCTTCCTGCTGGGCGAGACGCTGCACGGCGACTACAACCTCATCATGAACGACCAGATGCTGCACTCCTGCACCAACTACGAGTGCTACAAGGGCCTGTACTCGAGCTTCAACAGCATGAACCTGTTCGAGATCGCCCATTCGCTCAACCGCCAGTTCGGCCCCGAGCAATGGTGCATCTACCGCGGCAAGCATCTTCTGACCTTCACCGACAACCACGACGTCAGCCGCCTTGCCAGCATCCTCACCGAGAAACGCCACTTGGTGCCCGCCTACGGCCTGCTGCTCGGCATGCCCGGCATCCCCTGCCTGTACTACGGCAGCGAATGGGGCCAGACGGGCGAGAAGGGCCAGGGCTACGAGGCCGACAAGCTCATCCGGCCGGAGCTGGCCGCTCCGGAGCGCTCGGCGCTTGTGCGAGAAAAGCAGCAGATCGCGCGCCTTGCGGGGACCACGGATCCCGCTGCGCCCCTGGGCGCCCTCGCCAACCAGATCGCCCATCTGGACCTGGGGTCCCTCATGTCGGACGGCCCCGACGCGCTGACCGCGCTGATCGCCCGCATGGCCGAGGTGCGCGCCGGGTCGCGTGCGCTGGCGTACGGCGATTACCACAACGTGAACATTCAGAACAAGCAGCTGCTCTTTGAGCGCGTTGCCGCGGAGGACGGGGAGCACCCGCGCGAGCGCGTGCTGGTTGCCGTCAACGCCGAGGACGCTCCGCACACCTTCTACGACGGCACCTTGAACTGCTGGTTCGAGGACATGCTGGCCGAAGGCGCCGCGGGCGCCGCGGCGCGCCAGCTGACCGGCAGCCTTGAGGTCCCGCCGCTCTCCGTGGTGTGGCTGCGCGAGGTGCCCGCAGGCTGGACGCGACCCGGCGCGGAGGATGCGAGCGAGAACAGCGCGGCGGGCGCGGAGAGCGCTGCGGCGGAGAGCGCCGGAGCTGCTACGGCCACCAACGATACCTCGGACGA
Source organism: uncultured Coriobacteriaceae bacterium (assembly GCA_944321435.1). Taxonomy (GTDB): domain Bacteria; phylum Actinomycetota; class Coriobacteriia; order Coriobacteriales; family Coriobacteriaceae; genus CALUOB01. Next base: position 43,068 of record CALULH010000004.1, on the reverse strand, counting down.
GAAGAACACCGCGCAGACTGCCGCTGATGGCACGGGCGCAACAACCGCGGGCGGCCAGGATGCCGAAACGGGCGCTTCTCGCACGGAAGATCTGGAGGGCACCGCTTCTGCTGCCGTTGGGCAAGCTGCCGCCGCTAACCAGGCTGCGGCCGCCGCCTCCCCCGCAGACGACCCTGCTGTGCAAGACGAGAAGAACGCGGCAGCGCAGCCCGAGGCGGCGCCCGGGCAACCGGAGGCCGCGCCCGCGCAGCCGGCGCCCGAGCAACCTGCCCCGCGCGTGCTCTACCTGCTGGCCAGCGCGTCCGGCGTCGGGCAGACGCCGCCGCGCATCCAGGACTGGTGCGCCACGACCATCAACGGCTACGGCCTCAACCAGGCGCATCGCGCCGGTCGTACGCTGCGGTTCCGCCACGCGCGCGTCGGCGACTTCCTGTGCGCGCCGGCGCCGCGCGCCATCGACACGCTCAAGGCCGCCGCGCTGGAGCTCAACGAGCCCGAGATGGACTACACCTGCACCGACGCGCTGGACCGCCGCAAGGCAGACGGCGCGCAGATGCTCAAAACCCTGACGCGCCGCATGGATGCCGCCGACCCGCGCGACGTCCTGGCCGTGGCCGACCCCGACGCCGTGGCCTCAGTAATCGCCGCCCTGCCCGGGCACGCCGGCGAGACCCCGCGCGCCATCCCCGACGGCGCGCTCTGCATGCTGGAGTACCGCGACGGCGCCTTCTCCCTGCGCGAGGTCGCGGTCTGCTAGCTGAAGCCGATCCGCAAGCGCCCGAAGTTCCACGAGGGGCGGCCCCGCGCGCAGGCACTCCCGCGCGCGGGGCCGCCCCTTTCCGCGTTCAATCGCGCCGGTTGCGCCCGTTTCAGCCTCGTCGACGGCGGATTCTCGTGCAAGCCGCGCGATTGAGCGCGGCGGCGATGCAGTGCAGGCGCCGTCTCCTTTTCTCACGAGGCAAGTCCGCAGTAGCAGCGTTCCGTCTGGAGCAGATGCTTCTAGGACTGACAGCCCTCAAGATCGCACGCTCTTTTCCGGGGGCATTTGTGCGTAAAAATCGAGATGCTGGGAAACCGAACATCCATCAGGCGGGCGAGAAATGCCGGCAACGCGGCTCAAGGCGAGAAGCACGCGCCATGCTGTCGTGCTTCTCGCCCGATGTGTGCGTTCAAACGCCCGGCTCCCGTCGTTGAGGTGGGATATCCGACGTCCACGCGGCAGTTTCCACCGCAACTTGGGCTCTTCTCGTCCACCAAGCCCTCGGACGCTTTCCCAGCATCTCCTTTTTGATGCACTTTTGACCCGCGTTTTGGATGGGCCCCATCGCAAGCCGACGAGAAAGGCCGACGGCATGACGCGCTGTCATGCCGTCGGCCTTGTCATATGTGCGAGAAGCGCAAGTTGAAACGGCGCATCCACACTGCTCGTTCTTAAAGCGCACTCCGGATGGGCTGAGACGCGCCCCGGATGGCGCGGGCCCGCACGTGAGCCCGCGCCACGTCCGAAAGCGCTCTCTTCCCGCGCCCGCGCCTACTTCCAGCGTCGAGGCGGGGCACTTGTCCCGCGCGCTTAGCGGCGCTTGCGGCGGCGCAGAACCGCCGCGCCGGTCAGCGCGCCCGCGCCGGCAAGCGCGGAGACGCCGGCCGCGATGGCCGCCGCGTCGCCCGTGGTCGGCAAGTCGCCCTGGGAAGTGGAGCCGCCCGGGGACCCCTCGGAACCGTTGGAGCCGCTGGCGTCGGATCCGTTGTCGGAGCCGTTGTCAGACCCGCTTGCGCCCTGGTCAGAGCCGGTGCCGGCCTGGCCGTCGTCACCTGTCTGACCGTCGTTGCCGCCCTGACCCTGGTTGCCGCCTTGCTGGTCGTCGCCCTGGTCGCCACCCTGGCCCTGGTCGCCCTGGTCGGCCTTCTGCAATCCGGCAACCGCTTCCGCAAGCGCCTGCTCGGCGGCGGCAATATCCTCGGCCGTGGCGTCCGGGTCGTCCAGCACGGCCTGGGAGGCGGCCAGCGCATCTTGGAGCGCCTGCCAGGAATCCGCCGCGTAGCCGTCCTCAGCCAAGCCGGCCGCCTCGTCGACCGCGGCCTGGAGCGCATCCTTGCTCGGCTGCTCAACGTCGTCGCCGGGCTCCTCGGCCGCCGTGTTCCAGATGCTCTCCAGCGGGTACACCGTGGCGTTCAGCACCGCGGTGCCGTTCTCCGCCGTGGCGGACAGCCCGTCGCTCGACAGCACCGGGAAGATCTGCGCGGTGCCGTTCACCGTGTCATCCTGCGCGTACACCTCGACGCTCATGCGATCGACGTAAATGTGCAGGTCCACGCTGCCGTCCTCGTTGGGGACCGCGTCAGAGCTCTGGACTGCCGCGAACTGGTCGTTCAGGTTCACACCGGAGTGCGAGCGGTCAAGCGAGAGCTTCTGCGTCGAGAAGTCGTAGGACAGGCGCGTGTACTGGTTGCCGCCCACGCGCAGGTCCAGGTTCACGACCGGCGTGCCCTCCTGCGGCTTCGCGTTGACCACCATCTCGTACGAGGTCCCGGCAAAGCCCGCGAACGGGTTCTCCGAGCCGTCGCCAAGGAGCGCGTCGGTCACCTTGATGGCATTGTCCTCATCGCGCAGGCTCTCGTACTCGGTGAGCGGCGTCTGCGCCAAGCGGTAGCTGTCGTCGCTCTCGCCCGTCTTCACCAGCGACAGGCGCGTCATGAGCGTGTAGGCGCCGTTGAAGGTGTAGTTGCCGGTCTGGGTCTGGACGATGCGGTTGTACGCCCAGTTGTTCATCCAGTTGGCGGAGATCAGGTCGTCGGGCGCGTTCACCGCGTCCTCGGTGCCGAAGTCCTCGCCCTGCAGGAAGAACGTCATGGCAGCGTAGTGATCCAGGCCGAAGTTCATCGGATAGTCAGTGGCGCTGTCCTCGACGAATCCGTAATGCCCGTTGTCCATCAGGCCGAACGTGCCGATACGGTACGTGATGCCGCCGCGGGACAGGACCCACTTGACCGTGCCGTCCTCGGCCTTCACCGGGTACAGGTCGGGGCACTCGGTGTTGATATCGTCGCGCGTCTGCTCGCAGGTCCAGCCGATCAGGTCGTCGGACTTGTAGATGCGCACCGGGCCGCCGGCCACGATCATGAACCAATGGCCATCGTAGCGGAAGATCTTGGGATCGCGGAAGGCGGCATTGTGCAGAGGGTCCTCATCGCCCTGTTGGTAGTCGAGAATAACGCCGCCCACGTTGTTGCCGTCGGCATCGACGTACATCTCCTGCTTCTGGAACGTCTGGCCGCCGTCCTTGCTGTAGGCAAGGCACAGGCGCTGGTCGTCGACACCGTTGCGGCCGTTGGCGGTCACCATGAACACCATGCCGCTCTCGCCCTCGTCGAAGATCGTCGGGGCGGTCTCATGGTCGGCGGCAACGCCGCAGCCCGAGAACATCGCGCCGTACTCGTCCGGGTAGAGCGCCAGGGGCTGCTCGGTCCAATGGACCAAGTCGGTGCTGGTGGCATGGCCCCAGTGCATGGGACCCCAGTCGGCGTCGGTGTAGGCCTGGTAGAAGAAGTGCCAGGTATCGCCGATCTTGACCATGCCGCACGGATCGTTGCCCCAGCCGTTCTTGACGCTGAAGTGGTACTGGTCGCGCCAGGTCTCGTTGTAATACGTGTCGGAGGGATTCTCGCGGAACAGACGCAGCTGGTAGAGCGTCTTGGCGCCGGGCGCGCCGGGGTTCTCGACCGTGACCGTGTACGGGGTGAGGCCGGAGTTCATGTCGTACACGCTGGGCTCGCCGTCGTAGCGCAGCGCCAGGTTGGACGGGTCGCACACGCTGCCGTTGGCGTCGGTCACGGTCACCGTGGCGTCGGGATCGACCGCCGTGAACTCAATGCCGGTCGACGCGATCTCGTTGAACACGTAGCCCACGTACAGGTACTGGTTCTCGGCGAAGGCGAAGTTCATGTCCGTGCCGTCGTCGCGGAGCTTCAGCGAGGAGAGCTGCATGGAGTTCTCATCGGTGATGGGAGTCACGTTGATGTCGGTGTAGCTCGCCTTGGCGTTGTAGGTCAGCAGGCCGCAGTAACCGCTCAGAAGCGCGTCGCCCTGGCCGTGGTGGGCGTTGACCTCCTCGGTGACGGAGCTGTTTGCGGTGTAGTCGCCGGTGTTGCCCACGACCTCGCCGTTGACGGTGAAGACGACGTGCTTGCCGATCTGCGTCACCGCGAGCTCGTAGGTGTTGTCCGCGGACAGCGCGACGGTCTTGGACTGCACCAGGTCGGACGAGGTGATCTTGCTGTCGCCGTTCTTGAAGATGCGGCATGCGCCGGTTGCGGCATCGATGTTGGCCACGTAGGACTTGTTGTCGCTGAAATCCCCATTGGCGTGGAACACCAGGGAAGCGCAGCCGGTGGGCTCGGCGAACGTGACCTTGGCGGAGTACACCATGTCACCGTAGCTCCGCTCGTCATCGGCCACCACGGCGTACAGGTCGCCCAAGCCGGTGGAGTCCATCACCACGGAGCCGTCCTCCACGGAGATGCCGCCGCCGTTGACGGCGAACTGCCCTGCCGGGTCGGTGATGAAGTTGGAGGCCACCTTGCCGTCGCCCCAGTCAACGGTGGCGTCGGCCGGCGTATCCGCCTGGGTGTTGTCCACGTAGCTCACGTTGCGGAACGTGGCACCGGAGTTGAAGGCGAGAAGCGCCAGGTAGCCGCCGTTCCAGCCGTCAAGATGCGCACTCTTGGACAGAGCCCTGCCCTGATCGGCCGCGTCGGCGATGGTCAGCGTGTAGTCGCCGTTGGACTTCATGTCGATCTTCAGATGCACCTCAGCGTGCGTGTCGATACCGGCGCCGTCGAGCTCCTCCAGGCTGAAGGTCACGCGCTCGTTGTTGTCGCCGCCGAAGAAGCGGGACCGCAGGGCGTTGCTCTCGTCGTTGTTGAAGTTGAAGGCGTACCACGGGCTGCCGGCGCCGTTCTCCATGCTCACGATGGCAAGCGCCGCGGAGACGTCCGCCTTGGCATCCGCCTCGAAGACGAAGCTCTTGGCAAAGAGGGGCTCCGCCGGGCGCGCGAAGTGGTCGCCGCCCGTCCCCTCGATGGTGATAACACCGTCCTCGCAGGTTACGCTGGCCGTGCTCCCCATGGTCGCGAAATCCGTCAGCTGCACGGCGCCCTCCGTGCCCTCGGTCGCGGCGCCCTCGGCCTGATCGGGCGCCTGCGCGGCGCTCTCGTCCTCTGCCACCTGGGCATCCTCCCCCGCAGCGGTATCCGCCGCCTGCGTCTCCGGGGCGTCCACCTCCCCGGTGACAGCCTGCGCCGCCGCCTGGACCGCCGCGGCGTCGTCCGCCGTGTCCGCCAAGGCGGGCAACGGCAGCGACAGGCCGGCCACGACCGCGAGCGAGGCGACGGTGGCACCGATGCGCCCGCCGCGCCGCTACGCCCGCAGAGCGGGGAGCAGCTCCTCGAGCGTGCGCGCCAGGCCGTTCTCCGCATTGGGGAAGCGCGTCACGTGCGCCGCGGCCCGCTTGACCTCGTCCGGGGCGTTGGCCATGGCGTAGCTCTCCGGCACGGCGGCGAGCATGTCCATGTCGTTGCGCCCGTCGCCGAACGCCACGGCCTCGGCGGGGTCCACGCCGAAGTGCCGGCACACGACCCGCACGCCCTCGGCCTTGGACGCCGCGCCGCTCATGACCTCGCAGAGGATGGGCGACGACCGCACCACGGCAAGCTGCGGGTATGCCGCGGCAATGCGCTTCTCGGCCGCCTCTATCTCCGCGGGCTCGCCCATGAGCAGGAACTTGTGGATGCCCACGTGGCTGAACGCGTCGCGCAGAGCCGCGCGCTCGGCCTTGAGCGAGGTGATGCGCTCCTCGTTCTGGATGCGCGGGTCCCAGTCGTCGTCGCAGATCCAGGTGTGGAAGCCGTACTCCGAGCACGTGAGTCCGGGCAGCTCGCGGTCCAGGAACTGCTTGATCTCGCAGGCGGTGTCGATGTCGATGACGTGGCTCAGGAGCTTGGCACCGCGCTCGTCCTGCACGTAGGCGCCGCTGTAGCACACCAACGGGCCGGTGAAGCCCATTGCACTCTGGATGGTGGTCAGACCCTCCGGCATGCGCGCGGACACCAGCACCAGCGGAATCCCCAGCTGCGCCAGCCGTTGGACGGTGACACACGCCTCCGGGATCACCCGGTGCTCGGCGTCCAGCAGCGTGCCGTCCACGTCGGTGAACACGATCTTGATCTCGTTGCCGTTTACATCTTGCATGTCAGCCACTCCCTGTGTTTAGCGAACCGTCTTCTTGCCGCGGGGCTTGAGCAGCTCCTGCACGTCCACCCCGGCGGCGGTGAGCATGTTCTCGACGTTGACCTTGGCATGGTTGACCCCCACCGTCAGCACGGCGGACGCCGGGATGCCCAGCACCAGGCAGATAACGCCCGCCACCAGGCCGGGCATGGCGGAGGCGCCGTAACCCCAGACCACCAGGATGACGCCGACGCCCGCCAACGAGTAGGCCAGGCGCTTCCAGGTGTCCAGGCGCGCGATGGCGGCGGACTGCATCTGGGCCTCCTTGATGATGTCCTGGCGGGTCCAACGGGACGTGTCGATGGGGTTGAGCATGGTGCCTCCTTGCGAGAAGGGCGATACGGATAAAGGGCTGAGGTACCGCAAAGGGCCGCAAGCGAGCGCGTGAAGCGTGCGCCTGCGGCCCGGATGTCAGACGCAGTGCTGAGGATACCCGAGGGCGTTTACGCCACCGAGGCGATGGTCGCAGCGCCGAAGAAGCCGCAGCAGGCGCCCAGGAACGCGATGACCAGCAGGATGAGCATCGTGATGATGGGGCTCATCTTCTTCTTGGCCATGAGCCACCAGCAGAACACGGTGAAGATCAGCGGGAGCAGCTTGGGGTAGATGCCGTCGAGCGTGCCCTGCAGGGTGCCGCCGCCGGGGAGCGTCAGAGCCGTGGAGATGGACACCCAGGTCGCGGCCACGCCGCCGATGACCATGGTGCCGACCGTGGTGATGGCCTCGCGCAGAGCGGTGGCGCTGGGGCCCACCAGGGCCTCGACCGCCGCGCCGCCCAGGTCGTAGCCGCGGTAGTAGGCGAAGCGCATGCCGAAGTACGCCAGCAGGTTCCACACCACGATGTAGAAGATGGCGCCGAGCGGGCTGCCGCCCTCGGACAGGCCCATGGCGATGCCGAGCAGGATCGGGATCAGGGTGCCGACGATGAGCGAGTCGCCGATGCCGGCCAGCGGGCCCATCAGGCCGGCGCGGATGCCGTTGATGGTGTCGTCGTCGATGGCCTCGCCGTTGGCGCGGGCCTCCTCGAGGCCGACCGTGACGCCGACGATCATGGTGCCGATCTGCGGCTCGGTGTTGAAGAACGCGGAGTAGGTCTGGAGGGCGCGGGTCTGGTCCTCCTTCTTGTCGTACAGGTCCTCGATGACGGGCAACATGGAGACCAGGTAGCCGAAGGTCTGCATGTGCTCCTGCGAGAAGCAGGTCAGGTTGCCGTAGTACCAGTTGCGGAAGGACTTGGCGAGTGCCTTCTTGGAAACTTTCTTAGCGTAGTCAGCCATCGTTAGATGTCCTCCTCTTCCTCATCGTCGTCGCCTGCGGTAAGGGCCGCGCCTGAGGTCCTGACGCTGTCCAGCTTGGTCTTGATCGTGGAGAGCTCGAAGGTGATGAGCGCGAAGAAGCACGCGATGGCGGAGCAGGCGATGAGGTTGCAGCCCATGACCGCCGCGAGCGTGAAGCCGAAGAAGAACGTCAGCCAGTCGGTGGCCTTGGTGATAACCTGCTTCAGCAGGATGGCGATACCGACGCAGGGAAGCAGCGAGCCCACGGCGAAGAGCGTCTTCATGGGGATGCTGTCCATGGGCAGGCTGTTGAGCACGTTGCTCACAGCGTCGCCGCCGATGTAGACCAGCAGGAAGGTCGGGATGAACGAGCAGATGATGTGCGAGATCCACGGCAGCACCATGTCGACCAGGTACAGCTTGTGCGTGTCGCCCTTCTCGAGCCACTTCCAGCCCATGGCCTGCCAGGCCAGGTTGATGGTTGAGGTGCCGTAGAACAGGATGGCGCCCAAGGTGCCGCAGGTGGCGCCCAGCGCGGTGGCGGTGGCGGCCGCCTCGGAGCCGGTCGGGTCGGCCGCGAGCGCCGGGTTGTTCATGATGGCGATCATGGCCAGCGGGATGCCGATGTAGCACGCGGCGCGGACGTCGGCGGAGACGGTTCCGCCGGGAGTCACCAGCGCGATGTAGACCACCTGGATGGCAGTGCCCACGATGATGCCCAGCGTCACGTTGCCCAGGATGAGGCCCACCACCAGGCCGGCGACGAGCGGGCGGCCCAGGGTGTAGTTGCCGATGGACGTGCCTCCCAAGCCCGGCATGGACGCCAGGCAGGCAAACAGACCAAGCAGCGCCGCTTGGATAATGTTGACTGTCATGCTAACCACCTTTCACGATCCGTGCCCTGCCTCTCAGGGCGCGCTGTTGTCCTTCTCGCCCCGGTCCTGCCGCCGCCGCGCAACGGCCGCGGAACCGGGCGAGCGGGGAACCGAAGATTAGAAGCCGAACATGCCGCGGAACTTGTCCCAGGTGCCGGTCTCCTTGTCGGGGATCAGGCGGAAGTCCACGGTATAGCCCTTCTTTGAGATAGCCTCCAGGGCTTCGGCCTCCTCCTGGGTGATGGACTGGTTGTTGCCGATTTTCTTGGTGCCGGGTCGGTCGTTGCAGGGGCCCACGATGACGGTCTTGACGTCGTCCGGCACGAAGCCGAAGCTCACCAGGATCTCGGCCATGTCCACGGGGTTCTTGGTGATCAGGAAGTAGCGGGTCTTGGAGTCGCGCACGGTCTGGGCCTTCTCCTTGAAGTGCTCCATGGTCCAGACGAAGGTCTTCTTGTCGGGCGCGGCGGACTTGTAGGCGCTCTTGAGCACCGGGTTGGACGCGGCGGCGTCGTTGACGGCGATGATGCCGTCGCAGGGGTACTCCACCGCCCAGCGGGTGACGGTCTGACCGTGAATCATGCGGTCGTCGATGCGAACGAAGCTGACTGCCATTGCGGTTCCTTTCTCTCGGCGCGGCGGCGCCGTTTACCTGCGGTCCCGCGCCTGTCTGAAGCGCGGGGATAGCGTGCGAGAAGCACGAGGTGCGGACGGTTGCAAGGAGCGTCGGCGGCGAAGCGGGAGGTGTGTGTGGACCGCCGCCGGCGCCGATTGCCGTGGCTAGAGGTCTTCCTCGTCCTCGTCGTCGTCCGCCGCGACGACGATCTCGCGGGCGCCGTCGCGTGCCTCCTGGAGCATCATCTGCTTGAGGCTGTCGAGGTTGTCGTTCTGGAGCTGCATGGCGGCCGTCATGGCCATGGGCAGGCCCATGCCGCCGAAGACCGCCGCGTGGGCGAGAAGCCCGCGCTCCTGCAGCACGTTCATGGCGTTGGTGAGCGGCGAGCCGCCCACGATGTCGCCCAGCAGCAGGACGTCGTCGGCGTCGGCGATGGGCTCGATGGCGGCGCGGAAGCGGTCCGCGAACTGGTCGGCGCTCATGCCGTCCTCCAGGCTGGCGCTCAGGATCTGCGGGTTCTCCCCCGCGAGCATCTTGAGCACGCTGTGGACGCCCTGCGCCAAGGTGCCGTGGCTCACGAGAACCAGATAGCGCATGATTGGTTTCCTTTCTCCCCGAGTGGCCCCCTCTGGGCCCGCCCGCGCCTGACTGCGTGGGCTTGTTGCTGAAATAATTATTACTATTAACTAGTTCTTTCCGAAACTATTACCGGTGAACGGTAGTTCAGATTCCGTTAACGGTAGCAACTATTCCGTTACGTAATTAAACGGTAGGTTTTTGCCGGTGAACGGTAGGCAGGCGATGGTGCAACGCTGTGACCATTGGTTTTGTTGAGCGGTTGCTGGGGTGATTTTGTGCGATACGAGCGTTTGGGTGCGCGGCGGGCGCTCTTAGCCGGGCGATAGCAACCTTGCGGGCCGATCATGCGTGCACAGGTGTTAACCATCTCGCAGGCGAGAAGCACGCTCTTCTCGCCCGCCTGAAACGGAAAAGAGTAGATGAATAGGCACCGACGACGCAGGCGCGCAGCACGGAGAACGCAAGGCGGCTGCGCATAGCGCCGCCTCATGCACTGCCCTTCTCGCCCGCCTGCGCTGTATCTGCCGCGATGACGCGGCAATGTGCCCGATGCATGCCGAGCGTTAGCGTGACTTATACGTTGTTTGTTGCGGTAAGAAAAACTTGTCCGCGATCAGGCTGGCTAAAACGCCGAAATCGGCGAGATAGCCTGTGCATCTGCGGACAAGATTTTCTTAGCTTGTTTATGTGCGTAATGAGCAGGATAAGCGCGGCACCGGAATGCGGCGTGGCCCGCGGATGTACTGCAGCTTACTGGCCTAGGCGCTTCTTGCGGCGCTTCTTGGCCGGGATGACCACGTCCTCGCGGTTGTAAGTGATGCTGTACGCCTTCTCCAGCACGCTCACGAGCTCCGCGGCGTTGGTGGAGCCCAGCGCGCTCAGCTGCTTGGCCACGGCCTCGACGCTGTTGTCGCCCTGCTGCTTGGCGTGCTCGATGCCCGCCGGCGTGGCGGAGACCAGCACCTTGCGGCGGTCCTTCTCGTCGTTGCGGCGCGACACGTACCCCTTGGACACGAGCGAGTCCAAGATGCGCGTCATGCGCGGGCGCGTGTAGCCCAGCTGGTCGGCCAGGGCGGACGGGTTCATCTCCTCGCCCTTGTCCGAGAGGTACTGCAGGACGGGAGCCTCGCCCACCGCGAGCGAGCGCGCCGTGCCCAGCGAGCCCTTGGCCAGCCCCTGAGAGTACACGATCAGCTTGCGCGCCGCTTCCTCGTAGTCCATGTCCTCTCGCACTGCCGCGTCCTTTCGGCGTAAGGTGCGTCCCAGAGCCCGGCTCCGCATGCTGTCGGCGCACGCGCGCCCCGTTCGGGATCGGGCCTGAAACAACTAATACCGTTAATTTTTACCACAGAAAACCGTTGCGCAAACCGAAAACTCCGTGACTGTAACAACTCCGCAGGCGGCGGTCGGGCGTGCGGGCATACGGGGCGGCGCCGTCGCGCCCCGCCACGCGCGGGGCGGGGCCTTGACGCCGCCCGCCCCTCCGTTCCGTCGCACAGGTCGCTGCGGATTTTATGCTCTCGAGGGCCTACAATGACGCTAGCTGTGCGATTGAACGAGGGGGATCGCCTGGACGAGAAGAGCGGGCGGGGCGAGAAGGCCGTCGCGCGGGACGAGGACGGGCGCCGGGAGGGCCGTATGAAACTGCACGTGCTCCGTTACTTCATTGCCGTGGCGCAGGAGCGCAGCATCACGCGCGCATCTGAGGTGCTGCATGTGACGCAGCCCACGCTCAGCCGCCAGCTGCGCGAGCTGGAGCACGAGGTTGGCTGCGAGCTGTTCCGCCGCGACGCGCACGGCATCACGCTCACCGACGACGGCTGGTTCCTGCTGCACCGTGCGCAGGAGATCGTGGACCTGGCCGACCGCACGGAGCAGGAGCTGGCCGGCGGGCGCGGCGAGCTCGCCGGCACCATCGCGCTGGGCTGCACGGAGTGCCAGGGCTTCCACGCGCTGGCCGACTACATGAGCGCGTTTCTCGCCCAGCACCCGCGCGTGCGCTTCGACCTGCACACCGGCTACACCGACACCATGGAGGAGCAGATGCAGAGCGGCGTCATCGACCTGGCGCTGCTCATCGCCAACGTGGACACGTCCGCCTACGGCTACGTGACGCTGCCGCAGGCCGACCGCTGGGGCGTGCTGGTGCGGCGCGACTCCCCGCTGGCCGAGAAGCCCGGCGTGGCGCTGGACGAGATCGCGGGCGAGCCGCTCATCCTGCCGCGGCGCGCGCAGGCCATGGGCAACATCATGAACTGGTTCGGCCACCGGCCTGCCGAGCTGCGCGTGGTGGCCACGTACAGCCTGCTGTCCAACGCCGTGCTGCTGGTGGAGCACGGGCTGGGCATGGCGGTGTGCATGGACGGCGCCATCGGCGTGCGCGGCAGCGAGCAGTGCTGCTTCGTGCCGCTGACGCCGGCGCACACGCAGCGGAGCATCCTGGCGTGGCGCCGCGGGCGCGTGCTGGGCCCGGCAGCCGCCGCCTTCGTGGAAATGGTAAGTGCGTAAGACGGGTGTCTCGAGGACCCCGCGCAGGGCGAGAAGAACTTGTCCGCGAAAAAACAGGCTAGCAGGGCGAAAAACCCTTGCTAGCCTGTCTTTGTGCGTATGAGTTTACGTTTCCCTACAGCACCACGGGCTCGCCGGGGAGCGGAGCCAGGACGCGCTCGGGGTTGATCACGTGGCGGGCCAGATTGCGCGGGTCGCCGTTGAAGGTGGTCCAGTCGGGCGCGTCGACGGTGCCCCAGTGGATGCAGAGCAGGCGCGCATGGGGGTAGGCGTTGGCCAGCTTCACGGCGCCGTCGAAGGTGATGTGCCATTCGTTGTCCGAGAAGTCCAGCATGATGAGGTCGGGCTCGGGCATCTCCAGGTGCTCCGGCAGGAGCTTGGAGTCGCCGGGCAGCCAGATGCTGCCGTCGGGCGTGTCAAGCCAGTAGCCGCAGTAATCCTCGCGCTCCCAGGTGCGGTAGCCCCACTTCTTGGAGTCGTTCTGCCAGTTGTGCCACGCCGGCGTGAGACGGGCGGTCACCGTCGCGGGCGCGGCGCCGTCAGCGCCGTCCGCCTGCCGCCCGGCGATGGCGAACGTCTCGCCGATGCCGTGCCCCGTGCCGGCCAGCCCCTCCGAGCGCATGACCTGCGCCACGTAGGCGGGCGCATGGTAGCCCTTGCAGACATGCATGAGGTTCTTGCAGGTCAAACGGCTGAAACGATCGTTGTCGATATGCGTGACCAAGAGGGCGTCCAACGCGGGCACGTCCTCCGGGGCCAGCGGCGCGTCAAAGAGCACCGGCATGTCGAAGCCGCCCAACACTGGGTCCACCATGAAGGTGGCGCCGCGCGCGTTGACCAGGAAGCCCGCGCCGCCCAGCCACCAGATGGCCGTGTCGGCGCGCGGGCCCAGGGCGTCCGCGCCCATGGCCACCGTGCGCGACGGCATGGCCTGCCCGCGGTCGTTGGTCACCACGCGCGCGTCCAGCGCCGCCTCCGCGCCCGCACCCGCGCTCTCAACCGTGCCTGTAACCGTGCCCTGCTGCGCCATGGCTGCCTCTCCTTCCCTGTTACCGGCCTCGTGCCGGCTCTCTTAACACTTGCAGCATAGCGGGGGCAGATACCCATGTCTAATACTTATGTTGACTTGTTACTCTTGCTCAAAAGGCATGAGTAGGCAGAGATATCCGGACAAAGACGCTTCCGAGAACCCCGTAAAGACAGTCCGCCCTATCGCGCGGCCACTGGATGCGGCAGTACGGTTTACAAAGCGCGCTTTTCTGCCAGGGTAGCCCAGAATGCCGGGATATTAAGGTCGTGCAGCCGGCCCACCGCATCCGTGTCCTCGTAGCAGTCCACCAGCGTGAAGCCCGCACGCAGCTGTCCCCGGATCTGATCCTCCAGCGTATGCGAGAACTGGAAACCGTCTTCCTCGGGATCCATGCGCTCGCGATCGGCGGGGCTGCGCAACGGGTTGTAGGGCAGCCCGCCCACCACGCGCTCGCATTCCTCGTCCAAGATATAGGAGATCCCGTTGTCCAAACCGGAAAGCAGGCGGCCGCCCGGCTTGAGGACGCGGTGGCACTCCAGCCACACGGGCAGCACGTGCTCCACATAGCAGTTGGAAACCGGATGGCAGATCAGGTCGAAGCTCTCGTCGTCAAACGGCAGGGGCTTGGTCATATCGGCATGCACCAGGCAAATATCGTAGCCCTCGCGCTTGGCCACCGCACGCTCGCCGTCCAGCTGCCGCTGCGCATAGTCCAACACGGTGCAGTCGGCCCCCATGGCGGCGAAGACGGGCATCTGCTGCCCGCCCCCCGATGCCAGGCCCAGCACCCGCTTGCCGCGCATATCCGGAAAGTACCAGCTCCGCGGCACTGTTTTGACAGGTGTCAGCCTGATGCGCCAGTCACCGCCCAGCGCGCGCACGTACTCCTCGTGGTCAATGGGCGTGCCCCACACCCAGCCGTGGTCAACCCAGCTGTTGATGGTCCGCGCATTGGCAGCGGTGTAGTCAACCTCGTCGGAGCGCGTCACGCGCCCACCTCCCTCGTTCCGAGCCTTATGCAAAACCGGCGGCAAGGCGCGCCGCGCCAGGGGGCAAAAGCGCCCTACCGGCGTGGCCGGCGCTCGGATGGGTAGCGCTCGCGGCGGTCCTCATCCAAAAAGCCGTCCTTCTCCAGCGCGCGATGGCGCGCAATCCCGACGATGCAGAAACCAATGGCCAAGACGATCAGGCCGGCTCCCAGCTCCATGGCCCCCTCCTTACCGCAACGGCGCCCGCAAGAGGCGCCTATAACACGGACCCTCGCGGCGCATAACCGCGAGGGCCCGACGTGCTTCTCGTCCACGGCGCCCAGGGCGCCCGGGCGTTCTCTTACAGCGCGAAGTCGCCGCCGACCAGCTTGGAGACCGAACGCTCCTGGTACACAGCATCGATGGCCTCGGCGAACTCGTTGGCGACGGAGAGCGTCTTGATCTTGCCGCCCACCTCCACGGGAATGGAGTCGGTGACCAGGCACTCCACGATGGGGGCGTCGTTCAGGCGCTCGATCGCCGGGCCGGAGAAGATGGCGTGGGTGGCGCACACGTAGATGTCGCCGGCACCCATCTTCTTGAGCTCCTTCACGCTGGCGCAGAGGGTGCCCGCGGTGTCGATCATGTCGTCGTTGATGATGCAGGTCTTGCCCTCGATATCGCCGATGATGCCCATGACCTCGGCCGCGTTGTGGCGCGGACGGCCCTTGTGGGCAATGGCCAGGCTGCAGTCCAGCATGTCGGAGAGCTTCTTGGCGGCCTTGGCGCGACCCACGTCGGGGGACACCACGACCAGGTTGTCGGTGTCGAAGTGCATGTTGTTGTAGTACTCGCCAAAGAGCGGCAGGGCGGACAGGTGGTTCACCGGAATGTCGAAGAAGCCCTGGATCTGGCCCTGGTGCAGGTCGAGCGTGATGACGCGGTCAACGCCGGCGCGCTCGATGAGGTTGGCAACCAGGCGCGCGGTGATGGGCTCGCGCGGGGCAGCCTTGCGGTCCTGGCGCGCGTAGCCGTAATGGCTGATGACCGCGGTGATGGTGCGGGCGGAGGCGCGCTTGGCCGCATCGGTGGCGATGAGCAGCTCCATGAGGGCGTCGTTCACGTCGCCACAGATGGACTGGACGAAGAACACGTCGGCGCCGCGCACGGACTCGTCAAAGCGCGCGTAGATCTCGCCGTTGGCGAACTTCTCGAGCGCAAGGCCCGAAAGCTCCACGCCCAGGATCTTGGCGATCTTCTCAGCCAGCGGACGGTTGGCCGTGCCCGAATACAGCCTCAGGCTCTTGTACATGCGTACCGGATTCTGCGGGTCCTTCTCGTCGATAGTGGACATCCCTGTTACTCCTTCGTGTTCTGGGCGTGCTTCCGGGCAGTGTATCCTTCGATGATAGCCTGCTGGCTGCGCTCGATGGCGAGCGCGCCATCAGGAACATCCCTGGTGATGCAGCTGCTGGCGCCGGTTACGACGTCAGAGCCGATAGTGACGGGCGCCACCATCATGGTGTCGGAGCCGATAAAGGTGCGGTCGCCGATGACGGTCTTGTTCTTCTCGCGACCGTTGTAATTGCAGGTGATGGAGCCGCCGCCGATGTTGACGCCCTCGCCGATCTGCGCGTCGCCCATGTAGGAGAGGTGCGGCACCTTGGAGCCGCGGCCCACCGTGGACTTCTTGATCTCCACGTGCGTGCCCACCTTGGAGCCCTCGCACAGATGCGCGCCTCCGCGCAGGTAGCAGCGCGGGCCGCAGTTGACATCGTCGTCGATCTGAACGTCCTCGCCGATGGTCTCGTCCATGACCACGTTGTTGCCGCAGGTGACGTTGGTCAGGCGGGTGAACGGCCCCACGGTGCAGCCCTCGCCCACGGTGGTGGCCCCCATGAGCATGCAGGAGGGAAGGATCACCGTGTCGCGGCCGATGGCCACCTCCGGGCCGATCCACGTGCTGGCCGGGTCCATGATGGTGACGCCGGCGGCCATGTGGCGCGCGTTGATGCGATCCCGCGCGATGGCCGTGAGCTCGGCCAGCTGCGCGCGGCTGTTGACGCCGAGCGCCTCGCGGTAGTCGGGGCAGGTGTACACCGTGGTGGCAAGGCCCGCGCGGGCGAGAATCTCGGGCATGTCGGTGAGGTAGTACTCGCCCTGGGCGTTCTCGCAGCTGAGCTCGCCAATATGCGCGGCCAGCGCGGCGCCGTCGAAGGCGTAGCAGCCGGCGTTGCAGGCGGTGACGGCCGCCTCCTCGGGCGTGCAGTCCTTCTGCTCGACAATGCGCAGCAGGTTGCCCTCCCCGTCCACGATAAGGCGCCCGTACCCGGTGGGGTCGGGCGCCTCCATGGCGAGAATGGCGCCGGCGGCGCGGCCGGCGGCTACGGTCTGGGCAAAGGTGCGGATGGTCTCGGCCTCGATGAGCGGAAGATCGCCGTTGAGAACGACAACGGGGCCCTCGGCGATGCCGGCGGCCTCGAGCGCCACGCGCACGGCGTGGCCGGTGCCCAGGCGCTCGGCCTGCTCCACGCACTCCACGCCCGGAATGCCGTCGAGCAGCGCGCGGACCTCGTCGGCGTGGCTGCCCACGACGGTGACAACGCGATCGCAGCCGGCGGCGCGGGCGGCGTCGACGACCCAGCGCACCATGGGCTTGCCCAGCACCTGATGCGCCACCTTGGCATGGTTCGATTTCATGCGGGTACCCTCACCCGCAGCGAGCACGATTGCGGTAACGTGCATCAAATCCCCCTTGCAGTCTCTCCGACCCTTGCGGCACCGCAGCGGCGTGGCCGAGCGGCCCAACTCGTTAAATTTTACCGCACTGTTTACCGACAGCTGACAAGAGCGCCCCAAGCTGCGGAGAATGCATACAACGACTGGACGGGCCCATGCCGCGCTTCTCGCCCAGGGTGCCCCAACGCGCTGCATGCAGATCCGTTCGTGCAAAGGTTCCGCATGCAAACTTGTTCGCATAGAGGTTCCGCATGCAGTCCGTATCGCCAGGAGGCACAAAACGGGCTCCTGGCGATACGGACTGCATGCGGAAGGAACGGGGCGCCGTAGGTACGGTGCCGCAGGGGCGCGCCGCAAGCGGCGCGCTGCCATGGGGGACGGGTGCAAATGGCAGGTGCGGACATGGCCGCACCTGCCATTTGCACCCGTCCCCCATGGCAAACCCCATCATCAGGCACCTGACTTTTTGCCGTTTGACCTGCTCAAACGCTCGCCTGAAGAAAAATGCAAAAAACTGTTGTATTTTGCGCGCGGAGGGGTACTATACCGCTCCATACACGGCAGCTTTCGCGAGGCGCCGTGTATGGCGGTACGCGTCCGCTATCGCGAGGCGGGCTGCGCACGGTTCGTTTTTCATGTGCCCGGAACCCCGGAGGGTCCCGGTGCGTGGGAAAGGAGAGGTTTCCATGGGAAGCCGCGCAGGCATGGCGCCGAAAAAGGCGCATGCCGGTGTGCCCGCTGATGCGGGAATCGCGGAGCAGGCGGCGCGCTCGGATGCGCCCGACGAGCTGCTCGAATCAATCAGACGAAAAAACATCGACAACGTACTGGAGGACCTGGGATCGACCCGGGGCGGCATTTCGGCCGACGAGGCGGCCGCGCGCCAGGGGCGCTACGGCAAGAACCTCATCGAAAGCGCCAAGAAGCGCTCCCCCATCCTGGCGTTTCTCTCCAACTTCACGCACCTCATGGCCGTGCTGCTGTGGGTGGCGGGCATCATCGCCTTCGCGGCGGGCCTGCCCGAGCTCGGCTGCGCCGTGTGGCTCGTGAACATCATCAACGGCGTGTTCAGCTTCTGGCAGGAGGCGCGCGCCAGCCAGGCCACCGAGGCCCTGAAGAAGATGTTGCCCGCCTACACCACGGTGATCCGCGGCGGCAAGGAGGAGAAGATCCTGGCCGAGGACCTGGTCCCGGGCGACATCATGGTGCTCGCCGAGGGCGACAAGATCTCGGCGGACGCCCGCGTGATCCAAAGCTCCGACCTCCAGGTGAACCAGTCCACCCTGAACGGCGAGACCAACCCCTCGCGCAAGACCGCCGACGCGGTGCTCGAAGAGGGGCTCTCGCCCGCCGAGATCCCCAACCTGGTCTTTGCCGGCACGAGCGTGTCCGAGGGCAACGGCCGCGCCGTGGTCATGCGCATAGGCATGGCCACCGAGTTCGGCAAGATCGCCAGCCTCACCCAGAACATGGAGGAGACGGAAAGCCCGCTCACGCGCCAGCTCAACCGCCTCACCAAGCAGGTCACGGTCTTCGCCATGTGCATGGGCCTCATCTTCTTGGCGCTGTCGTTCTTCGTGGTGAAGGAGCCCTTTGCCCAGAGCTTCATCTTCGCACTGGGCATGGTGGTGGCCTTTATCCCCGAGGGCCTGCTGCCCACCGTGACGCTTTCCCTGGCCATGGCCGTGCAGCGCATGAGCAAGCGCAACGCCTTGGTGAAGAAGCTCAACTCCGTTGAGGCCCTGGGCTCCACCAGCGTGATCTGCACCGACAAGACCGGCACGCTCACCCAAAACGAGATGACCGTGAACCACCTGTGGACGGCCGCGCGCGAGTACGAGGTCACCGGCGTGGGTTACGCGCCCGAGGGCGCCATCGAGTCCGAGGGCCGCTCCTGGCGAGCCGTTGACGACCCCGACCTGGAGCTCCTGCTGGCCGGCGGCGCGCTCTGCGGCAACGCCCGCCTGCACGCCCCCGAGGAGCAGGGCGCGCGGTGGGAGGTCTACGGCGACCCCACCGAGGCATGCCTGCTGGTATCGGCACAGAAGGGCAGCATGGATCCCGCCGATGCCGAGAAGCGCATGCCGCGCGTGAAGGAGCTGCCCTTCGAGAGCCGCCGCAAGCGCATGACCACCGTCCACGAGCTCGAGGACCCTATCGACGGCGCCACGCGCGTGGCCTTCACCAAGGGCGCGCCCAACGAGGTGCTGCGGTTCTCGGACAAGATCCGCCTGAACGGCAAGACGGTGCCGCTGACCGACGAGCTGCGCGATAAGATCACCGCCGCCAACGACGCCTACGCGGCAGACGGCCTGCGCGTGCTGGCCGTGGCCATGCGCCCCCTGGACGCGGCGGCGCGCGCCGAGGGCCTGCCCGCGGCCATGAGCGACTACACGCCCGACAACGTGGAGCAGCACCTCACCTTCATCGGCCTGGAGGTCATGCTCGACCCGCCGCGGCCCGAGGTGGCCGCCGCCGTGGCCGAATGCCACCGCGCGGGCATCCGCATCGTCATGATCACCGGCGACTACGGCCTCACCGCCGCGAGCATCGCCCGCCGCCTGCGCATTGTGGAGGGCGACGACTTCAACGTGATCTCGGGCTTCGAGCTGGCTCACATGGACGACGACGAGCTCAAGCAGAAGCTGGCCGGCCAGGTCGTCTTTGCGCGCATGGCCCCCGAGCAGAAGCTGCGCGTGGTGACCGCCCTGCAGGAGATGGGCGAGATCGTGGCCGTCACGGGCGACGGCGTGAACGACGCGCCGGCGCTCAAGAAGGCCGACATCGGCGTTGCCATGGGCATCACCGGCACCGACGTGGCCAAGGAAGCCGCCGACATGATCCTCACGGACGACAACTTCGCCTCGATCGTGGCGGCCATCGAGGAGGGCCGCGCCGTCTACAGCAACATCCGCAAGTTCCTGCTGTACATCCTCAACTCCAACGCGCCCGAGGCCGTGCCCAACGCGGTGTACCTGCTGTCCGGCGGCGCGGTTCCGCTGCCGCTCACGACCATGCAGATCCTGACGATCGACCTGGGCACCGACATGCTGCCGGCCCTGGGCCTGGGCACCGAGCCGCCCGAGGAGACCATCATGGACCAGCCCCCGCGCGATCCCGACGAGCGTCTGCTCAACAAGCGCGTGCTGGTCAAGGCGTTCCTGTGGTACGGCCTCATGGGCTCCGTCGCCGCCATGGTCGGCTACTTCCTGGTGAACGTGCTGGCGGGCTGGGTTCCCGGCACCCCGCTGGCGGGCCTGGGCAACGACGCCGACCCGGTGTACGTGCAGGCCACGACCATGACGCTGGCGGGCATCGTGTTCGCGCAGATAGGCCAGGTCATGAACTGCCGCACCGAGCGCACCTCCGTCTTCAAGGTGGGCCTGCTCACCAACCGGCGCATCCTCATCGGCATCGTGTTCGAGGTGGCGCTTATCGTCCTGCTCACCGAGCTGCCGCCCCTGCAGGCCGTGTTCCACACCGCCCCGCTGGCCTGGCAGGACTACGCGTTCCTGTGCTGCATCCCGCCGGTGGTGGTGGCGCTCGAGGAGCTGCGCAAGGCCTGGCTGCGCAGGCGCTTCGCGGCAAAGCAGGCGGCGCTGGGCGATAAGGACGGGCGCGCCGCGTAAGGAGGCGTCCGTCGCAGGCGGGCACGGGCTCCTGAAGCCGGGTCCCGCCGCAGGCCGCGCGCCCGCCCGGCGCGCAAAGGACGCGGGTACGGGCGCGCTTCTCGCACGCAACGGGCCATAAGGCCCCAAGCGTGCCGCTATACCAAAGTGCTTCCCTGAAGGGAGAATGTCATGAACGTGATCGTAGTGGGCGTGGGATTCATGGGCGCGGGACTGGCGCGCAGGCTGAGCCGGCAGGGCTGCAGCGTAACCGCCGTAGACCGCGACCCTCAGGCGCTTGCCGCGCTGGGGCCCGACTTTGCCGGCGCGCGCGTGCAGGGCGTGGGCTTCGACCGCTCTGTGCTGGAGCGGGCGGGCATAGACCGGGCCAGCGCCGTGGTGAGCTGCATGGGGTCCGACGAGGCCAACATCGTGGTGGCACACGTCGCGCGCAGCGTGTTCAAGGTGCCGCGCGTCATCGCGCGCCTGCACGACCTGTCTAAAGCCGAAACCTACCGACGGCTGAGCATCCAGACCGTGTCGCCCAACGCCTGGGGCATCGCCCGCATCTGCGAGCTTTTGACCTACCAGCAGATGGACGGCGTGTACGAGATCGGATCGGGCGAGGTGCAGGTGGTGCGCGCCGATGTGCCGGCGCTTTTGGACGGCACCACGGTACGCGAGGTCACCGCCGTGGGCGAGGTGCAGCTGGTGGCGGTCTCGCGCGATAACGAGACCTTCATCCCCACGCAGGGCACCGTGCTGGCCGACGGCGATATCGTGTACGCCGCAGTGGCCGCATCGGCGAGCCGTAAGTTCAAGCAGATGTTCGGAATCGTGGAGTAGGCGGTTACCATGCAGATCATCATCGTAGGCGGGGGCAAGATCGGCGGCTACCTGGCATCCGAGCTGGCGGCCGACGGCAACGAAGTGACCGTGGTCGAGCAGCGCCCCGACATGGTCGAGCGGCTCGAGCAGATGTGCCCGGCGTGCACCGTGGTCAAGGGCAGCGCGTCGGACCCGCAGACGCTGGAGCGCGCCGGCGTCCACATGGCCGACGTGACGGCCATTGTGACCGGTGACGACGAGGTCAACCTGGTCGCAGCCATGCTGGCCAAGATGGAGTTCTCGGTCCCGCGCGTCATCGCGCGCGTGAACAACCCCTCCAACGCCTGGATGTTCACGCCGGCCAACGGCGTGGACGTGGGCGTGAACCAGGCCGAGCTTATCGGCAGGTTCATCATGGAGGGCATGAACCTGCGCGATGTCTACACCATCATGAAGCTGGGGCGCGACGAGCACTGCATCGTGCAGGCCACCGTGCGCGCAGGATCGCGCGTGGACGGGATACCGCTGCGCGACATCGGCTTCCCGGAGCAGACCATCGTGGTGGCCGTTGAGCGCAACGGCGACCTGACCGTGCCCAACGGCAGCACCCATCTGGCCGCCGGCGACGAGGCCGTGCTGTTCTGCAGCAAAGAGGGGCGCGACGCCATTCGGCGGCTGTTCTCGTAAGAAAAACGCGCCGCGCGCGTTTTGGGCCGCGCGCGGCGCGTCATGCGCCGTTTACGCGATAAGCTCGCCCGCCAGGTCGATAAACGCCTGCAGCGGGGCGCTCATCCACGTGGACTTGCGCACGAACAGCTGGCTCCACATGCGCACGGGCGGCGCGTCCACGGGAAGCAGCTCGAGGGTGCCGGCGGCAAGCGACGCCTCGACCGAGAAGCGCGGCAGAAACGAGCATCCCACGCCGCGTTCGGCAAGGTGCACCAAGGTCTCCGTGTTGCCGGCCTCCACAAGAGGCACGAGCTCTTGATCCGCCTCGGCAAGCAGGCGATCCAGCTCAAAACGGTAGCTCTCGCCGCGCTCCGTCAGCACGAAGGGCAGCTGCGGCAGGTCGGCAAGGCCGAGGGGGCGGGCGAGAGTCCCCTCCTCGGCCGGGCGGGCGGGGGCGCCGGAGGGCGCGGGGGATCCGGCAACCGCGCGGGCGCCGTAGCTGCCGTCCTTCTCACCCGCCGGCGCTTCAGGGCGGGCGCCGATTCCGCCGGCGGGCGCACTCCCCCACCCGGGCGCCCGTACGCCCCGCGCGGGCGCCACGAAGACGATCTCCTCTTGGCGCAGCAAGGTGCGGGACAGCCCCGCGGCGCTGAACTTGTTCTCCATGGTGAGCACGACGTCCAGGCTGCCGTCGCGCAGGCCGTCGATCAGCTGCTCGCGGCGGGCGGTGCGCACCACCACCTCCACGCGCGGGTAGAGCCGGTGAAAGCGCACGATGAGCTCGGGCAGGAGCGCGGTGGAGATGGACTCGGCGCTGCCGATGCGCAACGTGCCGCGCACGAGCTCGGGCAACTGGTCCGCATCCGCGGCAACCGACGCGGCGGCGCGCGCGGCGGCGTCCAGAACCTCGCGCGCACGCAATGCGAAGGCGCGCCCCTGGTCGGTGAGCAGGGCGCCGCGCGGCACGCGGTCAAACAGCCGCGCGCCCAGCTCGCGCTCGAGCTGCTGCACCTGCATGGTGACGGCCGACTGCGAGTAGCCGAGCTTCTTAGCCGCGCGCGAGAAGCTCTTGAGCTCGGCAACCTTGAGAAACGTCTCGATCGTGCGCAATTCCATGGCAAACCCTCTCCGCGGGGCCCGCGCCGCATGCGCCACATTGGGCCGCGCTCAATGCGACACGCGACTTGCCTCTGCTCGTCACACTGTTATCAATTTTTTTGATCGTACCATTGTATCTATGAATTGTACATATAAGCGCTGGTCTGGCAGCATACTTCTTGACCGATAAACGCGCCCTTCGCGGCGCACTACCCTCAGGGAGGCTGTCATGTACACCCGTGAGACCGCCATGGAGCAGGACGTCGAGCGCGCCGCCGTGCGCTTTGTCTGCGACCTCTTCGAGCGCAACCGCACGCTGTCGGACGGCCCGGTGATCAACGAGCCCACCGCCTGTGCGCTGGAGGCGCTCGAGCACCGCGGGATTCCCGCCGAGGGCCGCGACCTTGAGGACGTGGTGTCCGAGATGGAGCACGACGTGATCGGCTACGGCTACAACGCCGACCACGCGCGCTTCATGGGCTTCGTGCCGGGGCCGACCTCGGCCATCAGCTGGCTGGGCGACATGATCGCCGCTGGCTACAACCGGCATGCCGGCAGCGTGGCCAACTACCCCGCCGGCCACGCCGTGGAGAAGGGCCTGCTCCGCTGGCTGTGCGACAAGGCCGGGTTCCCGCAGGAGACCGCCAGCGGCACCTTCGTCTCCGGCGGGTCCATGGCGAACTTCACCGCGCTGATCGCCGCTCGCGACACGGTTCTCGACGAGCAGGACTGGAGGCGCGCCGTGGCGTACGTATCCGATCAGACGCACTCCTCAAACGCCAAGGCGCTGCGCATGATCGGCGTGACCGACGCGCGCATCCGCGTCATCCCCACCGACGGCGCCTACCGCATGAAGGTCGACGAGCTTGAAGCCGCCATCGCCGCCGACCGCGCCGCCGGCCTGGCGCCGTTTGCGGTCATCGCCAGCGCCGGCACCACCAACACCGGGTCGGTTGACCCGCTGCGCGAGATCGCGGCGGTCTGCCGAGCCGCGGGCCTGTGGATGCACGTGGACGGCGCGTTTGGCGCCAGCGTGCTGCTCACCCGCTACCGCGACATGCTGGACGGCGTCGAGCTGGCGGACTCGCTCTCCTGGGACGCGCACAAGTGGCTGTTCCAAACGTACTCCTGCAGCATGCTGTTGGTGCGCGACGAGCACACGTTGCTCAAGAGCTTCAGCGCCCACCCCGAGTACCTGAAGGACCTGGAGGATGACGCCTGCCTGGTGAACCCCTGGGACCTGGGCCCCGAGCTCACGCGTCCGGCGCGCGGGCTGAAGCTCTGGTTCACCCTGCAGGTCATGGGCGAGAAGGGCATGGCCGACTGCGTGGAGCACGGGTTCACGCTGGCCCGCTGGGCCGAAGACGAGCTGCGCCGGACGCCGGACGCCGAGATCGTGGCGCCCGCGCAAATGGCCATGGTGAACTTCCGCTTTGCTCCCGCCGGGCTTGACGAGGAGCAGCTGGCGGACCTGAACCTGCAGGTCAGCCGCCGTATGCTGGAAAGCGGCTACGCGGGCGTCTTCACCACCGAGCTCGGCGGCAAGAAGTGCCTGCGCATCTGCGCCATCCACCCGCGCACCTCCGAGGACGAGATGCGCGAGACGGTGCACCGCCTGGCCGCCTACGCCCGCGAGATCGCCGCGGAGATGCGGGACTAAGAAAACGCCGGTTTCTCCTGGTCCTACCAGCTTTTTTTGGGGTGCGCACATGCGCCGAATCAGGCCGCGCTCAATCTGGCGCGGCCTGATTCGGCTTGCCCGCTCCGGTATGATGGTGTGCGCAAGACGAGAAAGACGAACAGGGAGGCCGCATATGCCCGCACCTGCCAAACCGAAGCCCATCCGCATGATCGTGGGGCTGGGAAACCCCGGCGCCGAATACGCGCAGACGCGCCACAACGCCGGCTTTGCCTGCGTGGACGCGCTGGGAGCGCGGCTGGGCGTTTCGTACTGGAAAACCCAAGCGGGCTCCGAGGTCGCACGCGTGCGCATGCGCGGCGAGGACGGACCGACCGAGGTTCTTCTCGTCAAACCGCAGGCATTCATGAACGTCTCGGGCGGACCGGTGGCCAAGCTGGCCGCGTCCGAGCGCATCAAACCCGCCGAGATCCTGGTAGTGCACGACGAGGTCGACCTGGCCCCCGGGGACGTGCGCGCCAAGTTCGGCGGCGGGCTCAACGCGCACAACGGGCTGCGCTCGCTGGCAGACAAGCTCAAGACGCGCGATTTTGGGCGCCTGCGCTGCGGCATCGGCCGCCCGCCGGGGCGCATGGAGGTGGCAACCTACGTCCTCAAGCCCATGAAGGGCTCCGACTGGGCGGACTTCGAGCTCATGGCGCAGCAGGCAGCCGACCTGTGCGAGAAGGCCGTAGCCGAGGGTCTGGCCGCGGTTATCTCTTAACCCGCACGCCGCAGGCGGCGCCGCGGCGGCATCCCTACGCCAAGCCCGCGCGCTGCTCGGCGGCCACTTTGAGCTCGGGCGCGCGCTCCACGCTGCAACCGCCCTGCACGGCGTAGCGGTACGCGTCGTCGATGCTTTGCTCCGTGGTGTCTTGGGGCGACAGGGGCTCGAGCTTGAAGGGATCGGCATCCAGCTGGGCGTCGGCAACCGCCGGCACGTCGAACGCCACCATGGCCTCGGGCACGCTGTAGACCGTTCCGTCGCCCGCGATGGGCGAGCCGGCCACGGAGACCTCGTAGGTCCCGGGCTCAACGGAGAGACCGTCGCCCGCCTGGTCGACAAAGGCGATCTCGTCCACGGTGTCGCCATCCTCAGTTACGCCTACCAGGCGCAAGGGCACGCGGCTGCCCGTCGAAACATCCAGCCCGGGCGCGTCGACGACCACGCGCACGGGCACCTTGCCCGGAAGCATGGTCACGAACGCCTGGGATCCTCCCCACACGGCAAGCGCGACGGACGCAAGGGCGAACGCCAGCGCCAAGCCCGCCGCCAAGAAGGCGATCACCAGCTTGAGGCGCCGGTCATGCCGGATGTCCACCGTTGCGGGACGCCTCAGGCGCACGTGGATGGGCCGCGCTTGCGCGAGCTCCGCAAACTGCGGAAGCGGCGTCCCGGGCTCCGCCGGCGGTTCGATGGCAACCAGATGCCGCGTCAACGGCGCATGCGCAGCGGGCTGGCCGTCGTGCGGGAGGGGGCCCTCTCCGTCGGTCGGGTCCTTGGGATGGTCGCGCTTCTCGCCCTCCCCTGCATCCCGCACCGCCGCCCCGTCGCCCGGGGAATCGGCCTGCGGGGTTTCGTCCTCGGGATCTTGAACGGCGCCCGGCTCGGCATCCGAAGAGGAATCGGAGCTCGCGCTGTCCGCGTCCGCGCCTGCAGCGGGTGCGGAATCCGCAGCGTCCGCATCCGCCGCGAGGTCAAGCTCCGCGGTATCGGGCTCCCCCGCACGGTTCGCCGCATCCTCGACGGCAGCGGCCGAGCCTTCCTGCGCAACGGCATCGGCCGCAAGCGCGGCAGGCACGGCAGAGGCATCGCCCTCCCGCGCATCCTCCGCGTCGATTTTCTCCTCGTGCTCCAGCGTTTCTTCCATGGGCCGCTCCCGAACTGCCAGCTAACCTCGCGGCACGCGCGGCGCAGCCGGGCCCCACCCTGCCAAGCCTTGCCTGCCCTGAAATGCATCGTGTAATCAGCAGTGTATCATTTCGCCAAGACGAGGAACGCAGCCCGCGCGCGGAAAGCGCCAGGGTTAACCGTCAGCTTACGCAAAGGGGCCGTGCGCCCAAAAAGCGCACGGCCCCTCTCTCTGCGGCGTAAGCCCTTGCCCGCCGAAAGCGCTGCCCGCAGGCGCTACTCTTCGGCCAGCAGGGTCTTCTTGATGCTGGCAGCGGCCTTCTTGCCGGCGCCCATGGCCAAGATCACCGTGGCGGCTCCGGTCACGATGTCGCCGCCGGCCCACACGCGCGGATCGCTCGTGCGGCCGTCCTCGTCGGTGTCGATGTAGCCCCACTTGTTTGCCTCGACGCCCGAGGCGGTGGTGGCAAACGGGTTGGCCTTGGTGCCGATGGCCGTGATGGCCACGTCGCACGGGATCTCGATCTCGGCGCCCTCGATGGGCACCGGGCGGCGGCGGCCGGAGTCGTCGGGCTCGCCCAGCTCGCACTGCTGCAGGCGGATGGCGTTCACAAAGCCGTCCTCGCCGGCCGTGAACTCAATGGGCGCCACGAGCTCCAAAAACTCCACGCCCTCCTCCTTGGCATGGTGGATCTCGGCGCGGCGCGCGGGCATCTCGGCCTCGGTGCGGCGGTAGGCCAGCGTGACCTTGTCGGCGCCCAGGCGCAGCGCGGTGCGCGCGGCGTCCATGGCCACGTTGCCGCCGCCAAACACCACGACGCTCTTGCCGTGGCGGATGGGCGTGTCGTAAGCCGGGAACTCGTAGGCGTGCATCAGGTTGGAGCGGGTGAGGAACTCGTTGGCGGTGTAGACGCCGGGGAGGTTCTCGCCCGGAACGTTGAGGAAGCGCGGCAAGCCGGCACCAACAGCCAGGTACAGGGCGTCGAAGCCCATCTCGTCGAAGAAGTCCTCCGGGGAGTACAGCTGGCCCACCACAGCGTTGTACTCAAAGTGCACGCCGAGCTGCTCAAGGCCGTCGATCTCGCGCTTGACGATGTCCTTGGGCAGACGGAACTCCGGGATGCCGTACGTCAGCACGCCGCCGCCGGTGAAGAACGCCTCGAACACTGTGACGTCGAAGCCCTCGCGCGCCAGCTCGCCGGCGCAGGCGATGCCGCTGGGGCCTGAGCCCACCACGGCAACCTTTTTGCCGTTCTTGGGTTTGCAGGCAGGCGCCTTGCCCACCTCGGGCGCCATGTCGCCCACGAAGCGCTCGAGCTGGCCGATGGCAACCGGCTCGCCCTTGCGGCCGAGCACGCACTTGCCCTCGCACTGGTTCTCCTGAGGGCACACGCGGCCGCAGACGCTGGGCAGCAGGTTGTCGCCCTTGACGGTCTCCAGCGCGCCGGCCCAATCCTCGTCGCGGATCTGCTCGAGGAAGCGCGGAATGTGCACGCCCACCGGGCAGCCCTCCATGCACAGCGGCTTCTTGCAGTCCAGGCAGCGGTTTGCCTCGGCCACGGCGTCGGCCTTGGTGTAGCCGGTGTCAACCGGGCGGAAGTCACGCGCGCGCTCGGCAGCGGGCTCCTCGTTGGCGGGCGTACGCGGCGCGCCGATGTTGGGACGGTACTTCTTGGGCGCTGCGGCGCCGGCGGTTACTTCCTGTGGCATGGGCAGTCCTCCTCCTCGTGCAGGTGCTCCATGGCCTCGGCCTCCTGCGTGCGATATGTGGCCTGACGGGCGGCGAGGTCGTTCCAGTCAACCTGGGTAGCGTCGAAATCGGGGCCGTCCACGCAGGCGAACTTGGTCTTACCGCCCACCTCGACGCGGCAGCAGCCGCACATGCCGGTGCCGTCGACCATGATGGGGTTCAGGCTGGCGGTGATCGGCACGTTGTGCTTCTCGCACGTCAGGGCCGAGAACTTCATCATGGGCACGGGGCCCACGGCAAAGACGTGGTCGACGGCGCCGTCGGCGCACAGGCGGTCCAGCGGCTGGGTCACCACGCCCTTCTCGCCCTCGGATCCGTCGTCGGTGGTGATGTAGAGGCCCTTGAGCGGCAGCTCGCGGAACTGATCGGTCAGGATCAGCAGGTCCTTGGTGCGGGCGCCCATGATCACCGACACCTCGGCGCCGCGGCGGCAGAGCTCGCGCGCCACGGGGTAGGCAATGGCCAGGCCCACGCCGCCGCCGATAACCGTCCAGCGACCGCTGCCCATCTCGGTGGGCTGGCCCAGGGGGCCGGTCACGTCCTTGATGCAGTCGCCCACGTTGAGCTGCGAGAGCAGGGTGGTGGTCTTGCCGATCACCATGAAGATGAACTCGATCCAGCCCTCCTCGCGGTTCCAGTCGGCAAAGGTAAAGGGCACGCGCTCGCCGGTCTCGTCAACGCGCACCATCAGAAACTGGCCGGCTTGCGCCTTCTTAGCCATCTGCGGAGCGTGGATTCGGAACTTGAAGACCTTCTCCGAATACTGCTCCTTATCTATGATTTGATACATAGAACCCCTCTCGCTTACGTCGCGCAAGCTGCGCGCACGACAACGCCTTTTACTATACCCGCTGAGGGGGCCGCATGGTAAGCGGTCCCGATGCTCTTCGAGAAAGACAGCATGCAGGTTCGGCATAGCGGGCGAGAAGGCACCGCAGTCGCCATTGGGGACGGGTACCGTTGGCAGACGCGCGGCTAAAGCCGCGTCTGCCAACGGTACCCGTCCCCAATGGCGACTGTTCACACCCCCAGGGCCGGCCGCGTCCCCAGGCGAAAACGGCTCCTCCTAACGTGGTTCGGCATGCAGGCCGCGCGTGGTAGACTGTGCGTGTTTATGTGGTTGAGCAGAGGAAACGCGCCATGGACGAAACCGACCCTCTCAAAATGCAACGGGCAGCACAGGAAGAGGCCGCGCCCGCAGGCAGCCGCCCGGCAGGCGACGCCCGCGACGACGCCGCCTTCTTGTTTGCCAGCCGGCCGAACGGCTCCGCAGCCGTCACGGACCAGGAGGCGAGCATGTCGGATGCGCCCAAGGCGGCCTTGGCCTCCGATGACGCTGCGCACCCGGGCGAGGCCCCAGGGGAGGCTCCCGCTGACAACGTGAGCGAGACGGACGTGGACGCGCTGCTCCACCAGGTCAAGGTCGCCGCAGGCGTTGAGGACGATCACCCAGAAGGGGGCGCCGCGAAGGCAGGCGAAAGCACGTCCGACCCCGACCGCCCTGACGGGGAGGAGGGCATCCTCGCGATCTCGGCGCCGTTGCCCGTTGCCCCCGAGCGGATCCGGACGGTGGACCAGAAGGCCGTGCGCCGCGTGCTCGACCAAGGCCAAGGGGCCTCGTACGGCAGCGAGGCAGATCGGCGCGCCGTGCTTATCGCCCAAGAGGCGGACGAGCGCCGCAACCGCACCGTGGCGGCAGCGATTGGCCTGGCGCTGGTGGCAGTGCTGGCGCTTTTTGCCGGCTACACGGCGTGGAGCGTTGTGAGCAACCAGCAGGCCCAGGCCACCTGGGATGCTGAGCACCAGCCCGTATCCGTAACACTGGCCGTGCAGATGCCGCAGGTAGAGGGCGTGTCCCAAGGCACGCGCATTCCGGTGACCGTGCGCGGCGCCGACCTGGACGGCAACGCCGTCGACGAGACGCGCTACCTGAACTGGGACGGAACGGGGCTCGAACTCACGCAGGGGAGCTACACGCTGTCGGTGGCCGCATCGCCTATTGGGTCGGACGGCACCATTTACCAGGTCCCCACCGACGCCTTGAGCGTTGAGGTCACGCGCGATCAGCCCGATCTGACCTCGGCCGGCACCTTCGCCTTTGCCGAGATTCCCGCCGCCGAGGTAACCGACGACCAGATCAACGCGGCCGCCCAGTACGCCGGCGCCGACACGGTTCTCACCACCGACCAGGAGCTTGAGCTGCAGGCGCTGGCGCAGACCAAGCGCGACAACGCCGTGGCGCAGCAGCAGGCCGAGGAGGCCGCGCGCCAAGCGGAGGAGCGCGCGCGGTACCTGGTTGACTGCGATGCGTATTCGTTCGAGATCCCGGAGTACTGGCGCGACAAGGTGACCGTGCGGCAGGACGGCACAACCGCCATCATCTACCCAACCGGCGCGCCGAACCGCCTGTGCACGGTTTACGTGCGCCCCAGCTCCGAAACGGCCGCGGGCGACATCGGCAACAGCTTGATCTACCAGACGCCGCTCGCCAACGGCAGCACGCTGGTGGTCTGGGCGCCGCGCTGGGCCTACCTCGTAGCGGAGGCGCAGGACGCCGGCACCGCGGAAGAGGACGGATACACCGCCGAGCTTGCGCAAACGCTCGTGGACCTGCAAACGGGAGGCGCGTGGACCTACTCCGCCGCGCATGCGGACATTGAGGAGAACGGCGACAATGCGGAGAGCATCTTTGCCGTGGACGACTTCCTCACGCAAACGATCGTGGGATCGCTGGAGCTGAAGTAGCGAGCGGCGCGCAGCTGTGGGCGGAAGCGGCGAGCCGCATGCGCCAACCAGGCCGAAACGGCGCGCATCGGCCGATGAAACCGGGCCGGCGGTGGCGCTGGGCGCGTATAATGGCCTGCTATGAAACGCAACGCATCCTCCGCGGCGGCACGCGCAACCGTGCCCGCCCTCACCAAAGACCTCACCGTCAACGTGCCCAACGTGGCCCTCATCATCGAGGGCGGCGGCATGCGCACGGCCTACAGCGCCGGCGTGCTGGTGGCCCTACTCGAGGCGAGCCTGCACTTTGGCAAGGTCTACGCCATCTCGGCCGGTACCAGCAACGCCGTGAACTACCTCTCGCAAGACGCCCCGCGGCTCAAAGCCTCCTTCGTGGACATCGTGGACGATCCGCAGTTTGGCGGCTGGCGCAGCTGGCTTGCGGGCACGGGCTTTTTCAACGCGCCGTACCTGTACAACACCATCAGCGCGCGCCCTAAAGCCCAGGAGCCCGTCATGGGCTTCGACTGGGAGGCCTTCTGCGCCAATCCCGCCGACGTGCACATAGAGGCGTACGACCGCGATGCCGACTGCACCGTGGCCTGGGAGAAGCGCGATATCGCCGCGCTGCCCGACCTGCTCATGCGCGTGCGCGCCAGCTCCACCATGCCCTTCTTCATGCCGCCCGCGCCCATAGGCGGGCACCTGTTCCTCGATGGAGGCATGGGCAGCAGCTGGGGCATCCCGCTTGAGGCGGCGCTGGCCGACGGCTACGAGCGCATCTTCATCATCCGCTCGCGCGAACGCTCCTACCGCAAGGAGCCCGTGGGAGCCGGGGCGCAGCGCCTGCTGCGCCTGTATTTCCACCGGTGGCCAAAAGCCGCCGACCGCGTCATAAACCGCTGGAAGCACTACAACGCCATCTGCGACAAGCTCGACGCCCTGGAGAATCGGGGCCGCGCGCTGCAGGTATTCCCCGCGAGCATGCCGATCTCCAGCCGAGAGGTGCACCGCGGCAAGCTGGAAGATGTCTTTGCGCAGGGCCTGGCGCAAGGCCGTGCGGAAGCAGGCGCCTGGGAGCGCTGGCTGCGCGGATAGGCGCCGGAGGCGCACGCGTCCGGACTGCCTCGTGAACCGAACGGCGGGCGGCGTTGCATGCATTCTCGTTCGACGGCAGCCATTGCATGCATTCTCGTTCGCTTGCGGGTACTGCTCGCCCATAGCCCGACCGCTGCATGCATTCCTGTTCGCCTGCGTCTGTTGCATGCATTCCCGTTTGCCTAGAAGCCGATTTCGCGGTCCTGGCGAACGGGAGTGCATGCAACGCCACTTGACGATAAGAGCTGCATGCAACGCAGCCGCTACTCCAAGACCACGCAACCGCTACGCCAGGACCACGGCGTTCAAGATGATTGTGATGACCACGATGCCTACTATCAGATAGAGCAGGCTCCAGCCAATCAGCGCCAGGCTGCGCCGATGCGGCAGACGCGGCAACCAGCGGCGCAGGCGGCGCGTGTCGTACAGGGCCGCAAAAAGCATGGTAAAGCTTACGCCCAGGTAAACACCGTATTCCAACACCAAGAACCAGGTGGGGTAAGCGCTGTCCTGCGCATTTGGATGGGCAACGGCCTGCGCGCAGCCAGCTATGAAGAGCACGTAAAAGAGGACGAGAACCGCGTTCCAAATGCGTCCAACCATATGCGGCGTGCGGGCGAGAAGATCGCGTCCGCGCGCAAGAATCGAACGGAAGGACCGGGCGCCCTTGTCGTCCACCTCCCGCGCTTGCCCCGCGCCCGGGTCTTCGGCAGGCGCGTCAGCACGTCCCCCTTGCCGCCGTAGCAGCGCGTCCCCTCGTTCCGCACCGGTCGGTGCACCCTCCGACTCATGCGCCTCGGGCACAACGGAGTCAGAGTGCCGCGCACCGCCGGCTACGCTCGCTGCGTTCGGACCAAAAACGCTCGTATCGCCCAGCACGACTGCGTCGGAAGCGTTTTTATCGCCTGACACAGACGAGCCTGAATCGGCTGCGGAAGCGCTCGCGCACAGCTCGCACGCCTGCGTGAACGCCTGCCGCAGGGCGCGCGCCGACGGATAACGGTCGCTCGGATCAAATGCGGCGGCCCGCACGATCACCCGGCGCAGCGGCTCGGGCACCGCGGAGTCCGTGTAGGCCAGCTCGCGGTCGGACGGCGCCGGCACGCGGCCCGTCAGGCAGAACCACAGCACCAGCCCCAGCGCATACACGTCGGAGCGGATGTCGGTCTGGCCGAAGCCGTACTGCTCGGGCGGCGCGTAATCCGCCGTGCCAAAGTGCACGGTGTCGGTGGCCGCTCCCGTCTTGTACGTGCGGGCAATGCCGAAGTCGATAAGAACGGGCACGCAGGCCGGCGTCACGATGATGTTCTCGGGCTTGATATCGCGGTGAATAAGGGGCGTGGGCAGGCTCTCGTGCAGCTCGGCCACGGCGTCGCAGAGCTGCGGGAACACGCTGCGGGCCAGGTCGAGACGGGGCGTTGGGGCCAGAGCGGGCAGGGGGCCCTCCCCTTTCGGCGCGCCCTTCTCGCCCGACCCGGCGTTGCAGCGGCGGACCAAAGCCGCCAGGGTGTCGCCGCGCACGTATTCCATCAGCACCACGAGCTCGTCGTCGCGGCGGTAGGCGGCGTACACCTGCGGCACATGCTGAAAACGACGCCCCGCGCGCTGGGCCCGCAGCAGCTCTTGGTAAGCCGTCCCCAGTCCCGACGCCGCGGCAAAGCGCTTGCGCAACAGCAGCCCCAGCCCCGCACCGTTGGCGCCCGCGTACTGCACGAGCTCGGTGGTCTCATGCGGCGAGGCCTTGAGGAGCTCCACCACCTGCAGGTTCTCATCGCGCTGGAGCTCCGCCAAGAAGCGATCCAGATCGGAGGACAAGCTGGAGGGCGCGCCCGTTGCGGCATCGCCCCCATCGCGCGCAAAGGAATCAACCGCCCCGCCCGTATGCGGCGAGACGGTTGACGTACCGTGCGCTTGGTTGTCAGCCCGAATGCTCATGGCGTCTATCGTAGCAGATGCGCCAGCTGGCGGGCACGCCTTCCCGACCCAACGGGCGCGCCCGTGCTTCTCGCCCGACCGGCGTGTACCAACGCGCTTAGGACCGTGCGTTAGCAGACGGTGTCCTCACCCAGACGGTACAGCTCCTCGTTGACGCTGCGCAGCGAGCTGCCCTTATCCAGGCAGAAGATGATGATGGCGTCGCGGCGGTCCTTGCAGTAAAGCTGGTTGACGCCAGCGGCCTGCAGGAGGCGGTTGGTTTCGCGCAGGGTGCAGCCCAGCGCAAAGGCCAGCTGCAGCACCTTGTTGCGGCTGGCGTGGCGCTGCCCGGTGAAGATCTGGTAGCCGAAGGTCTCGTTGAGGTTGGCCTCCCGCACCACATGCACGCGTGTGAGGCCTTTCTCCTCAAGCAGCTGGTTGAGGTAGGCCGACAGCGTGCGCGCATGGTCGGGCAGGTCGGCCTCGTCAAGGAACGCCTCCGGACTGGGCGCGGCGAGAAGCTCGTTCAGCAGCTCCTCGGTCAGGCGCTCCTGGCTGGCGGGGGCCTCCTGGTTGCGTTCGTCCATCATGTCGCCTTCCTCTGCCTAGGCAACGTTCCAACTTGCCGACGTATCGCCAAACGCGCTGTAAGTGTACAGGACCTTGGCCAGATCGCCCTCGAAATACACGTTGCCGGCAACCGTGCCCTCTGCGGCAAGCGTGCCGGAATCGAGCTGCTCCGTGCCGTCCGAGTAGAACGTGGAGTTGCGCTGCGCACCCTGCGCGTCTTGACCGGACCAGTCGAACATGTTGAACGCAACCTCGTCCGAGCCGTTGTTTGCGTACGTGACGTGTACGCACGTAATGGCCGATCCGTCGTAATTGGTCAAACCGCCCGCCACGGAATCGACGGTCACGGTAAGGCCGTTCTCCAGCGTGGCGGCAGTGCCCACGGCAAGGTCGGTGGCGCTTGCGGCGGCGTTTGCCTGATCGGCGGCCTGATCTGCGGGCGCCTGGTCCGCATCGCCCGCCTGGCTGGTCGAAGCCACGGCCGGGCCGTTCACCGCGTCGTCGATGGCGGCGGAGTACATGCTCTGCGTGGCGATAACCACCGCCACGGCAATGACGTTGAGTGCCAGGGCGATAATGGCCAACGGCTTGCTGCGCTTCTTACCGCGCAAAACGCCGACCAGCCCCA
Organism: uncultured Coriobacteriaceae bacterium; assembly: GCA_944321435.1. Lineage (GTDB taxonomy): Bacteria > Actinomycetota > Coriobacteriia > Coriobacteriales > Coriobacteriaceae > CALUOB01. The sequence continues at coordinate 7,773 of CALULH010000004.1, read as the reverse complement.
CAATGCCAGCCACCGCGCCGATAAGCGCCAAGATGAACGACCCGTTGTTGATGATCGGCATAAAAGACGTCAGCACTGCGATTGCGCCCAGCACGACGCCGATAATCGCCGCAACCGACAACGGCTTTTGCTCTGAGTAGCCCATGGATTTGCCCTCCTGGTTGTAGGTACGTTTCAACCAGTATCGGCATTTGGGAGGGGGATTTCATTAGCTCCGAGCTAATCGACGCGTGGCGGGCTTTCCTTGTTGTTGTTAGGAAACTTGCTGGCTGGAGTTGGTATCGATTGCTCCTGAGAGTTGGCGGGGGCCTGGATGGTTCGAATATGGTTCAATCTGTCCCGGAATTTGAATCAGCCGTGACGAAGCGCGCTCTCGGCGGCGGCGCTATGCCCTAGGGGCGCAAATCGGTTAGGCGTTCTCGCCTTTCAGCGCGGCAAGCCATGCTCCGAGCAGCATCATCGCCAGCGCAACGACCTGCAAAGGATCGCACCCTGCAAGCCGCGCCGTGCAGTTGTTTTCGCCGCCCCAGCAAACCGTCGCGCCAAGGGCAAGAAGGCCCCCAACGGACAAGCCGTCCGCTCTGCATGCATTCCCTATCGCCTGCATATTCAGCATGCATTCCCTATCGGCTGGAGGCCAAAAATGGCCGCCAGGCGATAAGGAATGCATGCAAGGCCATCAGATGATAGAAAGTGCATGCGGAACCCACGGGGCACCAGAAAGTGCATGCGGAATTCGTAGCTGACAGGAAAAGGCCGCAAGCAGAGCGCCCGCGGCCTTTTCAGCTCAAGGCAAATCCAGCAATGCAAGTCCACCGTGCCTCCGCGCGGCCTCCAGCAACGCAAATCCGCTGCGCCTCCGCACACCCCGCAAGCGCAGCCCGCCTCGGGCGCTACGCCCCCAGCACCTGCCTCAGAATCGCAACCAACTTGTCCACATCGGCCTTCTCGCAGATGAGCGGCGGGAGGAACCGCAGCGTGGTGGCGCCGGTAGCGTTGATGACGACGCCCGCCTCAAGGGCGCGGGCCACCACGTCGTGCGCGTCACCGGCGGCCGCGTCCAGCTCGGCCCCCAGCATAAGGCCGCGACCGCGCACCTCGGTCACGTGCGGCAGCTCCGCCAGCTTCTCGCGCATATACGCTCCGACCTCGGCTGCGCGCTCATCGTACCGACCGCGCACGAGCTCCGTCAGCACCGCCTCGGCCGCGGCCACCGCAAGGCAGCTGCCGCCGAAGGTGCTTCCGTGATCGCCCGGGGCAAAGGTTTCGGCGATCTCCTTCTTGGCCACCACGGCACCTGCGGGCACGCCGCCGGCGATTCCCTTTGCCAGGCTCATGATGTCCGGCGTCACGCCGTAGGTCTGGAACGCAAAGGGCTTGCCGCTGCGGAAAACGCCCGTCTGCACCTCGTCTGCCAGCAACAGGGCCTGGTTGGCGTGGGCAAGCTCCTCCATGCACTCCATGAACTCGGGGGTCAGGGGGTGCACGCCGGACTCGCCCTGGATGGGCTCGTACATCACCGCGCAGATCTGACCGGGGTTGGCCGCAAAGATGGCGCGCAGCTCGTCGCAGTCGTTGGGAGTGCAGGCCACAAAGCCGCCCGGAAGCGGCCTGAAGGCGTCCTGCAGCCAATCCTGCATGGTGGCGGCCACCGTCTCGAGCGTACGGCCGTGGAAGCTGCCGCGCAGCGCCACGATGGTGTTGCCGCCGTTGCCGTGGCGCTTTGACCACAGGCGCGCCAGCTTCATGGCGCCTTCGTTTGCCTCGGCGCCGGAATTGGCCCAGAAGGTCTCCCACACCTGCTCGCCCGCAGCCGGGGTGGCCGCAGCGGCAACGGCCTCGTCCGCCGCAGCGCGCGCGTCGTCCGCCGCGTCGTCGCCCAGTGCTGCGCGGGCGGCAAGGGCGTCGGCCAGAGCCGCAGCACCGGTCATATCGTCGTTAGCCAACTTGGAGAGCAGCGCCGCCGCCTCGCCGCGATGTTCGATGTAGAAGTAGTTCGACACGTGCAGAAGCTTGCCCACCTGCCGCGTCAGCGCCGCCGTGACGGCCGGATGCGCATGGCCCAGGCAGCACACGCCAATGCCGGCGAGAAAGTCCAGGTACGTGCGGCCGTCGGCAGCGGCAATCTCCATGCCGTTGCCACTCACGAACTCCACGTCCGACCGCCCGAACGTGGGCATCATATACGTTTGGTCGAGGTTCTTCTCGATCTCGAAGCTCATACCGTACTCCTTCCGCCCCGCAGGGCTCAAACGTGCAGGGCGCTACCGGCTCTCGGCCCCAGTCAGGTTGACCATCAGGCGCTCGGCCAGCTTGGTGCCCAGCGGATGCGTGTCGAACTCGTAGGCCTCGGGCGTGGCATGCACCACGGTACCGCAGCCCTCGTCGGTCAGAAGCTCGATCAACAGCGAATGCGGGGTGGTGCCGTTGATGATGTGCGCGCGCAGCACGCCGCCCTCCAGCGCGCGGATGCATGAGTCGATCTTGGGGATCATGCCGCTGGCCAGCACGCCGTCGGCCACCATCTGCTTGGCCTCGGTGAGCGTGAGGTTGGAGATCAGCGACCCCTTGTCCGAGAAGTCCTCGTACAGGCCGTCCACATCGGTCAGGAAGATGACCTTGTGCGCGCCCACGGCCTCGGCGATATAGCCCGCCGCCGTGTCGGCGTTGATGTTGTAGTAGCCGCCGTCCTCGCCTAGCGCCACCGTCGCCACCACGGGAATGTAGTCGCGGGCGATAAGATCCTCAAGGTAGCCGGTGTTGACCTTGGTGATCTCGCCCACGCGGCCGAGATCGGGGTCGAGCTGCCGGGCAACCAGCGTGCCGGCATCGGAGCCCGACACGCCCACGGCCAGGTTGCCGTGGTGGTTCACCGCGGTCACCAGGTCCTGGTTGACCTCGCCCACCAGCACCTGCCGCACCACCTCCATGGCCTCGGGCGTGGTGACGCGCCTGCCGTTGCTGAAGCGCACCTCCATGCGCAGCGCGTCCATTTGGCGGTTGATGGCCTTGCCGCCGCCGTGCACGATGATGGGGTTCATGCCGAAGAGCTTGAGCAGCACGATATCGCTCATGACGTCCTGCTTGAGCTCGTCGTTTTCCATGGCGGCGCCGCCGTACTTGATAACCACCGTCTTGCCGGTGATGTTCTTGATCCACGGCAGCGTCTCGGAGAGCAGCTCCGCCATCTTGCTGGGCTGCGCAAACGGCCGCGTATCCCGCGCGTACTTCATGGTCCTCCCTCACTTGCCTGCTCTATCCCCGCCCCGTCCCACCGAAGGGGGCTTGGGGCTGTTATGTTTCGGCTCATATTCGCCCGCATCTTTTCGCCGGCCACGCCGGGCGAAAAGCCGGGCTCAGAAATCGCCGAAACATAACAGCCCCAAGCCCCCGGTGCGAGCTCGCTACGTCCGGTAGTCGCCGTTGATCGTCACGTACTCGTGCGTGAGGTCGCAGGTCCAGATGGTGGTGGCGCAGTCACCGGCACCCAGGTCGGCGTCGATGACGATCTCCGGACGCTCGAAGCGCCGCAGGGCCTCGTCCTCGTCAAACGACACGGTAAGGCCCTTCTCGCACACCAGCAGATCCATGATCCTGATGGTCACGTCCTCCTGGTTGAACGCGGCGCCCGACCGGCCCAGCGCGTCGGCAATGCGGCCCCAGTTGCAGTCATGCCCGTAGATGGCCGTCTTGACCAGCGGGGAGTTGGCCACCGTGCGAGCGGCCAGATCGGCGTCGGCGTCCGTGGCCGCACCGGACACGTTGACCGTCACGAGCTTGCTCGCGCCCTCGCCGTCGGCCGCGATCGCGCGGGCAAGCTGGGTGCACACATGCTGGAACGCGGCCTCGAGCTCGGCGGCGGCGAGGGTGCCGGCGACGATGGGGGCGGCATCGGCGGCCGCGGCGCCGCTGGCGAGCGCAAAGCACGTGTCGTTGGTGGAGGTGTCGGAATCGACGGTCACCTTGTTGAACGAGCGCTTAACGCAGGCGATAAGCACCTGGTGCAGCGTCCGGGGCTCCACCGGCGCGTCGGTGGTGAGTACGGCGATCATGGTCGCCATGTTGGGCATGATCATGCCGGACCCCTTGCACATGCCGCCCACGTGGAAAGTGGTGCCGGCGTAGGCGGGATCGGCGCTCACGTAGCTTACGGCGCGCTCCTTGGGCACCGTGTCGGTGGTCATAATGGCCCGCGCCGCAGCGGCGCCGGTGGCGACGCCGGCCGCAGCCTGCTCGGGCGTCCACGCGGGGGCATCCGCCGGTTTGCCAGCGCCGTCCGCGCCAGCGCCCGCCGGGGACCCGGCAGCGCCCTCGGCCGGCGCCGCGTCGGCTGCGACGGCCTCCGCCTCCAAGGGCGCGCCGCCCTTCTCGCCCCCCGCCGCAAGCTGGGCAGCCAGCGCGGGCACGCCCGCCTCAAACGGGGCCAGGTCCAGCTGCTGGCCGATCACGCCCGTGGACGCCACGAGCACCTGGTCGGCAGCGCACCCCACCGCATCGGCCACCAGCTGCGCGGTCTGCTCGGCCACAGCCAGGCCCTGCGCTCCGGTTGCGGCGTTGGCGTTACCGGAGTTGACAACTACCGCGCGCGCCAGGCCGTAGCAGGCGCCCTGGCCCAGATGGGCGCGGCTGACCTGCACCGGCGCCGCGCAGAAGCGATTCTGCGTGAAGGTGCCGGCCGCCGCGCAGGGCCCGCCCTGCGCCACCAGCAGCGCCATATCCAAACGCTCGGGGTTCTTGCGGAAGCCCGCGTGAATGCCGCCCGCGGCAAAGCCGGCGGCCGCGGTCACGCCCGCGCCGGGTATCTCGTGCAGCTCGGGCAGCTTGGGTTGGCTCGTTGCTCCCATGGGCCGCTCCTTTCATCTGACACGCCGGGGCCGCCGGGGATCCGGCGGCAGCGCGGCGCACGTAAGGGTCGTTCTTCTAAACCGGCAAGCCCGCGGTGGGCAGCCCGCTGGTTTCGGGCAGGCCGAGGACGATGTTGGCGCACTGCACGGCCTGGCCCGCGGCCCCCTTGCACAGGTTGTCGATGGCGCCCACGGCGACCAGCGTGCCCGTTGCGCGGTCGATGGCCAGGCCTACCTGCGCCACGTTGCTGCCGGCGACCGAGCTGGTCTTGGGCAGCTGCCCCGCCGGGAGCACCTGCACGAAGGGACGGCCGGCATAGAAGGCGCGGTACTGATCGACCAGGGACTCGACGGTGAGGTCCCGGGCAGCGTCCGACGAAAGCGGCAGGTAGACCGTTGAGAGCAGGCCGCGCTTGAGCGGGGCCAAGTGCGGTGTGAAGAGCACGCGGCCCGGACGGCCCAGAATCTGCGCGATCTCGGGCGTATGACGGTGCCTGGCCACGTTGTAGGCCTCCAGGTTCTCGTCGGCGCCGCAGTAATGCGTGCGTGCAGTGCAGCCCTTGCCGGCCCCCGTCACGCCGGAGATGGCGTCGACCACGATGGTGGCATCCGGAGCCACCAGCCCGGCGCGCACGGCCGGGGCCGCTGCCAGCGAGGTGGCCGTGGGATAGCAGCCGGCGCAGGCTACCAGCACGGCCTGGCCGGCGGCGTGCTTCTCGGCCGCCTGGGCTAAATCGTCGGCAAAAAGCTCGGGCAGGCCGAAGGCGCGGGTTTTGAGAAGCTCCGGCGAGGTGTGCGGCGCGCCGTACCACTGCTCGTACACCGCGGGATCGTCAAGGCGGTAGTCGGCGGAGAGGTCCACGACGGTGACGCCGGCCTCAAGCAGGCCGGGGGCCTGCGCCAGGGCCGCGGTGTGCGGCACGGCGAGAAAGACAAGGTCGCAGTCCTTCACGGCCGGGTCGTCGTGACGCGAGAACGCCAGGTCGGTCTGGCCGGCAAAGGCCGGGTACATGCTGTCCAGACGCTGGCCCTCGTCGGCGTTGGAGGTGATGACCGCGAGCTCGAACGAGGGATGCTGCAGCACCAGGCGCACGGCCTCCACGCCCGCGTAGCCCGCCGCCCCTACGATGCCTACCTTGTATGCCATGCTCTTGCGCTCCTTCCCTGCGCCCTGCAAGCGCTGTGCTTAAGCGTGCCGCCGTCTATCCTACGCCCACCTGCGCGCGGCGGGCCCGCGGTTGCGCACTGGTAACATTGTCTGCGTGTCTTTACGCGAGCAACGCCGGGGCGCGCACGGGCCGAGCCGTCTCATGCGATGGTTTGAAAGAATAGCACTCTAATACTCATAATTTTGCATGAAATAGCACTATTTTTGCATTATTGTGTATCTTTACGCATTGTTCATAAAAAAGCCGCCCATCCGGAGATGCCCGGACAGGCGGCTTGACGGCGGTGCTTCTCGCCCATCTTATGCGGAGCGCCCGTAACGCGCGCTCCGCAAAGCGGCGTCTGAACGCTACACGTAGAACAGCATGTCGTCGTAGGTGGGCACGGGCCAGTAATCGCGCGCCACGACGGGTTCCATGTTGTCGACGGCGCAGCGCAGCTCGTCCATGGCGGGGATGACCTTGCGCGCGTACCAGTACGCCTGCTGCTGCAGGTCGGTGAAGGCCATGGCTTCCTCATGCTCGGCATCGAGCGCGCCCAGCGCGCGGTTGATCTCGGTCACGCCGTCGAGCAGCGTGTTGAGCAGCGCGCTCTCGGACTCCATAGGGGCGTCCGGCGCAACGGCGCGCACCGTGGAGATGCCCTTGGCGATCTTGGTAGCGTAGGCGCTGACCTGCGGCAAGTAGGTGCGCTCGGCCATGCGCAGCATGGTGCGGACCTCGATGTTCATGCGCTTGACGTACTTCTCGAGCTTGCACTCGTAACGGCTGCGGACCTCGGTCTCGGACAGCACGCCCATGCCCTCGAAGAGCTCGAGACTCTTCTCGGAAACAAAGCAGGGCAGCGCGTCGGCCGTGGTGGGAAGGTTGGCCAAGCCGCGGCGCTCGGCCTCCTCGTGCCACTCATCGGAGTAACCGTCGCCGCCGAAGAGGATGCGCTGGTGGTCGGTGAGGCTCTGCTTGATGTAGTCGAGGGCCTTCTCGCCGAACTCGTCGGCCGGCACGCCCTCGAGGGCGTCGGCAAAACGCTTGAGCTCCTCGGCCACCGTGGTGTCGAGCACCATGTTGGCGTCGGACGCGTTGACGGCCGAACCGGGCATGCGGAACTCGAACTTGTTGCCCGTGAAGGCGAAGGGGCTCGTGCGGTTGCGGTCGGAGTTGTCCTGCATGAGCTTGGGGAGCACGTCGGCGCCCAGGTCCAGCACGCCGTGCTTGGCGTGCACGGAGGCCTTGCCGTCCACGATCTTCTGGACGCACTCGGTCAGGAGGTCGCCCAGGAAGATGGAGATGATGGCCGGCGGCGCCTCGTTGGCGCCCAGACGGTGATCGTTGCCGCAGGTGGCCACGCTCATGCGCAGCAGCTCCTGGTACTCGTCCACTGCGGCGATGATGCAGGAGAGGAACGCCAGGAACTGCAGGTTCTCCTCGGGCGTCTCGCCGGGGTCGAGCAGGTTGGCGCCATCGGCCGAGATGGACCAGTTGTTGTGCTTGCCCGATCCGTTGATGCCCTCGAAAGGCTTCTCATGCTGCAGGCAGACCAAGCCGTAGTGGCTGGCGACCAGGCGCATCTTCTCCATCATGAGGAGGTTCTCGTCAACGGCGCGGTTGGCGTTGGTGAAGACCGGCGCGAGCTCGTGCTGCGCGGGGGCCACCTCGTTGTGCTTGGTCTTGGCGGCGATGCCGATGCTCCACAGCTCGTCGTCGAGCTCCTTCATGAACTCGTTGACGGTGGGGCGGATGGCGCCGAAGTAGTGCTCCTCCAG
>CALULH010000003.1 GCA_944321435.1 uncultured Coriobacteriaceae bacterium | reverse complement strand
TCAACTACGAAACAGAAAAGTGCGAACCCGCGAGGCTTATCCTCTCGCGAGTTCGCACTGAATCAACCTGGTGCCCCCGAATGGATTCGAACCATCGACACCCGCTTTAGGAGAGCGGTGCTCTATCCCCTGAGCTACGGAGGCAATGCGTAGGCCATTGTACCACGACGAGGCCAACGGACGGCCATGAGCACCAGCTCGCGCGCTCTTCTCGCCCGCACCTCACGCGCGCGGCACGCTCTCCTCGAGCTTATCGCCCAGCGGCGCCTAGATCTCTACGATCACGTACTCGCGGGTGCCCAGGCCGTGCTGCGCGGCGGCCTCAATGGTGTGGTAGCCGTTGCGGCTCTCCATGCGCTCGATAAGCGCGGCCTTGCCCTCGTCGGCGGCGTTGACCACGGCGTCCACGCAAGCCTGATCCACGGCAACCGGGTCGGTGGAGGCAAAGATGCCCAAGTCGGCCATCTCGGGCTCAGCCGGATGGGAATCGCAGTCGCAGTCCACCGACAGGCGGTTGGCAACGTTGATGTAGACGATGTTCTTGGCGCCCAGGTAGAGCATCACGGACTCGTCGGCGTCAGCCATGGACTCAAGGAAGGCGTCCTGGTCGCCCGCGAAGATATTGGCGCCGCCCTTGCCGGCAGTGTGGATCATGAGCTTGCCGTGCGAGGACGCCACGCCGATGGACATGTTCTTGAGCGCGCCGCCTAGGCCGGCCATGGCATGGCCCTTGAAGTGCGACAGCATCAGCATGCTGTCATAGCGCGCCAGGTGCGAGCCCACGAAGTTCTGCTCAAGATGGAAGCCGTGGAGCACGGGGATCGGCATGTCGCCGTCCTCGTCCATGAGGTCGACCGGGGCGATGGTCTTGAACCCGTGCTCCTCGATGGCCTTCCAGTGCTCCTCGGTGGTGTTGCGGCGGCCCGTGTAGGCGGTGTTGCACTCGACGATGGTGCCGTCGAGCTTCTGCACCAGGTTCTTGATGAGCTCGGGGTGCAGGTAGTTATGGCCGCCGGGCTCGCCGGTGGAGATCTTCACCGCCACCTTGCCCTTGAGCTCAACGCCCAGTGCCTCGTAGATCTTGACCAGGGACTCCGGGGTGATCTCGCGCGTGAAGTATACGGTTGCCTTGTCCATGGTTCTCCTTTCGCTTCCCGCGGCCGCGAGCGCGTGCGCGCCCATGCATGCCAGCCGCTTCTGAACCATGGTCTACGTAAGATGTTAAAGCTAGCTCTAAGTCAAGAGCAACGGGACAGAAATGATACCGACATTCCACCATGCGCGGCGAAGCGCGTTTTGCAACGCCCGCGACTTGGCGTGCCTTGCGGTACCTGCGCAACGACGACACGCCTTGCGGTGCCCGCATCGCGGCAAGCCCCTTGCAATGCCGCAGCACGACACACGCTCCACGGCACCTGTGGCTGGAGGCGCTTTGCGATACCTGCGCGTTCTTCTCGGCAAATGCAAGGTCACACCGAGGAAGCCCAGGGATTCGCCAGGGACCTTGCGCGTTTTACTCATCTTGCGCGCATTTCGCACGCGCGCGTGCGCGGCCTGTGCTCACCAAGCCCCTTACAGGCTTGCACAAGGCGAGAAAAACACGCCAGGGCCCCAGCGCCAATGTTGTCTCTCCCCCTACGCCCAGGGATCGCGCTCGAACAGCGGCTCGAGCTCGGGCCGACGATCGGAATACGGATCGTAACCGTCATCGTCCTCGTTCTCCGCGCGGATGAACTCGCGCTCGTAGGCGCTCTTCTCGCCCGCCGTATGGCCGCGCTTTGCCGCCGTGTTACCCGCTGTTTTTCTCTGGCCCGTCGCCATGGAGCCTCCTTCGTTATCGCCGTGCGCCAGCCGCCGAGCCGGCGCCCCTGGCCTCGTCAACCGTATGCTATGCGCCGCGCCCGCTACGCGCACGTGCCGCGCAGCTCCCAAGGCAGCGCGCCCCGGGCACCCCGTCTGCAAGCCCCGTAGCGGCGCCGCGCAAGGTCAGCACGCCCCTTGCGCTCCGGGGCTTTTGCATGCTGCCACACACCACCTTACCAGATGGCTTACCGCGCAAAAGGGCGCGGGGCCTGAAGAAGGCCCCGCGCCCTTGACGCGATCGGTCAGCCAAGCCGGCCGGTAACGTTAGCGTATGCGCTTCTTGATCGCAACGCCGGCGCCCACTGCGCCGCAAGATGCGACAGCCAGCGCCGCGGCAAGCACAGCCGGATCGCCCGTCTGCGGCAAACCATCCGCATCGGCGTTCCCCTTGCCGGAACCGCTGTTGGAGCCGCCGTTGGAGCGCGCTTACTCCTCGGGCACCTCGTACGTCGGCTCGGGCTCGGCGGCAGCCGGAGCCTCGTAGGCGCCGTACTTCTCAATGGAGAAGCTGCCCTCGGCGTCCACGTCCAGACGCACGGCGTCGCCCTCGCCCACACGACCGTCGATGATGGCCGAGGCAAGCGCGTCCACCACGTCGCGCTGGATAAGGCGCTTGAGGGGACGTGCGCCGTACACCGGGTCCAAGCCGCCCACGGCCAGCATCTGCTTGGCCGCCGGCGTGATGTCCAGGCTCATGCGCTCCTTGGCCAAGCGCTCGCGCACGTCGGCCAGCTGGATGTCCACGATCTTCTCGATCTGCGCCATGCCCAGCGGGTGGAACACCACGATGTCGTCGATGCGGTTCAGGAACTCCGGGCGGAACGTTTGGCGCATGGCCTCGTCGATCTGACGGCGCATCTCCTCGTCGTCCGCGCCGGACAGCTCGGCGATGGCCTGGGACCCCACGTTGGACGTCATGATAATGATCGTGTTCTTGAAGCTGACCTGGCGCCCCTGGCCGTCGGTCAAACGACCGTCGTCGAGCACCTGCAGCAGCACGTTGAACACGTCCGGATGCGCCTTCTCCATCTCGTCCAGCAGGATCACGGAGTACGGACGCCGGCGCACGGCCTCGGTCAGCTGGCCGCCCTCCTCGTAGCCCACGTATCCCGGAGGCGCGCCGATAAGGCGCTGGACGCTGAACTTCTCCATGTACTCGGACATGTCGATCCGCACGAGCGCGCGCTCGTCGTCAAAGAGGCACTCGGCAAGCGCCTTGGCGAGCTCCGTCTTGCCCACGCCGGTGGGGCCTAGGAAGAAGAAGCTGCCGATGGGCTTGTTCGGGTCCGAGAGGCCCGCGCGGCTGCGGCGCACGGCCGCCGCCACGGCATTGACGGCCTCGTCCTGGCCGATGACGCGCTTGTGCAGCTCCTCCTCGAGATTGCGGAGCTTGTCCATCTCGCCCTGCATCATCTTGGACACCGGCACGCCGGTCCAGCTGGAGACGACCTCGGCGATCTCGTCGGAAGTCACCTGCTCCTGCAAGCCGCCCTCGGCCTTCTGCTCCTCGATCTCGGCCTCGCCGGCCTTTACGCGGCGCTCGAGGTCGGGAATGACCGAGAAGCGCAGCTCGCTGGCGCGGGCGAGATTGCCCTCGCGCGTGGCGCGCTCCTCCTCGCCGCGGGCATCGTCCAACTGGCTCTTGAGCTGCTGGACCTCGTCGATGGCGTTCTTCTGATTGAGCCAGCCCGCTTTCTGGATGTTGAGCTTCTCCTGCACCTCGGCGATCTCGTTGCGCAGGGCCTCCAGGCGCTCGCGCGAGGCGTCGTCCTCCTCCTTCATGAGGGCCTGCTCCTCGATCTGGAGCTGCGTGAGCTTGCGCTGCGTCTGGTCGATCTCGACCGGCATGGAATCGAGCTCCATGCGCAGGCGGCTTGCTGCCTCGTCAACCAGGTCGATGGCCTTATCGGGAAGGAAGCGGTCGGAGATGTAGCGGCTCGAAAGGTCCGCCGCGGCCACCAGCGCGCCGTCGGTGATGTGCACGCCGTGGAAGATCTCGTACTTCTCCTTCAGGCCGCGCAGGATCGAGATGGTGTCCTCGACGCTGGGCTCGCCCACCAAAACGGTCTGGAAGCGGCGGGCCAGCGCGGCGTCCTTCTCGATGTACTTGCGGTACTCGTCCAGCGTGGTGGCGCCGATGGCGTGCAACTCGCCGCGAGCCAGGGCCGGCTTCAGGATGTTGCCGGCGTCCATGGAACCCTCGGTCGCGCCCGCGCCCACGATGGTGTGCAGCTCGTCGATGAAGAGGATGATCTTGCCGTCGGACTTCTCGACTTCCTTCACCACGGCTTTCAGACGGTCCTCGAACTCGCCGCGGTACTTGGCGCCGGCCACCAGCGCGCTCATGTCGAGCTCGATGATGTCGCGGTCGCGCAGGGTGCTGGGCACGTCGCCGGCCACGATACGCTGGGCAATGCCCTCCACGATGGCGGTCTTGCCCACGCCCGGCTCGCCGATAAGCACCGGGTTGTTCTTGGTGCGGCGGGAAAGGACCTGGATGGTGCGGCGGATCTCGTCGTTGCGGCCGATCACGGGGTCGAGCTTGCCTTGGCGCGCCAGGTCGCACACGTTGCGGCCGTACTTCTCCAGAGCCTCGAACTCCATGTGGTCGTCGGCCGTCTGCACGCGCTCGTCGCCGCGAAGCTCCTGGTAAACCTCCTCGATGCGCGCACGCGTCACGCCCGCGGTGTTGAGGATGCTGCCCGCCTGGCCCTTGTCCTCGGCCAGCGCCATGAGCAGGTGCTCGGTCACCGCAAAGTTGTCGTCCATCTTGGAGGCGAACTTCTGCGCCCTGTCGATGACGCGCGCCAGCTCATTGGACATGCCCATCTGCTGGCCCTCGCCCGAGACCTTGGGAGCGCGGTCAATGGCCGCCTGAGTGTCCTTCTTGAGCATCTCGGGATCGGCGCCAATGCGCTCGATGATAACCGAGATGTTGCGCTCGCCGCTGGTGAGCAGCGCCTGGAGCAGGTGGATGGGCTCCACCGCGCCGGCTTGCGCATCTCCGGCGATGCCGATGGCCGTCTGCAGCGCCTCGCGGGAGGTCATGGCCAGTTTGTCTAGTCTCATACCTACCACCTCTCAGCTTGCGTGCGCGCGGAGCCGCTGCCGCCACCCCGCGCGCACTGCCGCCCTACGGGGCGGCGTTCATCGTTATCGCTTGCTATTGTTACCGATCCGCGCGGTTTTATACCAGAATCTAAGTGTCTTTGTGTGAGATTTTCTTAGTGTGTAGCATCTATGTGTGCGATAAGAACCGCATTGCCATACGGCAGGCGCCAGCTCATGCTCCCCACGCGCCCTTTACGTCCGGCGTGCCTATACTGAACGCAAGGAGACTTGAGAAAGGAAGCTCTATGAAGCAGCTGCTTATTCGCGCCGATGACGTAGGGTACTCGTACGCAGTGAACGTCGGCATAGCGCGGAGCGTGCGCGAGGGGCTGGTGCGGTCGGTGGGCGTGATGCCCAACATGCCCGAGGCGGCGCGCGGCGTGATGAGCGACAACCTCAACCGCGCGATCTCGTACGTGGCCGAGAAGCACGGCCTTAAGGAGCAGGTCGCAAACTTTGACTCGGCGGAAGCCGTTGCCTGCGGAAGCACCCCGGTGCGCATGGTGATGCGCTCCATGAGGCCCGGGTACGATCCGGCGGCGTCCATCCGTGAAACGGTCGACGCCATGGCAGACGGGGAAACAGTCGTCTTTGTCTGCCACCCCGGCTACTTGGACCAGTTCATCCTGAGCACATCCTCGCTCACGGAGGACCGCATCAAGGAGGTGGACGCGCTTATCGACCCCGGCCTGCGCGCATGGCTGGAAGCGCAGCCCGGCCTCGCGCTTATCGACTACCGCGATCTGTAGGAACGACTGGTCGTTTGGGGACGGCCGTTTGGGGACGGGGCCAAAACACCGCGCTTCACGGCGCAATTGTTCTGCATGCACTTTGTATCAACTACAAGTTCCGCATGCATTCCGTATCGTCTAGAGGCCGTTTTGGGCTCTCAGGCGATAAGGGATGCATGCGGAATGCGCCGCCGATAGAGAATGCACGCAGAACGGGCTCGCTGAAACAGCATGCATGCGCCACGTTAGCGCGACGGCTTGGCGTGCTGACGCGGAGGTGCGAGAACCGCGTTATATGCGAGAACCGCGCTACACCTCGAGCCGGGAGCCCACCGCAAGGTAGCGCACTCGGCTTGCCAGCTCGTCGCGCAAATAACCGAAAGCCTCGAGCCCCGTGCAGTGCAGCGTGTAGTACCGCGTTGCCGAGCGCGCCGCCAGCTCGCGACCCAGCGCGCGCGTCGCCTCGGCCGCCTGGGCCTGACCCGCGCTCGGGCTCATAAGGTGAAAGCCCGCCACCACCGCGTCGAGCGGCGAGCCCGTCAGCCGCTCGGCCTCGTCCATGATGTTCAAAATGCCCGCATGCGCGCACCCCGCCACTAGGATGCGCCGGCCGTTCTCCTCGACCAGCAAGCTTTGCTCGTGGTTGAATGCGTCCGGCACCCACGCGCCGGCGCGGCGCTCAAGCAGGCGTCTGTTGGAGGCGGCCGCGGGATGGTCGCGGCGTTGCGCGGTGAAAAGCGTGAGGCCCGGAGCGATCTTTGCGGGCCCCTCCCCCAGCGTCCGCACGCGCGGGCTCTCCGCAAGCGCGGGATCGAGGCCGATGGCGTGATGGGCCGCGGGCGACCCCGACGCGTGCTCGGCAAAGGCACCCGCGCGTACGTACACCGGCGCGGGACAGGCCGCCCCGGCCGATGCCGCGAGAAACGCCGGCAGGCCGCCGCCGTGGTCGTAGTGCCCATGAGAGAGCACCGCGATGTCGACGTCCGCCACGCTGACGCCCAGCGTGCGCGCATTGTCGAGAAACGCCGCGTCAGGGCCCATGTCAAAAAGGACGCGGCGCGGAGCGCGGCGCTGCGCCGGCGCAACGGATGCGACCGGCGCAGGCAGATCCGCCTCGAGCAGCAGGCTCAGGCCATGCCGAGCCGCAAACCTGCTCGAAGGCGTGCAGTTCTCCATCAGCACCGTAACGCGCATGTGCTTCTCACCCGCCGTTTGAACGTTGTTTGCCTGGTCTACTCCACGCGCTCGAGCGTGAACAGGCGCGAGACGAAGTCGCCGCGGCCCGTGGTGTTCTGGCCCATGGTCTCGTCGGTCAGCTCGAGGCCGATGCGCATGAGCTCCGCACCCGAAGCCGGGCGCCCGTACAGGTCGGCGACCTGGGGATCGACGCCCTGCTCGCGCAGCTCGTAGCGCGCCTCGGAGTCGAGCCCCGCCAGGCGGACGCAACGCCGCCCCACGTTCACCTCTTGCAGCACGCGGTAGTACGCCACCAGCGCCTTGCCCTTGTCGCCCGCCACCACCATCCAGGCGCACTCGTTGCCGCGGCCCTCGAACGGGCTTTTGAGTCGGTACTGCTCGCCGAACTGAATAAGGCCACGCCAGCGCTTCATAAACGACACCTGGCCGTGCACCTCGGCGCGCTCCTCGTCTGTCAGCGCCGTGGCGTCGAGCTCGTAGCCGAAGGTGCCGAAGTACGCCACGTCCGCGCGCATCTTGAGCGGCGTGCAACGGTAAACCTGGTGGTTGGGCACGGCCGACACATGGCTGCCCATGGAGCTCACCGGGTAAGCCAGCGAGGTGCCCCATTGGATCTTGAGGCGCTCGACGGCGTCGGTGTCATCGCTGGTCCAGGCCTGCGGCGCGTAAGCCAGCATGCCGGGGTCAAAACGTCCGCCACCGCCCGCGCACGACTCGAAGAGGATCTGGGGAAACCGCTTGGTCAGACGGTCGTAGAGATCGTAGACGCCCAGGATGAAGGCGTGCCACACGCGGCCCTGGTCGGCCGGATCGGCAGTTTGCGAGAAGACATCGCCAAAGGAGCGGTTCATATCCCACTTGATGTAGGCGATGTTGGCCGAACTTATCACCTGCTCCAGGCGCTCGTAGAGGTAGTCAACTACCGCGGGGTTGGAGAGGTCGAGCACGTACTGGTGGCGGCAGGGCCGCAACGGCTGGCCAGGGGCGTGCAGCACCCACTCCGGGTGCTCCTTCCACACGCGCGTGCCGGGGTTCACCATCTCGGGCTCGATCCACAAGCCGAACTCCATACCCAGCGCGTTGATGCGATCGGCCAGGCCCGCAAGGCCGCTGGGGAGCTTCGCGGCGTTGAGCTCCCAGTCGCCCAGGCCGCCAAAGTCGTCGTCGCGGTTGGTGAACCAGCCGTCGTCGAGCACGAAAAGCTCGATCCCTACGTCGGCCGCCGCGCGCGCCACCTCAACGAGCTTGTCCTCAGTGAAGTCGAAGTAGGTCGCCTCCCAGTTGTTGATGAGGATGGGACGGGGCTTGTCGCGCCACACGCCGCGCGCCAAACGGCGCCCATACAGGCTGTGGAAGGTGCGCGACATGCCGCCCAGGCCATCTGCGCTGTAGACGGCAACCACCTCGGGCGTCTGAAAGCTCTCGCTCGGATCAAGCGGCCAGGTAAAGGTCTCGGGATTGACGCCAGCCAACACGCGGGCGCTGTGATAGGGGTCTACGTCCACCGTCATGGCGTGGTTGCCGCTGTACACCAGGCTGAAGCCGTAGACCTCGCCTTGCGTCTCGGTTGCAGTGGGGCGGGCGAGCGCCACGAACGGGTTGAAATGGTGCCCCGAATGCCCACGCAGCGAATAGACGCCCTGCAGGCCGGGGTGCAGCGGCGCACGCACCACGCTGCGCTCGCGCGCCCAGGCGCCGGGCAGCTGGATCATGTCGAAGTCGGTGTCTTCAAACGAGAAGCAGCCGCTCAGGGCGCGCTCGACCACGAGCGGCTCGGTGCCGCCGTTAATCACCTGCATGCTGCGAGCAAGGGCGGCGCGGCCGGCAAAAACGGTGTAGAGGGCGCGCACGCGCACGCCTGCCACCTCGTCGGCCAAGGTGAGGACGAGCGTGTCCGCCTCGGCGTCGGCCTCGACGTACGTGGCGGGAAGCCCCGGCAGTGCCGGCTTGCCCGCAACGACCTCGTGGCTCTGATAGGTAAGGTTGAGCACGCGGCCGCCCGAGGCGGTGACGACCTCGAGCATGGGCAGTCGCATGTCGCCCACACCGGAGAAGGGCAGCTCGCTGCGATAGTGCTCGAAGCTCATGTTCTCGTGCTCGGCCGAGACGCCCACCGACGACGGGTGCCACTCCTCGCGCATGAGGTAGTCGTAGTGCGGCTCGTCGGGCACACGCGCGCCGAAGTACAGGTGGAACGGATACCCCTCGCGAACGGCAAAGATATAGCTCAACTGGTCGTTGTACAGATGGAACGTGGCGGTTTCGCGGTGCACGCTGATGGGCATGGGGCCCTCCTCGGTGTCGACGGCTGACTGCGCTACGGCTATCATACCGGTGCGACGCAAAAACACGGCGCCGTGCGACTTATTCCCCGTACATTGCTATATGTATTATCAGAATGCGTGGTTCCAGACCGCCCGTGTCCGCGGCGCGCGGCAATCACCCGGGATCGTGCACCGCTGCGGGCAGCCCGAGAACCTCGCAGCCGCTACGCGCCGAAGTACGCAGCGATCTCAGCCATGCGCGCGGACTGGGCCACGCCGAAGGGGCAGCGCTTGTCGCAATGCCCGCAGCCCACGCAGTCGCCTGCGTGCCTCTCGAGGTTGCGATAATGCTCGGCAGCCAGGTCGTCGCCCAGGCATGCCAGGTCGTAGTACTTGTTGATAAGGCCTATCTGCAGCCCCGCCGGACACGGCTGGCAATGGTTGCAGTACACGCAGCGCGCCTCGCGCGACTGCGGGGCCATGGTGGCAAGCGCGGAATAGTCGCGCTCGGCGGGCGTGGCGTTTACCCAGGCAAGGATGTCGCGCAGGTCATCCATGCCGCGCACGCCCGGCAGCACCGTGAGTACGCCGGGGCGATCGAGCGCATACTGGATGCACTGCGTGCATGTGAGCGCCGCGCCGAACGGCGATGCAGCCGCGTCGAGCAGCTGGCCGCCTGCAAACGGCTTCATGACGGAGATGCCCACGCTGGCGCGCTCGAACTCTTGGTAGAGCGTCGCACGATCAGCGGCCTCGCCCTTGCCGTAAACGGATTCGTCCGTGTAGTCGTACATGGGGTTGAGGCTGAGCATTCCCAGGTCCATCTCGCCCGTGGCGAGCAGGCGCCGCGCAATGTGCACGCTGTGCGTAGAGAAGCCCAAGTGGCGGATGACACCCGCGTCGCGCTGGCGCAGGGCGTACTCCCAGATGCCCCCGTTGAGCACACGGTCAAGGTCAGCGCTCTCATCGATGCAGTGGATAAAGCCGAAATCCGCGTACCCCACGCCCGGCACGGCCAGCCTCCGCTCGAACTCCGCAATGGCAACCTTGGCATCGGTGGTCCAGGCGTACGCGTGGCGGCTGAAGTCCGCGCCAAGGTGAACCTGCAGGTGCACGTCGGACCGGTGCCTGCCGACGGCGCGCCCCATAGGCTCGAAGGGCGTGTCGTTGGTAGCCACGAAATCGAAGAAGTTAACGCCCGCATCGATGGCAGCCTCGATGGTCCGCTCGATCTCTTTCGGCCCGGCGTTGTGCAGGCCTCCGGCCCCCAGGCCGATCACGCTGATCTTCTCGCCGCCGTGCGGCAAGGTGCGGTACTCCATAATCTCCTCTTTCTGCAAGTGCATGACGCCGTCAATGCGCTCGACGCCCCGGCGGAGTCGATTTCGGCGGACGGTCAGGGCCAGCCATCCGCGACCTAAACCAGTCGGAAATCCCGCAACTCGCAGCCACTGCGCTCGCCGCGCGCCTACGCCCCGTATGCCAGGTGCGCCTCGTCGATGTTCTCCAGCGTGTCGCGCAGATAGCGGCGCGCCCACCACTGCGCCGCGGGCAGGCTCTGATCCAGGTAATTGCCGCACTCATCCGGCGCGGCGCCGGGGATCTCGCCCTCGAAGCCAGCGATGAAGGCGAACATCTCACGCACCAGCGGCGCAATCTCGCGGGAGTCGCACGCGCCGAACACAATGAGGTAGAACCCCGTGCGGCAGCCCATGGGGCCGAAGTATACAATGCGCCCGGCCCACTCGGCGTGGTTGCGCAAAAACGTCGCGCCCAGGTGCTCGATCGTGTGCACCTCGGCCGTGTTCATTACGGGCTCGCGGTTGGGCGCGGTCAGGCGCAGGTCAAAGGTGGTGACCACGGTCCCCGTTGCCGGGTCCTCGTCCACGCGCGAAACGTACACGCCCGGCTCGAGCATCAGATGGTTCACCGTAAAGCTGGCGATCTTCTCCATTGCAAAGCCCCTCTCATAACACTGCCCCTTGCCCGGCGCCGCAAATCAGGCGCAAGCATTTGCATGCATCTATTGTACGGAAGAATCGTTGCATGCATTCCTTATCGCCAGCACGCAGAAAACGACGCCTCGGCGATAGAGAATGCACGCAGAGTCCGTAGTCGAGAAAAACTGCATGCAGGGCCGCGGACCGCTCGGTAGCCGCCCCCGCGGACCGCTCGGTAGCCGCCTCCGCCCTGGCGGGCATGGCGGCCGCCCCTGCTGCGGCGACCACAACGGCCGCATCCTTGCGCAGCAGCCGTTACGCAGCCGCGGACTCCATCTCCGCGTCGGCACCGGCGCGCTTCTCGCAAGCGATGCGCGCCAGCACGGCCGCAAAGCCCGCGACCACGCACGGCACCGCGCCCAACACGGAAAGCCCCGTACCGCCTGCGGAGATGAGCCCGCCGCATACCGTGGTGCCCACGGTGGTCCCCAGGTTGGTGGCCGTGAGGAAAAGCCCGTTGGCAAAGTCGGGCGCCTCGAGCGCGGCGCGGCTCACCATGTACTGGTCCGTGGTGTTGGCAAAGCCCACGGCAACGCCGAGCGCCACCAGCAGCGCCGCCGTAGCAACCGCCACGCCGCCCGCGGCAAAAAGCGCCAGGTACAGAATAACCAAGATGACCGGCGCCGCCAGCATGGTCTTGCGCGGCACCGAGCCCAGCGTGCGCCCGGCAACCGTGTTGCCCACGATGTTGGCCAGGCCGTAAACCAGCAGCAGCGTGCTCACCGCACCCGCCGCAAACTCGGCGTTGCCCAGGTAATCGGACAGATAGCTGTAGAACCCGAACATGCCGGCGTTCACCGCGGCGGCGGCCAAGAGTGAAACCAAGAAGACGGGCTTCTTGAGCACCGCGAGCTGCTTGCCGTACGACAGGCCCTGCGCCACCGGCATGGAGGGCACCAACATCGTGGTCATGACCAGCGCCACCATGGTCACCAGCGCAAAGAACGCCATCGCCGCCGAGAAGCCCACCGAGCTGGCCAGCACGCCGGCAATAGGCGCGCCCACCACCATGCCGGCGGATACGCCCACGAACACCTGCGAGGAGTTCCTGGCGCGCTCGGCGGCGGTGTCGCCGGTTTGCTGCGCCACGGCCATGGCCATGGAGACGTACAGCGGGTGGAACGCCGCCGGGATAACGCGGGCGGCCAGCAGCACCTCAAACGTCGGCGCAAACACGGCCGCCACGTTGCATACGGAAAACACCCCCAGCGCCAGCAGCATCACCGCCTTGCGGTTCATTTTGGAGAAAATGAGCGGCATGGTGGGGCCGGCAAAGGCCACAATAAGCGCAAACAGGCTCACCAACAGCCCCGCGTCCGGCACGCTCACGCCAAAGCGCTCGGCCGCGTACGGGATCACGCCCACGATGCCCATCTCGGTGTTCAGGATGCCGAACACGCCGATGGTGAGGATCAGCACCAGCAACTTGTTGGAAATGCTCTTCACAACGCCCCTTCCGTTGCACGTTCGTATGACGGCTCCCATTGTGCCGTCAGGCTTTTCCTATATCAAATACTTATGTTTAATGGTTTTCTATTCGTTATTCTTATGGTTTTGGAAGGGGAGGAGGATGTCGAGCCCCCACAGACCAACGGATTGGCGTTGCGTCGGTATACCTAACGCAGTGCGCTCGCTAAACGAAAAATGTCACTCCCAGCGCCACACAGTGCCCACGATCCGAGCCAGAGGGCAACACGAGCGGAAAACCAAAACATGAACGAGAAAAACGTCCATACAAACGCTCTGGGCGAGAACTGCACTCATACGAACGCAGCGGGCAAAAACTGCGTTCGTACGACCGACAAGGGCGAGAAGCACGTTCATACGAGGGGCTATCCACTAGATGCGCAACACAGCGCGCATGACGTATGTATCCCGCAGACAAGAAAGACGCATGGAGATATGTTTTGGACGGCTTAGTGCCCGCGCCCGAAAACCGCAGTCGTACGAACGCGTTTCCCGCCCACCCGGCTCGTATGAGTGCGGTTCTAGCCCAGATGGGTCATTTGGGCATTCATTCTAGTTGCGTCAGCCGTCCACACGCGCTCTTGCCCCTGCGACCCGCAAGCTCCGCCATGTTAAGAATGCTGCAAGGATATGCGCAGCTGATTCGTGTTGGTAGTGAAGGGAGCGAAAGGCAGCTCCGTGGAAAGGAGTGGTACAGATGAGTAGGCTCAACAAGAGGCTCGCGGGAACGGCGCGTAAGGTACTAGCAGGCGCGGCGCTGGTGGTAGGCGGCTTTGCCCTGGGCATGGCCGGCGGGCACTGGCTGCTGGCGCCGTCGGCCTATGTGGCCATAGACGTGAACCCCTCCCTCGAGCTGGGGGTCAATCGCCTGAACCGCGTAGTCAGCACGCAGGCGTTCAACCAGGACGGCCAGAATCTGCTCGACGAAGCCGACGTGCAGGGCATGACGTACGAGGACGCCCTAACGGCGCTCGAACGGCAGCTGCGGAGCTTCCTGGCCGATGACGCGGCCGTAGAGGTAACCATAATCTGCGATGACGGAGCGCGCTACGCCACGTTGGAGTCGGCAAGCAAGAGCTGCTTGGACGCGCAGGGCACCGGGCAGGTGCACTGCTCCCACGCCACCGAGCAGGAGCGCGCCGACGCCGCAGCCGCAGGCATGGGGCTGGGCAAGTACCGCGTCTACGCCGCGCTGACCGAGGCGGATGTGGACATTGCCCCCGAGGAGGCGGCCAACATGACCATGCGCGAGCTCCTTGCCCTGGCCGATGCCAGCGGCGTCACGGTAAGCGGGCATGACGGCGCAGAGAACCACGGAACGCACGAAAACGCGCACCATGCGGGCAATGCCCGGCATGGTGCGCGCTGGAATGCAGGCAACCGGTCTTGATCGCGCCGCGTCTACGCGCAGGCGCGCACCGGCGCGGCGTCCTTATCGCCCGAGGCGCCCGCGATCTCGACCGCGCCCGTAGCGCCCTCGATGTCGCGGATGATCTCGCCCACCGCCGGCACGACGATACGGCTGCCGGCCAGCGGGTTCTTGATGCTCACGACCGGCGTGGTCACGGTCGCCTCGACCTCGGAGCGCTCGAAGGCCAGGTCGGTGTCCACCATCTGGCAGTTTACGAGCTTGAGCCCGCGGCAGTAGCACAGCGGCTGGGTACCCTCGATGCGGCAGTTCTCAAAGGTGACGTTCTCGCTGTACCAGCCCAGGTACTCGCCCTTGACAACCGAATTGCGCACCACCACGTTCTTGGCGTGCCAGAACGCGTCCTTGGTATCCAGCACGCAGTCCTCAAACACGGCGTCCTCGATGTACTGGAACGAGTACTTGCCCGTAAAGCGCACGCCGGTGAAGCGCAGGCCCGTGGAGCGCATCATGAAGTACTCGCTCTGCGCGGTGCAGTCCTCCATCGTTACGCCGCGCACGGACCAGCCGAACTCCGGGGACACGATGTCGCAGCCGCGCAGCGTGGCGTCGGCGCATTCGCGCAGGGCCTTGATGCCGTGCAAGCGCGTGTTCTCTATGGTCACGTGGTCGGTGTACCACAGCGCGGCGCGGCAGTTCTCCGTCATGTCGGAGTTGCGGATGGTGAGGCCGTGGTCATGCCACAGCGGGTAGCGCAGGTTGAAGAAGCAGCCGTCCACCTCCACGCCCTCGCACTCCTTGAAGGCGCTCTCGCCGTCGGCGGGCCCGTCGAAACGGCAGTTGCGCACCGTGATGTTGCGCGCGCCGTACAGGGCGCGCTCCTGATCGAACGTTTGGTTCTCAACAAGATCGTTTACGATCTCGGTCATAAGATCCCCCCTGAAGCTGTTGGGTTGATCGGCATGCGCGTTACCCGAAACGGGCATGCCGCGAAAAGGCCGGGGCTGCGTTGCCTGCAAACAGCTTGCGGCCCGGCGCTACTTGTCGCGCTGGGACGCGCATTCGCAGGTCACGCGGTGCAGCATGTGGTCTATGGCGTCGATGCCGCGCTGGCTGGCATGCATCTCATCCAGCAGGCGCTGGCGCTCCCCCAGCAGCACGCGCTTGGTCTCGCGCACGCGTCCCTGCTCGCAGGAGCACTTGGCGCGCATGGCCGCCTCCGGATTGCATGCGCAATCGCACAGACACTGTTCCAGATCTTGGCTAAGGTCTCCCATACGATCCGCTCCTTTCACCTTGCATTTTAAGGAGGGCTCCATAGCATGTAAAAGACTTATACCGCATGACTACCTATAGCTGCGAACTATGGAACGAATCGCTTCGCACCATGGCTTCATTGACGCGATTCCCAATGCCCTTGAGATATGGGCTGCCTTACAGGCTTGCGCCAAGCTCGTAGGCCTCGCGCAGGTGCTCGGAGGCGCGCGTCATACTGGGCGTGCCGCAGCCGTATCCCAGCACCTGGCCGCGGTCGCGCATGCCAAGGTAGCGGCAGAGCGTCTCGTAGTGCGCCACCAGCGCGTCAAAGGTCCAGTCGTCCGCGCTCCAGGCGTCGGCGAGAAGCACGGCATCCAACCGGCGCCCCGCAATGGCGGAGTTGTCCGCGCAGAACCGGTCGATCACGCATTTGAGCTGCGCCGTCATGCCGTAGTAGTAAAGCGGCGTGGCCAGCACCAGCATGTCGGCGGCAAGGATCTTCTCCGTGATGGCGGCCATTCCGTCGCGCTGCACGCACGGCCGCGCGCCGTAACCGCAGGCCACGCATCCCGTGCACGGGTGCACGCCCGCGTACGCCACGTCGATGCGCTCAACATCATGTCCCGCCTGCCGCGCACCGCGCGCAAACTCATCCGCCAGCATGGCCGTGGACCCGTTACGGTTGGGACTTCCCTGCAGCGTCAAAATCCTCATGGTCTCTCCCCTCCCCGCTGCCCGCTTACTTCTTAAAGCTCAGGCACGGGCCCAGAACATCGCCCGTGGCCAGGTACTGGTAGGTCGGGAACTCAAAGAGCACCGGCTTGACCTTGGCGTAGTCGATCTTGCCCTTCTCGTCCAGGTTCTCCTCGTCCACGTAGGTAGCGTCGATGGTGCAGATAAACGTCTCAAAGCCCGGCGTCTCGTACACGTCCGCCACGGTGCAGGCCACAGCTACCGGTGCCTCGGTAATGTACGGCGCGCCGTTCTCGGCTGCCTCCCAGGCGAAGAGGTCGGCCTTGCTCTCCTTGGCACCCGAGGTCGACCCGGCCACGTCCACGGCGGGCAGCATAGCCTCGCTCGCCAGGTTGACGGTAAGCTTGCCGGTCTCCTTGATGTGCTGGTTGATGAAGTGCGCACGGGCCAGGCTCACCGTCACGCGGTCATGGCCGATAATTCCCACGTGCGCCACGAGCGTCCAGGTGGGATCATCGCCGGCTATGGCGCCGACGACCGTGACGGGCATGGGATAGAGCGCAAGCGCGGTGCCGATGTTCTTCTTCACGGTGCTCTCCTTACGTACGCGGTGATTGGATGAGGCAAAACCTAGAGGCTCTGGTGAAGGACCTTGATAACCTCGTCGCGCGTGAGCGCATGGTAACCGCCCTGCATGATGAGCGTACTGTCCGCGATGCCCTCGAGCATGTCCTCGGTCACGCCGAGCTCGCTCGCCTTCATGACGCAGCCGATCTCGCGCATCCAGGCCTCCATGGCGTCGAGACCCTCGGCCGCCACCTGCTCCTCGGTCTTTCCGTCCGGGTCCACGCCCCACACGGCAGTCGCGAAGCGCGCGAACTTGGCCAGGCCGTACGGCATGATGAGGCGGTAATACGGCAGCGCCACAGCCGAAAGCGTCATGCCATGCGTGGCGTCGGTGTGCGCGCCGATGGCCTGGCCGAGCATGTGGACCTCCCAGTCCGTGCTCTTACCCATGGCGATGAGCGTGTTGAGCGCCCAGGTTGCGCACCACATGATGTTGGAACGCGCCTCGTAGTCCTCGGGGTTCTTCACCGCGGCGCGGCTCGCGGCCACAAGGTTGCGCATGAGGCCCTCGGCCAGGCAATCGCTCGTGTTGTCATCGGTGCCCGAGAAGTACTGCTCGGTGATGTGGTTCATGATGTCGAAGATGCCGGCCACCATCTGGTACTGGGGCAGCGTGTAAGTGAAAGTGGGGTTGAGCACCGCGAACTTGGGGAACACGTCGGCGCTGGCAAAGACATGGCCGACCTTCATCTTGGCCTCGTGGCTGGTGATGACCGAGCCCGCGTTCATCTCGGAGCCGGTGCCCACCATGGTGAGCACCGCGCCCACAGGCACCACCGGGCACGTGGGCTCCTCGAAGTCCACCCAGTAGGTCTGCCACGGGTCGCGGTCGGCCGGCAGGTTCACGGAAACGGCCACGCCCTTGGCGTAGTCGATGCACGAGCCGCCGCCCACGGCAAGGATGAGGTCCACGTTGTTCTCGCGCGCGATGGCGATACCCTCGTTGAGCTTCTCGACCGTGGGGTTGGGCATAACGCCGCCGTCCTCCACCACGGTCTTGCCCGCAGCCTCAAGCGCGGCGATGACCTGGTCGTAAATGCCGTTTCTCTTGATGGAGCCGCCGCCGTAGACGAGCTGGACGGTGGGACCGTAGGACTTGAGCTCCTCGGCAAGCGCGTTCATGGAGTCCTCGCCGAAGATGAGCTTGGTGGGATTGTGGTAAGTGAAGTTGCCGAGCATGATGATTCCTTTCCTCACTCAGAAAGACAACCGAAGGCGGGCGCGGCTCGCCGGTACGAAAACGGACCGTGCCCGTCGATCGCGGCAGGATGCCCAACGCTGCGCAGCGCAATGTGCGGACGCGCCGGGTATCCGCCTAGGGGAGGCGACGCACCCATAGGCTTGGGTCGGTATGGCGCGTCGCTTGTCGATAATTTACGTAACGTCACGTTACTTGTAAAATACTTTCTCGACATACCGTTCTATGCAATGTAGGTATAGAACATCGTGAAGCTCGTTTTGCCCTTGTGCGGTATAGTGAGCGTGCATAAGGAGGAACGATGTCCGAATTCATTCGCGCGCGGAGCGCCGAGCAAAAAGAGCAGCGCCTGTCAGAGATCAAGCAGGCGGCCCGAGGGTTGTTTTCCCAACACCCCTACCACGAGATAACGCTCACCACCATCGCCGAGGAGTTGGGATGGTCGCGCGCCAACCTGTACAAGTACGTCAGCACCAAGGAAGAGGTGTTCCTGCTACTCGCCGGCGACGAGTGCGCTGCCTACTTCGGCGCGCTGCTCGCCGCGCTGCCCGAAGGCTGCGGGCTTGCGCCGGGCACTATCGCCGAGGTCTGGGCGGGCATTGCCAACGCGCACCAGGAGTACTTCCGCCTGGGAGACCTGCTCTCGACCATCATCGAGACCAATGTCACGGTAGAGCGCCTCATGGACTTCAAGCGCAGCTACTACCTCTACGTGGACGCCATGCGAGAGCGCCTGCCGCGGATCATGCCCCTGAACCCCGATCAGGTGGAGCCGCTTCTGCTCGCGGTGTACTACCACGCCGTGGGCTACGTGAGCGGCTGTTGGAACAACCCGCTGATCACCCAGGCCCTGGAGCGTCTGGGAATGGAGCGCCCCGCGTTGGACTTCCGCGCCGAAATGCGCGATTTCATCGGCATGTGCCTGGAGCATTACACCGGCTGAGAGGAGCCTCCGTGTTTCTCACCCACCGCATTGAGGAAATCACTGCCCAGAGCACCGACACGCGCCACGCCATCGGCGCGTTCGTGCTGCAGGAGCGCGCGCACCTGGCGGACTACACCATAGCCGACATCGCAGAGGCACTCCGCACGTCCCGCCAAAACGCCGCCGCATCAAAGGGCCTACTGCTGGGGTACCATAGAAGACAGGCATATGTACCCCATTCTTAGAAAGCTCGGCTATGGAACTCCGCCCATTACAGTACTTCCTCATGATTGCCCGCGAGGGCACCATCTCCGGCGCCGCGCAGGTGCTTCACGTCTCGCAGCCGTCGCTGTCACGCCAGATGAAGGACCTGGAGCAGGAGTTGGGCTGCACGCTCTTCACCCGCGGCGCGCGCCATATCGAGCTCACGGAAGCCGGCATGCGCCTGCGCAAGCGCGCTGAGGAGATCGTAGACCTGGTCGGCCGCACGGAGGCGGAGTTCCGCATCGCGCCCGACACGCTGGCCGGCGAGGTCCGCATCGGCGGCGGCGAGACACCCGCCATGTCGCTTATAGCCGATGTCATTGCGGAGCTGCAGGACACCTATCCCCTCATGCGATTCAGTCTGTTCAGCGGCAACGCCGCTGACGTGGGCGAGCGCCTTGAGAACGGCCGGCTGGACTTCGGCGTGTTTATCGGCCACACGGACCTGGCAAAGTTCGAGACCCTGCCGCTTCCGGCGCAGGACCGCTGGGGCGCCTTCATGCGCGGCGACGACCCGCTGGCCGCGCAGGCCGCCGTATCCCCTGACGACCTGGCCGACCGCCCGCTCATCTTCTCGCGCCAAGCCGGACGAGAAATGCAAGCCTGGTTCAAGCGCGATCTGGAGGACCTGGACGTGGTGGCCACCTACAACCTGCTCTACAATGCGGCGCTTTTGGCCCGTCGCGGCGTGGGCTACGTGGTGAGCCTGGAGGGCATCGTAGACACCTCCGCGGAAAGCAAGTTGGCCTTCCGCCCGCTGGACCCGCCGCTCGCCGCCGACGTCTGCATAGCCTGGAAACGCTACCAAAGCTTCTCCCCCGCCGCCCAAGTCTTCTTGGAGAAGATCCGCGATCTGTGGGGATAACCTCTTTACTTGCCGCCCAGCAGGCCCTTCAGCACTTGCTCGGGCTTGCTGCCCTCGTAGGGGGCTAGCGCGGTGATGCGCTTCTGCATGCGCAGCTCGTGCACCTCCTCCTCCAGGCGGCGGTTCTCCTCTTGGAGCTTCTGCATCTCGGCCTCGCGCTTCTCGGCCCGCTCCTTCATATCCAGGATGCGCACCACGCCGGCCAGGTTGATGCCCTCGTCAGTCAGCTGGCCGATAAGCTCCAGCCGGTCGATGTCGTTTTGCGAGTACAGCCGCGTGTTGCCGCCCGAGCGCTGCGGGTTCACCAGGCCTTTGGATTCATACACGCGCAGGGTCTGCGGATGCATCCCCGTCAACTCCGCGGCAACGCTGATCATGTACAGCGGCTTGTCCCTACCCTGCTTGCTCATGGCTTACCCCTCGCATCACGAAGGCGGCCCCGGCGCATCCGAGGCCGCCGCTCTTCAATCCCTACTTGGCCCTATAGCGGTTAACCCGTGCACGGTAGTCGCGCGTGTCGGCCTGCTTGAGCTTTGCAAGCGCAGACCGCTCCTCCTCGGTGAGCGTCGTGGGAACCTCGACCTTGATCGTCACCAGCAGGGCCCCCGTGCGGCCGCGGTGCTTGACGTCGGGCGCGCCCAGGTCCTTGAAACGGAAGGTCTTGCCGTCCTGCGTTCCCGCCGGCACCTTGAGGCGCACGGTGGCACCGCCCGGAGTGGGCACCTCGACCTGCGTTCCCAGGGCCGCCTCGTAAAACGAAACCGGCAACTCCATGGTCACGTCGGCGCCGTTGCGTTTGAACAGCGGATGCTCCGCAACGCGCGTGGTAATGACCAGGTCACCGCGCTCGCCGCCGTTCGAGCCGTACTCGCCGCGACGCTTGTAACGCAGCTTGCCGCCGTTGACGGCACCCGCGGGAATGGTCACGGTGAGCGTCTGCTGCTCCCCCGTGGACGGCACGCGGTAGGTGATCTTGCGCGTCACGCCGCGGAACGCGTCCTCGGCCGTGATGTCGACCGTCAGGCTGAGGTTCTCGCCCTTACGCGGACGATTGCGCGCGGCACCGCCCATGTTGCCGAAACCCTGGGCCCAGTCGGCGCCGAACGCCCCCTCGCCGCGGAAGATGCTGTCGAAGATGTCGCTCCAACCCTGACCGCCCGCGTAGGTGTAACCGCCTGCGCCGCCTGCGCCGCCTGCGCCCGGCATACCGCCGAACATGAGCATCTGGTCGTATTCCTTGCGCTTATCGGGATTGGAGAGCGTCTCGTACGCCTCGCTGATCTCCTTGAACTTCTGCTCGTCACCGCCCGCGTCGGGGTGGTACTTCTGGGCGAGCTTGTGAAACGCGGTCTTGATCTCCTTGTCGGAGGCATTGCGCGAAACTCCCAGCACATCGTAAAAGGTCTTAGTAGCCTGCGGCATACGGATCCGCCTCCCCTCTTCATGGTGGTTTCAAGCCCGGCCGCCCCGATCAGCGCGTGCGAACGGGCCTTACAAATGCGCCCGGGTGAGAAGCCCGGGCGCCGTGTCTCATCTATGAGCTACTCGGTCTCCGCCGATTCGGGCGCGTCTCCCGCGTCTGCCTCAGGATCGGCCTCGGCAGGGGCGGGGCGCCTCTCGCCGCCGTAGGTCACCGTGACCATGGCGGTGCGGATCACATGGTCTCCCATGCGATACCCCTTCTGGTAGACGTCGTTGACCGTCTCGTCGTATTGGGAGGCATCCTCCACGCGGCCCACCGCCTGGTGCTCCAGCGGGTCAAACGCCTGCCCGGCGGGGTCGATAACCTCGACGCCCTCCTTCTCGATGGCGCCAAGCAGCTTGGTGTGCACCGCGTTGACGCCGTCTACGAAGCTCTTGAAGTCGTCGCCCATGTTCTCGATGGTGCCGGCATGGGCAATGGCGCGCTCCATGTCGTCGAGCACGGGCAGAAGCGACATGACGAGCTTCTCCGTGGCGCGGTCGCGCTCGGCCACGCGCTCGGCGGCCGTGCGGCGACGGAAGTTCTCCCAATCCGCCTGCAGGCGGGCGGTGCGGTCGGCAGCCTCCTGGGCGCGCTTCTCGGCCGACTCCTGGGCAGAGCGAGCGTCCTCGAGCTGGGCGCGCGCGGCATCGAGATCCTTGCGCGCAATCTCGAGCTGGACCTTGAAGTCGTTGTCGGCAGCCTCCTCGCCAGCGCGAATGGCAGCCTCGATCATCTCGTCCTCGGTCATCTCGTGCTCGGGCGTAGCCTCGTCCGCTGCAGGGGACGCAGCCTCATCGGGGGTTGCGGTCGGATCCTCGATCGGCTGCTGTGCGGCCTCGGCGGAATCGTCGACCTCGACGGGGATTCTCACATCCTGCTCCTGGCTCTTACCGGGGGCGGGCTCCCCACCCGCCCCGTTCATGCTCTTCTTCGTTGCGGACATCGTACCTGTCCTTCTCCGTTACTGCCTTACTTGTCGTCGTCCACGACCTCGTAGTCCGCGTCCACCACATCGTCGCCGTTGTCGGAGGACTGGGCGCCCGAAGCCTGGCCGTCAGCAGAGGCCTGCGCGTCGGCGTAAACCAGCTCGGCCAGCTTGTAGGCAATGCCCTGGAGCTTGTCGCCCGCCGCCTTGATGGCGTCGATGTCGGTCCCGTCGAGGGCCTTCTTGGCCTCGGCGATAGCGGCCTCGGCCTCGCTCTTGACGTCGGCCGAAACCTTGTCGCCCAGGTCGGCGAGGGTCTGCTCGGTGGAGTAGGCCAGCGAGTCGGTCTGGTTGCGGACCTCGACCTCTTCCTTCTTCTTCTTGTCCTCGGCGTCGTGCGCCTCGGCGTCCTTGACCATGCGGTCGACCTCGTCGTCGGACAGGGCGGTGGAGCCGGAGATGGTGATCTGCTGCTCCTTGCCGGTGCCCAGGTCCTTAGCGGAGACCTTCACGATGCCGTTGGCGTCGATATCGAAGGTGACCTCGATCTTGGGCATGCCGCGGCGGGCGGCCGGGATGCCGGTCAGCTGGAAGCGGCCCAGGCTCTTGTTGTCGGCAGCCATCTCGCGCTCGCCCTGCAGGACGTTGATCTCAACGGAGGTCTGGTTATCGGCAGCCGTGGAGTAGATCTCGGTCTTGGAGGTCGGGATGGTGGTGTTGCGGTCGATCATCTTGGTCATGACGCCGCCCATGGTCTCAACGCCGAGCGACAGCGGGGTCACGTCGAGCAGCAGGATGCCGTCGACGTCGCCGGTGAGCACGCCGCCCTGGACGGCAGCGCCCGCGGCCACGACCTCGTCCGGGTTCACGGACATGTTGGGGGTCTTGCCCGTCATGTTCTTGACGAGCTCCTGCACGGCGGGCATACGGGTGGAGCCGCCCACCAGGATGACCTCGTTCAGGTCGGAGAGCTTCAGACCGGCATCGCGCAGGGCGTTGGTAACCGGGGCCTTGCAGCGCTCGAGCAGGTCGTGGGTGATGCGCTCGAACTCGGCGCGGGTGATGGTGTAGTCAAGGTGCTTGGGGCCGGTGGCGTCAGCCGTGATGAACGGCAGATTGACGTTGGCCTGCTGCGCGGCGGAGAGCTCCTTCTTGGCGTTCTCGGCAGCCTCCTTCAGGCGCTGCAGGGCCATGGCGTCCTGGCGCAGGTCGATGCCGTTGTCGGCCTGGAACTTGTCGGCCAGCCAGTTGATGACGCGCTGATCCCAGTCGTCGCCGCCCAGGTGGTTGTCACCGGCGGTGGAGAGGACCTCGAACACGCCGTCGGCCAGGTCCAGGATGGAGACGTCGAAGGTGCCGCCGCCCAGGTCGAAGACGAGGACCTTCTGGTCGGTGGTCTTCTTGTCCAGGCCGTAGGCCAGCGCCGCGGCGGTGGGCTCGTTCACAATGCGCTTGACGTTGAGGCCCGCGATCTTGCCGGCGTCCTTGGTGGCCTGGCGCTGCGAGTCGTTGAAGTAGGCCGGCACGGTGATGACCGCGTCGGTGACCGTCTCGCCCAGGTACTTCTCGGCGTCGGCCTTCATCTTCTGAAGGATCATGGCGCTGACCTGCTCGGGCGTGAAGTCCTTGCCGTCAACGGACACGACGGCGCGGCCGCCCTGGCCCTCCTTGACGTCGTACGGGACGGTCTTGATCTCCTCGGACACCTCGCCGTACTTGCGGCCCATGAAGCGCTTGATGGAGAAGACGGTGTTCTTGGGGTTGGTCACGGCCTGGTTCTTAGCGGCCTTGCCGACCACGCGGTCACCGTCGGCGCGGAAGCCCACGACCGACGGAGTGGTGCGGTCGCCCTCTGCGTTGACGATGATGGTGGGCTCGCCACCTTCCAGCACGGCCATTGCCGAGTTGGTGGTGCCCAGGTCGATACCTAAGATCTTGTTGCTCATGGTGGGACCTCTTTCCTCCCATTGATAGCCACGCCGGAATGGCGTTTCGTTTCGTACGCTCCATACTATATCCCTTGACAGGGCAACTTATACAAAATCTAAGTGAATTCATATAAGATTTTTTGCTGCCTGAGAGGTAACCCTTACAGGGTGCCCCAGCTGCCTGAAAGGCAACCCTTACAGGGGCGCCCCAGTTGCCTGAGAGGCAACTCTTTCGGAGCGCGCTCCAGCTGCCTGTTCGAGCGAGGATGGGCGGTTCGCATAGGCCGAACACCCCCTGGCAGCTCATCCGGGCGAGAATCCCGCTCATACGACCTACGTGGGCGAGAAGCGCACTCGTACGATTGCGGTTTTCGAGCACACGACGGACTCCGTCCAAAACATACCCTCGTGCGTTCTTCTTGCCCCTGAGATAAGCACATAATGCAAGCTGCAAGGCATCCCGAGGTCGTATCCCGCTCGCAAGAGCGCATTTCTCGCCCGCACAGGTCGTATGAGTGCAACCTTCGCCCACAGCAGTCGTATGAGTGCAATTCTCGTCCAAAAAAACAAAGCGCCCCGTTCAATCGCATCGATCGCTGCAGTTCTTAGGCTTCGTTGAAATACGACTGACGCGATCAGTGCAATTGAACGGAGGCGCCAACTGGCACGCACCCGGCTCCAGCACGCTACTCCGTGCGCAGCGCGGTCACGGGGTCCTTCTTGGCGGCCATGCGGCTGGGGGCCAGGCCGGCTATGAACGAGAGCGCCACGGATATGATCACCAGCGCAATGCCCGGACCCACAGGCACGGCAGCCAGGTTCTCCACGCCGGCCACCTGGTAGATGATAGCGTTCACCGGGAAGTCCAGCAGCACGGTGATCCCTACGCCCAGAAGGCCGCTCACCAGGCCGATAATGAACGTCTCGGCCGTGAAGATGCGGCTCACGTCCTTCTTGCTGGCACCGATGGCACGCAGGATGCCGATCTCCTTGGTGCGCTCCAGCACGCTGATGTAGGTGATGATGCCGATCATGATGGAGCTTACCACCAGCGAGATGGCCACGAACGCAATGAGGATGTACGTCAGCGAGTTCACGATGCTCGTCACGCTGGACATGAGCGTGCCCACGATGTCGGTGTACTGGATGACCTCGTCGTCGCGACCGGCGTTCTCCATGTCGGTGTTGTGGCCCTCGATGATCTGGTCCACGCGCTCCTTGGCGTCAAAGTCCACGGGATAGATCTGGATGGAGTACGGCTCGTCCAGGCTGGCCACGCCGAGCTTGTCCAGGTTTCCGTCGTACGTGGCGTTGCTGGACGTGTCGGCCAGCTGCTCCTGGAAGGCGGAGGCGATCTCCGTATCGGACATGCCGTTCTCGCGCATCTGGTCAACGTAGGCGCTGATCTGCTGGCCCTGCGCCTCGGGCATCTGGGCGATCATGGTCTCGATGTCGTCGATGGTCATCTCCTCGTCAACATCGTCCGGGAAGGGCACGCCGGTGAAGATGTCGGTATCGGGGCTGGCCTGCTGGGCGGCCACGGCCGCGCCCGCGCTGTTCTCCTCGACCAGGTGCTGCATAAGCTCGGGCGTATAGAGCACCGATCCCCAGTTGGTCTCGTCGTTGTCCGCGCTCGGACGCACGATACCCACCACGCGCACGGTGTCGGCGTTGCTCACCGCATCGGTCATATACGCGTCATCCTCGCTCATGTCCGCCCAGGTGCCGTCCGCCTGCTCGGCGTACTTGGCGCTTTCGGGCAGCAGCTTGAACGTGAGGCTCATGAGGTCGTCGTAGGTGTAGCTGGTCTGCTCGGTCTTCTCGACATCGCGCCCGGCAATGACGTCAGCCATCATGCCGCGCAGGTCGTCTTGGTTGAGAAGCCCCAGCGCGTAGAGGGTGTAGTCCGATATGCGGTCGTTCTTATCGACGTAGACAACCACCTCGTCCCAGCTTTCGGGCATGCGGCCCGCCACCACGTCGTAGTCGCGCTCCCAGGTGTCGGTGTTGTCCAGAAGCGGCGTCCAGACATCGTAGCTGGATCCGCCGGTACCGGACATGGAGCTCATCATCTCGGTCTGCGTTGAGCCCATGGAGATGCCCAGCGCGTCCATGACGGTTGCGGGGTTCACCTGCACCGCGCCGTCCGACGTGTCCGCCCGGTAGACGTTGAGCGGCGTGTCGTAGGCATACTGGATGTCGGTCACGTAGTCGTCGAGGTTGTCGGGGTTGGTGTCCAGCCAGGCCTTGATGGAGGCCATGTCGTTCTCGTTGGCGCCCTCGGCCACGCTGGTGACCATGTCGTTGACCAAGTCCTTGCTCTCAACCTCGCCCGAGGTATTGGCCTGCGCGTTGTCCGCGCTCGCCCCCATCATGGATCCCATGAGGCTCGCCAGGTCCACGCTGGTCTCCTGGATGGACAGCGGGTAGCTGCCCATGGTGGACTCCTCGGTTTCCTTGATGTAGTTCTGCGCGCCGTCGGAAAGCGACAAGATCAACGCGATGCCGATAATGCCGATGGACCCCGCGAAGGCCGTGAGGAAGGTGCGGCCCTTCTTGGTCATGAGGTTGGTGAAGGAAAGCGCGATGGCGCTGGCGAAGCCCATGGAGCGCTTGCCCTTCTTGGCGTCCGCCACGGCATGGGACTGGATCTGCTCGTCGGTCAGGCGCTCGTCAACGCACGGGCGCGAGTCGTCCACCAGCTGCCCGTCCTGAATGCGCACGATGCGGCTGGAGTACTGCTCGGCCAACTCGGGGTTGTGGGTAACCATGATGACCAGGCGGTCGCGGCTGAGGTCCTTGAGGATCTCCATGACCTCCACCGAGGTGGCGGTGTCCAGCGCGCCGGTGGGCTCGTCGGCCAGGATGATCTCGGGGTCGTTCACGAGCGCGCGGGCAATGGCCACGCGCTGCATCTGCCCGCCCGACAGCTGGTTGGGCTTCTTGTTCAGGTGGTCGCCCAGCCCGACGCGCGCGAGGGCCTCCTCTGCGCGGCGCCGGCGCTCGGCGCGGCCCACGCCGGAGAGCATGAGCGCCATCTCAACGTTGGCGACCACGGTCTGGTGCGGGATGAGGTTGTAGCTCTGGAAGACGAAACCCACGCTGTGGTTGCGGTAGGTGTCCCAGTCGCGGTCGCGGTAGCTCTTGGTGGAGCGGCCGTTGATGACCAGGTCGCCGGTGGTGTAGTGGTCCAGGCCGCCGATGATGTTGAGCAGCGTGGTCTTGCCGCAGCCCGACTGCCCCAGAATGCTCACGAACTCGCGGTCGCGAAACGTAACGCTGATGCCGCGGAGGGCGCGCACGCGGGTGTCGCCGGTCTGGTAGTCCTTGGTGATCTGCTTGAGCTCGAGCACGTGTGCCGTCCTTGCATGTTGCCAACGCCGACGCGGGCGCCTGCGCCTCCGCATCGGCAGGTTATGCCGTTGCCTCGCCCGGCTGCGTCGACGGCCCGCGGCCCCGTCATGCAGGGCGCGTCCCGCCAGTCCGGGCGATGCGCCTTCTTGCGGCGCATCCGGTAATGGTACCCACTGCAACGCGGCATCCATGCGACGCGTGAGGAAACCCGCCAATTTGCGCGAAGGGAGTCTGTCGCGCGCTTGCCGATCGCCGAGGCAACGCCGCGTTACAAACGCGACTGCTCGGGTACCTTTGTGCCACCGACAACGGCGCAAGCGGCGCCCAAGCCACAGCGCCCCTCTGAAAGGAGCACCATGGACATCAAAGCCATTACAGACCAGGTCATGGGAGCCGTCGGCAACAGCCCCGAGGCCCTGAAGGACCTTATCGCCGACCCGCAGGCAGCCATCAGCGACCTCACCGGCGTTGAGCTGGAGGGCGCCGATCTTACCGGCGTAGTAGACCAGGTTAAGGAAAACATAGCCGGCGGCGGGCTGGACCTGGGCAGCCTGGGCGAGAACCTCGACCTCTCTGCCCTGACCGAGAGCCTTCCCGAAGGCCTGAGCGGCATCGCGGAGAACCTCTCCGGCGGCCTGGGCGGCGTGGCCGAGAACCTGGGCAACGTGACCGAGAACCTCCCCGGCGGCATCGGCGACATCTTGGGTGGCATCGGGGGGCTCTTCGGCCGTAAGTAGCGGCGGGCAGCCTATCGAACGGATCTGCGATGTTGTGCGCTTTAGGTCCGAGGTTTGCGCGCAGCCCCGCGCGGCGGCACCGGTACGGTAAAGTCACCTATATAAGAGAGTGGACACCGCCGCCGTACGCAGGGGAGCAGCCGTGAGCAAGCACGTGGCCAA
The DNA here is from genome assembly GCA_944321435.1 of uncultured Coriobacteriaceae bacterium. Classification (GTDB taxonomy): domain Bacteria; phylum Actinomycetota; class Coriobacteriia; order Coriobacteriales; family Coriobacteriaceae; genus CALUOB01. The sequence goes on along the minus strand of CALULH010000003.1, from coordinate 199,468 downwards.
GAAGTTGGAGAAGCAGCGCAAACGCAAGGCGCGCGAGGACGCAGCCCGTAAAGCGGGCGAGAAGCGCGACGGCTCGGCCCGCGGCGGCAGGCAACGAGGCGCGCACGGGGCGCGGGGCGAGAAGGGCCTCGCGCCAAAGGGCGCTGGAGCGCGCGGCTCCGGGCGCGGGGAGAGCAGGACGCGCGATGCGCGCGGCGCACACCGCGACGGCGGCAGCACGCAGAACCGCAGGGGCATGCGCCACGGAAAGCCGCGGCGCGAGGACCGCACCGCGCGTCCCCAGAGCGTCGGAGGCCCCTGCCCCCTCGCGCGCGACTGCGGCGGCTGCGCGCTTATCGCACAACCCTACCCGCAGCAGCTCGAACGCAAGCAGAGCGCCATGGAGGCGCTCTACGCACCCTATATCGAGCGCTTCGGCTGCGCGCTCGACCCCATCGCCCCCATGGAGAAGCCGCTGGGGTACCGCCACAAGGCGGCGACGCCGTTTGCGCCCGGAAAGGGTGGCGCGGTCCTGGCCGGCTTCTTTGCCGCGGGCACGCACCGGATCGTCCCATGCGCCAACTGCCCCGTCGAGGCCCCTGGGGCGCGCGACATCCTGAACGGCGTGGCGCAGGCAGCGCAGGACCTGGGCATCCGCGCCTACAACGAGGACACCCACCGCGGCCTGCTGCGCCACGCGGTGCTGCGCCTGGGCTGGCGCACGCACGAGGCGCTGCTCACCGTGGTCACCAACGGACAGGAGATCCCGCACGCCGACGAGTTCGCCGCTCGGCTGATGGAGCTGGACCCGCGCCTGGTGGGCGTGGCGCACAACGTGAACCAGCGCCCCGGAAACGCCATCCTGGGCCCCGAGACCCGCATGCTCGCCGGCAGCCCGCGCATGCGCGACAAGTTGCTGAGCTGCACCTTTGAGATATCGCCCACAGCGTTTTACCAGACCAACCCGGCCCAGACCGAGGTTCTGTACAGCCTGGCCATCGCCGGCGCCCAGCTTTGCGACGGAGACCGCGTGGTGGACGCGTACTGCGGCAGCGGCACCATCGGCGTCTGCGCGGCCGTTGCGGCACGCGAGGCCGGCGGCAGCATCCGCCTCATGGGCATCGAACGCGGCGAGCAAGCCGTTCAGGACGCGCGCCGCAACGCCGAGCTCAACGGCATTGCCGAAGACGCCGTCTTCTTGGCGGAGGACGCCACCGCCGCCATGCGCCGCGCCGCGCGCGCCGGCGAGCGCGCCGACGCGGTGATCATGGATCCGCCGCGGGCTGGCGCCACGGAGGCGTTCCTGTCAAGCGCCGCGGCATTGGAACCGCGGCGTATCGTATACGTGAGCTGCAACCCCGCAACGCAGGTGCGCGACTTCGACGCGCTTATCGCTTGCGACTACCGACCGCTGCGCGTAACGCCCGTGGACATGTTCCCCCACACCGAGCACGTTGAGACGGTTGCCGTGTTGGAGCGGATATAGCCCAAGCGGCCGACGCTGTTTTGCGCGCCAACGGCACACCGGTAGGGACGCGGGAACGCCGTAAAACGATCCGCACCTAAGCCGCGTAGCTCCAAAGGCCGACGCATTGGCCCAGCACGCGGTCCATATCCCAGGTCTCGGCACTGCGGCTGGCACTATTAGGGTCGTGCACGATGAGCCGGCCGTTCTCGTCCATGCCGGCGAGCACGATGAAATGCCCCGAGCTGGTAAAGTCGCCGGGGCGCACGCTGGCGATGATAGGGCGGCCGGCCGCAAGCTCGGCGGCGACGGACGCCGCGTCGGCGGGCACCTCGGACGCGTTGAGCCCCAGCTGCGCCGCGCCGTCGGTCATGAACGCCCACGCCGTCATACCGTCCATGACATAGCCGTTCTGATCGGAGAAGCGGCTCATGGCGGCCGGGTCCAAGTCGGTGCGGCCGGTCAGGTACACGTAGACCATGCTCATGCAGGTAGGGCCGCAACCGGCCTCGCCCACGGTGGAGCCGGCGTAGGGCTCGGACGCCCACGCGCGGTCGGTTTGGTACAGGTACGGCATCTGGCCCTGGCGCCATTCGGCTTGCGGCGTGCTGGTGGGGGCGGGCTCGCCAAAAAGCGCCATGCCCCCGGGCAGCCCGGTGCGCGCGTTGGCGTTGAGCACCAGTGACCCAATGCCGCCGAAAATTAGCACGCAGAGAAGCACGGCGACGATCGCCCGGGCACGCGGGCCCAGCTGGCGGCCCGGGCGGCGCAGACGCGGCTCGGGCCGTCCCGAGTCGCCCGGGGCGGCGTACGCGACCGACGCGCCAGTGGTCTTGTAACCGTCCGCGGCATAGGCAGCCTGGGCAAACGGGCTGCGCGGAAGCCCGTGCGAACGCGTGCGGCGGGGCCGCGCCCGGTATGTATCGGCAGCGGGCGCCGCATAAGGGGATGTCGCCGCGCCCGCAGACGACCCGTGGCGATGTGGCCCGACAGGGCGCCCAGACGGCGCGCCGCCGCGGGGACCCTCGGACGCTTGGGCGCGGTTGGCGCGCAGCGTGCGCGGATCAACCGGAGCCGCAGCGCCCCCGCTGGCCGCCGCCTCCGCATACGACGTCCGCGACGGGCGGTAACAGCGCCCGGGCACGCGGCTCGATCTCACAACCATGGCAACCTCCCTGCAAAGGCCGGCGTTTTCCGGCCCCCTACCGCGGGCCGCGCCCGCGCCTCCCTTGCGAGCAAACGCCCGCCTGCTTGCGTACGCCTCTCACTCTATGAGCCCCTTGCTTAAGGCCGCCTTAACGGGAGGTGATGCCTTTCTTACCTTTGGCCCAAAGCCGCCGCGCAACCATGTCCGCGCGAACGGCTATGCTAGAAGGTAAGCAAACGCCGCACCCGCGCCGACCCGCCGCGCCGCAGGGATACGCCCCTGCCGGCGGCGCACGGCAAGAAAGGAGCCGCCATGACCGCCTCCCCGTCCTCCACGCCGACTTCCCCCGTCATCGCCGTGATCGGCGCGCTGCAGCAGGAGGTCGACCTCATTCGCGAGCAGCTGCGCAACCCCGCCGTCCGCACCGGCACCCTGGGCCAAACCGTCTGCGGGACCTACGCAAACGCCCAGGTAGCCGCCACCGTTGCAGGCATGGGCACCGTCAATGCCGCCGCCTGCGCCCAGCACGTCATCGACACCTTCCAGCCCCAGGCGGTCATCTTCTCGGGCATCGCGGGCGGGCTCAACCCGGCGCTGCACATTGCCGACGTGGTGGTGGGCCGCACGCTGCGCTACACCGACACCGACACCGCGCTCATAGCCGAGTCCGCCCCCGGCCTGGAGGAGTTCTCCAGCACACCCGAGCTCGTGGCCCTGGCCGAACAAGTGCTGTCCGCGCGCGGGTACGAGCAGATCCCCGGCACGGCGTCCAACGGCGCGGACGGCCCGACGGCCTTCCTTGCCCAACTGGGCGAGAAGAACGGCAGCTACGGCGGCCACATGAACAACGGGTCCCCTGCCGCCTCCGCCGCCCCCGAGCCGCGGCGCTTCCTGACCGGCTGCATTGCCACGGGCAACCGCTTTGTCACCGGAGACGAGCTGCGGGCGCGCACGCTTGAGCAGACCAATGCCGACTGCGCCGAGATGGAAGGCGCCGCCATCGCTCACATCTGCGCCCGCAACGGCGTGGACTGCCTGGTGCTGCGCGCCATCTCGGACAACTGCGACGAGGCCTACGACGCCTTCTGCGAGCGCAGCTTCGACATAGCCGACTACGCCCGCAGCGCCTCGGCTCTCGTCCTCGGCATCATCGAGCGAATGGCGTAACGACCTGCCGGCGTCTCTCCTGCCGCTCCGCAGCGCCGTGCGGTTCTCGTGATGCGAGGCGCGGTTCTCATTTGCGCTGGTATACTTACCTGCCGAGAAATCCGCCCGCACGGCGGCCGTGCTTCTCGCCCCTATGGGCGGCACGCGCGCCCCTCATTCGCAGCGGCAACGCATTGCCCGCAGCGAACGCACCGTCGGCCCCGCGCTTCTCGCCCATGGGCGCAGCGCGCCATCCGCGCCTTCCGCCCGCCGACGGCACGCCGATGCCCGTCTCGCCCGGCCACTCTGATTGGAGCCCCATGCCCGCCATCAACTTCCAGCTCGCCAAGTTCGAAGCCGCCTACGGCACGGCCAAGCAGCTGCCCGCATCCACCAAGCCCGAGGTGGTCTTTGCCGGCCGCTCCAACGTGGGCAAGTCGTCGCTGCTCAACAAGCTCTTTGGCCGCAAGAACCTGGCCAAGGTGTCCAGCAAGCCGGGCAAGACGGCCACCATCAACTTCTATGACGTTGACGGCCTGCATCTGGTGGACCTGCCCGGCTACGGCTACGCGCGCGTGAGCCACGCCGAGCGCGCCCGCTGGGACGAGCTGATCGGCGGGTACTTTGACCAGGAGCGCAGCTTCAACCTGGTGGTGTCGCTGATCGATATCCGCCACGAGGCCCAGAAGCTCGACGTGCAGATGGTCGAGTTCCTCAAAGAGGAGGAGCTGCCGTTTGTCATCGCGTTGACCAAGGCAGACAAGCTCAGCCGCGGCAAGGCGCAGCAGCAGCGCAGCGCCATTGCCAAGCAGCTCGGCCTCAAAGCCGACCAGTTCATCATCACCTCGAGTGAGAACGGCACCGGCATGGACGAGCTCAAGCGCCGCATTGCCGAGGCAACGCTGGAGGAGTAGGCGGCCGACGCGGCGCGGGCCAACGCAAGCCGACGCGGCGCGAAACGGCAGGGGGCGCATATATGACAAACCCCCCGTCCTAGCGCATAGGGAACGCCGCCGCACCGCAATGAGAAGTTGTGGAAACGGCCTGTTGGACGCTTGACTTGGACGCAGACGCGCCCATAATAAAGGCGTTTGGGCACTACGCCCGCGCTGCGCTGTGCGCAGACTGAGAAAAACCGATGCATAAGGAGGTGCGCCATGGACGGCGGTCATAGTCGAAGAACCACTGATTCCGCAAGCCCGCGATTGTCCACGTACCGGCGCGCTCTGCAATGCAGCGGCTCTTCTCGCCCTGGGCGATAAGCCCGGAAGCATCTCTGGGCGCGGTTTGCGCCGAGGCGGCTTCCCCGATAGCCTTGGCACGCCCGGTACCATCGACACAACCGTTACAGCCCCGTTCGCTGTGTGCGCGAGCTTGCATCCCGTCCCGCCTACCGTCTGGCCCCGAGCCAGGGCTCCGGTACCAAGGAGATGCAGCATGTTCCCGTTCAGCGTTCCGTTTTCCTTTGCGCATGCGGCGCGCCGCGTTGCCGCAGGCAATGCGCTTGCCACCAAGAACCTACCGGCCAACCTGGCCTTCGCGGCCACGGCGTCTACCGCCGACGTGCTTTACCGCCTGCATGCCCACACGCACGGCCTCAACCGCGAGGCGGTGCTGTTTGCGCGCGAAGACCACGGCCGCAACGAGCTCACCGCCGCGCAGACCGCGCAGCTGCGCCGCTTCGCGGGCCGTTCGCTCACCATGCAGCGCCTTCTGGGCATGACGGCCGCCTCGTTCACGCAGCGGTTGGCATCGGCAACCTGCCATGTGAAGCGCTCCTTCTCGGGCGAGAAGCCCGCGCGCGCCGCCGAGCTGGTGGTGGGGGATATCGTGCGCGTATCTTCGGGCGACTTTGTGCCGGCCGACCTGCGCCTGATCGAGGCGACCGACGACCTGCTGGTCGACCAGTCCGTGCTGGCCGGCGAGCGCTCCGTACAGAAGAAGGACGCGGAGCGCCTGGAAGAGGTTCCCGCCAACGCTGCCGCCTGCACCGATTTGGCTTTTGCCGGCACCACCGTGGCCTCCGGCTCCGCCTGGGGCGTCGTGGTTGCCGTGGGCGCCGAGACCCTGCTGGCCCGTGCCGCCGGTTGCAACGCCACCGAACCCGCCGCGGCAGCCGTACCCGCGGCGCGCGCCGTTCCGCAGCTGATCTAGATGGCTCTTGCCGCAGCGCAAACTACGTAGCGGCGCCCTCCCGCGCAGGTTCCAGCAGAAAACACGCAGCGCAATGCCGTGTTACCATCTTGCGTGATGGACGTTGAGGAGATGGGCGTAGGCTATGGGTACTTCCACAGGGCGCGGAGTTCGCGTTCTCGTTATTGAGGACGATGCGTCGCTGAACGAGATTGTCTGCACCTTCCTCACGCAAGAGGGGTTTGTCTGCACGCCGGCATTCTCGGGTAGCGAGGCACGGCTTCTGTTGGAGGGGCTGGACGCAGGGGTCTCCGCAGAGCCGAACCCTACCGACGGAAACGAAAGCGCCATCTCCGGCAACTCCGCGCAGAGCGCCCCAGCCGCCGGCAATACCGCCTCCCGCCCGTTCAACCTGGTCATTACCGACCTTATGCTGCCCGGCCTTCCGGGCGAGGACCTGGTGCCGTTCGTGCGCCGCCGCCTGGGTAACATACCTGTCATTGTGACCTCGGCCAAGAGCGCCGTGGCCGACCGGGTGACCCTCCTGCGCACCGGCGCCGATGACTACCTGGTAAAGCCCTTTGACTTAGATGAGCTTCTCGCCCGCATTGAGGTGCAACTGCGGCTCAGAAGCGCCATGGTCGGGATGGCACAGGTCAGCGCAGCGGGCACGGCAACGGCAGCGGGCACGGCAGAACCCTTCCCCGCTGGCGACACCGCCGGCGCGACCACCGGCAACCAGCGCCTCTCGTCCCACGGCCCCGGCGCGGCGCACGCCTCCCAAACCGCGCCGACCGCCCAACCTGCCCGCACGCCCTTCTCGGCCGCCCCTTCCGACACAACTCGTGTCGCTCAAGCGGCCGCCACCCAAGCGCCCAACCCTCCCTTCCCTCCCACCGCCACCAACCCACGCCCTGACTCTCTCACCTTCGGCGCATGGCAGCTGGACCCCGCCCGCCGCAGCTTTACCGTCAACGGCTCGCCGCTCAAGCTGACCCGCACCGAGTTCGACCTGGCGGCGTCCCTCATGCGCCAGCCGGAGCGCGTCTTCTCCAAACGAGACCTTTACCTGGCCGCCTGCCACAACCCCGCCGCGCAGGCCGACGCTGCGGCCGGCGTGCTGGGCGCATCGGACGAGAAAACCGTCAGCACGCATATCGGCAACCTGCGCGCCAAGCTCAAGCCAACCGGAACCGACGCGTACATTGAGACCGTCTGGGGCATCGGCTTCAAGCTCAAGGACCCGTGCGCGTAGGCCCTCTTGTGCAAATATTCGAGCTATGGACGATTCTCCAGGGAACGCTTTGAAACGACTTTTACAAAATGCATATTTTCAGAATATTACCTGCAAGTATTATTTCATATATGCATAAAATGAGGGTCTAAGCAGGCGTCCGAAAACTCGGGCCCATCCAAATCGTCCATAGCTCGAATATTTGCACACTCACCGATATCTCAGCCTGGCCAACTGCCCCATGCCCGGCCAACACCCCGGATCAGCCGCACACGCTCCGCACTTTCTTGTAACTTTCTTTCAACTTAACCGGCGGCTTCTTGAAACCCGCTCCCCATACTGTGTGCCAACATAGAGCGCAACAGGAAAGGAGCACTATGCACGCCATCGAAACCGCCGGTCTCGTCAAAAGCTTCCGCGGCCGCCGCGTGATCCGCGACCTCAACCTTCATGTGGGCCGCGGCGATATCTACGGCTTCATCGGCAAGAATGGCTCGGGCAAGTCCACCACCATGAAGCTCATCTGCGGCCTCATGCCGGCCACCGCCGGCGAGATCCGCGTGATGGGGCAGCCGCTCGCCCCCTGCGAGGCAAGCCCGCTGGTAGGATCGCTCATCGAGGCCCCCGGCATCTACCCCAACCTCAGCGCGTTTGACAACCTCATGGTCAAGGCGCTGGCCCTGGGGATTGTGGACGCGCGCGCCCACGCCGCCGAGCTGCTCGAAACCGTGGGGCTGAACGCCCACGTACCGGGCGCAAGCCGTGCCCGCGAGAAGGCCAAGCGCTTCTCCATGGGCATGAAGCAGCGCCTGGGGCTGGCGCTGGCGCTTGCCGGCAATCCGGACATCCTCCTGCTGGACGAGCCGCTCAACGGCCTGGACCCCGAGGGCGCGCGCAACCTGCGCGAGCTCATCGTCCGCCTTAACCGCGAACGCGGCGTCACCGTGCTTATCAGCTCCCACATCCTGGATCAGCTCGAGCGCATCTGCACGCGCTACGGCGTCATAGCCGACGGCCACATGGCGCGCGAGCTCACCGCCGAAGAGCTGGACGCCGCCTGCGCCAGCTGCCTCGAGCTTGCCTGCAGCGAGCCGGCCCGCGCGCTGGCGCTTATCGACGAGCGCTGCCCCGAGCTGGACCTGACCGTGCTGCCCGGCGACGTCATCAAGATCGAGGGGCCGGCTGACCAGGCGCTGATCGGCGAGATCCTTATGAGCGAGGGCGTTGCCGTGACGGACCTGCACCGCACCGAGCGCGACGCGGAGAGCTTCTTCGTGGAGCTTATGGGCGGGGCAGAAGAGCGAACAGCTACGGGCGCCACCAGCGCAAGCAATCCCCAACGCCCCCGGCGCCCCTTTGGCCGGTAGCGACGCTATCTATAGGAAAGCATATTTATGCCGGCATGCCCGGCTACCTGAGAGGATAGATTACTATGCTGAACTACCTGCGCGCCGACCTGTACCGCGCTTGGAAAACCGGCAACGTCTCCACGATGGGCGGCGTGATCTTGGGCGTGCTGGTGCTGCTCGTTGGGATGCACGCGCTCACGCACGCGGGACTGCTGCCGGGCATCACGCTCGCAGGGGACGCGGAACACATCACCGGCACGTTCGTGGGGCTGGTGGCGGGGTCGCTGTATTCCGGCAACTTCCTGGTGCTGATTTCCCTCTGGTGCACCATCAACCTGGTGGCGAGTGACTTCAAGAACGGCACGCTCAAAACCCTGATGGCCCGGCTGCGGGCGCGGCTGTCCTACCTGGGAGCCAAGGTTGCAGGCGCGGTTATCTTCTGCGCGGCGTTCAATGCGCTGGCGCTGCTGGTGGCCGCAGTGCTGCCCGGGTGCTTTGGGCTCAGCTACAGCGCCGTACCCACGGCCCTGGACGTGCTGGGCTGGTGGGGCTGCGCCACCGCCGTCTGCTTTGGCTACTCGGTGGTATGCCTGCTGCTCACCGTGCTGGCGGGTAACGAGACGGCGGCCTGGGTGCTTTCGCTCCTGACCGGCTGGGGCCTCATGGGATCGGCGTTGCTGCAGCTCATAGGCGTGGCTGGCATCGTTCTGCCTGCGCTGGAGCCCATCTGCCTGGCCGCCGTTGACGGCCTGATGATCACATGGGCCAGCACGATCAGCGCCGGAGCGGGATTCCTGGCCGACGCTGAATCCGTGGCGCACGTGGTGCTGGTGCCCCTTGCCTGGGCCGCCGTTACCGGCGCGTTGGCCTGCATTGCCTTCCGCCGCAAGGCGCTGTAAGCGGGGTGGTCCAAATGTTCTTCAACCATCTCCGCGCGGAGCTGTACCGGCTTGCGCGCAGCAAAGTCTTTTGGTCATGCGCCGTAATCAACGCCCTCGTCGCCGTTGCCATCGCAGCTGCCCAGCTGGTCGTCACGCCCACCGGCCTCCGCACGCCCGCGCCGGGCACGCCGCTCGATCTCACGCCATCCTCGACGGACGGCTACCCCCTCGCGCTCCTCGTCACCGCTGTTTGCCTGATCCATCTGGCGCAAAACGAGAAACGCGGCGGCGCCGAGAAGAGCCTGGCGCACGGCCGGAGATGGCGCCTTGACCACGCATCTGTCTACGCTGTGTTGCTTGTCGGCGTCTCCCTCGCCTTTACTCTGGGGCAGTTGATCTTCATGGCGCTGACCGGCGCGGTCTTGGGCGCGTCACTGGAGATTGCCAGCGCGGGAGCGTTTGCGTTGGGCCTTGGGGGCATGACGCTGCTCGCGGTAAGTTACGCTGCCTTCCCGCTCTGCATCACGCTGGGGCTGGGAATGGACGGCCTGGGCATGGCGTTTGGCGTCTGCTGGTCGCTCAGATTGATTGACGCCTCGATTGCGGGCGGCCTCAGCCTCCTGGTCTCCTATGTGCCGGCGGCCGCGCCCACCTGCACCGCGCTGATCGACCTATTGCCCGCCACCATTGCCGGCCTGCTAAAGTACCCCGCCGACCTCCTGGGCGCGCCCGCGCTCATAGCCCAGGCGTTGCTGGTACCCTTGGGTTGGGCCCTCGCGTCAACCGCGCTGACGGCGATCGCTCTGCGCAGACGTGCGCTGGCGTAAGGAAGCGCTCGGTAAAGGCTTGCGCGCTCCAGGCCTCCCAGCCCCCGCCCACCGCAACCCACTGCCACGCGCTGAAAGGATCTGGCCATGAGCGTTCAAACCGGCCTTCTCATACTGTTTATCGCCGCGGCCGTGGTAGCCGGGGTGATGGCGATGGCGCTCATACGGCACGACCGCGAGCTATCGCGCCTTGCGCAGGAGCTCCAGCACCGCGACCCCAGCAGTAACGCGCGCCTTACGCTGGGCATGCGCAGCCCCGGTCTCCTTGCCTTGGCGCGCGCCGCCAACGCCGAGCTTGACCGGGAGCGAGACCGGCGCCTGGCCGACGAGCGCGCGCAAGCCGCCTTCCAAGAGGATCTCGCCTCGCTCAGCCACGATATCCGCACGCCGCTGGCGGGGGCGCAAGGCTACCTTCAGCTGGCCGAGCGCGCCTCGGATCCCGACGACCGACAGCGCTACCTGCGCCAGGCAACCGATCGCCTGCAGAGCATGCGCACGCTGGTGGATGGCTTGTTTGACTATGCCAAAGCCAGCGACCCCACGTTGGAGCTCAGGAGCGAACCCGTGGCGTTGGCACCGGTGCTGTCCGATGCGCTGCTCGGCTTCTATCCCGACTTCACCGAGCGCGGCTGGGAGCCCGCCATCCGCTTTGCCGACGAGGGCGCGCGCGTTCTGGGCGACGAGGAAGCGCTCGCCCGCGTGCTGACTAACCTCACGAGCAACGCACTGCGCTACGGCAGCGGAGCCCCTACGGTGACGCAGGGCTTCCGCACAGCAGCCAGTGCGGTTGAAGCGGCAGGCGATAAGCGCGAAGCGGGCAAAGCGATCGGAACGGCGGGCGACAAACGCGGAACCGGTAAAGCCGGAGCTCCGAACAAGATGCGGCATGCGGACCGCACAGACAGCGCGGAAGAGCCGATTAACAGCGAAAACACCATGGGCAACGCGCGCACGTTTGTGACCTTGAGCTTCTCAAACCCCGTGGCCGAGCCCGAGAAGATCGACGCCGCGCGCCTCTTCGACCGCTTCTACAAGGCCGAAACCGCCCGCTCCGGCCAAGGCAACGGCCTGGGCCTCGCCATCGTGGCGCGCCTCGCCGCGGCCATGGGCGGCACGGTTGGCGCCCGCGTGGAGAACGGCAACCTGACCATAGAGCTCGCCCTCCCCACCGCATAAGACCCGTGCGCGCAGCCGGTCTGCGGCCCGGTTCCGTTTGGCGCGACACGTCCCCTGTTTGGTGTTCCCATTCCCCATCTGGTGCGCCCATCCCCTGTTTGGTGTGCCCATCCTCTGTCTGGTGTGGGTCGCATCGTATTTGGTGTGGTGCACAGCGGCCTCGGACGAGAAGAACCTGGGGTTTTGCCGCCGCAAACCACACCCAACGCGCTGCGGACCACACCCAACACAAAGCGCGGCACACCAAACGCAATGCACGGCACACCAAACGCAGCGCGAGCCACACCAAACAGCGCCGCAGCCGACAAGGACAACGATGCCCTGTCCAGAGAAGATCCTCGCCCGACGGCCCTGAACCTGAATGTGAACCTGAAAGCATTTCCCCCTGCGCTTCTCCTATACTGAACCGCGGGCAAGCCCCGAGACATTCTTGCCCACGCCTCAACCCTACAAGGAGAAATATGCGCACGAGCACGTCTGCCCCGCCGAAAGCTGTCACGCCGGCCCAACCGTTCAGCCGCGTGCTGGACGCCAAGCTCATCATGTCCGTGGTGGCCGCCGGCATCATGTCCTTTTCAGGCGTGGTGGTGGAAACAGCCATGAACGTGACCTTCCCCACCCTCATGGCCGAGTTCGGCATCACCACCTCGACCGTGCAATGGCTCACCACGTCTTACCTGCTGGTTTTGGCCGCCATCGTACCCACATCGTCTTACCTCAACCGGCGCTTCCGCACTAAGCATATCTTTGTGGCGGCCATGGTGTTCTACGTGGCCGGCATCCTCTGCGGATTCACGGCGCAGTCTTTCCCCATGCTCCTGACCGGCCGCGTGCTGGAAGGCGTGGGCACCGGCATTGCGCTGCCGCTCATGTTCAACATCATCACCGAGCAGGCGCCGCAAAAGCATATCGGCGTCATGATGGGCATCGGCACGCTGGTCACCGCCATGGCGCCGGCCGTGGGTCCGTCGGTGGGCGGGTGGCTGGCCGAGACATACGGCTGGCGCATGATCTTTGCCGCGCTGCTGCCGATTCTCGCCATGGCTTTAGTACTGGGCGTGACATCCATCCGCCAGAGCCATGCGGTTGAGAAGAGCCCCTTCGACGTGCCCGGCTGGGCGCTGCTGGCGCTCTCGTTTGCCGCGTTGGTGCTGGGTGTCAGTGAGGCGGGCGCCCAAGGCCTGACCGCACCCATCACCCTGGGACTGCTGGCAGCGTTCGCGATGCTGCTCATCCTGTTTACCGTGCGCGAGAAGCACACGTCTGCGCCGCTGATCCGCCTGGAGGTCTTTGGTGTAAGGCGATTCTGCCTGGGTCTTCTAGCCATTGTATGCGTGCAGTTCTGCGTGCTGGGCCTATCCTTCTTGCTGCCCAACTACGCTCAGATGGTCATGGGCGCCGGCGAGACCGAAGCCGGGTCGATCCTGCTTCTGGGATGCGCCGTGGGCGCAGTGATGGCGCCGTTGTCCGGTCGCATCCTGGACAGCCTGGGGCCGCGCCGACCCATTTTCACCGGGTCGTGCTGCCTGCTGGCGGCTGTGGTACTGCTGGCGCTATGCTCGGCCAACCTGCACACCATGCTTGCCACCGGCATCTACGTGCTGTTTGCTTTCGGGCAGTCGCTCATGATCGGCAACACCATGACCACCGCGCTGCAGACGCTGCCGGACCGCGTGAGGGCCGACGGCAACGCAGTCATCAACACGCTGCAGCAACTGGCGGGCGCCATGGGCACGAGCGTGGTGACGCTCGTGGTCAACACCGCGCAGGCCGGCGCCGCAGACATGGCCGCCGCCACCCTAGCTGGCACGCGCGAGGCCTATATCTTACTAGCGGTGATTGCGGTGGTGCCGCCCGTGGCGCTTATCGCCATGCTAGCCAGCTGGAAGCAGGCGGAATAGCGCGCAGCCGGAGCTCCCGCTGGATCTCGCAACGAATGGCCGCGCAAGTTCCCCAGCCCGCAAGTTCCCCACCTGCCGCTTGGTATGCCGCCCCCGCTTGGCGCGGCCTGTTGGAACCCCGTATTGAGCTGTAAAAAAAGCGGCGCCGGATCCTCTTGGGGACCCGGCGCCGCGCGCGCAAGCGCTGTTCTTCTCGCCCATCCGGGCTTTTTCGCCCTGCAGGCGCTTCTCGCCCGGCCAACCTACTGGCAGGCGCTTCTCGCCCGGCGGAACACCCGCCCGAGCGGGCCCATGCACCGCAGGCGTTAGGCGATCTCGACGACCCAGCCCTCGGGGCCGGCGATCTCGCCGGACTGGATGCCGGTCAAGGTCTCGCGCAGCTTCTTCATGACGGGACCGACCTCCTCCATGCCGCTCGCGAAGACGATCTCCTCATCGCCGTTGACGACCTTGCCCACCGGGCTGATGACCGCGGCGGTGCCGCACATGCCGCACTCCACGAAGTCGCCGGCCTCGACCTCGGCGAACTTGACCGGGCGCTCCACCACGGTCATGCCGAGCATGTCCTGCGCCACCTGCACCAGGCTGCGGCGGGTGATGGACGGCAGGATGGAGTTGGTGGCGGACTGGGGCACCACGAGCGTGCCCTCCTTGTCAACGAAGAGGAAGTTGGCGCCGCCGGACTCCTCGACGTAAGTGTGGGTCTGCGGGTCCAGGAACATGTTGTCGGCAAAGCCGCCCTCGTGCGCCAGCACACTGGGGTACAGGCTCATGGCGTAGTTCAGACCGGCCTTGATGGCGCCGGTGCCGTGCGGCGCGGCGCGGTCGTACTCGGGCACCTGCAGGGCCACGGGCTTGACGCCGCCCTTGTAGTACGGGCCCACGGGCGTCACCAGGATGCGGAACTGGTACTCGTCAGCCGGGGCAACGCCGATGACGTTGCCGGTGGCCACCATGAACGGGCGCACGTAGAGCGTTGCGCCCGAGCCGAACGGCGGCACCCAGGCCTCGTTGGCCTTCACGACCATCTTGACGGCCTCGATGAACTTGTCCTCCGGGAACGGGGGCATGACGATGCGGCGGGCGGAATCGGCCATGCGGCTGGCGTTGAGATCGGGGCGGAAGCAGACGATGCGGCCGTCCTCGGTGGTGTACGCCTTGAGTCCCTCGAAGACCTCCTGGCAGTAATGGAAGATGCCCGCGCACTCGGAGAGCGTGAGGGTGTGGTCGGTGGTGAGGCCGCCCTCCTCCCACGCGCCGTCCTTGTAGTTGCAGACATAGCTATAGTCCGTGGGACGGTAGGCAAAGCCCAGGCTGCCCCAGTCGATGTCCCTCTTTTCGACCGCCATGGTACGCTCCTTCCGCAGGCCGCACCCCAACGGGTACCGGCCCTCTCTCTTGCAATGTCCAAGATGCGGATCATCATACCACCGGCCGCAGAGCGCCTGCCGGCCTCCCCCGCAAATGTTGCGCCGGCGTTACGCTTGCCGCATAGGGGCGAGAAGGGTGGCCTTACCGGTGCGCGACCACCGTATCGGCGGCGATGATCGACGCGCTGAGCGACGACGGGGTCACCGTCCAGGTTATCTCCACCACGTCGCCTTCTTGCCAGGCAGCCTCCTCCGAGACGTCTGCGGGCCGGCCGTCCGCCGCGTTTTTCTCGCCTTACGCAAGAACGAGAGGAAAGGCTCCGGCCCCTACCCCATCAGCCCTGCGGCCACGCTGGCAAAGGCCACCAGCACGCCGATGATGGACTCGCCGCCCAGGATGCCGCTTGCCACCACGCAGCCGTTTTCCTCGGCCGCAGTCGGATCGGTGCCGCGGCTGCGGCATACGGCGTCGTAGACCTTGCGCGCAACCGCGCCAAGCGCAGCCGAAAGGCTCATGTAGAACGGCAGGTACACGCCGAGGCCCAGCATCATGGCCGGAATCCCCGCGCAGTAGAGAACCGCGCCGGCCGCAAGGCCCAGCGCAAACGCCGGAACGCTGGGAACGCCCGCGACCATGGTGGCGACCACCTCGGCTTGAGCGGCCACGAATGCGCCGTCGCCGCCGAACGCATCGGTCCCGTACGCCGCCGCCAGCGCCACGAGCACCGCCACGGCCACCACTGCGCCCAGAAGGGCGCCGACCACCTGCCCCAGCCAGAGCGTGCGCGGATCGGTGCCGATGATCTGGCCGGTCTTGAAGTCGCTCATGACATCGCCCGCCAAACCGCATGCCACCGCGATGACGCCGGCGACAAAGAACAGCTGCACCTGCGTCACGTCGGCAAACGCCGCCACCGCCAGCAGCACGATAAGACCGAAGATCTCCATGGGGTCGATGCCGCTCTGCCCCACGGATTGCGCGCTCATAACCGCCGTCACAAAGGAGAGCAGCACGATAACCGCGCTCACCACCGGCCCGAGGCCCAAGGCAAAGCAGGCGATAAGCGCCGCCGCGGCCGCCATGAGGGCGAGAAGCCCCGCATCGAAGTGGGAGAACGCATCGAGGAAGCGGGATGCGCGGCGCGGGGCGACAGAAGCCGCAGGGGATCTGTCAACGCTCTGGGAGCCGTAGCCGTCGTCCTTCTCGCCCGCAGCGCCTGCGACCGCACGGCGCCGCAGGGAGCGCAGCGCGGGCAGCGCCACGTCCTTCAGCACCACGCCCGCGCCGGAGCCCATCATAAGCCCCATGCCCAGACTGCTCACGATGCCGCGCGCGCCGGCCGTGTCCCACAGGCCCAGCGCCGTGCCCCCCACCGTTATGCCGAACGCGCCGATCAGCGCCCCGGCAAACCAGAACGCGATGGACCGGCCGCCCACCAGAAAACCGATGGCCAGCCGCATGGGGGACATCTGCACGCCCATGGCCACGCCCGGGATGGCGAGCTGGCCCACCATGGACGGGATCCACCCCAGCACGTCGCGGGCCACGGTCCAGACGCCCGCCGCCGCCATGGACCCGAAGAGCTTGCGGCCCATAGCACCGCCCGCGCGGCTCGCCAGCAGCGTCTCGGCCGCAGCGGTTCCGATGGGGTACTCGAGGTCGGAATCGTCCACAAAGTGCTTGCGGATGAGCGCCGTGCAAACCAGGCCCAAAAGCGTGCCGGCCAGCGCCACGGCGAGCATCTCGGGCCAGCTGGCGCGGTTATCGAGGCCCAGGATCCAAATGCCCGGCACGGTAAACGCCAACCCGCCCGCCACCATGGATCCGGCGGACATGATGACCTGCGTGATATTTGCTTCGTTGAGGCTCGTGCGTCCCACCGCGCGCAGCAGCACCAGCGCGGTGATGGACGTGAAGATGGTCGGCCACGGCAGCGCGCCCATTTTGAGGGCGGTGTACGCCGAGGACGCCGTGATGATGACGCAGCCCACGCAGCCGATACCGATACCGGCTGCAGAAAGCTGCCCGCGCAGACCCGCGCGGCCAGTTGCCTTGCCCATGTTGTCTCCTTCGTATATCCGCTCCCCCTCTGACGGGGAGTCGGGTTACGGCAGCCCGTTCAGTATAATGCAGGGCAGGAGCCGCGAGCGCTTGATGATTGTGGATTCGGAGGGTTCTTATGACGAGCAGAACCGGGGGCACCGACAGCGGGCAATGCGTGCTGTGCGTGGACGTGGGCAACACCGTGACGCGCTTTGGGCTGTTCAGGGCCCCCTCCGCACCGGACGCCGCAGGCGCCGGCCAGCCGGAGCTCATCGGCTCCTGCGAGCTCACCACGCTGGTGCCGGTAACGGCCGACGAGGCGCTCGTGCAGATACGCCACGCGCTGGAGCTCTTGGGGCGCGACGCCGTCGACGGGGCCATCCTGTCATGCGTGGTGCCGTCGGTGGGCGCCGCATGGAAGCGCGCGTGCGGTCGGTGCTGCCCCGGCGGCAGGCCGCTGGTGGTGGGCCCCGGGCTCAAGAGCGGCATCGCCATGCGCTACGACGACCCGTCCGAGGTGGGTTCGGACCGCGTGGCCGACGTAGTCGCGGCGCGGGAGGCCTACGGCGCGCCGGCCGTGGTGGTGGACCTGGGGACCACGACGAACTTCGAGGTCGTGGACGCGCAGGGGGCGTTTGCGGGCGGCGTCATCGCGCCGGGCGTTGCGCTGGGGGCGCGGGCGCTGGCCGACGCCGCGGCGCGCCTGCCCGAGATAGAGCTGCGCGCGCCCGAGCGGGTCATCGGGCGCAACACGCGCGCAGCCATGCAGTCAGGGCTGGTCTTGGGCGAGGTCGCGCGCATCGACGGCCTTTTGGACGGGATCCTGGCCGAGCTGACGGCAGGCGGAGCCTCCCGCGACATACCCGTCATCCTCACCGGCAACGACGCGCGGCACATGGCCGCGCTGCTCAGGCACCAGGCCGCGGTTGATGAGACGCTCACCCTCCGCGGCCTGGCTTTGCTGTGGCAGCGCAATCAGCGCCGCTGACGAATGCCCCAACGTCCTTAGTCGCGGCTTCCGATCAGGTCGAGCACGCGCAGGAACACGTTGATGATGTCGAGGAACATCTCCACCGCGTACCAGATGGCGTTGTTGACGGTGGGCTCGTCGGTCGAGGCGCGGTACACGTCCCACCCTATGAAGCCGCAGAAGACCAGGACGACCGCGATATCGGTGAACGACTGACTCGCGCCCATGAGCCCGAGCACCACCTCGACCACGACCAACGCCAGCAGCGCCACGAAGAGCACGCCTTGGATCTTGGCGAAGAACTGCGGGAACGCCAACCCAGCCGCACCGAACACCGCCACAATGCCGGCCGTGGCCAACAGGGCCGTGGATATGTCCTGCATGGAGTACTGCGCCAGGGCCAGGGACGTGGTGAAGCCGAAGGTGGCCGTGAAGAGCGCGTAGCCGGCAACGCTGAGCCCCAGGCTCTCCCTGGAGCGCCCGAAGCTCATGGCAATGAGCCCAACGATGCTGCCCACCAGGCAGCCGATCGTGACGATCAGGGCGTTCTCGCCCAGGGCCAGCGCAAACGCAGGCGATCCGCTCCACCGCGCGCACAGGCCCATCACGATAAACGAGACGAGGATGAGCCCTGCGAGCAGTGCGTTGTACGCGCGCGCCGAAAGCAGGCGCCCGCCGGCACTGCTGCGCTCGACAAAGGGGCTTTCGTACTGATCGAGTTCGTTCATGGGAACCTCCCTATGGCTAAGGCCGCCGCAGACACCCCCGTCCATCGCGCAGCCGCGGTATTCGGCCCGCTCAGGGCGAGAAACGCGGCTGCCCGCGGCTGAAGGGACGCCTTCCGCGCAGCTGGCAGACATATGATGGGGCCATGGTACCCCATCGCAGCGCCCCTCATGCCGGAGCGCCCCGCCCGCTCCTGCGGATCCCCCCAGGAGAACACATAAGACAAGGAATTGTGAGAAACAGCTCCGGGCGGCGCGCCGACCCGGTAGATGTCCGGCGTGTTTCCCGCGCTGCGCAGCCGCACATGCGGCGACGCCGGGCTGCTATCATGCCGCACAACCGCAAGCCGCAGAAGGAGACCGCACATGGGAAGTGTACGCAAGGTCGGCATCATCGGCGCGGGGCACGTGGGCGCGCATGTGGCAAGCGCGCTTATCGCCCAGGGAACCGCAGACGAGCTGGTGCTGGTGGACGTCAAACCAGAGAAGCTCGCCTCGGAGGTCCAAGACCTGCGCGACAGCCTGTCGTTTGCGCCGCATGCCGTACGCGTCGAGGGCGCCGGGGCCGACTACGCCGCACTTGCCGGCTGCGACGTCATCGTCAACGCCGCCGGGCACGTTGAGGCCGCGCTCGAGAACCGCGACGGCGAGCTGCAGGTCACCGCCGCCGAGGTGCGCACGTTTGCGCGCACCATTGCGGACGCCGGCTTCGCGGGCGTATGGGTGAGCATCGCCAACCCCTGCGACGTGGTGGCCACGGCCATCTGGCATCTGACGGGGTACGACCCGGCCAAGATCATCGGCTCGGGCACGGCGCTCGACTCGGCGCGGCTGCGCTGCGTGCTGTCGCAGGCCACCGGCTACGAACAGGGATCCATTGACGCCTACATGCTGGGAGAGCACGGCTTCAGCCAGTTTGCCGCATGGTCGCATGCGCGCATCGGCGGCAAGCCGCTGGACGAGCTTGAGCGCGAGCAGCCCGACCGCTTTGCGCTCGACCACGCCGAGCTGGAGGAGCGGGCGCGCATGAACGGCTACGCCGTGGTCCAGGGCAAGTGCTGCACCGAGTACGGCGTGGCGGCGGCCGCGGCGCGCATCGCGCGCGCGGTGCTCTGCAACGAGCACGCCGTCATACCCTGCTCCACGCTGCTGACCGGGCAGTACGGGCAGGAGGGACACTGGGCGTCGCTGCCGTGCTGCGTGGGCGCCGGCGGCGTGGAAGAGGTGCTGCACCTCAACCTGACGTCTGCGGAGGAGCAGGCCTTTGCCCGGTCCTGCGCGCACATCCGCGACAACATAGGCCAGCTCGCCTGGT
This sequence comes from uncultured Coriobacteriaceae bacterium, assembly GCA_944321435.1. Taxonomy (GTDB): domain Bacteria; phylum Actinomycetota; class Coriobacteriia; order Coriobacteriales; family Coriobacteriaceae; genus CALUOB01. The sequence continues at coordinate 179,806 of CALULH010000003.1, read as the reverse complement.
GGTAGGGCGGCAGGACGAGAAAAGCGGCGTCCGACCACGCCTGTTGCATGCAGTCTTGATCGCCTAACGGCAGCTGCATGCAATCTCGTTCGCTTATCGGCCTAAAACAGGCGCCAGTCAAACAAGATTGCATGCAACCGTTTCTGAGCGGCAAGAGTGAACGTCGCACGGTAAGCTCCCACCATTCATGACATTATTGTTAGACAGTGTTTACTTTCTGGCGAACATACCGTATAGTCCGGCTAGAGTTTTAGCAGGCTAACTTACTGCCACCTAACTCGAAGCGCTGTGCGGAAGCAGCGCCGCGCCGGACCACGGACCCGAGAGGAGCCGCCATGGAACGACCGCTCACGCTGAGCGCGCTGGAGGACGCGATCGCCACCCATTGCGCCGCCGTGCTGTTGGACGCGCGCCCGGCCAGCATGTTCACCTTCGTGGGCAACTTTGCCTCGCCGCGGCCCGACGACCCAGCGCACCCTGACTGCGCGTTCCAAGGCCATGGGCCCGGCGACAACGCGCACGGCCCCTCCCCCACCGCCGGGCAACGGGCGCGCCGCGCGCTTCTTGCCCGGCTGCTGGGCGCCTGCGAACGCGAGCTTGCCCCCAGCGGTATCCGCGCCCGCGTGCTTGCCTGGCGCCCCTGCGGAGCCATCGTGTACCTCTACCGCCCCGACCGCCTGGCGCGCAGCCTTTCGGATCCGCGGACGTCCCGCGCGCTGGGGCAGATGGGCTACCGAACGGAGCCCCGCTCCCCCGGCCCCTTCTGCGCCGCGCTTCTCGCCCAGCTGGGCGCGCGCTTCTCGTGCGCAGCGGGACTGCCCCACGAGATGGGCTTCTTCTTGGGCTACCCCTACGAGGACGTCATGGGCTTCATCACCCACCGCGGGCGCGACTTCATCTGCTTCGGCTGCTGGAAGGTGTACGCCAACCCGCGGCGCGCACTGCGCAGCTTCTCGCGGTTCAAACGCTGCGCGCGCCGCGCCGAGCGGCTGAGAAGCTCCGGCGCGACCCTGGCCGACCTGGCACGCCCCGTCATCCCTCCGGTAACCGGCCCGCCCCGCGGGCAGACCATACGAGAAAGGACAGGAACATGAGCAAGGTAGCAGTAGTGTTTTGGAGCGGCACGGGCAACACCGAGGCCATGGCCGAGCTGGTGGCTGAAGGCGCGCGCAGCGCCGGCGCCGACGTGGAGCTGATCCAGGCGGCGGACTTCTCGGCCGACAGGCTGGACGACTTCGGCGCCTTTGCCTTCGGCTGCCCCGCCATGGGCTCCGAGGAGCTCGAGAGCGACGAGTTCGAGCCCATGTGGAACGACGTGGAACCGCAGCTTCCGGGCCGCAAGGTAGCGCTCTTCGGAAGCTACGACTGGGCCGACGGCGAGTGGATGGACCTGTGGCGCGAGCGCGCGGAGGCCGCGGGCGTCACGATAACCGACGCCGTCATCGCCAAGGATTACCCCGATGACGAGGCGGCCGAGGCCCGCCGCAACCTGGGCGCCGAGCTGGCGTAAGGCGCGGGTACCTCAGGCGTTGCGCACCACGGCGTGGACGGTTTGGCTCTGGTCGGCCGCGCCGGTGAACACGCCGATGGAGAGCATGCAGTCGCCGTAGTCCCGCCCATGCGCGATCTTCACGTACGAATCGCCCACGCGGCAGTTGTTGGTGGGGTCGAGCGGGTGCCACGCGCCGCCCTGGTACACCTCGAACCAGGCGTGCGTGGCGCCCTCGGCGTCGTAGAGGCCGGCCACGTACTTGGCCAGCAACCCCAGCCGTCGGCACACCGCCACGGCGACCTGGGCAAAGTCCTGGCACACGCCGGCCCCGCCCGCCAGCGCCTCCTCGGCCGTTGTGCGCACCGTGGTCGAACCCGGCCGGTACGCCAGCCGGTCGTGCACCGCCCCCATGACGTAGGCCGCCTGTTCGAGCGGCGCGGTCGTCCACGGCCTGCCGGCAAGGCCCGCGCGCACTTCCTCGGCAAAGGCGAGAAGCGCGGGACCAGGCTGCGTGAAGGCGCTCGGGTAGCGGTAGAGCGGCTTGTACGGCGCGGGGCGCTGCAGCCCCTGATCCACGAAGGCGATGCCCTCCACGCGGTAGGAGAAGCGGTCGTGGGGGTCGGCGATGCGCCCCACCGTCACAGGGTTCCCGAACGAGTCGATCCCGGTATGCAGGGCGCAGGGCGGGTCCATCTCAAAGCTCAGGTCGCAGATGCGCTGCTGGGGCAAGGTGGGCGGCGTGCACCGCAGCTGGAAGCGGTGGTCGGTCACCGGGGCCGAGAAGGACAGGCTCGTCTCGTACGCAAAGCTGAGCTTTCTCACCGGCCCCGCCCCTCCGCCCGTGCCAGCCGTTGCTGCGGGGCCGGCCCCTCGACCGGGCGCCGGCCCGCCGAGGACGCCTGAACCACCGGCACGCCGGGGCCGGCCGGGCGCACGGGGGCCGCCCCGTCTGCCTGCGCGGCAAGCGCCGCGACCTTCTCGCCCACCGCCGCGTAACCGCGCCCGGAAAGGGCCTCGGCCAGCCATGTCAGCGTGGAGGAGACCGGCAGGCACTCGGGGTGCGCTATCGCCTCGATCTGCCGCGCGAGCTTCTCCGCCGCCAGGTCCAGGCGCTCGGACGGCGCCCCGAACCGCGCGTACAGATCCAGGCGCTCTATGTACTTGCCCGTGAACAGCAGCGCCTTGACCTCCGGCAGCGCCGTGCCATCCTCAATAGAGCCCCAGAAAGCCAGCAGGTCGTCGTGGACGCTGCGCTGGCGCAGCAGGCGCGTGTCGGGCTCCTTGGACTCCTTGAGGCGGATGAGCGCCAGCTCCACGTAGGCCGTGGTGGGCGTTCCCAGCTCGGAGCGCAGCATCATGGCGTTCCCGAACGCCGCGCGCATGCTCGAGCAGACCGACCACGGGCGGTCGCGGTCGTAGAGGATCCCGCGGATCAGGTCGTCGGTGGAAAGCTCCGGGTCAAAGGGTATGTCCAGCTCGCGGCAGAAGGAGCGGAAGTCCTCGGGGCCGTGGTCGATACCCTGGTCGTATGTGGAGAAGAACCGGCGCAGCGTGGTGTAGACGCGCTCCGTGTAGCGCCCCAGCCAATAGAGCTGGTCGGCGCTGGTTAACGTGATAGGACCCATGTGTCTTTGAATCCCCCTCCCTGGGACGAGTTGACAACCATAGAGCCGGGCTCGTTGGCGTACCGGGTGAGGCCCGACGCCCACACGCGCGTGTCCTCGCCGGTGAGCACGAAGGCGCGCAGGTCGGCCATGCGGCGGCACGGGTTGCCTGCGGCATCCACGCTGGGCAGATCGCGGAAACGCACCACTTCCTGCGCGATGAAGCGCCGCGGCTCCGCCTTGATCTTGTCGCGCAGGTCGGCCAGCTGGTCGCGCGTGAGCGTGTCGCCGAAGACCACGCCGTAGCCGCCCGCCTCGGCCACGTCCTTGACAACCAGGCTGTCCAGGTGCTCCAGGACATAGGCGCGGTCCCTGTCAAAGAGCGGCAGGTAGGTGGGGGCGTTTTGCAGCAGCGGCTGCTCGCCCAGGTAGTAGCTCACCATTGCGGGCACAAAGTAGTAGATGCCCTTGTCGTCGGCCACGCCGTTGCCCGGCGCGTTGACGATGGCCACGTTGCCCGCACGGTAGGCACTGATGAGGTTGGGCACGCCGATCACGCTGTCCGGGTTGAAGCAGAACGGATCCAGGTACTCGTCGGATATGCGACGGTACACCACGCCCACCTTGTGCTTCTCGCCCGCGTAGTCCACGAAGAAGAGCTGGTTGTCGTCAACCACCAGGTCGCTGGGCTGGGCGAGCGCCGCGCCGGTGAGCTCGGCCAGATAGGAGTGCTCGAAGAACGCGGCGTTGTAGCGGCCCGGCGTGAGGATCACGGGGATACCGCCGCACGAGCAGAAGTCCATGGCCTCGGAGAGCAGGTCGGGGTAGTCGCGGTTGTCGCGCACGTGGTTGGCCGCGTAAACCTCCGGGGCGATGCGCCGCGTGATGCCGCGCGCGATGAGCGGGTACGACGCGCCCGAGGGAATGCGCAGGTTGTCCTCGAGCACCACCCAGGTGCCGTCCTCGGCCTGCACCAGGTCCTCGCCGGCAATGTGCGCGTAAACGCCGGCGGGCGGCATGACCTCGTTGATCTGCGGCAAGTACCCTGAGGACGAGTAGATGAAGTCCTCGGGGATAACGCGGTCGCGGACGATCTGCTTGTCGGAGTAGATGTCGCGCAGGAAGGCGTTGAGCGCGCGGACGCGCTGGGCCAGGCCGCGGGCGAGAAGGTCGAATTCGTCGGCGCCGATGACGCGCGGCACCGGGTCGTAGGGGAAGATCTGCTCGTGGAACTGCCCGTTCTTGTAGATGCCGAAGCGCACGCCGTCGCGCGCCAGGTCCTCGTTGATGCTCTGCCGGCGTTCGATGAGCGGCTGGAGGCCGTGCAGCAAGGTATCTGGCATAGGGTACCGCCTTTCCGTCCGAAGCGCCCGCGCGGCATGTGGTGGCGGGCGCCGCGCGGACAACCCGATAGTACGGGCCGCACGGCGGCGCGGGGGACGGCGCGGCGAGTTGTAACGCCCCGGTGCGAAACCCGTTACGCCGTGGAAAACGGCTCGAAACGAACGGGATCGCGGCAGGGCGGGCGCAACGTGCTGGCCGCCGGCGTGTGCGTGCTCGTGTTCGCGCGGATTTTCGAGTACGGCTGCGTACTGCAGGAACAAGACGACGGATTGGTGTGAGGCGGCGCATGATCGTACTAAGGCTTGATCGGATGCTGGCCGAGCGCAAGGTGTCGAGCAAGGAGCTGGCAGAGCGCGTGGGAATATCGCCGGTGAACCTGTCGCGCATCAAAACCGGCAAGGTCACGGCCGTGCGCTTCTCCACCTTGGAAGCGCTCTGCCAGGCGTTGGACTGCCAGCCCGGTGACCTGCTGGAATACATCCCCAACGACCAGCTACCCGGGCGCATGGGCCTAGCGGACGAGCAGGACAGATAGATGAGATCTGTCTTGTTCCTCTTGCTTTTCATTGATGACCATCATAATGAGCAGAGCTGCATCGCCTCGAAAGAATGCTACCGTTTACCGATCTGTTTCGACAGATGCAGACAGATGAAGCTATTTTGCTAGTAATTGAAAAAGTCGATGCGAGGGAGTGTGGATGTTCATGGATGCATACACCCGTCGCAGAGGGGCGTTTTATGGCAAACGTCTGAAACAAAGCTTCTAGAGCGGCGACATAGAGACGCTGCTTGATTCGTGATTGCTTGTTTCAGCTGGAATGCTGATGGTGGTCGCATGATCTATCGAGTAAAAAACAATCGCAGGAGTGTATTATCACTGGTGGTTGCAATCCTGTCGGTAGCGGCAATTATTTACTATCAATTGTTTTGGAGCGACTACTCAAGCTATACCTTCGACCCGACAGCAGACGCGATTTATCGGCTTCTTGCTCTTCCTATGGCATGTTTTTCAATCCCGTTCTTCCTTTCAAGTCGGTTTATCGCGATTCGTCTGTCCACTGTTGTTCTGCGAGTTTTTAAGGCGATTTGTCTCTCACTTGGAATCGCTTATCTTCTCTGCATTGCGATACTAATGCTAGCCGTTGAACCTATAAGTTATGGAATCAGAAATGCAGCCCTGCGTTATATCGGCATATTCGTGCCATACATCGCGATTGCCATCGGCTTGATTCTTGGAGCTAACAGCCGAGATGAGTGAACGGGTGGTTACCGTGAAAAAAAGGGAGGCAGTTCAATCTCGGACGGGGCGGCTTGCGCTGGCGGAAAGGGCCGCCGATACAGCCCGCACGGACGAAAAAGCATTGCTACAAAATGGGCGGGCGAAAGGCGCGTTGAATAAGGGGCGCACGGGCGAGAAACGCGTTGATACGAGCCACGTGGGCGAGAACGTCACTCATACGAGCGCAGGCCTCCGGTAGGGCCCCCGCCGTCGCGCCTCAAGGTTGCTCGCACGGACTGATAAAACGCTTAGGCGTCGAGAAGAGCCTCCGGCGGAGCGGATCCTGCGTGGCCGTCTCCCCACGCCACCGTCGTATGAGCGCGCATTTCGCCCGACACTGTCGTATGAGTGCGCGTTTCGCCCAGCCTTTTCGTATGAATGCCCGTTTCGCCCAGTCTTGTCGTATGAGTGCTCTTCTCGCCTACCAGATGCCCAGGACGTGCTGCATCCCCAGGCTCACGCAGGCAATGCCCACCCAGCAGCAGGCACCCATGAGGATGGGCTTGCCACCGGTGCGCACCAGTTTGACGATGTTGGTGTTGAAGCCGATGGCGGCCATGGCCATGACGATGAAGAACTTGCTGAGCTCCTTGACGGGGGCGGTGACCTCGGTCGGCAGGGCGAAGACCGTGGTGATGACGCTCGCCAGCACGAAGAAGATGATGAAGAACGGGAAGATCTTGCGCAGGCTGAAGCTGCCGGCCGGCGCGCCCTTCTCGCCCGCCGCGGAAGCCTTCTTGGCGCCGCGCACCTGCCAGAACGCCAGAGCCAGCGTGATGGGGATGATGGCCAGGGTACGCGTGAGCTTTACGATGGTGGCCGAATCCAGCGTGTTGGCGCCGGGATGCATGCCGTCCCACGCCGCCGCGGCCGCCGTAACCGACGAGGTGTCGTTGACCGCCGTGCCGGCAAAGAGCCCGAAGCCCTCGTTGGTGAGGCCCAGGACGCCGCCGAGCGTGGGGAACACTAACGCGGCGATGACATTGAACAGGAAGATGACGCTAATGGCCTGGGCGATCTCCTCGTCATCGGCGTCGATGACAGGCGCGGTGGCCGCAATGGCCGAACCGCCGCAGATAGACGACCCCACGCCGATAAGCGTCGAGATCTTGCCGGGGATCTTGAGCGCGCGGCACAGCGCGAACGCGATCACGAGCGACGTGGCGATGGTGGACACGATGATGGGCAGGGACGTGGCACCCACCTGTGCGATCTGCCCCAGGTTGAGCCCGAAGCCCAGCAGGATGACCGCGTACTGGAGGATCTTCTTTGAGGTGAACTTGACGCCCGGCTCCAACGGCTTGGAAGCGCCGGACGGGACGACAAGGGCCAGCGCCATGCCGATCAGGATGGCGAAAACCGGTCCCCCCACCACCTCGAACTGCTTTCCGAGCAGGTAGGCGGGGATGGAGACGGCCAGACAGAACAGCAGGCCCTTCCAGATGGCGCGCAAAGATTGCATAGGGTTCCTTTCCGATCGCCGGCCGCAGGGAAAGGCGGAGCGGCCACCGGCTTGCGCTTTGCAGGCCGGTAGGCGCCCCAGCCTGCGTCGGCTTGAAGACAAGGTGCCCTATGGTACCGGATCGGCGCTCCTCTTTGCGCTGCACCCCGCGCGCCTGCGAGACCTACACAACGATGCCATGGGGCCGGCCGGCACCGCGCAGCACGGGATGCGCTCGCCGTTAGCCCAGCTTATCCAGCAGCGGCAGCAAGTCGGGCAGCGCGTCGATCTTGTAGTTGGCGCCCTCCTGCGTGAGGGCAAAGCGCTCCTCGCGCTTGGCGACGACCGTGAGGCCCGCGCGGCACGCGGCGGTGATGCCCACGTCGGAATCCTCCACGGCAACGCAGGAAGCGGCGGGCAGGCCGAGGGAGGCAACCGTGTGAAGGTAAATCTCGGGGTTGGGCTTGCTCTCGTGGAAGTCCTCGCCGGAGACGATGAGCTCAAAGCGCCCTGTGAGCCCGCACTCCCCCAGCACCTGCGCGATGTTGGCGTACTTTGAGGACGACGCCAGCGCAACGCGGTACCCGCGCTCGCGCAGCGCGTCCAGCGTGTCGGCAACGCCGGGGTTGAGCAGGGCGGCGTAATCCAGGGGCATGTCGGCGGTGTGCGCGGTCACCATGCGCTCGAGCTCGGCACCGGGGCGCTTCTCGCCCGTACCGCGCTCCCACCATGTCTCCAGGAAGGACAGGTAATACGGATGCGACTGCCCCACCTGGCGATTCAGGGCCTCCAAGGGCACGTCGATGCCGTTGCGCTGGAAGAAGAGCTGCAGCTGCTCGCGGTAAAAGTACTCGGTGTCCACCAAGACGCCGTCCATGTCGAAAATCACGGCCTGAATCCGCACGGGCACTCCTTACGTAGAGCGAGTAATCGCCCGGATGCAGGACCCGGGCTTCCGGCGGCAGTATAGCAAAACGCGCCGAGGGCTATCGAGCCGCCCAAGACAACAGGAACAGCACCCGAAACTAAAAAGGGGCGCCTGAGCGCCCCCCCCCTTACGCGCGTTGCCGCAGCTTTGCGTCCCTACTCCACCGTCACGCTCTTGGCAAGGTTGCGCGGCTGGTCAACGTCGCACCCGCGCAGAAGCGCCACGCTGCGGGCCAGAAGCTGCAGGGGCACCGTCGCCGTGATGGGCGTGAAGCAGTCCCGCACGCGCGGAACGTAGATCACGTGGTCGGCGATCTTCTTGATGTCCTCGTCGCCCTCCGTGGCCACCGCAATGATCTGCGCGCCGCGGGCCTCGCACTCCTTGAGGTTGGAGACGGTTTTGTCGTAGACCGGGCTCTGCGTGGCCACGGTGATGACCGGGAAGCCCTCGTCGATCAGCGCAATGGGGCCGTGCTTCATCTCGCCGGCGGCATAGGCCTCGGCATGCAGGTAGCTGATCTCCTTGAGCTTGAGCGCCCCCTCGTAGCAGATGGCGCTGGAGATGCCGCGCCCCACGAAGAGCGCCGAGTGCGCGTCCTTCATGGCATGGGCCGCCTGCTCGATAGCCTCCCCCTGCGTGTCCAGTATCCATTGGATCTGCTCTGCGGTATCGCCCAGCTCGCGGAACAGCATGCGCACCTGGCCCGTGGTCATGTGCCCCTTCGCCTGCGCGAGCGACAGCGCCAGCAAGGTCAGGCTCACCACCTGCCCAATGAAGCTCTTGGTGCTGGCCACCGCGATCTCCTTGTTGGCCTTGGTGTAGATCACGCCGTCACTCTCGCGCGCCACGGGGCTGCCGATAACGTTGGTGATGCCGAACACCTTGGCGCCCTTAATGCGCGCGTCGCGGATGGCGGCCAGCGTGTCGGCCGTCTCGCCGGACTGCGACACCGCCACGACCAGCGTGGACGGCGTGATGATGGGATCGCGGTAGCGGAACTCGCTGGCGGCCTCCACCTCGGTGGGGATGCGCGCCCAGCGCTCTATCAGGTTCTTGGCGATAAGCCCGGCGTGGTAGCTGGTGCCGCAGGCAATGACGTACACGCGGTCCACCAGGTTGAGCTCTTCGTAGGTGAGCCCCAGTTCGTCGATGGACAGCTCGCCGCCCACCAGGCGCCCGGCCAACGTGTCGCGCACCACGCGCGGCTGCTCGTGGATCTCCTTGAGCATGAAGTCCGGGTAGCCGCCCTTCTCGGCCATATCCAGATCCCAGTCCACGTGGGTGACGTGCGGCTCTATCCGCTTTCCGTCGGCGGCGTAGTAGGTGACTCCGTCCGGCGCGAGGCGGGCGAGCTCGCCGTCCTCCAAGACCACCACGTCGCGCGTGGCGTCGATGAGCGCGATGATATCGGACGCCACGTACGAGGCGTCCGCCCCGCGCCCCACCACGATGGGCGAATCCTTGCGCGTGGCGATGATGACGCCCGGCTCCTGAGCGCAGGTCACGGCGATGCCGTACGCGCCCACCACCTGGCGCACTGCGCGGCGCACGGCGCGGAGCAGGTCGTGCGTGGCCTCGGCGGCACCGCGGCCGTCGGGCGCGCCCTCGTAGGCTTCCTCGATCAGATGGGCGAGAACCTCGGTGTCGGTCTCGCTCGTGAAGGTGTGCCCGCGGGCGGTGAGCTCCTCGCGCAGCTCCGCGAAGTTCTCGATGATGCCGTTGTGCACCACGGCGATATCGCCCGCGCACGAGGTGTGCGGGTGCGCGTTGGCCGTGGACGGGCGCCCGTGCGTGGCCCAGCGCGTGTGGCCGATACCGCAGGTTCCGGGGATGTCCATCTGGGAGACCTCGCTTTCGAGGCCTGCGACCTTGCCCACGCGGTGCACGACCGTGAGCACCGACGAGCCCGGCTGCTGCACGGCGATACCCGCCGAGTCGTAGCCGCGGTACTCCAGGCGCTTGAGCCCGTTAACCAAAATGTCCTTCACCGGCCCTGATCCGGTGCAACCGACGATTCCGCACATGGGAATGCTCCCTCCGACCATGTTTCCCTATCAGCGCAGGCCCTCCGGCGCGTGCGCGTGGGCACTATTGAAGCACTGTGGTATTAAATTGACCATACCAGTTTGTGATTTTCCAGATCTGTGGCCAAAAAAGAACCAGTGGTCGTGACCACTGGTTCTATGCGAGAAGATCATTTGCGGGGATGGGGACGCCCGCCCCCTGCTTGAGTTACTCCTGGATGGACTCGAAGAAACGAGCGTCGGCGTAAACGTCCTTCACGCTCTTATCGCCCGCCAACCAGGGAAGCTCCAAGAACTCGGCCAACGTGGTCACCAGCTCGGAGCAATCGGTGAAATGCTGCTTGTCGTTGAGTTTGGAGCAGTCCTGGGCGCGCCAGTAGCCGTCGGTGTGGGTCAGGTAGTACTCGTTGCCGTCGTACTCCATAAAAATACGCGTCTTGGCGCGCAGGTCGTTGACGAACTCGTCGTAATTGTCGAACGTTACCGTCTCCTCCGCCTTCACTCCCATGATCGCGCTCCTTTCACCTCGGCGGCCCTATGGGCCGGCTGTCCGTTAGAACCAACTGTAGCAAAGGTCTACCCACCTTAACGGACCGCTTACACACGGCCTTGCGAGCGGCTCAGTTTTTCGCGGAACGGTCGCAGGGAGGGCGCGGGGGGAACGAGAAGAACAGTCCTTTAGCAGCGTAGCAAGAGGGCCGGGTCGGACTTGTCTGGAGAATGACTCGTGAAACAAGCATTCTCCGGGCAAGTCCGACCCGGCCCGACGGGAACAGGGGATGTGCCCGAGCGTTACTCCGAACTGCCAGAGTCGGTGGCGGTATCACCGGCGCTGTCGGCCGCGGAGGCGTCGGTGCTCGTGGAGGGCTCCACGCCGTCCAAGCTCACGTTGTAGGGCACGTCGGCGGGCATGTCGTTCACCTGGACATCCTGCTGCGCGGCGTAGTCGTCGTACCAGGTGTTGTAGGCCTCGGTCTCGGCCTGGCTCTTCAGGGTGTCGGAGATGGAGGTCCTGATACCCTCGGGCACCTGGTCGATAGAGGTCACGCTGCCGTCGATGGTAAAGACGTCCGTGCACTGGATGATGTGGTAGCCGTAGGTGCTCTTCACCACGCCGCTGATCTGTCCCTTGTCGAGCTGCTTCAGCGCATCCTCGTACTCGGTCACGAACGTGGCGTCGCAGTCCCAGCCCACATCGCCGCCGTTATCGGCGGAGCTGTCGTCGGAGTACTCCTTGGCGGCGTCTTCGAAGCTGATCTCGCCGTTGTTGATCTTGTCGAGAACCTCCTGCGCAGCAGCCTGCTGATCGGCGTCGTTGCTGCCGTCGGAATCCACCTGGAACAGGATGTGCGAGCTCTTGCGGGCACCGTTGTAGGTTTCCAGATCGGCGTTGATGTAGTCGATGATCTCCTGGTCCGTGGGGTCGTCCACCGCGGCGACCGTCTCGCGCAGCTTCTGCTGCTCAAGGCTCGAGCGCAGCTGCTCCTTGTACGTGTCCTCGGTATAGCCCATCTGGCTGAGCAGGTTCAGGAACGCGTCCTCGCTGTCGTAGTTGGCCACGGCATCGTCCCACGCGCTCTGCACCTCGTCGTCGGACACCTCGATGTTGTTCTCGTTGATGGCCTTCTGAAGGATGAGCTGCTGCTCGTAGCTGTCGATGATGCTCTGGCGCAGGTCTTCGGGAGTTTGCCCTTGATCCACCAGGTACTGGGCCCAGTCCTCGTCCGAATCGTAACCCAAGGAGCTGCGCTGGCTCATGATCTGGCGCGTCACCGTGTCCTCGGTGATGTTGGTCCCGTTCACCGTGGCGGCCACGCCGCCGGTCAGATGGTAGCCAGTGCTCTCCTGGTTCAGAAAGCCCGAGCACGCCATCGCCGTAACGGACAGGAGCATGGCCAGGCAGCCAATCGCCACCAGCACGATCTTTCCGACCTTGGAAAGGTGCTCATGACGCTCGGCGCGCTTCTCGTGCTTGCTCTTAGGCGCCTTTTTGCCGTCATCGGCGACCTCGTCGCGCTTCATTGACGCGCGCGCCGCGGACCTGCGGCCCATGCCGGCCCTCTTCTCCGCGCCGGTGCTTTTCGCCGTAGCCGCGCCGTGCCCCTTGTCGGACCCCCGCTGCTTGCCGCGGGCGCCCTTCTCGTTTGCTTCCTGCGTATCGGTAGTTGCCATGATGCCTACAACCCCTCGGTCTTGTCGTCGAATACCTGAACCCGACCAGCCTGCGCGCCGCACAAAACCGTGCGCAGACAATCGCTTATTTTCGCACAGCACTCCCCCATATGCGCCGTTCGGCCTGCATTTCTCCCAAACAGCAGGAACCCGCCACGCGCGACGCCGCCCTCCGGCAAGAGCACCGGGCTCGGCGCGCATCCCGCCTCCGCCTACGATTGGTACAGCGCCCGGTCTAGGGCGAGAACCTCGGTTACCAACCGCTTCTGCCGCTTTGCAAACGCGTCCTCCTCACCCTCCTGCGCCTGCCCGCATGAAGACCGATCGACGCGCCGCCCCGCGCGCGCCGCTATTAGGAGCGCAACCGCATCCGCCACCGTTGTGTCCGCCGTCTGCCCGCCGGTCACGCGTACCACCGCTATGCCCATGGCCATCAACGCCGTTTGCCGCAGCGCGGCGCGGGCTTGCTGCTCGGCGCTGCGATGATAGGCACCGTCGATCTCCAGGTCGAGCCGCGTCTCCTCGTGGAAGAGATCGCAGACGCAGTACCCTCTGCCGTACAGCCTGCGCGCACGCGGAGAAAGACTGACACGCCGGTTGGGTTCCAGCGCCAGCGCCCGCCCGCCCAGCCTCCGCGGCAAGCAGAGCTGCATGCCCAGCAGCACCTCGCGCGGGGACCGATAGCCGTCGCTCACGTACGCCGCCGCAGCACGCGCCTTCTTGATACCGTAAAGATGGGCCGGCGCTCGGGCGAGGAACATCCGCAGGTCAGACGCGTGCAGCACCGGCGCGTGGTCGAGAAGCTCGTGCGCGCCGTCGGGGTCAACCGCGAACGAGCCGCAGATCTGGCATCCGTACGCAATGAGCTGGAGCAGCGTGAGTCGACGTGCCGCATACAGAAAGCAGCCCGCAGGCGTCAGGCAGAACAATCCCTCGGCCACCCGCTGCACCGAGCCGAAAGGCAGCTCGGTCCGACAGGAGTGGCACACGGCAAAGCGGTTGCTCTGAGCCTGCCCCGTGGTGGGCACCAAAAGATGAAGGGGAAGCTCGGGCGTGCGCAGGCGGGCGAGCGTCCCGGTTTGCGCCAACCGCCGTACGTCCGAGGCTCGATGCAAGCAGTCCGCGGGCACGCGCGCAAGCTGGGCATACGGATGCCGCCCCGCGTCCAAGCCCCTGCGGGCGTGGTAGCGCATAGCCGATATGTCGCACAGAATCCCTTTCATGCCTGCAACGCTACCAGGCCTTAGGCCGGAGCGCGGACATGTTATGAGAAACCGACGGGCGACCTTGCACAACCCTTGGCACGCATCCAACGGGCCGGAAGGCCCCCGTGCGCAAATGCGTTGTTTGCGCAGATCAAAGGCGTGTCCACATCCCCCTGGTGGACAAACGCGTCCCGATCGCGGCAAGAAGCGGTTGGATCCGCGGAAAGCCAATGCGGCGCCCGTTTTTCTCGCCTAATGCAGCCCTGCGCCGAAACTCTGTATGGTGACGCGGACGCTATTGCAGGCGCGGGAGGCCGGCTCGCTCCATGGCCGCCAGGAAGGTCGCGGCATCTCGGTTGGCGATCAGCTCCTCAGGGAACCCGATCTCCTCAAGCAGGGCCTCGGCATGCGGGTAGTGGCCTATGGCCTGCGCAATGTGCGCATCCGAGTTCACCACAACGCCCACGCCCAGCTCGGCGCAGCGCTCGGCAATGCGGCGGCACGCGCTGTCGGTCTTGGGACGACGCGCCTCCAGGCTGTGCTCGTTGATCTCTATGAGCTTGCCCAGGTCGCGGGCGCGCAGCAGCACCGGGTCGATGTCAAACGGCACGCCGGAGCGCCCCACATGCCCCAGCACGAGCACCTGAGGATGCTCCAGGGCGCTGATGTACATGTTGGCCGCCTGGGCCCTTGAGGCGCCGGTCGTGAAAAGCTCGTTGTGGACGCTGGCGATGAGGTAGTCGCACCCCTTGGCCACCAAGCCGAAAAGCGTGGTCCCCGGTTGCTCGGGATGGCCGCTGATGCTCTCGGGCACGGCAAGATCCTGCCCGAAGAACGAGCCGTCGAGCCCCGTGATGTCGACCTCGGCGCCGCGCAGCACGGTCACCCCGTCCCACAGGCGCGGCCAGCAGTCGCGGTTGAGCAGGTACTGGAAATTGCGCACGTGCTGATCGGGAAAGAGCATGGAGCTGAAATGGTCCGTGGACCCCAGCAGGTCGAGCCCGGCGGCGCGGGCAGCGGCCACGTTCTCAGCAATGGTCGAGTAAGCGTGGCGCGAGAACAGCGTGTGCGTGTGCACGTCGCCGCGAACGGTGTAGGGCATGGCGGCTCCTTGTCAGACGAGAAGTGCGGCCGAACGGAAGCCCCGCAGGCGCAACGGCGGCGACCGGGCGGCGTGTCGGCCCGTATTGTACGACAGATACGCCGGCATTGACATGGCGCCGCCCGTTGTTGGGGCACGCGCAGGACAACGCGCGCCCGCCGTCGCAGCATGCCCGCCATTTAACGCCGTTTGAGCCGGCCCCAACGGGCGCCAACGGCACCGAACGGCACCGGCGATCCCGCCCTACCGATACGATGCGGCCAAAGCCTCCCATGCGGGCAGCGAGTTCACGATGGTGTCGTAGGGCACGCAGTAGCTCACGCGCACCCAGCCCGCCGCGCCGAAACTCGTCGAGGGCACGGGCAGCAGCTCAAAGGAGCGGGCGCGCTCAAAGAAGGCCTCGGCGTCAGGCTCAAGGGCCTTGACCCACAGGTAAAAGGCGCCGTCGGGCTCCACGTAGGTGTAGCCGGCGCGCGCAAGCCCCGCCGTCAGCGCCTCGCGGTTGCGCGCATAGGCCTCCACGTCGCTCGGCTCGTCAACGCAATCCATCAGCACGCGCTGGAACAGCGCGGGAGCGCAGACAAAGCCCAGCGTGCGGCCCGCCCCGGCCATGGCGCACATCACGCGGTCGGCATCGGGCATGGTGTCGGGGACCAGCACCCAGCCAATGCGCTCGCCCGGCAGCGACAGCGACTTGCTGTACGAGTAGCACACCACCGTGTTCCCGTAGATGCCCGGCACCCACGGGACCTCGGCTCCGTACGTGATCTCGCGGTACGGCTCGTCGCAGATAAGGTAGATCGGCTGGCCCTGCTCGACGCTCTTCTCGCCCAGAACCTGCGCCAACGCCTCGAGGTTGGCCCGGGCGTACACGGCGCCCGTGGGGTTGTTGGGCGAGTTGACTATGATCGCGCGGGTGCGCGGCGTGACGGCCGCGCACACTGCGGCGGCGTCGATCTGGAACCTCTCCTGGTCGGCCGTCACCTCCACGCAAGCGCAGCCAGCCGTCTCGATCCACACGCGGTACTCGGGAAAGTACGGCGCTATGACGATAACCTCGTCGCCGGGGTTGGTGAGCGCGTGGATGCTGATGGACAGCGACGCCGCCGCCCCCACGGTGAGGTAGAGATTGTCAGCCGTGTACGCCGTGCCGAAGCGGCGGTTGAGCGACGCCGCCACGACCTGGCGCGCAGCGGGCAAACCGGCCGCCGGGGTGTAGCCGTGCAGCTCGCACGGGGGCAGCTCGAGCGCGCGCTCTATAGAGCGGCGCACCGCGTCCGGCGCGGGAACGCTGGGGTTGCCGATGCTGAAGTCGAACACCTTGTCGGCGCCGATCTGGGCCTTGCGCGCCGCAGCGAACGCCGAGATCTCGCGAATGGCCGACTTCTCCGCACCGTATGCGTACATGGTCTTGTTCATGGCGCGCCGCCTTTCCGGGAATACCCGCTCGCCTTGTTTCCTGCGCCGTATTGTACTGCGTGCGATAAGGGCGGCGGCGCGGCTGCACGCACTGTTAACCAAGCGCGGTGTGCCATCGGGTGGCCATTTGCCGTTGGGGGTTGCCATTGGGGACGTGCCGTTGGGGACGGGTACATATGGCAGAACGCTTGTTCTGCCATATGTACCCGTCCCCAACGGCACGTCCCCATCCCCAATGGCACAACGGCAACCTACGGCGCCAAAAAAAGCGCGGGGCCCTTGCGGACCCCGCGCTTTTCGTCGGCGTGTCAGCTTTCCCGCCCGTCGTTCTCGCCCGCATCGGGCTCCTCGGCGCCCACGGCACCCGCGCCCGCCGCCTTCTGCTCGGCAGCCAGCTGCTCTTGCGCGTAGCGCGCTGCCTCGTCACGCAGGCTCTCCTCTTCCTCAGGGGTGAGCACCTTGCGCTTGCGCGGAGCGGGCGCGGCCGTGCCGCCGGCCGCGGCGTTGCGGGCCTCCTTGGCCGCCTTGATGCCGCCCTCGCGCGCCAGATAGTCGTCCCAGCGGTTGTCGAGCAGCGCCTCCACGGCCTCGCCCTCAACGGTCTCGCGCTCCAAAAGCACGCTCTTCATGAGCTCGAGCTGCTCGCGGCGCTCCTCCAGGATGCCCTTCGCGCGCTCGTGCGCCTCGCGCATGATGCGCTGGACCTCCTCGTCGATACGGCGCGCCGTCTCCTCGGAGTAGTCCTGGTGGTCGGCGTAGTCGCGGCCCAGGAACACCTGGTGCTGCGCCTCGCCGAAAACCTGCGTGCCCAGCGCCTCGCTCATTCCCAGGCGCGTGACCATCTCGCGGGCCATCTTGGTGGCGCGCTCAAGGTCGTTGCTGGCACCAGAGGTCACGTCGTCGCACATGAGCTCCTCGGCAACGCGGCCGCCCAAAAAGACGGCGAGCTCGTCCAGCATCTCGTTGCGCGTCTTGAGGAAATGGTCCTCGGTGGGCAGCTGCATGGTGTAGCCCAGCGCCTGACCGCGCGGGATGATGGTGATCTTGTGCACGGGGTCGGAATGCTCCAGCACATGGCCCACCAGCGCATGGCCGCTCTCGTGGTAGGCAATGGTGGCGCGCTCGGCCGCGGTCATGACGCGGGCCTTGCGCTCCGGGCCGGCAATGACGCGCTCCATGGACTCCTCGATCTCGTCCATGCTGATGAGCGCGCGGTGACGGCGCGCGGTGAGCAACGCGGCCTCGTTGAGCAGGTTGGCCAGATCGGCGCCGGTAAATCCTACGGTGAGCTGGGCCAGCTTGGCAAAGTCAACCTCGGAGTCCAACGGCTTGTTCCCGGCGTGGACCTTGAGAATCTGCTCGCGACCGGCCACGTCCGGGCGGTCGACGGTGATCTGACGGTCAAAGCGGCCCGGGCGCAGGAGCGCCGGGTCGAGGATATCCGGGCGGTTGGTGGCCGCGATGAGGATGACGCTCTCGTTCTCCTCGAAGCCGTCCATCTCGACCAGCAGCTGATTCAGCGTCTGCTCGCGCTCGTCGTGCCCGCCGCCCAAGCCGGCACCGCGCTGACGGCCCACCGCGTCGATCTCGTCGATGAAGATGATGGACGGGCTCTGCTCCTTGGCCTCTTTGAAGAGGTCGCGCACGCGGCTGGCGCCCACGCCCACGAACATCTCGACGAAGTCGGATCCGGAGATGCTGAAGAACGGCACGCCGGCCTCGCC
Source organism: uncultured Coriobacteriaceae bacterium (assembly GCA_944321435.1). GTDB lineage: Bacteria > Actinomycetota > Coriobacteriia > Coriobacteriales > Coriobacteriaceae > CALUOB01. The sequence continues at coordinate 162,072 of CALULH010000003.1, read as the reverse complement.
GGCCACGGCCTTGGCGAGCAGGGTCTTGCCCGTGCCGGGAGGGCCCACCAGCAGCACGCCGCGCGGGATCTTGGCCCCCAGCTTGCGGTAGCGCTCGGGCTCGGATAGGAAGTCTCTGACCTCCTGCAGCTCCTCAACGGCCTCGTCGATGCCGGCCACGTCCTTGAACTTGACCTTGGGGCGCGTGGCCTCGTTGGTCTTCGCGTTGGTCTTGCCGAACTGCATGGCCCGGTTGTTGGCGCCCATCATCTGCCGCATGAAGTAGAACATCACCAGAATGAGCGCGATGGTGGGCAGCGCCGTCATGAGCAGGTTGGCGAGAAAATCGGGATCCGTGGTGTCCACCTCGTAGGTGGTGTCCGGGTGTTCGGCCATGAGCGCGGCCAGCGAGTCGGAGCCCACGTACGTGGAGGTGAAGTCGGCCAGGCGGTCGTCATCGCCCTTGTCGCCCGCGTTCTGCCAGTACTGGCCCGACACGCTGCCGTTCTGCACCGTGTAGGTGGCGCTGGCCACGCGGTCCTCCTCCACCGCGGTCACAAAGTCGCTCGTGGCGAGCTCCGTGGCCTGGCCGCGGTTGCCCGCGCCCATGTTGAACGCGAGGTACACCACCAGGGCGGCAAGCACCAGCAGGTAGATCCAGTTGACGCGCAGCGGACCGCGGCCGCCGGGGCCCGACCCCAGCGGGTCGCCGTCCAAGAACGAGCCGCCCCAGCCCAAGGGGCCGCGGTCCTTGTCGTCCCCCTCGCCCTTGCCGGCGCCTCCGGCTTTGCCCGGCGCAGGGCGCGCGCCGTTGCGCTTCCCGTCGGGAGCGGTCGGCGTGGCGCCGGCGTCCGCATCGGGGTCCTTGTCGTGCGATTCGGCGAGAAGCGCCGGGCCCGCAACCGCCTGCGCGGCTACGGGCTCCGCCGCCTGGAGGGCCGCCGCCGAGCGGGCGTCCTCCAGGCGGTCAATCTGCGTTGATCTGCGTTGCATCCTACGAGTAAACCTCCGGTTTGAGCACCCCCACGTACGGCAGGTTGCGGTACTTCTCGGCGAAGTCCAGGCCGTAACCCACGACAAACGCGTCCGGGCAGTGCGCGCCCACGTACTTGGGGTTGACCGCGGCCTGCTTGCCCTCGATGTCCTTCCACAGGAAGGCGGCGACCTCGAGCGAGGCGGGGTGGCGCGCGGACAGGTTCTTCATCAGGTACTTCAGCGTCAGGCCGGAATCCAGGATGTCCTCGACGATGAGCACGTCGCGGCCCTTGATGTCGACGTCGAGATCTTTGATGATGCGCACGATGCCCGAGCTCTTGGCCTTGTCCCCGTAGCTGGAGACGGCCATGAAGTCGATCGCGAGCGGCACGTCGATGGCGCGCATGAGGTCGCCCATGAAGACCACGGCGCCGCGCAGAACGGCGATAAGCACCAGGTCCTTGCCCTCGCCGGCGTAGTCTTCGGAGATCTGCTTGCCCAGGCGCTGGACGATCCCGTGAATGTCTTCCTCGGAGAACAGAACGCGCTCGACGTCTTTGTCCATCGTGCTCATACGGCCCCTTCCTGAAAGCCCTTGCTGACGGCGGCGGGCAGGCGCCCGACCGCGGCGCGGCGCGGTGCCTTGCCCCGCCGCTATGCGATTATCGCCCATTATCCAGGGCGCTAACGCGTCGAAGCTCCAATTTTACCAAGATGCGCGTGGTCGGCGTGCATTTGAAGCGGTCGTCCGATCGGATTCCGGCAACCCACACAATCGCGCCGCCGGGCGCCGTGCGCACCACGGGCACCTGCGGGCGCTCCGCCACGGGGACGCGCTCGGCGCCCAACAGGTCGGACAGCTTCTTGGAGCGGCCCTGCATCCCCAGCGGGCAGACGACGTCGCCGGGCTGCGGCCCGTCCACCCAGAGGCGCGCCGTGAGGGCCTCGGCCGGCAGCGCGGTGCCGCCCGCGGCCAGGCGCTCAAGGTCGGCTTCGGCAAAACCCAGCGCGGCGGCATCGGCAAAGGCCCGGTCCTGGCCCCACTCGCGCGTCTCGGAGCGCACGTACGCGACCGGGTCGACCCCCGGTGCCAGGCGCAGAAGCGATCCGGTGAGCGTGACTCCCCCGGAAAGGGCTATGCGGCCCGGCAGGGAGAGCCAGGTCGCCACCGCCTCCTCGCGCGCAGGGGCGGTGCGCAGCGTGAGCGCCCCGAACTCCACACGGGCGTCGAGGTCGCCGGGGAGGGTGACCGAGCCTTCGCCCGCCGCCACGCAGGCGAGAACCGCCTCCACGTGCCGCAGGTCCAGCCTCAGGTCGCGCCGCGGGGAAACGTGCTCGACGGCGAGCCTTACCATGCGCCGCGCCAGGGCCACGTCCGTGGCGGCCATGCGGGCGGCGTCCAGCACGAGCACCCCCGCGGAGTCCCGCCGGGTGAGCGCGCGCAGGGCCGTCGCGGCCAACTTGCTCATGAACGCGTCCTCGTCCCCCAGGATGTCGCACGAGGCGCTCACCGTGCGCTCCACGTGCGCGTTGCGCTCGGCAGCCAGGGGCACGATGCGGTTGCGCACGAAGTTGCGCAGGTAGGAGGTGTCGGCGTTGGACTCGTCCTCGCGCCAGGCCTGGCCGCGGACCAGCAGGTAGCGGCAGAGCTCGGCGTGGGTGGCGTCCAAAAGCGGCCGCACGATGTTGCCGCGCCGGCGCGGGATGCTCGAAAGCCCGGCGGGCCCGGCGCCCTTGATGGCGTTCATGAGGAAGGTCTCGGTGCGGTCGCTCGCCGTGTGGGCCGTGGCAATGCGGCCGTGGCGGCGCGGCACCTTGAACTGCTCGCACAGCTGCTTGAGATAGCGGCGGGCAAAGAAGTAGCGTTTCTCGCGCGCGGCGGCCTCGAGGTTGCGCTCCGCGCGGGGCTCGTCGGGTTCGAAGTGCTCCACGCGCAGCGGCACCCCATAGGCGTCGCAAAGCCCGCGCACGAAGGCCTCGTCGGCATCCGACTCCGCGCCGCGCAGGTGGTGGTTTACGTGCAGCACGTGCAGGCGCTCGCGCGCCACGCGGGCCTCGCCGCGGCCGTCGCCCAGGTTGAGCGTGCCGGTGCAGGCGCGCACGAGCAGCGCGGTGGAGTCGGCCCCACCGGAGACCATGAGCACCACCGGCGCGCGCAGGGCCTCGTTGGCGCGCGCAACCGGGGCCGCGCCGGTGCGCGAGCGCCCAAACTGCCGCTGGTAACGGCGGGCAACAGATGTCATCGCAAACCTCCTAGCCTCCGTTCAGTTGCGCGGGCGGCGTCCTCTCCCCGCGCTTTTACCGCCAAAGACGACGCTGCCCGCGCAACCGAGCAGGGAGATGGCGCCGAAGCGGCGCAGGCGCCAGAGCGAGCCGGCCAGAGCAGGCCGACGGGACAGCGGGCAAACCGGTTGCCGGAACGAGCCGGCGAGCGCCCCTGCGGCGCGCCGCGGCTCACCGAACGCTGATGGGGCGGTTCTGGCCGGCGGCGCGGATGCGCAGCTCGGCCGCCGAGGCCGCCGCGGCGTCCGCGGACGGGCGCCGGGTGGCGCTGATCCCCAGGTCGTCGTCCAAGCAGGCGCCGAGCTTCTCGGCCAGCGCCCGCACGGCAAGGCTCGGCCGGTTGTTGTCCTGCGAGAGATGCATGGCCACCAGCTGCTCCGTGCGCCCGGTAACCAGCCGGGCGGCGGCCTCGGCGCTCTGCGCGTTGGAGAGGTGCCCCCGCTCGGACAGGATGCGCGCCTTGAGCATGGCCGGGTAATCCCCGTTCTTGAGCATGGCCACGTCGTGGTTGCTTTCGAGTGCCAAGATGCGGGCGTCGGCTAGGGCCTCATAAGCGGCAGGCGTCACCACGCCGGTGTCCGTAGCAAAGGCCACGGAGTCCCCGCGGCATTCAAAGCGGAACCCCACGGGATTGGCCACGTCGTGCGAGGTCCCGAACGTGCGCACGCGCACGCCCGCCAGCGCGAGCTCGTCACCTGGCTTGAACTCCTCAAATGACAGCTCGGCAAGGGCGCGCTTGGTTTCCGTCGTTCCCTGGCTGGCAAACAGCGGCCCGCTGAAACGGCGGCTCCATACGCCCAGGCCCTTCACATGGTCGGTATGCTCGTGGGTGAGCAGCACGGCCCTCACCCGAGACTCGTCCAAGTCGAGCTCGTGCATGCGGCGCAGCACCTCGCGGCGCGAGAAGCCGTCATCGATCATGATGAGGCCCTGCGGCCCCTCGATGATCGCGCAGTTGCCCTTGGAACCGCTGCCCAGCACATGCAGCGCCAGCACATGACGCGCCACGGCGCCTCCCCTCGGTACATCGTCGGCCTGTTGGGTACGGGCGAGAAACACGGACATCCCGCGCAGGCGCCACCGCAGCCGCCGTTCCGGCTGCGCCAATGGCAGCGGCGGCACCGCGCGCCGCTTGCAGCCAGCGCTTCTCGCCCGCCAAGCGGCCGGTCTTATCGCATGAGTCAGTATAACGCCCTGGGCGGACATACGTTTGCGGAGCCATGGGAACGCGCCCGGTGCGCAACCTTTTTCGCACCGCGGCAAGCCATATCCTCGTTTAGCGAAGACGCCACCTTACGCGGCAGGCGAAAAGGCGCCCCCGGTACCGCGCAGCCCTTTCCCCGTCTGCGACCCATAGGAGGAACTGCGCTCAGGCGAGAATCGCGATCATACGAGTGCCCTGGGCGAGAAGCAAACTCATACGAACGCGGTTGGCGAAAGCCGCATTCATACGACCCTTGCGGGCGAGAACTGCGCTCGTACGAGGGGGGGCTGCCCGTCCCGCATGCACCATGGCACGCATTATGCACTTATCGCATGGGCGATAAGAGCGCATGGGGGTATGTTTCGACCAGCTCTATGCCCGTGCGCGAAAACTGCAACCGTACGAGTGCGCTTCTCGCCCACCTGGCTCGTATGAGTGCAATTCTCGCTCGGATAGGCCACGCGCACTGCCCGCCCGCACGCCCCGCCCGCGCCCCACCCGCGCAAGCCATCCGCATGCCCCGCCCGCGCAAGCCGTCCGCGCGCCGCCCGCCCTTGCTCGTGCGCCCCGCAGGCTACCGCCCCGTTGCGAAAATGCGCGCGCAAGGGGCACGGAAAGCGCGCGAGACGCAAAAAGGGGCGGCCCCGGTGGGACCGCCCCTGCTCGTTGCGTCGGCTTGCCGCCCGAACATCGCGCCTTAGTCGATGGCGATCTTGGTGACGTTCTTCTTCTCCACGAACTTGGGCACGTTGATGGTCAGAATACCGTCGGCGAGCTTGGCCGTCAGGCCCTCCTGCGCCGCATCCTTCAGGTAGACGCCGCGCGTGGCGCTGTAGCTCGTGAACTCCTTGGCCAGGTAGTTCTTGGCCTTGTCCTCCTCCTTGTCCTCAACGTTGACGGCAATGGAGAGGCGGCCTTCGTTGAGCTCGACGTCGATCTCGTCGCGGCCGACGCCGGCCAGATAGGCCTTGACCACGTAGGCGTCGCCGGTGTCCTCCACGTCCATGGGGAACGCAGCGCCGGACACCGCGGTGTTGGCGATGTTGGCCAGGTCATCGAACGCGTCGAACCAGCTGCTCATGGGGCGGATACCAAAACGATAAGGAACCATGCTTGCCATAATCGATCACTCCTTTTGCTCTGCCCCGAGCCGAATGCCGTTTGCCTTCGCTGCTGGGGCGTTGCTCTCTGTTCGCTTCTGTTTATGCCCGGCTTGGCTCATCCTATTCATACATCCGAAGGTTTTTTGAGCGTCACAGACTCATCACATCTAAGTGTGTTTGACTTAGATCTTTCTCAAACGCCACTGCGGAGAAGAAGCAGCGCTTTTTCTCGCCTTTTATGGTTGTGAAAATCCGGACAAGGACGGGGGTGACTAACGGCCTCGCCAGCGCGGAACGTACAATGGGTGGGATCTGCCGCATCTTGAGAAAGCGCGCCCCATGGACGATAGCAACGCACAGTCCTCAACAGGTCCTCTGCAGGGGCCTTCTCCCAGCTCCGGCGCGCAACCGGCGCCCGCGGCGCCGCGCCAGCCCTACCGTCGGCAGGTTCGCCATATCACACAGGAGCCTATCAACGATATCGAGCCCCGCTACGTGACCCTCAACCGCTACGAGACGCTCGAGCAGCGACAGCGCCGCCAGCCGTTTCACACGATGCAGGGGCGCAGCGGCGCGTCCGCCGAAGCGGCGAGGAGCGCGCATCCGGCGAGCACGAGCAGCCTGACGGAAAGCGCCGGCCCAACCGGCCCGGCTGCCGATGCGGCCGCCTATGGCGGCGCCGCCGACACCGGGTCCCTGAGCGCGGGCGCAAGAGGAGCCCGGCGCGACCGAACCGCTCCCTACCCGCGGAGCGGCGCGGACCACAAGCACATGGGCGTGGCCACAAGCGACCCCAGCTACATGCCCGCAGCCGAGCCGGCGCACCGTGCCGGCGGCGCAGGGGCGGCCCCCATCAACTACAGCCGCTACCTGGAGACGCCCAAGCCGGGCAAGACGATCTTCGCCGGCCGCGGACGGCGCAAGTCCCCCGCGCGGTTCATCCCCGTAATTGCTGTTGCGCTGATCGCGGCCCTGATCATCTGGTTCCTGTTCCTGCGCTAAAGAGCGCGGTGCCCCGCCATGGCCCGCTTGACGGGAAGCCCCGCTTTCCGCGGCCCTTCCGGAACAGCGCGCCGGGGCTTTTGCCGGACTCCGAGAACGCGCGCCAGCCGAGTACAATAGACCGCAATGCCCGTTTTGCGCCCGCCCTGGCGTGCGCAGGTGAATCGAGGCCGCATGACCACATCTTCGACGCCCGCCAGCGCATCCCCCAACCCGGCAAGCGTGCTGCCCGGCACCGGTCGAGCGCCGGCAACGTCGGCAACCGCCCCCGAAACCCATAAGCCCTCCGCGGCAGGCGACCTTGCCGCAGGCGATCGCACTTATATATATGCCGACAACGCGGCCACCACGCCGCTCTCCCCCCGCGCCCTCGAAGCCATGATGCCCTACCTCACCGACCGGTTCGGGAACCCCAGCGGTATCCACCGCGTGGCCCGCGAAGCCGCCCGCGCGCTCGCCGACGCGCGCGGGCGCATGGCCGAGCTCCTGGGCGCCCAGGATCCCGCCGAGATCGTCTTCACCAGCGGCGGCACCGAGTCTGACAACTGGGTGCTGCGCGGATCCGCGCAGCTCTGGCGAGAAAAGCAGGCGCAGCGCGGAGACTCGGGCACCGCGCCCCGCCAGCCCCTCATCGTGACCAGCGCCATCGAGCACCACGCGGTGCTCCACACCTGCGCTGAACTCGAGCGCGCGGGGGCCCATGTCGTCTACCTGCCCGTTGACGAGCAGGGCCGCATAAGCTCCCAGGACCTTGAGCGGGCGCTCGCCCATGAGGGCGGCCCCGCCGCGCTGGTCTCGGTCATGCTCGCCAACAACGAGATCGGCACCGTCGAGGATGTGGCGGAGCTCGCCCGGGCGGCGCACGCCCGCAACGCCCCCTTCCACACCGACGCCGTGCAGGCCGTGGGGCATATCCCCGTCAACGTGACCGACCTGGGGGTCGACGCCCTCTCGCTCTCGGCCCACAAGTTCCATGGGCCGCGCGGCGTGGGCGCGCTCTACCTGCGCCGGGGCTTTGACCTTCCGCCGCTCATCCGCGGCGGCGCCCAGGAGCGCCACCTGCGCGCCGGCACCGAGAACCTGGCCGGCATCGCCGGAATGGTAGCCGCGCTGGAAGAGCAGATCGATAACCTCGCCGCGGCCCAGGCGCGCGTGGCGGCCCTGCGCGACCGGCTGGTAAGCGTCGTCTGCAACGCCGTGCCCGACGTGCACCCCACCGGCGACCCGGTGCGGCGCCTGCCGAGCATCGCCTCGTTTGCCTGCGAGAACATCGACGGGGAGCTCGCCGTGGTCATTCTCGACCAGCTGGGCGTCGCGGCCGCCACGGGCTCCGCCTGCTCCACGGGCTCCACCGACCCCTCGCACGTGGCCGTCGCCATCGGCGCGCCCCCGGCCAGCCTGCACGGCACGCTGCGCCTCTCGCTCTCCGACACCGTGACCGACGAGGAGGCCGAGCTTATCGCCCGGCGCACCATCGAGGCACTGCGCCGTGCCCGCAGCCTGAGCGCCATGATGTAGGCGCCCGCACGGCCGCCGCCGAGAGCCGCCGCCCGGAAACCCTTTTCGCCAACTTGCCAAAGGAGCCCCATGGACGCCAGCACGATCCTCACCATAGCCGGCCTCGCGCTCGTCATCGCGGTGGGCGGCGCACAGGCGGCGCTGGAGATCGTGCGCCGCAGCCAGTTCAAGAAGCTGCGCGCGGCCATGATGGACGGCCGCTTTGACGAGTTCTTCTCGCGCGTGGAAAGCCGGCTGTGCCGCACGGCGCTTCCCGCGTACACGCGCGAGCACCTCAAGCTCAACGCGTACCTCATGCAGGGCGATACGGGCCAAGTCGCCGCGCAGTTCGACCGCATGCTGGCGCTGCGCCTTCCTAAACGGGAGCGCCGCGACCTTGTGGGCAAGGCGTTTACGTTCTTTGCGGACCAGCGCGACCGCCCGCGCGCCGAGCAGCTGCTGGAAGAGATCAGAACCTGGAACGACGGGGACTTTGAAGCCGAATGCGCCCGCCGGCTCGAGAAGGCCGGCGCGCCGCAGCGCAAGTGCCGCGAACCCCATGCACCCCAGCGCTCCCCCCGCGCGCACCGCTGATCCAGGCGCCGCGCGCAGCAGCCGCGCCGCGCACCGAAGTTAGTTATGGGTAACGCGTAAAGAATCCGTCAAAGCGGGGACCGGGACGGCCCGGCCCCAAACGACACGTATAGAATCGCCTGTGGCAACCAACCGCGGGAGATATGCATGAAACAGGAGAGGAACGTGCCGACAGCGGGCCCTGGCGCCGCGCCGCACGCAAACACGCTGGACCAGCTCGAGATCGGCAAGGACGCCATCATAGCCTCCGTCGACTCCGACGACGTCGTGCTGCGCCAGCATATCTTTGACATGGGCCTCACGCCCGGCACCGAAGTCACCATGATGAAGTACGCCCCCATGGGCGACCCCATGGAGATCCGCCTGCGCGGCTACGAGCTGACGCTGCGGCGCGACGACGCCTCGCGCATCGCCCTGGTGAACGTGCACGACGCGCACAACCTGCCGCGCAAGAACCCCTCCGCGCCGGACGCCACCGCGCATCCGGCCTTTGGCGAGGGCGCCCTCAAGCCGCGGCGCGAGGGGGCGGCGCTCGCCGAGGGAACGCCGCTGCGCTTTGCCCTGGCCGGCAACCAAAACTGCGGCAAAACCACGCTGTTCAACCAGCTCACCGGCTCGAACCAGCACGTGGGCAACTTCCCCGGCGTCACCGTGGACCGCAAGGACGGCCAGATCAAGGGGCATCCCGAGGCCACCATCACCGACCTGCCGGGCATCTACTCGCTCTCCCCTTACACCAGCGAGGAGGTAGTGAGCCGCCAGTTCATCTTGGACGATCGGCCCGACGCCATCATCAACATCGTCGACGCCACCAACATCGAGCGCAACCTGTACCTGACGCTGCAGCTCATGGAGCTCGACCGACCCATGGTGCTGGCGCTCAACATGATGGACGAGGTCACGGCCAACGGCGGCACGATCGACGTGAACGCGCTCGAGGCGGCGCTGGGCATCCCGGTGGTCCCCATCTCGGCCGCGAAGAACGAGGGCATCGGCGAGCTCACCGAGCACGCGCTGCACGTGGCGCGCTACCGCGAGCATCCCGGCCGCATAGACTTCTGCGCCGCCGACGGCCCCGACCACGGCGCGCTGCACCGCTGCATCCACGGCCTTATCGAGCTGATCAGCGACCACGCGGCGGCGGCCCAGATCCCGCCGCGGTTCGCCGCGACCAAGCTCATCGAGGGCGACAAGCTCGTGACCGAGGCCCTGGCGCTCGACCAAAACGAGCTGGACGCCGCCGGGCATATCATCCACCAGATGGAGGAGGAGGCCGGCACCGACCGCATGGCCGCCCTGGCCGACATGCGCTTCTCGTTCATCGAGCAGGCCTGCGGGGCCTGCGTGGTCAAGCCCCACGAAAGCCGCGAGCACCTGCGCTCCGTGGCCGCCGACCGCATCCTCACGGGCAAGTACACCGCCATCCCCGTGTTCATCCTCATCATGGTGCTGGTGTTCTGGCTCACGTTCGACCTTATCGGGCAGCGCCTCTCCGACCTGCTCGAGCTTGGGATAAACGCGGTCACCGACATGGCCGACCAGGCGCTCACCGCGTTCGGCATCAACCCGGTGGTGCACTCGCTCGTGATAGACGGCGTCTTTGCCGGTGTGGGCAGCGTGCTCTCCTTCCTGCCCATCATCGTGGTGCTGTTCCTGCTGCTCTCGGTGCTCGAGGACTCCGGCTACATGGCACGCGTGGCCTTTGTGATGGACAAGATCCTGCGCAAGCTGGGCCTTTCCGGGCGCAGTTTCGTCCCCATGCTCATCGGCTTCGGCTGCAGCGTGCCGGCCATCATGGCCACGCGCACCCTCCCCTCCGAGCACGACCGCAAGATGACCGTCATGCTCACGCCGTTCATGAGCTGCTCGGCCAAGCTGCCGGTATACGCGCTCTTCTCGGCCGTGTTCTTCCCCACGTGCGCGCCGCTCGTCATGGTGAGTATGTACGTGATGGGCATGGTCGTAGGCGTGCTGGTGGCGCTGGTGCTCAAGCGCACCGCCTTCAAAGGCGACCCGGTGCCGTTTGTGATGGAGCTGCCCAACTACCGCCTGCCCAGCGCCAAGACCACCGCGCGCCTGGCGTGGGACAAAGCCAAGGGCTTTGCCACCAAGGCGTTCACCATCATCTTCGCGGCGAGCGTGATCATCTGGTTCCTGCAGACCTTCGACATCCGCTTCGACGTGGTGGCCGACCAGAGCCAGAGCATGCTGGCCGCGCTGGGCACCCTCATTGCGCCCGTGTTCGCGCCGCTGGGCTTTGGCAGCTGGATCGCAGCGGCCGCGCTGGTGGCCGGCTTCGGCGCCAAGGAGAACGTGGTGGCCACGCTCACCGTGCTCATGGGCGGGTCGGTTGGCGCGCTGGCCGGGCTCTTCACGCCGCTCACGGCCTTCACTTTCCTCACGTTCACGCTGCTGTACACGCCGTGCGTGGCCGCCGTCTCGGCCGTGCGCAACGAGCTGGGCGGCCGCTACGCCTTTACCGTGGTGTGCATGCAGTGCGGCGTGGCCTGGGCGGTGGCGTTTGCCGTCCACGCGGCGGGCATGCTGCTGGGGTTGGCGTAAGCGCGGGCGAGAAGAACAGGCGATAATTTGCCGCCGGGTTGCCGCTGGCTGCCGCGGGGTTGCCGCTGGCAGCCGCGGGGTTGCCGCTGGCAGCCGCGGGGTTGCCGCTGGCTGCCACTGGGGACGGGTGCAAATGGCAGAAGCACTGCGCTTCTGCCATTTGCACCCGTCCCCAGTGGCAGCCCCCGTAGCAGTCCGTGGCCATCCGTTGTCAGATTCTTGACAGCTCTGCCCTTTTTGTTAACCGCTGGTAAAACGGCGTGGGCCCTCCTATCATGGTCACTTGCGCACCACCATGCACACCGTAAGCGCCTGATAGGAAGTCACTATGATCCCGACTTTTGTGTTCGCCCTCTCGCTGGCCGCCACGGCGGCCAGCTTTGCGCTGTCGCTCCGCCATGCCCGCGCGCAGGAACAGCGCCTCCGCCCCGCCGGCATCGCCTGGGGCGTTTTCTTCGCCGCCCTGCAGGCGTTCCTCCTCGTTTGGAGCGCGCTGGGGCTGGTGGACAACGACGCGCTCTCCGCGCTGTTCGCCGGGGCTGCGTGCGCCGGGGCCGCTCACCTGAGCTTCAATCGCCACCTGGTGGGCGAGAAGCTGCGCGCGGCGGGCCATCCCCTCGTCCTGGCGCTTATCGCCCTAGTGCTGGGAGCCGTCTTCACCACGCTGGCGCTCGAGATTCCCTCGAACCACGACCTGACCTACATGTACCCGCTGTGCCTGCTGCTCGAGGCGACCCTCATCCTGGGCGTCCAGGCCGCGCTCTTCTTCCTCGCCCAGCGTCGCGGAACGCCCACTGCTGTGAGCGCCATCGTGTTCTGGCTCGTCGGCATCGCGCAGTACTTCGTGATCACCTTCAAGACGATGCCCATCACCCCGAGCGACCTGTTTGCCCTCAACACCGCCGCAGCGGTTGCCGGAACCGGCTACACCTACAGCCTCACGGCGTTCTGTCTGTACAGCATCGCCTGCCTGGCAGCCGCCATCACCTGCACGGCCCCCTTGGCCAGCCTGCTTCCCTCCCGCGGCTCCGATGAGCAGGGGCAGGGGCGCACGGGCCGCGGCCGCCGCATTGCCCTCAACGCGCTCGTCGGCCTGGCGCTTATCGCCGGCGTCACCGCCCACGTGACGCTGATCGACTACTACAACACGCTAGGCATCCAGGTCTACACCTGGCGCCCGCTGGAGAGCTACTACCGCCAGGGCTTCCTCCCCTCGTTCATCTCCAACGCCCAGCTCATGATGCCGCAGCGCCCGGCCGACTACAGCGCCGAGGCGGCCGACGAGCTCATAAGCGGCTACGCGGCCGAGTACGATCAGAGCTCCGACCTGGGCGCCTCGGAGGGGCGCAAGGCCGCCGAGCAGCAGTTCAGCGAGACCAAACCCACCGTCATCGCCATTATGAACGAGACCTTCTCGGACCTTTCGGTGTACCAGAACATGCACGCCGGCTACGAGGGCCCGCAGTTCTTCAAGAGCCTGTCCGACACCTTGGTGCGCGGCGACCTGTACGTCTCGGCGTACGGCGGCGGCACCTGCAATACCGAGTGGGAGTTCCTGACCGGCAGCTCCATGAGCTTTTTGGGAACGGGCTTGTACCCGTACATGGTGTACAACCAGCAGGGCGTGCCGTCGCTAGCCGAGCAGTTCCGCGAGATGGGATACAGCACCACCGCCATGCACCCCAACCACGCCAACAACTGGAACCGCGAGAACGTCTACCAGGACCTGGGATTCGATCAGTTCCTGACCATTGACGACTTCCAGGACGCCGAGAAGCTCCGCGGCATGGTGACCGACGGCGCCACCTACGACAAGATCCTCGAGCTGCTCCAGAACGACGAGAGCCCGCAGTTCATCTTCGACGTGACGATGCAGAACCATTCCGGCTACGACACGGGCCTCATCCCGTCCTCGCAGCTCGAGCACTACAGCATCGACGGCGTGGAGGATCCCGAGGTCAACGAGTACCTCTCTTTGATCGAGCAGTCCGACCGGGACCTCGAGACCTTCATCAACGAGCTGCGCAACCTCGACCGCCCCGTGGTGGTGGTGTTCTTCGGCGACCATCAGCCCAGCTTCCCCAGCAGCTACAACGACCTGTGGTTCACCAACGAGGACGAGGCCACCCACACCCAGCGCCTGTGGCACACCCAGTACTTCATCTGGGCGAACTACGACGTTGCCGGCAGCCTGCAGCAAAGCGAGCAGACCGACACCAGCACCAACTACCTGGCCGCCCTGCTCATGCAGCAGATCGGCGCGCCGCTCACCCAGAGCCAGAAGGCCGAGCTCGCACTGCGCCGCCAGCTGCCGATCATCAACGTGATCGGGTACCAGGGCGCAGACGGCGTATGGCACCTCAACGGCCAGGACGACGACAGCCAGGCTACGAGCCTGCGCAACGAGCTGTGGGCCATGCAGTACCGCCTGATCTTTGACAACGGGCAGCCGGTCTTCACCCTCAACCAGCAAACCGAGGCGAACGAGACCAACCCCAACCTGGCGCCGGGCACCACCGCGGTTCCCGGTGCGCTGGGGTAAGACCCGCAGCGCCGGGCGACGCTGATCCGCGTCCGGCCCGCTTTCTCGCACCGTCAAGTGCAAACGCAAAAAGGCCGCCCGTGAGGCGGCCTTTTTTGGCAGGAAAGTGTTTGGACCTCAGCCTCTGCGCACGGGGCGACAAGCACGCCGTCGCCCGCAAGCCCGCCCTCTTAGGGGACGCGGCTGCACAACGCGCAAGCGCCGGCGGGCCGACAGGGCTACTGGGCCATGATCTCCAAGACGCGCTGCTCGCACGCCGTACGGCCCACGCTGGTGAGGAAGGGCACGCCGTTGACGAACGGGCACGACAGCCCCTCCGGCTCGACCGTGGTGGCGACGAGCAAGTCGGCATGGCGCTTGGCGCACGTGGCCGTGGCCTCGGCAATGGCGCACTGCACGATCTCGTAGCGCCCCTGATAGCCGTTGGCGTCGAGCATTTCCGCGACCTTCTTGGCCACGGCGGTTGAGGTGGCGATGCCCGAACCGCACGCAAGCACGATCGTCTTCATAGGACCCTCCCGCATATGTTGTGTTGGTATGCCACGAAAAACGGGCTAACTGGTATTGATCTATAAGTATATTACGCGCACGGAGCATCCGCCGCGCTCAAACGCCATGTCCATCTTCCGTTTACGTGCGCCCGTACGCGGCAACACGCAACCGATCGCGGGCATCCGCCGCCTATTCCACGCCCGCGGGCCACCGACTGGCCTCAAGGTCGACATGGGTGTCGTCCAGAAACGCCACACCCTCATCCTCCAGCAGGCGACGCTGGACATCGGCCCCGCCGAAGGCAAACCCCTCGCAGATGCGCCCGTCGGCAAAGACCACGCGATGGCAGGGGATCACGCCCGGCTCGGGGTTGCCATGCAACGCAAAGCCCACGAAGCGTGCCTTGCGCGGCTCGCCCACCAACTTGGCAACCTGGCCGTACGTGGCCACCATCCCGCAGGGAATCTGCCGCACCACATCGTACACGCGCGCAAAGAACCCCTCGCGCTGCGCCTGCTTGTCTTGTGCCGCCATAGCCGCGCCCCTTTCCTCAAACCGCACCGCTAGCGTTACTGTAACCGCCTTTGGGCCCGAGAAACGCGGTGATCGATGGATCGGACGCCAGGAGACGCCGCGCGAGCAACCGGAAGCGAATCGGCGGGCCGCCTGAGGAAAGGCGAGTACAATAGGGGCAGCGTATCTGAACCGCATCGCGCATCGGCAGGCTCCGCGCACGCCGCAGGCCCCGCCGACGCGCGGAACCAACCGAAGGAGCCCTATGGTCAAGACGCTCGTCCTGGTTCGCCACGGCAAAGCCGAGGCGGCCGCACCCGATCAGCCCGACATCGAGCGCAAGCTCACCTCCGACGGCCGCGCCGCCCTGGCGTCGTCGCATGGTTTCAAGCGCACCTTCTCGCTGCTCACCGCAGAGGAGCGCGAGAACGCCGTAATCTGGGCCAGCCCCGCGGTGCGCGCCATGCAGACCGCGCACGAGGTCGCTGAGGCCATCGGCGAGCACACCATCCTGGGCGACCGCAAGCTCATGGCAGCCGAAAGCCTGCTCCACCAGGACAGCGAGACATTCCTGGGCGACCTGGAGCGCGCCAACGCCAGCTGCCTCATCGCGGTGGGCCATATTCCCTTTATGGAAGAGATGACCGAGTACCTGACGGGCGATCAGATCACGTTCAAGCCGGGAGCGGCCGCGGCCATACGGTTGGGAAAGACGCTCAAACCCGGCAAGGCGCGCCTTGAGTGGTTTGTGCAGGGACCTAAGACCAAGTAGCGCAGACGGGCGCGGTGCTTCCGCCTGCGCAGCCCCCGTTTGGGCCAGCCCCGCCCGGGACTCCACCGTACGATGAGGAGCCCCGCTTGTCCGCACGCCCGGGTATACTGGCGCCACCGACCAATCCGACCTGCGAGGTGGCCATGACCCGCACCGCCTTCACGCCGACCGCGTCCGCACGCGGCCGGCTCGCCGTTTCGCGCCTCCGCCTGTCCGCGCTTATCGCCTGCCTGCTGGCCCTCGCGCTAGGCGGCTGCAGCGCCGCCCCGAGCATCAGCGCGCAGCTGCAGCAGGAGCTCGACGCCACCCCGGCAGCGCAGACGCTGGACGACCTCCCCTCCTTTGAGGAGGCGTCCAGCGCGTTTGTCACCGTGGCGGGCAACGAGCCCTCGTTCACCGATGCCGAGCTGGACCGCGCGCAATCCGCCGCGCGGTCGGATGCCGGCTACGAGGATTACAGCCCGCTGGACATGCTGGGTCGCTGCGGCACGGCGGAAGCGTGCCTGGGCCCCGAAACCATGCCCACCGATAAACGCGGCAGCATCAGCGCGGTGCATCCCAGCGGCTGGCAGTCGGTGCGCTACGACTTCGTGGACGGCGAGAGCCTCTACAACCGCTGCCACCTGATCGCGTTCTCCCTAGCCGGCGAGAACGCCAACGAGCGCAACCTCATCACCGGCACGCGTTACCTCAACGCCGAGGGCATGCTCCCGTTCGAGGAGTTCGTGGCCGACTACGTGGACGACACGGGCAACCACGTGCTCTACCGCGTGACGCCCGTGTTCGAGGGCGCCAACCTGGTGGCCTCCGGCGTGCAGATGGAGGCGCGGTCCCTTGAGGACGGCGGAGAGGGCGTCTCGTTCAACATCTACTGCTACGACGTGCAACCCGGCGTTGGCATTGACTACGCCACGGGCAACAACTGGGAGGACGGCGGCGCGTCCAAGGCCGAGAAGGTCGAGAGGCGCACGCAGCCCTCCGCAGATGTGGTGGAGGCGGTGGCCGCCGGCGCCCAGACCGGCGCCGCCCAGGAGCAAGCGGTCGAGAAGGACGAGGCGGAGGCCGCTGACGAGGAGGAGCGCGTCTACGTTCTCAACACCAAGTCGCACCGCTTTCACCTGCCGGACTGCCCCGGCGTCGAGGCCATGTCGCCCCGCAACCGCTCGGACGTCACCGCCGCCCGGAGCGATCTTATCGCCCAAGGCTACGATCCCTGCGGTTCCTGCAATCCGTAGCGGAAAGAGCGCAGGCTGCGCGCCGTTTGGTGTGGTCGCCGCTCCATTAGGTGTGCCCCCTTTGCCGTTTGGTGTGGTCGCGCGGGGTAAAAGCCCAGGATTCCGTTTCCGTTGCCCCACGTAGGGCACACCAAACAGAAAGCGAACCACACCGAACGGGAATCAGCCGCGGCGTCAGGCCCCGGCCCCCTTGGCCGCGATGGACGTCACCGTATAGGCGTCGTTATCGCCCGCGTCGGCCGCGTAGGTGAAGGTGATCTGGTCGCCCACCTGGTAAGTGACGATGGGCAGCATGTCGGGCAGGGCAAAGTCAAAGATGGCTCCGGCCGCGACGCCCGCCGCATCCGCGGCGTTGTCCGCGTCGTCCGCGTTGGCCGCGTCGCTCCCGCCGCCGCTCGCCACGGCCCCGTCCGCCAGCGTCACGTAGAAGTGGGAGTTGCCGTCCACCACGGCCTGCGCCACGGTGGCGATGGTGCCCGTTACCGTGACCTCGTTCGACACCGCGGCGGCATCCTCCTCGGACAGGAGCCCCTCGCCGGCCAACTGCGCCAGGTAGGCCTCCTGGCAAGCCGCCACCGTCTCGCCGGTAGCCACGTCCTGGTACTGCTCGACGTTGATCATGGCGTACATCTTCACCAAGCCTGCGTCGTCCTTCATGCTCATGAAGTACGTGGGCTGCCCGGCAATGTTGAGCAGCAGCGGGAAGGTGGCCTGGTAGCGCAGGTTCTGCAGCTCGCCCTCGGCGCTGGCCATGGCGGAGTCCTCGGTAGCGCCCGCCATGGGATAGAAGTGCGACTCGCCCGTGCGCTGGTTCACCAGGATGAAGCCCACGATGGAGTTGTCCGCCGTCACGCTGGTCACACCGCTGTAGAGGTAGATGTCGTCGCCCTGCGCCAGGTAGTTGTAGCCCAGCTGACCGTCGGTGCCCGGTGTGGAGCGCACCACGCCCTCCTGCCCCAGCCACGAGTTGAGCCAGCCGTTCTGGTACATGCCGCTCCAGTTGTACTGCTCGATGATGAGGTCGGACGGGTAGGCGCGATCCACCCATGTGGGGCAGTCCTCGATGGCGTAGTCCAGCGTCTCGCCGGTGCAGGCGTTCACCAGCACCACGCGCTGTATGGTGGCGCCGTCAAAGAGGCCGATGGTGCGGCGCGTAACCGGGTAGACCCACCAGGGGTTGCCCTCCTCGTCCAGCTCGAAGGACTTCTGGTCGAACATGTACGTAGGGTACGCGAGCTGCGTGTAACGGTCGACGTTGCGCGCCAGCGGCTCGGAGTCGGAGTACTTGATGCCCTCGTCCAGGCGCACCACCTGCGCCTCCTGCGTGACCATGTCCACCATCACGTACGCGGGCAGGCCCGCATCGCGGTTGGAGAGCCACTTGAACAGGTCCGCGTACGCCAGCGGGCTCACACGCACGGGACGCCCCTGGTAGTTGATCATGCTGTACGTGTCGGCGATCTCAAACTGGCTCACGTACTCCGGGATGGACCCCATGGCGCGGTTGCCCAGCAGCACGGCCGAGGCACGGTCTATGACGGGCACCTCGCTGTAGTCCACCTCGGCAATGTCCTGTTCAAAGACGCCGTCGGTGGTGTTGAGGACCGTGGCGTAGCGCTCGGCATTGCCCGGGATGAACGGCTGGCCGGCAAGGAGCCCGAGGAAGAAGGCGGCGATCACCGCCATCGGAACGTACATGAGGCGCCTGAAGAGCACCGAGCGATCCGGGTGGCGCACCGCCGCAATGCCGAGCCCGGCCATCGCGATAACCGCCGCCACGATGATCCAGCCCCAAACCTGCTGGCTGCGCAGGTTGATGGCGGGATGGAACCACCAGTAGCACAGGGCGAGGGCCGCCACGGCGGTAATCGCCAGAACGATGAGCGCCCGACGGCTCCACTGGGCTACGCCCCTCATGAAGGCCGACCCGTCGAAGCCGCCGCCGAAAGCGCCGCTGCGTGCACGGGCGCGCCCGCCCCGGCGCCCCGCGCCGCTCTTCTCGCCCGACGCGCCTTTGCCGCCCCGCCGCTTCTTCCCTTCCGCCTGCGAGGAGGATGCGCCGCCCGCAGCCGAGGCCTTGCCGGCGCGGGCGCCCTCCTCGGGGTCGGTCACCGTGGCGTCCACCGGGATGGCGCCATCCTCATCGCGCTCTTCGCCCGGACGCGGAAAACGCATGCCGAACATGCTGGCTACCAGGTCTTCGAGGTCTTGGTCGCGCTGCGACATCGAGGGGCTCCTTTCAGGGGCTCAACAGATGTTGGCGCTTGTACCCTGAAAGCTCGACGGCATGCAGTCGGCGCGGTGGGCGGCTACCCTCTGCCCGGCGGGCGAGAAGCGCGGGGCGGGCGCCGCGGCGCCGAACCCGCCGCAGCAGGTTACTGGGCGCGCGGCGGGACGATAACGTCGTAGCGCACGGCTTTGCCGCCCACGCTGTAGCTGGGCTTGACGTCGGCGAGGAAGGGACCCTTTGCGGGGCGCTTCACCACCACTTTGCGCGGACAGGCGAGAAGCGCCGCGCGCAGCATGGCCTCCTGGTTTGCGCAGGGGCGCTCCAGATGGTGCAGCAGCTGGAAGCGCTTCTTGACCGCGGCGCTCTTGCGGCGCTCGGGGAACATGGGGTCCAGGTAGACCACGTCGGGCGGCGCGGGCAGGTTGGCGAGGGCGTCCAGACTGTCGCCCTCGGTGAAGCGCATGCGGGACACGGCGTCCGCCAGGCGCGGATCGGCGGCGGCGCGGCGCAGGGCATCGCGCAGCAGGGCGGCTATGACGGGATCCTGCTCGAACATGCGCACCGTGAATCCCGCCGCCGCCAGCAGCAGGGAGTCCCCGCCCAACCCGGCGGTGGCGTCCACGGCGACGGGGGCGGGGATGCCCTTCACACGCGCCGCCTTGACCAGCAGCTCGCGCTGCAGCTTGCCCGGCACCAAGCGCGGGAGCGCGTCGGCAAGATCCACCCGCAGGGTCATGCCGTCGGCCTGCAGCGACACGCCGTCAGCCGCAAACCGCACCGTCAAACCAGGGCCGCCGTCCTTCTCGCCCACCAGCGGCGCGCCGATCTTCCCTGCCAGGTACTCGGCCTCCCGAGCGCTTCCGCCCGGCGAAAGCACCACCACGGTATCCCTTTGCTGCATAGCACCTTCCCCCGCGCCGCGTTACCGTTAAGGCTGAGTATAGAGGAAGGCCCGGCCAAAGCGGCCGGGCCCGGGGATGCCGTTTTGCCGTAGCGGCCAGCGCATGCACCGGCGCCTGAAACCCCAGCCTACAGCGCACCCTCGCCGCGCTCGCCGGTGCGGATCCGCACCACGTCCTCGACCGGGCAGATGAAAATCTTGCCGTCGCCCACCTCGCCGGTCTTTGCCACGGCGCAGATCTTATCCACCAGCGCGTCCACCTGGGAATCCTCGACCACCAACATGACCTGAACCTTGGGCACCATGTTCAATAGAACCTCGGTGCCGCGGAAGTACTCCTTCCAGCCGTGCTGGTGCCCAAAGCCCTGCACCTCGGACACGGTCATGCCCGAAACATTTGCCTCCATCAGCGCGTCCTTGAGCGGCTCGAGCATCTCGGGCCGCACGATCGCGGTTACCTGCTTCATAGCGTTCCTCCTTGCGCCCTTGTCCGCATCGGTCTCATGCGCCCATGCGGAGCATGTTGCAGCCATTCGGCCGCGCCGGGACCGGCCGGGCACAGCGCACCCGACCTTGCCCGAGGGCGGCCGCCTTTATCGTGTTTACGAATCCAAGCCGGTGTACGCCGGGTACGCGCTCTCGCCATGCGTGGCGACATCCAAGCCCAGCGCCTCCTCGCTTGCGCTCACGCGCAGCTTGCCGTGGAAGAGCGCCCGCACCACGGCCACGATGACCAGGTCGAGAACGGCAACCAGGGCAAGGGTGACTAGGATGCCCAGGATCTGGCTGCCCAGCAGGGAGAAGTCCCCGGTGTAGATGAGTCCGCCGGCCTCGGTCCAAGACAGCTCGGGCACGCAGAAGATGCCGGTGAGCAAGCCGCCCAGGATGCCGCCGATGCCGTGGCAGCCAAAGGCGTCGAGCGCGTCGTCGTAGCCGAAGCGCGTCTTGAGGTGCGAGATGGCAAAGTAGCATACGGGCGACACGATGAGGCCCATGATGACGGCCGCCCACGGCTCCACGAAACCGGCGCTGGGCGTGACCACCACCAAACCCGCCACCAAGCCGGTGCAAGCGCCCACGAGCGTGGGGCTGCCGGTGGTAACGCGCTCGACGACGAGCCACGAGGCCAGGCCCGCGGCGCTGGACACCACGGTGTTGAGCATGGCCAGGCCGGCGATACCGTCGGCCGCGAAGGCGGAGCCCCCGTTGAAGCCGAACCAGCCGAACCACAGCAGGCCCGCGCCCAGCGCCACGAACGGAACGTTGTGCGGGCGGTAGGTCTTGAGGCCGAAACCCTTGCGCTTGCCCAGGGCCAAGCACAGAATGAGGCCGGTCAGGCCGGAGCTGATGTGCACCACGTCGCCGCCCGCAAAGTCAAGCGCACCGATGATGCCGCCGATCAGGCTGCCGTCGCCGCCCCATACCATGTGCGCGAGCGGCGCGTAGACCACCACCGACCAGATGGCGATAAACGCGGCCACGGCGCCGAACTTCATGCGGCCCGCCACCGAGCCGGTGACAATGGCGCTGGTGATGAGCGCGAAGGCCATCTGGAACGTGACGTCTATGATGCCAGGGTACGCGGTGCCGTCGGGCACGCTGGCGGCCTCGCCGAGCATGCCCTGCACGGTGCCGGCAAGCCCCAGCTGGTCGAACCCGCCGATGACCGGGTTGGTCCCGTCGCCGCCGTACGCCAGCGACCAGCCGACGAGCACCCACGTGAGCCCCACGATGCCGATCACGGCAAACGACATGAGCATGGTGTTGATAACGTTCTTCCTGCGGGAGAGGCCCCCGTAGAAAAACGCAAGTCCAGGCGTCATGAGCAGCACCAACATGGCGCTGACCAGCATGAACGCAGTTGAGCCGGTATCGTACATACAAACCCCCTTCTCACGTTGCCCGCGCGGAAGGCGCTGCGCCGACCGCGCCCTAAGGGCAAGCAACGCATCCGATCCTATCGGCGGGCAAAGGGGGACCGGCAGCTCGCCGGGGGTGTTTTACCGTCTGACAACGGCCTCGTAACACCGGCAACCGCTTGGAAACGGCGCCGAAAGGGTTTGTACACGCAGCTGAAAACGGGAGGAAACATGGCCGGCGGACCGCCTTGCCCCGCACGGGCGCCGGATTGCCGGCCGGACCGCGGCCCGGCCGCGCACAGGACCGCAGCGCGGCAAGGCCGTCGACGGGACGGACGTGCCTCGGGCGCAACGGCCGCAAAAGAGGCGCCCGCCCGAGGGGAGCAGGCTGCCCGCCACCGTTAGATCTCCCCTGCCTCGGGCGCCTCGGTGCACGAGAAGAGCGCGTGCGGGCTGCCCGCCGCGGCCGCAAGCTGGTAACGGCGAATGTAGCCCAGGCGCTCGACCGTGGAGGCCGCTAGGGGCCCGGGCAGATCGTCCGGGCTGAACCAACCCACGGCCAGGCTCTCGTCGTCGTTGACGCGCGGGGCCTTCTCGCCCCCGTCCGCGACGCGGCAGATGAAGAGGATGTCCAGGTACTGGCACTGATCCCCGTTGGCGTAGACGGTCAGGTGGTCGGCGGCCTTGACGCCCACCAGGTCGGTGGGCACCGCGTCGATGCCCGTCTCCTCCTTGACCTCGCGCACCACGGTGTCGGCCGGCTCCTCGCCGGGCTCGTTGATGCCGTACACCAGCGCCCACTCGCCCGTGTCCGCGCGCTGGCCCAGCAGCACGCGTCCATGGCTATCTTGCACGTAAGCGGTGACGCCGATGAGCCACAGCGGGTCGTGGCCGATCTTCTCGCGCAAGGTCAGAATAAAAGACGGGGTTGCCATGGGCCCTCCTGGTAAGTCGCGATCCCCTACGGCGCAGCGTCGGCCGAGGAGCAAACGGTATAGAGGATACCAGCTAGCATTTTACGGTTGCGCCGGGTATAAGGCCAGTATATGGGACTGCGCGAGAGGAGACCCTTATGGTACCGACCGGCTGGTTTGAGCTCACTGTCATTCTCGGAGCGCTCGTGGTGCCCGTGCTCGCGGGCATCGTCGTGGCGGTGGTGGCGTACTGGGTTATTCGCAAGGCAGTTTGCGCAGGCATCTTGGATGCCAAGAAGCAGCTGAGCGAGGACGAGACGCCCGCACGGTAGGCGCCGCAGGCAATGCTCAGCGGCCCGCATGACGGCGCCCTCGTATGAACGCGCGTCTCGCCCCCGCGTCCCGTGCTCGGCAGGCCGGCGCGCTACCAGTCAACGTGGCGGCGGCTTTGCTTGACATCCGCGCGGTGGCGCTTTGCTTCCAAACGGCGCTCGTTGGCCTTGCGCGGAACCTTGGTTTTCTTGCGGGGCTTGGGGCGGCGGGAGCGCCTCTCGAACTCCGCGCGGAGCTTGGCCAGGCAGAGCTGCCGGTTTTGATGCTGGCTGCGGCTCTCGCGCGCGGTGACCGTAATGCCCGTGGGGAGATGCCGCATGCGCACGGCCGAGTCGGTGGTGTTGACGCCCTGGCCGCCGGGGCCCGTGGCGCGGAACACCTGCACTTCGCAAGCGCGCGAGATCGCGGCGTCATCCATGCGCGCAAACACGGCGTAGTCATGGTAGGTAAGCGCGCGGTGAGGCCTCCCGGCCGCAGAACCGGTTGCTTGCGCCGTGGCATCCGCACCCGCGGCACCATGCGCATGCGCCGCGCCGGCCTTTTCGTCCTTCTCGCCCATGGTTGCACCTCACATCGCAAAGCGTTGCCGGTCCGGCATCCTCACCCGGCCAGGACCAACGGGATCCATTTCACGGCAAAGTAGATAAGCACCGGGATGCTGACGGCGTACAGCACAAGGGGAATGGCCAGCAGCGGGCCGAGCTTCTTGCCGCGCTCGCGCCGCTTGGGCGTGCGGACGGCAAAGACGACGCTTACGACGGTGGCGATGAAAAAGAGGCCCGCAGCGCCCAAAAACACGCAGAACAGCACCGCGCCCACCGCGGTCAGCAAGCTCAGCAGCATCAAAACCGAACATCCGCCCATAACCCACCTCCCACTGCGGGCGCCTCGCCCGCCGGCATTGCGCGCGCACTGCCCCGCGGCCGCGCTGGTCCGCAGCGCCCTGCACCCGCACTAACCTTCTTTGACCTTCACGCCCAGAAGCTCCGCGAGTTCAACCGCCTGCAGCGGGCTCACCACGCAGCCGCGTAGCTCGCGGAAGCCGCTGGATACCACAATACCCTGAATATCGCAGGTAGAAAGGTCAACCCCGGCAAGCGGCGTGCGAAACACATCGATCTGCGTCAGATCGCATGAGTCGAAGGCAGGGCGCTTAAGGCGCACGTCGTGCCACGAGCTTTCGGCAAAGGAAGTCTCGCGAGCCCGCACGCCCTCAACGGCGCTTTCCGAGAAATCCGCGTAACGCAACTGGCTATCGGTAAAGGACACGCTGGTCAGACGGCTTTTCTGGAAGCTGATGCCGGGCGCGGAGCACGAGCGGAAGTCGCAGCGGTTGAGCCAACAGCGCTCCATTTTGCACTGCGAGAAGCGGCAGCCGATAAACACGGCGTCGGTAAGGCTGCTGCGGGAAAAGTCCACGCGGTCGAACGAGCATGAGCGAAACACCACCTGCTCGAACGTTGCCCCGCCGGCCGAGACCCCGTCGAGCTCCAAGCCTTCGAACGAGCTCAGGGCAACCAACGCATCGCCAGCCGAGAAAAGCCGCTCCAACCCCTCCGCATTGATATGCTGGCCGATCTTCTCGTTCACCCGCGCAAACCCGGCATGCTTTTGCCGCCGCCCCCGCGTGCCCCGCGCATCGCCCGCCATGGCTCCCCTCTCGTCCGTCCTTTGCCCATCCCATGCTAACAGGCCGCGCGGACATGAGGATCAACGGCTCGGCTGCATAACGCCGCGGGGCCAAAAATGCCCGCGTTTAGGCCTCTTCAGCCGGAGTCTCCCTGGGCTGCTCGCCCTCAGAAGAAGGCTGCTCGGCTTGCCCGCGTTCGCGCAGCCTGTCCGAGAGGGCAAAGCAGCCTTTGGCGGCAAGCCTGCCGCCGGCTTGCAGGGCGGCGCCGGCGCCCGTGAGCGCAAACCCCGCACCCTTGAGCGCCAGGCTCGCCGTTTTCGCCGCCACCACCGGGGCCTCGCGCGCGGCGGCGCGGGCGGCCCTTGCCGCCTGGTCCTTAGCCGCCGTCCCCAAGGCATCGGCCGCCGCGTCGAGCTTTGCCTCCAGCGCGGTCGCCTTGCGCCCCGCATAGGCGCGCTGGCCCTTGCTGATAAGCGCCGCGCCGCCGGCCAGCGCCGCGATGCCGGGACCCGGGAGGATGCACATCGGCACGCCCGCCGCCGCAACCGCCGCCCCCACGGCCATCTGGGCAACGCCCTTCACCTTGTCCTGCGGGGAAACCGAACCCCCAGCCCCCTGTCGTCCGCTTGATCCGGCGCTCGCGCCGTCTACCCAATGATCGGGCCACTTGTCCCAGTAGCCCTGGTACGTTGGAGAGTCCGCCGCGAAGTCCAGCTGGTACATGCGGAAAACTACCTCGTAGTTCTTGGGCTGCCACAGCTCGCGATACGAGTAGCGGTACGTGAAGCCGCATGCGGCCATAACGCGACCGCTACGAGGGTTGAGCTCGTCGTGCGTGGCCGTAAGGTGCGGGAACCCCGCGCGCCGCGCCACCTCGATCATGGCCGCCAAGGCCTCGCGCGCGTAGCCGTGCCCCCAGGCCGACCGCACGAGCGCGTAGCCGGCGTCATGGGCCTCGTCGGCGTCCACGTTGATGTAGCCGAGGAACGCGCCGTCGTCCTTGCGGCAGATGGCGTAATGCAGATCGAGAGGCAGGCCCTCGTCAGAGCGCTCGCCCCGATCGGCCGCTCGATAGGTTGCCAGAAAATGCTCGTCTATGTAGGCGCTCGCCTCCGCCAGGTTCCGAGGGGCAATAAGCGGCAGGAAATGCGTAACCTCCTCGTCGGACAGCATCTCCAGCAGCGAGCGCGCGTCGGCGTCGGTAAAGCGCCGCAGCGCCAAGCGATCAGTCTCAACAACAGCTGCGCACATAGGCCTCTCCTTGGTCGTACCACTTGCCGCCTAATCCCCTATATGCCCAGCGCACCCTCGCCCAAACACAAAAACGCCCCGAGCGGCAGAACCGCTCGGGGCGAACAGCGTCAACGGATACGGCTACGGCATGCAGCCGCGACCTCTTAGCCGAAGTAACGCTTCAGCAGGCCGGCGAACGCCTTGCCGTGACGGGCCTCGTCGCGGGCCATCTCGTGCACGGTATCGTGGATGGCGTCCAGGCCGGCGGCCTTGGCGCGCTTGGCCAGGTCGGTCTTGCCGGCGGTGGCGCCGTTCTCGGCCTCAACGCGCATCTCGAGGTTCTTCTTGGTGGAGTCGGTCACGACCTCGCCCAGCAGCTCGGCGAACTTGGCGGCGTGCTCGGCCTCCTCGTGAGCGGCCTTCTCCCAGTACAGGCCGATCTCCGGATAGCCCTCGCGGTGCGCAACGCGCGCCATGGCCAGGTACATGCCGACCTCGGTGCACTCGCCCTCGAAGTTGGCGCGCAGGTCGGCGACGATGTCCTCGGAAACCTCGGGCAGCTTGCCGACGCCCACCACGTGCTCGGCAGCCCAGCTCATCTCGGTGTCGGACTGCTTGATGAAGCGGTCACCGGACACGCCGCACTGGGGGCACTTGAAATCGGCGGGCAGCTCCTCGCCGTCGAACTCCTCAACATAACCGCACACAGGGCAAACGAACTTCATGGCGCTCTCCTTTTACTGGCGATGAATACAGCACCCGACCTCTCGGTCCCTCTTGGGTACCCGCACAGCATACCACAGTTTTTTGTTTCTGAATGCGTAACATTTATGTGCGGCAGCAGGGTCGTACGATACGCCCAGGGCGAGAAGAGCCCGCTCCCCGCCGCCGCGGCGCCCCGCACCCCGGCCCGCCGGGCATGCGCCCCTAGTCCGCGTCGCCGCCCAGGAAGCTGCCGGACTGGCGGCTCCACAGGCGCGCGTACTCGCCACCGGCCCCCACCAGCTGGGCGTGCGTCCCGTCCTCCACAATCCGCCCATCGCGCAGCACCACGATGCGGTCAAGGGCGGCCACCGTGGAGAGACGGTGCGCAATGACCAGCGACGTGCGACCGCGCATAAGGTTCTCCAGCGCATCCTGGATGAGTCGCTCGCTCTCGGAGTCCAGCGCGCTCGTGGCCTCGTCCAGCACCAAGATCGGCGCGTCCACGAGAATGGCCCGCGCGATGGCGATGCGCTGACGCTGCCCGCCTGAGAGCTTGACGCCGCGCTCGCCGGTGACGGTGTCGAAGCCCTGCGGCAACCGCTCGATGAACTCAAGCGCGTTGGCCTCGGCGGCGGCGCGGCGGATCTCCTCTTCGGTGGCGTCGGGGCGGCCGTAGGCTATGTTCTCGCGCACGGTGCGGTGGAACAGCAGCGGCTCCTGCGGCACGTAGGCGATATGCTGGCGCAGGCTCACCTGGCTGACCTGCGCGATGTCCTGCCCGTCGATGACGATGCGCCCGCCGGTGAGGTCCGCCAAGCGCAGCAGCAGCGTGGTGAGCGTAGTCTTGCCGCTGCCCGACCGCCCCACCAGGCCCACGCGCTGGCCGGCGGGGATATTGAGCGAGAAGTCCCGGAACACCGCATCCGCCGCGCCCGCGTCGGCGTAGCGAAAATCCACGTGCTCGAAGGCGATGGCCCCGTGCGGTACGGAGAGCGCGAGCGCGCCGGGGCGGTCGGCCACCAGCCGCGGCTCGTCCAGGGCCACCGTGAGGTCATGCGCCTCGCCGAACGCGCGGTTGATCTGCTGGAACATCTGGGAAAGCATGTTGAACCGATTGGTAAGCGTGTTGGTGTAGGTGAACATCATCACGAGCGTGCCGGCGCTGATGCCGAACCATGCGTTGCCGCCGGCGATGAAAACCGCCGTGAGCCCCATCATGGCGACGATGAGCGAGCTGGTGACGGCGCCGGTTTTGACAGTGCGGCGCATGCGCTGGCTGTCGGCGCTTTTGACATCCTGGTTGGCCTGCTCGAAAAGACTCTGCTCGTACGCCTCGCGGCCGGCGGTTTTGACGGCGAGGATGTTGGTGATGGAGTCCGAAAGCTCGCCCGAGAGACGGTTCTGGGCGGTGGAAGCAGCTGCGTTGATGGGGAGTATCTTGCGGTAGAGCTTGAAGACGATGAGCACGTAGACCACGAGCACCACGGCGAGAAGCGCCACGTAGGCCGGCACGAGCGGGGCGAGAAGCCCCACGGTGAGCAACGCCGAGGCGCAGGTGGGCAGCAGAGAGTAGGTGAAGTTGTCCATGAGCATGGAGTAGGCCGAGATGAACTTCTGCGTAGAGCTCACCAACGCGCCGCCGAAGCGGTTGGTGTGGAAGGTCATGGACTGGTTGGAAAGCGTGTCGAAGGCGCGGCGCCCCAGCTCGTAGCCGGCGCGGATCTCCAGATTGGCGCAGGTGTAATCCTGCAGCTTGCTGCAGACCTGGCCGGCCACGTTGACGCCCACGAGCGCCAGGATATGCGGTGCGAAGGTGGCCCACACCCGGTCGGGCGCGATGCCTCCCGCCCCCACCAGATCGACGATACGGCCCACGATCAGCGGGTTGGCAAAGGTGAGGAAAAACACGTACCCCAGCGTCACCGCCACATCGGCAATGAACCACGGCAGCTGGATGCGCGTCACACCCCAGTAGTAATGCAGCGTGCGCAGCGTAACCGACGTGCTTGAACGACGTGCCATGCGCTCTCCTTCCCCATGCCGCACGAGGCGATGCGAGCCGATGGCGGCACGAGCGGGCAAAGGTAACCAGCACGATTCTACCTGAGCCCAGCAGTCCCGGGCAGCGCGCAAACAACCAAGCCGCGAACGATCGGGACGGCCCGCCCGCCACCGGCCGTAGCCGCGCGGGCTACTCCCCCGCGCGCTTGCGCAGCGCCGCGCGCAAGCCCAGCGCCACCAACGCCACGCCCACGGCAGCCGCCAGGGCAATGGCCCACGGGGGCATGCGGTCAAACGTCGCGCCGTACACCAGCTGGCCGGCCGGAGTGGCAAAGTTCGCCAGCATCATGGCAAGGGCCATGACCTTCCCCACCAGGTCCCCCGGACTTTCGAGCTGCAGGTACGAGGTCATCACGATAGAGGCCGCCATGCAGAGCGCCATGGTGAGGAAGTAGGCGCCCATCATGCCGGCAAAGCTCACCATAGGCGCCAGCCCCAAGCCTAGCACCAGCGCAACCGCGCCCAGGCACAACGCCACCAGGGCCAAGAACCCCGGCGTCGTCCGCACGCCGAACCGCTCGGGCTTAAGGGCGATAAGCGACCCTCCCACCAAGCCGCCCAGCGCCAGCACGCCCTGTGCTACGCCCATGAGCTGGTTTGAGAGCCCCAGACGCTCGGTCACGATAAAGGGCGTCCCGATGTTTATGAACGACGAGCCCAGCATGTTGACCAGCGTGGCCGCGACGATGATCTTTCCCATAACGGGACGTGAGCGCAGGAAGCGCAGCGCGTCGGCCAGGTCGCCCCACGCGGTGGCAACGAGCCCGGCCGTGCGCCGCGGCGGCTCGTAGGGCACGCGCACGAAGAGCAGCACCAACGCGCATGAGACCGCGAACGAAGCTGCCGAGACCAGCACGATGGGAGCCAGCCCAAAGAAGCCGAACACCATGCCGCCCAGCACCGGCCCGCCGATGCCCGTGAGCATGCTGATCTGGTTGGTGACGGCCACTGCGGCGGGGATCTTCTCGGCCGGCACCACGTGCGGCACGGCGGACTGCACGCACGGCTGGTAGAGCGCTTGCGCCGCGAACGCCGCCATGAGCACGGCCACCGTCACGGCCACCAAGTGCGGCGAGTCCGAGAACAGCAGGTAGCCCGCCATGATGCTGGCGAGAAGCGCATCGAGCGCAGCCATGACGCCGCGCTTGCGCGTGCGGTCGGCCAACACCCCGCCGATAGGCGCCAGCAACGTGTACGGGATGAACCCCGCCGCAACCACCGCGCCGTACAGCGTGCCCGATCCGGTAAGGTTCAGCAGATAGAGCGGCAGCACGAACTGCAGGATCTCGGCCCCCAAAAGCGAGAACACCTGCGCCGCCACGATGGCGCGGAACCCCGGCGTAAGAAGCGGGGTGAGGCCGCCGTTGCCGCGCGCGCCTTGCCATGTCATCAGAGCCACCTCCCCGCCTGCCGCCCGCAGCGAGCGAAAACGCCGCAGATCGCCCCGTCGCACTGCGGGACGCACGCCCGATTGCAAAGCCGGTACACCGTCGTCCTCATACGTGCCTCTCTTTCATACATTCGGTTGGTATGTATATTTCCTCGAAAGAAAGCCGCGGTAGGCGGCTATCCCTCGGTTATAGGCTCGCGTTCGCTGCGATGGCACGCCCTGGCCGCAGCGCCCACGCCGACCGATCGTTACGCCGGGTCGCCCGAGATAAGCCTTGCGGCCATAGTGCGGGCGCCTGGGCGGCAGCACAACCAACTTGCAGTTGCAATGTGAAACGGCAACCGCCGGTTGCCCGCGCGGCAACCGGCGGCAAGCATCACGGCCGGGGTTCCGCGCCGTTCGGACCGCCGGCGGTCCTTTCAGCCCCCCTCCCCGCCGCTCACCTGCGCCCAAGGGGAACCCCAGTCGTGCGCGTCCGCCTGGGCGGGATCCAGCAGATCCACGCCCAGCGCATGCGCAACGCGCAGCAGCACCTCGGCGCGCCGGTAATACTCGTCCTCGCTTTCTGCCGGGTGGAACAGCGGGACCATCCACAGGTTGGCCAGCAGCAAGATGACCTCAGCCGCCTCGCGCGGGTATTCCACCTGCATGGAGCCGTCGGCCACGCCCTCGCGGATGGCCGGCTCAATGTACGTGCGCGCCGTCTGCAACGCGTCGGCGTATTCCTGCGCCAGCAGGCGCGCGTTCTTAACCGGGTCAGACGCCGGGCTCACCGCGCGCCACATTTCAGCCGCGCCGCTCGCCGCGCTTATCCGGTCAAACGCACGGAGCTTTTCCAACCCGGTCAATTTGGGATCTGCCGCCACCTGCTCGATCTTCTCCACCACGGGCGCGTTGATGCGCTCGAACATCGCCTCGAAGATCTCCTCTTTGCTTTTGAAATGGTGGTAGACGGCGCCTTTGGTAAGGCCGCCCAGATTGTCCACGATATCGGCCATGGTGGTACGCTCGTACCCCTTGGTCATGAAAAGCTCCTGCGCAACGTCCAGGATCTTCTTGACCGTTTCCTCGGGATACTTGTTGCGCGCCATGCCGAGCCCCCCTCGTCGCTGCTCATCTCGTGGAAAACATACCAAAAGTATGTATCTATCGCAACAAAAAGGCGCTGCCCGCGCAGAGGCAAGCGCAGGCAGCGCACCGCAAGCCCTGTGAAGGGCCTACTCCTCGTAGTCCATGTCGTCGTACTGGGGGCCTTCGATCTCGTCGGCCACGCGCAGACGGAACTCCTCGATCAGGTCGTCCCCGCTGTAGCCCTCGGCCACCAGCTGCTGCAGCAGGTCGGCGCTCTGCTCGGCCGCCGACTTGAGCGGCCGGAACTCAACGCCCGTGGGCGTGGCCACGCATTCGGCCTCGTTGCCGAACCCGTACCGGTTGTAGAGCTCCGACGGAATGCGCACTTGCAGCTGGGCCGAGATCTTCACGCGCTTGCTGGTAAACTCACGGCCTCCCGCCATAACCCCTCCTATCATCGGTTATTTACACTTTACCTTACAATAAGAGATGCCGTCGATTAAAAACAGGGGGTCTTTTGGTAAAGGGCAAGAAGCGCAGCTGTACGGACTACGCTGCCTGAATGGCCTTGATCCTCTCGACCAGCAGCACGCGCAGCCGCTTGAACGAATCTCCGGACAGGCAGTGCTCGAGGCTGCAGGCCTCATCGGCCGCCACCTTTGCCTCAACGCCCGCCGCCACCAGCAGGTTGTAGAAAAACAGGTACTGCTCGAGCACCGACGACGCCAACGCGCGCCCCTTGTCCGTAGGGCGGATGTCGCGCGCGTCGATCCGGATGCAGCCCTGTGCGCGCAGGTTCTCGAGCGCCTTGGAGACGCTCGGCTTGGACACGCCCATATGCCGCGCGATATCCACGGCGCGCACGGTTCCGTTGCGATGCTCGAGGATGAGGATCGCCTTGAGGTAGTTCTCCGCCGATTCATGGGGACGCATGGCATTCACGTCCTCTCCGTCGACCGCAGCGCGCGGCCGAAGTCGCCTGCAGAACAATGTTTGATAAAGGTAACTTATCTTGTTGTAAAGAGTTTGCCAAGGCAAACCATAGGAAGAGGAAGCGAATCACCAGAATTGCCACGCAACGGCATGTGGGAACGCCCGAAAGAAAAACGCCGGGACGCCCCTGCGGGCGCCCCGGCGCACGGCATGGCGGCCGGCGTTTCCCTAGAGCTCGATGCGCCTCATGGAAACGGCCTCGATGAGCAGCGTGAGGCCCGTGCCCACCAGGTAGGCCGAGACCAGGTAGCTCAGCACGACGCTGGAGAACAGCGGGGCGAGCAGGAACACGATGCCCAAGATGACGTTGAGCACGCCGGAGGCCGTGGTGACGCCGGTGCCGGTCATGCCGAAGTAGCGCATGTGGCTGGCATGGCTGATGCGCTCGGCGCCGATCATGATGAGCATCATGCCCATGATGAACGACAGCGTGGTGGCGGTGAACAGCGAGGGCAACATGAGCAGGACCACGCCCAGCAGGATGTTGAGCACGCCCGTCACCACCAGCATGGGGTCCTTGAACAGGCCCGTGGCGCGTATGAACGACACCACCTGCATGAACCCATGCACCAAAAGCGCCGCGGCAACCGCCGCCTGAACCACCGTGTACAGGTTGAGCGGGTACACGAAAGTCGCGATGCCCGCCAGGATCATGAGCACCGCCAGAACGATGAAGAACACCTTGCCCGCCTTGAGCCCGCGGTTCCAACGATCGCGGTACGCGCTGAGCATGTCTTGATGCGATTGGTATCTCGCCATTACGATCACCCCTTGGTTTCCGACCTTGGATCTGTTCTACCCGTATGCGGGAGCGCTAACGGCCCGATGTGCACGACGGACAAGAAAGCCTGCGAAAGGCGGGCTGGAAAGCCCGCAGCAGGCCGGTTCTGGCACCTGTGCGCGGGCACCCGTGTGCAAATATTTGAGCTATGGACGATTCTCGAATGGGCCGTGGGAACACCCTTCTCCTGAGCCCCTTTTTTATGCATTTTCTTGAAGCTTTACCTTGGCATACCATAAGTATTTATACATTGAGATGTGGCCCTCATTTGAAGCGCAGCGGCGAATCGTGCATAGCTCAAATATTTGCACAGCATGGCTTCCGGAGTGGAGGCAAGAACCCCGCCAACCGCCTC
The DNA here is from genome assembly GCA_944321435.1 of uncultured Coriobacteriaceae bacterium. Taxonomy (GTDB): domain Bacteria; phylum Actinomycetota; class Coriobacteriia; order Coriobacteriales; family Coriobacteriaceae; genus CALUOB01. Next base: position 128,863 of record CALULH010000003.1, on the reverse strand, counting down.
GATCGCAGGGGCGAACCGTGCGGTATGTCTGCTTTTCGCCTCGCGGTATCCCAAAATGCGACCTCTCGGGAGGCGCTGCGCGGGGCGCGCGGTCGGGCGACGTACAATGCTGGCGTTGTTGTCCTGACACTGAACGCCGACACCCGCCCTGGCCGCGCGGCGCCCACCTTTGCCGCGCATGCCCCCGTTTTGCAAGGAGACCGCATGTCCGATAAGAAGATCTCAGAGGCCCTGCTGTCCGTCATCCTGGGCGCTGCGGCCATCGTGCTGTCGTTTATGCCACTCGAAGTGCAGGTGCTGGGCGTGGTGGCCGGCATCGCCGGCATTGTGATGGTGCGCCGCGCCAAGCGCACGGAGTACACCAAGGACATGACCATCACCATCGGCATGGTGCTGTCCATCACCGGACTGGCGCTCTGTCTGATCGCACCCGCGCTGGCGTTGGTGGCCAACATCATTCAGCTGTTCGTGTAGCGGGGCGAAAAGAGCGCGGCGCACGCACGGTACGGCAGCGGCGACCGGACTTCCGCACCGCCGCGCAAGGTCGTGCGGCAAGGTCCGTCCTTCTCGCCCGGCGCTTTCCGCCCGCTTAGCGGAGAAGGGCTAGCACGGCGGCTATGTCATCGTCGATGCAGATGGACCGGTCGGCGATCTGACGCGGCGCCAAAACCTCGCCCCAGTTGAGGCACGCGTAGGTGGCCCGCGGGTTGGAGGCCGTCATCTGCCAGAAGGGGTACTTGATGATGATGGGGGTGTTGCCGCCCACACCCAGCTCGAGCAGCAGCATGCGCGCGCCGTCATGGCCGTCCAGCCAGTCACGGTAGCGCCGCTGCGCCGCATGCCAGCCGACGTCCTCGACAAAGGTGCCGTCGGCGCGCAGGTTCATGGCCATGGGCCTGCCGCAGCGCGGGCAACGGGGGACCAGGTCCGTGGGAACGCTCATGGCAACCTGCCCGTCGGCCGGCGGCGCAAGCACGCCCTCCGCAGTCGGCTCGAAGCCCTGGGCGCGCAGCATGGCGCGGACGGCCTCCTCGTTGTCGTACGTCGCGGCGTGGCACGGCTCGCTGCACTGCCACAGGCCGTAGTCCCCCTGCGTGTAGAACAGGCGCCCCTTGTCGAACCCGGCCAGCTGGAACTGGTGGTCCACGTTGGTGGTCAGCACAAAGTAGTCCTTATCGCGCACCAGGGCCAGAAGGGCGCCGTACACGGGGTTGGGCGGAAGATCGTAGCGGTTGCAGTAAATGTACCGGCTCCAGTAGGCCCAGTGCTCCTCCAGCGATCCGTACGGGAAGAAGCCGCCGGAGTACATGTCGCAAAACCCGTACGTCGCGGCAAAATCCGAGAACCACCGGTCAAAGCGCGGCCCCGTATAGGTGAGGCCCGCCGCCGTGGAAAGCCCGGCGCCGGCGCCCACCAGCACCGCGTCGGCCTGGTCGAGGGCCTGGCGCAGGCGGGCGACCTGGCGCAGGTAGGAATCGGCCGGGTCGGCATCCACAGAAGGCTGCCCGCCGGGGCGCCGGGGCGCCGCCGTGCTGGCAACGGCCCCGTCGGCCGCGTCCCGGTCGTCGCCGCCCCGCGTCATGCGGAAAGGCCTCGGCCTGAACGCGGTGCTCCGGCATATCCTGCAACAGCAGCTCAACGAGCCGCTCGATCATAGCCAGCCGTTCCATGGCCGCTCCCTCTCATCCGCGCCCGTGCCAGCGCATCCGCGCTTTTCACCTTACGATGTTAGAACTTGCCGTTCTGGTTCTGCCAGGTGAACTGGTCGGCGATGGTCTCCATAACATCCCAATGCTCGGCGATCTTCCCGTCCTCGACGCGCCGCAGATCGTAGTAGCTGGTGGGGGCGCCGCCGAAGGTGCCCTCGGACACCGCCAGCACCATGTTGCCCTGCGCCAACACCTGGTGCGTGCGGTCGTAGATCATCTGGACGCCCTGCTGGGCAAGCGTCTCAAGCGCGGCGCCCAGGCCGGACACGCCGTCGGCGATGCCGGTGTTGTGCTGGATGTAAGTGTCGCCGTTGAAGTACTCCGGTGTCTTCTCGGGGTGCTGACCCTGCATGACGTCGACCAGGAAGCTGCGCACCAACGCGCGGTTGGCCTCGGTCTTGTCGAGGTCGACGGGCTCGATCGGGCCGTCGACCTGCGTGCGGCCGGACGGGTTGGGCCCGGCGACGGCCGCCAGGTTGTCCCAGTACTCGCAGATCTTGCCGTCCGCGTCGAAGCGGAAGATATCGAAGGCGACCTGCTCGCCTGCGCCGGCGAAGTTGTACACCGTGTGCAGGAAGACCTTGTCACCGTCCTCGAACGCGCGGATGTTGCGCACCGTGGTAGGGACCGGGGCGCTGGCCAGGTACTGCACGCTGCCCACAAAGGCGTCACGGCCGGTGCCGCAGGCCAGGTTGTGCTGGATGTAGCCTTCAGCGAGCAAGCTTGCCGCCTTGTCGGCGTCGCCGGTAGCAAAGGTCTCGATGAGGCGAGGGCGTTCTGGATCTGGGTGCTGGACATTGCTGCCCCTTTCCGAGGCTGCCACCAGGCGATAACCGCAGCCGTGCTGCCTTACCGCATCTTTGCGGCATCTTGTTGTAACTATTATTGTTACAACATGAAGCTGAGGAGCCTATGGTATATACACGAGAAGGCCGAGGCGCAGGCCGCCCTTCTCACCCGTCCGCCAACCCCGGTCCCGAGGAGCCGCCATGCAGATCTCGACCCGCTTCACCGTCGCCGTGCACGCGCTGCTGTGCATCGCGTACTTCTCGCCCGAACGCAAGGTGACCTCGGGCTTCATCGCCGGCAGCGTCAAGGTGAACCCCGTGGTGGTACGCCGCACGCTGGGCCAGCTCAAAGAAGCCGACCTGGTAACCGTCGAGGCCGGCGTGGGCGGCGCGTCGCTGGCGCGTTCGGCCGCGGAGATCACGCTGCTGGACGTGTACCGCGCGGTCGAAAGCACGGGCGAGCGCCTCTTCAACTTCCACGAGAACCCCAACCCCGCATGCCCGGTGGGCGGCAACATCCACGCCGTGCTGGATGGCGAGCTGGCCGCCGCGCAGGCCGCGCTGGAGGACCGCCTGGCGCAAACCAGCCTGGCAGACCTGTACGCCAAGCTCGCAGACCTGACCGGGACGTCCGCAGGGTAGCAGGAAGCCCCCATCCGTGCAGGAAGCTCCGGCCCGCGTGGGTAGCTCCTGGGAAGCCCCCCTCTCTGCGCGGGAAACCTCGTCAAGGCGGGAAGTTCCGGCCTGCGTGGGAAACCCCAACCCGCGCGGGAAGTTCCGACCCGCATAGGGAGCTCCGGCAATGCGGGAGGTTTCGGCCCGCGTGGCTTGGCCCCGTTTACGCACAGCCCACCCGCCATTTGGTGTGGTCTGCCTCCTGTTTGGCGTGGCCTGCTTTCCGTTTGGTGTGGTTTGTTTCCTGTTTGGTGTGGTCCACCATCCAACCCAAGAAGCGTATCCTGGGGAAATGTCGCCACGCACCACACCAAACAGAATCTGGGGCACACAAAACGGATTGCAGGGCACACCAAATGGAACGCGGGGTACACCAAACGGAATGTGATGCACACCAGATAAACTGCAGGGCACACCAGATAGGCTGCCGGGCACACAAAACAAACCGCAGGGCGCGCCCAAAGGGTCACTTGCTATATCCAACAGATTGCGGAAAATGCCCATGGGGAGGCCGGACGCACCAAACGGATCGCGGAGAGCCCCCACAGGGGCCAAGCACGCCCAGCTAGCCACCGGGCCGAGAAAAGAGGACGAGGAGCCGCATGTTCAACGTCGTGCTGTACGAGCCGGAAATCCCCGCCAACACGGGCAACATCGGCCGCACCTGCGTGGTGGCCGGCGCACGCCTGCACCTGATAAAGCCGCTCGGGTTCTCGCTTGACGAGCGGGCCCTGCGCCGCGCGGGGCTGGGATACTGGCCTAACCTGAACGTAACGGTGCACGACAGCTGGAACGACTTCACATCCCGCTGCGGCCTTGCCGCCGCCGGCCCCGAGCCGCGCCTGCATTTTCTCACCAAGAAGGCGCGCCGCACCTACGCCGAGGCAACCTACCGCGACGGCGATTACCTGGTGCTGGGCAAAGAGAGCTCGGGCCTGCCCGAGGAGCTGCTGGCGCGCTACGCGACGAGCTGCGAGCGCATCCCCATGCTACCGGACGAGCGGTCGCTGGCCAACCGCGAGGCTTGGGCGCACCATGCCGACGAGCTGGCGGCATCAGCGCAGGCGGGCGCGGGCGAGAAGATCAGCGGGGCAAGGGACGTCATCGAGCGAGGGGGCGACAAGAGCAGCGCCCCCGGTGCGCCCATGAGCGACGCCGACAGCGCCGGCACAGTCCCGCACGCGGCGCTGAAACAGCAGGACATCTGCGGCAACTTCATCGACCCGGAGGATTACCGCATCAGCGCGCTCAACCTCTCGAACGCCGCCGCCATCGTGCTCTACGAGGCTCTGCGGCAAACAGGCTTTGCCGGGATGTAGCCGTAGAGCAGATCGTGGCGTGAGCAAGAACAACACCCCTATGAACATTTTGGGCGAGAACCACGCCCATACGAACGCGACGGGCGAAACTTGCGTTCATACGACCTCCGTGGGCGAAACTCGTGCTCATACGACCCTCGCGGACGAGAAGCGCGCTCGTGCGAGAGAACCGTTTGTCCAGCCAAGGCATCAAAGCACGCATTATGCGTTTATCGCACGAGCGAGAAAAACGCATAGGGATATGTTTTGGATGGCGCACACCATGCGCGCGAAAGGCGCAACCGTATGAGTGCGCTTTTCGCCCACGGAGGTCGTATGAGTGCGGTTCTCGCCCACCCGACTCGTATGAATGCGCTTCTCGCCCAAACCGGCAGCCCGAGCGCGCCCCGCCTGCGCTGACCGCGCGGACGATCAAGTGCAAGAGCACGTCTTCTCTCCCCGCGTTTGCATTCCCGCCCGACGGGCCCCGCTTATCCTGGCAATTACGTAGACGCCCGCAGCGATTACGCACGCCGGCGGCGGGGGCGCTTCTCCAGGGCAAAGCGGTGGGCCTCGTCGATCCAGGCCATGAGCTCGTCGTCTATGTCCTCGGGGCGCTCCACCAGCACGTGGTGCGTCCAGCGGTCAGGATACGGCTCAGTGGCAATGGCAATGCGCGGCGCGTCTACCCGGTACTCGAGCCCAAAGGTCACCACCAGGCAGCGCGCGGGCCAGCCGCGGCGGCGCCGGATGGGCAGCGAGGCGCAGGCAAAAACGCGCTTGTCCGAGAATGTGACCTGCGTCTTCTGCACACGGATGTCCACCGCGCCGCAGCGCTCAAGAACCGCGTCCTCAAGCACGCGATAGATGGGCAGGATTTCCGGCATGGGCGAGAAGAACCTCACCAGCTCCGCGTCGTGATCCGGCGTGCTCATGAGACTCCCTCCACGCGGGGCCGGCTGCCGTCAGGGCGGCGCGACCCTTGCAAGCGGACGTTGCGCTCAAAGAGTTCGAAGCGGCCGGCCCCTTGGCCGATCTCGTTGCGGGCGCCTTGCATGCTGGTGCGCTGGTTCTTGCCGGGCACGCCGATGAAGACGTCCTTGCCCTTGCGCTTAGCGCCCTCCCGCGCCTGCTTGACGCACCGCGGCGAGCTCTTGAGCACCATCGTAGCGCAGCGGCGGGGCCAACGGCGCGCTTATCGCCGAACGGTGCCCGCGGACGTCCGCGGAGAACGCGGCGCGCAAACCTCGGAGCTGCAGTGCGCATCAGAAGGCATGCGCTGGATAGCCGCAGCGAGCGCACGTTGCTGGCCTGCCCGACCTCTCGTAAGACGCGCCGCCTTCTTGAGGGGCCCGCCGCGCTATGCACGCCAGCTCCGAGGTTTGCAGATCGAAGGCACCTCGGCTGACCGCGCAGCGCGGCGGCACGTTGCCCGCTTACTTGACCTCCTGCAGGATCTCGTACACCTCGTCGGCGTCGAGGACCTTCGGGCAGCTCGGGATGATGATGGTGGAGTCGGCCACGGCGCGCAGTATGTCGTCGGTTCCCTCGCCGGAAATGCCCATCTCGGACAGCGTGCTGGGCAGGCCGATCTCCTTGATGTAGGCCTCCAGCGCATCGATGCCGACGGCGGCCAGCTCGTCCTCGGACTTGCCGGCAGGCTCGATGCCCCAGACCTCAACGGCAAAGCGCGCAAACTGCTCGGGCGCGCCGGCCATCATGTGGCGGTACATGGCAGGATGGATGACGGCCAGGCCGAAGCCGTGGTTGCAGTCCGTGTAGGCGCCGAGCTGATGCTCGATCATGTGCGCCTGGAACGCCGTTGCCTTGCCGATCTTCAAGATGCCGTTCTCGGCCATGGCGCTCGCCCAGAAGAGCTCGCCGCGCGGGGCAAGGTCCTCGGGCGCGGCCAGCATGGCGCGCGTGTTGTCGATGATGCAGCGCATGTTGGCCAGCGCAATGCGGTCGGACAGGTTATTGTCGTACGGCTTGCCGAAGTACGTCTCCATGCTATGGCTCAGCATGTCGAACGCACCGGAGACGGCCTGCTTCATGGGCGCGGAGAGCGTGTAGGCCGGATCCAGCACCGCGAAGCTGTGGAAGCTGCCGCCCATGCCGTTCTTCTGCTTGGTGGCCTCGTTGGTGATAACCGCGCCGTTGTTCATCTCGGCGCCCGTGCCGAAGATCGTTACCACGGCGCCCATGGGGATTCCCCCGGTGGGGAACTCATGGTCGGCGAACTCCATGGTCCAAACGTCGCGGTTGGTCTTTGCCTGCACGGACACGATCTTGCAGCAGTCGATGACGCTGCCGCCGCCCACGGCCAGGATGAAGTCAACGCCCTCCTCGCGCGCGAGCGCTGCGCCCTCCTGAACCTTGGCGTAGGTGGGGTTGGGCGTGATGCCGCTGAACTCGACCACGCGCTTGCCGGCGGCGTTGAGCTGCTCCATCACCGCGTCGTACACGCCGTTTTTCTTGATGGAACCCCCGCCGTACGCCAGCATCACCGTCTGACCGGCCTTTGCTAGCTCGCCGGGGAGCGCCTGCGCCAGCGCGCCCTCGCCGAAGTACACCTTGGTGGGATACGAAAACGTGAAGCTGTTCATGCTCGTCACTCCTTGCGTTGCGCTTCGATCCGAACGATACTGATGCTAAAAACCGGGAGCCGCTCCCGGTCAAGCGGGCGAGAAAAGCGGGAGAGAAGCGCCACCGTTTCTGCACATTAGGCCCTTGAGCTGCGGGAATAGGGCACGCTGGCGCCGGCGTTCAGTCGCGCCGACAGCCGCGCTTCTCACCCAACTCCGACGCGTTCCGCAGCAACCGGTGCGACTAAGCGAAGGGCGCGACGACCTAAAAGACAGGAGGCCCATGTACACCATGAAGCAGGCATGCGAGGCCACGGGGCTTTCGTATGAGACGCTCAAGTACTACTGCAAGCAAGGGCTCGTGCCCAACGTCAAGCGCGACGCCGCCAACCGGCGGTGCTTTGACGACCGGGACATCCGCTGGATCCGCGACCTAGTGTGCCTGCGGAACTGCGGCATGGGGATCGACGACATGAAGCGCTATATCGCGCTGTGCATGCAGGGGTTGGAGAGCATCCCCGAGCGCCAGGAGATCCTGGCGGGGCATCGCGCCAAGCTGGTGGAGCGTATCGAGGAGCTGCAGGGCTACGTGGCCTATATCGACCACAAGGACGAGCTGTACCGCGACATCCTGGCCGGCAAGCGCCCTTATGTGAGCAACCTCATTGACTGCTCCAACCAAGGCTGATGCTGAGAAAGCAGCGCTCCCGGCCAAACCGCCGGACGGACCGTAAAAGCCCGACAAGGTTCCCCGTTAAGCCGTGCTCAATTGGGCGCCTGGACTGCTCGGGGGAGAAAAGCGCCGCACACCCTGCATGGAAGGGGCCAAAACGCCCCCTTCGCGCAAGCTGTGCGACGCTTTGGGAAAGCGGGGCGATCCGGTGGAAGGCTGCTGCAGGCGCTACAGCGTGGCCAGCCACTCGGTGACGTTGTCCTCAGAGGCGCTGGAACGGAAGCGCTGCCCCTCTTGCCAGTCGCCGCTGCCGGCCAGATCGGCCAGGTTAGCGCCGCTCTGGCCCAGCCCTGACGAGGCCGAGGTGCAGAACGGGATGACCGTCTTGCCGGTGAAGTCGTTGCCCGAAGCGAAGCCGTTCGTAGGCCAGGCGGCAACACCCCACCAGATGGGGTACCCGATGAACACGGTGTCGTAATCCGCAAAGCCGTCGGGCGTAGTCTGCGCCAGCGCCACGTTCTGCAGGCTCTCGTCCTCATGCTCGCGGGAAACGCGGCTCTCGTCGTTGCCGTAGTTGAGATCGTCATCCGAATACGGCTGGGTCGGCGCGATCTCAAAGAGATCGGCGCCCAGGTTGTCGGCAATGGTCTGCGCCACGGCGGCGGTGTGCCCCTGCGCCGAGTAGTAGGCCACCAGCACGCGGCCCAGGTTGGAGGTGCTGGCCGTGGCCCCGGATGCCGCGGAGGCCGCGGACCCCGCGCTTGCGGCGCTACCGGCGGAACCGGACGAGGCGGCCGTACCGCCGTCGGCGGGGGCGGCGTCATTTGAGCTGCAGCCGGCCAACGCGGCGCCCAGCGGCAGCAAGGCGGCCAACCCGGCCGCGCTCAGCAAGGCCCTTCGGGAAATCATTCGATCAGATACGGACATCATTGCGTGGCTCCTCTCGCACGTGGCATGCGCTGTCGATACTCCGCACGGTACTTGCCGGGAGCCGCTCCCGGTCAAGTGGCGCGCCGAACCGTAACCGCACGGCCATGGAAGGTCCACAATCGGACGGCCTGCGGGAGCGCCGGAGCCGATTGCGGACGCACCGTTATTGTTGCCGGTGCGAGCGCGCACGTCGCCCGCGCGCTTGCCATACCAGCGTGCGGCGAGCGCATGCCACTGTTGTCGCCTGTGGGATCACGCGCGCCATTCGTATCAGCCGGAAAGTTCCGCATGCTTTCTTTATCAGTTAGAGCCCGATTTTGAACTGTAGACGATAAGGAGTGCATGCGGAACTCTCCAGCTGTCCAAATGGATCCGTCCAACCCGCTGCATATCGTGACGGCCTGGGGCGCCGGCTACCGGTTCCAGCCATAACAGCGCACCGGGGGGGAACGTGGGCGGGCCGGCCCTGCCCCATTGCGCCGATAGCCGCGCGTCCCCTCAGCTTGGAACCCCGCCTTGATGCGATCGGCTTCATAGGGCAGGGCTGGCCCGCCTGTTGCGAGAAGGGCAAACGGACGCGCCTAAAGTTCTTTGCCGCAGCCTTAGCGCGTGTTGTTGGCTGCTTGGATGTCCTGCAGGGTCACGTGCTCGTTGCGGAAGCGGGCGTCGGGGTTCTTGTCGCCCGCCAGACAGCTGAACGCATGGGCCGGGCACGCGTGCATGCAGGCCAGGCAGGCGTTGCAGCCTTGGCCGGACTGGGCGTTGCGCTGCGCCTTGCCGTCCTCGAGCGCAATGCAGCCGGCCGGGCACACCTTGGCGCACACGCCGCAGCCCACGCACTTCTCGGCGTCGATGGTCAGGAAGTTGTCCAGGTTCTCCGCGTCAAACTTGAGCCCAAAGGTCAAGAACTGCTGGTGGGCGGCGCGGTCCTCGTCCGTCACCAGCTCGATCCAACGCTTGCGCGCGGCCACGTCGGCCTTGATGCGGGCCAGGTTCTCGTCGATCCGCTTCTCCGAAATGCGGGCGCGCTGCTCGTCCATATCGAAGTTGGGCAACCAGTTGTCCACCATGAGCAGGGTCGACACGTACGCCGGCTCCAGCCCCGCGGCCTGCGCAGACTCCACGCAGAGCTCGGCGGCGTTGGCGTGGCGGTTGCCGTAGGTGCACACAAAGTACAGGTACGGCGTGTCGAAGGTGGCGCGCTCAATGAACTGGCGCACCATGGTGGGCATCATGTGGCCGCAGATAGGATAGACGATGCCGATGGAGTCGGCGGCGTAGGACAGGTTGCCCTCGCGCGCCATCTCCTGCGGGATGCTGACGGGTTCGGCGTCGGCGCCCTCGGTGGCGGCAAGCTCGCGCGCCGCATACAGGCAGTTGCCCGTCGCGGTGAAGTAGAAAACCATAGCTTTCCCCTCGTAGTCCTCACAAACGATGCCCCTTCAGCATATGACCCGGGAGTCGCTCCCGGTCAAGCCTTGGCGGGCGAGAAGCGCAAACGGCACACGGCATCCACAGGGAACGCATTGACCACCCGGGGTCCTGGCTCTGTTCTCTCGTGCCGATGGCCGCATAACTTCTTGGCTTGGACGGTTGCTCTGACGCGATCGGCAGCCAGGGCGGCGAGTGGTTCCACTCAACCATGATCGCCGCCACGGACGCGGCCGTATGCGCCTTTGCCGTAGTCGTCGGCCTCTGGATGGCTGCCTCCTCCGCGCGCCACCTAAGCCGGGGCCGCTGGGCATAAATTGCCTCTCACAGCCCCGCATCCCAGCATGCGGGCAACGCATGAGAAGGAAGTCGCAACTCTTGCTGTGCAAATATTTGAGCTATGGACGATTCCCGGCAGCCCGCCCAGACCCCCTCTCTTCAAAGATGCCTTTTTATGCAATCTGGCCAAGCACTACCTGCTTGTATGACCGACACTTATGCATTTCAAAAAGGCGCCCCGCCAAGGCAGAACGCCGAATCGTCCATGGCTCAATTATTTGCACAACAGGGCCGCGCCCGGGGCCAAAACCGCGGGCGCGGGCCCGTCAACGCGTATCAAGAAGGCCGATCGGGGCCGCCCTGCGGCAACTACCTGCTGCCGCCACGCCGGCACCCGCCCTAGCAGCCGAAGAGCTCCGCCGCCCGGGCCATCTTGTCGGCAACCTTCACGCCGAAGGGGCAGCGGCTCTCGCACGCATGGCAGGCAATGCAGGCGCCCGCCGTGACATCCAGCGCGCGATAATGGTCAAGCACGGAGTCCGGCACCGTCTCATGCAAGCTGGCCAGGTCGTAGAACTTGTTGACCGTGGGGATGTCGATCCCCTGCGGGCACGGGGCGCAGTGGCCGCAGTAGGTGCACTGGCCAAAGTACGCATGGCGCGGGGCCTCGCCCAGCATGCGCGTGTAGTCGCGCTCCGTGTCCGAGGCGGTCTCGTACGCCACAGCCCCGGCCACGTGGTCGGGCGTGCTGTAGCCCACCATGATGCTCGCCACCGCCGGGCGCGTCAGCGCGTAGTGGATGCACTGCACCGGCGTAAGCGCCGCGCCGAACGGCGACTGCGCCGCGTCAAAGAGCCGCCCGCCCATATAGCCTTTCATAACCGTGATGCCCGTGCCCGTCTGCTCGCACAGCGCGTAGAGCTCGGCGCGCTCCGGCGTCATGCCGTCCACGGCGCTCTGCTCGCCCGCCTCGCCAAAGTAGTCGTCCAGGTTGTCGCTGGCCGGCATCATGTCAAACGCGGGGTTTACGCTGAAGAGAATCATCTCGATCTCGGGCTCAAGCGCGGCCAGCTTGGCGACCTCCGGGTTGTGCGTGGACAGGCCCACGTGGCGGACGGTGCCGGCGGCGCGCAGCTCGCGAATGTAGCGGATGAACGGGCTGTCGGCCATGATGGCACGGTACTCCTCGGGCTTGTCCACGTAGTGGATCATGCCCAGATCCATGTAGTCGGTGTGGAAGCGGGCGAGAAGATCCTCGAAAGCGGGCTTAACCTGGTCGAGGTCGCGCGTGCGAACGTACTGGCCGTTCTGCCAGGTGGAGCCCAGGTGCCCCTGGATGATCCAGCGGTCGCGGCTGCCCAGCTGCTGCAGGGCGTCGCCCAAGTTGGAGCGGCGCGTGGGATCGGGCATCCAACAATCCAGGATGTTGATGCCAGCGGCCTCGCAGGCTTTCACGACAGCAAGCGCCTGCTCGAACGTGCCGTCCATCCATTCCCCGCCGAAGCCGATCTCGCTAACCTTCAGCCCGGTGTTGCCCAACGTGCGGTATTGCATGCATCCTCCCCTATCCGACGCCCGCACGGCGCAGGCGCCGGGTTGCCGCCAGCTGCGCCCGGTCTTTGCCTGTACCGTCAGCGCCGCCGGATTTCCCTTGCGTTTTAGTATAGCCGCGGGCACGGCGGGCGCATAAGCGCGCGCCGCATGGGGCATAGTTACGCAAGGGGACGAGCATGCCGAAGACGGCCGCAGGGCCGGTCCGTTCTTCTCGCCCGCCCGCACCGTCCCGGAAAACCCGCGCGCTGGGAGCCCCATGGAATTTGAGCAACTACGCCAACTGGACGCCATCGCCCGCACGGGTACGTTTTCGGCCGCCGCCGCGGAGCTGCACACCTCGCAGCCCAGCGTCAGCCGTTCGATCCGGACGTTCGAGCGCGAGCTGGGATGCGAGCTGTTCGAGCGCACCCGCAACCACGTGGCGCTGAACGACGCCGGCCGCTTGGCCGTCGAGCACGCCCGCGCCATCCTGGCCGAGGAGCGCCGCATGCGCGATGCCTTTGACGAGCTCACGCGCACCAACCGCACGATCAGTGTGGTTTCGGTGGCCCCGGCGCCGGTCTGGCAGCTCACCGCGCGCGTGACCGAGCGGTTCCCCGGCACCATCCTTACCTCGGACACCATAGACAGCGAGCAGGAAGTCGAGCGGCGGCTCTTTGACCGGTCCGCCGACCTGGCCATCACGCGGCGCCCCGTCGGCCTGCCCAACGTGATCTGCGCGCCGTTCATGGTGGAGAACCTCTTCATCTACGCGCCGCAGGGCGACCCCCTGGCCCAGCGCACCAGCGTCAGGCTCTCCGAGCTGGACGGGCGGTCCTTCCTCATGAACGCCGCCGTGGGCTTCTGGGGCGACCTGGTCCGCGCCGCCCTTCCCAACTCGCGCATTATCGTGCAACGCGACGGCAACGTGCTGGCGCAGCTCATCCGCACCACCGACGTCCTGGGCTTCGTCACGGACGTGTCGGAGTTCAGCCATGTCAACGACGGCCGTGTTGCCGTCCCCATCCAAGACGCCGATGCGCACGCCACCTTCTACGTGGTGGCCATGGTGGACGCCCCGCAGCCCGTGCGCGACATCGTTGACGCCGTGAAGCGGTAACGCTCCCCAGCGCTCACACCTTCCGCGTAGCCTTACGCCTGAGCCGCGATCTGGCCCTTGACCAGGTTCAGCAGCCCGCCAATGAGCTGCACGTCCGCATGGTCGTAGCAGAGGGAGCGGTTGCAGTCGAGCTCGGCGATCTTGGCCTTGTCCTCGTCGGCGAGCTCGAAGTCGAAGACGTCGAAGTTCTCCTCCATGCGCTCTTTGTGCGTGGACTTGGGGATCACGATGACGCCCAGGTCCAGGAGGTAGCGCAGCGCAACCTGGCCCACGGACTTGCCGTACTTCTGGCCAATCTCGGCGAGCAGCGGGTTGGCGAAGAAGTTGTTGGCGCCTTCGGCGAACGGGCCCCAGGCCATATGGGCCACGCCCAGGTTCTCCATGTTCTCGTGCGCGTAGTGCTGCTGCCAGAACACGTGGGTCTCGACCTGGTTGACCATAGGCGCTACCTCGGCAAACGTGCAGATGTCGAGCAGGCGCGTGGGATCGAAGTTGGAGACGCCGATGGCGCGGACCAGGCCGTCCTGGTACGCGCGCTCCATGTCGCGCCAGGCCGCGCGGTAGTCGTTGTACGCCTGGTGGAGCAGCATGAGGTCGATATGGTCGGTGCCGAGCAGCTCGAGCGAGCGCTTGATGGAGTCGTAGGTCTTGCCCTCGCCGTAGTTGGAGACCCACACCTTGCTCACGATGAAGAGGTCGTCGCGCGCCACGCCGCTGGCCTTGATGCCGGCGCCCACACCGCGCTCGTTGCCGTAGGCCTGGGCGGTGTCGATCATGCGGTAGCCGCTGGCAATGGCGTCGGCCACGCAGCGCTCGGTGGTGGCGTCGTCGATCTGGAACACGCCGTAGCCGAGCATGGGCATCTTGACGCCGTTGGAAAGGGTCTTGTACTCCATGATTCCTCGCTTTCCGCGCCCGGATTGCACCGGGGCCAAGGGGCGACAAGAGCGACCGGCGCCGCTCCGCGTTGCCGAACGCGTCGCAAGAGGCGCGCCGCCGGGGCTGCTTGCGCGACGCCCGCGCCATTGGGCGCGCAAGCGCCCTTGCCGCCTTTTTTCCTGACACCTGCATTGTGCGAGGGCCGGCGCGCACCGTACAGCGCCGGCGTTGATATACCGCTATGCGCTTAGTGAATACCCGACCGCGGAGGCGCGGCATGCGCAACGCTCCCCGCTGCCGGCACCACGCAACGACCATGCTGCCGGCTCTGCCACCCCATACATGCGAGAAGGGCGTCCCTGCGGGGGCGCCCTTCTTTGTTGCGGAAGGTTGTCGGGCGATAAGCGCCGCAGCCTACTTGTTGTTCTTGTTGAGGTCGGTGGTGCCGGCCAGGGGCTTCTCGCCCGGGCGGGCAAGCGGCCCCACCAGCTCGTGCGCCGTGTAGGGCTCCTCCAAGAAGGCGACCTCCTCCGACGTGAGCTCAACGGACAGCGCGTTCACCGCGTCGTCCACGCGCGCGGGCTTGGAGAAGCCCACAATGGGCGCCTCCACGCCGCGGGCCCAATGCCATGCCAGCGCAACCTGCGCCATGGGCACGCCGTGCTTCTCGGCCACCTGGGCCACGCGCTCAACAATGGGCATGTCCTGCGCCTTGGCGGCGTCGTACTTGTTGCGCATCACGGCGTCGGTGGTGGCGCGGGCCGAGCTGGCCTCCCACGTGGGGCGGCACAGATGGCCGGACGCCATGGGGCTGTAGGGCGTGAGCGCCATGTTGAACTGGCGGCAGACGGGGATCATCTCGCGCTCCGGCTCGCGATAGAGCAGGTTGTAATGGCACTGCATGCTGGTGAACTGCGTCCAGCCGTTCTGGGCGGCCACGACCTGCATGTTGTGCAGCTGATAGGCGTACATCTCGCTGGCGCCGAGCGCACGGACCTTGCCGGCGCGCACCAGGCTGTCGAGCGCCTCCATGGTCTCCTCGATGGGCGTGCCGTAGTCAAAGCGATGGATGATGTAGAGGTCCAGGTAGTCGGTGCCCAGGCGCTCCAGCGTGCCGTCGATCTCGCGCAGGATGGCCTCGCGGCTGAGCTTGCCGTCGTTGAAGTAAACCTTGCTGGCCAGCACCACGTCCTCGCGGCGCACTCCCAGGTTCTTGAGCGCCTGGCCAATGTAGCGCTCGCTGGTGCCGCCGGCGTAAGTGTTGGCCGTGTCGATGAAGTTGATGCCCTCGTCCAACGCGCGGGCCAGAACCGCCTGCGTCTCCTCGGGACTGCAGGTCCACTGGTGGCCGCCGGGGACCTTCTCGCCAAAGCTCATGCCGCCGACGCACACCCGGGAAACCTTGATGCCCGAATGGCCGAGCGTAGTGTAGTGCATATCCGCCATGCTGCGTCCTTTCTCCGCTGGCTGCTTGGTCAATGCGATCTTCGCGCTGAAATGCTACTCATGTCAAATACTTATATGGTAAGACGAGAAATGCCCGTTAGGCATGCAGTGACCGTTCGGACGCAGCGCATTGCATGCAGTTCCGGACGCCGGTATACGTTGCATGCAGTATCGTTCGCCAAGAGGCTCATTTGGCGCTCCTGGCGAACGAAAACGCATGCAACGCATCAGAACGCATGCAACGCATCCGTAGCATACGAAACAGCATGCAACGAGAGCCGGCTGACCACAGCGCGGCGCGCTCTGCGGCTACGAGCGAATGAAAGCGGCGTCGCGATCAGGCATGCCGCCGTCATCGGTGACGTAGCGCTCGGCGCGCATGTGCAGGTCGTACTTGTCGCGCAGCTCGGCTATCTTTGCCATGACCGGCGACGCATGGTGCGCGTCGAGCGCCTCCTGATCTGCCCACGCGTCAATGAGCAGCACCGTCTCGGGGTCGTCGAGCGGCTGGAAGTAACGGTAGGCCAGATTGCCCTCGCGCGCACGAACAGCCTCCGCCGTGCCTGAAGACTCCATCTCGGCGGCGAACTTGCGCGCCGCGCCGTCCTTGCCGGTGTAGTACAGGTTCATCACAAACGCCATGGCTGCTCCTTTACGTATCCGCCGTGCCCCAGACGCGCCTCCGCTGCACCGCGTCCCGCCGGCGCCCTTACCGCGCCAAGCCGTCTACCCACGCCTCGATGCGGGCGGGCCCCATGCCGTTCAGGAGCTTTGCCGGCTTGAGAACGGCGCCGGGGACAAGCTCGGCCACGTACTGGTCGATCTTGTCGACGTTGCTGCCGCCCGAAGTGCAGAACGGCACCACCGTCTTGCCGGCAAAGTCGTAGGCCTCCAGGAACGTGTCGATGATGTTGGGCTCACGGTACCACCAAATGGGAAAGCCCACGAACACCGTGTCGTACGCGCCCATGTCGCCCGCCGTCGAGGCGATGGCCGGACGGATGCTGCGGTCGTTGTTCTCAACGGTACTGCGGCTGGCCTTGTCCCGCCAGTTGAGATCGGCCGCCGTGTAAGGCTGCTCGGGCACGATCTCAAACAAGTCGCCACCCGCCGCGTTTGCCACTTCCCGTGCCGCGTGCTTGGTAACGCCGCTTGCCGAGAAATAGGCTACCAAGGTCCTTGTTTTCGCTGCCATGCAGATCAACTCCTTTTGTTTGCGCCTGCCAATGGCAGATCCACCCTAATACCTGGAGTTGGCTTTAAGTCAAGGCCCCTGACCAAACCGCGCGCAAGGCGCGGAGCGCGGAGCCTTTGCGCGGCAAGGACGCGGAGGCTACATGCCCGGATTGCGGATGACCTCCTCGAGCGCAAAGCGTCCGTCCATAAACCGGTAGACGCAAGTGGTGCAGTTGCCCCAGCCGCGGTTGAGCTCCTCGGTGGGATCCTGCAGCGCCCGCGCTCCGTCAACGGGGAGTCGCACCATCCCTGGATGCGCTTCTCCACGTTGAAAAGCGTCTCGCCGTGCCGCATCAGATACAGCTGCCCCATGCCCGCTGTCCTTTCCTGAGAATCAGTCCACCCTCATTGAACGGCAACCAACATGGCATGTCTAATACTTATTGAGAGTAATGACACATGCCCATCAGGCATGTGATGGCGATATCGCCGCAGGAAGGAAAAGCCCTTCCGCAAACCTCGTCAGAGGCGCATGTAGTCCGACATGCGACAGGCCCCGGCGGCCTTGGTCTGGCGGACCTGTCGCTCGGTAGCGTCGGTGATGCCGCCCAAGGCGAGCACCGGCACATGGGCCTGGGCGATAACCGCGTTGAGGAAGTCCAGGCCGCGCCCGGGCAGCGGCTTGCACGACGGGGCAAACACGGGGCTGGCAATGAGGTAGTCCGCGCCCAGGGCCTCCGCGCGGGCGATCTCGTCAAGCTCGTGGACGTTGGTGCCGACCAGCTCAAAGCCCGCCGGGCGATCCGTGCGCTCCAGAATGGGCAGCGGCAGGTGCAGGGCCCGCGCGCCCGCGCGCCGGGCCGGTTCGGCAAAGGTGTGGGCGATAAAGGCAACGCCCGCACGCTCGCACGCCGCGCGCACGTCGCGCGCCAGGCGCTCGTAGGCGTCCGGCGCCAGGTCCTTCTCGCGCAGGATCAGCGCGTCGATCTTGCCCGCCAGCCGCGCTACTTGATCGGGAAGCGGGCGCGCGCAGTTGAGCCGATCCGTTATCGCCGCGCGAGCAAATCCCCCGGGCGAGAAGAGCGCGGCGAGGCCCGGCGCGGCGGCGGACGTCGGCGCAGCGCCAGTGCAGGCCGAACCGGCAACGCCGGCGGCGGCCGGGGCCGGCAGCTGCGCGGCAGCGGGCATGGCCGCCCCGGCGGCCGCCGCAGTCCCAACGGCTCCTGCAGCCCCAACGGCCCCCAACCCTATTGATCGCCCGGATACGGCGTGCTCGTCAACCATGGTGCTCCTCCCCGAGCTTCTCGTCCTTCTCGCCCGTCTCGCCTCTCTCGCCCCGTTGCTGTCAAGGGGCAGGCGCGTGCTTCTCGTCAACGCCACCGCCGAGAGCCGCACGCGCGCTTCTCGCCCGCCGGCGCAGCTGCGCGCGTGCTTCTCGCCCGCCGGCGTATTGCCCGCATGCGTTTCTGTTCAGCAAGAACTTTCTGCATGCGTTTCTGTTCGCCAAGACGTTCTGCATGCATTTTCATTCGGCTGGAGGCCAAAACAGGCCCCCTGCCGATCGGGTTTGCATGCAGAACCAGCTCGTTAACAGAACTGCATGCAGAACCAGCCGGCGTAACAGAACTGCATGCAATGCCCTACCACCCGCGACGCGGCATGCAACACCCTGCCGCCCGCGGCGCGGCATACAGCACGCGACGCCGCGCCGCAGAAAGCAGGGCGCAACGGCTACACCAGCACGTGGTCGTTCATCACCGGCTCCAAGCCCATCCGGCGCATGGCGGCACACATGGTGGGCAGGTCGCGGGTGTCGGCGATCTCAAACTGGTCGTCGCCCTCGTCGGCCTGGTGGGTGTGCTCGCCCACGCCCGTCGACACGCCGGCCGACACCTTGGTGGCCGTGATGGCCGCCACATGGTCGCGGAACCGCGCGCTTTCGCGCGAGGACACCGTGAGGCCCGCAAACGGCATGAAGATGCGGTACGCGCAGATGACCTGCATGAGCTGGCGCTCGCTCACCTGCGGCGCATGCGGGGCGACGCCGCCCTTGGCCGGGCGCATGCGCGGGCACGAGAAGCTGATCTCGGCCGCGGGGTAGGCGCGCTGGATCTCCCATGCGTGCAGGCCGCAGGCCAGGGCATCGCGGCGGAAGTCGGCCAGGCCCAGCAGCGGCGCAAACGCCACGCCGCGCATGCCGCCGCGCAGCGCGCGCTCCTGCGCCTCAAAGCGGTACGGCATGATGCGCTTGCGCCCGCGCAGGTGAAGCTTGCCGTAGCGCACCGGGTCGTAGGTCTCCTGGAACACGGTGACGTAATCGACGCCGGCGGCGCGCAGGCGCGCGTAGTCCGCCACGTTTGCGGGGTAGACCTCAACGCCTACCGTGCGGAAACGCTCCGCCGCGAGCTCGCAGGCGCGCGCAATGTAGCCCACGCTGCTGCGAACCGGGTCCTCGCCGGTGAGCAGCAGGATCTCTTCCTGGCCCGTGGCGGCGATGGCGTCGAGCTCCGCTATGATCTCGGCCTCGTTCAGCTGCGCGCGGCGGATGTCGCTCGTGCAGTTGAAACCGCAGTACACGCAGCGGTTCTCGCAGTAGTTGGCAATGTAGAGCGGCGTGAAGAACTGCACGTTGGAGCCGAACCACCGCGCGCGCTCGCGCTGGGCGCGCGCGGCCATCCGCTCCAAGAACGGCTCCGCGGCGGGGGCGAGAAGCACGCCGAAATCCGCCGGCCCCACCGTGTCCTCGGCCAGAACGCGGCGAACGTCGGCGGCGGTCACGGCGTCCGGGTCGTACGCCTCGGCGGCATCGAGCACCCGGTCGAACATGCCGTTGCCCAGCACGTCCATATCCGGCAGGAACGTCAGCGGGTCGAGCGCGCGGTCCGTGTGTATGGCCGCGTCGAGCGCCTCCGGGGACAGCGGCGCAAGGCGGTACGCGCGCTTGCCCACCGCCTCGCGCGGGAGGTCGGCCGTGGTGATAGTGCCGGCAGCCAAGGCCGCGGCGGTGTCGGCTGGGGCGGCCGGCGCGCTCTTCTCGCCTTGCGCGCGGGCGGCCTCAACGGGCTGAGCGCTCTTCTCGCCCCGCACCCCATCCATAGGCGTGTCCTTCTCGCCCGGCGCGTCCTTCTCGCCCGGCGCGGCATCCGCGGCCATGCGCTTCTCGTCCTGCTCGGTCTTGTCCGCCATGGCTACCGCCCCTCTTCCTCAAGGAAGCCGGTGAGCGGGGAGGACGCCTCGCCCGTCTCCAGCACGCGTCCCAGCCCCGCCAGGTACGCCGCGCGGCCGGCCCGAACCGCCTGGCCAAAGGCGCGCGCCATAAGGCGAATGTCGCCGGCGGTCGCCACGGCCGTGTTGGCCATGACCGCCGTGGCGCCCATCTCCATGGCCTCGCATGCCTGCGACGGCCGACCGATCCCGGCGTCCACGATCACCGGCAGATCGATCTCCTCGATGAGGATGCGGATGAAGTCGCGCGTGACCAGGCCCTTGTTGGACCCGATGGGCGCGCCCAGCGGCATGACCGCGGCGGCGCCGGCGGAGACCAGATCGCGCGCCACGTTGAGGTCGGGGTACATGTAGGGCAGCACGGTGAAGCCCTCGTCGGCCAGGAGCTCGGTGGCGCGGACGGTCTCGGCGTTGTCCGGCAGCAGGTACTTGGTGTCGCGGATGACCTCCACCTTGACGAGGTCGCCGCAGCCCAGCTCGCGCGCCAGGCGGGCAATGCGCACGGCCTCCTCGGCGGTGCGGGCGCCCGACGTGTTGGGCAGCAGGGTCACGCCGTCCGGGATGGCATCCAGGATGCTGCCCTCCTGGCCGGTGTTGGCGCGCCGCACGGCCAAGGTCACGATCTCGGCGCCGGCGTCCTCGACGGCCGCGCGGACCAGGTCCAGCCTGAACTTGCCCGAACCCAAGATAAAGCGCGAGCTGAACTCCTTGCCGCCCAGCGACCAGGTATTCGCCTCCGGAATCTGGCCGGCGGTTTGCGCATGCTCTGACATGATGATGCTTCCTTTCCTCTCTAAGGCCCTTGCCGTGCCCGCCCCGCCGCTGGGGCCGGGCGGGCGCAGAGGGCCGTTACGTTACATGCGATAAAGGGCCAACGGGAGCGCGCCCTAGCCCTCCGATGCTTCCTCCCCCAAGATCAGGCGCAGGGCGAGAAGCGCCTGCTGGGCGGCGCACAGCGCCACGCGCGGCGCGTAGAGCACCTGGCCCGCGCCCACGTCCGACCGGCCGTCCCCGCAGAGGTAAAGCCGCCGGCCCAACCGGCGCGTGATGATCTGATCCGCCGGCCCCAGGCCCGCCATGCCGTTGCCGGCGATAACCACCGGGCCGTCGGGCTGGGCGAGAAGCTCCTCGACCAAGAGCGCCTTGGCCTCCGGGGCGTCGAAGGCCTCGCACACAAGGGGGCAGCCGGCAAAGAGCGCGCGTGCATTGGCCGCCGTCACGCGCTCGCACCGGGCGTCCACCACGATCTCGGGGTCGATGGCGCGCAGCTGGTCGGCCAGTGCCTCCACCTTGGGCGCGCCCACGTGCCGCCGAAAGTAGTGCTGGCGGTTGAGGTTGCTCTCATCCACCGCGTCAAAATCCACGATGCACAGATGCCCTACGCCGCTGCGCGCCAGCATGACCGCGATGTTGGACCCCAGCCCGCCTGCGCCGGCGATGCCCACGCAAGCCGCGCGCAGGCGCTCGCGTGCCGCCGGCCCAATGCGCGCGGCAAGGGGGTCCGCCGCCCCGCCGCGCACGTTGTTCTCGCCCATCAGCCGCCTCCCACAAACCGCACGACTTCCAATGCGTCGTCAGCGCGCAGCGTGCGCTCGGCAAACTGCGCGCGCGGTACGATGTCGCCGTTGAGCTCGCATGCCACCCGCGCGCCCTCGAAGCCCATCCGGTCGAGCAGCTGCGCCAGCGTGAGGCCGTCGACCGACGGATCCTCCTTGCCGTTCACCCGTGCCATGGGACCTCCCCTCGCTCCGAAACCGTTGCCAGCCAAGAGCACGCCGCCCGCGCTTCTCGCCCGCGCCCTCCGCCGCCCGCAGCGCCCTTGCCGCAAGGGAAAGACGCCGCCGGGCTAACAAAAAAGCGCGCACGAAGGAACATCGCACCCGAGGTGGTGCGCCCCTTCGTACGCGCTGCGTACTCTGCCGTGAAGGATACCCCGCCGGAGCCGGCTCGTCAATGCGCCGTGGCCGCGGCGCCCCTAAAACGGATAGGCCGTGACGATGGGCTCGCGGCCGCCGGCCTTGTCCTCAAAGTACTCGTAGCCGCAGATGCCCAGGTAGCCGCCGGATACGTTGCAGACGTCCGTGTAGCCCGCGCCCTGGAGCGCCATCACGGCGTTGTAGCTGGTTTGGCCGATCATGCACTGCACGTAGACCGGGCGGTCGCGCGGAACCTCGTCCAAGCGGTCGCGCAGCTGCGCCATCGGGATGTTCACGGCGCCCTTCACATGGCCGGCCGCAAACGCCGCCGCAGGACGCACATCCAAGATAAACGCGCCGGACTCCACCAGGCCGCGCACTTTGTCCACGTGCACCTGGCGGAAGCGACCCTGCAGGATGTTTTCCGCCACCAAGCCCGCGTAGTTCACTGGATCCTTGGCGGTCGAGAAGGGCGGTGCGTAGCACAGCTCCAGATCGCGCAGGTCGTCTACCGTGGCGCCGAACTTGATGGCGGTGGCCACCACGTCCACGCGCTTAGCTGCGTCCCCGCGCGAGACCGCCTGCGCGCCAAGCACGCGGCCGGTCGGCACCTCAAAGATCACCTTGAGGTGCAGGGGACCGGCGCCGGGCATGAGCCCCACGCGGTCGCTCGGCAGCACGTAGACCGAATCGTGCGAGAAGCCCAGCTGCTCGGCTTGCGCAGCCGTGAGGCCGGTGCTCGCCGCGTTCTGGCCAAACACCTTGATGCAGCTCGAGCCTATGTAGCCGGTGTTGCGCACGGGCAAGCCGCAGATGGCGTCGGCCGCCTGGCGCGCCTGCTTCTGCGCGGGGCCCGCAAGCTGCAGCATCATCGGTTGGTGCGTGAGCGCGTTGCAGACTTCCACCGCATCGCCCACGGCGTAGATGTCCGGGTCGCTCGTGCGGTACGCCGCGTCCACCTTGATGGCGCCGCGATCGTTCATGGCAAGGCCGGCGTCCGCCGCAAGCGCCGTATCGGGACGCACGCCCACGGCCATGACCACGGCGTCAGCTGGAACTACGCGACCCGAGGCAAGGCGTGCGTCCGAGCCCTCGAACGCCGTGACCGAGTCGCCCAGAACCACCGCAACGCCGTGATCGATCAGCTCCTTCTGCAGAAGCTGCACCATATCGTGGTCGAAGGTGCGCAGGATCTGCGGCATGGCCTCGACCACGGCCACCTCAAAGCCAGCCTCGCGCAAGTTGACGGCGGCCTCGATGCCGATGAACCCACCGCCGATCACCGTCACGCGGCGGGCCCCGGTGCCGTGCAGCGCGTCGTAGAGACGGCCCGCATCGTCCACCGTCTTCAGCGTGAAGACGTTTGCGCCGTCGATGCCTGCGATGGGCGGCACCACGGCGTTGGCACCCGGCGCCAGCACGAGCTTGTCGTAAGCCTCGTCGTACTCCTCGCCTGTTGCGAGGTTGCGCACATGCACCGTCTTTGCCGCGCGGTCTATGGACGTGACCTCGCTGAGCACGCGCGCATCCACGTGATAGGCGCCGGCCAGGCCCTCCGGCGTGTTGAGCACCAGCTTCTCCGTGACATCCACCGTGTCGCTCAGGCGGTACGGCAGGCTGCAGTTTGAGTAGGATACGTGCGCGCCCTTCTCGAACACCACGATCTGAGCCCGCTCGTCCAGTCGCCGAAGGCGCGCCGCCGCACCCGCGCCGCCCGTGTTGCCGCCCACGATTACGTACTTCATGCCGGGTCTCCTTTCGTTGGCAGTCAGATATACTCCTGTTGGAGTAACAATACCCTAATGTGCATGATTTGTGCACATGGACACCACTGATTTCGGTTTCCGCCAGACGACGAGAACCGCCCGTTAGACCCCGTTCTCCGCCCCGCTTTATCGTCCCTGTCGTTTTGGGGGCACTTCCCGAGTAGCGGGGTGCCGCTCCGCAGCGTTTCCGCAGGTCAGGTAATTGCCACCATGTTGGCATACGTAACGGGTCGGCCGAAAACAACAGGGACGATGGAGAGGGCGGCCCCGAAGCCCCGGCGCAAGGCCTGGAAACGCCTCAATCAGCGCTTCCTTAGCTAAGCCAGCAATGACTTACGCGAGGGCGATGAGGAGCGTGCCGGCTACCACAAGCACGAGGCCCAGCGCCGCGCGCGGCGCGAGGCGCTCGTGAAAGACAGCGCCCGAGAACGCGATGGTCACGAGGATGCTCAGCTTGTCGACCGGCACCACCACGCTCGCCGGCCCCTCCTGCAACGCACGCGACCGCTCCTTCCAACTGGGCGGCCAGGAAATGGAGAACCCCGAGGACCTACCCCTGCTCGGCGCCTTTCTCGGCACGTTCGGCAGCGTGGACTACGGCGCCGAGAAGGCTCCCGCAGCGCCGGCGGCCCCCAACGCCCCAGCTGCGCCAACCGCCGCAGCCTAACGGCCAAGCGGCGAGACGGCACGCCCGGCCCCATGCGGCAACGACGGCGGCAAGCCCCCGCACCGCGGCGGGCCCCGCACTCCGAGCACGCAGGCGGCGGCGCTGGCCCGACAGGCGCAACGGCGCCCGCGCCGCAGCGTGTCAGAACAGCGCCGCCTGTCCCTCGGGCGGCGCTGCCGCGTTAGGAGCCCTTCCCTCGCGCAGCAGATAACTGTGCTGCTCGGCCTCCGTCACCACATCGCCCGGGCGCACATGCCCCAGCAGCAGGGGCGACTCCGGGTCATGCCGCTCGCGATATGCGCGGGCCGCCCCCTCCGCGTCGGCGTTGGCGTAACAGTAGCGGCATCCGTTGGGACAGCTGTTGTACGCTCCGATATCACGCGTATCCACGCACCCGCACCCCGGCCGCATGCCGCGGTGCTTACGCGGGCGAAACCTCACGCCGTTGGCCGCACCCATGCGGTTAAGCTGCATGCAGCCGGCAGGCAGAATGCCGTACTGCTCGTATCCGTGGTTAGAGCACGCGCAGATCTGCAGCGGCAGCCCGTGGCGCGCCGCAATGCCGCCCAGCAGCTCCGCCATGTAGTCCCGCTCCTCCTCCATCAAGGGCAGCAGGTCCGGCATGTTGCGGTCCAACTTGCGGTACGGCTCAACGAACGAGAACACGCAGCGATCGACGTACGGGGCCAGCTGCCCGGCCAGATAGTCGAATGTGCGCTCATGCACGGCCGTGGTGTAGGCACAGCTCAAAAGCACGGGGTCGTAGCGCCACACAACGCGCCGCTTCCCCACCTGCGCGCTCAAGCGCCGCAGCGTCTCCACGCTCTCCTGCAGCGGCGGCACGCCCGGCTCGACATCCCTCCCGTACGCCGTGATGGTGTAGAAGAAGTACGTGTTAAACCGATCGGTTATCTCATGCAGGCGCGGCAGAATCGGCGCATAGCCCTTGGAGCAGAACGCCACGCAGTCAACCACCGCCGGGTCCAACCGGTAGCGCGTGACCTTCTCGGGAAACCGCGGGTTGCGCACCAGCACGAACCCCTCGGCAAACCGACGCAGCAGCCAGTCGCTGTAATACTGCACCGCATCCGTCCGCATCCCCGTGTTGATAATCACGCGCCACCCCCGCACTCACTCCCGCAGCATCTTGAGTATAACGAACATATGTTCTATAATTAAGACACCACGAACCATCAATAACGCTTGACGTTAGTATTGCGAGGCGTTACTATGATTCTATCGGTTAAGGATGATCGGGCTCGTAAACTGTCCCAGGGAATACGTGTAAAGGAACTTGTCGCTTGCGAACGCGTAGCACGTAGGAAGCTCCGGCAGCTGGAGGTTGCCGGCATCCTTTCCGACCTGAGAATTCCGCCGGGAAATCATCTGGAAGCACTCAAGGGCGACCGTCTGGGTCAGTACAGCATCCGCATCAACGATCAGTACCGCTTATGCTTCACGTGGCGAGCTGAGGGAGCTGAAAATGTCGAAATCGTCGATTACCACGCATGAGGGCGATAAGAACCAAGAGCTCCTGCCGCCCATCACTCCTGGAGAGCTCCTCAAGGAGGAGTTTCTTGAACCCCTAGGTCTCAGCCAGTATCGCCTTGCCAAGGAAACCGGCATTCCGGCGCAGCGTATCGGGCAAATCGTGTTGGGACGACGCTCTATCACCGCGGACACGGACCTGCGCCTCTGTCGTTTCTTTGGCCTGAGCGACGGCTATTGGCTCCGAGCCCAAGCAGCCTACGACACCGAGGTAGCGCGTAGAAAGCTCGAGCCCGAGCTGGCAAAGATAACGCCGCTGAGCCGCATTGCCGCGAGCCTGTAAAAAAGGCCGCTGCATTCCCCAGGAGAAATGCAGCGGCCGTGGACGTTGAGCAACGGGCTTGTTGCCCCGGAATCCTTGAGGCGGATCGGGCCCCACTCAAGGTGTGTGCGTGTCATGCCGTTTGCCGCATGAAGGCGTCTGGCGCTTCTCGCCCTACTTGAAGGCGCGGGAAAGCGCGGTGCAGCAGATGGCGAAGCCCGTCAGGGCAAAGGCGGCCCCCACAAAGCCCACGAGCGAGATGCCCAGGCCGGAGGTCACCATACCGCCGATCCAGCTGCCGCAGCCGATGCCCAAGTTGAACAGCCCCGAGAAAATGGACATGGCGACCGCCGAGGCGCTGGGCGGCGTCATGCGGATAACCTCGGCCTGAAAGGCGACGTTGAAGCTCGTGGCGCACACGCCCCACAGCGCGCAAACGGCAAACACGGCCGCGGCGGCAACCGTGGACACGCGCATCAGCAGCAGGGCGACGCCCACGCCCAGCACGGCAGCGCGCACAAAGGCCGTGCGATGGCCGTCGTACAGGCGCGAGAACAGCGCGCTGCCCAGAATGCCCGCAAAGCCAAAGACCGTGAGCACCGCCGTGATGGTGCCCGCGTCCAGGCCGCCCACCTGCTGCATGAACGGCTCGATATAGCTGTAGCCGGTGTAGTAACCGGTCGCCACCAGCGTGGTGACGGCGTACATGCCCAGTAGAGCCGGGTTGCGCAGCAGCTCGGGCAGCTGGCGTACGCTGAACGGCTCGCCCTTCTCCATGCGCGGCAGCGTCACTCCCAGGTACACCAGCGAAACCAGGGCGGCAACGGCCACGCAGCCAAAGGTCATGCGCCAACCCAACGCCAGGCCGATGATGCGGCCCAGGGGCATGCCCAGGATCATGGCGATGGAGGATCCGGTCACGATCATGCTGAGCGCCAAGGCGCCGTGGCGCTTGTCGGCCACGCGCGTGGCGGCCGGCGAGGCGATGGACCAGAACACCGCGTGCGCGCAGGCCACCAGCAAGCGGGCCAAAACCAGCGTGACGAAGCTCGGTGCCACGGCAGAGCCCACCTGGCCGGCCATAAACACCGCCACGACCACCAGCAGCAGCCGGTGAAAATCGAGCCGCGACGCGATGATCATGAGCGGCAGCGAGAGGATCATCACGCCCCACGCGTAGATGGAGATCATCATGCCGGCCTGCGCCTCGGACAGCGCAAACGAAGCGGCTATGTCGGTGAGCAGCCCCACGGGGACGAACTCGGACGTGTTGAAGATGAACGCCGAGAAGGCCAAGCCGATAAGCGGGAGCATTTCCCGGCGGCTCACGCCCTTCTCCGCAGTTGATACCTGAGCAGTTGATGCCATGGCGTACGGTCTCCCCCTAACTTCGAGCCATGAAAAGCGCCGGGGCATACGCTCCGGCGCTCTGGTACGCGCGCATTCTATCAAATCGGCGAGCCGTGCAAGACCGTGCGAGAAAAACGCACGGCGAAACGCCAAGACGCACCTAGCTGCAAAGGGCGCCGCCCAGAGAACCGCCCAGCGCGACGAGGCTGAACATGCGGCGCGCGGCGGCGCGGTAACGCTCCTCGGCATGGGCGAGCGCGTCCTCCAGGCTCTCGGCGGGGTCGATCGCGGTGGGCACCATGGCCGTAAGGCCCGACAGGGCATCCGCCCCCGGGTCCATGCCTCCCACCAGGGCGATGCAGGGAACGCCGTGGCGACGGCACGCCGCAGCGACGCCGCTTACCACCTTGCCGTGGGCCGTCTGGCTGTCGGCATGGCCCTCGCCCGTAACCACCAGGTCGGCCTGGCCGAGAAGGCTTTCAAAGCCCATGAGGTCGAGTACGGTCTCGATCCCCGATCGAAGGCGGGCGTCTAAGAACGCCAGGCACGCCGCCCCGAGGCCTCCCGCGGCGCCTGAGCCCGGAACCTGCTCAACATCCCCGCCCACGGCGGCCCGCACGCATGCGGCGTATCGTCTCATCCCCTCATCCAACAGGGCAACATCCTCAGGTGAGGCGCCCTTCTGCGGGCCGAACACCGCGCTGGCCCCCAACGGGCCGGTGAGCGGGTTGTCCACGTCGCACATCGCCGTAACGCGCACGCCGGCAAGCCGCGGATCCAACCCCGCGGCGTCGATGAGCGCCACGCGGGAAAGATCGGCGCCGCAACCGGCGAGCATATGGCCGTCCTCATCCAAGAAGCGCACGCCCAGCGCCCGCAGCATGCCCATACCGCCGTCGTTGGTGGCGCTGCCGCCCAGAGCCAGCGTGATATCGACGCAACCCTGATCCAGGGCGTCGGCCACGAGCAGCCCCGTTCCGTAGCTCGTGGCGCGCAGCGGATCGCGCTCGGCGGGCGCCAGCAACGGCAGTCCCGAGGCCGCCGCAACCTCTATCACGGCGCGCCTCTCGCCCAACAGGCCGTAAGCCGCCTCGACCGGGCGCCCGAACGGATCGGATGTCCGCACGCGGCGCAGCGCGCCCCCGCAAGCCGCGACCAGCGCCGATACCGTACCCTCGCCACCGTCCGCCATGGGGACGGCCGTCACCCGCGCGTTCGGAAGCGCCGCGGCGGCCTCCCCGGCCAGCAGGCGCGCGCAGTCCTCCGAGCTCAGCGTTCCCTTGAACGAATCCGATGCGGCCAAGATCTCCACCGCTGCCCCTTCCGCCATCTCCGTTGCGCCGGCACCCCGCAAACGACCCTTCCCGCATAGACGGGCCGCCCGCCACGGAAGGGCGGCGGCCGCGCGCGTCGCCTTGTGGAACAAGCCGCAAGGCGCGTCTCAAGCCGCACGCAGGTTGCGGCGCCTATGTGCATCATAACGGCTCCGAGCGCCCCGAGACGCAGGCCAGCCCGAAGTTGCAAACCGGCCGCGTCGCGTTACCCTGATACGTACTCCCCGCGAAAGGAGAACCCATGCCCTCCGTCCATGATGGCCTCGTCGCCTTGGCCGACCCCTCTTACCGGGCGTTCCAGGCAAAGCTGGTGCCCACGGTCGACCCTGCGCGGATCCTCGGCGTGCGCACGCCGGCGCTGCGCCGCTACGCCCGCACGCTGCTGCGCGACCGCGAAAGGGAGGCGCGCGCCTTTCTCGCCGAACTCCCCCATGCCACCTATGACGAGATGAACCTGCACGGCGAGCTTATCGGCCGCGTGGCAAAAACGCCCGAAGAGGCCTTTGGGCTGCTGGATGCGTTTCTTCCCCATGTGGACAACTGGGCCACGTGCGACCTGGTGAAGGTGCCCGCCTTTACGCGCGACCTGCCCGCCGTGTACGACAAGATCCGCAGCTGGGTGACGGCCACGGGGCCGGATAGCGAGTACATAGTGCGCTTTGGCGTCACCCAGCTCATGGAGCACTTCCTGGGGGACGCCTTTGCACCCGAGCAGAAAACCTACCTGCAAAGCCTTAAAGTTAAGGGCGGAAGATAGCCGTCTGAGGAGGAACCATGCGCATTCGCGTCGTGCCCTACAGCAAAAACTGGCCCGATCAGTACGAGGTCGAGAAGAACCTGCTTGCCGAGGCGCTCGGAGACGCCCTGGTTGAGGCCCACCATATTGGCAGCACCGCCGTTCCCGGGCTCGCCGCCGTGCCCGTGATAGACCTCATGCTGGTGGTGGACGACCTCGCCGCGCTCGACGCAGCCCAAGAGGCGCTGAGCCGTGCCGGCTACGAGCGCGCGGACGACCCCACCGCATCGGGCGGGGTACTGCTGCGCAAGCAGGCACAGGCCAGCCCGGACGACGTCTATGCCCAGGCATTCGCATTCCCCGCGTCCGACGCGCACGATATTGGGCGGCATCTCGCCGTTCGCGACTACCTGCGCACGCACAAGAACGCCGGCGGCGGTTACGTGAACCTCAAGCGCATGATAGCCCGGCAAAGCGGGCGCGACTACGACGCCTACTGCCGCTGCAAGAAGGCCTTCATGCAGCAGCTGGAGCGGAGCGCCCGGGCATAGGCGGCTCCGCTCACGGCGCGGGCCGCAACGCGCGGAGTCCCGCCGGAACCCCGCGCGGCGCGCCCCAGCCCCCCTAACCTATCTCCACCGCATCCGCGCCCTCAATGCGCAGGTCGGCCTCGTAAAAGGCCCGCAACGCCTTGATCGCCAAGCGCACGTCGCGCGTGCCGGCCGTCTCGTACGCGGAATGCATGGCCAGCTGCGGGCACCCCACGTCGACTGCGTGCATGCTGGCCTGGATATTGGAGAGGTTGCCCAAGGTAGAGCCGCCCGCCATATCGCTGCGGTTGGCAAAGACCTGGTACGGCACGCCCGCCCGATCGCACACCGCCGCAAACGCCGCGCGGCTGAACGCGTCCGTGCAGTAGTGCTGGTTGGCCGCCTCTTTGATGACCAGGCCGCCGTTCAGGCGGCAGCGGTTCTCCGCATCGTGCTTCTCGGGATGGTTGGGATGCACGGCGTGGGCGTTGTCGCAGCTCACCAACATGGAAGCGGCCAAGGCGCGGCGGTAATCCTCGGACGAGAGGCCCAGCGCGTCTGTTACGCGGCGCAGGGCATCCGGCAGGAAGGTGGACATGGCGCCCTGCTTGGTGTTGGATCCAACCTCCTCGTTGTCAAAACAGCAGAACACCGTTACGCACGCGGGATTCTCCGCATCCGTAAACGCCTTAAGGGCGGCGTGCGCGCACATGAGGTCGTCGAGCCGCGGAGCGGACACAAACTCGCGCGCAACGCCCCACACCGCCGGGCTCTGGCGGTTCACCAGGAACAAGTCGCGCCCCAGCACCTGAGCGGGATCCACCCCCGCCGCCTCGGCAACGAGCGCGTCTAAAGAGCCGCGTCCCAGGCATCCTGCCGAGAAGACGGGACACAGGTCGACCGCACGGTTGGGCGAGAAGCCCTCGTTGACCCCGCGCTGCAGGTGCACCGCCAAGCTGGGGATCAGCGCCACGTCCTGGTCTATGGAGACAAGCCGGCTCTCCACCCGCGATCCGCAGCGCACCAGCACGCGCCCCGCAAGCGACAGCGGGCGGTCGAACCAGGTGTAGTCGATCATGCCGCCGTACGCCTCCACGCTCAGGCGCACGTAGCCGTCGGGGCCGTCGAGCTCGGGCACCGCCTTGACCTTGAACGTCGGCGAATCGGCATGCGACGCCGTCAGCTGGAAGCGCAGCGGCGCGGCGCTCTCCGAGCCGCGCTCTGCGCCCTGCGCGGCGCCCCGGGCGCCCAGGCACCCCTCCCCCACCTTGAAGGCGATGACGCTCGAGTTGTTGCGCACCGTGTAATACCTACCGCCCGGGCGGATCCGCCATGCGGCGGTCTCGGGCAAAAAGGCAAAGCCCGCACCATCCAGCCTCCTGCGGATCTCCGCCGCCGTATGGAACATGCTCGGGCATGCGTTGACAAAGGCGACAAGCTCCTCGGCAGCCGCCACATCCTCCTGCGCCGCCCTCTGCTGATCAGCCATCCCGCGCTCCTCTCCTGCAGGGCGCCCCTACGCCCCAAGCTCCTCGGCAATATAGTGCCCCGTAATGCTCTCGGGGCAGGCCGCCACCTGCTCCGGCGTCCCCGCGCACACCACCCGGCCGCCCGCGTCGCCGCCACCCGGCCCCATGTCCACCACGTAGTCGGCGTTGGCGATCATATCCAGATCGTGCTCGATCACCACCACGGTGGCCCCGTTGTCTATAAGGCGCTGGAGCACGCCCAGCAGCACCTCGACGTCAAGCGGGTGCAAGCCTATCGTGGGCTCGTCGAACACAAAGAGCGCATCGTCCTGCTGTCGCGTAAGCTCGCTCGCCAGCTTCAGCCGCTGCGCCTCGCCACCGGAAAGCGCCGGCGTCGCCTCCCCCAGCGTGAGATAGCCCAAACCCAGGTCGGAAAGGATCCTGAGCTTGGCCTTCGCGGAGCGCAGGCCGGTGTCCGCCAGAACCTCTCGCGCCTGGTCGACCGTATACGCCAAAAGCTCCGGCAGGCTGATATCCCCGCCGAGCTTGATGCCGTAGGCGTCGCGGCCGTACCGCGCGCCGCCGCAGTCCGGGCACGGAATGTCCACGTCGGGCAGGAACTGCACGTCAAGGGATATCTGACCCGTACCGTCGCATGTGGGGCACCGCAGGCTGCCGGTATTGTACGAGAACGCGCCCGCTTTGAGCCCGCGGTCCTTGGCCTCGGGCAGCTTGGCAAAAGCGCGCCTCAGATCATCCAGCACCCCGGAATAGGTCGCCACGGTCGAACGCACGTTGGCGCCGATGGGTGTGGCGTCAATCAGGTTGGCGCGCGCGATCCCCGGGGCTTCGACGCCGCGCACATGGGCGGGGAGCTTCTCGCCCGCCGCGCGCGCCTTGAGCGCGGGGACGAGGCTCTCGAGCACCAGCGTGGTCTTACCCGATCCGGAGACGCCCGTCACCGCGGTAAGCCTCCCGCGCGGGATCTCGACCACGAGCGGCCTCACCGTATGGATGGCGTCGGTCTCGAGCCGCACCGCGCCATGGGCAAACACCCGGCCCGCCTCCGCTCGCTCGCGCGTCCGGATGCGGCGCGCGCCCGACAGGAACGGCCCGATGCGCGTAGCGGGGCTCTGCTCCACCTCCGCAACCGTGCCCTGGGCAATGACCTGGCCGCCCGCCGTGCCGGATCCCGGGCCGATCTCTATAAGATGGCCGGCATGGCGCAGCACGCGCACGTCGTGATCCACCAGCACCACCGAGTTACCGTCGGCGAGAAGGTCGTCCACCACCCCGAGCAGCCCCTCGACATTGGAAGGATGCAGGCCGATGCTGGGCTCATCCAACACGTAGAGCACCCCGCAGGTGCGGTTGCGCACCGCGCGTGCCAGCTGCACGCGCTGGCGCTCGCCCGTGGAGAGCGTTGAGCTGGCGCGGTCCAGGCTGAGATACCCCAAGCCCAGCTGCTGCAGGCGCTCGATAGGCTCGGCCATCTCCGCGCAGATGGTCTGCGCCATGGGGCGCATGTCCGCAGGCATAAGCCCGGGCACGGTGGGCACCCAGGCGGCCAGCTCGTCAAGCGTCATGCGCGCGGCGTCGCCCAGGTTCATGCCGTCGATCACCGGGCCGCGGGCAGCCTCCGAAAGGCGCGTGCCATGGCAGTCCGGGCACGGCCCCTCCTTCAGGAACTTCGCCAGACGAGCCAGGCCCTTCTCGTCCTTCACTTTTGAAAGGGCGTTCTCCACGGTGTACACCGCATTGAAGTAGGTGAAGTCCATCTCCCCGACATCGCCGGTTTTAGCCGATTGGTAGAACATATGGTGCTTCTCGGCCGGACCGTGAAACACGATCTCCCGCTCCTCCGGCGTGAGATCGCGGAACGGGACGTCGGTGCGAACGCCCATCTCGCGCGCAATGTCGCGCATGAGCTTCCACATGAGCTGCTGCCACGACGCAACCGCGCCCTGCTCGATCGAAAGGGACTCGTCCGGCACCAACGTGGACTCGTCCACCGTGCGCACGATGCCCGTGCCGCCGCAGGTAGTGCACGCCCCGCCGCTGTTGAACGCAAGGTCTTCGGCGCCGGGACCGTAGAACTCGTGCCCGCAATGGGGGCAGGTTATGGGCAGCATGAGCGCGACGTTCATGCTGGGCGCCGCGTGATGGCCGCAGACCGGGCATCTATGGCTTCCCAAGCGCGAGAAGATCAGGCGCAGATAGTTGAGAAGCTCCGTCGAGGTGCCGAACGTGGAGTGAACGCCCCCTACTCCCGGACGCTGGCGCAATGCCAACGCCGCGGGCACATGGCGCACCTCGTCTACCGTGGCGCGGGCGGTCTGGCTGATACGACGGCGCGTGTACGTGGAGAGTGCGTCGAGATAGCGGCGGCTGCCCTCTGCGTAAAGCGTGCCCAGCGCCAGCGAGCTCTTGCCGGAGCCGGACACGCCGGCGATCCCCACCAGCTCGCCCAGCGGAATGTCCACGTTGATGTTCTTGAGGTTGTGCACGCGCGCGCCGCGCACTTCGATATGGTCCGGCTGCGCGTAGCGCTGCGGCCTGTCTGCTTCCCATTGCGGCATAGGTGCTCTGCCTCCATTCGCGACGACTTGTTCTCTGCACCCTGAACGGTATGGTATTCCTCTTACGAGAAACACGGTTTCATGCTCGCTCGGCAAAATGCTCCGGGCTTTCGATCGAGGAAGCCGCCACCGGAAGGGAGGTTCGTCCCTCGTCGTAGTACGAAAAGACCCATGTTGCGCCCTCTTTGACCCCTGCCAGTGTCAGCAGATCTGAGCAGTCGATCTCGCCGCTTGTGCCCGGCGCCAAGGAGCTCACGTTGACGCCGACGTCCGAGCCCTCCCATGGCTCGACTTCCACCGTCACGGTCTTGCGGTCGGTATCGCGCGCAATCACGCGGGCCCGCACGTACGCGTAGCCGTCATCCAGAGGCGGAACGCCCGCATCGACGCCATCGGATGCGGTCGTGCCGTTAGCCGCATCTGCGGAAAAGACCGTCGCGCGGGCACCGGCGTACGCAAGGCACACGGCAAGAGCCACGTGGAGCACAACCATGGCGGGCAGCCCGTATCTAAACGCCGGCTTGCGCGTCTTGTGGCGCACGGCGCGCATGGCAACAAGCCCGCCCACGGCACCGCCGGCAAGCGAGAGCCCCAGCAAGGCCTTCTCGCTCACGCGCCACCGACCATACTGAGCCCGGCGTTTATCCACAACGAACAGCACCGCCGTCAGCACATTGACAACCACATAGTACGTAAAGAGCGCCGTTGCAACCATGCGCGCATTCATAAGGGACCTCCCGCGAGCAAAACATGCCAACCAGTGTACCCGCAATGGCGCAAGACGCCCTCTGCGCTTCTCGTCCGCATCTCCGACGTGCCCTTTATGTCCGTCCGGAGCGCTACTATAATCACAGCTCCATAGCGCGCGGCGCAGGACGGCCGCATGCTATGCTGATCGGTCTTACGCATCCGGAGCAAAGGAGCGCAACCATGTCTGACCAGCTTACCCATAGCGCCGAGGGCGTCGTCGACCAGGCGCAAAACCAAGGCAACGACCCCGTCTTCCAAGAGGAGCAGGCGCATCTCTCCGAGCTCTACCAAGTGCTTCTGGAGCTGCGCGACAAGCTCACGGAAGACCTTGACTCCAACCACTTCGGAGCGGCGCAAGACCTTATCGACATGAGCGAGGAGGTGGCGCTCAACTTCAACGGCTACGACGAGGCGCTGGAGACCTACGCCGCCATCGAGACGCTCAACAGCGTCATCGACGCATACAACCTCTACCACGACGCCAACGTGGACAAGCTCCGCCGCGTGGCGCTGCTGCTTGCCCAGCCGTACTTTGCCAAGGTGACGCTGGAGATGCGCCCCGGCCAGCCTCCGCGCGACGTCTACATAGGCGCCGCCGGCATTACCGACGAGAACCGCCGGCCCCTGGTGGTCGATTGGCGGAGCCCCGTGGCGGAAACGTACTACAACCAGGAAATGGGCCGGACCAGCTACCAGGTCAACGGCCGCACCCGCACCGTCAACCTCACGCTGCGCCGTCAGTTCGACATAACGCGCGACAAGCTCAACGGTTACTTCGACACCACCATTGCCATCGAGGACTCGCTGCTTCTCGCAGCGCTGAGCCGCCATCACTCCGAAAAGCTGCAGGCCATCACAGCAACCATCCAACGCGAGCAGAACGAGGTGGTGCGCCATGAGGACGTGCCGGCCCTGCTCGTCAACGGCATCGCCGGATCGGGCAAAACCTCGGTGCTGCTCCAGCGCATCGCCTTTTTGCTGTACCGCGAGCGCGAGAACCTGACGCCCGACCAAGTGTGGCTCTTCACGCCCAATCGCGTGTTCGAGAACTACATAGACACGGTGCTCCCCAGCATGGGCGAGGCAAACCCGCGCATCTTCACGTGGCGCGCGTTCCTGGCCGCCCAAGGCGCCGGCGAGCGCGACCTGGGCGTCGACACCCCCGTCGAGACGCTGCGCAAGCTCGAAGCCGCCGTCCCCGTTGTCGACCTGGAGCCGGACGACCTGCGCGGCATTGCCTACGAAGGCGTTACGCTGCTCACGGCGCCGCAGGTAAGGAGCTCCGTGGACCGCTGCGCGCGCTTCTGCAAGGACTCGGGCTTTGGCATAGGGCCGCGCTTCACCACCTTGGTCAAAGACGCGCTCTCCGAGAAGCTCGAGAAGCGCTTCGCGCAGATGGCGCGCAACGAAGAGCTGCAGGAGGAAATCGCCTCGATGGACATCGAGCAGCAGATCGAGGCCTTTGGCCAGACTGTTGCCACCGATGACGACAAGGACCTGGAGGCGCTCGCCCGTCAACTCGTCGAAATGCGGTTCGGCGCGGCGCGCCAGGAGATCGAGAACCTCTCTTGGCTGCGGTTCGACCGCATCGCCCTACGGCTGCTGAGCCAGAGCTCGGTCAACGCCACCGAATGGCTGTACCTCAGGCTCCTGTTCAGCGGTGCGGGCGATGAGGCGGCGCGCTACGTCATGGTGGACGAGGCGCAGGATTACACCGAAGCGCAGCTCCTGGTGCTGGCGCGGTACTTCTCGCGCGCCCACTTCATGCTGCTGGGAGACGAGAACCAGGCGATCTACGAGGGCACGGCGTCGTTTGCGCGCATCGCCGAAATCTTCCGCGCAAGCCATGGCAGCGTGGACGAATGCCGCCTGCTCACCAGCTACCGGTCGTCCCCCGAGATCACCGCGCTGTTCACCAGCCTGCTGGACAGCCGCGACCAGCTTAAGCTGACCTCCGTGCAGCGCGCGGGTGTAGAGCCCGTGGTGCAGGAGTTCGACGACACGGATGCGTACCTGAACGCGCTGCGCAGCGCAGTTGCCTCCCCCGTCGAGGGACTGCGCGCGGTTGTCGCCGAAAGCGACGCACGCGTGCGTTGGCTGGCCAAGCAACTGGGCGACACCGTCCAGGTGGTCGACA
Organism: uncultured Coriobacteriaceae bacterium; assembly: GCA_944321435.1. Lineage (GTDB taxonomy): Bacteria > Actinomycetota > Coriobacteriia > Coriobacteriales > Coriobacteriaceae > CALUOB01. The sequence continues at coordinate 92,072 of CALULH010000003.1, read as the reverse complement.
AGAACACGCATCTGCCCGCCGAGGGAACCGTTCTCATTCCGCTGCGCATTGCAAAGGGACTGGAGTTCGACCACGCGATCATCCCCGACGCGCAGGAAGAGGTCTACCCGGACACGCCGCTGGCGCGCCGCCGCCTGTATACGGCGCTCTCCCGCGCCATGCACCGGGTAACCGTGTTTGCCCAAGGCGCCATGACGCCGCTACTTGCCGCCCCGCAACAAAGCGCATAAGGATTGGTCGTACGCTGGTAAGAGGTGATCGTATGGACACGCTCGTCGTTGCGCTGATCGGCCTTCTGGTAGTTGCGCTCGGCATCTACATGGTAGTGAGCGGCAACCCATCCTTGCTGCACAGCTACCATTACGCCACCACGCCGCCGGCCGAGCTGCCCGCCCTCGCGCGGGAGACCGGCGCCGGCCTTATCGCGTGCGGCGTGGGCTGCATGCTGTTGGGAGTCCCTGCCCTGCCTGCCATACCGGAGGTGATTCTCCTGGTGGTTGGCATCCTGTTGCTTATAGGCGGCGTCGCGTTCATGCTGGCCTCGATAATCCGCCACAACGGAGGGCTTATCACCTTTGCCGGCACGCAAGCCGCGACCGGCGCCGCACGGCGCCTGGCTTCCTGGATGCCGCTCGCCGCCTGCACGCTGGCCGGCGTCATTATCGCCCTCACGTGCATTGCGCCTGGAGCGTACATGGCGGCAAGCGGCGACGTCAGCGCGCTGCACAGCTACCATTACGCCAACGTCGCCCCTGAGGACCTGCCCGCCCTAGCCGCCGGCGAGGGCCTGAGCATGATCGGCCTGGGCGTGGGGATCTTCGTCTGCCTGCTGGCAGGCGGCCTCATGGCAACGCCCGGGCGCCTGGGCGCCGTTCGCACCGGCGGCAAGCGGCGCGTCCATCCCGCCCTTGTAGCCCTCATGCTCGCCGGAGCCCTCGTCACCGCCGCCAGCCTGGCAGCCATGCTCCTCGTGATTGTCCACTACAACGGGTCGCTCATGGGCTAGCCCCGACGCGCGCATCGTCTTCGGGCCCTCACCAGATATACGTTTGGGAAAGCGCATTTGTTTCAGCTGTGTTTTGCCTCGACTTCGTCGAGGAAGAAACTCGCGTTGACTATGGAGCCAGGACGGCGCACCGCCCTTGCAGAGAGAGGCGAGATCACGCCGCATTCTGCAGCACGATCAGCAATACCGTATTGGCCAGGTGTTTCCTCGTAATCACGGGGAGCGCCGCCGTCGGGCACGCAGCTACTCCGCCACGGTCAGGTGGATGGCGAAGCCGGCTATCTCTTGGTTGAAGTAGACCAAGAACGTGGAACCGTCGGGGCTGAGCGAACGGGACGACTCGTTGACGGTAAAGCCGCGCGCCGCAAACCAGCGCTCGGCGGCATCGATATCGTCCACATGAAATCCGATATGGCCCTTCTCGCCCCGACCGCCGTTGTTCATGACCTCAACGAGCGTGCCCGCGAACGTCGAGACGGGCGCCGTATGCCGCACCTCCAGGCCCATGAGATCCTGGAAGATCCCGGCAATACGGTCTGCCTCCTCCGCAGAGCCGGTATTGATGCCAATGTGGGAGATCCTAAGGCCAAACAGATCAACCGGATTTTCTGAACCAGCCACAACCTGCCTCCTTGCCGCGTGCCCACAGATCCGCAAGAGGGGCGCATACCGAGCCGTCTTGCGTTCTGCATGCAATTCTTATCACTACCACATTGTGCATGCATTCTCGTTCGTCAAGAGGCCAAAATCGGGCTCGTAACGAACGAGAATGCATGCAGAAAAGCCAGGCGACAAGAATTGCGTGCAACGCAAGCAAACGCACCACGGCGAGAAAGTGCCGAAGCTGGCGTATCTCCGTTACATCCGCTCGGCCAGGTCGAGGGCCAGGCGCGCCGTCTCCTCCCAGCCCAGGCACGGGTCGGTGATGGACTTGCCGTACACGCCGCCGTCGACCGGCTGGTTGCCGTCCTCCAGGTAGCTCTCGACCATGAAGCCGCGCACGAGCTTCTTGATGGGCTCGCTGCGGCGCATGGAATCCAGCACCTCCTTGCAGATGCGCACCTGCTCAAAGGGGCGCTTGCCGGAGTTGTCGTGGTTGCAGTCGATGATGGCCGCCGGGAACTGGAAGTCCGCCTCGGTGTACTTGGCCGTGAGGCGCTCCAGGTACTCGTAGTGGTAGTTGGGGTAGTTGAGCCCGTCCATGCCGATGTAGCCGCGCAGCACGGCGTGCGCCAGCGGGTTGCCCGTGGTCTCGACCTCCCAGTTGCGGAAGATGAAGGTCTGCGGCTGCTGGGCGGCGTAGATGGAGTTGAGCATCACGTCGGTGGAGCCGCCGGTGGGGTTCTTCATGCCCACGGGCATGGGCACGCCGGAGGCGACCAGGCGGTGCTATATGCTCTTGGTCGAGAAACGCCTCGGGCCGATCTGCGGCCAACAACCGCGCGAGCAGGTCCTCGGTCAGTCGTTCCTGTTCCATACGCACCCCTTGCCGCCATGCCCGTTCTGCTCCCCTTGTTATATCACGATGCGGCCATGCGCACCGAGAAAGGCCGGCACGCCCGCGGGTGCCGCCAACGCGCTTCGCCCCGCCCCCTTGCCAAGCGCTACCCCAACACGCCCGTGAGCGCCATCACGGCTACCATCATGACCACGCCCTCGGCAATGCTCAAGGTTGCGGTAAGGGCGGCAAGGCCGTAGTCGCCCCCGCAGCGCAGGGTAAACAGCGGGCCCATGGCCGAGCACGGCGCCCACACCAGCGTAGCCGCCACCGTGCGCACCGTGGGATCAAGCGGCAGCACCAGGAGAATCAGCGCGCACAGCACAGCCGTAAGCACGGTGCGCCAGGCGAAGAGGCGCAGCACCTTGCCCATTTTGGACACGTTCACGTTCAGGCTGGTCATAAGCCCCAGCATGAAAAGCGACAGGAAGATGTTGGCGTTGGCTATCGGCTCGGTAAACTGGATCACCGCGTCGGGAATCGCAACGCCGGCCAGCGCGAGCACGATAAGCACCACGTAGCAGTCGAACGCCGCGGATGAGAACAGCCGCTTGAGCATCGTGCGCACCAGGTGCGGGTCGCGCTGGTCGGCGAGAAGCGTGCTGGTGAGGGCGTAGGAGCCGCCTGTGACCACAATGGAGTTGCCGGCATCGAACATGCACGTGACCACGGCGCCCGCCGGCGGGAACACCGCCTGCACGAAGGGCAGCGCAAAACAGCCGATGTTCATGCCTCCTGAGCAGAAGAGCCCCAGCACGCGGTCTTCGCGCGGGCGTTTGCGCTGCACGATGAAGGTGACAACGTAGGGCAGCGCCGCGCAAACGAAGCCGAGCGGCACGGCCATAAGGTACGCGAACGAGAACTCCGCCGCCCCGAACGCATGGATAACCGCCGCGGGAAGCGTGAGGTTGAACACAACCTTGGAGACGAACTTGTCGGCCCCTTTACCCAGCGTGCCGGACCGCGCTGCGAATATGCCGATCAGGATGATGGTAACGAACGACGCTACTTTGAGAAGCACCGACCCCATGCGCGCAACCCCTATCTACCGCCTTTGCACAAGCAGCTTTATGGTAGCGTCAGCCAACGCAACCGCAGACGCGCGAACGGTGTGGGTTGCGCGGGGATTTTGCCGCCGCTCAAGCGGAAAACCCTGCAAGGGTTTTCCGCTTGGCTACTCCTCGCGGTCGCCCAGCCCGATGACGAAGAAACACAGGGCGATGGGGTAATACACCACGTTTTGAGTAACAGCCGCGCAGACAACGAAGAGCGCGGCCACGATGAAGTACAGCATCCAGCTCTTGATATCAGGCTTCATCGCTCCCCTTCCGCTGCCTTATCCCATCTCTTGGGCGTTCTCCAACAGCGCGCGTTTGAGATCGCCCTCGATCTTGCGCATGCGCCCCTCGGCCTCGGCGCGAGCAGCGCGGCCCTCCTGTTGAATCTGCACCGTTTGCTTAAGGGTGTCGATCAGGCGCTGGTTGACCTCCTCCAGCGTCTCGATATCCACCGTACCGCGCTGGTTGGCGCGCTCGGCGTCCACCGCGCCCTGCTGCAGAGCCTCGGCGTTGGCACGCAGCAGCTTGTTGGTGGTGTCATCCACGCTCTTCTGCAGGTCAAGCGCCGCGCGCTGGTTGGCCAGCCCCAGCGCTATCACCATCTGCGACTTCCACAGCGGGATCGTGGTGGAAATGGTCGTGTCAATCTTGTCCGAGATGCTCTTGTCGGCGTTCTGCAGCAACTTGATCTGCGGGGCCATCTGCAACGCCACCACGCTGACGCGGTCGAGGTCGTCCAAGCGCTTGTCGAAGCGCTCGAGCTTGTCCTTGAAATCCTTGAGCACCTGGGCGCCCATAGCGTCGCCGGACGCCGCGGCCTCCGCCTCTAGCGCGGGCAGCTGCTCGGCACGGAAGCTCGCGAGCGCTTGCTTGCCCGCCGCCACTGCGATCTTCAGCGCGCGGTACTGCTCCACGTTCTTGTCGTACAGCGTGTCGAACCGGGCGATGTCGGCCACCATCTGCGCCTGCGCGCGCTCGAGCTTCTCCACCACCTCGTCGATCTGCGGCGCGACCTTTTGGTACCGGCGGCGCAGCTTGTCGATGCTCACCACCACCTTGCCGATGATGGGCACCTGCTTCACTGCGCTGAGCTCGGCGTCTTCCACGTCCAAGAGCAGCTCGCGCAGCAACTCGCCGGCCTCACCGGTGGCCTTGTTGGCGGTTTTGGCCAGGACGTCGTCGGCGAAGTCGCTCATCGAGCGCTGGGCGTCGCGCGCGTAGGTGCTCTCGATGCCCGCCTTGGTGAAGTCGATGCCGCGCGCCAGCTCGTCCACGCGCTGCTGGTCTTCCGGACGCAACTGCACCGCGGGCGGCTCGGCAGGGCCGGCGGGAACGGGAACGGCCTGACCCTGCAGCGTCACGCCCTGGGAAGCGGCAAGATCGGCCAGGCTCAAACCCTTGCGCGCGGGCGCCGCAGGCGCCGCTGGGGCATTTTGCGCCGTGGTGGCTGCAAGGGACTGATCGAGATTCTCTGACATAGCGGGCTCCTTTCAAAGGGGTGGAACTCCTGGAAAACACCTGAAATCGCACAGGAGCGCACGGTGGATAAGCGCGCGTCGGCGCTGCAAGCGCCGCGCGGTGCCTACAAGCCGCTCACCACGCTTATGAGCTGCTGCATGGCCGCGGCGTTGGGCAGCTCAACGGCGGCGGGCACGCGCTCCGCCACGCCCGTCACGCCAAAGCGGGTGGCGCTGTCGGTGCCCAGCTGCGAGGCGCCGCGAAAACCGTGCTTCTCCCACGCGAGCTTTTGCACGGCGTCGCTCATGAGGAAGTCGCGCAGCTGGTCGCCGCGCTCGTCGAGCGCCATGAGCACGTGCGTCGACCACACGGTGGGCGTGGTGTAGGCGATCACCAGGTTGTCGGCCACCTGCTGGTACAGGTCGGGCTCGTTCACTGCAAGGTCGAGCACCTGGCTCTCGTAGCCCACCATCATGGGCTTGGACCCCTCGCCCAGCGTGAGGAACTGGCTGAACGAGTCCTCGGAGCTTGTCTCCATCCAGCCCGACTTGGAGAAGATCTTGCGAATGGCGTCGGCGTCGCGGTTCACGGTGTCCACCGTTGCGGGCTGGCCTCCGGCAAGCGCGTTGGCCACAAGCGCGGCCCATTCGTTGCCCGAGTTCGACTCCGCAGGGTCGGTGCTGTCGATGCGGAACTGCCCGTAACCGTCCGCGTATCCCACGTCCGCCCAGGTTTTGTCTGCCAGCATGGCGTTCACGGCGGCCGCCACGTCAAGCGTGTACACGTCGCCTTCCTTGGCCATGATGCCCGAACCCACCAGCGCGTCGGCAACGTCGCGGTAGGTGTACACCACAATGGGCGAGTTCAGCACGATCTGCTCGCTTTCCGTGGTAACGCCCTGCTCGTGGCCGTACTCCACCGCCGCCTGCGAGCTGGGGAACAGGTAGTCCATGCCGTCGGTGGGCGTCTCCATCATGGCGAGCGAGCCGGCTTTGCGGTAGGAGATGTCCAGCCCCGCGTCGGCGGCGAGGCTCTTGAACTCCTCGTCGTCGAACAGCGAGATCTTCTCGCCGCCTAGATACCCGGTTACCTGCGTGGGAGCCGCCGGCTCCGTGGGCTCGGGCTGAGCTTGGCGCCACAGCATCACGCCGCCCACCACGAGCACTGCGGCGAGCACGCACGCCAGCCCTATGATTTTCCCTTTGGGAAGCTTCATCTGCCTTCCTCCGTATCCCCAACGCCGCCAAACGGCGCGGGCGAGCCCTCCGCCTCCGCAGAGGGCGCCGCCGCTCTCGCTTCTTTTGGCTCCGCATCGCGCGCGTCGGGTACGTACCCGTCCATCTCCATCAACCGCTTGATGGCCTCGGAGCTTGCCTCAAGTTCCGCGGCCTTTGCGCCCGTTGCCCGCGCAAGCTCGCCTTGCGCCGCGCCTTGCAAGGCGCCCAAGGCCTCAAGCGCGTCTTCGCGCGCGTCCGCCCTCATCTTCCTTGTGCCGAGCTTCTCAACCGAAAGGTACCCGTCGAGCATGCGCGTGCACTGCTCGGCATACGTGCTGAGAAAGTGCGCGAGCCGCCGGTACGTTCCCGGTTGCTCCTCCACGCAGGCGATAAGCGCGCCGATGTCGTGCAGAAGCTCGTCCACCTGGCGCAGCACCTCGGCGTCGCGCACCTGGCTGCGGCGCTTCTCGAGCTCTGCCTGCAAGGCGCGGGCCGCCGCCACGCGGTCGGCGGCCGCCTCGCCGTTGGGCAGCATGCTGGCCGCCACGCCGCCCAGCCGCCGCTCGGGCTTGAGCAGCGTGCCAATCCCCACGTACAGCAGCGCTGCCACCACAAGGCCCGCGGCAACGCCTGCCGCACCGCCCACGGCAACTATGCACGCAACGCCGCACGCAACGCCAACCACGGCTCCCAGCACGTACCCCATCAGCGCCCGCCCTGCTAGTTGTAGCCCTTGACCTGGCGGAACACCGCCGCCAGGTCACCGGTGCGCCCGTCGAACGTGCGGCCGTTGGAAAGCTCTGAGAGCTCATCGAGCTGCGAGGGGTCGGCGTCGCCGAACATGATGGAGAAAATCGGCACGTCAAGGCCGGCGTTGCGGTAATCGTCGAAGAATGCGTCGCGGTTCCACGTGTCCGACTGCCCATCGGTCATCAGCGCGATGGCTACGGTGTAGCCGCCGTCCGCCTGGGCCTCGCGCACGTAGCGCAGCGCTTCCTCGAGCCCCGCGTAGATGTCGGTGCCGCCTGTGGCCTCGCGGGCGCGCGCCGCGTTGAGCAGCCCGCCCGTATCGGACCCCGTAGCCTCCACCGGTTGATCCGCGTCAGTGGAGAAGGGAATGAGCACGTTGACGTCGTCTTCGGTGGGTTGGATCATCGACTCCGCGGCGAGCGAGGGGTCGAGCGCCTGCTCAAGGCCGTTGACCACGCCGTCTTTGCCCTCGCCGTACATGGAGCCGGAGTAGTCGACCACCCACACGGTGTACGAGGGCTTCTTGAGCGACGTTTGGTACATGATGAGCGCCTGGGTTATCACGTCGGCGGCGGGCAGGGGAATGGAGCGCAGAACGCTCGCGTCGTCCACGATGCCCCATGCGGGCGAGAAGGCCTGCTGCACCTGGGAGTCGTCGGCGTTCACCACCTTGCCGCCCAAACCGGTGCGGCGCCCCACGCGCTCGAGCGCAAGCGCTGCGTCCTTGTCGCCCAACGCTTGCTGAAAGTCTGCGAACGCTTGCTCAACAGAGTTGTCCTGGCCGCGATCAACGTAACCCAAGGGGCTGTCGGATATGGCGATGCCGTCTGCCGGGTAGATCACCATAAGCGGCTCGTGGCCTTTGTCCTCAAGCTCGCGGTTGGCCTGCGACACGAGGGACTCGTAGTTGACCATGGCCGAGTGCGCATCGGGATCTGCCACCACCATCTCCTTGAGCCAGTCGGACGAGCCGCTGGAGCGGTCAACGCCCGCAAGCAGCTGAGCTACTTGGTCGGTAAGCTGGCTGGTACCAAGGTCGGCGGCGGAAAGCGGGCCGTCAGTACCTTTGAGCGCGGTGAGAAACGCCAGGTAAGCGCTGGCCCCGCTGTTTGATTGCGTGGCGGAGGTCATGGCGAAGGTAAGCTTGCCGTCCTTCACGGCCTGCAAGATCTCAGCGGTTGTGGGCGACGAGGTAACGCCCGAGGTATCCGCCCAGCCAAGCTCCTGCGCTTTGGACTGTGCGATGCCGAACACCACAGGCGTGGTCGAGGTGGACTGTGCGTCTTTCACGATGTGGCTGGTGTCGCCCATGCTGATCCACATGGACGAGGCAGGCCACACGGCGTCATAGTCCTCTCCGCCATTCTGCAACAGGTGCATGATGTCGAGCGAGCCCATGTAGTGCAGCTCAACGGCAACGTGGGAGGTGTCGACCGCATGCTGGATTGCCTCTGCAGCCTCCTTGTTCTCGGAACCAGAGGCAAGTTTGAGGGTGACGTCCGCGCTGCCGCTTGCAGGGGTGAAGGTTTGCACGTTGGAGTTGTCTGCGATGGCTGATGATGGGCCGCTGTCGGCGCTGGGGGTGCTTGCGCCGCTGCCCGAACTTGAGCAACCGGCAGTAAAGGCAAGGACTCCGCACAGCAGCAACGTTGTCCCGGCAAGCGCGGCGCGGCGCGAGAAGTCCCGCGGCGCAGCCTGGCGCGAACGATGCGCATTGCCATGAGGATGCGTGCAAACACGAAGGGCTCTGTTACGATCTGAATGATGGCGGCGTTCGGGTACGGAACGAAGACGCAGGTGCGCAAACGCACTACAGCGGTTCAACAGAGCGGAAAGACCGACGTGCATCTCCTTCATGGGGGCTCCTCCCCTTCACGACAAGCTGCCAGGAGAACAGTCCTCGCATTCTAGCAAAGCCATGTAAGGGCAGCGTAAGTTGCCCTAGGCCAACGGAGGTGCAACTGCGTCACGGAAAACGACGCGCCCAGCTTTCGGCGAACTTGCTGCTACAACAGCCCCATTGCAGCAGCCCCATATAATTATCGAAACTGCGAACAGCAAGAACACCCGCGAAAACTGACAGCACGAAAGGCTTCGACACTCCTCCGAAGCAGGCGCGCCTCTTTTGCCCGCAGAACTCTTCGGCCTTAGATTGCCTTCATGTCCGTTTCAGCGATTCCTCGATGATTCTTCGGGTCCGACGGGTGAGGTCCGCCCACCGTACCAGGAGAAACTCCTGGTACGGTGGGCGGACCTCATCGGGTTTGCCAAAAAAATCGCCACGTAATCGCGAAACGGGACGTCCCGACGATCTGGGGTCGAAGGACAGCGGAGCTCAGCGCCCCTCGCCTTTTTGCGGCGCATACTGGGCCGTCGATCCATCGCGCTGGGGGATGTCAGCTACACGGCATCCCGATACAAGGCTTTTAAGTCGCAGGACATAAAACCATGCGTGGCGCCGAGATGTCCGAGATGTACATCAGGCGTCACGCAAAGCGGAGATTCCCTCCTAAGGCGAGCGCACCTCACGCAAGGCGCAACACGCTGCACAACGCTATGTCGTACGCGTTGCGTTACGCGCGCTCGGCCAGGTCGAGGGCCAGGCGCGCCGTCTCCTCCCAGCCCAGGCACGGGTCGGTGATGGACTTGCCGTACACGCCGCCGTCGACCGGCTGGTTGCCGTCCTCCAGGTAGCTCTCGACCATGAAGCCGCGCACGAGCTTCTTGATGGGCTCGCTGCGGCGCATGGAATCCAGCACCTCCTTGCAGATGCGCACCTGCTCAAAGGGGCGCTTGCCGGAGTTGTCGTGGTTGCAGTCGATGATGGCCGCCGGGAACTGGAAGTCCGCCTCGGTGTACTTGGCCGTGAGGCGCTCCAGGTACTCGTAGTGGTAGTTGGGGTAGTTGAGCCCGTCCATGCCGATGTAGCCGCGCAGCACGGCGTGCGCCAGCGGGTTGCCCGTGGTCTCGACCTCCCAGTTGCGGAAGATGAAGGTCTGCGGCTGCTGGGCGGCGTAGATGGAGTTGAGCATCACGTCGGTGGAGCCGCCGGTGGGGTTCTTCATGCCCACGGGCATGGGCACGCCGGAGGCGACCAGGCGGTGCTCCTGGTTCTCGACGGAGCGCGCGCCCACCGCAATGTAGCCCAGCACGTCGATCAGGTACTGGTAGTTGGTGGGGTACAGCATCTCGTCGGCCGTGAACATGCCGGTCTCCTCCACCACGCGCAGGTGCATGCGGCGGATCGCCTTGACGCCCTCCAGAAGATCGGGCGCGCCCTCGGGGTCGGGGTTGTGAAGCAAGCCCTTGTAGCCGGTGCCCTTGGTGCGCGGCTTGTTGGTGTACACGCGCGGGATGATGAGGATCTTGTCGGCCACGCGCTCCTGCAGCTTGGCCAGGCGCGTGCAGTACTCGAGCACCGAGTCCTCGCGGTCGGCCGAGCACGGGCCGATGATCAGCAGCAGGCGCGGATCCTCGCCCTTGAGAATGGCAGCCACCTGCGCGTCGAACGCGGGCTTCTTGGCGGTCATCTCGGCTGAAAGCGGCATTTCGGCGCGGATGTCCTTGGGGATGGGCAGCAAGCGCTTGAAGTTCATGGACATAATGGACTCCTCCACGAGCGGGCATATGCGTTCACGCAGCATGCGTAAGTGTACCGATTATCCGCTCGCGCAGGCGTCGCAGGCGGGCGAGAAAATCATTGTTACCAGCTGTTTACCGTTGCCGGCAAGCTGCGCCGGGGTCGCCGCGGCGATAGAGCGCGCGCTCGAGCAGGGCGAGAAGCACCTCGCAATCGGGGCGCTCCTCCCGCAGGGAGCCGTACATGCTGCTCCAGGTAAAGCGCGCCAGCTCCTCGGCAGGCAGGCGCTCCAGCGCGGCGGGGTCAATGCCCGGGTCCTCACGTATCACGCGCTCGAGGTTGCGGCATATGTGCCCAAAGCAGGCCTGCTCGGCCCTATGGCCCCGCGAGCGGGTGCGGGCGTCCAGCGCCGAGGCCTCGGCGAGCCAGCCGCTCCGGAATGCCGCGAGCGCTTCGGCGAGCTCGGCATAGGCGCGGCGGCAGAACGCCACGAGGTTCTCGCCCTCGCGGTACGAGAAGCACGGGGGCTGCCCGGCATCGCGCGGATCTCCGGCCCCCTCCGACCCCGCGAAGGCAGTCGTGATCCAGAACCGCTCGATAACCTCGGTCACCAGCGCGGCCTTGTCGGGGAAGTAGTTGTAGAGCGTGCCGACCGCCACGCCGCAGTCCTTCGCCACGCTGCGCACGCTCAACGAGGCCAGCCCCTCCGCCCGCGCGCGGTCGTACGCCGCGCGCACGATCTGCTCGCGCGAAACGCTTGCCTTGCTTGCCATGCTCGCCCTCCCTCTCGCGCCGGCGCAACGCCTCGCCGGCAGCCTCGTTTTGCCAGTGGCCGAACCGCCCGCAGACCGCCCGGCAACGGTCGCGCCGCCCTGAACCTCCCCGTGGAGCGTTCAGGGACAATCGCGCGCCGAACACAGCGTGCCCTTCAAACTCTTGCAGTCCCTTGCCTCCGATTCTATCATGAACATTGTTCATATGAACTGTGTTCATTACTGAGGAAAGGACTATCCAATCATGCCGTCCCAGCTTATACTTGCCAGCGCCGCCATCACGCTTGCGCTGGTCCTCTACACCGTCGGGGTCTTCACCGAGCGCCATGACGCGCGCCTCTCCATAAAGCACGTCGCCCTCTTTTGGTGCGGGCTCGTGTTCGACACAACCGGCACCACCATCATGACGGGCATGGCCCAGGCAGGCGCCTCATCGACGAGCCCCATCCACGGCATCACCGGCGCGGCGGCCATCGTGCTCATGCTCTTCCACGCCGCTTGGGCCACGGTCACGCTCCTGCGCAAAAACCGCAGCCAGGAGCAGACGTTCCACCGCTTCAGCACGGCGGTCTGGCTGCTGTGGCTCATCCCCTACCTTATCGGCCTCATGGTGGGCGTCCCCTTCATCACGCTGGGCGACACGGCCACCGTCGTGGCAAGCACGGGGATCGCGGCGCTGATCGCGCTGGCGCTCGCCCTAAGCGACCGCGCCGCCAGGGCGCACAGGGCCCCCGCGGCAGGGCGCGCGGAGTAGCCGGCGGGCGCGGGAGCCTTGCCGCGCCGCACCCTTAAGCCGCGCCGTCAAACAGCCCCCGCGCGGCATCCAGCTGGTCGTCCGTTCCCATCAGGCCCACCTGGTCGCCCGGGAGCAGGAGCGTCTCGGCGTTCAGGAACAGCACCAGGTTGCCGTCGCGCCTGAGCGACACCGCGTTCACCCCCGTCGACACGCGCAGGTCCAGGTCCGCCAGCGTGCGGTGGGCGGCAGCGCTGTTCTCGCCCACCGTAACCCAGCTCAGATCCAGCTCGTTCATAGAGGCCAGCATGTTCTCAAGGGCCAGGCGGCGCTTTGCGCGCGCGTCGTCGGCCAGGGCCTCGTAGCCGCTGGCGCGCAGGTCGTTGGCGTACGCATGGATCTGCTTGGGCCGGTAGCCCAGGTCGAGCAGCGTATGGCTCATGAGCTCGATGCCGCCCTCCAACTCGGGCCGCACGATGTCGTCGGCGCCCACCGCCACGAGCGCCTCAACGGCGTCGTCGGTATCGGCGCGCGCCACCACGCGCACGGCAGGCGACTGGGCGTGCGCGTCGTGCGCGATCTTCTCGGCCGAGCTGCTCTGCCGTATGGCGATAACCACCACGCGCGCCGCCTCCAGGTGCGCATGGCCGAGAATCTCGGAGTTGGCCGCGTCGCCCACCAAAACGTCCAGGCCGTTGGCCTCGGCCTCCTCGGCCGTGGGAAGGTCGCGCTCTATCACCAGGCACGGAACGCCCAGGCGCTGCAGCACCTCGGTCACGCAGCGCCCAGCGTGCCCGTAGCCCACCACGACCACGTGGTCGCGCAGCCGGTCGTCCGCCGGCGGCTCTATGCTCCGAACATGGCGGTCGTAGAGCTTGCGGATGGCGGCGCGGGAATGCATGAGGGCCTCGAGCGGTGCCACGCTCTTGAACACAAAGCTGTTGAGCGCGATGGAGATCACCGCCGCGCCCAGGATGATGGTGTACTGCTCCTGCGTGAGCACCCCGAGCCCCATGCCGGTCTGCCCGATGATGAACGAGAACTCGCCGATCTGCGAAAGGCCCGCCGCCACGGTGAGCGTGGTCTTGAGGCCGGCGGACAAAAACATGCCGAGCACCATGTTGATGAGCCACTTGCCCGCCATGATGAGCGCCACCAGCGCCAGCAGCTCGGGGACGTGGCGCGCGAGCGTGGCGGGGTTCACCATCATGCCCACCGACGCGAAGAAGATGATGGAGAACAGGTCTTGAAACGGGATGGCCTCGGCCGCCACGCGATGCGAGAGCTTGGAGCCGCTCACCACCACGCCGGCCAAGAACGCGCCCAGCGCCACCGACACCTCGAAGAACACCGACGCCGCCGTGGCCGTCCCCAGGGCGATAACCACCACCGCCAGCTGGAAGAGCTCGCGCGGGCAGAACCGGGCGATGCGGTTGAGCAGCCACGGTAAAAAGCGCGACCCCAGCACCAGCATGATGGCCACGAAGCCCACGGTCTTGAGCAGCGCCTCGGCCAAGCTGAGCGCCAGCTCGGGGCCGGAGATCTCCCCCGGGCCAAAGACAAGGGGCAGCACCACCAGGATCACGATGGTCGCCAGGTCCTCCACGATAAGCCAGCCAGTTGCCACGCGCCCGCCCTGGCTTTGGTACAGGCCCGCGTCGGTGAGGTTGCGGATAAGGACCACCGTGGACGCAATGGACACGGAAAGGCCCAGCATGACGCCCGCCTCAGGCGGCCAGCCGAAAGCCTGGGAGAGCCCAAAGCCCGCGGCCGTGCCCAGCAGGATCTGCAGCACGGCGCCGGGTATGGCGATGCCCTTGACCTCGGACAGGTCCTTGAGCGAGAAATGCAGGCCCGTGCCGAACATCATGAACATGACGCCGACCTCGGACAGCTGGCTCATGGCATCGGAATCGCCGATGAAGCCGGGGGTGAACGGGCTGACCACCAGCCCGCCGAAGAGGTAGCCCACGATGGGAGGCAGGCGGAACGCTCGGGCCACGAGACCGCCGGCAAATGCGGCGACGAGCGCGAGGACGAAGGTCATGAGCAGAATGGTCTCTCCGTGCATGGGCGGGGCCTTTCAAACGAGGCGGATACGGGCCGGGCAGTCAAGGCGGGGCGCAGAGGCGGGGCGTCCGCGCAACGTGTGGTTCCAACAGCGCATACGAGAAGGGCGGGCCTTGCTCTTGTGCAAAGGCCCGCCCGCGCAAACGAACGAATCAACACAGGGATATTGATACCCAAACCAGCCAGTTTTATGCAGAAACGCCGATCCTGCCGCCAAGGCAGCGCTCCCCGTCGCGCGCCCCGCCCCCCTCCGCCGCGCAGGCCCCGCTTTGCGCCCGCCCCCGGCGCAGGGCGCGCGGATCGCGACGGCGGGCTGAAGCCGAGCGCCTCCATGCCCGCCCCCCAGCGCAAGGCGCGCGGATATACTAGGATGCAAAGCACGTGCACGCTGGGCGAGAAACGCAAGGGGGCCGCACATGCCTAAGCAGGCAGCGCCGCTGGGACGCACGCTGATCATAGCCAATCCGCAGGCACAGTCCGGCGCAGGCGGGGCGGCGGCCGAAAGGCTGCAGCGCTTCCTGGCGCTCTACCACCACGCCACCGACACCTTCACGCTGGCCCTCACCGAGCGCCCCCGCCACGCAATCGAGCTCGCGCGCCAGGCCACCGGATACGAGACCGTGATCGCCCTGGGCGGCGACGGCGTGATCCACGAAGTGGCCTGCGGCCTTATGCAGATAGCCCCCAGCCGGCGCCCCGCACTCGGCGTGATGCCCGTGGGATCGGGCAACGACTTTGCCCGCACGCTGGGAATCCGCCCCGGCGAGGACAACTTTGCCCGCCTTTTGGCGTGCGAGAAGAGCCGCCTCGACGTGGGGCGCGTGCGGACCGTGGATGCATCCGGCACCTTCCGCACGGAGTATTTTGTCCAGACGTTCTCCTGCGGCCTGGACGCAGCCATCGCATTGGACACGCAGAGCCTGCGCAGAAGCATCAGCCTGAGCGGCGCCCCGCTGTACCTGCTCAGCGGGTGGAACGTCCTGACCGGCGCGTTCCGTCCCTTTCAGCTGCGCGTCCGTTTTGACGACGAACCGCCCCAAGACCTGGAGACGTACATCTTCGCCATTCAGCTGGGGCCGACCTACGGCTCCGGCTTTGCCATCTGCCCGGACGCCGACCCCGCCGACGGGCTTCTCGACATCTGCCACACCACCGGCCGCGCCGGGCGCCTCACGGCGCTCACGCTGCTGCTGCGCGCCAAGAACGCCCAGCATACCGGATCGCGCTTTATCCGCCTGCGCCGCGCACGGCACCTCGAGATCGAGCTGGGCGCGGACGACTACCCCATCCAAGCAGATGGCGAGCGCCTGCAGGCCGCACGCCTTGAGGTGGATCTTCTCGCCCATGCGCTGACAGTGCTCAAACCGCTGCCGGTGTAATACGAGCGCCCCGGTCGAAAAGCGTATTCGCACGAGCGCAACGGGCGAAAAGCGCGTTCGCACGGGCGCGGCGGGCGAGAAGAGCGGACACGCGGGCAGGATGGGCGAAAACCCCACTCATACGAAAGCGACGGGCGAAACTCGCATTCATACGACCCACGTGGGCGAGAACCGCACTCATACGAGGGGGGCCTCTCGCTCGGCAAACAGCACGGCACGCATTATGTGCTTATCACGCAGGCAGAAAGAACGCATGGGGGGTATGTTTTGGACAGCGCCTGGCATACGGGCGAGAACCGCAGTCGTACGAGCGCATTTCTCGCCCACCTGGCTCGTATAAGTTCGGTTCTCGCCCACCTGGCTCGTATGAGTGTGATTCTCGTCCATCCGACTCGTACGAACGTGGTTCTCGCCCGGACAGGACCTCCCAGGCGCACACGGCACCACCGCCCACACCCGGCACCACCGCGCACAAGGCGAGCAGCCCCGGTGCCGCACGCTCCTGCCCTACGCCTCGGTAATGACGAAGGGGACCATCTGGTAAAAGACCCCCTCGCCGTGGAAGCCCTTCAGGAGCGTTGCGTCGTCCTCGCCGAAAATGCGGCTCGTCATGGTCGCGCGGCCGTCGTTGACGAACAGCTCCAACGTCGAGGCGTCCACGAACAGCTGCAGCCGCGTCAGGCCCTCGTCGCCCACCCGCATGCGACGCTCGTCGCGACCGGCGCCGCACACCGGCCCCATGCGCAAGACAAGCTCGCGCTCGGCCGCATGGTACCTGATCTCCGCGTCCTCGCGCAGGCGCAGGACAAGGTCGGCGTCCGGCCGCTCCGGGCGCACGTCGAGCTCGAAGCTGCGCGCGTGGAATGTGCGCCCGCCCGACGCCGCGGGAACGCCAAACCGAACCGCCTCCCCGCGGAGGGACGCGAGCTCGCGCAGGGGGCGCTGGCATACGCGGCCGTCGCGCAGAACGAGCTCGCGCGGCATAGCGAGCACCTGGTCCCAGCCCCGGTCGGCAGACGGCGTGCGCCCATACGGCGCGTCGGGCATGCCCATCCACCCCACAAGCAGCACGCGGCCGTCCGCGCACCTCAACGTGCGCGCAGCGTAGAAGTCAAAGCCGTAATCCCACTGCGTGAACGCCCCAACGGGCACAAGCGAAACCGGAGCACCCTCGTCACCGCCCCACAGGGCCGCGGGCGCAGCGCGGCGGGCGCCCCCCTCGTCGCAGCGCGCGTCCCTCTCGGTCGCCGCACCCTCCGCCGGCGCACCTTTCTCGCCCATAGCCTGGGCAAGCGACCCCTCCAGGGCAAAGTACCCGCACTGATGGGCGTTCTGATAGCGCCAACGTTCATGCGGGATGCCCTGCGGGCAGGCAAGCAGAAACTCCCGTCCCTCCAAGGCGACAAGATCGGGGCACTCCCACATGTAGCCGAACGGCTCGGGCGTAGCCAGCGCCCCCGCCAGCGCAAAGCGCGACGGCGCACCGGCAGGGGCGTCGTCCAACGCCCGGTACACCAAGACGCACCCCTCGTCATCCTGGGTTCGCGCTCCCAAAAGCATCATCGTCGCGCCATCCTGGTCGACCAGCTGCGGATCGCGCACATGCTGCGTCATGCGGGCGGGAAAATCGTCGTTGGTCATGAGCAGGCGCTTCTCGCCAAAACGCACGTTCCGGCACGAGTGGGAAGCCGGGCTTGGGTCCGCGCGCATCACGTTCTGCTCGCGCCCCGCGTGGACGTAGTCATAGTCACCGCGATGACGCACGTTGCCGGTGTAGTACAGGTAAACCGAACCTGCCCGCACCAGGGCCGAACCGCTGTACACGCCGTCGCGGTCGCGCACGGTGTCGGGGTAAAGCGCCACCGGCTCGCGGCGGTAGCGCACAAAGTCGCGCGTAGTCCAATGGGCCCACACGCACGGCGTGCGCTCGGAGGTTTCGCAGCCCAGGGGGTTGTTCAGATGGAAGATGTGGTAGGTATCGCCCACTTGCGCCAATCCGTTGGGATCAGCCAGTGTCCCCGCCAGCGGCGACAAGTGGAGCACGGGCCTCAGGGAATCCGTACCCTTTCGGCGCATGCGCCCGTAGGCCTCCTCTACCTGCGCCGCGTATCCGTTGTTCTCATCCGCGGGCAACGCGCGCACCTCCCGCGCGCCGCCGTGCAGCGGCGCGGAGGCCTCCACCGCGCTTCGCGCTGATCGCGCGCCCTGCGCAAGCGCTGCCACGGCCGCCTGCGCGCCGTCCGCGGCCGGCGCCTCGCCGCACGGCGTGCCCGTCCTGCTCTCATCCATAACGCACTCTCTCCGCGATGTACCGAGTTAAGCACCGCCTCATTTGGCATGCCGCGACGATGTGCCCAGTGGGGCCGTACATAATGTGGCACATGCGCAGCGTGGCACGCGAGAAACTCTGCCAAAAAAGCGCCGCCGGAAAAGAACCCGGCGGCGCGCCGTAAAGCGGCTTGCGCCCGCAGCGCTGCACAAGGCAGGGGGAACCGCCGCGGGCGCCCGTGCGGCCGACGACGCGACACCCTGATGCGCGCCGCCGGCCTCGCAGCCGCCGGAAGGCCGAAGCCGCTACGCAGTCGTCTTGCCCTGACGCCTCTCGACCACCTTGCCGAACACCACGGTGAGCACCAAGCCCACGCCCAAGGCGATGATGTGCGCGATGATGTAGTTCACGTAACCGTTAGAGCCGAAGATGCCCGTGCTCACCGGGTCGCAAATGGCCAAGCCGGGCAGGGCGGTCGTGCCAAAGCCCAGCGCCGTGACGCCAGCGAGGAACACGTACGCGCCGGCCACCGCGCCGCCGATGCAGCCCGCCACCAGCGGGAACTTCCAACGCAGGTTCACGCCGAAGATAGCTGGCTCGGAAATGCCGAAGAGCGTGGACACGAACGACGGGATGCACAGCTCCTTGGTCTTGGCGCTCTTGATGTGCAGCACCATGTAGCCAAGCACAGCCCCACCCTGGCCCATGAGCGCCACGGACATCAGCGGGTTGAGGAAGTCGTTGCCGATGTTGGGATCGGCCAGAAGCGAGGCCTTGACCGTAACGCCGCGCGTCATGACCGCGCTCGACCGCTACCTGCGCACTAAGAGCTACACGCCGCCCATCATCAACACCGAGGGTGACCTCGAGCTCGAGGTTGACAGCATCGGCAACCTTGCACGCATGAACGTGGACGGCATCATCGTGGTGGCCACTGTCATCACGCCGGAGCACATCCTGGCAGTGCGCCGGATCGACACGCCCGTGGTGTTCATGGGGCAGGAGTTCCCCGAGGGCGCGTCCATCCTGGACGACAACTTCAACGCCGGCGAAGAACTGGGACGCTACGTTGCGGGGCACGGCGTCCGCAACGTCGGCCTGCTTTGGGTGAGCGAGCGGGACATGGCTGTGGGGCAGCGCCGACGCGAGGGCGTGCTGGCCGGCCTTGCCAACGGCGGCGTGCCCGATGCGCGCGTGTACGAAGCCGACTTCACGTACCCGCGCGCCTACGAGGTGGCACTCGAGGCGCTTACGGCACCCGACCGCCCCGCGGCGCTCATCTGCGCAACCGACCGCATTGCCTACGGCGTGTACAAGGCCGCGCGCGAGCTGGGGCTGCGCATCCCCGAGGATGTTGCGGTCACGGGGTTCGGCGGCTACGACACCTCGGAGGTGGTGACGCCGCCGCTCACCACCGTGCGGTTCGACGTCGAGGTCGCCGCCTGCGTTTGCGCCGAAACCGTGCTGCGCCTGTTCCGCGGCGAGCCCGTCAGCAAAACGCAGCTCATAGGCTATCGGCTCATCGAGGGCCAGAGCGTGTAGGCGGGAACGCGGCGGGCACGTCGCCCCGCCCCCCACATCGCCAAAAATAATCGCACCGAAGGCATCAGTTTCAGGGGCATTTATCGCCCAAATCGATGCCTTCGGTGCGATTATTTCAGGTGGACCAGCGCGAGGCAGATGCGGGCGAGAAGGACCGTCCTTCTCGCCCGCCCTGCCGTTATCGCCTTGGGGGTCACTTGCCCGCAGGAGACTTCGCTAGCACTGCTCCAGGGCCTGGGCCACGTCGGCAATGAGGTCGTCGGTGTCCTCGATGCCGCAGGACAGGCGCACCATGTCCGGCGCGATGCCGGCGGCCGTGAGCTCTTCGTCGGTCATCTGACGATGCGTGGCGTTGGCCGGATGCAGCACGCAGGTGCGCGCGTCGGCCACGTGCGTGGCGATCTGCGCCACGTGCAGGTTCTTCATGAAAGTCTCGGCTGCCGCGCGTCCGCCCGCAAAGCCAAAGCTCACCACGCCGCAGCACCCGTGGGGCAGGTACTTCTGGGCCAGGTCGTGCCACGGATCGCCGGGGAGTCCCGGGTACTTCACAAAGCGCACCTTGGGGTGCTGGGACAAGAACTCGGCCATGGCCTGGCCGTTCTTGCAATGCTGCGGCATGCGCACGTGCAGGCTCTCCAGGCCCATGTTGAGCAGGAAGGCGTTCTGCGGGCTCTGGATGGAGCCCAGATCGCGCATGAGCTGAGCGGTGGCCTTGGTGATGAAGGCACCCGCCTGGCCGAACTTCTGGGTGTAGACGACGCCGTGGTAGGTTTCGTCCGGCGTGGTGAGACCGGGGAACTTGTCGGCATGCTCGTCCCAGTTGAAGTTGCCCGAGTCCACGATGGCGCCGCCCACGCCCGCGCCGTGGCCGTCCATGTACTTGGTGGTGGAGTGCGTGACGATGTCGGCGCCCCACTCGATGGGCCGGCAGAGCACCGGCGTGGGGAAGGTGTTGTCCACGATCAGCGGCACGCCATGCGCGTGGGCCGCGGCGGCGAAGCGCTCGATGTCCAGCACGTCAAGCGAGGGGTTGGCGATGGTCTCGCCAAAAACCGCCTTGGTGTTGGGCTTGAAAGCCGCAGCCAGCTCGTCGTCGGTACAGTCGGGCGCCACGAAGGTGCTCTCGATGCCCATACGCTTCATGGTGTGGGCGATGAGGTTGTAGGTGCCGCCGTAGATCGCGGAGCTGGCCACCACATGGTCGCCGGCGCTCACGATGTTGAACAGCGCGAAGAAGTTGGCCGCCTGGCCCGAGCTCGTCAGCATGCCGGCGGTGCCGCCCTCGAGCTCGGCGATCTTGGCCGCCACGGCGTCGTTGGTGGGGTTCTGCAGGCGCGTGTAGAAGTAGCCCGCCTCTTCCAGGTCAAACAGGCGCCCCATGTGCTCCGAGGTGTCGTACTTCCAGGTGGTGGACTGGTAAATGGGCACTTGGCGCGGCTCGCCGTCGCCGGGGCGATAACCGCCCTGCACGCAGGTGGTGCCAATACGCTCGGTGCGCTGGGTGTCTGCCATACGCTTCTCCTCGCTCTCGGTACGCAGTGATGTCCCGGGCATTATACGCACGCGCGCGGTTGCCGTACAATGAGTCCGGTAAACGATTGCAAGGAGATTTCGCATGCCGATCCGCATCCCCGACGCTCTGCCGGCCACCGCCACGCTTGAGGGCGAGAACATCTTCGTCATGACCGAGCACCGCGCCATGCACCAGGACATCCGCCCGCTGCGCGTGCTGCTGCTTAACCTGATGCCCACCACCATCGTGACGGAGACGCAGATCATGCGGAAGCTCTCCAACACGCCCCTGCAGGTCGAAATCGAGCTGCTGCGCATGGCAAGCCACCATGCCAAGAACACCTCGCCCACGCACCTGGAGACGTTCTACCGCACCTTCGACCAAGTACGGGACGAGCGCTTTGACGGCATGATCATCACCGGGGCCCCTGTCGAGCAGATGGAGTTCGAGGAGGTTGACTACTGGCCCGAACTGGTGGAGATCATGGACTGGTCGCTCGAGCACGTGCACAGCGTGCTGCACGTGTGCTGGGGCGCGCAAGCGGCGCTCTACCATCACTACGGCGTGCCCAAGTACCCCCTGTCCGAGAAGTGCTTCGGTGTGTTTCCCAGCAGGCTGCTGAAGCCCAGCTCGCCTCTAGTGCGCGGCTTCAACGACGTGAGCATGATGCCGCATTCGCGCCACACCGAGATGCGCTTTGAGGACATCGTGGCCAACCAGAACCTCGAGGTGGTCGCCTACTCCGACGAGTGCGGCGTCACCATCGCCAAGAGCCGCAACAGCAAGCACTTCTTCGTCTTCGGCCATCCCGAGTACGATGCCGACACCCTGAAGCGCGAGTACGACCGCGATGTGGCGCGCGGGCTACCCATCCACGTACCGGTGCACTACTACCCCGACGACGACCCCACGCGCGAGCCGCTCGTAACCTGGCGCGCCGAGGGCCAGCTCCTCTACACCAACTGGCTCAACTACTATGTGTACCAAACCACCCCCTACGACCTGCGAACGCTGTAAGCGCCGCGGTCCATCCGCCCGCGCGGCCAGCGGAACACCCCGCCCCACCTGTTATATCTCAAGAGCGCGCCTTTGCCCGCCCCTGTGCGCAACTCGCCGTGCAGGGGCTTAGAGACATGCGCCGCTCGTATCTCACGCCGATAAGGACCCGCTACTCAAGCTGCATGCAATACGCGCCCGCATCCATACTCGGCACGATGGAGTTGCGATACGCCGCCGCATCACGCGTGATAATGGCATCTGCGCCGGCCAGCTCCGCCGTAGCGCGCACAATGCCATCCTCAAGGTCCGGCTCGTCAGAGGCAAAAGCCCGGTCCAGCACCTCCTGATTCAGCTCCGCCACCGTCACTACGCGCCTGAAGTCATCCAACCGGCTGCGCACCAGCGCTTCATTGCAGTAGTGGCGGCACAGGATGTAGTACACGTCCTTGATGCACCCCGCCGGCACGATGGGCTCGGCAACGCCGTTCGCCAGGAGCACCTCGAGCAGATCCGCGGCATCCTTATGCTTCTCGCGCGTAGCGCTGAGGTAGTCGAGCACGATGTTGGTATCCAGCACGACCTTAGCCAAAGCGCTTCACCCTCTCTTCATCAAGCAGATCCCGATCGGAAACGCTCGGATCCCACAAAGGCTCGTCCGCAGCATCTTGCTCAATGGAACGCGTAAGGGCGCGCAGCCGCTCAACGCGGGTGCGACGCTCGGCCGCCTCGGCGTCGGCGGGATAAATGGTGACCCAGGGCTTGTTGTTTCTCAGCACGGTAAGCGGCGCCCCGGTGGCATTGACCTCAGCCGTTAGCTCGCTGAATCGATTCTTTGCCTCGCGCACGCCAACCGGGCTCATAATCCCTCCCCGCATTGCTGGTTTGTAGCTACATAGTATAATAAGCAGCTACATATGACAAGAACAAATGTTCTAAAAAAGCGGGGGTTCTCAGCCCTGTTCAAGCTCAGTTGCCGTATGCACCGACAGGGCGTCCGACACGGCGCCGTTCTCGCCCGCCGCGTCGTCGAAAGCCGCCGTTGCCGCCGTTCCGGGGTCGAAGCCGTACTTCTCCATCTGCTGCACCACAATGCGCTGGCGTTGGGCGGCCAGGTCGGGATTGGCCGCAAAGGTGCTGGGCGCGTTGGGCAGACCAGCCATGAGGGTGCTCTCGTAGTCGGTCATGGCGGCGGGCGCTTTGCCTAGGTAGCCGGGCGCCGCTTGGCCGATGCCCGTGTAGCCGTCGCCAAAATAGGAAGAGTTGACGTAGAGCTCCAGAATCTCCCGCTTGCTGTAAGCCGCCTCCAGGTCAAAGGCCGCAAACACCTCGGCCACCTTGCGCGTGAAGCGCTTCTCCTGGCTGAAAAACAGGTTCTTGGCCAGCTGCTGGGTAATGGTGCTGCCGCCCTCCGCCAAGCTCAGCGTGCGCAAGTCGTTGAAAGCCGCGCGGCCAATAGCAATAAGGTCAATGCCGCCGTGGCTGTAAAAGCGATGGTCCTCCACCGCCACCACCGCGTCAAGGTAGACCTGCGGAAGGTCGTCCACGCTGGTGTACCCCGGCTGCGCGCGCAGCTCCTCGACCGCCTGGGCAACGCTCTTCTCGGCCAGGGCGCCGCGGTACATAAGGTAGCCGCTTGCACCCACCACCGCGCAGGCGGCAACGGCCACCACAATCAGCGCGATAACCAGGCGCTTCAGCAACTTGGCAACGGTCCTCATGCATCTCCCTCCGCAGCAGGGCAAACGACGTGCGGGACGGCGCCGCGGCAACGGCCCGACGGCACGCTGCGCCCCGCGGCCGCAGAAGCGCGGCAGCAGGTCGTCCCAAGCAGCCGACGAAGGCCCGGCACGCCCGCTTTTGCCCATTGTGCCCCACGATCAGGAGTTTTACCAGCTGGGAGCCCTTACTGTTTTGTCACCCTGGCGCAACGGCCGACAGCGAACCGTCCCGCGCCCGTACGGCCCGTATAATGTCGGGCGTAAGGCGACGCAGGCATGGAAAGGCGTCATATGAGCGCAAATACGGCAAGGTCCCGCGCGCTTGCTCAAGCCGGGACCGGAGCAGAGGACGCAGAGGCGATGCGGAGGATCGCCTTGGTAAACGCGAGTCCCCAGGGCCCGGCCTCTGCGCTGCTCGACGATTTTTCCGAAGCGTTTGCAGTGTACGCGAGGCTGAGCGCACAGGCATTTGGCGAGAAAATCGGAGCTGTTTGCGAGAAGGCCACGGTTTGCGATGACACGGAACAAGAGAGCGCGGAGCATGCCGAGCACCGCTATGACGCAGCGATCCTGGCAATAGCCTTGGACACCGAAGAGGACGCGGCGAAATTGCAGCCAGGCTGCGTGGCAGCGGATGTGCAGGGCGCTCTTGCCAAGCTGCCGGCCCGCACGCCTATATATGTGCTGGCAACCGCCAGCGGCGCTGACGTGCAGCCGGCTCGAGCGCTTTTCGCCCACCTTGAGAAGGCGTGCCGCGCAAGGGATTTTGCCTGGATGGGCTCCCTGCTTGTAGCTGACGCCAAGCTGGTGGCGAGCGTCCGGCGCACCGCGCGCATGGGCGTCTGGCGCCGCCGCACATCGGAGGCCGTTGACGAGCTTATCGCCCATGTGCGCGCGAAGCAAAGCGCCGGCGTCCTTGAGGTGGCGCACCCGGTCCCTCGCGCGCTGAGGCCCCTTGCGCAGCTCATCTACGGGCACCGGCTGTAACTGAAACCATGCGGGAAGCGGAAAACCTCGCCGTGGCACCGAAAGCGGTGCCACGGCAGCAACGCGTTCCCGCCGCGCCGCATCGAGCCCGCGAAAAGCCCTCCTAGGCCGTGATCTCGATGTTGATGTTCTCGAAGCCCAAAACGGAGCTCTCGTAGTATCCGTCGCCGGTGGTGCGCGGGCCGCTTAGGACCTCGTAACCGCCCTCGGCCAGGCGCGCGGTAAGCTCGTCAACGGCCTCCTTGCTGCCCAGCGTGAAGGCCAGATGCGTATAACCGGTGCGCATGGTGCTCTTGGCGGGATCATCCAGGCCCGGGCGCGTCATGAGCTCCAGGCGCGCCTCGCCGTCGGCCGCGTTGCCAAACGTGAGGAAGTGCGTGCGCAGGCCCGTCTTGGGGTTGTGGTACGCGCTGGTAGTAGTTGCGCCGAAGTAGTTCTCAAAGAACGC
The DNA here is from genome assembly GCA_944321435.1 of uncultured Coriobacteriaceae bacterium. GTDB lineage: Bacteria > Actinomycetota > Coriobacteriia > Coriobacteriales > Coriobacteriaceae > CALUOB01. The sequence goes on along the minus strand of CALULH010000003.1, from coordinate 67,074 downwards.
GCGAGCGCCCTCCAGGTCGTTCACGTACACCGCTACATGTTCAATGCGCATGGGTTGCCCCTCTCTGCTTGCCCGGTAATCGGCGCCATTATGCCACAGGGCACTTGCCCGGTCATTCTGTTCGTACAAGTTGATAAATCTTTCTCAGGCAGGATGCACGCAGGGCAACCGGCCCGCCCCGACCGGCTGCTCTCGCGCGGGCGGTCGCGGATCGAGGGCGCTGCGCGGGAGCAAAACGGCCCAGCCGCGGATGCTTGCTGCAAGCCAAAACCCGCGCCCGAAGCCATGAAAAAAGGGCTGCGACAATGCCGCAGCCCTTCTTACCGTGCGCAAACCGCCCTTACCCATAAAGGCGTTGCGCGCAAGCCCCGCGCGGCGCCGCAGCCGCGATGCCAGCCGCGATGCCAGCCGCGATACCGCACTGAACGCCGGGCAAGGCCCTTACGCCTGTACCCGCGCCCCGTCAGCCGGCGCCTCGGGAGCATCGCCGCGAGCGCACTTGGTGCGGCCGAGCTCAGTCCACTCGGGCTCCTCGTCCGGCAGCGAGCCGGCCTTCTTGGTGAAGAGCTCCTTCAGGCAGTGGTACGCAACGAAAACGCCCAGGATCACGATGAGGATCGCAAAGACCAGCTGCAGGCCGGACGTGGCGATCACCGTCATGCCGCCCGCGGCCAGCGCGTTCACGCAGCCGATGATGCTCTGCACCAGCGAGGTGAAGGTGCACACCAGCAAAAACGCCACGGGCACGTACAGCATGAAGCCCTTGCGGCCGGTGCACTTGCAGAACACCGCCAGCGCGATCATGGTCATGCCGCCGAGCAGCTGGTTGGATGCGCCGAAGAGCGGCCAGATGTTGTTGTAGCCGCCAAAGGCCAGGGCAAAGCCCAGAACCAGCGTGACAACGGTGGAGACCCAGGTGTTGGAGAAAAACTTGGCCGCGCCGGTCGCCTCGGCAGAGGCATCCTCGGCCGCGTCGTTGCCCTTGGCGAAGAACTCCTGGAACGAAAGGCGCCCGATGCGCGCTACAGCGTCAACCGAGGTTAGCGCCAGAGCCGACACGCACATGGTCATGAAGACCGTGGCCAGCGTGCCGTTCACGCCAAACGCCGTCATGCCGCGCGCAACGCCCTGCGAGAAGATCTGGAACGGCGTGCCCACCGCGGCGCCACCGGCACCGGAGGTGTTGAGATCGGTGAACATGATAGCCGCCACCACGATGGCCAGCACGCCCACAAAGGATTCGGCGACCATGGCGCCGTAACCCACGGGCAGCATGTCCTTCTCGTTGGAGACCTGCTTAGACGACGTGTTGGTGGAGACCAGGCTGTGGAAACCGGACAGCGCGCCGCACGCAACGGACACGAAGAGCAGCGGGAAGAGGTAGCTGCCGTTCGCGGCCAGCGCGGAGATGTCGGCCACCATGGGGGCGGTCATCGTGGCCTGGCCGTTGGCGCCGAGCACGAAGATGCCCACCACCGCGCAGACGATCATGACGATCATCATGATGCTGGTCAGGTAGTCGCGCGGCTGCTTGAGGGTCTGGATGGGCATGGCCGCGGCAAAGAGCAGGTACACGGCGATGACCGCAAACCAACCGTACTTGGAGAGGTACACCGGGAACTGCATGCCCACGGCGAACATCAGCACGAACAGCACCACGGCCAGCAGCAGCTCCTTCCAGCCGGAAAGACCGAACTTGCGGTTGATCCAGCCAAAGGCAATGGCCACAAAGGTGAACAGGATCGAGATGGTGCCGGCCGTACCGCCCGCGTAAGAAGCGGCGGCGTCAACGGCCCCCGCCGCGTCGAAGGTGGCCTGGAACGTGCCCGCGACCATGTCCACGAACGCAGCGATCACGATGATGGTGAACAGCCAGCTGAAGAGCAGGAACAACTTGCGGCCCGTGTGGCCGATGTACTTCTCGATCAACTGGGCCAGCGACTTGCCGTTGTTCTTGACGGACGCGTACAGCGCGCCGAAATCATGCACCGCGCCAAAGAAGATGCCGCCCACGAGCACCCACAGGAGCACCGGCAGCCAGCCGAACATCATGGCCGCGATGGTGCCCGTCACCGGGCCGGCGCCACAGATGGAGCTGAACTGATGAGAAAAAGCAGTGAAGCACGAAGCGGGCGAGAAGTTCTTCCCGTCCTCCATGCGGCGCGCAGGCGTGAGCGCCTTGGGGTCGACACCCCAGCTCTTGGCCAGCCAGCGGCCGTACACCAGGTAGCCGAGCACCAGCACCACGGCTGCGGCTACAACGATTACTACACCGTTCATGACGTTCCTTCCCAGAGAGATCCGCGCGACAAACGCGCCGGCCAACCAAACAGAGCCCCTCCTCGCAACCCCGCGGCACCATTTCCGCAAGGCCGCCCCGCGATGCGGGCGCATAAAAAAGGGGCCGTCGGCGTTTGCGACGGCCCCTTTTATCAGCCGCCCGTCATCAACGGGCGAGCTGGGTGCTCACCCGTGTCAGATAATGATCGCGCTGATAATGGTTAGCTGATGCGTGCTCATTGCTCGGATACGCTCCTTCTCGCGCTGCGACGGGTTGCCGCAGCTGGTTCTGCGCAATTGCGTGCGCAGCAGGCAGTATGGAGCCTCCGCGGAGGCAAGTCAAACTTTGTTACCGACGTGTTGCAGAGCCGTTGCAAGCGTTTTTCGGCAGATGATGAACGCGGGTCGCCGGAAGGCAGGTTGCAGCCCCAACTTGCGCCTCGCCCCGCCTAACGGCCGCCCGAAGATCCGATACGGCTGCGCACAATACCGCCGCGTAGCAGAAGCACCTGTGCAAATAATCGAGCTATGGACGATTTGCCGCGGATGGGCAAAAGTTTGCTTGAGCATACTTGCATAACAGCAAAGCGATTCCAGACGATATCGCATTTTTCTTGCATAAAATGGGCAATCGGGAGCAGCTCGCCGGCGTCCCCGTGCGCGCAATCGTCCATAGCTCGATTTTTTGCACATGCCGCGGTGCGCTCGTGAAGCGAGTGGCCTTTGCCCCAACCGCCTAAGCCCGCGCGGCGAGCGTCTCCGGCACGACGGATGCTTCCGGCGCGATGAGCGTTTCCGCTAAGCTAAGCCAAGCCCAGTGCGTACAGCAGCACCAGGTACAGCGCCGTACCGCCGAAGATCGAGACGGGCATGTTTCGTTTCCACAGATGAAGCGCGGCCGTCCCCAAGATAGCGGCAAACTCCGGAACGCCGTGGGATCCCCCCATCACGTCGACGTTGCGCAGGCAGTACACCACCAAGAGGCCAAACACCGCCGGCGGCAGCGCCGCGCCCAGGTAGCGCACCACGCGCGGAGTCTTCTTGTCCGACGAGAACACCGCGAACGGCAGCGCGCGGGTAAGAACGGTAGCTGCAGCCGCCGCCAGGATGGTCGCAACCTGCTGTAAAACGGTCACTCGGCATGCACCTCCCCCGCGGCGTCGGCGCCCTTGCCGTCCGCGGTGTCCTCCGCGGCGTCGGCGCCCGTCCCATCCGCAGCATCGCCCACGGCAGAGCCGTCGCCCTCGTCCTCGCCCGCCAAACCCACAACGGGCTCCAGGCGCCCGCGCAGCGCAAGGCACGCCGCCAGAATGGCCACCATGGCGGGAATGATGAAGTTGTCCGGCCCAAAGACCAGCAGCATGACAAGCGAGAGCACAACGCCCAGCACGGAGCTCAGATGCGAGGGCTCCTTGAGCCATTGGTCAAGGAAGATCACCACGAAAAGCGCCGTCATGGCAAAGCTCAGGCCACTCGCGTCCACGTTGAGAAGCGTGCCGAAGACGCCGCCCAACGTGCAGCCCGCCACCCAGTACGCCTGGTTGGGCAGGGTCACGAAGAACATGAATCACCCGCGGTCGACGCCCTTTGGCACCGGGGTGGCGTAGTTGATGGAGAAGGTCTCGTCGCACATGCCAAAGACCAGGTAAGGGCGCTTCTTGCCCACATGGCGAAAGCGCTCGAGCATGGAGATGCCGTAGAACAGGTGGCGCGCGTTGACGATGAACGCGGTGATGAAGACCTGCAGGGGATTGAACGCACCCGTGAGCATGGAGGCAACCACAAACTCCGAGGAACCCGCAAAGATGAGCACGCTCATGAGCGTGGGAACCCAGGCCGGCAACCCGAGCGAATGCGCGTATATGCCGCACGCCATCCCCAGGAAGACAAAGCCCGCCATGATGGGCACCGTATAGGGAAAGGCCGCCGTGAAGGCCCGGCGCAGCACGACACGGCGGGACGCGGAGACGGCATCCCTCTCACCCGCCCGCTGCGAAGCGTTGCCGCTACCCTGTGCAGCGCGCATGCGCGTCTTGAGCCATGCCATCCCTCCCCGTCAATGCCGTTTGAGTCATGAGCGCCATTCTACCGCCGCGCCAACGCGCGCAGCACGAGACGGCCCGGACGTCTCGCACCGCCCAGGATGACGTTTTCGGCCCCGCCCCGGCGCGCGCAGGCGCTGCCGGCACGCCGCGCCCTTACGCCAGGGCGCGTTGACGGCGCGCGCGGCCAGCCACCACGGCGACCAGCGCGATCACCGCGGCAAAGAGCGCGACCAGCAACGCATCGGAGGCCACACGGGCAACCAGCTCGCCGGTAACCGCGGGGGCCTCGTACACCGCGCCCAGCGCGTCCACGCACCAATACCCCGGTGTGAACCGGGCCAGCGCCTCCATGCCCGCGCCCATCTGGTCAATCGAAACCCAGGTGCCCGCCAGAAACGTCAGCACCATGCTCGCGATGTTGGCCACCGCATGCGCCACTTGGTGGCTCACGCCGAGCTGCGACAGCAGGAAGCCAAACGCCGTCCCCACGAGCCCCAAGGCAAGGAGCGCGCCCAGCATGAGCGCCACCGACGCCGGCGGCACCCCCTCCAACGAGCCGTGGTACAGTGCCAGGCCAAACGCCGCGTTGGCCGCCCAGACGACAAGGCCGCACACCGCGATGGCGGCCCCCACCTGCCGCGCAAACGACCCCTCGCCCACGCACGAGGCGCCCACGCGCCGGCGCACGTCGGGATCACGCAGCGAGGCCAGGCCCGTCGCCACGATAGCCGCGACACCGCCAAAGAGCGGGTAGGTGGCAAACTGGCAGTAAATGAGGTACGCGCTGGGAACGCCCTCCTGCTCGGTCGCGGCCACCGACACCGGCACCCGCGCATCCTGCACGCCCTCGACCCAGCTCACCAGCTCCTCGACGGGCGCGGTGCTGGCGGCCGCCAGTGCGTAGAGCTCCTGCGCCCAGCTGCGCACCCTCTCGTCCATGAGCGAGCCCGAGGCCCCCATGTAGCTCACGATGCATTCGAGCTCGGGCGCGTCGCCGCCGCTGCGGGCCGCCTCCAGCAGCCCCTGGCCGTAACCCGCCGGGATCACCAGCACGTACGAGGCAACGTCGCGCGCCGCAGCGTCCTGCAGGGCAAAGGTGCCGTCCTCCACCTCCACGAAGGTGCTGTTGGCGCGCACGTACTCCGTGAGTGCGCGCGACACCGCGCTGCCGTCGCGGTCAATCACGGCCGCCTTGGGAAGCGCCTGCTCGTAGGAAGCGTCCGCGCTGGCGCTGCCGGCCAGGCCACCTCCCACGCCCGTCGCCATGAACACCCCCATGACCGAGAGTGCCAGCACGTATATGGCGAACAGCATCCAGTTGCGCCGGACAAGGCGCAGGGCGATCTTAAAGACTTGCATAGCGCTGCCTCCTCATGCACAGGGCCGCCACGGCAAAAAGCACCGCCGCAATGGCCAAGATGGTGCCGAGCGTCTGGAAGAACGGCACGAGCGAGTCGTAGTACGTGAGCGCATAGAACGCGTTGGCCGCCTGAACCGAGGGGTTTATCGCCTGCAGCCAGGGCATATGCTGCGTGAGCCAGTCGGACAGGCCGAGCGCCGGCTCGCCGTACAGGCCCGCCGGCAGGGCAAGCACCAGCACACCCACCGTGAGCACGGCGTCCTTGACGTTGGCCGAAAGCCACGGCAGTGCCCACAGCGCCATGCCCAGCGCGCATGAAACCAGCGCGCAGGCCGCGCACGCAACCGGGGCCAGCGCCTCGCGCCCGGCAAACGACACGTTGGCAACAAAGCGGATGTAGCAGAACGCCGCCATGAGGCAGCAGAACACAATGACCCAGCTGGCGATAAGCACCGCGCCCAGCTGGCGCGCCGGCTGCATGGAGCTCACCTGGCAGCGCGCGCCCACGGGCGACAGGTTGGCTTTCAGGCGCTCGGTCAGCACCGAGGCCACGTTGGCCCCCATGGCGGTGGAGAAGCCCAGCAGCGCGTAGTAGAACCGCGCCATCTCGCTCGGGTCGACCCGCAGAACGGACACCTCGGCGGTCTGAGCCTCATCCCCCATCAGGTCGGCCGTCAGCGCCGCCACGGCCTCGGGGCTCGCCAGAGCCGCCGGGTCGTTCCGGGCGAGCTCGGACACCGCCGCCTCGCTCTGCAGGTAGCGGTCGAGCACCGCCTGCACCATGGCCTCGTGCGTGCTGTTGAGCGAGTTGGGCGGCACGCTCATCTGCGGCGCGCCGTCGGCGTCCACGGTGACGAGCACCTCAACCTCGCGGGCGATAAGCGCATCGTTGGCCTCGTCGGCATCCGCATAGGAGGTAAGGGCGAGAAACGCCTCCTCGCCGGGCCCCTCCTCGGCAAGCGCGCCGAGCATCGCCCGCAGGGGCTCGGCCGCGGGCGCTTGGTAGTTCCCGTCCGCCAAAACCCCTACCGCGATGGTGCCGGCCTGCTGGTTCGACATCATGCCGTCGAACATCACCATGAAGAGCGTCGCCAGGATGATGGGAAACGCCACCACCCAGATGAGGATGCCGTTGTTGCGCAGCATCGCGCGGATGTGGTAGCCCGCCAAGCTCAGCATGCTCACCGCCCCGCTTCCGGCGTCTCGTCGCGCAGCTCGCGGCCGGTGATCTCGAGAAAGACGTCGTTCAAGGTGGGCGGCTCGCTCCAAACGCGGCCCACGGCAACGTCCGCGCGGCCGAGCGCGTCCAGCACGTCCATGAGATTGCGCTGGCTGGCCTCGCAGCTCACGCGCAGCACGCCGGCCTCGTACACGGCGCTGATAACGTGCGGCAGCGCGCGCAGGGCCGCAAGGGCCGCGGCGGGCAGGTCGGCGACCTCGATCTCGATCTTCTCGCCCGTCGAGATCATGCGCTTGAGCTCGTCGGCCGTGCCCTGCGCCAGCACCCGGCCGTGATCCATGATCACGATGCGGCTGCAGATCTGCTCGACCTCCTCCATGTAATGGCTGGTGTAGACCACCGTCGCGCCCTCGTCGCGCAGGCGCTGGATGCCGGACAGGATGGCGTTGCGGCTCTGCGGGTCCACCGCCACGGTCGGCTCGTCGAAGAGGATGAGCTCCGGGCGGTGCGCAATGCCGCACGCGATGTTGAGACGGCGCAGCAGGCCGCCGGAGAGCTTGCGCGGACGGAAGCGCTGGAAATCGCGCAGCCCCACGAAGTCGAGGGCGGCATCGACCAGGACGCGGCGCTCGGCGCGGTCGGACACGTAGAGCGAGCAGAAGCAGTCGATGTTCTCGCGCGCGGTGAGCTCGTCGAACACGGCGACCTGCTGCGGCACCACGCCGATCTTGCGCTTGAGGTCGTAGCGGGCGGGCGTCATGGGCTGGCCGAAGAGCTCTATGCTGCCCTGGCTGTAGGTCAGCAGCTGGAGCATGCAGTTGATGGCGGTGGTTTTGCCCGATCCGTTGGGGCCCAACAGGCCCAGGATCTCGCCGGGGGCCACGCGCAGGCTGAAATGGTCCAGCGCCACCAGGTCGCCGTAGCGCTTGACCAGGTTGGAGACGGACACGACGTCGGTCATACGTGCTCCTTTCGGACGCAGCGGAAGGAATTGCGGGGACGTGGGGCGGTCGCAGCGGGCGCCGCGCGGGCGTTTGGGGGCCGTCCGCGGCCTTATGGAGCCCGGCTGCCATCGTTCCTGTTGTTTAGGAGCCTTCCCCAAAGTAGCCGCACGCTGTGCAAGCGTTTGACCTGGTGTTTTGCCGGCGCTCGTGCGCAATCTACAGCGGAGGGCGCCCTCAAACAACAGAAACGATGAGCCGCCTTGCCGTGACTCCATGATGCCGGGGAGCGCAGCGCGACACCAGTGACCAATGTCACCGATCGGGCAAGCGGCGCGACGGGAGCAACGCCGGGAGCGCGGGCGGCATGACAAATGTCACGAGCTTGCCCCGGCGGGCGAGAAGCGCAAGTGCGGCGCGGCATTGCGCGCGCGGGCTGCGGTAGACTGATGCGCATGGAACGACTGACGGACAAACTGTTGCTGGGCATCTGCTGCGCCGCGTCGGCGGTGGCGTTTTCGCCGAACGCCGAGAGCGTGGCCTGGCTGTTGCTGGCGTTTGCTCTGTCGCTGGGAACCGAGGCAGTCGGCGGCGCGGCGGCGGGCGCCGCAAGCGCCGCGCGGCGCACGCAAGCGCTCGGCCGAACCCCCAACGCCCTTCGATGGGCGTTTGCAGCGCTGCCCTGCGTTGCGGCGCTGGGGTTCCCACGCTTGGCGGCATGCCTCCCCTTGGCCGCTTACGACCTGGTGCGGCTGGCACTGGAGCGCGCAGGCCGGGCTTCCGCCAGCGCATCTTCCCGAAGCCCATCCGCCGACGCACGCGCCGCCGAACCAGAGCCGGCGGGCGCCGCGGCCATCGCCCCCGTCACGGCGGCCCCGTTTGCGCTGGCCCTTCTCGCTGTTATAACGCCGTGGCTCGGCACCATGAGCGCCCGCGCACTGCCCATGGGCCAGCTCGCGCTCACGCTCGGGCTCGACTTGGCGGCCGTCCTGCTTTCTTGGCGCACGGCCGTCACCTCCGCCCAACGTGCGCGCAACCAGCGCGAGCGCGACCGCCTGAGCGCCCAGTCGCAGCAGCTTGCCGCGCAGAACCGCGACCTGGTTGACCGCCGCGCCTACGAGGTGCGCGTTGCCACGCTGGAGGAGCGCGCCCGCATTGCGCGCGAGATCCACGACAACGTGGGCCACCTGCTCACGCGCGCCTGCCTGCAGGTAGAGGCGCTGCGCGTGGTGCACGAAGGCGAGCCGCGCGTGCAGGCCGACTTTGCCGACGTGAGCCGCACGCTGGCTGAGGCGCTCACAACCGTGCGCGCCAGCGTGCACAACCTGCGCGACGACGCCGTCGACCTGGGCGCGCAGATGCACCAGCTGGCGGCCGAGACCGCTGCGGGCACGGGGCTGGCCGTCGACGTGGACGTGTCGGCCGAGCGCGTGCCGGCCGACGTGGCCTCGTGCTTTCTGGCCGTGCTGCGCGAGACCGCTGCCAACACGCTGCGGCACAGCAACGCCACCCGCCTGCGCGCGCAGTGCCTGGAGCAGCCGGCGCTCTACCAGCTGGTCGTGACCGACAACGGCACCGGAGGACCGGAGGTCCCGGTGGGCAGGGCGGACGCCCGGGCATACGGTCCGGACTCCCCGGCGGGCGAGAAGCGCGGAGGCTGCGCGGCAGGCCTGGCGACCGCAGGGGCCGCAGGGGCCGCGGCGGCGGGCACGACGACCGGAACAGGTCACGGGATGGGGCTCTCCTCCATGCGGGAGCGCGTGGAGGCGCTGGGCGGGACCTTCTCGGCCGGACCGCAGGCAAACGGCGGCTTCCGCGTGTTTGCCTCCATCCCCAAGAGATCGTGACGGGGGTGGGTGGGTACGCGCATGCGCAGGAAACCGCGGGGCGCGCTTCTCGCCCTCCCGCTCGATCGGACCGCCTGTCCGCGCCGCCCGATACGCAGTCAGCTCAACCGTGGAAGGAATCCCCATGCGCATCATCATCGTTGACGACGACCTGCTGATCTGCGATTCGCTCAAGATCATCCTGGGCGCTCAGCCCGACATCGAAGTCGCAGGCGTGGGTACCAGCGGCGCCGATGCCGTACGGCTGTACACCGCGGAGCACCCCGACATTGCGCTGCTGGATATCCAGATGCCCGGTCGCAGCGGCCTGGACGCCGCGCGCGAGATCCTAGAGGCCGACCCCGCGGCACGCATCGTGTTTTTGACCACGTTCTCGGACGACGACTACATCGTGCGGGCGCTCACGCTGGGCACGCGCGGATACCTGATCAAGCAGGACGTGGCCACCATCGCGCCGGCGCTGCGCGCGGTCATGGGCGGCCAAAGCGTGCTGGAGGGCGAGGTGCTGGCACGCGTGTCAGTACTGGGACAGGGTCCGAGCGGGGCCGCGGCGGCGGACGGCAATGGGGACGGCGCTTCCAGGTCAGGCGCCTTGAGCTCTATCGGACTCCGCTCTGATTCCCTCGGCAATCAGAGCGCCGTCGCCGATAACAGCCAACGCCCGCAGGCAGCATCCGATCAGCGCAACATGGGCGGCGGCGCGATCTTCTCGCCCACCGAAACCACTGCCGCGCAGGCACCCGCCGCCAACGATGCCGCCGACCGCATCCGTGAGAGCTTCCCCACCCTGACCGACCGCGAGTTCGAGGTGGTGCGCCTCATTGCCGAAGGTCTCAACAACAAGGAGATCGCCGCGACGGCGTACATGAGCGAAGGCACCGTCCGCAACCACATCAGCGCCATCCTGGCCAAGCTGGCCCTCAAGAACCGCACGCAGCTGGCCATAGCCTACTACCGTGCCCAAATGGCCGGCCGAGTGTAGGCGAGCCAGGTACGGGGCGCCCACCCACGCGCGCGGAGCCGCCTTGCAACATCGAGCCCGCCTGATCCCATGCCCATCGCCTATCCATGGGCGCGGAGCCGTCCCGGCACTCGGGAGAAGCATCCCCGAGCCATAAAGCTGGAGAAGGACAGGGCGAAAACCGCCTTCATACGAGCCCCTTGGGCGAAAACCGCATTGATACGAAACCCTTGGGCGAGAAAAGCACTCATACGACCTGACAGAACCCATAGCCGCATGGTTACCCCCTCCCATAAGGCCCCGCAACGGGGCCGTTACCCCACCAGTGCCCCATAAGCCACGCTCTTACGCGCATTTGGGCGAGAAACGCCGTCGTACGAAAGCGCTTCTCGCCCAGCGTCTTCGTATCGTTGTTGTTTTCGCCCGGTTGGGTCGTATAAGCGCATTTCTCGCCCAACGGAAAGAGCAAGACGCCGGCTCCCCGCTCGCCCATAGACACTTTGGCGGCCCCTTACGCCAGCCCGTCGCCCCACGTGAGATGCATTCCGCGAAACAACCGCTTGCGCAGAGCCACGCGCTTGCGCACCACGTCGGGATCGAACTGGTGGCGCAAGCGCACGCCCAGGCGGCGGGCAACCAGGCGCGCCATGTTGTCCATGTGGGGAAGGTCCAGCAACTGCGCCGTTCGCACCGTGTCGACATCGATCCCCAGCAGCCGCATGGTGCTGCGCCTGACGGAGTCGCCATCGCGCGCGGTCGTGCGCTCATGCTCCGCCTGGCTATCGTACTCGATCGCATAATGGGCGTACTCCCAGTACAGGTCAGGCGTAATGCGATCGGGGTCATGGCGGCCGGTCGCCACGGGGCGCGCGTCGAGCGATGCGTTCAGCCGCGGCCACGGCAACCCGTACCCGCCAAGACGCATGGGCAGGCAGAGAACAAGCACCAGCCGCGCCTCCATGGGAGATCGCGCGTCGTCGCGTGCAAACGGCAGCACGGCGCGCACCAGGCGAACGCCCGGCACGTGATCGAAGCCCGCACAGAACCGCTCGAGATCGGCAACCGTTGTGAAGGGGACCTTGTGCGCAATCAACGAGCCGGATGGGCCTAGCGCGTATGACCCGCACAGCTCGTAGCACAGCATGAGCACGTCTACCGCGTCGGGAACATCGAGACGCGCGCGGTTCTTTGCGGGCCGCCCCGTGTCCGCGCGCATCGCGGAGCCAGCGGGGCTGCCGGCGTTCTTGCCTTGCGGCCGCAGGCCCAGCGCCACGCGCAAGTTGGAACCTTGCGCAGCGGCCGCGTACTGGATAAGCGCAAGCTCAGGGCCCACCGCCATCACCTCTGAGTTGACCCTCCAGCACGCGCTCTGGGGCAGTTCAACGCACAGCCCATGGACCACGTAGCCCGCATACGCATGGGCCGCCGACCGCCCGGCGACCAAGAGATGGGCCGGCGCGGGTAACGTGCGCAACGACGGAGCGGAGGCCATTGCGCGCCGCACCTCCGCGGCAGCAGGCGGACGCGCGGGCACATCGGCCCATCCCACACGTTGGACCCGCCGGCCAGCAGAGACCATCGAGCGCAAGCACCCCAGCGCGGTGCCGTGCGATAAAAGCAATGGCTGGCCCATATGTTCTCCCCTCAACACGTGGCATTCGCAAGCCGGGCGGCTTTCTCGAACGCTGCATTTACGGCTGTCGGGCCCCGCATGCTTCACGTCCCCGCGCGCAGCCCGGAACCGCCTCCTCCGCTGAGCGCCTAGTTCCGGTATGCTCTCAACGCGAGAAAAGCTGTTCGCCTCGTATTGGGCAGCACCGTACCACGGGCGCCTTTGCGCGCCCGGACGCACTCGCCGTAAACGTGATCCCCGCTAGCTGTGCGTAGATAGATCTGGTTGGATTGCTGTTGGGCAGCGGTTAGATTGTGTGGCGGCAAACGGCCGGAAATCTCGGCAAACGGCAGGCGCTATGAAGAGAATGTGAGGTGCCGCCGCCCCATCCGCTGCATCCCGAAGGACCGGCGGGCGAGAAAAACCCGCGGCTCGCGATGTCGCTCAACCGCGGTGGATGTGGGCATGCGCACGACGGCGCCAAGAGGTGTGGGCAGGCGCACGGCGTTGCGAGGCATGGGCGGGGCTTCCCTAACGACCGGCGTGGGCGAAAAAGGAATTCATACGAGCCGCCTGCGCGAATAGCGTAATCGTACGAGCGCCCTTCTCGCCCACGGGAGCCAAAACGCCCCATGAGCCCCGCGAAGCAGCGAAAACAGGGCCCTAGACGCAGGTAAAACGAGCCCGCTGGGCAATAAACCCCTCATGCGAATGGCGGTTGCACACGAAGACGGTCGTATCACTGCGCTTTTCGCCACGCGCGCTCGTATCAGTGAGAATCTCGCCCAGCGCCTTCGTATCATTGTTGTTTTCGCCCAACACCTCCGTATCGTTGTTGTTTTCGCCCAACTTAGTCGTATGGGTGCGCCTCTCGTCCCGCGGAAGGCATCGTACGCGCGTCCACACGGCCCGAGAGATCCGCGCGCCTGAAAGATCCAAACAGCTTGAGAGATCCGCGCGGCCTGAAAGGTCCAGATGGTCTGAGAGGTCCGCGCGGTCTGCGATACTGGTAAGCGCCCTGCAACCTATGTCAAGGCGAGAAGAGCCAGCCCGGAGCCGCAGCGCTCCGGACCACGCGCTGGGAACGGGAAGGAGGCCGCATGTGCCACCATATGATGACGCCGAGCTTTGAGCAGGTCCGTGCCGCCATGGATAGCCGCAGCGCAACGGGACGCGCCACCGTGCTGCCGGACGCCTCGGGCACGCTTGCCCCGCGCGAAATCTACCCCGGCGACAAGGCGCCCGTTCTGGTTCCGGACGAGAAGGGCACGCTTGTTGCCGTCACCATGACCTGGGGCTTTGAATCGCAGCGCGGCGGGCGGGCGCAGCTGGTGTTCAACACGCGCCTGGACACCGCGCTGGAGCACGCGCGCGCCGGCTGCGGCATGTGGTCCAACGCCATCCTTGCCGGCCGCTGCCTGGTGCCGGTGGGATCGTTCTTTGAATCTGACGACCATCGTACGGTGAAAAGCGAGAAGACCGGCAAGCCGCGCCGCATGGAGCACCGGTTCACGTTGCCGGGACACAAGGTGTTTCTGCTGGCGGCGGTGGCCGAGAACGGCCGCTTCTCCATCATCACCACCGAGCCCAACCGCAGCGTGGCGCCCATCCACAACCGCATGTCGCTGGTGCTGGGACCTGGGGAATCGGCCATCTGGCTGGGCCCTGACTTTGCCAGCCTGGCCGACCGCTCCCACATCATCCTCAACGCCGAGGCCGAGACGCACCGGAAATAGGCGCCCAACGCAAGCGCGCCCCGGAACGCCCTGTCCCGCCAGACCCCGCGACTACTCCAGAGCAGGCGCGAACCTACCCTTAGGCACCGTGGTCCCAGGAGCCCAGGATCGCGCAAAACGCCACCATGGAAGCAACCCCTAGCTCAGTAGTGGACAAAATGCGCTGTTATGTGGCGCTCCTGCCTTGTAGGCTTGCTTTACCTGCGGCAGGGTATGCTGTAGATATGCCGCCGCGAGCGCAGGGCGCACTGCCGCCCAACCACCCGCGACGCGGCGGTGCAGAAACGCCCGCGCGGGGCACACTCCCACCACGTCCGACCCAAGGAGCACCTATGCAGCTTCCCGGCCTTATCACCATCACGCCCGACACGCCCGAGGCGCTTAACCGCGCAGCCGACGTCATCGGCTCGAGCTTCACCGAGGAGCAATGGTTCGCCACCTGGCTGGAGGCCCTGGACGAGCTGGGCACCCCAGCTGCGCGCCGCGCCGAGCTTCTCCGGGCGCTGATCCACGACGACCTCGCCAAGCACGCCCCCTACCAGGGCGCCTACCTGCTACAGGACGGTACGGCGGCCGCCGGCGCCTACCTCTACTCCGAGCTTGCCGGCACCACGCACGACCAGATCGAGGCGCTGCCCAACCCCACGTTCGACGCCCTGGTGACGCCGGACGAGCTGCGCGTCCTCGAGGCGCGCAGCAAGGCCATGGCCCCCGTCTCGGTCTTTGACTGGGCGCGCAAGATGGAGCACGAGAAGGACCACATCTACTTCTACGCATGGGCCGTTGACCCCGCGGCGCGGGGCAAGGGGTCGCTCCGGCGCCTGCTGGAGCCGTTCTTTGACTTTGCCGACGAGCGCGGACTCAACTGCTACCTGGAATGCTACACCGCACGCCTGCAGAGCATGTACGAACACTTTGGCTTTGAGCTCATCGACCTGCTTACCTGCGACGCCGTGCCGATCATCGAGCGTCGCATGGTGCGTCGCGCGCAGTAAGCCCGCCTACGCCCAGAACCTGAGATAGAGGGTGCGGCCCAGGCGGATGCGGTGCGGCCGGCTTCGGTCCGCCCGCGCCCGGGCGAGAAGCGCGCGCATGATCGCAGCATGCGCGCGCAACGCCTCAGCGCGGCCGGCGGCATCTATGCCGGCCACGCTGTACCGCGCCTGCGCCGCCGCATCGACCAGGGTCTGCGCTGGCACGCGCAGATCTCCCAACGCGGCGGCAAAGCCCGGCTCATAGCCCGTCGCAAACCCCCGCGCCAGGCCGCAACGATGCAGCACGCGCACCGCATGCGCCAGCAGCACGTCCGGCGCTTGGCGTGCTAACCACTGATGCAGCAACGCCCGCCGCAGCAGAACGCCCACAGCCGCAACTGCCAGCGCGCCGGCTGCAACCAGCGCAGCCCGCACCGGCCCCTGCGCCCACAGCCCCGCAAGCGCCGCTGCAACGCCGGCAAACGCCGCGCCCAGCAGGCCGGCGTCGTTATGCTCGTCCGATGCATCCGCCCCATCCGGGGCATCCGCGCCCGTAGAGCCCGCCGCCCGATCCTGTCCCGCATCCGCGGCGGCAAGCGGCGCCGCATCCGCCACGCTCGCAGCCGGCTCGTTATCCGGCGCAGCAGCTGGCGCCGGGGGCGTCACCTCAACGGGCACCCAGCCCGCACCGTCCACAAAGACCTCAACCCACGCATGCTGCTGCAGGCCGGTCAGCGTGGCCTCGTAGCGGTACGCCGCGCCCGTGGCAAAATCGTACGCAAACGACGCGCCGTCCGCCATCTGCCGCTCGCTCACCGCCGCCCGCTCAAACAGTCGCGCCGGCGCCGCATACCCGCAGGCATAGCGCGCCGGAACGCCCCACAACCGCAGCAGCAGCGTCGCAGCCGAGGCAAACTGCTGGCAGTACCCGGCATGACGCGCAAACAGGAACTCCTCCACAATGTCGCCCGAACCGGTTGCCTCGCCCGGCGTCCGCGTGTACACCGCGCGATCCGCAAGCAGCCGGCGCGCCGCCTCCACCGCCGCCAGCGCGTCCCCGCTGTCCTGCGGATTCTGAGCGGCCAGCTCCGTCAGCTGCGGCAGGCGGTCGCGCGGGACGTCCAGGTACCGCTCGCGCGCGTACCCCGCCAGCGCGGAAAGCCGCGCATCAAACTCCGCGCGCTGAAGGGCGGTCAGCAAGGTCGGCGCCTCCAGAGCCTCCGTGCGAGAGAAGTACTGGTAGGTCACGTAGCCGCTCTCGCCGGCCGTGTTGTCGGCGTAGTACGGCACCGGCTGGTCCGTCGCGCCCTCCGCGTGCTCGATGCCGATCTGATGGGCCTGGTACTGACTGAGCGGCGGCGTATCATACGGCGACATCTGGCCCAAGCCGAGCCCGTCGGCGGAGACGGAGGCGGAGGAGCTGTTGGCGGGCGCCGCGCCATCCTCGCCGTACGCCGTGTTGCCCGCAAGGTATCCCGTGGAGACGTCCGGACCGCCCGCGGCATCTCCGCCGGCGCTCCCCCGCATATACGCCGACACCAACGCGTCATGCTGCGCCGACACCACCTGCGCAACCGACACCGCCTCACCCGACGGATCGCGCACGGGGTGCTGCTCCATATAGGCCGCCAGCCCGTTGCCGTCCGCATCCCATCCGTCGCCCACATAGTCGCCGCCCGTGAACTGCTTGAGATAGATCGTCTCCGTCGGCTCGGCCAACGTGTAGACCGCAAGCTGAGAGGTTCCCGTGGCATAGTTGTTCCCACGCGACACCGCCCCGGTAGCCGCCGCCGGCGCTTGCCGTTGCGCAGGCCGCCCCGCTGCCTCCCGCACATGCGCTGTCAGGCGAGAAGCGCGGGCCGTGACTTGGTCCAGCGCCGTTGTCTGCCGCAAGGCCGTGTACGCCGCCGGCACGGCGAGCGCCGCCGCCAGCGCCATGGCAAGGCCGATAAGCGCTGGGGCGAGAAGGACGGGTTGCCGGGAGCCGGGCGCAGAACCGGAACGCACGGCCGCCTTACCGGCGCGGCGGAGGGGCGTCTCTACAGGACGGATCCGAACGGGTGCACCGGCTGGCGCCCCGCCGCGCGGCACAGCGGCCGCGGCACCCCGCAGGGACCGCGCACCCGCACGCCCCTGCCTTTGCGCGCGGGCCGTAACGCCCGTCCGCCCCAACTGGCGCGCAACGCTGCCGCCCACGACAAAGAAGACGGCGCAGCCCATTTGGAACAGGCTGGGATACAGGGGCGCCCAAGCCTCAAAGACCAGCAGGGCCACAAGCCCGACGCTTGCCAGCCATCCCAGCGGCAAGGCAAAGGCCAGCAGATAGAGCGCGCAGAACAGCGCTGCTCCCAAACCGCCGATCACCAGGTCGGCCCGCATGCCGCCAAGACCAGCCCGCCAGAGTACGCCGCCCGCCGCCGCGCTTTGCGCAACCGGCTGCAGTTGGGCGAGAAAATCCCCGCGCAGGGCAAGGCCGAGGAGCGCTGCGACGGCCAACAGCGCCAGAAGCGTTGCCGCCAAGCCCCGCGGGCGGCGACGCCCGCGGTGCCGATCGGCACCGCGCGAACGGCGTATGTCGCGCCGCGGGCCCGTGCCATAAGAGCGGTCGCCTGCATGGGGGCCGCCGGGGACGGCGCATGCGAGCACCAGGGCCGCCGCCGGCCACACCGCGCCCAAAACCAAGCCGACAACGCCGTACGTCACGCCCACCGCCGCGCACGCCGCATCGAGCAGCGCCAGCACGCCCGCCGCGACCACGAGCGCCGGAAACGCGGCGTCCAGCAGACGCGCCGCGCCATCGGCTGCGCGCTGGGCCTTTGTCGTCTTACGCGTGCGTCTCAGAGGCATAGGACATGCGCCTCCGCCTCATCGCTCGTCATCCCATGGGGAGAGAAGCGCGCGAGCTCCTCGTCGCCCCGGGACAGGGTGCCGTCAGAGCTCAGCAACACGGCATCGAACCCGGCGGTCTCGTCGCGGCCTTCCCATTCACCTGCGCCGACTGAGCTCCCCGCCGTTTGCCCCAGCGCCGCACGAGCCAGGAAACGCTCCAGCTGCTCAATGCGATCATCGGCGTCCTGGCCTGCAACGTCCGGCAACGGGCAGACCCGCCAAGCAGGTGCGGCGCAGGCGCTCCCGCCCTTCCCGCCGCCATCAGAAGAAACGCTTACCCGCGCCACCGCGTCGCAACGGACGCCCGCGGCCTCCATGCCGCGCAGAACTGCCGCCGCGCCCTCCAACACGGCGCTCAAGCGCTCCGAATCACAGGTAAAAAAGTTGCCGCAGTCTATGAGCAGGCGCACAACCGGCGCCGACTCCGGCTCAAACGCGCGGGCCATCAGCTCGTCCGTGCGCGCCGAGAGCTTCCAGTGGATAGCGCGCACGTTGTCGCCCGGCTGGTACGGGCGCACGTCGGCGTACTCCGGGGGCATGGGCGCGCCGCCGCGCGGAGCATCCGCGGCGCCCGCCGCCGCAACGGCAGCCGGCTCCGGCGCGTTGCCAGCCTCTACGCGCAACGGCGCGCCAGCCGGCATCACCAGTGCATTGGCCTGAGAACGCGAGCCCGCATGCAGACGGAAGATCCCCAGGAAATCTCGCACCTCAGCAGGACCCGCCTCAAGCTCCAAAGGCCCTGCGCAGGACATCGGCCCCAAGCTGAGCGTATGCCGCGCTTCCGCCGGCGCGCGGCCCCGGGGCCCTACCGCCACGGCGATCACGGCAGCACACGCCGGCGCGCCCCACAGGTTGCGCACGGTCACGGGGACGCGGCAGGCAAACCCCGGCACTAGTGCGCGGTTCTCGACCACCACGTCAAAGCGCGCCTCCCCGCCCGCGGGCACGCGCGCCGACGCAGGCTCCACGCGAGCGCTCACGCAACAACGCAGCAGCAGCGCGTGCGCCAGGCATACGGCGAGAATCGCCCCCTCCGCAATCAGGGCAAACGCCGCGAGATCCGTGCGCGTCTCTCCTGCCGCGAGAAGCGTGGCAACCATCACCGCTATGTAGGCAACCAGACGCATGGGCCGCCGCCCCTACTACGGCCGGGCGTCGGACTTGGGCGTCGGTACGAGAACAGACGCAAGCACGCGCTCCAAGGCATCGACAACATCCAGCCCCTCCGCACGGGCCGCCGACGCAGGCGTCACGCGATGGCGCGCAACGGCCGTGAAGTTCTCGGCCACATCGGTCGGCACCACGTAATCACGGCCCGCAAGCCAGGCCGTTGCGCGGGCCATGCGCACCAGGTCTATGCTGGCACGCGGGCTGGCGCCCAGGGTAAAGAGGTCGCCGCGCGTGGCCCGCACCAGGTCAACGGCGTAGCCCAGCAAGCTGGGATGAATGAACACCGCCTCCGCCGCGCACTGCGCCGCACGGACCTCCGAGGCCGTCAACAGCGGCTCAACCCCTGCCGCCCGGCCCTCGGCGCGGTCGTCGCGCGCCAGGGCCATCTCATCCGCACGATCCGGATAGCCCAGGGAGAGCGACACCATGAAGCGGTCGGCCTGCGCATGCGGCAGCGGCTGCGTGCCCTCGGCGCCCAGCGGGTTCTGCGTGGCAATGACAAAGAACGGGTCCGGCAGCGCGCGGGTCACGCCGTCCACCGTAACCTGCCGTTCCTCCATGGCCTCCAGCAGGGCGGATTGCGTTTTGGGCGAGGTGCGGTTGAGCTCGTCGGCCAGCAGCACGTTGCAGGAGAGGGCGCCGGGCTGGTAGGTGAAGTCGTCAGCTTCGCGCCGGTAGAGCGTAAAGCCGGTGAGGTCGCTCGGCAGGACGTCGGGCGTAAATTGGACGCGGCGCCAGCTCAGGCCCAGCAGGCGCGCCAGTGCCACGGCCAGCGTGGTCTTTCCGGTACCGGGAACATCTTCCAGCAGCACATGGCCGCCGGCCACCAGGGCCGCCAGAACTTGGCGCAGCACCGGTTCTTTACCCAGGATCACCTGGTTGAGGACACGGAAGACCTCGCCCATGGCCGCAGACGGAGCCGCCGCCTGATGCTGGGAAAAACGGGTTGACGGAACGGAAGAAGGCATGCGTGCATCGCCCATACGCAACCTCTTTCAGAGCAGATACCGTTTTCCCATCATACCCCTTTGCGCGCGCCGCGCGCGACGCGCCCTCCGCGCTCCGTCCTTCTGACAAGAGCTATGGTCCTTGCGGTCCGAAACACGCCAGAGAGCCCCCGGTTTAGCGCGACGCGCCCAAACAGGCTACTCAACAAGCCCCGTTGCGCACGTTAGCGGCGGGGTCTGCACGTGGCGCACACAAAAGAGGGCCCCGGCAAACGGCCGGAGCCCTCCCAACGCACCCGCATGCGGCACGCGGCTCGTGCCGCGGAAAAACAAGCCTTAGAAATCCACGTCCACGTCGTTGTAGACGCACTCCAGGAGCTTCTCCATCTCCTCGGGCGTGGGCTGGCGCGGATTGGAGCCGGTGCAGGCGTCGCCGATGGCGTCAACAGCGATGCGGGACTTCTTCTCCTCGAACTCCGCGTAGTCGATCACGGACTCGTCGGCCTTCACGCCGCCCTTGCCGTAGTTCTTGATGCCCTGCGGGATGTTGAGCTTGTCGTTGAGATCGCGGATGCACTGCACCAGCGAGGCCACCAGCTCGTCATCGGTATCGCCGGCAAGATGCAGCACCTCGCGCGCGATGTAGGCGTAGCGGCTCTTGGCGCGCTCGTCCTTGCTGTTGAACTGGATGACCTTGCCCAGGTACATGGCGTTGGCGCAGCCGTGGATGATGTGGTCGCCGGTGAAGGCGGCGCCGGTCTTGTGCGCCATGGAGTGCACGATGCCGAGCAGGCCGCTCGAGAAGGCGATGCCGGCGATGCACTGGGCCTCGTGCATGTGCTGACGGGCCTCCTTGTCGCCCTGGTAGCTCTTGGGCAGCCACTCGACGATCTCACGGATGGCGTGGAGGGCGTTGGCGTCGGTGAACATGGAGCCCGCGGTGGAGACGTAGGCCTCGATGGCGTGGGTCAGCGCGTCCATGCCGGTGTGCGCGCAGAGCTTCTGCGGCATGGTGTAGGTGAGCTCAGGGTCAACGATGGCCACGTCGGGCGTGATGTTGAAGTCGGCCAGCGGGTACTTGATGCCCTTCTCGTAGTCGGTGATGACCGAGAACGCCGTGACCTCGGTGGCCGTGCCGGAGGTGGAGGCGATGGCGCAGAACTGGGCCTTCTGACGCAGCTCCGGGAAACCGAACGGCACCACGGCCTGCTCGAAGGTGAAGTCCGGGTACTCGTAGAACAGCCACATGGCCTTGGCCGCGTCGATGGGGCTGCCGCCGCCGATGCCGATGATCCAGTCGGGCTGGAACTCCTGCATCTCGTGCGCGCCCTTCATGACCGTCTCGACCGACGGGTCGGACTCGACGCCCTCGATGATATGGACCTCGAAGCCCGCCTCCTTGAGGTCGGCCTCCACGTCCTGCAAAAAGCCGCCGCGGCGCATGGAGCCGCCGCCGGTCACGATGCAGGCGCGGCTGCCCTTGAGGTTCTTGACCTCGTGGCGAGCGCCCTCGCCAAAGTACAGGTCACGCGGGTTGGTGAAACGTCCCATGTTGGTCTCCTTTTCCAACGTGTCAAAGGGGCGGACTGCCCCCTCGCTTCCCTCTCTACGCCGCCGGCACCGGGCGGGCGGACGCGCCGCACAGCCGTGCAACGACCAGGCACGCCGCCTGCGGAGCGCCCGGAGGCGCGGTCGCGCCGGCAGCACCGCCGCGCGCGTACCGCATCGCACGGCAAGCGCACTGCCTCGCTCGGGTACAATGGCTGCACTGCATTACCTTGTACCCACTCGACCAGCCGGTGCGCCGGGAAACCCGGCAAGCGGCATTATTCTCAAAGGAGAAGCATTGAGCCGTCCCCACCTGCGCCCCGGCGACAAGATCCTCGCGGCGGTTATCGCCTGCGCGCTCATCGCAGGCGGCGCTTGGCTGGCCTGGCAGGCAACGCGCCCCGCAAGCGGCCTGGTGGCGGTCTGCCAGAGCAAAGACGGCTTTTACCGCGTTGATTCGCTGGACGTCGACGCCGCGTACACGGTCTACACAGAGAGTGGCTACAATAACGTGACCATTTCCGCGGGCACGGTGGACGTGACCTCGGCCGACTGCTCCAACCAGGTGTGCGTTGACACGGCGCCCATCTCCCAGCCGGGCGAGCAGATCGTGTGCCTGCCGCACGGCGTGGTGGTTGAGGTTGCCCGGGACGCGGACGACGTAGCGCCCCTGTCCTAGCCCGCTGCGGCGCGGCGCTTATCGCCCATCCGCTCAAGGGCCCGGCCCCGGCGGAGACGCGTTTGCGGCAGGGCGAGAAAAACGCCCGCTACGGGCCGCGCACGCACAACCGATCCCCAGCCGCCCCGCGGCCCCGCACGGCGAAAGGAGCGCCATGGCGTTCGACCCCATCCAAGAGGACTGCCTGCGCCTGGTCCTGCGCGCCATGCAGCGCGACCGGGTGTACCCGCTTGAGAACCAAGCCTACATAGAAGCCGCCATGGAGCGCTTCACCGCCGATCCCAACCAGCTCATCCGCACCGATCGGGACCGGTCGTTCCACCTCACCGCGCGCGCAACCGAGATCGTGGACTACCGCGCGCCGTTCATGTCGAGCGACAGCGCCGCGGAGTCCGCGCTCGACCAAGCCGAGGACCTGCTGAGCGAGGCGCGCGAGCTGGACCCCGCCAACCGCGACGCCGAGCGCATGCTGGCGGCGCTGAGGTCGGAGACCGATGACGAGTACGTGCGCTTCCTTATAGACGGGCAGGACCAGGTGCTGGCCGAATGCCGGGGCCTGGCCGACGCAGCCGCGGACCCCTACGACCGCGAGTTCGCCGCCGACCTGGGCCTCCGCCCGGCGCTGCGCTGGCTCAACGCCCTGGCGGCGCGCACGCTCATATCGGGCCGCTACCGCATGGCGCTCGACGCGGTCGAGCGCAGCTTGGAGCTGGCGCCCGACGATCCCGGCGACTGCCGCTTCACCGGCATGCTGGCGCTGGCCAAGCTGGAGCGCGGCCAAGATGCCCTGGAGAGGTTCTACGACGACCACGCGCAGGCGTTTCTCGCGCATCCGGGCATCGACCCGTGGACGCTTTTGGCCCGCATCGCCACGGCCTACAAGGAGTTTGCCTTCGACGAGGCCACGCGCCTGCTCCAGCACCTCATTGACCGCTACCCGCGCGCCGAGCGCGCCCTGTACTACCAGGCCGAGTTCCCCGACGGCGTCTACGCGCGCGTTCACGTGGAGCCGGGCAGCGAGGACGAGCTCATCCTGGCGGTGAGCGAGGCCACCGTGCTTTTGCAGGAGGGCCTGGGAGCGCCCGAAAACGCGCCGCTGGCCGTGTGGCTCGCCACGCACCCGCTGGTGCAGCAGGGCATGGGGGCGTTTGCCGACGCCGTGCGGGCGGACGAGGCGCGCACCGGCTTGGAGGGCGATAACTGATGGATCCCAAAGCCTACCTGCCCCGCGTGCTGGAAGCCGAGTACCTGGCCGCCCACGACGGACTGACCGACAAGGCCCGCGCCCTGCTGCGCGACGAGATAGCCGCCCACCCCGACCGCTACATGCTGACGCGGCGCGCCAAGGCGCTGGCCCGCTACGCCGAGGCGCATCGCATGGTGCTGGCCGGGCTCAACCGGATCGTGGACCTGCCGGACGAAGAGTTCAACGCGCGCCGCATAGCGCTGTTTGCCCGCGCGGGATCCCTGCTTGCCGAGGCCATCAAGCTGGACCCCGGCTGCCAGGAGGCAAAGCTGCTGCGCCTGCTGCTCGCCGAGACCGACGCGGACACCTGCCTGCACGACGTCCTGCTGCTCGAGCAGGAGACGCTCGAGATGGTGCGCCGCCGTTACCTGCGCTTTGACGAGGGCGCGCCGCATTTCTGGCTGGCCGAGGAGGGCGCGCGCCGCGGCGGCATGGGAACGAGCCGCACCGCCAAGGTGTCCGGTCGCCCCGCCGTTGCAGTCTCGGACGGCAAGGCCGCGGATGACAAGGCCGCAGACGAGAAGGCCGTGGATGACAAGACTGCGGGCGAGAAGAGCGTGGCGGCCCCCACGTCCGATATAGCGCCGCAGGCGGCCGGCGGGCAGCCCCGCGCCGAACGCGAGGCCGATCTGCCGGCGTACGCCGTCCCGCCCACCTCGTTTGCGCAGGCCGCCCTGAGGCGGGTCTCCTATGCCTCAGAGGAGGAGGCCGCCTGGCTCACCACCTCGTCGCCCGAGGTCATAGCCTGGCTGCATATGGTGGAGACCGTGTCGTTCCTAGCGCTCAGCACCGGCCGCTACCAGGCGGCCGTCCGCTACGCGCGCCTGATCATGCGCACCGCCGGCTACCCGCACCGCGCCGAGGGCACGCTCTTCTTGGCCCATGCGCGCCTGGAGGACGAGAAGGCCTTCTTCGAGACCGCGCGCGAGGCCAACGAGCTGCTGCCCCAGCACGGTCGGCAGGAGGACTCGCCGTGGTTTTTGCTGGGACGCGCGCTGCTCTTCTACAAGCTGGGCAAGGACCGCCCGGCGCAACGCGCCATCAAGGACTTTGCCGCGCGCACCACGGGCGGTGCGTTCTTCCTGGTTGCGCCGGTGTACCACACGCCCTACCTGCCCGTGCGTCCGGAGCCCCGGCACCCGTGGAGCCTGGCCCACCAAGCGGTGTACGAGGCCGACGGCATCATCTTGGACACGCCCGACTTTGCCCAATGGGCCGAGGGCTTCCCCGAGGTCCGCGCAGCCGCCAACGCCTTCCAGGACAAGTACGGCTTCGAGTAGGGCGCGCCCGGCGGCCCGACCGCAGCCCGCGCCCGCCCGCGCCTCCGTCCTCCGCATCCGGCGCGCCCGACCGGCAAGCCCGCCCGCGTCCTTCTCGCCCCGCGCCCCAACAAAATCGCACCGAAAGTTGCAGAATTAGGCCCCAAAGGGCCAGAGCTGCACCTTTCGGTGCGATTTTGTTGGGCGGCGGAGCACCTACGGCCGTTGCAGGCACACCGGGCAACCGGCGGCGTTTTGCGCTACACTGAGCAGTTGCCCGTATACGCAACCGCAGTTTCATGCAGCTCCGCACCGCTGCGCACGAGGGGGAGCGCGGATGTTTTCGCTTAAGAACAAGGTGACCGTCCACTACACCGGCAGCTTTGATGACGGCGACGTGTTCGACACCACCACTAACAAGGAGCCCATGACCTTCACCGAAGGCAACCACGAGGTCATTCCCGGCTTCGAGATGGCCGTGCTGGGCATGCAGCCCGGCGAGACCAAAAAGGTGCATCTTGATCCCAAGGACGCCTACGGCATGCCGCGGCCCGAGCTGATAGTGCAGGTCCCTACCGTCGAGGTGCCCAACTCCGACGATCTGATCGTGGGCCAGATGATCTACCTCATGAACGGCGAGGGCTATCAGCAGCTCGCGCGCGTGGTGAGCGTGCAAGACGACGGCGTAACGGTCTTTGACATGAACCACCCCATGGCAGGCGTGCCGCTTAACTTTGAGATCACCCTGCTTTCGCGCGAGCCGCTGGACCAGGACGGCCCGGCGGACGACAAGGACGTTGCGGGCGATAAGCGCGCATCCGGCTCAAAGGAAGGCGCGTAGCATGGCCGCCCCGCAGCCCCAACAGGGCGTGCTCTGCGCCGGATGCCCCCATCGCGGCGCCTATCTTGCCGCCAAGTACGCAACCCGCGGCGTGCGCGGGCACGTGCTATGCGGAGACGTAGGATGTCCCGCGGTCGGCTACCTGTATCCCGCCGCGGCAACCTGCCCGGGCGGCATGGAGCGTCTGCTGCCGCGCTATCACCAAGAGGTTCCCACCGAGCCCACCGCCCCGCTGTGCGTTCACTTTGCGCGCGACACGGCGCTTGACAACGATGCCGGAGCCGCTTCCCTCTCGGCCGAGGCGCTGTCGAGAGAGGGGCAGACGGCGGTTCTCGCCGTACTGGCCTCGAGCGCGGCGCGTGTGACGCAAGCGGAGCTGGAGGACCTGGGGCAACGTCTGCTTGGCCTGGGCTACGAAACCGTGGTCATTGTGGACCCGCTGGATACCGAGCGGGCAGAGAGGACGCTGCGCGACTGCTTTGCAGCCGGCGGCACGTCCGCTGTGATCTTTGCGTCGCCCTGCACCCTGCTCATGAAAGAGCGTCTGGAGCCGGCCGAGGTTGATCGCTTTACGTGCGTGGGCTGCCACCGATGCTGGCAGGTTACCGGGTGCCCGGCGCTTTCGTTTGCGCCGCCCGCGTACCGCATTGATTCCGACCAATGCGCCGGATGCGACCTGTGCGTAGGCACGTGCCGCACGCAGATCATCTACACCCCGCGCCTGCGCATGACGCCCGAGGAGCGCAACACCCTGCGCTACCAGGCGCTGCGCAGCTAGGCGCCCGGCACTGAAACGCCGCGATGAAGAGGGCCCGCCGACCGGCTCACGGTACGGCGGGCCCTCTGCCCTTTACTGCTTTACCAGTTGCCGTCCCGCCTCCACGCGCGCCCGTGGCGCGGCGGCCTCGCGCGGCCGCGTGCTCGTCCTGCGCATCGGCCGGTCCTCGGACCGCGTGTTACCGCCGCGGACGGAGCGGGCGGGTGCCATGCGTGGAGGCCGGCGCAAGCTAGCGAGCGACTCCGGAAAGCGCGTTCAGCGCGCGGCGCACCGCAGCGCCCACGCCGATGCCCACCGCGAGCTTCACCGCGTCCGGCACGACGAAGGGAACCACGGCTGCCAGCAGCGCGGGAACGATCCCCATGCCGCTTACGGCCACAAGCTGGACGGTTCCCAGCGCATACGCAACCAGCAGCAAGACCACCGAAGCGCAAACGTCTGCCACCGCGCGGTTCAGGTGCTTCTCGACCAGCGGGGCCAGCGCCTTGGCAACCGCCATGCCCACCAGGAAACCCCACAGGTAGCCGCCGGTGGGACCGGCAATGACGCCCAGGCCTCCATTCATGCCCGAGAACAGCGGCAGGCCCACTGCACCCAGCAGCAGGTAGCCAGCGACCGAAACCACGGCCTCGCGACCGGTGAGGGCGGTGCACACCAGAGCCAGCACCAGCGTTTGCAAGGTCACCGGCACCGGCGCGAGCGGAATGCTCACCCAAGCGGACACAGCGAGCAGCGCGATGGAAACCGCGCAACGCGTAACTTCACGAGACGACATACGTCCCCTCTCGTCTTCAGGCGACACGACGCACTCTATTGTATGCAAACAAGCTGAATGCCGTCTGCATGAACCGGCCAACGGGTCGGACGCCGCGTATGGGTCGGAGCAACGGCCGCGTTTGGAGCGGGACGGCGGCCCCATCGCCGCGCGATCCCCACCGCCCCGCAACTCCTTATGCCTGACGGCCATCCGGGGCCGGGACCTCGCCCTTCTCGCCCGCACGTCGATCCGCCCGATCCGCCGCAAACGCAGGGGCGTCCGCGGAAGACGAAACCGTCGGCGGGCACGGCTCGTGCGAGAACAGGTACTCCACGCTGCACGAGGGGAAGAAGTGGCGCTTCACCGCCATGGCCATGCCGATGGAGAACTCACCAGAACGGCCGTTCATCCACTTGGAAACCGTCTCGGGGCGGCGACCGATATAAGCGGCGATATCCTGTTGCGTAACCCGCAAACGACGCATCTCCGCCTCAAGATTGGGATATATCATACAAACCTTCCCACTTAGATACGATACTTCGCAATATCAGTTCGTATAGTAAACCATCGCCGCTTAATAGTGCGAGATTTCGTTACACTTGTACTATGAATTTGTGTAATATCGCAATTCGTATTACGATTACGCCATGCAGCATTTCCTGTATCGAAAGAGGATGCCTATGCCCGCAACCATATCCGATCTCCTCACCCTCAGAGGTTTCAAAGAAGCCGCCTTTGCCCGCTCCATAGGCATCCCCGCCTCCACGCTCTACAGCATCACCCGCGGCAAGACCCGCGTGAGCAACATCGGCGTTGGGGCGTTCGTGAAAATAGCCCACGGCCTGGGCATGAGCGCAGAAGAGCTGTACGAACGTCTGACCTCCGATGGCGCCGCAGATCAGGACAAAGACTCAACCCCGCGCGAAATCCTGTACGCCGACCCGCGCCAGCGCCAGCTCAACCGCGCCTACGAACAGCTCGACGAGCAAAGCAAGGCCGAGGTGGCGGGCATGGTTGCCTCAATAGCCAAGGACCCCGACCGCCAACATGCCTCCTGCTAGCGCGGGTGCCCCCACCCGCTTTCATGTAGGTTTATGTATCCTTTACTTACATGATAGCAAAGTAAATAGAAATTTTTATACCAACTTTTTCGCCACTGCGGGGCGCCGCGTCCTATAAGGGCGGCCCGATAGGGGCGGCCTGCCGCCTTTTTAGCAAGCCCGCTGCCCCCTTTGGTGTGGCTTGCTGCGTGCTTGGCGTAGCCCGCGTTCCGTTTGATGTGGTTCGTTTTCTATTTGGTGTGGTTCGTCGCCCGTTTGGTGTGGCTCGCTTTCTATTTGGTGTGGTCCACCTTATGCGATAAGAGCGCAATCCTGGGGTTTTGTCCCAGCCAACCACACCCAACAGCAGATAGGGCACACCAAACGGAAAATCGACCACACCAAACAGTTGGCCACCGGCCCCCAGCAGCAGCAACGCGGCCCCCGGCGGGCGTCGCCGGCCCAACGCAGCAAAAAAGCCCGGGCACGTTGCGCGCCCGGGCTCGTTAATTGCATGGCACCCCCAACGGGAATCGAACCCGTGTTGCCGCCTTGAAAGGGCGGTGTCCTCGGCCACTAGACGATGGGGGCATGTAGCAGCAGTAGATTGTAGCAGAGAAGCAGCTGGCACGCCATCCGATCAGGCAAATGCGACATTTTGGACCGTCAAAACAGCCCACTTCGCCCACCCCGTGGGACGCACGACCGGAACCTATAGATGCGCGGCAACCACCACGTCTGTGATGAACGGCACCAGATCGGCGATGCTCATGTCCTGCGGATCGCGCAGCCATGCCACCACCACGGACAGCAGTCCCGAGAGGTAGAACTCGCGCAGCAGATCAGCCTCGCGCTGCGTGAGCGCGCGCTCGGTCACCAAAAAGCGATCCAGCATGGGCGCCAGCACCTGCTTGAACCGGGTGGCAAACGCAGGGTCGCCGCGGTCGCCCAGCAGCACCTGGAACTGCAGGCTGTAGCGGCGCGCCAGCTCCAGCAGCACGCCCATGTGCCCCGAGAAATCCGGCTCGCTCTCGCGCATGAGGCGCGTGTGCACCAGCTTCTCCAGCAGGCCGATAAGCTCGTCCTCTATTTGCTGCAGCACGTCATAGATATCTTTGAAGTACAGGTAGAACGTGGCGCGGTTGTACCCCGCCCTATCCGTTACCTGCTTTACCGTGATGTTCTCAATGGGCCGCTCCGCATAGAGCTCCCAGAACGCCTGGCGGATGTTGGCCTTGGTTTGCTCGGTCACCTGCGGCTGCTTGTGCATGCGCGCCCCTCCCGTCTCCGATGCCCCCGCCTTGACGCCCGGCTCACCCAACGCACACCACCGCGGCTCCATTGCACGACACTTTACCGCCTGCTGTTGAGTTGAGTATCCGTTTACGCGCCTTCCCTACTATACTCGCAATTAGACAACAAGCTGTCGAGTAATCTGGCCTCGAGCTGAAAGCATCTGCGCCCAACCCGCCAGCACCCCGCGCAACCTGCGCCCATCACCGCAGAGCTTGCGCGGCACACGCCACGCCCCCAGAACGGAGCCCGCCATGGCCTACATAGAATTCACCAACGTCAGCAAGCACTACGGCGCGGGGGAGACCCTCATCAAGGCCCTGGACGGCGCCACGTTCTTGGTCGAGCGCGGCGAGCTGGCCGTGATCCTTGGCGCCTCGGGCGCCGGCAAAACCACCGCCCTCAACATCTTGGGCGGCATGGACACCGCCACCTCGGGCCAGGTGCTGGTCGACGGGCGCGACATAACCCACGCCACCGAGTCCGAGCTCGTGGAGTACCGCCGCACCGACGTGGGCTTCGTCTTCCAGTTCTACAACCTGGTGCCCAACCTCACCGCCCTGGAAAACGTGGAGCTCGCCAGCCAGGTTTGCCCCGACTCCCTCGACGGCGCCGAATCGCTCGCCAAAGTCGGCCTCGCAAACCGCCTGGCCAACTTCCCCGCCCAGCTGTCCGGCGGCGAGCAACAGCGCGTCTCCATAGCCCGCGCCATAGCCAAGGCGCCCAAGCTCCTCCTTTGCGACGAGCCCACTGGCGCCCTGGACTACGTCACCGGCAAGCAGATCCTGCAGCTCCTGCAGGACACGTGCCGCCGCGACGGCATCACCGTGGTCATCATCACCCATAACGCCGCCCTGGCCCCCATGGCCGACCGCCTCATCCGCTTCAAGAGCGGCAAGGTAACCGAGATGACGCTCAATCCCAACCCCACTCCCATCGCCGACATCGAATGGTAGGGGACGTCCCATGAAAGCGTTCAGCAAGGATATCGTCCGCACCATCCGCGGCAGCATGAAGCGGTTCGTATCGCTCGTAATCATCACCGCGCTCGGCACCACCATGCTCACCGGCCTGTCCGTCGCATGCATCGACCTGCGCCAATCGGCCGACGCGCTCTACCGCCGGCAGAACCTCTACGACATCTCCGTCCAAAGCACCCTCGGCCTCACGCAGGACGACGTAACCGAGCTCGCGGACGTTGACGGCGTCAGCCGCGCCGAGGGCGACTACGAGGAAAGCGCCTACACCCACGTGGACGGCACGCGCTCCAGCGTAACGGTCAAGGCGCTTTTGGAATCCGGCATGAACGAGCCGTACGTGACCGACGGGCGCCTGCCGCAGAACGACGACGAGATAGCCGTCACCGACTATTACCTCAGCATGTCCGGCAAGCAGATCGGCGACACGGTGGCCTTTGAGTCCGAAGACGCCGCCGCCCAGGCCGAGGGCGAGAAGGGCTCCTCCACGGGCGGCGACAGCGCAAGCGACTCCCCCGACGACACCTCCGCCTCGTCGGACAGCGCCCCCCTCTTCGCCGAGAAGGACTACACCATCGTGGGCTCGGTCATCGACCCGACCAACATCACGCAGCCCGACGGGCCGGTGGCGTTCCGCGCCAGCACCTCGTCCGACTACACGTTCTTTGTCTCGGCCGAGGCCGTAGCCGAGCCCGACACGTTCACCGTTGTCTACCTCTCCGTCTCCGGAACCGACGACCTCTCCGCCTACTCAGACGAGTACGAGGCGCGCATAGACGAGGTTCAGGCGCGCGTAGAGGACCTGGCCCCCCAGCGCGAGCGCGCGCGGACCGAGGAGATCAAGAGCGAGGCCCTGGCCACCATCGCCGACGAAGAGGCCAACGCCCTCGACCAGCTGGCCGACGCCGAGCAAGAACTCGACGATGCCCAGCAGACGCTCAACGAGAGCCTGCAGGAGGCGCTGGATGGCCAACGGGAGCTCAACGACCAGGAAGCCAACGCGCAGGCGCAGCTTGCCGATGCGCAGGAGACGATAAACACGAGCAGGCAGCAGGTTGCCGATGGCATGGCCGAGATCACCCGTCAGGAGCAGACGCTCGAAGACGGGCAGGCCCAACTCGACGCCGGACGGACGCAGTTTGCCAAGGAGACCGCCTCCGCACAGCAGGCGCTAGACGACGGCTACGCACAGCTCCCCGACATAGACGGAATCGAGGCGGGGATCGCCCAGATCGACGCCCAGGCAAGCAAGGTAAACGGCGCGCTGGGCGCCAGCGCCCAGGAGACGTGGAGCACCTTGGCGCAGGCGACCGACGAGCAGGCGTCGCAGCAAGCGCAAAGCGCCTACCTTGCAACCGCGCGCCAAGCCGCCGACGAGCTTATCGCCCAGATCGACGCCGGCTTGGGCGCGATAGACGAGCAGGTTCCCCATTTGGACGAGACGCTCGAGACCGTCTCGGGCGCGCTCGACGGGCTCAACGCGCGCCTGAGCGAGGTCAACGCTGGCATACACCAGCTCACGCAGCAGATAGACGAGCTGACCTACGCCGTGGCGGAGCTCGACGCCTCGTGCGCCGAGACGCAGGCCGCCCTCGACGCGCTTGATCCCTCGCAAGCCGATTACGACAAGCAGCGCGCCGAGCTTCTCGCGCAGCTTGAGGAGATCCAAGCGCAGCGCGCGGAGAAGCAGGCGTCGCTGGACGCCCTTTCTGCGCAGCGCGACGAGCTCACCCAGGCAAACGAGCAGCTCTGCACGCACATAGCCCAGCTTGACGCACAGAAGCAGCAGCTCGAGGCCGTACAGGCGCAGCGCGACGAGCTTATCGCCCAAAAGCAGCAGATCGCGCAGATGACCGAGGGAGACGACTCCGCCATAGCGCAGCTGGCAACGGCCATGGGCCAGGCCACGGTGGGGCTTGCCCAGGCGCAGGCGGGCAAGGCGCAGCTCGACGCCGGGCAGGCCGAGCTGGATGCGCAGAAGCAGGCGTACGCGGCGTACTTTGACCAACAGCAGGCGACCATAGACAGCGGCCGCGCCCAAATTGCCAGCGCGCGCGACCAGCTCACCAGCGCGGCGAAGCAGCTTGAGGCCGGCCAAGCGGAGCTCGACGCCCAGCGCGCCGACGCGCTGCAGCAGATAGCCGACGCGCGCAAGCAGCTCGAGGACGGCTTGGCGCAGATCGCCGATGGGCAGGCAGAGCTCGACCAAGGCCGCGCGGACTTTGAAGCCGAGCGCGCCGACGCGCTGCAGCAGATAGCCGACGCGCGCGCCGAGGTCGACGACATGGAGGGTGCGACCTGGTACGTGCAGGACCGCTCGGCGCTGGGGAGCTTCTCGAGCGTCGATTCCGACGCCTCGTCCATCGAGGCCATAGCCGCCATCATCCCCGTGATCTTTTTCGTGGTAGCGGTGCTCGTGAGCCTGACCACCGCCACGCGCATGGTCGAGGAGGAGCGCGGGCTTATCGGCCTCTACAAGGCGCTGGGGTACTCCAAGGGGCGGATCCTGTCAAAGTACCTGATCTACACGTTGGCCGCCGCGCTCATAGGCGGCGTGCTGGGCGATCTGGTGGGCTTCATCGTGCTGCCGTACATCTTGCTGTACATCTTCAAGGCCATGTACCTGCTGCCGCTGTTCAGCCTGCAGTTCAGCGCCCTCTACGCCTTTGGGTCCATCGCGCTGTTCGTGCTGGGCATCGTGGGCGCCACCTTCATCACCTGCCGCGCCGACCTTGCGCAGACCCCCGCCGCCCTCATGCGGCCCAAGGCGCCGCGCGCCGGCTCGCGCATTCTGCTCGAGCGCATCGGGCCGGTGTGGAAGCGCATGAGCTTCCTCAACAAGGTCACCGCGCGCAACCTGTTCCGCTACAAAAAGCGCTTCTTCATGACGGTGTTCGGGATCATGGGCTGCACCGCGCTGCTTATCTGCGGTTTTGCCATCAAGAACACGGTGGAGTCGCTGGCGCCGCGCCAGTACGAGCAGATCTACAGCTACGACCTGCTGGCAGTGGCTTCGGCCGACAACTACGACGCCTGCCTTGAGCGCCTGGAGAGTGCGCCCGAGGTCAGCGGCTTGGAGCCCATCGGCGTGGACACGGTCACCGTGGAGTACGGCGGCTCTAAGGAGAGCATGCAGCTCTACGTGATCCCCACGGGGCTTTCGCTTGACGGCTACGTCACGCTCACAACCATGGACGGGCAGCCCATCGACCTGGCCCAGGAGGGCGTGGTTATCACCAACAACGCCGCCACGGTGCTGGACTTCTCGGCCGGCGCAACGGTGAGCCTGACCGACAGCGCGCTGGCAAAGGCCGACGTCACCGTGAACGCCATCACGCTGAACTACCTGGGCAACGCCGTCTACATGACCGAGGATGCCTACGAGGAGCTCTTTGGCCCGCTGAAGCTCAACGGCTTCTTCGCCCACCTGGAGGGGGACGAGGACGTCCAGACCGCCTTTGCGGACACGCTCGAGGCGGAGGACCAGTTCCTGTCGCTTTCCAGCGTGGCAAAGATGCGCGACCAGTTCGAGCAGAGCTTCACGCTCATCAACATGGTGGTGTACGTGGTTATTGCGCTGGCGGCGGGGCTGGCGTTCGTGGTGCTGTTCACGCTGTCCACCGTCAACATCGCCGAGCGCGAGCGCGAGATCGCCACCATCAAGGTGCTGGGCTTCCGCAAGGGCGAGGTTCGCACGTACGTGAACAAGGAGACGCTGGTGCTCACGGGCATCGGCATCCTGGTGGGCCTGCCCGCCGGCTGGGCCCTGAGCAAGAGCTTCACCTACATCCTCAAGATGCCGTCGATCTTCTTCGACGTGATAGCCGATCCGTGGGTCTACGCGGTCTCGGCGGCCTTTGCCGTGGTGTTCGCGCTCGCCGTGAGCCTCATCACCAACCGCATGCTCGACCGCATCATCATGGTGGAGGCTCTCAAGAGCCCGGAGTAAGGGTAAAGGCTTCCATCTGGGCGAGAACGGCGGGGCGGCCAGCAGCGGTCGTCCCGCCGTTGGCCCAAGGCGGGCACGGCAGAAACGGGCGACTTTCCGCAAAGGAGGGCACGTGGGCTTTGCGCTTATCGCAACGGGAACCGCATGCGCGGCGTACGGCGCGTTGATCCTTGCCACGCGCACGGGATCGCGCTTCTACCGCGTATGGCTCGGCATCGCCGCCGCGGCGTTGGCCCTGGGCGCCCTGCTGCTGCCCGAAGCCCAAGCACCGCTGCGGGCACTGCTCTCCCCCGGCGCGCAAAGCGCCCTGCATGCCCTGGCAACCGTGGCCGGCACGCTGCTGTTGGCCGCCCTTGTCGCCTTTGCGTTGCTGAGCGTCCGGATCATGGCGGCCGCGCACGGCCGAGCGCCCAACGGGCTGGATTACGTGATCGTTTTGGGCGCGCAGGTATACCCCAGCGGCCAGCCCTCGCGCGTGCTGGAATACCGGCTGCAGGCGGCGCTGTCCTACCTGGAAGCCAATCCCCGCACGCGCGCGGTCGTATCCGGCGGCCAGGGGCCAAATGAGCCCTGCACCGAGGCAAACGCCATGGCGGAATGGCTCAGGGCGCATGGCGTTGAGAGCGACCGCATCGTGCGCGAGGATCGATCCACCACCACGGCCGAGAACCTGTCCTTCTCGCTCAAGGTAATAGCGGCAGACGGCGAGCCGCCGCGCATCGGCATCGTCACCAACCTGTTTCACGTGTACCGCGCGCTGCGCATTGCCCGTCGTCAGGGGCTCAACCCCGTATGGGCCATCCCCGCACCGTCAACCGCCTGGCGCCTCCCCCACAACCTTCTGCGCGAGTGCCTGGGCGTCATCAAGAACACCCTGACCGGTCGCATGTAGCCGCTAAGGACCGGGGGTGCGCCTGATGCTTCTCAGCACAAAGCTGACGATTGGGGCGGGTGGAGAGCGCGGCGACCGGCGGACGCGGCGGGCGGCGGACACGGCGGTCGTCGCCCCGCGTGCGGCGCGCATCATCGGCGCGCGGCGCACGTCATCGGCAGATGGCAGACGCGGTGGTCGCCACCCCCCCGCCCAGCGCGCATCGGCGGGCGAGAAGCGCCGTGAAGGCCTCTGCCCAGGCCCTACTCCGTCAGGAGAATCATAGCCCCCAGGATCACGTACACCACGCCAGAGACCACGCCGGCAACGCGTCCGGCGCGGGCGCTACGAGAGAGCAGCTTGGCAAACGGCGCAGCGATAAGCACAATGACCACGGTCCACGCGGTAGAAAGCGCCGCATAGGTCAAGCCCAGGGCCAGGAAGGGCAGCGGGCCGTGCTCGTTGGGCACAGCAATGAACTGCGGAAGCAGCGCCAAGAAGAACAGGATGATCTTGGGGTTGAGCACGTTGGTGAGCACGCCCTGGGCATAGGTGCGCCATGGTCCGCGAGCGCCTGCCTTTGCAGGCGCCGGCGTACCGTGCAGCGCATCCGCGCGCCCTGCGGCGGCCTGCGCCGCCATGCCGTTCGCGCGCCCTGCGGCGGCCTGCGCCGCTACGCCGTCTGCACCGGCATCCGCCGGGCCGTCGGCGTCCCCCGCGCCCGCGGCGGCCGATGGCGCCGTTTCGGCAGCCTCGCCCTTCTCGCCCGCCGCAAGCTGCGCAAAAGAGCCGCCACCCTTGGCCAGGATGCTTCGCACTCCCATAACGGCCAGGTACAGCGCCCCGGCGATCTTGATAACGTTGAACGCCACCGGAGACGCCGCCAGCACGAGCGAAAGCCCCGCGGCAACCAGCACCGTGTGCACCACCAGGCCGGTGTTGATGCCCAGAGCGCTAGCCAGGCCCTCGCGTCGGCCGCCGGCTATGGTGCGCATGAGGATGTAGACGGTATCGATTCCCGGGGTGACGCAGAGTGCGGCGGCCGCCGCAACGTACCCGCCGTAGTTCACAATGCTCAGCATGCGCCCTCCCACACCTGCCAGACGCCATAAAAAAGCGCGGCCCGCGCTCCGGCAGACCTCGCATGGCGTTTTTCGCCAACTATGCCCTTTCCGCACCTTCAAAACCGAGGAGCATTCATCTTTCCTGCAGTTTACAGCCCACCCGTCAAGTAGCCAGCCCTTACCTGGCAACAAAATCCCAGGTAGACACGGTATGAAAGACAGTGGCTACTTCCGGGTACCATCCAAAACTACAGGGAAGATGAGTCAGGGGACGGCAACGCCCTCCCTTGAGGTTCCGAAACCCCGCTACAGCACCTTGGACAGGAAGCTCTTGGTGCGCGGGTTCTGCGGATTGCCCATGACCTCGGCGGGAGTGCCCTCCTCCTGGATCACGCCCTCGTCAACAAAGATCACGCGGTCGGCCACCTCGCGCGCAAAGCCCATCTCGTGGGTGACCACGACCATGGTCATGCCCTGCTGGGCAAGCTCGCGCATGACGTCGAGAACCTCGCCGACCATCTCGGGGTCAAGTGCGGAGGTGGGCTCGTCAAAGAGCATGATGTCCGGGTCCATAGCCAGCGCGCGGGCAATGGCCACGCGCTGCTGCTGACCGCCGGACAGCGACCGCGGCTTGGCGTCGATCTTATCGGCCAGGCCCACGCGCTCCAGAAGCTGAACCGCCTTGGCCTCGGCCTCTTCCTTGGTCTTGAGCTTGAGCTCCACCGGAGCGAACATGACGTTCCTCTTCACCGTGTAATGCGGAAAGAGGTTGAACTGCTGGAACACCATGCCCACATGCTGGCGGATCTTGTCCACATCGGCCTTGGGGTCGGTGATGGACTCGCCATCGATGGTGATGACGCCCTCGGTGGCCTCTTCCAGACGGTTCAGGCAGCGCAGGAACGTGGACTTGCCCGAACCCGAGGGGCCGATCACACAGACGACCTCGCCGGCGTGGATGTCGATGTCGATGCCGCGCAGCACATGGTTGTCGCCGAAGTTCTTCTTAAGGCCCTCGACGTGGATCTTGATCTCGTTCTTATCCATTTACGCACGCATCCTTTTCTCAAGAGCCGACGACGCGAGCATCAGCACGCTGATGATGACGAGGAAGATAACCGCCACCCAGGTATAGGTCGCAAACGAATCCATGGTACGGCCCACGTACACGCGCGCCTGGTTCATGACCTCGGGCAAGCCGAGAGCGTACATGATGGTGGAGTCCTTGAGGGTGATGATGCACTGGTTCACCAAGCTGGGCAGGCAGATGCGGATGGCCTGGGGCAGCACGATCTTCTGCATGGTCTTGACATGGCTCACGCCCAAGCTGCGCGAGGCCTCGGTTTGGCCATCGGGCACCGACTGGATGGCGCCGCGGAAGATCTCCGAGGTGTACGCGCCCGCGTTCAGGATGAGCGTGATGAGGCTGGCGGTCACCACGTCGATGCGGAAGTCGGGCATGATGAGGGCCTGGATGATCTGCGGCACGGCGAAGTAAATGTAGAAGCCCTGCACCAGCATGGGCGTACCGCGGATGATCCAGATGTAGAACTTGGCGATGCCGCGCAGAACCCGGAACTTGGAGAGGTTCATGAGGCAGGTGACGATACCCAGGGGCATGGCCACGATAAGCGAGATAACCGTGACGTACACCGTCATCTGCAGGCCGTTCCACAAAAGCGGCCATGCAGCGACCAGCGTGTCGATAAGCGTTGATAGATCCATTGCGTGCCTTTACCGTCAGGGGGCAATGCCAAAGCGTTTAACCAGCTGGGCGGTAAAAACGGGCGATAAACACCCGTTTCTCAGCCCCGTTGCAGGTAGCAAGCACCTGCCGCCGCATGGCCCCGATCGAACGAACCGCGCGGCATGCAAGCTGCGCGGCAAGCGGGGCGCCGGGAAACGTGTCCGGCGCCCCGCCATCACTACCTGGCTTTAGGCCTCGAGGTACTTAGCTACGATCTCGTCGTACTCGCCGCTCTCGCGGATGTTGGCGAGACCGGTGTTGAACATGTCGATGAGCTCGCTGTTCTCGCCCTTCATGACGGCGAAGCCGTACGGCGTGGCGAACTCCTCCTCCTCGGTGCCCACGATGCGCAGGCCGTTGTCCTGGGACACGCCGTACGCCATGACCGGGTAATCCTCGAAGCACGCGGCGCTGTTGCCGGTGAGGACGTCCTGGTACATCATGTCGGACTGGTCGAAGTAGGTGATGGAGAGGCCGTACTCGTCGGCAATGGACTCGGCCCAGCTTGCGCTCTGCGTGCCGGTCTTGCACGCCACGGTCTGGCCGCGCAGGCCCTCGAGATCCTGGATGTCGGAGCCGTCGGCCACGGCAGCGCAGACGTAGGAGTCATAGTACGGATCGGAGAAGTCGTACTTCTCCTGGCGCTCCTCGGTGATGGACATACCGGCGATAACCGCGTCGGCCTGGTTGGACTCAAGAGCGGCCACGGCAGCGTCAAAGCCCAGCGAGTTGAGCTCGTAGGAGAAACCCTGGTCAGCGGCGATGGCGGCGAGAATGTCGACGTCGATGCCCACGAACTCGTTGGAGTCGTTGGTGAACTCAAACGGCGCGAACGTGGTATCGGTGGCCACGATGTAGGTCTTGTCGGAGCTGCTGGAACCAGAACCGCCGTTAGAGGCGGAGTTGCAGCCGACGAGGCCCAGGCCCAGCACCGAAGCAGCGCCACCGGCAAGCGTGATGAACTGACGACGTGATACGGACATGATAATCCCCCTTCATTAAGGCGTGTATTGTCATGCATTTGCGACCGCATGAGTGTATCATGCTGATATTTCGCGCATATTTCTAAATCCACGCACAATAATGAAGAATTATGCCCCGTAGAAGCCCTTTTATGCAATTCCCCGCCTACATGGGGCCTGCGCTCCACATGGTGCCGACAAAGCCCCGCAATACGCCAAATCAAGCACGGCCTCATTTGGCGAGGACCGGGCGCCGCTTTTTGGTACGGGCCGGTATCCCCCCCCCTCAAAAAGCGTCGCACAGCTTGCACAAACAGGCCGGATTTAGCCGGCTTGTGCAAGCTGTGCGACGCTTTCCCGGAACGGAGCGGCCAGTCAGCGAGGTCGCCCCCGCCCCCCCCCGAGATTACGGCGAAAGCCGACGCGCATGCGCCTTCCAGCGATGCGCGTCGGATTGATCCACAAGGTCGGGGGTCAGGGGCGCCCGCAGCGTCGGCAAAGTCTAGCGGCGGTGAGGCTTAGTCATGCTCCTCAGATCCACGCCCGGGTAACGCTTGTCGAAGTTGGCCTTGAACTGATCGGCCAGCTTGCGGGCGGCCTTGTCGTAGGCATTGCCGTCCGACCAGGTCTCGCGCGGGTTCAGCAGCTTGGCAGGCACGTGCGGGCAGTCCAGCGGCACGTCCACGTCGAAGATGTCGTCGTGACGATAGCCGGCAACGTCCAGCGAGCCGTCCTGCGCGGCCTTGACCATGGCGCGCGTGTGGTAAAGCGCAATGCGATGGCCCTCGCCGTAAGCGCCACCCGTCCAGCCGGTGTTGACCAGGTAGACGCGCGTCTTGTTCTGCACGATCTTCTCGCCCAGCAGATACGCGTAGACCATGTGGTCCAGCGGCATGAACGGCTCGCCGAAGAGCGCCGAGAACGTGGGCGTGGGCTCCTTGATGCCCAGCTCGGTGCCGGCGACCTTGGCGGTGTAGCCGGTGAGGAAGTGGAACATGGCCTGCTCGCGGCTGAGCTTGGAGATGGGCGGCAGCACGCCGTAGGCATCGGCGGTCAGGAACAGCACCACGCTGGGCGCCTCGCCCACGCCGGACTCGACCACGCGCTCGATATGCTCAAGCGGGTAGGCGGCGCGGCCGTTCTCGGTGATGGAGCTGTCGGAGTAGATGGGCGCACGGCTCTTGCGATCCAGCTTGACGTTCTCGGACACGCTGCCGAAGGTGATGGCGTCGTAGATGTCGGGCTCGCGCTCGCGGGTCAGATCGATGGTCTTGGCGTAGCAGCCGCCCTCGATGTTGAAGACGCCGCGCGGGCTCCAGCCGTGCTCATCGTCGCCAATGAGCAGGCGCTCCGGGTCGGCGGACAGCGTGGTCTTGCCGGTGCCGGACAGGCCGAAGAGGATGCAGGTCTTGCCGGTCTCCGGATCCACGTTGGCCGAGCAGTGCATGGGCAGCACGCCGTCCTCAATGGGCAGCAGGTAGTTCATCATGGTGAAGATGCCCTTTTTGATCTCACCGCAGTACCCGGTGCCGGCCACGACGATCTTCTTGCCGTTCATATCCAGGATGACGGCGGCGGGCTCCAGGCCGTCGCGATCGCGCGAGCACACGTACGTGGGCGCGGCGAAGACGGTGATGTCGGGGCGGCCGAAGGTTTCGAGCTCGTCCTCGGTGGGGCGCACCAGCATCTGGCGAATGAACAGCGCCTGATGAGCGCGCTCGCAGATGACCATGACCTTGCGCGCGTACTGGCGGTCGGCACCCGCAAAACCGCGGACCACAAAGAGGTGGCGGCGCTGGGACATGTAGCGGGTCACGTTCTTGCGCACGCGCTTGTAGGTGGCCTCGTCCAGCGGCTTGTTGGTGGGGCTGTCCCAGTTGACGTTCTCGTCGGCGGCGCCAGCGTCCACGATGTAGCGGTTCTCAGGGCTGCGGCCGGTGAACGCGCCCGTGGAGACCGACAGCGAGCCGGTGGAGGTCAGATACGCCTCGTGGTGGCTGACGGAGTGCTCGATGAGCTTGGCCGGGCTCCAGTCAACGTGGACGCGATCAAAATCGCAGTCGATGCCGTTTTCCAAAAGGAGGGTCTCTACCATGGCCGATATCCTTTCATCCGTGCGGCGGGTCGCAGGCGGGCTGGCCATGCTTTGGCCGGTTCGCCGCCCCCGTCGCCAGCTGTACCCAAGGGCAATGCGCGTGCTTATGCGGGCGAGAAGAGCAGGGCGTCCGCAGGGATGTCCCACGGCGCCTGCACGAGACAAGCTCGGCACACCGGTTTGCCGGCGGCACGCCGCTTACGGCACCCGTTGCGACCCACGAGAGGCCGCGATCCGGCGCAATCGCGCAGCCCGCGTTTCTCGCATGCCGAAGCACGCACTTGGTAGACGTTACCCGAATCCGTTGGACAGCAAAAACGTTTATGCAGATAATTTCGGCCAACTGCCGCCTGCATGGCGTGGGCGGCGGTCAGGGCGGGTCAACAGCCTGATCAATAGCCGGGAGAAGCGCGCCGCGCTTGCGGAAACACAGCGCTTACAGGCCCTTTACGCAGGGGCGCCTTACCCGCACGGGCGCCTCATCCGCACGGGCGTTCCGCATGCATTCCTTATCGCCAGGCGCTTCTGCATGCATTCCCTATCGGCTGGAGGCCAATTTGGGCTTCTTGGCGATAGGAGATGCACGCAGAACTTCTAGCTGATAAAGAATGCATGCGGAAAATACATGCGGAAACTTCTGGCGATAGAAGGTGCATGCGGAAGCTTCCGGCGATAAAAAATGCATGTGGAACCCTTCGTGCGAGAAGGAATGCATGCAACGACGCTGCGACAAGGGCAAGCCCCTGCGGCGCGGCACCCGTCATCTAGCCCCGCTGCTCCAGCATACGCAGGGTGACCCGATCGGGCTCGCCGTGGTACCACTTGTCGAGAAGAGCCTGGAAAAGCGCGCGATCCGCGGCGTCTACCGCCGCCTCCCTGAACAGGGTGAGGCAGGAGCGCAGCTTGAGCGCGTCGATGTCGCCCATAACGGAAACGGGATCACTTGCGTCAAGCGCCAGCGTCGCGCGGGCAATCTCGCGCAAGCGGGCTCCCAGCACGGGGTGGGCAAGATACGCCTGCGCCTCCCGTATGCCGGAGATACCGTAATGATCGGCCAAATAACTACGGCCCAAGCCTTTGAGCTGAGGAAACACGTACCAGATCCAGTGGCTCATCTTGCGGCCCGCCCGGATCTCCGCCAGCGCCTGCGCGTAGTCGTCCTCCTGCGCGTCCACAAACCGCTGCAGGTCAAAGCTATCGCCGCGTCTTCCGCCCGCCTTGCCAAACATCGCGCCTCAGCTCCTTCGCTTACGCCCCATCCCGCCCGGACAAAAAGCCCGCCGGCAACGGGCCGACGGGCTTATCAAGCGCGCTTCTGCATATGCGGGCGAGAAGCGCTTCTCGCCCGCCGGGAACGCACGCACTCCGCAGCTTCGGGCGATTTCTCCGGCAAGGTGCTTCTCGCCCAAAACGGACCGGCCTTTGACGGCTTCCGAAAGGCGCCGCCAAGACGCCGCCCCGCGCGTCAACCGCCCAGGTAGGCCTTCTTGACGCGCTCGTCGGCCAAAAGCTCGCGCGCCGGGCCCTCCATGGAGATCTTGCCCGTCTCCAGCACGTAAGCGCGATCGGCAATGGAAAGCGCCATCTGCGCGTTCTGCTCGACCAGCAGGATGGTGGTACCCTGGTCATGCAGCGCCTGGATGATGTCGAAGATCTCCTGCACCAGAATGGGCGCCAGGCCCATGGACGGCTCGTCCAGCATCAGCAGACGCGGCTTGCTCATGAGCGCGCGGCCCATGGCGAGCATCTGCTGCTCGCCGCCGGAAAGCGTTCCGGCCAGCTGGTTGCGGCGCTCCTTCAGACGCGGGAAGTGCTCGAAGACGAACTCGATGGTCTCGCCCGCCTCGGCGTCATCGCGCGTGAAGGCGCCCATCTCGAGGTTGTCCTGCACGCTCATGCCGGTGAACACGCGACGCCCCTCGGGGCAAAGCGCAATGCCGTGCCCCACGATCTTGTGGGCCGGAATCCCCAGCAGGCTCTTGCCCTCAAAGGTAACCTGGCTGTAGGCAGTGGGCTTGAGCAGGCCCGCGATGGTGTTCAGCGTGGTGGTCTTGCCCGCGCCATTGGCGCCGATGAGGGTAACGATCTCGCCCTCCTCGACGTCGAAGGAGATGCCCTTCACCGCACGGATCGCGCCGTAGGACACGTTCAGGTTCTCGATGTGCAGCAGGCTCATGCGGCCTCACCGCCCTTCTCGCCCTGATGGGCTCCGGCGCCCAGGTACGCTTCGATAACCTGCGGGTTCTGCTGGATCTCCTCGGGCGTGCCCTTGGCGATGATCTTGCCGAAGTTCAGCACGCAGATGCCTTCGCAGATGTTCATGACCAGGTTCATGTCGTGCTCGATGAGCATGATGGCGATGTTGAACATGTTGCGGATCTTGACGATGTTCTCCATCAGCTCGGCGGTCTCGGACGGGTTCATGCCCGCCGCCGGCTCGTCCAAGAGCAGCAGCTTGGGACCGGTTGCCAGCGCGCGCACGATCTCGAGCCTGCGCTGCGCGCCGTACGGCAGCGAGCCGGCCGTCCAGTCGGCGTACTTGGCCATGTCGAAGATGTCCAGGTACCACAGCGCCTTCTCGTGGAAGTCGCGCTCGGCCTTCCAGAAGCGCGGCAGGCGCAGGATGTCCGACACCATGCCGCTCTTGACCTGGTTGTGCAGGCCAATGCGCACGTTCTCCTCAACGGTGAGCGTGTCGAACAGGCGGATGTTCTGGAAGGTACGCGCCACGCCCAGCTGGTTCACGCGCGCCGGGCTCATGCCGGCGGTGTCCTGGCCGTCCACCATGATGGTGCCGCGCGTGGGCTGGTACACCTTGGTCAGCAGGTTGAACACCGTGGTCTTGCCGGCTCCGTTGGGGCCGATAAGGCCGCAGATCTCGGTCTTGCCCACAGTGATGTTAAAGTCGTCCACCGCCTTGAGGCCGCCGAAGTCGATGCCCAGGTGCAGGCATTCAAGCGCCGGCGCCTGGCCTAGATCGCGCTCGGGCATGATGGAGTGGCTCGGCACGGGGACCATCTTGGTGGTCTCGCGGCGCGCCTTGCCGAAATCGGTGAGCTTACTCATGGCCCTCGCCTCCCTCGGCGGCGGCAGGAGCCTGCTCGGCCGCATCGCGCTTGAGAATGCGCACGCGCACCATGTCAACCAGGCGCTGGTAGGCCTTCAGGTTGGGCACCACCATAACCAGGATGAGCACCACGGCGTAGATGAGCATGCGGTAGTCGTTGATGGCGCGCAGCAGCTCGGGCAGCACCGTGAGGAACGCGGCGGCGATGATGGAGCCGCGGATGTTGCCCATGCCGCCCAGCACCACGTACACCAGGATGAGGATCGAGGTGTTGAAGTCGAACTGCGACGGAATGATGGTTGAGTAGTTCATGGCGTAGAGCACGCCGGCAGCGCCCGCCAGCGCCGAAGCCACGGCAAAGGCCATGAGGCGGTACTTGGTGACGTTGATGCCCACGCTCTCGGCAGCGATGCGGTTGTCGCGCACGGCCATGATGGCGCGGCCGGAACGGCTGTGCATGAGGTTCAGGACCACGGCGACCGTGATGAGGACGAGAACCACGCCGCCCACGAAGGTGG
The DNA here is from genome assembly GCA_944321435.1 of uncultured Coriobacteriaceae bacterium. Lineage (GTDB taxonomy): Bacteria > Actinomycetota > Coriobacteriia > Coriobacteriales > Coriobacteriaceae > CALUOB01. Next base: position 22,441 of record CALULH010000003.1, on the reverse strand, counting down.
AGATCTTATCGATGCCCACGGCGCCCTGCGGGCCGTTGACGATGATGGTGCCCTGCTCCATGCCCAACGAGCTGGAGTTCTGCATGGAGAAATGCAGACCCGCGTTGTCCACGCCGATATAGAAGTTGTTGAGCAGGTTCTTGATGATCTCGCCGAAGGCAAGGGTCACGATGGCCAAATAGTCGCCGCGCAGGCGCATGACCGGGATGCCCACCAGAAGGCCGACAATGCCCGCCACGAGCGCGCCCGCCACCGCGGATACCACGAACAGCACGAGCTCCGCCTCGACGCCGGCGCGCGCAAGGCACGCCGCCACGATGACGCCCGTGAACGCGCCCACGCTCATGAAGCCGGCATGGCCCAGGCTGAGCTCGCCGGAGATGCCCACCACCAGGTTGAGCGACACCGCCAGGCACACGTACGCGCAGATGGGCACGAGCTGGCCCTGCAGCGAGTTGGAGATGAGGTCGGCGCCCATGAGCACCTGAACCACGATGAACGCGATGATGATCAGCGCGTAGGTCGAAAGCGTCGACCGCAGCGTCTTGCTGAGTTTCTTCATGCTTCTCACCTACACCTTCTCGCTGACGTTCTTGCCGAGAAGACCGGCCGGCTTGATAAGCAGCATCACGATAAGCACCGCGAACACCACGGCGTCCGCCAGCTGCGTGCCGATGTAGGCGCGCGCGAAGATCTCGATGATGCCCAGGAGCACGCCGCCCAGCGCCGCGCCCGGAATGGAGCCGATGCCGCCGAGCACCGCCGCCGTGAAGGCCTTGATGCCGGGCATGGAACCCGTGGTGGGCATGAGCGTGGGGTACGCCGAGCACAAAAGCACGCCCGCGATGGCAGCCAGACCCGAACCGATGGCGAACACCATGGAGATGGTGGAGTTCACGTTGATGCCCATGAGGGTGGCGGCGCCGCGGTCCTCGGAGCAGGCGCGCATGGCCTTGCCCATCTTGGTCTTGGTGGTGAAGAGCGTGAGCGCCACCATGATGACCACGCAGACCACGATAGTGAGCACCGTGGTCGCGCTGATCACCAGCTGGCCGTCAAAGAGGCGCAGGGCCGGCAGACTGATGATGGAAGAGAACGACTTGGGATCGGAGCCCATGATGAGCAGCGCGGCGTTCTGCAGAAAGTAGCTCACGCCGATGGCGGTGATGAGCACGTTGAGCGACGGCGCGTCGCGCAGCGGCTTGTACGCCAGGCGCTCCACCACGATGCCCAGCACCGTGCAGCCGACGACGGACAGGATCACGCCCGCGATGGCCGGCAACCCCAGGTAGCTGATGGCGCAGAAGCAGATGTAGGCGCCCACCATGATGACGTCGCCGTGTGCGAAGTTCAGCATCTTGGCGATGCCGTACACCATGGTGTAACCCAGCGCGATGATGGCGTAAACGCTGCCCAGGCTCATGCCGTTGATGAGGTTCGTCAGGATCTCCATGCCCCCTCCTTTCAAGAAAGGCGGAGACCACCTCGCGGAAGGTGATCTCCGCCCGCACGTATCGTCGGAAGCGGTCGCGTCCCCTTACAGGGCGACGTACTCGCCGTTCTGGATAACCATGCCCATGGGCTGCTTGGAGACCTCGCCGGTGTCCGCCCACGTGGCGGCCTCGCCGGCCGTGGTGAGGCCACTGTAAGAGAAGTCGGCGGAGGTGAAGGTCTCGACCAGGCCGTCGCAGATCTCCGAGGCGTCCATGTCGGGCGTGAGGCCCGCGGTCTCGATAGCCTGCTTAATGGCGTAGACGCAGTCGTACGCATCGGCGGCGAACTGGTTGGGGGTCTCGCCGAACTGCTCCTCGTACTTGGAGACGAAGCTCTGGGTGGCCTCGTCAGTGGCGTTGGCCACGAACGGGGTCAGCAGCATGCAGCCCTCGGCGAGCTGGGTGTCGAAGCCCTCGACGGTCAGCAGGCCGTCCATGCCGTCGACGCCGAACCACTTGGGCGCATAGCCCATCTGGTTGGCCTGGGTGAGGATGAGCGAGATGGGCGTGTAGTAGATGGGCAGGAAGACCAGGTCGGCGCCGGCGTTCTTGGCGTCGTTCAGCTGGACGGAGAAGTCCGTGGCGGAGTCGTTGGTGAAGGAGCTCTCGGCCACAACCTCCAGGCCCAGGGAATCGGCCTCGTCCTTGAACTTGTTGTAGATGCCCGTGGAGTAGGCGTCGGAGTTGTTGTAGATGATGGCGATCTTGGTGCCCAGCTGCTGCTCGGAGATGTACTGAGCCGACGCGGTGCCCTGGTTGGGGTCGGTGAAGCACATCTGGAAGACGTTCTCCTTGCGGGCAACCGAGATGTTGCCGTCAGCGTCGGGCTGGCCGCCGATGACGTCGGTCGAGGAGGCCGACGGGGTCAGCTGGAAGAGGTTGTCGGAGTTGGTCTCATTGGAGACGGCAACGCAGGGGGCGGTAGTGGTGGTGCCCACGAGGATCTGCATGCCCCAGTCCTTGAGGTTGTTGTAGGCGTTCACCGAGCGCTCGGCATCGTTCTCGTCGTCCTGGAAGTTCAGCTCGAACTGGACGTCGCCGCCCTCCTCGTTGATCTCGTCGACGGCGATCTGCGCGGCGTTCTGGCACGCCTTGCCGTAGATGGCCGCATCGCCGGTCAGAGGTCCGATGCCGCCGATCATGAAGGCCGAGCCGGAGGCGCTGGAGGACCCGGCGTCAGACGCGCCGCCCTCGTTGCTGCAGCCCGCGAGCATGGCGCCCATGCCGCCGAGCACGCCCATGGCGCCCGCGCCCTTGATGAAGTTGCGACGAGAAAACGCGCTGTTCTGGAAATCCATGACAGGTCCTCTCCTAGTGGTTCTCCGCGTGCGGGTTTGCTCCCGCGCGTGTTCTAACCGGTTGTTGATAATGTTCATGAGAATAACACGCATATACAGTGAGCGCAGCGTTTGCCCAGATAAGACCTGATAAGAAACTGCTTTGTAAACGACTTGAAACATTGTGGGGCGCGCCCAAAGGCGCGCCCCACACCTCGTCCAACTGCTTTGCCGCCTCAACCGACAGCAAGAAAATAATAAGACGCCCTTGACTACAGGCTGAAGTCGACCTGGGAGATGACGTCCTTCAGGGCCTGGGCGCTCGACTGCAGCTCGGCCTTCTCGTCCTCGTTCATGGGAATCGGCACGCGGCACACCACGCCGTCGCGGCCCACAACGGTGGGCATGGAAAGGCACACGTCGTCGATGCCGTACTCGCCCACCATGAGGCTCGAGATGGGCATGACGGCGCGCTCGTCGCGCATGATGGTGGTGCACAGCTGCTTGACCGACATGGCGATGCCGTAGTAGGTGGCGTGCTTGCGCTGGATGATCTCGTAGGCGCTGTTCTTGACCTCCTCGGCAATGCGCGCCTCGGTGGCCTTGTGATCGTGATGGCCCAGCATCTCGCAGAAGTCGTTCAGCGGCACGCCGGACACGTTGGCGCTGGACCAAATGGCCAGCTCGGAGTCACCGTGCTCGCCCACAACCCACGCGTTGACGCTGCGGGCGTCCACGCCCAGGTGCTGGCCCAGCATGTAGCGCAGGCGCGCGGAGTCCAGCACGGTGCCGGACCCGATGACGTGCGCCTCGGGCAGACCGGACAGCTTGAGCGCGGTGTAGGTCAGCACGTCCACCGGGTTGGACACGATGAGCAGAATGCCCTCGAACCCGGAATCCTTGATCTGCGGGATGATGGACTTGAAGATGCCCACGTTCTTGTTGACCAGGTCAAGACGCGTCTCGCCAGGCTTCTGGGCGGCGCCGGCGGTCACGACGATGATGGCGGCGTCGGCGGCGTCGGCATAGTCGCCGGCGTACACGCGACACGGCGACGGCGCAAACGGCACGCCGTGGCCGATGTCCATGGCCTCGCCCTCAGCGCGGGCCTGGTCGACGTCGATCAGAACGATCTCGGAGAAAATGCCGCTCTGCATGAGCGCGAACGCGGAGGACGACCCCACGAACCCACAGCCGACAACGGCGACTTTACGGTTGTTCACTGCCATAGCTTTGCTCCTTCGCTCGATATGCCACGTTTTGGCATGCAAAAAGCTTATACCCAAACGCGTCTCCTCCGCAGCATACCGCAAGCTAAGAAAATCTGCAGACGGCGTTGAGGGGCAACGCTGGAGAGGCTACGACTCGAAAAACCAGGCGCGGTCCCGTGCCGCAACCGCGTAAGGGCTGCGCGGGCACCCGCCGGAACGTGCTACAGTGAGGCCGTCGCGCAAATTCCGCCGTTAAAGGAGACGTCATGGTTACCGTTACCCCCTTTGGCACCATGCCCGATGGGCGCCCGTTCAGCCTCTACGAGATCTCGGACGGGACGGCCGGCGGCATCACGGTGCGCGTGACCGACCTCGGCGCCACCATCACGGGCATCGACGCGCCCGATCGGTCGGGCACCTTGACCGACGTGGTGCTGGGCTTTGACGAGGGCAATCGCTACCTGGACAACGCTGCCGCTTACTTTGGCGCCACGGTGGGCCCCAGCGCCAACCGCACCTTGGACGGCCGCGTGCCCGTTGGCGGATCCGTGTACCAGCTGCCGCAGAACGAAGGCCCCAACAACCTGCACACCGATCCGGCGCAGGGGCTGCACGCGCAGCTGTGGTCCGCCCTTGCGGACAACGACGGCGTGACCTTTGCCTGCGCTGCCGCCGACGGCGCTTGCGGGCTTCCGGGCAACCGCCTGTTCATGGTGCGCTACGAGGTGCGGGAAGCAACCCTGCGCGTTACGTATCGGGCCGTCTCGGACGCCGAAACGTTCATCAACCTCACCAACCACGCGTACTTCAACCTGGCCGGCGAGGGATCGGGGTCGGTGCTTGGCCACGAGCTCGAGCTGAAGGCGCGCGCTTTCACGCCGCAAGACGCCGCGCACATCCCCACCGGCGAGATCAGGCCGGTTGCGGGCACGCCGTTTGACTTCACAGTCCCGAAGGCGCTCGGCAAGGACATCGACGCGAACGACGAGCAGATCTCGTTTGGCAGCGGCTACGACCACAACTTCTGCATCGACGGCTTTAACGCCGAGGCAACGGAGCCCCGCGTCGCCGCCGTCCTGCACGACCCCGTCAGCGGCCGCACCCTCACCTTGGCAACCACCCTGCCGGGGCTGCAGATCTACACCGGCAACTTTGTCGGCGAGGAGTACGGCAAGAACGGTCACGCCTACCACGGGCGCGAAAGCGTAGCCCTGGAGCCGCAGTATTATCCGTCCAACTTGGCGCGCCCCGGCTTCGAGAAGGCGGTCTTCGGCCCGCTGAAGCCGTATTGCGCCATCAACGAGTACCGCTTCTCCGCACGGTAAGCCTCGCCTGGACGGCCGATGGCCCGGAGAGCCCCGCCCCCCGGCCATCGGCCGGCAGTCCACTAAAATGCGCACGCCGTTACCGAAACGCCCTCGTATCCCAAGACGCCGAACTCCATGCATGGACGAAATCGACAGGATTTCTGATTTCCCCAGCCCTGCGGGACAGAATCGACCTTTTTTCTGATTTTGCAGACCGGGTCCGCTCTCCCGGGGCCAGAGCAGGATTATCCACCAGCCAAGGTACCTGCGATTCTTTGAGAGCAAGCGCCATGGCATGCGTCTCAATGCGGCTCAAAATCAGAAAAAAGGTCGATCTCGTCCAGAGGCGGAGCCCAAATCAGAAATCCCCTTGATTTCGTTCACAACGACTGCCCCCCCTCACGGCGAAGGCCGCCGACGCAACCGTCGGCGGCCTCCTCCTCAGGAACCGCGTCCTTAAATCGCCCCTCCTCGAAACGAGGAGGACCATCCGCAGCTATTCGGCTCCCTCGCGCGCCGCCTCCCTCTCGGCAACAGCCGCAGCATCGGCCGCAGCGCGCACCGGGTCCTTGAAGGTCTCCCCGTAATCGGGCTCCTTGCCCATACCGTCAAAACCCGTGATGTTCATAGTGTCGGGATCGTAGACCAGGCCCGGCGTCTCCTTCCAGAAGAAGATCAGCGTAGCCGGGCTGGCGCCCTCGACCAGCGACAGGTACACGTGGATGCACATGAAGATGATGAACACCCACATGCAGAAGTAATGGATCACGCGCATGTTCATGGCGCCGCCCACCAGCTGGGTGCCCCAGGTAAAGATCGGCCACCCCATGGTGGGCCCCCACAGGCAGAAGCCGGTGTAGGCCGTGAAGAAGATCAGGGGCGCAATGAGCAGGTACACGATCTTCTGCGGAACGCCCAACTTGGCCGCAATGGGGTGCTCGCGACGCAAAAACAGGTAGTAGCTGATCCACGCCCACAGCTGATGCTTGTTGTCCCGCTGCGGCAGCCAGGTCTTGTAGTCGCGCACCAGGCGACGGGTACCGCCCGCCGGGGCAGACTTCGCCACAAACGCAAGCACGATGCGCACCACGCAGTTAACAACCAGCACAAACGCAAAGAACATGTGCAGGCCGCGCGCAATGCCCATCACGCCCGGCACCAACGGGTAATGGATCTCCAAGCCCGAGAGGATCAGCACGATCATGGCGATCAGGTTCACCCAGTGCGTGATCACCATGGGCAGCGGATGCGCCTCGCGGTAGTGTGCCAGATGCGCCATCTACCTCACCCCCCAGGGAGTCGTGAGCGTGCTGAACGAGCGGCCCGTCTTGGGCTCGGCCAAATGGCAGGCGCACGCCGTGCACGGATCGAAGCTGTGCACAATGCGCACCGCGTCGATGGGCTTCTCCAAATCCACCACCGGCGTGCCCACCAGCGCCTGCTCCAGCGGTCCGGGCGTGCCCTCGGAATCGCGCGGGGAGAGGTTCCACGTACTGGGAATGATGATCTGATACGCGCTCACCGTGTTGTTGTCCACCTGCTCGTAGTGCAGCAGCGCGCCGCGCGGCGCCTCCCACAGGCCCATGCCCGCACCCGAGCTCTGTTCGGGTGCCGTGTAGTACTCCGCCTCGCCCGCCGCCATGAGGTCAGTGAGCTCGTTGACCATGTCTTCCATGATGTCGGCCACGTAGGCGGCCTCCAGCACGCGCGTGGCAATGCGCCCCAGCACGCTGTTGAGCTTGGCCATGGGCAGGTTGAGCTTGGCGAGAAGATCGTCCACGGAGGCCCGGATGGGATCCACGCCGCGGATGTACGCCGCCAGCACGCGCGCCACGCCGCCGGCCTCGTAGGTGACCCCGTCGTAGCGGGGCGCCTTGCTCCACGTGTACTTGCGCGCATAGTCCTTGCCGTAGTCGGGCCACAGCGGCTGCGTGCGACCCTCTGTGGGGTTGAGCGCCGGGCCGTTCTCGTAAAAGGCGCGCGTGACGTCCTCGGTGATAAGCGACGCGTCCACGTTCATGAGGCTCATCGCGCCGTCCGCGCCCACGGTCACCATACCGGACGGCAGGTAGCGGTTGGACATCTCGCGGTCCGCGCGGTCCAGGACGCCGTACGCCACGTAGCGCCCGGGACCGGCGCCCAGGTCGGCAAGGCCGGTGTACCGCTCGGCGATCATGAGCATGTCGGGAACCATGGTGCCTGAAATCCACGCCCGCAGGTCGCGGATGCGGTAGAGCACCTCGTCAAGCTTGTCGATGGTCGGCATGAACGACGTGCCGCCCGGGATGCTGGTCATGACGTGCGGCATCTTCCCGCCGATCATGGCGCAGATCTGCGATGCCTTAGCCTGGTTCTCCAGACCCTCGAAATAATGCGCCGCGCCCACCAGGTCCTCGGCGGGGGTCAGCTTGTAGGCGGAGGTGCCGTCGGCGTCCTCGCAGTCGTACCAGTTGCCCGAGAAAATGGACAGCTGACCGTTCTGGGCAAAGGCTGTCAGGCGCGCGTGCACGTCCTTGAAGTCCGTTGCGCGGGTGCCGTACTGCTGGCAGACCTCGTACGCCTCCATGGGATCGGCGTTGAGGGCGTTCAGGGGGTTGATGTAATCCAACCCGTTGAGGTTGTAGAACCACAGGATGGTAGAGTGCAGGATCTGGGCGCCCTCGGCAATGTTGCGCACCAGGCGGGCCCCCTCGGGAATCTGAATGCCCAGCGCCTGCTCGGCCGCCATGGCCGAGGCATGCGCATGGCTCACCGGGCATACGCCGCAAATGCGCTGGGCGACAAGGGCGGCGTCGTACGGCGTACGGCCGCGCAGCGCATGCTCCATGCCGCGGAACAGCCCGCCCGAGGCCCACGCCTCGGAAACGCGGCCGTCCTCGACCTCCATCTCAATGCCCAGATGCCCCTCGATGCGGGTAATCGGATCGACAGTTGAACGCGCCATTACTTATCGCCTCCTTCGGGCTCATCGGTTGGCCGGACGAGAAGATCGGCCAGATCGGCGGCGGCATCCTCGGCGGGCGCCGCCGATGCGCCGGCGTTGTCCGACGCCGCACGGCCCTGCGCCTTGGCAGCAACCTCGACCGCGGTGGCCTTCTTGCGGCCGGCCGCGTCGCGCTTGCGGTGGGCGCCGGTGTTCTTGAGCTCCAGCCCCAGCTCATCCAGATCGTCGTAGAGCTGTTGGGCGCGAGCCGCCGCCTCGTGCGCGGCGGGCTTGTCGTGGCGGGCGTCCCAGCGGCGCTCGGCCTCGAAGTCCGCGCCGCCGTCCATGCGGCCGGCGAGCTTCATGCCGGCGCAGTGCACGCCCAGCACCGCAACCACCAGCACCGTAAGGCCCGCGGCCACGGTGGTCGGCTGGAAGCTGATGGGGCCCACGGCAAAGTCCTTGTGGCGGTCGAGGAACGGCGTGTTCTCGTCCACCCAGTTGCCCTGCGGGTTCATGGGGTTGATAACCGCGCAGCCGGCGCACGGGGCGCCCGCCTCCACACACCACGACAGCGACCGATTCCAGCGCGTGATGGGGCACGGCGCATAGGTCTGCGGACCCTTGCACCCCAGCGGGTAGAGGCAGTAGCCCTTGGCCTCCTCCTCGCTGCCGAACTCGTACACGAACTCGCCGTTCTCAAAGTGGCCGCGACGCGGGCAGTTGTCGTGCACGGTCTGGTTAAACAGAGCCGCCGGCTCGTTCCTGTCGTTGAGCTCGGGCAGCGTGCCGTTGAGCACGTACTCCACGATAACCGCGGTGAGCCACTCGGGGTTGGCCGGGCAGCAGGGGATGTTGACCACAGGCACGTCCACGCCCTGCTCGGACAGGAAGCGCTGCACGCCCATGGCCTGCGCGTCATCGGGGCGCGCGGCCATCCAGCCGCCGTCGCACGCGCAGGACCCCAGGGCGATAACCGCCTCCGCGCCCTTGGCGGTCTCCAGCAGGATGTCGGTGCCCTTCTCGCCCGCCACCAGCAAGATGTTGCCGTCATAGGCCGTGGGCACGGCGCCTTCGTAAACCACCAGGTAGCCGCCGGCCTCAATGGTCTCGCGGCGCGCCTGCTCCAGCGAATGGCCCGCAGCGGCCGAGAGCGTCTCGCTGTAGTTGAGCGCAATGGTCTCCAGCACCAGCTGCGGGATATCCGGCGTGGTGCCCTGCGTGAGCGCCTCCGTGCACCCGGTGCACGAACCGCCCTCGAGCCAGATCACGGGCTTCAGCCCGCCTTCCTCGGCGCCGATCTCCAGAGCCTCGGCAATCTGCGGCGCCGCAAGCGAGGAGAGCCCCATCATGCCGGCCAAGCAGCCGCAGTACTTGAGGAAGTCGCGCCGGGTGAACCCGTGCTGGTCGAGCTTGCGCTGCAGTCTCGACGTGCCGGTTTGCTCCCGTACTGCCATACAAACACCCCTTTCGTTCCACGTGCGTGATCTACCTGCTTTACAACGGTGCATAAACGTTCTTTTTCATTATGCCGCATGGACACAAGCTGAAAAAGAGTGAGCGAGAAGGGTCATTTCGCGTGCGCGCAACGGCCTCCGAGCCTGCCGAAAACGTCTGCGCCGCCACCCGCCGCTGGCGCAAAAAGCGCCCCGGGCACAGGGCCACGGGACGCTTTGCGTAACAACGCGGCAGGCGCAGATCCCGCCTGGGCAGGTGACTTAGTAGTTGACGACCTGCTCCTCAAAGTAGCTCTGCGGATGAGCGCAGACCGGGCACAGCTGCGGGGCGGTGGGGCCCACATGCAGGTGGCCGCAGTTCAGGCACTTCCACACCTTGACGCCCTCGCGGTTGAAGACCTCGCCCTTCTCCACGCGCTCGGCGAGCTTCAGGTAGCGCTCCTCGTGCGCCTTCTCCACGGCGCCCACGCCGCGCATCTTGGCGGCGATCTCCTTGAAGCCCTCCTCGTCGGCAGTCTGGGCAAACTCGGCGTACATGGTGGTCCACTCGTAGTTCTCGCCCGCGGCAGCGTCCTTGAGGTTGGTCAGGGTGTCCGGCACCTCGCCGCCGTGCAGGTACTTGAACCACAGCTTGGCGTGCTCGGACTCGTTCAGAGCCGTCTCCATGAAGATGTTCTGGATCTGGACGTAGCCCTCCTTCTTGGCCTTGGACGCATAGTAACGATACTTGGTGTGGGCCTGGGACTCTCCGGCAAACGCCGCCTCGAGGTTCTTCTTAGTCTGGGAATTCTCAAAATCCATGGGTACCCCTCCGTTTCGATGCACGCGAAGCCCCTGCGTCTCAGGGGTGCGTTGTCATAGCTTATACCCCACGACGCCCCATTATATGGTGTACCGCGCAAGAATGTTTTCGCAGGTAAGGCATGGATAACCTGTCCCCAAGCGCGCACTTTAGGCAGCGCGCGTCCCCGTCGAAACGCAGGGCGGGCAGACGAGAAGCGTGCAAGCCCCAACGGAAGGACAGCGCATATCGGGACGGGACGCGGCGGCCTTCGCAGGCAGCCGGAGAGGCTACGCTATGCGCCACAGCCCGTCGCACTCGTTGCAGAACCCCTCGCCAGCGAGCTTGGCCAGCAGATCCTCCACCAGCGCCTGATCGACCGCCGACCTGCCGGCTTGCTGCTCCACGGCGCTCAGGCGCGCGGTCAGGCCCTCCGCGGTGGCGCCTGGAGCGCCGTCCTCGCGGTCCGCCAGCAGCAGGCGCACCAACTCGGCGCGCTTTTGGCGGCGCGAGCCCGTGAACGCGCTCTGCCGCACGTGCCCCGCCGATCGGCGCGACGGGTTGGGAAGCGTCTGCTTGAGGTAGGCGCCGTAGTCCAACAGCGCGTAGTACCAGGAACGCGGCGAATCGTCGGCGTCCTGCGGGACGGCGTACGGCGCGCCCTCGCCCGGGCACGCCGCCTCAACGAGCGGTTTAAGCTCGCGGTCCGGCACGCCCACCGCATCCGGGAACAGCTCGTGCAGAAAGACCGACCGCACGTTGGTCTCCAGGTACACGCCCGGCAAGTCAAACGCAAAAGCGCGGATGCCCTGCGCTGTGGCGGGACCGATGCCCGGCAGCGCCACCAGCGCCTCGGTCTCCCGCGGGAACGCCCCGTCGTAGCGCTCCACCACCTGCTCGGCCGCGCTTTTAAGCGCCAGCGCGCGGCGGTTGTAGCCCATGCCCTGCCAGGCGGCCAGCACCTCGGCTACCGGCGCCGCAGCCAGATCGGCCACGCTGGGAAAGCGCTCGAGCCAGGCGCCCCAGCGCTGCGCCACCCGCGCCACCTGGGTTTGCTGCAGCATGACCTCGGAGAGCCAGATCTCGTACGGGTCGCGCGTGTTGCGCCACGGCAGGTCGCGGTACAGGCGGACGCCCTCCGCGCGTACCCGCGCGCGAAAGGCGTCCGATACGGCCGCGCGCTGCTCGCCCGCCGCCGAAGTCTCTGCGGTTTTTAAACGCTTTGCCACAAAATCCCTATTCAACGACCTACTCGGCCGACGCGGACGGCATGTCGGTGTACAGGGGGAACGCGTTGGGGTCGGTGAACTTGGGATCAACGCAGGGGCGCTTGGTCCCGAGCACGACCTCCTCGAGCGTGACGGAGCTCAGGTAGTCGCTCACCAGCGACTGCACGCCGAACCATACCGGGTGGAACTGGCAGAAGCACGAACGGCCGCACTCGGCTCCCTCGGCGCAGCAGTCGTTCATGACGAACGGCCCCTGGACCGCCTCCACGACCTCCTTGAGCGTGACCTTGGCAGGATCGACCTTAAGCCGCATGCCGCCGTGCACGCCGCGCAGGCTCTCGATGATGCCTGCGTGCACCAGGCTGTGCTGGATGGAGCGCGCAAAGGAATACGGCACGTCGTTCTGCTCGGCCGCAACGCGCACCGACAAAAGGCCGCCTTCGTTCTCGATAAGCATGGCGAGCATACGCAGCGCGTAGTCCGTCTTACGTGTGATGTCCACTGATCTCCCCTAGTAAACGCATCGATACATAGTGCGATCTTGATACAAGTGGCATTCATAATACGCCGTCATGGCACTAAAAAGGGATGATTTCCACGCAAAAACGGTTTGTCCACAAACCGTCAATACCTGGGGCCTATTTCCAGTCGAGCACATCCCAGCCGCGCAGCTGCGCCATGCGCTTGAGCTTGGTGTCGGCGTCCACGGCAAAACTGCGCTTGGCGGCCGCCAGCATGGGCCAGTCGGAATGATGGTCGCCGTAGGCGTACGCCAGCTCCCATCCTCCTTTGCCAAACCGCTCGTCGGCATAGCGGCGCACGGCGGCGTTCTTCTCCATGCCCTCGGTCACCGTGCCGCGCACGCGCCCTGTGTAGCGGCCGTTGCCGTCCACCTCCATGCTGGTGGCAACGTAGCCGTTCATGTCAAGGTAGCGGCATGCCGGCTTGATCACACCCGAGAAGCTGGCCGACACGATGATCAGGTGGCAGCCCTCCTGGCGGCGCTTCTCGATCTCGTTGCACGCATCGGCGCGGACGCGCGGCACCAGCACCTGGTTGTGAAAGTCCTCCATGAGCACGCGCACGTCGTGGGGGTCGAAGGTCTTGAGGCGGGCAAACACCAGCTCGCGCGCGCGGGCCTGATCGTGCGGAAGGTGCAGCTTGTAGCGCGCACCCCAGCTCAGAAGCTGCAGCACCGCACGGTACGGCAGCAGGCGGCGTCGGTACAGGTACAGGCCTATCAGCGCGCCGGACTGGCCGCTGATGATGGTGTCGTCGTAGTCGAACGCGGCGATGCGCACGGGCTGCATGGATGGATCTCCTCTCGTAACCCGTCCATTGTACGCGACGCGCGGTTTCCGTGCGAGAACCGCAGAAGGCGAGAAGCACGGCAGGCGAAGCCGTGCGCCAAACGGGGCCGTGCGCAATACGGCGCACGCATCCGGCGGGTCGCGCGGAACGGGGCCCCTCCGCGCCAAGCCCTCGGCATATGAAAAAAGCCCCGTCCGAAGACGGGGCCTCTTAGGTAAGTGGCGGGATGTACGAGACTTGAACTCGCGACCTCCGACGTGACAGGCCGGCGCTCTAACCAACTGAGCTAACACCCCTTTGCGTTTCCGCGAGGGTTATTATACGCAGAAGATTCCACGGCGCGCAAGGACTTTTTTCGGCAAATTTGAAACAGGGCAGAAACAGGGAAAATCATGCAGAAATGGTGAAGACCACCCTGCTCTCGCCCGCCGAAGCGCCCATGCCATCGCCATGGCCCGCAGCGTTACTCCAGATCGATGATCTCCGCCGAGAAAACCTCGCCGTCCTTGACCATGAGCCGCGCCATGGTGGGAATGCGCCGGCCGCGCGGCAACGAAGCAGAGCCCGGGTTCACCACGAGGCAGCGGCCCACCTGCTCGATAACCGGTCGGTGCGTATGGCCGCACACGGCCACATCGGACTCCCCCAGCGGAAGCTCCTCACGGTAATGCGTTACCGAAAAGCGCAGCCCCTCGTACGTGAAGCAGTTGAGCCGCGGAACCTCGGGCTCGTAGCGGTAGTAGCCGTCGTTGTTGCCCAGCGCCGCCTTGATACCGGGATGCGCCGTGCTCAGGAACCCCCAGTCGCCCTCCGACGTGATATCGCCCGCGTGCACCACCAGATCCGCACCTCTGAGCGCGCGCACCAGCTCGTCTGAGATGTAGCCGTGCGTATCGGACACAATATCGACGCGCTTGGCGTCTACGGGCACCAGCCCCTTGGGAAATCGCGTGATCACGCGGGCCTCCTTGTCCTCGGGTTTCCTGCCTTCCGGCGCGTCCCCCGAGAACAGGCGCCGGATTGCCTCGGCCAGCCCCATAACGGCCTCGCCGACCGGCTACAGTCCCAGCGCCTTTTTAAGCGGCACCACGCGGCGCCGTGAAACGGGCACGCGATCCTCGAGCCCCTTCACGCCCAGCTGCATGGCCCCCGTGGAAACCGTCTCCACGTCCTCCACGCAGTCCAGGTTCACGATGTAGCGCCGGTGCACGCGGAAAAAGCCGTAGTCGCTCAGCTTGACCTCGAACTGGGCCAGCGACGTGGTCGACAAGTACCGGTCGTCCTCGGTGTACAGGCAGGAGTAATCATCCTTGGCCATGATGTAGCGGATCTGGTCCACGGGGATGAGCACCTTGCGGCCGCCCTTCTCCACCGGGATGCGCTCCACCATGTTCTTATGCTCGCTCACGGGCTTCACCCGCGCCATTACCTTGTTGATCGCCTCCTGCAGCCGCTCGGTCTCCACCGGCTTCATGAGGTAGTCAACCGCGTCGACCTCGAAGGCCTCGACCGCATGCTCGCTGTACGCGGTCACGAAGACAATGGCCGGCGGGTTCTTGAGCTTGTGCAGCGCCTCTGCCAGCTGCAGGCCGGATACGCCGGGCATGGAGATGTCGAGAAACACCACGTCCACGCGGCTCTCCATGAGCTTCTCAATGGCCGAGCGCACGCTCGAAGACTCGATGATGGGATCAACCTGGCCGGTCTCCTCAAGCAAGAAGCGCAGCTCGGAGCGCGCGGGGGCCTCGTCATCGACAATCATGGCACGCAGCATTCAGGCAGTTCCTTCCTTGACGGCAACGCAAGTATTTTACCCCCGGAAAATTACTTCTGTGAAGACGGTTCTTCCCGTAGGTCAAGCCTCAGCACGAAGCTCGTGCCTTTGTTTGGCTCGGATAACACTGTAACGTAAGATTCCGGTCCGTAAAAGTGCCGCACGCGCTCGGCTATGTTGCGCAGTGCCACGCCGGCGCCCTTCTCGCCATGGGCCGTATGCTCGGTGGGATCGGGTGCGGGGGCTGCCGCCTCAAGCTCGTCGAAGAGCCTCTCGGCCTGCTCGGGCTCCATGCCCACGCCGTCGTCCGACACCTCGATAAACGCGGCGTCCGGACCGTCGGAGCGCACCGACACCTCGATCTTGAGCGGCCCCTCGTCGCGCATGGCGTGGCGCACGGCGTTTTCGACCAGCGGCTGGATGATGAACGCCGGCACCTGCATGTCCTCCATGCCCGCCTCGATCTCAAAGGAGTCCTTGATGCGGTCGTCGCCAAAGCGGGCCTTCTCGAAGACCAGGTAGCGCTTGGTCTGGGCGATCTCGCGCGTGACCGGGATGAGCGATCCGGAGTTCTCCAAGGTGGCGCGGTAAAACGACGAGAACTCGCGCAGCAGCTCGCGGGCGCGCAGCGGGTCGATGCGCGTGAACGCGGCGATGGTGTTCAGCGTGTTGAACAGGAAGTGGGGGTTGATCTGCGCCTGCAGGGCCTTGATCTCCGCATGGGCGGTGAGCTCGGTCTGGCGCTCGAGCTCATGGATGGCCAGCTGCGTGGACAGCAGCTCCGAGAAGCCCTTGACCAGCGCGTACTGTGCGCGGTTGAGCTTACGGGCGTTGTGGTAGTAGAACTTGAGCGTGCCCACCGGCTTGCCGCTCACCACAAGCGGGCCCACGATACCGGCGGGGATGATGTGCGGGTCGCGCGCGCCGTGAACGCGCATGGACGTGGTGAAGCTGCGCAGCTCGCCGGTGCGCAGGACCTCGCGCGTGGCCTCCGTGTGGATGCGCGACCCCGGCGGAAAGTCCGCCTCGTACTCGCCCACGTAGCCCAGCACGTGCTCGGTATCGGTGATGGCGATGGCCATGGCGCTGGTCTCGGCCAGCAAGCGCTCGCAAACCCGCTTGGCGGCCTCGGGCGTGAGGCCGTGCAGCAGGTCCGACAGGGTGTCGGACGCCATGTTGAGCGCGGCCTCCGTGTAGGCGCTGCGCAGTTGGTCGGGGTTGAGCGAGAAGTGCAGCATGAGCCCGGTGGCGACCACGCAGGAGAGCAGCGCCACCGCCGTGGCGAACGGCCAGGAGTCGGACCCCGACACGAACGTGGTTATCAGGTACACAATAGGCACCGCCTGAAGCGCTACGGCGAGCGCTACGGCGGTGGTCCAGGAAAGCGGCTTGTCTTCGAGAAGCTCCCTCATGCATCCTCTTTCTGCGCGCCCGCAACGGGGCCGGCGGCCGCACCCTGCGCGGCGCCCGCATCGCCAGCTGCGGCGGCCATGCGATCGGCCTTCACGGTACCCCGCTCCAACAGCTGCGCCAGCTCCTTGTCGCACCACAGCCCCGCCATGACGGCGGGCCAGAAGTTCTGGAAGCGCACGTACTTATCGCAGTTCTCCTCGGCGTAGCGACGCGCCTCGGCCCGGCCGCGCAGCAGGACCCGCAGGTAGGCCAGATGCTCGTGCGTGCACACGGCGCGGGCCAGGGCGGTCTTCACCACCTTGCCCTCAAGGCCCTCGGAAATCCACGGACCCGGGTACGGCATGAGCGAGTCGGGCGTCACTTGGTGCAGGTCTATCTGGGCGTTGGCAAAAGCGAGCTTGGCGCGCTCGTAAACCCAGCGGTACACGTTCTGCTGAAAGCGCGGCGCCACGTCGTTTTGCTTGGGCGGCAGGTGACGCACCACCCATTCGTTGTCAAACCACACGTCCAGGCCGTTCATGCGCATGTTGAACAGGTAGTCCATGTCCTCGCCGCGCGTGATGTACGGGTCGAACGCCACCCGTGTGAAGGCGCGGGCGTGCAGCGCCATGCAGCCGCCGCACACGTAGTTGGAACGCGAGATGCGCGTGGTGGCCAAGGCGCGCTTCATCCATTTGTTGAACTGCTCGCGCTTGGTCCACCACCGGTCGCTCAGGCACGCGCGGGAGGTGTCGGCAAACGGCGAGCCGGAACGGTCGTAGAAGTAGCCGCTCTTGGCCAAGATGGGCAGGCCCTGGCGCGTGAGCTGGTTGAGGCCGTGCATGGCCTGAACCAAGTACTTGTCGCTCAGGGCGACCTCGTCGTCGTCCATGAAGACCACCGCGTCATGGCCGAGAATAGCCGCGGCGGCAAGTCCCATGTTGCGGATGGCGCCGTAGCCGCGCAGGCTCACCGGCTCGTCGCGCACCTCAGGCGCAATGCGGCCGATGCGCTCCTGCACGCGCGACGCCTCGGCGTTGGTGACGATGGTCAGGGGCAGCTGCGCGTGCGCGCGGCAGATGCTCTCGACCTGCTGGCGCACACCGTCGGTTGCCTGCGTGGGGCAGACCACCAGGATGATGATGCGCGGGATGTTGGGCACCTGCTCGAGCGAGCCCAGGCAGGTATCGAGCTCGGGGGCCAGGGCCTCGGGGTCGGTCGTATGATCGTAGTGGCCCGGCGCAAACGCGTCGGCTTCCTGGCCCGCCCAGTACGAGGGTATGACAATGGCAGGGTTCATGCGCGCTCCTCACCCTCCGGAGCGGCGCGACCCTGTGTCCGGAGGCTGTTTAGCGGTCGCGCGTGGCAGCGAGCTCCTCCTTGCCCAACGGGGTTGCGGCCAACGAGCGCGACAGCGGGTATCCCAACACATACATGATAACCGCCTCGCCGATTCCCGTGGTCACAAGTCCGAACAGATACATGAGGACCCAGGAGCCCTCAAGCGATATGGACGTGAACGGGATGGTGTAGAAGCCGATGCCCATGAGCATGATGGGCAGGTAGGCAGGGACGATCAGCGCATTGGCGAGCACCGGGCCGGCCAGCGCCACGAGCGGGCGGCGGCGGAGCTTGTAGGTGAAAAGCGCGCCCAGGCAGGTTGCGAGCGAGCCGAACACCACGTCGAGCAGGCCCAGCGTGCCGGTGCCCGAAAGCACGATGTTGACCGCGTTGGCTATGGCGCAGCCCAGGGTGAGGCCGGGCACGGCGGCCGGCGTGAACAGCGCGAGCGCGCACAGGGCCTCTGAGATGCGGAACTGGACGGGACCCCAGGCCAGGTTGCCCAGAAAGAGCATGACCACCAGCGTGCACACGGCGTACACGGCGGCGATGAGCGCCACCCGGGTAAGGTACTTGGATTGCATTGCGGTTCTCCTTGTCTCGAGAGCTTTGCTGACGTGCCAGCTTGGCTTCTCCAGACATAGAGGCGAGACAAGACTCATCGTGCTATGCGAGGACAACGCTCTTCGGGCGCCGTCGGCGGGGCATAACCCCCCCCCGTCCTCAAACAGTCCTCTTCGCGACGCAGATGCCGGAAACGGCATCTGCTGCTCATGCGGAACTGCGGGCGGAGGTTATGCCCCACCGCCGACGCCAAGTCACCATTGCGAGGGGGCGGCTATACTGCCCGCCCGCAGTTCCGCACGCAAAGGAGGCGCCGTTGCCGGCGCCTCCGTCTTGCGTCAGGACTGTTTGAGGACGGGGAGTATAGCCGCCCCCTCGCGCAAGGACGTCATCCTCCGGCACGTGCTTATCGCCCGCCGCGATTGCCTAGGCGCGGGCGGTACCCTGCATGCTGGAGAGCTTTACTAGCATGACGAGGCCTATAACCAGGAGAATCCCGATGGA
The DNA here is from genome assembly GCA_944321435.1 of uncultured Coriobacteriaceae bacterium. Taxonomy (GTDB): domain Bacteria; phylum Actinomycetota; class Coriobacteriia; order Coriobacteriales; family Coriobacteriaceae; genus CALUOB01. The sequence goes on along the minus strand of CALULH010000003.1, from coordinate 3,877 downwards.
AAGCACTCCTAAAGAAGGATTCCCTGTCAGCGACGTCACAACCGATACTAGCAGAGTTCCCATAACGGAGGCGTAGCGCCCGAAAATATCAAAGAAGCCGTAGTACTCGTTGGCGCGCTCCTTGGGGATCAGCCGGCCAAAGTAACTGCGGCTGAGCGCCTGGATGCCGCCCTGGAACAGGCCGACCGCAAGCGCCAGGACCCAGAACTCGGCGGCCGTCTTGAGGAAGAACGCCGCAAAGAGCACGATGCACACGTACGCCGCCACCGCGATGATGATCATGCGCAGCGTGCCGAAACGGCCGGCGAGGTGGCCGTAGGCGATAGCCGACGGGAACGCCACGAACTGCGTGACCAGAAGCGCCAGGATGAGCTGCGTGGAATCGATCCCCAGGGAGGTGCCGTAGGTGGTGGACATGGAGATGACCGTGTGCACGCCGTCGATGTAGAAGAAGAACGCCAGCATGTAGATGAGCAGGCGCTTATCGCCCGCAATGCGGCGTAAGGTGGTGCCCAGGCCGCGGAAGGTCTTTGCCACCTCGGAGCCCATGGTTTCGCCGGGAGCCAGCTGCTTGGCATAGCGCTGCCGGTACGTGCGCACAAGCGGCACGGTGAAGGCGAGCCACCAAGCGCCGGTGATGATGAAGGAAAGACGCGTGGCGAGTATCATGTCGAGGCCAAGCGCCGAGGGCCCCAGCATGATGAGGGCGATGCACACCAGGAAGGGGACGCAGGAGCCGATATAACCCCAGGCGTAACCGGAGGACGACACGCTGTCCATGCGCTCGTCGGTGGTGACATCGGGAAGCATGGCGTCGTAGAACGTCATGGAGCTGTTGAGGCCGATGGTGCAGAGCACGTAGACGATGAGAAACGGCATGGCACCCATGGGAATGGCCTGAGCCAGGCAAAGCACCAGGCCCGTGAGGAAAAAGCCCAGGAAGAATTTGATCTTGTTGCCCGCGAAGTCGGCGAGCGACCCCAAGATGGGCATGAGCAGCGCCACCACCAGCGAGGCAACCGTCTGCGCGTTGGCCCACGCACTTACCAGCTCGGCCGACGACGCACCGGTGTTGATGGCGTCGAAGTAAATGGGCACCACCGAGGTGTTGAGCAGCACCAGAGCCGAATTGCCGATGTCATACATGACCCAGTTGCGCTCGAGCGCGGTGTACTTCATGGCGTGGCTCCTTCCTTTCCGCATGACTGTTGCTATGGTACGGCAACCCGGACCGCGCTCCTGTCATCTTTCGGTAAAGCCGGCAAAGCCGAGCGATGCCGGTTGCGCCCACGAGGTACTGCCCCGGCTGAAACGGGGCATAATGGGCAAGACGGACAAGAACGAGCCACCAGCTGCGAAAGGACCGCCCATGCCTGCGCTTATCACCCACCACCTGTTCGGCGAGGAGGCCGTGCAGCGCATCCCGCACGAGATCACCGCGGACTCCCTTGAGTACACCGCCTTTATCCTGGGTAACCAGGGGCCCGACCCGCTGTTCTTCCGGTTCCGCGGACTCGGGGCGCCGATTGCCCACGAGCTGGGCCAGCGCATGCACGCGAGCCGCATGTCGGCCGCCTTCGGCGCGCTCCGCGACGGCGTGAGCCGCCTGCCGCGCGCGGACGCGGGGATTGGCCGGGCGTTTGCGCTGGGACTTCTCGCCCACTACGCGCTCGACCGCACGGCGCATCCCTTTGTGTACCAGCAGCAGTGGGGCATCATGGACGCGGACCGGTCGCTGGCCGACTGCGGCAGCGAGGTGCACGCGGTCATTGAGACGGATATCGACCTCTACATGCTGCAAACCAAGCGCAACGGAGCCACAGTTGAGGACTGCCCGCCCGCGGCCGAGATCGTCACCAGCGAGCGCGTGAACCGCGTTGCGGGAGCGCTCATGAGCTACGTGGCCTCGTTTGCCTTTGGGATCGAGATGAGCGGGCGCGAGTACGGCGGCGCAGTAGCCGACATGCAGCTGGTGTACCAGCTGATCGAGCCCGCCGGAGCGCCGGTGAGCGCGGGGGTGTCCGGCATCGAGGGGCTGGTGCGCGGCAAGTCCATGACGGGGGCGCTGGCGCATCCCGTAACGCAGGATCTGCCGGCGGGCGCCGTCAACCTGGCGCGTAAGCCCTGGCACGACCCCTTCACGGGCGAGCAGCACACGGACGACTTTGCCCAAACGTTTGGCCGCGCGCTGGATTACTACGCGGACGCCGCGCGCCGCTTCATTGCCGGCGAGGACATGGCCCGGGTAACCGGCCATGTCAACTACTCCGGCCGCCCGCTCGGTGCGGACGAGGAGTGCACCGAGACGGATTAGGGCCGGTTTCATCTTCCCTGTTGTTTTGGCCGTGCTCAATGTGGCGCATAGGAGGCTAGGCCTCTTCGGCAAGCCATTCCAGCGCCAGATTGAGCCAGCGCGCCACATGGGGCTGGTCGTACTCCGGCGTCTTGGCGGTCTGCGCATTGGCCAGCGAAAGCCCGTGGTGACCCTGGTGGAAGACGTGGCATTCGCAGTCGACCCCGTGGGCGAGAAGCGCCTCGGCATACGCCAGGGTATTGCCCACGGGCACCGTGCCGTCGGTGGCCGTTGCCCAGATGAACGTGCGCGGCGTGCCCGCATTGACCAGGCCCTGCGCATGCGACCAGCTCTCCCGGTCGGTGAGTTGCCGGGCATAAGAGGGGTCATCGGGCCAGCCTGCGGTGAAATCGATCACCGGATAGCAGAGGATCTGCGCCGATACCGCCAAACGCTCCGGGGCAAGGCCCAAGTGCTCGGCAAACCATGGCTGCCGGGAGAAGGCGCTGTACAGGGCGCAGAGGCTGCCGCCGGCCGAGCAGCCCAACAAGGCGATACGGGCCGGGTCAACGTGCCAGGCATCGGCGTTTTGGCGCACCAGCGCAACGGCGCGGCCCAGATCGTAAGCGGGGTACGGTAGCAGCGGCTTGTCCTCCTGCGGGTCAAAGGCGGTGTAGTCCAGAACAAACGCCTGGTAACCGCGCTCTAGGAACGCAAGCGCTATGGGCTCCGCCTCGCGCCATGACGTCATCTGGTAGCCGCCGCCCGGGCAGATAACCACAGCCGGGCGCACGCGAACGCCCTCCACCGCGTCGGCGCTGTCCTGACAGTACGCGCGCAGCGTAGGCGCGCCGCCGTAGGGTGCGTCGTTCGAGCCGGCGCGCGGGCCACGGCCGTACCCCGGATTCGGCAACTCGATCTTCTCGTAAAGCATAGGGCTTCCCCTTCCGCAAACGACCGGCTCTTATCGCCCAGCTTACCGGGCCTCCTCGCCTATCCTACCTGTTTTCCGCGTCCGTTTTACCGCCCTCGCGCGCAATCGCGCTGATCGCCGCCGCAGCACCAAATTGGGACCTGCCTTGCTGCGAACAAGAAGGGGCCCGGATCCCCTTGAGAGGAATCCGGGCCCCAGAGCTCAACGCTTATACCAGCGCGGGCGCGTACCGCAAAGGCTTAGACCTCGGCGTAAACGTCCTTGAGCTTGAGGAGGTGCTGGTAACGAGCCATAGCAGCCTCCTCGTTGGCCTTGAACAGCTCGTCGACCTGCTCCTGCGGCAGAACGCGCGACAGGGAGGCGTAACGGGCCTCGTTCATCAGGAACTCCTGGTAACCGCCCTTGGGCTCGCGGGAATCCATGGTGAACTTCTTGCCGGTCTCGGCAGCCGGGTTGAAGCGGAAGAGGTTCCAGTAACCGCAGTCCACGGCCTTCTTCATCTCGGCCTGGCAGTTCTGCATACCGCCCTTCTTGATGGAGTGCATCTCGCAGGGAGCGTAGCCGATGATGATGGACGGACCGTCGTAGGCCTCGGCCTCCTGGATGGCCTTGAGGGTCTGAGCCGGGTTGGCGCCCATGGCGACCTGCGC
>CALULH010000002.1 GCA_944321435.1 uncultured Coriobacteriaceae bacterium | reverse complement strand
GCGGCTGAAGCGCAGGTAGACGGCCCCGTTCACGACGGTCATCATCGTTCGAGTATTTTTGCAAACGGGGCACCAGGGTATATGACGGCGTCGCAGCAGCGGCGCCGTTTCTGGTTGGGTGGCCGCGCAGGCGGATTCGGGCCATCGGCGCCCGCGTCACCAACTTCCCCGCGGGTGTCGTCTTCGAATCCATTCGGGGGCAGGGGTATATGACAGCGTCGCAGCAGCGGCGCCGTTTCCTTTGGTGGCCGCCGTTCCTGGCCAGCTCCATCTTACTCTCACCGCCTCGCGTGCCGGCTATCCCGTCAGGGCCGTCGAAACTCTGAAGCGAGTGTTTCGGCGCTTCCAGAGTTTCGACGGCATCTCCGCATCGTATGCAGCTAGGTTATTTTTCGCGCAGCTTGGTTGCCTGATATATGCATTACAAAGAAGCTTTATACACCGATGCGCGAAACTCTAAAGCCAGTGTTTCGGCGGTTCCAGAGTTTCGCCAAGAGGGCGAGAGGTGCAGTAAAAGAGAGCGAGAGATGCGGTAAAAGAGGTCGAGAAGTGCATAAAAAAGAGCCACCGTTGCCGGTGGCTCTTCTCTTGATAGGTCGTTCGGCGCGTGGAACCGCCTGGTTGCAACGCGGGCAGACGGCCTAGTCGCTCGAGTTCGAGGAGTTGCCGCTGTCCTCGGGGTCGGAGGTACTCGTCCCGCTGTTGCCGGAGCTGCTCGTCCCGCTGTTGCCGGAACTCGAGCTGTTGCCGCTGTTGGAGGAGTTGCCGCCCGAGCTGCTCGAGTTCTGGGTCCATGCCACCACGACCGAGATCGTGGCTCCCTCGTCGGCGGAACCGGTGGGGTTCCAGCTGATGACATGGTCGGGGCTGGTGCCGCTGGAGGTTCCGTCAGCGTAGGAGAAGGACGGCGAGAAGCCCGCCCGCCTCAATGCGTTCTCGGCCTGGGACTTGGTCATGCCGGTCAGATCGGGAATGTCCACTTGCCCCGAGCCCGACGACACGTACAGCGTGATGCTCGCGCCCTGGGCAGCGGAGCCGGTCGGGTCGGTGCGGATGGCCATGCCCTCCGCAACGCTGCTGCTCTCCTCGGTGGCAACGGTCACGCTGAAGCCGGCGTTCTCCAGCAGACGGCGCGCGTTGTCCTCGTCGTAGCCGTCTACGCTGGGGATCTCCACGGAGTCCGGACCACTGGACACCCAGTACTGCACGGTGTCGCCCTGCTGGGCGGCGTTGCCCACGCCGGGCTCGCAGCGCGTGATGCTGCCGGCCGCCACGTCGTCGCTGGGCTCCTCGGCTACCTTGGTGCCCTCCAGGCCCACCTGCGCGAGCATCTCCAGCGCGGTGGTCTCATCCCGTCCGACGATGCTGGGCACCTGCACCTGGGACTCCGACGGATCGGCGCCCTGGGAGATCACCAGCGCCACGCTTGAGCCCTCGGCCACCTGCTGGTTGGCATCGGGGTTCTGATCGCACACCTCGCCCTCGGCGTAGTCGGAGTTGTACTCCTCCGTTACGCCGCTCACGTCCAACCCTGCGCGCTGGAGCTCGGCTCGAGCTTCCTGCTCGGTCATACCCAGCACATCGGGGACACTCACCGTGTTGCCGCCGCCCAGAAGGCCGCTGGCGACTACGACCGCCACGGCGATAACCGCGATAACCGCGATTACGGCGGCGACGATCTTGCCGGTGCCCTTCTTCTTGGGCTGCTCGTAAGAGCCGGTGGCCGTAAGGTCCTGAGCCGTGACGCCGCGGCCGGCGCCGCGCGGCATGGCGGTGGTTGCGCCGCGGCCCGGCATCACCTGGGTGGTGGTCTCGCCGGCGCCTGCCGCGCCGATCACGCGCGTGGGCTCGGCTACATGCACCGTGCGGCCGGCAAGGTAGGCGTTGAGCACCTGGCGCAGCTCGTCGGCGGTCTGGAAGCGGTTGGCCGGGTCCTTCTCCATGCACTTCAGGATGATGCGCTCAAGGTCGGCGTCCAGCTTGGGGTTGATCTGGCTCGGCGGCACGGGCAGCTCGTTGACCTGCTTGAGCGCTACGGAGATGGCGTCGTCGCCGTCAAAGGGCACCTGGCCGGTGGCGCACTCGTACATGACCACGCCGAGCGAGTACAGATCCGACGTGGGGCCGAGCTCTTGGCCGCGCGTCTGCTCGGGGCTCACGTAGTGGGCCGTACCCAGCACGTTGTTGTCCTGCGTCAGGTGGCTGTTCTTGGCGCGCGCGATGCCGAAGTCCATCACCTTGATGTTGCCGTCGGGCAGCACCATGATGTTCTGCGGCTTGATGTCGCGGTGGATGATCTCGTGCTTGTGCGCTACGGAGAGCGCCCCGCAGATCTCGGAGCCAATCTGGGCCACCTTCTTGGGGTCCAGCGCGCCGTGGGTGCGGATGCCGGTCTTGAGGTCGGTGCCGCGCAGGTACTCCATGGCGATGAAGTACGTGTCGCCGTCCTTGCCCCAGTCGTAGACGCTCACGATGTAAGGGCTCGACAGCGCGGCAGCGGCCTGCGCCTCCTGCTTGAAGCGCGCGGCGAACGTGGGGTCGCTGGCGTACTGCGGCAGCATGATCTTGATGGCGACGGTGCGGTCGAGCGTCTGATCGTGGGCGCGGAAGACCGTGGCCATTCCGCCCGAGCCGATCCTGTCTTGGATAAGGTAACGGCCGCCGAGGACTGTTGGTTGCGACATAGGTGCAGCTCCTAACCTATCGAACGCGGCGCCCAAGCTTGGGGCTCGCTGGGGAAGTGACAACGTGCGCGGTTTCCCTCCGGCGGAGGGGACGGTGCCTGCGCGGGGGCGGGGCTAAAGCTACGCTTCATGCGCATCACCCCTGCCCCTGGATGCTCAGGGCCGCCTGAAGGACCTCGCCGGCAACGGCCGCGGCGGACTCGCCGCCGTCGGTGTAGTTCTCGATGGCCACCGAGATGGCCAGCGTGGGGGAGTCGTACGGCGCGAAGCCGATGAAGGTGGAGTTGACCTGGCTGCCCGTGGCCTCGGCGGTGCCGGTCTTGCCGGCCACTTTGACGCCGGGCACGGACGCGGCCGAGCCGCTGCCCTGCTCGACCACGGTGAGCATGGCCTCCTTCACCTGGGCGGCGGCGGTGGCGCTGATGGCCTGGCCCAGCGACCGCGGCTGCGTGGAGGCGCCCGCCACGCCCTCGGGCGAGAGGATGTGGTCGACCACGTAGGGGTTCATCACCACGCCGTCGTTGGCGATGGCGGCGGCGATGACCGCGTTCTGCATGATGGTCACCTGCGGGCCGGGGGTGTGGTCGGAGGAGTCGCCCACGGGCTGGCCGTCGGCCGCCCAAGCGGTCTCCCACTCGGTCATGCGGCCGGCCTCGGGCATGATGGAGGCGACGGTGGAGAAGTCCTGGCCGAGCGTCTGCCCAAAGCCGAACGCGTTGGCGTAGTTCACGAGCGTTTCGGCTCCCAGGTCAACGCCCACCTGCGAGAACACGGTGTTGGCCGAGTAGTCGAAGGCGGTCTGCAGGCTGATAGTGCCCCAGTCGGCGTTGTTGACGTTGGTGATGTCGGCGCCGCCGATCTCGATGGAGGAGGGGGCGTCGTAGCGGGTGCTCAGGCTGGCGATGCCGGTGTCCAGAGCCGCTGCGAGCGTGACCGTCTTGAAGGTGGAGCCGGGCGTGTAGAGCGCCTGGGTGGCGCGGTCGTAAAGTGCGTCGGAGCCGCTGGCGCTCGCCTCGGCGATGGCGGCCTCGGCGTTGCTGTTGTCGTAGGTGGGGGCGCTTGCCTTGGCGAGAACCGCGCCCGTGCTGGGGTTCAGCACCACGATGGCGCCGGTGTGCCCCTCGAGCGCCTGCTCGCACACGCGCTGGATGCGCGAGTCTATGGTGAGGACCACCGAGTTGCCGGGCTGCGCGATGCCGGCGAGCGAGTTGATGGCGGTCTCCCAGGTGGAGTAGTCCTGCGAGCCGGTGAGGGTCTCGTTCATAGAGGCCTCGATGCCGGTGGTGCCGTACTGCTGCGAGTAGTAGCCCACCGTGTGCGCGGCGAGGTTGCCCTGCGGGTACTCGCGCACGTAGGTGCCGTCGGCCTGCTGCACGGACTGGGCGAGCGTCACGTTGTCCGACGTGATGATGGAGCCGCGCTGCACGTAGGCCGCGCGCGCGATGCTGTGGTTGTTGTCGGGGCGGCTCTTGAGCTCGTCCGCCTGGATGACCTGGATATAGGTTAGGTTGCCGATAAGCACGGCGAAGAGCGCGGTGAGCACCCAGACCGTGCGGGTCAGGCGCTTGGCCAGGGCCACGCGGCCCAGCACGCCGCTCTCGGGCGTCTCGAGCACGCGGCGGCGCAGGCGGCTGCCGGGTCGGGCGTGGCTGCCGGCGCGCCCGCTGGCGGCGGAGCTGTAGCCGCCGCCGCTGATGGCCTCGGCGATGCGCGCGCGGTGGTTGGTGAGGGCCTGAATGACGCCGGTGCCGCTCATCTCGGTCTCGCGCCCGGTGGCCTCGTCACCGGCGCGCATGAGCAGCGCAACGATGATGAAGCTGGCGAGGAGCGAGGAGCCGCCCTGGCTCATGAAGGGCAGGGTCACGCCCGTCAGGGGGATGAGGCGGGACACGCCGCCGACGATGAGGAACGCCTGGAAGGAAACGGCGGCCGTGAGGCCCACGCAGACAAACGCCGTGTGGTCGGACTTGGCGCGGGCGGCGGTGGTGAGGCCGCGCACCGCGAAGAGCACGAAGAGCATGATGATGGCTGAGCCGCCGAGCAGGCCCATTTCCTCGCCGATGGCCGAGAAGATGAAGTCGGACTCGACGACGGGGATGTTGGTGGACATGCCCTTGCCGATGCCCGTGCCCACCATGCCGCCGTCTGCCAGCGAGTACAGCGACTGCACGAGCTGGTAGCCGGTGCCCTGGGCGTCGGACCAGGGGTCGAGCCAGATGTTGAAGCGCACTTGGACGTGGCTCATGATCTGGTACATGAGCACCGCGCCGCCGGCCAGGAGCACCAGGCCGATAAGCACGTAGGACAGGCGTCCCGTGGCGGCGTAGAGCATGACGAGGAAGATGGTGTAGAACAGCACCGCCGAGCCCAGGTCGCGCTCGAAGGCCACGATGGCGATGAAGATGCCCCACACGATGAACAGCGGGGTCAGCAGGCGCAGGCGCGGCACCTTGAAGCCCAGGATCTCGCGGTTGGCCACGCTGAGCAGCTCGCGGTTCTCGGACAGGTAGCCGGCCAGGAAGAAGACGAAGCAGATCTTGGCGAACTCGCCGGGCTGGATGGTGAAGGACCCGATGCGCAGCCACAGCTTGGAGCCGCCGATCTCGGTGCCGAAGAGCATGGGCAGGATGAGCAGGATGACGCCGATGACGCCGAAGGTGTACTTGTACTTGCGCACCAGGTCAAGGTTCTTGATGAACGCCAGGGCGAGAACCATGAGCAGGATGGACGCGAAGAGGAAGATCAGCTGGTTCATGGCGAGGTCGGGCGCCAGGCGCGTGACGAAGGTGATGCCCACGCCCGACAGCGCGAAGACCACCGGCAGGATGGCCGGGTCGGCACCGGGCGCCAGGATGCGCGTGGCGATATGCGCCGCGGCGAAGGCGGCGAAGAGCCCCAGCGGCACGGCCAGGGTCTCGAAGGTGATCTGCGTGCCGGAGTTGGCGACGTACAGGGCGTACAGCAGCGTCACGGGGAACGCCGCGGCTATGAGCAAAAACAGCTCGGTGTTGCGTCTACTTCCCATTTATGCGGCACCTCCTGCGCCGGCGGGATCGGTGGCTTCGGCAGGCGCGGCCTGATCGGCGGCGTTGTCCGCTGCGGCGTCGGCGGGCTGATCGGATCCGGCATCCGCCGCGCCGGTGTCCGCGCCGTCTGCCTGGGCGTCCGCGCCGTCCTGCTGCTCCTGCAGCGTCTGGGCGGTCAGGGCGTCGCGCGCGTGCTGGCTGTCGATCTGGTCGCGGTAGTTGGCTATGGTGTTCTGAGCCTCGTCCAGGCTGTTCTGGAGGATGCCCTGCTCAAGGCGTGCCTGGGTGTCCTCGGGCAGCTCGTCCACCTCGACAGAGGTTTCGTCCTCCAGCCAGTGGAGCTCGAGCCCCAGCGGCGTGGCGGGGATGCCGCGGTACACGGCCACGTTGCCGTCCTTCACGCCCAGGTAAATGGACCCGGTGATGCTCACCGCCAGCGCCACGGCGCAGGCAACGAGCAAGGCGAGGACAATGCCGGCGCCGATGAGCACGTTGCGGCGCCTACGGCGGCGCAACTCCTTCATGCGGCCGTCGTCCATGACGTCGACCACCACCACGGTAACGTTGTCCGCGCCGCCTGCGGCCAGCGCGGCGTCCACCAGGTTGTCGGCAGCAAGCTGCGCGGTGGAGCTTTCCTGCGCGATGCTCTCGATGTCGCGGTCGGGGATCATGCCCGACAGGCCGTCGGAACACAGGATGAGCCGGTCGCCCTTCTCGATGTTCAGCGTGAAGTGGTCGGCGTACATGTGCGGGTCAGACCCCAGCGCGCGGGTGATGACCGAGCGGTTGGGGTGGTTGCGCGCCTCGTCGGCGGTGATCTCGCCGGCGTCTACCAGCTCCTCGACGAGCGAGTGGTCGTGCGTCACGCGAATGAGCATGCCGTTGTGCAGCAGGTAGGCGCGCGAATCGCCCACGTGGGCGATGGCGAGCGTATGGCCCTCGATGTAAGCCACGGTGGCGGTGCAGCCCATGCCGGGTTTGCCGCGTCCGTTGGCGGCGGCTTCTATGACGGCCGCGTTGGCGGACTCCACGGCGGCGCCCAGAAGCGCCGGGTCGGCGGACGTCGGCGCCGTCTTGGCGATGGTCTCGACGGCGATGGACGAGGCGACCTCGCCGGCGGCGTGGCCTCCCATGCCGTCGGACACGCAGAACAGGGGCGACTGCACCAGGTAGGAGTCCTCGTTGTGGGACCGCACGCAGCCCACGTCGGAGCGGGCGCCCCAGGTGAGCTCGGTGGTGGTGCCGGCGTCGTAGGTGGAGCTGGTGTCGATGCGCTCCTCGGGCAGCGGCTCGAAGCTCATGGTGGTGCCCGGATCGTTCAGCTTGGCCTCCACCGCCTCGACGTCGATCTCGGCCGTATCCTCGAGGGAGGGGTCGGCCGCCGCGTCGGCGGTGCCGGCCGGGCCATCGAAGAGGGGCAGGGGGGCGGTGCCGTCGCCTGCTGCCGGGGCGCTCTCGGCGGGGGTGCTCGCGGACGGCTGGGCGGGGGCCTCTTCCGAGGCAAACAGCGCATCCTGGCCGGGCAGCACCTCGGCGGCGGGCGTCTCGGCGAAGGCCGGGGCGGCGGTTGCGTCGGCGACGGCTTCCGCGCCGGCGTCATTGGACGAGAAAAGCGCCTCCTGTTGGGGGACGGGCGCGCTGTAGGCGCCCTGCGCGGCCTCCGAGGCTGCTTGCGCGGCGTCGGCGCGCGCAAAGAGGGCGTCCTCCGGATCGGCGCCCGCAGCGAGCGGCGACGCGTCGCCCTCGGGGCCGTCGGCAGGCTTGGCGTGCAGGCCGATGGGATCGCCTTCGGCAGGGGAGACGGATGCGGCATCGGGCGCCGGCGCGGCGAACAGCGCGTCCTCGCTGTGGGGCACGCCGTTCTCGTCCGCGGCGCTGAACGCACCGAGGGCCGTTGGGATTTGGTCTTGCTGCGGTGCGCTGTGGAGGCCGATCGGGCCGGACGTGGGGGCGTCGGCGGTGACCGCGCCGCCGGGGGTTGCCCCGTTGCCCTTCTCGCCCTGCGCCGCGGCGGTGAGGAACGCGCCGGTGTCCTCGGGGGAGGCCGCCTCCGGCGCCTGCCCTCCCAGGAACTCCGGGATCACGCCGGTGTGCTCGGACGGCTGCGGCGCAACGTCGTGCGCGCGCTCCGCATCGGCGTGACGGTCGCGCTGATCGTCCCAGGTCATCGACGGTTCACCTTCATGACCACGTCGCCGATTTGAACCTCGTCGCCCTCGCGCAGGGTGGCGGGCTCGGCGAGCGGGCGGCCGTTGACCATGGTGCCGTTGAGGGAGTTCAGGTCCTCAACCACGAGCGCCGGGCCCTGCAGGGAGAAGCGCGCATGGGAGGCCGAGACGAACGGCTCGTTGATGCAGATGTCGGAGCTGGGCGAACGGCCCACGATGACCGGGCCGAGCATGTCGACGTGGATGCCGCGGATGCCGCGGGGCCCCTTGTCGACGTCGATGGTCCAAATGGCCGAGTCGCGGCGCTGGCCGCGCACCAGTCCCACACCGGTCTTCATGACGGCGAACAGGAAGATGTAGAGCAGAACCACGAGCACGATCCTGCCGGCGAAGAGCACGAGGTCGATCATGTTACCCCCTGAACTCGAAGGTCATGAGGCCAAAGGTCACGAGGTCGCCGTTGCGCAGGGGCCAGCGCGTGACGCGGCGGTTGTTCACCATGAGGCCGTTGGTCGAGTTGAGGTCCTCGATGGTCCAGTCGGAGCCCGAGAAGGTCAGCTCGGCGTGGCGGCGGCTCACGTTGGGGTCGGAAAGAACGATGTCGGCGCTGGCGCGCTCGCGGCCCACGATGACGCGCTGGCTGGTGAGCTGGTAGTGCTCACCGGAGACCACGTCGACGAGCTCGGCGAAGGGGATGGAGGGCACCTGCGGCTGCGGGGCCGCGGCGGCGCGCATGCCGCCAGTCGCCGCCGCGCCGCCCATGCCGGCCAGCGCCTCGCGCGACACGGTGGGGGGCACGCTCTGGAAGGCGTCCTCGGCGGCGCGGGCCGCCGGCAGCGGGTCGAGGTTGCTGCGGCCGGGCATCTGCGGGGCGCTGGAGCGCGGGGCGCGCGCGGCGCCGCGGTTGCCCGAAAGCGACAGCGAACCGGACAGGTAGGCGCGCTCCTCCTCGTAGAGGCGACCGAGGGTCGAGGCGTCGACGTTCTCCGCGAAGACCGAGAACTTGCCGGGCTTCAGCGCCGGGTCGACCATGAAGCGGACCAGGGGCTCTCCCACGAAGGCGTACTTGCGCTTCTCGGCCTGGGCCTTGATGAGCTCGGAGATCTCGCTGGTGAGCTGCGGGTAGTACTGGGCCAGCATGACGTCGTCGCCGGGGGACACCAGGATGGTGTAGAGGGCCGGCGCGGTGTCCACGCCGTTCACGACGAGGGTCTGGTCCTCCATCTCGTGCGCCGCCTGCTTGGCGAGCTTCTTGAATGAGAACGGGGCGCGCGTGGCTCCGAACACGCCGGCTACGCGGTCCTCGAAAATGTTGAGAAAGTTCACGGGCGTTCACCTTCCGTGCTGCTGAACGATTCTCCGAATGCGCAAATCAGTATCCCACCGATTATAGAGGATAGCGCCGCGGGGCTCGCGGCCGCGGCGAGCGCGGCGCCCGGGCCGGCGGCAATTTCCACAGGGTTTGCAAGAGCCTGCAGCAAAACAACCACAATACCCACGCCGACGCAGACCAGGCCGAGAAGCGCGTGCGCGGCGCCGGCGCGGGCGCGCGAGGCGGCGCGGAAGGCCGCGCTGGCGCCCGCCGCGAGCAGGCAGTAGCCGGCGCCCGCGGTCAGGACGCGCGGATCGAGGAAGGCCTGCGCGAGGCCGTCGGGCTGCAGGTTGAAGGCCACGGCCCCGGCGGCGGAGAGAAGCCTGCCGAACACCAGGCCCACCGCGCAGGTGCCGGCGGCCGCTCCGGGGCCGAGCCAGTAGGCAGCCGCCACGGCGCCCGCGCCCGCCCCTGCGAGGGGCGCGCCCGTTGCCAGCCCCGCGCCCGCCAGGGCGAGCGCCACGGCGGAGGCCGCCGGCGAGACGCGCCCCCAAACGAGCCACCAGCTGGCGAGCATCACGAAGGAGGCCGCCCCGGCGGTGAGCGCGGTGGCCAGCGGTGCGGCTGAGACGAGCGCCACCACCAGTCCCGCGAAGACGAGCGCCGAGCCGATCTGGGGCGCTGCGCCCGCGGCCGCGGCGACGGAGGCGCTTACGAGCAGGGTGAGCGCCGGGTTGCTCAAGCCGGTTGCGGGCACGAGGCCCGCCAGGGAGACGCCGGTGCCCGCCGCGGCGGCGAGCCCCAGGGCCACGCGCTCGGCCGGGCGCCACCGCGCCCCCAAGTAGCCGAGCTCGGGATCGTACTCCCAGGCGCGCGCGGCGGGCTCGGCAGCGTCCTGCTCGCCCTCGTCGCCCTCGGCGATCTGCGCGATCATGCGCGCCAGGCTGCGGCGGCCCGCCGCGGGGTCTCCCAGCTCGGGCAGGATCTCCTCGGCGAAGGCCGCCACGCTGGGCTGGCGGTCGTCTGCGCTTGGGCTGAGCGCGCGCAGGAGCGCCTGCTCCACGGACGGGGGAATGCCGGGCAGCAGCTCGGAGGGCGCTGTGACGCCGTGCTTGATCTTGCGCAGGGAGGCTTGCGGGCTGCCCGCCAGGAAGGGCCCCGCTCCGCAAAGGCACTCGTAGAGCACGGCGGCCAGGGAGAACAGGTCGGCGCGGTAGTCCACCAGGCCGTCGGTGAGCTGCTCGGGCGGCATGTAGCCCACGGTGCCGCCGCGCGCATCCGCCCAGCCGGCAGCCGAGGCAAGGACCGCGGTGCCGAAGTCGGTGAGCTTCACGTTGCCCTTGCGGTCGATGAGGATGTTGGCGGGCTTGATATCCAGATGCAGGGCCTTTTCCTCGTGGGCGGTCTGCACGGCCGAGCAGAGCGCCTCGGCCACGGCGGCCGTCTCGTCATACGTGAGCGAGCGGCCGTCTACCTGGCTCAGGAACTCCGCTAGCGTCAGGCCGTCCACGTACTCCATGATGATGTAGGCGAACCGCCTGTCGTAGTGGAAGTCGTGCACGGTCACGATATGGGAGTTGGAAAGACGGCAGGCGCTGCGGGCCTCGTCGAGCGCGGTCTCCACGTCGGCGGGGTGCACGGCGCCCTCGGTTGCCTGCAGGGGGATGCGCTTGATGGCCACGAGGCGCTTGAGGCGCGTGTCCAGGCACTTCTCAACGGACCCGAAGGCCCCTGCGCGGCTGGTGCCGAGCGGGGTGTAGCGCCTGAGGATGGCCGCCGTTGCGTCGAGCGGCACCTGGGCGGGGGAGGGCTGGCGCTGCGGCCGCTTGGCGTCGGGCGTTGGCGCCGCGTGCTGCGGCGGGCGCGAGCCCTGGCGCGCGGTCGGGGAGGCTGGCGAGGTTGCTGCGTGCTGGGCCCCTTGCGGGCACGCGGGGCTCTTGCGTCCGCGCGCAGCCTGCTCGGCGGTCTCGGCGCGACGGGCCTGCTGGGCGCGTTCCGCTGCCTGAGGGGCTATGACGCGCGTGGGCGCTTCGGGCGTCGGCGCGGTCGCGGCGGGCGCTGCGCCCCTCGTCGAAGGGGGCGGGGTTTGGGCGGATCTCGCAGCGCCCGATGCGCCGGAGCGACGTGCGGAAGGGGCCGGCGAGCGCGTGAACGCTGCGTCGGTGAGCCAGCGCGGCTGCCCCGAGCCGCCGTTATGCGGTTGCTGCTTGCGCCATACGGGCTGCACGTCACGGCACCTTTCGTCGTTTGAGCTGTGTTTATCCGCCGTGGTTGTATGGGCCTATTGTAGCACGCGCCCCCGCGGGCGCCGAAAGCCTCCGGATTCGCGTGCGAAGCGCACGGGGAAAGCCGTGAGCGGGCTCGAGCGCGGGTGCTTCTCGCCCGCTTGGCCACGGGAAAGGCCGTTGCGGCCCTCAACTAAAAAGGCGCGGGAAAGCAAGCTTTGGACAAAAGGTCCCCGCTTGTTTTCCCGCGCCAGGTTTTCATGGAATCCGCAGCCTGCGCCAACCGGCGGGCAGGCAAGCGAGATGCGCGCCGGCTCCGACGCCTTTTGCCTGCAAAGGGCCGCTTAAGACTCCTGCACCGACTTGGTGTGGCACTTGGGGCAGGTCACGCGCAGCTTGCCCTTGCCGCGCGGCACGGAAAGGACGGTGCCGCAGTTCTTGCACAGGAAGTAGCGCTTGTCGCGGTGCTTGACCTGCATCTGCACAAGCTTGACGCGCTGGCGCAGCGGGCGGGTCAGGTCGCGGTAGCGCTGGCGCTCGCGGGCGCGGGCCGGGATGTCGCGCGAAAGGGTGCGCCAGAGCGAGACCGCGAGCGCGGCCAGCGCGAGCAGGGCGACAAGGGCCCATCCGGTGACAACCGACAGCAGCGCCAGGACCAGGGCCAGAATCATAAGGGCGTTTGACAGCTCGTCCGCTCCGTTGCGGCCGCGTAGGAACTCGTAGGCCTTGCGCTGCGCGTCTTGGCGACGGCGCTCCCTCTCGCGTTGCTTGTCTTGGTTGCTGGCTGCCATGTGATCCCCCTAAGCGGTGCGGTTGCGTTGCGCGGCGCCTGCGGACCGATGGGCGGTGCTTGGGCAGACGCGTGTTCACGACTATTAAAAATACCCGCTGCGGCACTCGATAAACAAGCCGTCCCGGCGAATCCTTACGGTTTGCGCTCAGAAAAAGAGAAAAAAGTCCTTGCCTGCCGCGTTCCGGCGGTGTACTATTCTCTTCGCACGCGGGCGTGGCGGAATTGGCAGACGCGCATGGTTCAGGTCCATGTGAGCTTTACGCTCATGAAGGTTCAAGTCCTTTCGCCCGCACCATTCAAATTGAAAGAGCCCCAGTAATGGGGCTCTTTTCGTATGGGTAAACGGCGTGGCGCTGCGGGCGGAGCTCCACGCCTCGGGGCCCTGCCGGTTTTTCTCGCCTTGTGCAGGGTTTTCTCGGCGCGGATAGAAGTTCCGGGAAATCAACCGTGCCCTGTGACGGGGCTTTTATAATGGTTGGCGTTTTGCGTATGAGGTCGCCGGCGCAAGCGCGAGCGGCGCGTATGTTGCAAAGGAGAACCGCATGCCCATTCGCATGATCGCCATGGATATCGACGGAACGCTCAAAAACTCGCTCGATCAGCTGACGCCCGCCACTAAGGAGGCCCTGCTCGCCGCGCAGGCGAGCGGAATCCGCCTTGCGCTGGCCTCGGGGCGCCCCACGCCCGGCCTTATGGAAATGGCGCGCGAGCTCGAGATGGACTCGCACGACGGCCTGCTGATCTCGTACAACGGCGCGCGCATCACCGACTGCCAGACCGGCGAGGTCGTTTACAACAACGCCATAGAGCCGGGCCTCGCGCGCGAGATCTTGGAGCATCTGAAGTCCTTCGACGTGATCCCCATGGTGCCCCACGGCCAGTACCTCACCGTCCACGACGTCTACCAGCCCAGCTACACCGTGCCCGGCCGCGGCACCCAGAACATCGTGCAGATGGAGGCGCGCATGTGCAGCCTGTACCTGCACGAGGAGCCCGACCTGGCAGCCTGGGTGTCCCAACCGGTGAACAAGATCCTCACGGCCGGTTACCCGGACTACCTGCAGGAGCACTTCCAGGAGATGGCCGCCCCGTTTGAGGGCCGCGCCAGCAGCATGTTCACCGCGGCGTTCTACTACGAGTTCACCGCCAACGGCGTCAACAAGGGCACGGCCCTGCGCGCCGCCCTGCCCAAGCTGGGCATTGCGCTCGAGGACCTCATGGCGTTCGGCGACGGCGAGAACGACATCTCCATGATCGAGGCCGCGGGCACCGGCGTCGCCATGGCAAACGCCATCGACGCGCTCAAGGCGGCCGCCGACGAGGTCACCCTCTCCAACGACGAGGACGGCATCGCCGCCACGCTCAAGGCTCACGGCATCGCCTAGGCGCTGCTTCCGCCGTGATCCCGGCGGGCGAGAAGCTCCTGCGTGGCGCGCGCCGGCGCAGTTTGCGGGCGGCTCCGGCGCGCTGTGCGCGCAGCCGCCCGCCCGATGAGGCGGCGCCTTACCGAGCTCCGCTCTTCTCGCCCGTTCCACGGGCAGCGTACACAACCTGTTTCGCTCGGTTGAGGGCCCGTGCGCCGCGGGTACAAGCGCCCCTGGCGCGGCGCTTCCGATGCCCTCTCTTATTTTCAGCCTGTTACAGCTTGATGAGCACCCCGTTTCGCCGTGCCATTCTCGTCACCCGCCCTGCGGCTCGTGCGGCATGATCAACATGGCCGCCCACGCATACAGCGGGCAAGATTCCGCTGCATCGCCCACAACGTATCCGTGACCTGCGCCCGCTTTGGCGGGTGCGGGGCCTTGTTGTTCGATGCAGCCTGGAACACGAAAGGAAGCGCGTATGGCTGACACCATGATCGAGATCAGGGGGCTGAACAAGTATTTCGGCGACCTGCATGTGCTGAAGGATATCGACCTCACGGTCAGGCGGGGCGAGAAGGTCGTCATCATCGGCCCGTCCGGTTCGGGCAAGTCCACGCTCATCCGCTGCATGGATTACCTGGAGGAGCCCACGACCGGCGAGGTCGTCATAGACGGCACGCCGCTTACCCGGAAGAACCACCTGGAGATGGCCCGCAAGTACTCGTCCATGGTGTTCCAGCAGTTCAACCTGTACCCCAACATGACGGTGCTCAAGAACCTCACGCTGGCCCCCGTGAAGCTGCAGAAGAAGAGCAAGGACGAGGCGGTCAAGACCGCCATGGCGGCGCTGGAGCGCGTGGGGCTGGCGCAGAAGGCGGGCGAGTACCCGCAGAACCTTTCCGGCGGCCAGCAGCAGCGCGTGGCCATAGCGCGCGCCATGTGCACCAAGCAGCCCATCATCCTGTTCGATGAGCCCACGAGCGCGCTCGATCCCGAGATGATCCAGGAAGTGCTCGACGTCATGATCGAGCTCGCGCAGGACAACATCACCATGATCTGCGTGACGCACGAGATGAACTTCGCCAAGCAGGTGGCCGACCGCGTCCTGTTCATGGACGACGGCCAGATCTTGGAGGAGGGCACGCCGGAGCACTTCTTTACCAACCCACAGAACCCGCGCTGCAAGGACTTTCTCAACAAGATCCTGCATTAGCGCGAGAAGCGCAGGTTGGGCGCGCGGCGGCCTCGGCGGGGCGCCCGCGCGCTTGGGGCCGCCCGACGCGGCGGGCCCGCCTTGCGCGCCAACGTCTTTTGGTATCCCCGGCGGCGGCCTTTGGCCGCAGTCGCCGGCAGATGTGGCCCGCCTTGCGAGGCGGGCGGCACGAACCCAGTATGAAAGGGGCTTTACCATGGATATGTCACGTCGTCAGTTTCTGAGCGCCTTCGGCGCCGCAGCCGCCGTTGCCGGCCTGGGGCTGGCCGGCTGCAGCGGCGGGGATGCCGCCAGCGGCTCCGCGTCCGCATCCGGCGATTCCAAGATCCAAACCATCAAGGACCGCGGCCACCTTAACGCCGGCGTTAAGAACGACGTTATCGGCTACGGCTACCTCAATCCCGAGACCAACCAGTACGAGGGCCTTGAGATCGACCTGTGCTACCAGATCGCCGCGGCGGTGCTGGGCGTTTCCTATGACGAGGCCAAGGACCAGGGCCTGGTGGAGTTCACCGCCGTCACCCCGCAGACCCGCGGCCCGCTCATCGACAACGACCAGCTCGACATCGTCTGCGCCACCTACACCATCACCGACGAGCGCAAGCAGAGCTGGGACTTCTCCACGCCGTACCGCACCGACCACGTGGGCATCATGGTCAAGACTGCGGCCGGCATGAGCACCATGGCCGACCTGGACGGCAAGATCATCGGCGTGTCCACCGGCTCCACCACGGCCGACGCCGTGACGCAGATGCTCTCCGACGAGGGCGTCAGCGCCACCCCCAGCTTCCAGGAGTTCGGCTCCTACCCCGAGATCAAGGCGGCGCTCGATGCCGGCAACGTGGACGCCTTCGCCATGGACCGCTCCACGCTGAACGGCTACATGGACGATACCGTGGAGCTGCTGCAGCCCGAGATCGAGTTCGGCGCGCAGGACTACGGCGTGGCCACCAAGAAGGGCTCCGACCTGACCGATACCGTCGAGGAGACCGTGACCGGGCTCCTGGATGACGGCTGGATGGACGAGGAGGTCGAGACCTGGCTCGGCGCGAGCGCGTAAGGAGCCGGTCCGATGCACTGGGCGGCTGGCTGCGGGCGCGGCCGGCCGCCGGGGCGGCGCGCGGGCGGGGGCATCCTCGACCGCGCACCGCTTGACCGCTCGTCGCGCGTTGCGGGGCCGCGCGGCACGCAGGCGAGAAGGGCGGTCAAGCGGGCGCACCGCCCGTCTTGAGCGGTCCCGTGCGGGCCGCGGTGGTTATGAGAAGGGAAGGGGAGCGCTATGCTCGACGGTCTTTTCGATCTTTCGCGCTGGCAGGTCACCCTGGGCAGTATGGACACCTTCTGGCAAGGTTTCCTGGTGACGCTGCAGGTGGTTGTAGCCGGTCTCGCGCTGTCGCTTGCGCTGGGCACGGTGCTGGGCGTGTTCTCCACCACGCGCTCGCGGGTGTTGCGAGCCGTGAGCCGCGTGTACGTTGAGTTCTACCAGAACACGCCGTTGCCGGTGCAGGTCATCTTCATGTACATGGCGGGGCCTCAGATCCTGCAGGCCGTCACGGGAGCGGCCTCGCCGGTGCGCATCGCGCCGTTTGTGCTGGGCTTCGTGGGCGTGGGGCTCTACCATGCCGCCTACGTGTCCGAGGTCATCCGCACGGGCATCGAGAGCGTGCCGCGCGGCCAGATGGAGGCGGCGCTCTCCCAGGGGTTCACGCGGGTGCAGGCCTACCGCTACATCATCCTGCCGCAGACCTTCAAGGTCATCCTGCCGCCTTTGTGCAACCAGGCGCTCAACCTCGTCAAGAACACCTCGGTGCTGGCCCTGGTGGCGGGCGGCGACCTCATGTACCGCTCCAACAGCTTCGTGGGCTCGTACGGCTACCTGCAGGGCTACATCATGGCGTGCGCGCTGTACTTCGTCATCTGCTTCCCGTTGGCCATGCTTGTGCAGTATCTGGAGCGCCGCGCCAAGCTGCGCCCGCGCGCCAAGGCCATCCCCGGTATTGCCCCCGACGCCGCAGAGGAGGCCTAAGCCATGGACCTTTCGATTTTCAACGAGGCCAACGTCCGCTTCATCCTGAACGGCTTTCTGCTCACCATCGAGATCTCGGCCATGGCCATTTTCTTCTCGGTGATCTGCGGCACCGTCTTGGCGCTGGTCAAGCAGTACTGCCGCGGCAAGCTGAGCGTGCTGCGCTGGCTGGCCAGCGCCTATATCGAGCTGTTCCGCTGCACACCGAACCTGCTGTGGATACTCTTCATCTACTTCACGGTGAGGGGCGACAACGTGTTCATCTCGGTGCTGGCGTTCACCGTCTTCACGTCTGCCGTGGTGGCCGAGATCGTGCGCGGCGGCCTGAACTCCATCCCCAAAAGCCAGTTCGAGGCGGCGCAGAGCCAGGGGTTCGGGTTCTTCTCGTCCATGCGCCTCATTATCTTGCCGCAGACGTTTAAGACCATCATCCCGGCGTTGTTCAGCCAATGCACCACGGTCATCAAGGACTCCTCGTACCTGGCCAGCATCAACGTCGCCGAGCTCATGTTCCAGTCGCGCATCGTCATCGCGCAGAGCTCCAACCTGGCGACCACGCTTTTGCTGTACGGGTTCGTGTTCCTGCTGTACTTTGCGCTGAACTTCGGCATCTCGTTGGCGGTGCGCGCTTACCAGCGCCGCGTGGTGGCGGCGTAGGCGCGGCCATGCTTCCCCGAGGGGACGGCGCAGGGGGGCGCCCGCGTCGCCCGACCGGTCGGCGCGCTTTGGGTTCAAAGGTAAAGGAGCTGCTATGGCTATGAAGAAACGCAAGCATGCGCTGGAGAAGCGCGCGTCCGCGCGCGATGCCGAGCGCGCCGGCCAGCCGGTCGTGATCACCATCGCACGGGACTTCGGCGCAGAGGGTCACGAGATCGGAAAGATGCTTGCCGTCGAGCTGGGGATTCCGCTGTACGACAACGAGCTGCTGGTTCGATCCGCCCTGCGGGCCGAGGAGACGGTGGACAAGATGGCCGCCTACGACGAGCGGCTGGCCGCCGAGAACCTGGCGTTCCTGCCCGATCAGTTTGACGCGCGCACGCTGGCCGACAAGCTGTTCGAGAAGATGGCGCAGGTGATCCTCGACCTGGGATCAACCGAGAGTTGCATTATCGAGGGGCGCCTGTCCGACTACCTGCTGCGCCGCAACCCCAACCACATCGCGGTGCTAGTGACCGCGCCGCTGGACGACCGGGTTGCCATTGTGAGCGACAAGCGCGGAATCTCGCGCAAGAAGGGCGCCAAGCTGGTCAAGCGGATGCAGCGCGCCCGCGAGCAGTTCTACAAGCGGTACTCGGCCGGCAAATGGAAGATGACGGACGGCAAGGACCTGGTGGTCAACCGAGCCAAGCTGGGCCGTCAGGGCTGCGTGGACGTTATCGCGGCGGCGTATCGCCGCAAGCTGCGCGAGCTGGGGGCCTACGAGGAGGACGCCGCGGGCGCCACGGAGGAGGCGGGCGTGCCGGAGAAGTAGCGCCCGCCCGCCGCAGCGGCGGGCGTTTTGCGGAACGGCTCCGCGCCCTCGGCGCATGGGGCGCGCCATCGTGGCGGTGGCGCGCCCTTTTTGCGTCGGCGGTGCACAGGGGCCGGGGCTCCTGCTAAGCTTGGTGCATATGCGCGGCGCGTCGCGCTGCGCCAGGCGAAAGGTTGGGTTGCAGATGGCTATCACAAAGGCGGAGACGGTTGTGCGCACGGACAGCGCGCGCGTGGGATTCATCGGGTTCGGCAACATGGCGAGCGCCATGGCCGAGGGCTTCATTCGATCGGGCAAGGTGGCGGCGAGCCGCATCTACGCTTGCGCCGGCAACTACCAGCGCTTGGTCAAGCGCGCCGAGGCTATGGGCATCCGCCCGCGCAAAGACGCCGAGAGCCTGCTCGCCTCGGCTGACGTGATCATCGTGGCGGTGAAGCCGCACGTGGTGCCCGAGGCCTTGGCCCCCATCATGAAGAAGCTGGGCGACAAGCCCGTGGTCTCGGTGGCGGCCGGCTGGCCCTGCGCGCGTTACGAGGACCTCATGCCCGGTACCTGCCACCTTTCCATCATGCCCAACACGCCCGTCGCGGTGAACGAGGGCGTCATCATCTGCGAGGCCTCGCATACCCTGACCGAGCGCCAGGAGAAGCTCGTACGGTCGCTGCTCGAGTCCCTCGGCACGGTGCAGGATGTGGACAGCAGCTTGATGTCCATCGCCGGCACGGTGACCGGTTGCTCGCCGGCGTTTATCGCCATGGTGATCGAGAGCCTGGCCGATGCCGCCGTGAAGCACGGCATCCCGCGCGCCGCCGCCTATCCGCTGGTGAGCCAGACGGTGGCCGGGACGGCAAAGCTGCAGCTCGAGCAGGGGACGCATCCCGGCGTCATGAAGGACGCGGTATGCTCGCCCGGCGGGACCACCATCCGCGGCGTGGCCGCGCTTGAGGAAGCCGGCCTCCGCTCGGCCTTCATCAAGGCCATCGACGCCATCGAAGGCTAAGTGCATCAACAGCCAGGGCCGCTGCGCGTATCCACAGTCCTGCGCGCAGCGGCCCTCTCAAAAATAATCGCACTGAAAGCATCAGAATGTGCCCTGTAGGGCCCAAAACTGCAGCTATCAGTGCGATTATGTTTCGTGCGATAAGATCTGGCGCGTTTGCAGCGAAAGCGGGGGCGGGGCGATAAGGTTCCGAATTTTGATATCGGGCAAAACTCGAGTTCTTATCGCCCTGCCCCCGCAACCATGCGCGAAGAATCGCTTAGCCGAAGATCCCGCTCCAGCCGTCGTCATCGTCGTCCTTCTTAGGGCCGCGGTCCACGTAGAGCTTATGGGTCTTGCGCTCTGATAGGAAGGCGATCAGCGCAAAGAGCGCGATGCCGCCGATGAACAAAACGGCCACGCCCTCGCGCGTGCCGAACAGAAAATTAAAGAAAGCGTCCATTCCCCACCTTCTCGCGTATAGGCATATTTTCAACAGTATATACTGGCACGAGGTCAGCGTACGCGCCAAAAGGCCGCGCCGCCGCAGAAACGTCTTTGCGCGGCGGCGGGCGTTTGTCGAAGGGAACACAATGCTTGACATGAAATTCGTCCGAGAGAACCCCGATGCGATCGATGCCGCTATGGCGTCTCGCAACACCACGTGGGATCGGGACCGTTTCTTCTCTCTTGATAACGACCGCCGCGCCGTCATCGTGGAGGTAGAGGAGCTGCAGGCCAAGCGCAACAGCACCTCCAAGGAGATCGGCCAGCTCATGAAGGCGGGCGATAAGGACGCCGCCGAGGCGGCCAAGGAGAGCGTGCGCGCCATCAACGACCAGGTGGCCGAGCTTAACGCCCGTCGCACGGAGATCGAGGCCGCGCTCACCGAGCTTATGGCCCACCTGCCCAACATTCCCTACGAGGCCACGCCCGTGGGCAAGGACGAGACCGAGAACCCCGAGCGCCGTCGTTGGGGCACCCCGCGCGACTTTGCCGCCGAGGGCTTTGAGCCCAAGGCGCACTGGGACCTGGGCACCGAGCTGGGGATTCTGGACTTCGACCGCGGCTCCAAGCTCTCCGGCGCGCGCTTCACGGTGCTGGCCGGCGCCGGCGCCCGCCTAGACCGCGCGCTGCAGAACTACTTCTTGAACACGCACATAGCGCACGGCTTCAAGGAGTTCATCCCGCCGGTGATCGTGAACCGCGAGATCATGTACGGCACGGGTCAGCTGCCCAAGTTCGAGGACGACGCCTACCACACCGGCGAGGACCAGTTCCTGATCCCCACGGCCGAGGTCGTGCTCACCAACCTGCATGCCGGCGAGGTGCTCGACGCCAAAGACCTGCCGCTGCACTACACCGCGGGCACCCCGTGCTTCCGCGAGGAGGCCGGCTCGGCTGGCCGCGATACGCGCGGCATCATCCGCCAGCACCAGTTCACCAAGGTCGAGATGGTGAAGTTCGCCACGCCCGAGACCTCCGACGACGAGCTCGAGAGCATGGTGGCCGAGGCCGAGTACATCCTGCAGCAGCTGGGGCTGCCGTACCGCGTGATCAGCCTGTGCACCGGCGACCTGGGCTTCTCAGCCCGCCAAACCTACGATATCGAGGTGTGGCTGCCTAGCTACAACAGCTACAAGGAGATCTCCAGCTGCTCCAACTGCGGTGATTTCCAGGCACGGCGCGCAAACATCAAGTACCGCGACCCCTCCTCCTTCAAGGGGACGCGCTACGTGCACACGCTGAACGGCTCCGGCCTGCCCACGGGCCGCACCATGGCCGCCATCATGGAGAACTACCAGAACCCCGACGGCACTATCACCGTGCCCGAGGTCCTGCGCCCCTACATGGGCGGGCTCGAGGTGATTGGGTAGGGAACGGGTACCCGGCGGCCTGTCCGGGCGCCGTATCTCGTCGTTCAAGAGCCGCCTGCTTCGCATGGGAGCGGGCGGCTCTTTGCGTAAACGGACGGGCTAAAATCGCGCGGCTAGTTTCCCCAGCGCTCGAAGAAGGCCAGGGCGTTGTCGGCGCAGAGCTTGCGGGTGATCTTCTCGCCAAAGCGCTGGGCGAGAAGCTCCTGGAAGGCGGGCGTCTGCGCGGCGGTGGCTATGCAGGGAGGGGTGTCGCAGCCGTCGAAGTCGCTGCCCAGGGCTATGGTGTCCTCGCCGTCAAGGCAGAGCCAGCGATCCAGGTGGCGCGAGATGTCGTCGAAGGTGGGCGTCCCCGCCTGCGTGATGAAGATGTCGGCAAAGTTGAGGCCCACGAGGCCGCCGCGGTCGCGGATGGCGCGGAACTGGTCGTCGGTGAGGTTGCGCGGCGCGGGGCACACGGCGCGGCTGTTGGAGTGGCTGGCCACGAAGGGGCGCGTGCTGTGGGCGAGAACATCGTCGAAGCACGGGTCGTTGAGGTGGGAAACGTCTACGATGATGCCCGCCTGCTCGAGCGCGGCGAGCGCCTCGAGGCCCAGGCGGCTCATGGGGTCCTGCGTGTCGTGGCCGCTGGCCAGAGGGCCTGCGGCGTTCCAGGACAGCGAGGCCATGAGCACGCCGTCACGGGCGAGCTCTGCGGCGAGTGCCGGGTCCAGGGCCAGCATGCGGGCGTTCTCGATGGTGCGCACGCCTACGGCGAGGCCTTGCCCAAGCGCGAGGCGGATCTCGCGGGCGCTGCGCGCAAGGCGCATGCGCTCGGAGTTGCCAGAGGCCTGGTCTTCCAGGTACGCCATGACGTGCCGGTAGAACGCGAGCGCCTGGGCGGGCGTGAGCCCGTCGGGAACGTAGCACGCAAAGCACTGCGCCCAGGGAACGGAGCCGATCTTGTCTAGGGACACGTGTCCGCGGTTGCGCGCCAACTGGCGGATGGCATCAGGGTGCGCTTCGTCGCCGGGGCCGTAGAAGGCCATGCCGGTTGCCTGCTTGAGATCGGCGGGCAGAGTTTGCCAGGCCAGACGGTCTGCGGTGTCGCAATGCAGGTCAAAGACGGGGAAAGTCATGACGGGCCCCTTTCATGTGCGCGCAGGGCGCGGATTGCGCGTGCTGATGGGCTATCTGCACACATCAACACCAGTATAGTGCACCGGGCAGACGCCTCCACATAATATATAGAACACTTGTTCGTAGTAATCACTCGCTGATGCTAAGGTGTGGTTGTCGACAATGTGAGGAGGAGCAATGGAAGCCCAGTATCCCGTCAGCGCCCTGTTGTTTCAAAGCTCGGATGATGAGGAAAGCCTGGTGGTGGCTTGCCAGTACGATGCCAGCGGACTGCATGTGTTCCAGGTGAGCGCAGGAGAGCTCACGCAATGGTGCTTTGAGGAGTCCCCGCATACCGTGAGCGTGAGCGTGGACCCGTCTGAGCTGGGCTCGCTGCTTGCGTATTTGCGCGTTCCCGATGCCGCGCTGCTGCCTCCGTTGTTGGCGGCGGCCTACGGCGGGTATGACGCGGCGCATCGGGTGCGCGGCCTGTTGCGGCGCCTGCATATTCCCTACAAGGTGGACGAGCGTCCCATAGCGCGCTAAAGCGGGCGGGGCGCTCCAAGTTGCGTATACTGGCGTGGTACCGAACGCAGATTGAGCGAAGGGCGGGCCGCTTATGGACCTGCGATATGGAAAGCGCTACACAGCCGTTTCGGCTGGTTCGTGCGAGGACCGCTACGATGCGGTGGTGGTGGGCGCGGGCCCCGCAGGCATCATGGCGGCGCTTGGGTGCGCGCGGGCGTGCCAACGGGTGCTGTTGGTCGAGGCAGCGCGGCTGCCGCGCGAGAAGAGCTGTGGAGGCATGCTCAACCGCTACTCCCTGCGGGCGCTCGAGCCGTTTGGCGGCGTTCCCGAGGACATGGTTCTAGACCCGCGTTGGGTGCATTTTCGCTATTACCACATGGACGCGCGAGTCAAGAAGGCGACGCGCGTGCGCTTCCTCAACGTGGACCGCGCACGGTTCGACGCGTGGCTGCTGAGCCTTCTGCCGGCAAACGTGCACGTGTGCGAGGCTACTTCCGTGGCCGATGTGCGCCAGACCCCGCGTGAGGTACGGGTTGACTTGCGGTCCGGCTGCGCAAAGAGGCGCACGGTGCAGGCGGCGTACTGCATCGCGGCGGACGGGCCCCGCGCTACCGTGCGCGAGCGCCTGGGGCTTCGGCCGTTTGATCGCTACCTGACTGTTCAGGAATACGTTCGGATAGAGGCGGGGGCCCTTGAGCCGTACTTCGATTGCGTGTACGCGCGCCGGCTTTCGCGCGACTACGGTATCGGGTATCTCATGCCCAAGGGCGATATCGCCATTGTCGGCTCTATTTTCTATCCGGGTACGCGCGATGCCGACCGCAAGCACCAAGAGGCGCTCGACTTGCTGCGGCGTGAGTACCCGTTGGGCCCTTCGGTCAAGCGCGAGACCTGGATGGCGGCGCACCTGCGCACGCCGGCGGATCTTGTGGCCGGGCAAGGGCGCGTGCTGCTTGCGGGCGAGGGCGGCGGTTTTCTCTCGTGCACATCGGGAGAGGGTATCTCGTTCGCGCTCAATTCCGGCTGCATGGCGGGCCGGGCGGTTGCTCGGGCGCTATCCGACAAAGACCGGGAGGCCTGCGCCGCGTTGGAGCGCTACGAGTGCGCCCTGCGTCCCATGAAACGCAACCTTGCGTTCCGTATGGGCATGTTCCCGCTGATAAACAGCTACATGGGCAAGAACGTAGCGTGCCTTATCCCCACGCCGTTGGTGAGCAAGGTGACGGAGCGGCTGTAAGCAGGTTGGCCGCCAAAAGGTCCGGGATGCTTTCAGACGCGGCTTCGAGGGCGGGGGCCGAGGGTTTCCGCCCGCGTTTTCTTCGGAACGCGATTCGCCGGGCTATCCGCAGGCGGCTGGCTTATTCTGGCCGCATGAGGGTCGTTGCGCGTGGCGGCGGTTTCCCGCTCGGCATGCTCTTGCTTTTGGCGTGGCTTGAGTTTCGAGCGGGGCGCGGCACAAGGCCAAGCGAGGGACGTAGGCATAAGAAAAAAAGCTCGCATCCCGAGGGATACGAGCTTGTCCTTTCAAGTGGTGCGCCGTACAGGATTCGAACCTGTGACGTTCTGATTCGTAGTCAGACCCTCTATCCAGCTGAGGTAACGGCGCAGCGCAAGAGATATAATCGCACCGGGGTGGGTGAGTGTCAAGAAGAAATTGAAATTTTTTTCGCCCTGCGGGAGGAAACTTCTGTTTTCCCAGGTAACGGACCATACGAATCGACAAGAAGACATCGAGATGGCGCATTTTGTGATGCGCGGTCGTTAAGCGGTTGATTGAGCACTGCGGGCGGTCCGCATAGCAAGCGCTCTGCACCATGGTTCGGCACAAAGTTTCATCAATGGCAAAACCGCATGACTAAAACGAGCCTCATCGGTTTAATGGGCTCATGACGGAGGTGCGTGATGGAAAGACGCGGCTTGTTGCTCAGGCTCAAGGAACGAAGGCGCTACGCCAGCCCGGCGGAGCGCAACATCATCGACTTCATCCAGAGAGACCCGCAGGCGGTCATAGCCAAGAGTATCCGCGCGCTGGCCGACGAAACGTTCACTTCGCCGTCGACGGTGGTGCGCTTTGCGCGCAAGCTCGGATGCGCCGGCTACAAGGAGTTCCAGCGCGAGCTGGTTTACGAGCTGGCGTCCGCGCGCGAGGGCAGCGATATCGCCTTGGAGGATGTCCGGCAGGGCGATAGCGCCGACGCGATCGTGGGCAAGGTGCTGCAAAGCGACGTTCGATCCCTGCAGGCAACGGGGCGTCTGCTCGATCGGGCGGTTCTCGACCGTTGCGCCGAGCTCGTCAAGGCGTGCCGCGTGGTCGATCTCTTCGGCATCGGGGCGTCGCTTCTGGTCGCGCGCGACTTCGAGATGAAGCTTGCCCGCGTGGACAAGGAGTGCCATCTGGACGACGACTGGCACAACCAGCTGCTGCGGGTCCGCAACATGCACGCCGACGACCTGGCCATTGTGATCAGCTACTCGGGGCTCACCGAGGAGATGGTGGAATGCGCCCGCGCGGCGCGCGAGCGCCATGCCACGGTGATCGCCATCACGCGCGTGGGCAACGAGACGGGGCTTTCCGCCCAAGCGGATTACGTGCTGGGCATTGCCTCGAGCGAGCCGCTCATCCGCAGCGGCGCCATGGGCTCGCGCATGTCGCAGCTGCTGGTCATCGACGCACTCTACGCCGTTTACGTGACGAAGGACTACGAGCGCTGCTCGCAGATCATTCGCCACAACTACATCAGGAAGCTCAGCGCGGACAAGTGCGCCGAGTAGGTTGTACCTTGCGCGCGGCACGGGTGCTCTTCTCGCCTGACGGCTCTTTCATCCGAGGGGCGCCGTATAGCCCGAAGTGCTGCGGGGTATACCGCTCAGTGTTAGCCAAGGTATCCGTTGGGTTGGCGCAGGAGCGGCGCGCGTTGGACTGCCCCTTGCGCCCAATGCCGACGGATACACGTATGAAGGGAAGCTGCTATGGCGCTGAACGAAAAGGTCACCACGGTTCTGAACGAGCAGATCAACAAGGAGATGTACTCCGCCTACCTGTACCTGACCTTTGCCGATTACTACGAGGACCGCGGCCTCAAGGGCTTTGCCAACTGGTATGAGATCCAGGCAAAGGAGGAGATGGACCACGCCATGGCCATTCGCCGCTATCTGCTGGACAACGACTTCAAGCCCACGATGGAGGCTATCGCCAAGCCCGACAAGACGTTCGAGAACGATCTGCAGCCGCTTGAGGCCGGGCTTGAGCACGAGGAGTACGTCACGAGCCTTATCCACCACTGCTACGAGGTTGCGCACGAGGCGCACGACGTGCGCACGATGAAGTTCCTCGACTGGTTTGTGTCCGAGCAGGGCGAGGAGGAGACCAACGCCCGCGACATGATCACCAACATGAAGCTCTTCGGCTGCGATCCCAAGGGCCTCTACGATCTGGACCGCGAGTACCAGGCGCGGACGTACGTGCAGTCTGCCAGCCTGACGCTGTAGCAGGTTGAGCCGTTAGGCGCCCCGCGCTGCCTTAGCGTGTGCGGCGGAGGCTCGCCGGTTCTATTTCGGGCGGCGGGTGCGTGGCCTTAGGGCGCGCGCCCGCCGCCTTTTGCCGTTAGGTACAATCAGGGGCGCAGTGTAGACGGGAGAAGGGCGGGCAGGCGTGGGCCACGTGGATGCGCGACGTGTTTCAAATGGGCCGCAGGCGGCGCCGGCAATGCGGGACGGGCTGTCGCATGGTGCGCCGGTGGGGCGGTTCGCGCCCTCGCCCTCGGGGCGCATGCACTTGGGGAACGTCTTTTCCGCGCTGATGGCGTGGCTGTCCGTGCGCGCGCAAAACGGTCGCCTGGTGCTGCGGATCGAGGACCTGGATCCGCGGTGCGCCGATCCGGCACGGGCGCGGCTCATTATGGAGGACCTGCATTGGCTGGGTCTGGACTGGGACGAGGGCCCGGTATACCAGCACGACCGGCTTGACTTGTACGAAGAGGCCCTTGAGCGCCTGCGCTCCAAGGACGTCGGCGGCGAGTGGGGCCCTTCATGCTCCGAAGCGCCGCATGCGGGCATCCCCGCCTTTGCGGGGCCGCTGGTGTACCCCTGCTTCTGCAGCCGGGCCGAGCTGCATGCGGCGAGCGCTCCGCATGCAAGCGACGGGACGCCCGTTTACGCGGGAACCTGCCGTGGCCTTACGCCCGACCAGGTGCGCGAGAAGAGCGCTCGCCGCTCGCCGGCTCTGCGTCTGCGCGTGCCCGAGGCAGGCGACCCGGCGGGGGAGATCGCGTTCTCCGACCTCGTGTACGGCGAGCGGCGCGAAGATCTGGCAACGGAATGCGGGGATTTTCTCGTCCGCCGCAGCGACGGCGTTTTTGCCTACCAGCTGGCCGTGGTGGTGGATGACGCCCAAATGGGCGTGACCGAGGTGGTGCGCGGCCGCGACCTTCTGGGATCGGTTCCGCGCCAGATTTACCTGCAGCGGCTGCTGGGTTATCCGCAGCCCGTCTACGCTCATGTGCCCATGCTCGTCGCCCCGGATGGCAGGCGCCTTTCCAAGCGCGAGCGCGATTGCGACATGGGCGAGCTCAAACGCGTTTTCGGTGCACCCGAGCGCCTATTGGGCCGTTTGGCCGCGGCTGCCGGGATTGCGCCCGATGCGCGACCCCGCAGCGCGTCGCAGCTCTCCGCGGTGTTTTCGTGGGAGCTGGTGCGTTCCCATGCGCACGATATCGTGATTGACGAGGCGTTTTTCTCGCAGTAACTCCTGAAGGGCATGCGGATTGTGAAACGGCAATATTTTGCTTGCGTGAACGCTTGGCCGTGCGTTATCATAAGCAGCACTGTTCCGGAGAGCTGACCGAGAGGCCGAAGGTGCTCGCCTGCTAAGCGAGTATACCCCGCAACGGGTATCTGGGGTTCGAATCCCCAGCTCTCCGCCAGTAGCAACTGCAAGCCCGCACCCTCTTGGGGGATGCGGGCTTTTTGCGTACGGCAAACGCCTGGGGATGCGGATCTCATGGGAAAACATGGGCCATCGGAGGCATGAGCCAGCTGCAGGCTTTCCATTTGGTGTGGTTCGCTTTCCGTTTGGTGTGCTTCTCTTTGGTCCAGATTGACGGAATCCTGGGCTTTTCCCTTGGAGAGCCACACCAAACCGCATATGGGGGACACCGAACAGCAGGCGGAGCACACCAAACCGCATATGGGGCACACCGAACAGCACACGAGCCACACCGAACAGCGCATGGGGCACACCAAATGGCAGGCGGAGGTGTGCGGTTGTGGCGCCGCTGCGGCCGAGGGCGCTGGCAACGGGCGGGCGACTATAGGCGGGGTTGCGCTCATGGGGTACCATAGGCGCAGTTGCTTTCCCTAAGCTGAAAGGATGCGCCATGATGGGGCCGCGCACCGCTTTGCAGGCGTTTCTCGCCCGTTGCTCTGTTTCCGCTCGTTTCGCATGCAGTTCCGGCCCCGGGCGCCCCGCGCGCACGGCTTGCGTGGCGCACGCAGGTCGCTTTGCCCGCCGCGCTCGCGGCGCGCGCCCCGCTTGTCCGGGCCGCCTTGCCGGTGCCTTGACGGCGGTGCTCGTGCTCGCGGCGGTGCTTGTCGCCCTGCCCTCCCGCGCGTACGCGGACGACTACACCATGGGGCCCGTCGTCATCAACGCGACGGTCGATGCAAACGGTTCGCTCACGGTGGTAGAGCAGCGCACGTTTGACTTCGACGGCAGCTTCAACGGCGTGTACTGGGACATCCCGCTGGCCACCAACCAGCAGGGGGCCGTTTCGGGCGTGCAGGTGCTGTCCGTGCGCGACCTCGGCGACGGCTCCGTGTTTGAGAACGCCGGCGCCCCCGGGTCGGCGAGCAAGGGGGACGCCAACAAGTACACTACCGAGACCAAGCAGGGCGGTGCCGAATCGGTCCTCGAGGTCATGCTCTACAAGCCGCAGGAGGATGCCCAGACGACCTACGAGATCACCTACCGTCTGACCGGCGCCGTCATGGCATGGGCCGACACGGCGGAACTGTACTGGCAGTTCGTGGGCTCCGAGTGGCAGGAGCCCAGCTCCGACGTGACGCTTACCGTTGCGCTGCCGCAGGCGGGCCCCTTCACGGTCGGCGAGGACCTGCGCGCCTGGGGTCACGGTCCCTATAACGCCACCGTTGCGATCGACGAGTCCTCCGCCGTGGTGACGTACCAGGTGCCGCGCGTTTCCGCCGGCGAGTTTGCCGAGGCGCGTATCGCCTTCCCCGCATCCTGGGTTCCCGGCCTGACCCCGTCGGGCGAGAACCGCCTGGACACCATGCTGTCCGAGGAGCAGGTGTGGGCCGACCGCGCCAACGCCGAGCGCGAGCAGGCCCGCACCGTGCAGGCGGCGGGCACTGCGGCGCAGGTGGCCCTGCCTGCGGTGTTTCTCGCCCTTGTGGCCGCGTTCAAGCTCACGCATAAGAAACCGCGGGTGGCGCATCTGGACTACTTCCGCGACGTGCCCTCCGACGACCACCCGGCGGTTATCGCCGCCTTTACCCATGACAGCGCCGTGGGCAACGAGGCCTTCATCGCGACCCTCATGAAGCTCACCGACGACCGCGTGATCTCCATCTCGCAGGAGCGCAGGGAGGAGAAGCGCCTGTTGGGTACCAAGACGGTGGAGGAGTACCGCATCCGCCTGGAGGATCCGGCCCGCGCAACCGATCCCATTGACCGCGCCGCCCTCAAGCTCTACTTTGGCGAGGCGCTCGAGCCCGGATCGGAGCTGGGATTCGGGGACATGCGCGACGGCGCCAAGCACGGCAAGAAGGATTACCGTTCGCGGCACGAGGACTTCTGCTCCGAGGTCACGGCGGCCCTCGAAGTGCGCAACCTGGTGGTATCCACCGGCACGGCGGCGGCTGTTGCGGGCATCATCGTAGCCGCGGTCCTTGTCATCGCGGCGCTCTTCATGATGCTCGAGCTCGAGACCAGCCCCGTCGCGTTTGCCGCGTGCCTGGGCATGAGCGTGGCCGCCGCGGCCATAAGCTGCACGTTCAAACGGCTGACCCAGGAGGGCGCCGAGCTGGACGAGCGCTGCCGCGCGCTCAAGCACTGGCTGCAGGATTTCACGCGGCTGGGCGAAGCCGTCCCCGGCGATCTGATTCTGTGGAACAAGCTTTTGGTCCTGGCTGTGGCCCTGGGCGTGTCCGACGAGGTCCTGCGCCGGCTGGCCGACGCGGTGCCGCCCGAGCAGCGCCAAGACGTCTATGGCGGCTACTACTACCCTGTGTACTGGTGGTGCTACCCGCATTACGGGCTGCACTCTCCGGTGCATGAGATGAACGAGGCGTACAGCCTTACGATGAGCGAGATCTCCGCCAGCGCCAACAGCTCGGGTGCCGGCATGGGCGGCGGCTTCTCCGGTGGCGGAGGAGGCGGCGTGGGCGGCGGAGGCGGCGGCGCGTTCTAGCCGCGGGTCTGCCGGCGTATGCTTGTTGTTTAGGATGATCGGGCGAGAAGATCAGGGCGTTGCGGTGACGCTTGAACACCCGGTCGGAGGCGGGGCATATCATCCTGTGCTCAAACAGCTTCGGCAAGACGGAAGCGCCGGAAACGGCGCTTCCTTTGCCTGCAGAACTGCGCCGGGACGATATGCCCCGCCTCCGACCTACGTTACCTGGGCCCGGCCCCCTGTTAGGGTTCTCGATTTTGATATCGGGCATAATCGAGATTCCTAACAGGGGCCGAGCGTTCAGACGTCGTCGCGACGCTCGTTCTTCTCGCCCGGCGCTAGCTAGTCAGAGAGATCCATGCCGTAGAGGTAGTATTCCGAGGCCAGGAGGCGCCGCTCATGGCGCGGCGTGCGGTACGAGGCCAGGCGCTTGAGCTTGCGCTTTTCGTAGAACTTCCAAGAGCACGAGGTGTCGGTGTACAAGTAGGCGCCGGTTGCCCCGCGCGAGGCCAGGCAGTTTGCCGCTGCGTCCAGCAGCAGCGTGCCCACGCCGTAGCCTTGGGCCTTGGCGCTGACGGCCAAGAGCACGATCTCGTGCTCGTCGGGGAGGTCCGCCTGCGCGAGCAGGCTGCGGTTGATGGCGTCCTCGTGCTCGCGCCGCGCGAAGAGCTCCTGCACTGCGCGGGGGTCCTGCGCGGTCATCTGCTCGAGCAGGGCGTGCTTCCGCTCGCTCCAGCGCAGGCGCCAGCGCTCGCTCGAGCGTCCCGCGCGCACCAAGACCACGCCGGCGACCGTGTTGTTGGTGATGGCCACTTGGGAAAACGTTGCACGGGAAAGGCAGTCTGCCAGGTCGGCGCCGGCCTCGAGCTGCGCGAACTCCGGAGAGGGGGCGTTTTGGTACCAGGCCTCCTCCACAATGGATGCGACGGCGTCGAAGTCGTCCTCTTCAAAGGGTCTGTACAGCGCGCTCGCAACCATGTCCGTTCCTTTCCACGCCTCACTTTGTATCACGCGCGCCCGCGCGGGGTGTGAAGGTGGCGTGTGCATCCGTTTGTTCGCTTTTTCTCCGCACAAGCGCACGCGCGGGCGTGCCTGCGGTACAGTAGAGGAGCCTCCGTTCTGCTCCGGCTTGCGCCGGGGGATTGGCGCGGTGGCCAAAAGACGCCGGGGCGCGGTGCCCCGGCCCAGATGACGAGGGGGTTCTATGGGCACAGATCCGCAGATTCGCCGCGCGCTGATCTCGGTGACGGACAAGACGGGCGTGGCCGATTTCGCACGCGCGCTCGCCGACGAGTTCGGGGTTGAGATCGTCTCGACCGGCGGCACGGCCAAAGCGCTCGAGGAGGCCGGCGTGAAGGTCCGCCCCATCGAGGACTTCACCGGGTTCCCGGAGATGATGGACGGCCGCGTCAAGACGCTGCACCCCAAGGTGCACGGCGCGCTTCTCGCCCGCCGCGACTCCGAGCAGCATATGGCCGAGGTTGCCGAGCACGGCATCGAGCTTATCGACCTGGTCGTGGTGAACCTCTACGAGTTCGAGAAGACCGTCGCCAACCCCGACGTTACCTTCGCGGACGCCATCGAGCACATTGACATCGGCGGTCCCAGCATGTTGCGTTCCGCCGCCAAGAACGCGGACTCGGTGACCGTGGTCATTGACCCGGACGACTACGAGGCCGTGCTGGCCGAGATGCGCGAGAACAACGGCGCCACCACGCTGGCCACGCGCCGCTGCCTGCAGTACAAGGTCTACACCGCCACGTCGCGCTACGACGCCGCCATTTCCGACTGGATGGCCGAGCAGCTGGTGGCCGAGGGCAACCTGCCGCAGGAGCGCGGGCTTTCCAACGTTGCGCTCTCCGGCATGGTGCTGGTTGACCCCGAGGCCGATGACGCCGCGGACGACGCTTTTGACGAGCTGGCCGTCGACGCCGAGGAGTGGAAGGCCGAGCCCGACGAGCAGATGCTGCTGGTCCTGCGCAAGCAGCAGGATCTGCGCTACGGCGAGAACCCGCATCAGACGGCTTCGTTCTACCGCACGCCCGGCGCCACCGAGCATGCGCTCGTGAACGCCGAGCAGCTGAACGGCAAGCCGCTCTCCTACAACAACCTGCTGGACACCGACGCCGCGTGGAACCTCGTGCGCGAGTTCTCCGACCCGGCGGTGGTGATCCTGAAGCACCAGAACCCCTGCGGGTCCGCTATTGCCGAGGACGCCACGGCGGCTTACGACCGCGCCTTTGCATGCGATCCCAAGAGCGCCTTTGGCGGTATCATCGCGGTGAACCGCGAGGTGGAGCTCTCCTTCGTCGAGCACATCAACGCCAACAAGCAGTTCGTCGAGGTGCTTATCGCCCCGTCCTATGCGCCCGACGCGCTGGAGCTGCTGCAGCAGAAGAAGAACCTGCGCGTGCTGGCCACGGGCGGCATCGACGCGCCCACGGCGCTGGAGTTCCGCTCGGTCGACGGCGGCATGCTCGTGCAGACCGTGGACCGCGTGGCCGAGGACCCGGCGACCTTCACCGTGCCCACCAAGCGCAAGCCCACGGACGCGGAGATGGACGACCTGCTGTTTGCCTGGCGCGTGTGCAAGGGCGTGAAGTCCAACGCCATCCTCATCGCCAAGGACAAGATGGGCATCGGCATGGGGCCGGGCCAGCCCAACCGCGTCGACTCCGCGCTGCTGGCCTGCCAGCGCGCGCACGAGGTTTGCGAGCGCGAGGGCTTGGGCACCGACGGCCTGGTGTGCGCCTCCGACGCGTTCTTCCCGTTCCGCGACAACATCGACACGCTTGCCGCGCAGGGCGTCAAGGCCATCATCCAGCCCGGCGGCTCGATCCGCGACGACGAGTCCATTCAGGCGTGCGACGAGTACGGCATCGCCATGGTCTTCACCGGGACGCGCCACTTCCGCCACTAACGCGGACGGTGCGGTATCGGGCTCCGCGCGGTTGGGCGCGGATGCGATAGGATCTGACGGACGGCGTCCCTTCATGGGGGCGCCGTTTTTCCGTTTACGCGCTTCTCTTGGCTCCGAGAGCGTTTCAAAAGGGCTCCAAGGCAAGCTCCGCAAGAAGCCCCGAGAACCGTTTCGGGCAAAGCGTCGCACAGCTTACATGAGATGGCGTAAATCCGCTTGCTCATGTAAGCCGTGCGACGCTTTCTTTTGGCGGTGCGGGGCGGCAGGATGAAAGGGCCGCCCGGGGCGGCGAGATAAACGGGTTGCGGCGCGGGGGGGCGCGGCGCGGGGGTCGGGGCGCGGGGCTCCGCGGCGCGATGGGGTCGCGGCGGTGGGGGACGAGGCGGCCAGGCCGGTCCCGCCCCCGCGGACCTGCCCGACGGGTATAATGCCCCCTTGACGGGGTTTGGCGGGGAAACAGGAAGGGTCGTGGGCTTATGTGCGAGAAGGGCGCGGCGGAGTCTCTGGAGTCGTTCGATCTGGCCGAGCCGGCGCTGGTGTGCCGCTGGCGCATGGCGAACCGCCATGTTCCGATGCTGAACCGGCACCTGCGCGCGCTGTCCCAGCGCACGGTGAATGGCGCGCCCCTGACGGCCAACCTGCTCTCTTGGGTAAAGCAGCACATAGAGTGGGCGCTTGGGAGTGGGTCCTATGACGATCCGAACGGCGTGCTGATGCTGGTGGTCGATGTGAACGGCCACGCGGCCATGAGCGTGGGGGCGTATGAGCCGCTGGAGCGGACGCAGCCTGCGGCGCTGGTCGAGCGCGTTGCCGGTGCGCGAGCAGAGCAGGGCGAGACGGGCGTCGCGCCCGAGATCCTGGCCTTTGCCGACGAGTCCGGCGATCGGCTCTTCTTGGTGGCGGGTGAGGACGAGCCGCTATGCGGCGCCGCCTCGCTTGCGGCCCAGCTTGCCGAGACCCACGGCATAGCCGTTGCGCGCGCGGATGCTTGGGATCCTGACGCGGCCGAGCTCATGCTCGTGTCCGACGAGCACGGCGTAGTGCCGGCGGCCGGGCTCGAGGGCCCCGTAAGCGCGTTTCTCGCCCAGGGTTTCCAAACGTTGCGGGACAAGGCCTAAGCAAGGGCGGGCAAGGGGCCGGCTCCGACCCGTTTGCGAAGGTGCGCCGCGCCTTCGCCGCCGCTGCGGCGCTCGGCCCTCTGTTGGCGCCGCCCCTACCGTTCCAGCAGGTGCATGCGGTTGAGCGGGAAGGCCATGGTCACGCAGAAGCCCTCGCCCTCGCGCGAGGAGGCGCTTATCCCCAGCCCCATTTTGTCGCACAGGCGCTTCACCAGGTAGAGGCCCAGCCCCGTGGCCCGCTTTCCCGTGCGCGCGGTGCGGCCGTTGTCGCCGGTGAAGCCCTTGTCGAACACGCGCGGCAGGTCGGCCGCGCTCACGCCGCAGCCATTGTCTCGTACGGCTAGCTCCACGTGCTCGTCGGACATGCCGGCGCCCACCAGCCGCGCCTCAAAGGTGATCTCGGCGCCCTCGCTGCGCGCGTACTTCACGCTGTTCTGAATGATCTGCCCCAAGATGAAGGCCACCCACTTGTCATCGGCGTACACGTCGCGGTCAAGCCCTTGCATGAAGACGGCAACGTGCGCGCCGATGAGCGCGTGGCTGTTGGCGCGCAGGGCGCTCGTCACAAGGCTGCGCAGGTTGTGGCGGCGCACCAGGTAATCCTTCTCCACTGTTTCCGAGCGCGCGTAGAACAGGGCCTGCTCAATGTAGCGCTCAGTGCGCCGCAGCTCCTCGGCAAGCGCGTCCAGGCGCTCCCAGCCCTCATCGTCCGCATCGGCGGCGAGGTTCTCGACCATCAGGTGCGCGGCCGCCAGAGGCGACTTTGCCTCGTGCACCCAGGTCTCTATGTACTCGCGGTAGTCCTCTACCTGGCGCCGGTACGCGCCGATCTCGTCGCTGGCGTTCTTTGAGATGGCGGCCAGCGCGTCGTAGGCCACTGCGCCGTCGGCGTAGCCGGGCCGCTCCAGCATCTCAACGGCAAAGCGCGGGCTCTCCATGCGCTCGGAGAGGTCGGCCAGATCGTCGTAGAAGGGACGGCGCCTGAGGTAGTCCAGCAGCACGGCGAGCGCGAAGGCAAGGACGATAAGCGCGCACACGAGCGCAATGAACGCCTCGGAGCTTCCCACGACTGCCAGCATGACCGCCACCACGGCGGCGCAGGCGAGCGTCAGCGCCAAGGCGAAGGCGTACGACCGCGCAAAGCGCCAGAATCCCATGGTGCCCCTTTCCGCCGCGCTCCTTCTGCGGCTTGCTCCGGTTGGTTGCCCTACAGCCTGTTCCGGTTGGTTGCCCTGCGCCGCGCGTCGCCCGCGCGGGCGCTAAACCGCGTAACCGCGCCCGCGGTGCGTTACCAGGTAATTCTCGACTCCGATCTTTGCCAGCGACCGGCGCAGGCGGTTGATGTTCACCGTGAGCGTGTTGTCGTCCACAAAGGCGTCGGAGTCCCACAGGTCGCGCATGATGGCCTCGCGCGACACGATGGAGCCGGCGTGCCGCATGAGCAGGGCAAGGATGCGCTGTTCGTTTTTGGTGAGCTCGACGGTGCCGCCCTCCGCCGTGGCCGTGGAGCGCGACAGGTCGAGTACAAGGCCGTTGTGCGTCAGCGTGCTCTTCTCGGCCGCGCCGGATCGGCGCAGCAACGCGTTGATGTGCGCGATCAGCACTGCGGCGCTGTAGGGCTTGGGAACGAAGTCGTCTGCGCCCATCTCTATGCCCATCACCTCGTCCAGCTCGGTTACGCGCGAGGTCAGCATGATGATGAGCACGTCGGAGCGCTGGCGCAGCTCGCGGCAGACGAGCTGCCCGTCGGTGCCGGGCAGCGTGAGGTCCAGCAGCACCAGGTCGGGGTTGGCCGCCAGCGCGTCGTCGGCCACATGGTCGAAGGAGGTGCAGCAGGCGGTCTCGAATCCGTGGCGCTCCAAGAGCCGCGCCAGCTCGGTGCGTATGGGCTCGTCGTCTTCCACGATGAAGATCTTCGGCATGTCCTGCCTCCTGCTCGGTGGCCGCGTGCCGCGAAGGCCCGGGGCGCCCTTGTGTTGCGGACCATTATACGAGTTGCGGGGGCGCGCCGCGTCTCAGCGCTCCGTGCGCTCCTCGAGGACCTTCTCGACCGTCTCGCCGGCCTCGTCGGCCAGGGAGCGGCGCTTGGGCGTGACGATGCGCTGCGCCGGGTACACGCCGCGGTGGCCGGCTACCAGGTAGCTTACGAAGGCGGTGATGACCACGTAGCCCGCCGCTTGGCCGCCGAACATGTCGATGGCCAGCATGACGGTGGTGACCGGTACGTTGAGCGCCGCCCCGAAGACGCCGAGCATCCCGAGGGCCGCCATGAAGCTGGGTTCCATGCCCGTCACCGTGCCCAGCCATCCGCCGAGCGAGGCCCCGATGCCGAACAGCGGCGTAACCTCGCCGCCCTGAAAGCCGGCGCCCAGGGTGAGCGCCGTCATGACGAGCTTGGCTACGGCGTCGGTCCAGCTGGTTTGGCCGGCAAACCCGCTTGCCACGAGCCATTCGGAAAGGCCGCCGTAGCGAAACAGCCCGAACCCGGCGTACACGCCCAGCAGCACGAGCGATCCCGCCAACGCCGCCGCAAGGTAGCTGGTGAAGCGCGTGGCGTAGACGCGCTTCACTGCGCGGATAGCGAGCGAGAAGAGGCGCGCGGTGAGCCCAAAGGCCACGGCCGCCGCAGCCACCAGCGCCACGGTGCCGACCTCCATGGCGGGCACCGCCTGGATGACGTTGAAGCTGTGCGCGCATCCCAGCGCCCGCGCTACGGCGTCGCCGGTGAAGGCGCCCACCAGGCAGTAGAGGCCCGCGCCGTAGTTGAGCTTGCCGATGGTGCACATCTCCATGCCGAAGAACGTGCCGGCGAGCGGCGTGCCGAAGACCCCGCCGAAGGCGGCCGAGATGCCGGCGAGCATGAGGTCCTGCCGCTCGCGGCCCGCAAGGCCAAAGCGCTCCGCCACGTTGCTCGCTATGGTGCCGCCGATCTGCACGGCGGTGCCCTCGCGTCCCGCCGAGCCGCCGGCCAGGTGCGTTGCCACCGAGCAGCAGAACGTGAGCGCGGCCATGCGCGCGCGGATGGGCGTGCCGGTGACCGAGCTGTCGATAACCAGGTTGTTGCCGCGCGCGGCGCGCAGCCCGTGGTTGCGGTAAATCCACGCCGTGGCCACGCTTACCGCGGGGAGCAGGCAGAAAAGCCAGACGTGGGACTCGCGGGCGGCCGTGACCAGGTCGAGGGAGGTGAGGAACGCCCAGGCGGCTGCGCCCATGAGCGCCGAAACCACAAGGGTGAGCATCAACGTGCGCAGGCTGGCGCGCATGTTGCCGAGGTCTCGGCGGGTGTCGGCGGCCAGTTGACGTTCGGCGGCGACGAGCCCCGCGCTGATGGTGGCGAGGGCGCCGTTGCCGCGCGAGCGGATGCGGCTGGGTAGCGTTGACGGGAGCATGCGGATCCTCCTGCAAAAGACGGGTGTTCCGCAGGCATTATAGTCTCCGTCTTCTGGCTTTGCGCCCCACGCGACGCGATTGCCGCGGCCGCCCCGGCTTGGGCGGCGCAGCCATGCGCGCCCATGGCTGCGCCGCCGCCCGATTCTCCGGCCGGCATCCTCGGGAAATCGCGCCCGCGGGGTATAACATCGCTATCTGTGCCTATGCGGCGACGCCGCGGAGAGGGTGTTATGGAATTCGAGATACGCCTCAATTGCGAGGACGATGCGTACGAGGTCCGGCAGCGCGTGTTCATGGAGGAGCAGGGCTACCGGAACGAGTTCGACGAGATCGACGAGTACGCCACCCACCTGACCATCTACACGGACGGCGAGTTGGTGGGCTGCGCGCGCCTGTACCCAAGCGAGCCCGAATCGCCCAACTTCATCCTGGGCCGCGTGGCGGTGCTGCCCGAGTACCGCGGCCAGGGGTTCGCCACCGAGCTCATTTGCGCGGCCGAGGACGTTGCGCGCGAGCTGGGCGCCGACACCATCCGCCTGCACGCGCAGGAGTACATCCAAGACCTCTACGGACGCCAGGGCTACGTGCCCGCCGGCGAGGTGGATTACGAGGACGAGGGCCAGCCTCACGTGTGGATGGAGAAGATCGTCGACGCCACCGACGACCACGCGGTGTAGCCGCGCGGGGCATCGCGGCCAGCGCGCCGCACGAGCTGGCGGCGCAGCGCGCAGGGGCGTCGCGGACGAGGGGCAGGGCGCCGAAGAGGGCGGCCCTCCCAACGGCGGTGTTTTGAAAGCCCGGCGTACGGGCATACGGTGAGAAGGGGATCCCATGGCAAACCGCGTTCTGAACATGGCCTTTATCGGCAACGGCAAGAGCACCAACCGCTACCACGCGCCCTTTGTGCTCACGCGTCCGGACGAGTTCCGCATCACGCATGTGTACGAGCGGCATCCGGGCACCTCGGCGTGGAAGGCGCTGCCCGGCGTTGCCTACACCGACGACCTCGAGGCGCTTCTCTCCAACCCGGACGTGGACCTGGTGTCCATCTGCACGCCGGTGTCCGCGCATTACGACCTGGCCCTGCGGGCGCTCAAGGCGGGCAAGCACGTGCTGGTGGAGAAGCCCTTTACCCAAACGGTGGCCCAAGCGCAGGAGCTCTTCGACCTGGCGCGCGAGAAGGGCCTTTACCTCTCGGCTTATCAGAACCGCCGGTTCGATGCGGACTATCTGACGATGCAGCGCGTCATCGCCTCGGGCAAGCTGGGGCGGGTTTACGAGATCGTGGCCACCTACGACTATTGGCGCCCCGAGGTTCCCGAGGCCGCGCAGGGCTTCGACCCGTACAACTCCTTTGTGTACGGCCATGCGGTGCACCTGCTGGACCAGGCGGTGGGGTACCTGGGGTCGCCCGATGCCGTGCAGGCCGACGTGCGCCAGATCCTGGGATCGGGCCGCATGAACGATTACTTTGACTTTGCGCTCAACTACGGGCCGGATGCGCGCGTCGACCTGCCCATTGCCCCAGATGGCCTGCGCTACGAGGTCAAGGCAAGCTACTTCCGCGCAAGCCTGCGGCCGAGCCTTGCGGCGTACGGCACGCGCGGTTGCTTCGTCAAGCAGAGCAAGGACCGCCAGGAGGAGCATCTCAAGGTGTTCTACCTGCCCGGCGAGCCTGGCTTTGGCGTCGATCGGCCCGAGGACTACGCCACCGTCACCTATTACGACGAGGCCGGTTACCACGAGGAGAAGGTTGTGAGCGAGCAGGGCGACTACGCGCGCCTGTACGACAGCGTTTACCACGCCATCGTGGACGGCGCCGAGCCCGTGGTGAAGCCCGAGCAGACGCTCGCGGTCATGCGCATTATGGCCGACGCGGTGGCGGGGCTCGCGTAAGGAGCCTTTGGCTGTGGGGCGGCAAGCAGGCCGCCGGGTTGCGCGGCGCGTTTCGAACGGCGCGTCTGCGTTTCTCTGCGGCGCGACGGGGTCGGAGACGGGGCGGCTGCGTCCACTGGCGGATGCGGCCGCCCCTTTTAAGCGGAGCGCGGCTTCCGTCGGGCGAGAAGTGCGTACAATAGTACTATTTCACGCATTGTTTCCGATGGGCATGAAGAGAGCGCGGGTACTCATATGAGCCAGGACAGGGATAGACGGCAGCCGCGCGCTGCGAGACCGGGCCGCGGCAGGCGCGCGCCCGAGCCCTCCGCCGTGCAGCGGGGCGTTGATGCCGTGCGTTCCGTTCTGGGAAAGGCCGGCGCCGGCGTGCGTCGGGCGGGGGATGCCGCGACACCGCATTTCAGGCGCGCGCCCAAAGAAAACGTCCGTGCGCAGGCCGAGCGGGGCCGTGCTGCTGGGCGTTCCGCCCGGCCTGCGCGCGGCCAAGGCGTCGCGGGGCGCGGCGAGCCCCCCTTTGGCTCGCGTGGCGCAGCCGTGCCGCGCGAGCGTTCCGCGGGGCGCACGGAGCCCGCGCCACGCCGTTCGGGCGCGGGCCGCAACGTGATGCTTGCCGGAGGGGCGGCCGCACGCGATCGCGGGCCTGTCTCGCGTGGTGGCTCTTTTGACGACCGGCCCTATGGTCGCGACCGCGAGGATGCGTACGGCGCGGACGTGCGCGGCTACGCCCGCGGGGAGGGCGCCGCGTACGGATACGGCGGTTACGAGGGGCGCCAGGACGCGTACGGCGGCTACGGAGACGCGTACGGCGGAGGATACGACGCGGGTTTCGATGCCGGTTACGGCCCGTCCGCGCCGTACAGCGGAGAGGACGACCAGCACTTCGAGGACGCCCGACGCGACCGGGGCGGGCGTGCCGGCGCCGATCGCATTGTGCCGGACGTGCCGCGCAAGCCCCACCGCTACATGCAGCCCGACCTTGGCCCCGCGCCGGGCGCGCGCCCGCGTCGCGGCGGCGGGTCCGCCCTGCGCCATCACGGGAACCGGCTTTTCCTCGCCCGACCGGG
The DNA here is from genome assembly GCA_944321435.1 of uncultured Coriobacteriaceae bacterium. Classification (GTDB taxonomy): domain Bacteria; phylum Actinomycetota; class Coriobacteriia; order Coriobacteriales; family Coriobacteriaceae; genus CALUOB01. The sequence continues at coordinate 201,250 of CALULH010000002.1, read as the reverse complement.
CAGGCGCCATTCGGTTGTGCCGCTCATCGCCGTCGGCGTTGCGGCGCTCCTCGTCTTCGGGGCGGGCGCCGCGATGATCAACGGGTACGTCAGCGCCCAGCGCGCGGCGGAGGAGGCCGCGGCTGCAGCCGAGGAGCAGGCCCAGCGCGAGCGCGCCCAGGCCGAGCTCGCTGCGAGCTTCTCGCTTGCCAAGGCCGATTTGAACGACATCCCCGCGGCGGTCGACGAGGCGACGACCTTCTCGCTCACCAAGGCCGATGCGCCGACCCTCACGGAAAACGAGCAGAAGGCCCTGGCAACCGCCCTTGCTCCGGTCGAGGAGCTGGGCAGCGTGGGCTTTACGCTCATCGACCTGCAGACGGGTTTCGGCCTGGCCTACAACGTGGGCGAGCCGGTGTACGGCGCCAGCTCGTTCAAGCTGCCGTATGCCGTCTACCTGTGCCAGGATCTGGTGGAGGGCGGTGCAATCGCGCTCGACGACACCTGTCCCACGAGCTCGTCCGGGCTGAGCGTGGCCGAGCTTATCCGCGCTTCCGTGGTCGATTCCGACAACGACTCGTTCGTTGTCTTGCGCGAGGCGTACGACGAGGAGGACTTCGACACGTGGATCGAGGACCTGGGCGTGACCGACCTGCGGTACAACCAGGAGAGCTTCCCCGCGCTCAGCACGCTCAGCCTGACCAAGCTGTGGGCGGACGCCTACCAGTACTTCCAGACTGGCAGCGAGACGGCCTCCTGGCTGGAGGGGCTGTGCGGGCAGACCACGACGTCGTTCATCCGCGACGGCATCACCCAGCCGGGCGTCACCGTGCACAACAAGGCCGGTTGGTATCCCAGCGACGATGTGGATTACCGCAGCGTGACCGACGCCGGCATCGTGGAAGACGCCAACGGGGATGTCTACCTGCTGGCCATCATGACGGGCATGTCCTACAACGACGAGTCGGTAAGCGCTTTCGAAGAGCTCGCGAACATCATCTTCGAGACCCGCGGCGCGCTGGCCACCGATGCCGGAGGCACCTCAACTGCCGATTCGGCTGCGGGCGATGCCGACGCGGACTCCGCAGGTGCGTAGGCGTCCGCGGCATGCACTTCTCGCATGAAGAAAATCTAAGTCTTGAACACTAAGGTTATATAAGCGCTGACTCGGGTAAGATACCTTTCGTTCTGCACGGTAGCCGAAAGGAAGCGTTGTTCCATGCGCAAGTTCAAGACAGAGAGCAAGAAGCTGCTCGACCTCATGATCAACTCGATCTACACCAACCGCGAGATCTTCCTGCGCGAGCTGATCTCCAACGCCTCGGACGCCATCGACAAGCTCTATTTCAAGAGCCTGACCGACAGCACCGTGGCGCTCAACCAGGACGATCTGGCCATCCGCGTGAGCTTTGACAAGGACGCGCGCACGCTCACCGTGTCGGACAACGGCATCGGCATGACGGAGGAGGAGCTCGAGCGCAACCTGGGCACCATTGCGCACAGCGGCTCCGAGGAGTTCAAGGAGACCAACGCCGAGGCGCAGGGCGACGCGGTGGACATCATCGGCCGCTTTGGCGTGGGCTTCTACTCCGCGTTCATGGTGGCCAAGGAGGTCACGGTGATGACGCGCGCCTACGCCACCGGCAAGACGTTCCGCTGGACCTCGGACGGCGTCGAGGGCTACGCCATCGAGGAGGTGCCCGCCACCGATCCGGCGTTTAAGTTTGAGAGCGGCACCGACGTCATCCTTACGCTCAAGGACAACACCGACGACGCTTCTTACGACGAGTACCTGTCCGAGTGGCAGCTCAAGGACCTGATCCAGCGTTACAGCAACTACGTGCGCTACCCCGTCAAGATGATGGTGACCAAGAGCCGCCAGAAGCCCAAGCCCGAGGACGCCGGCGACGACTACCAGCCCGAGTACGAAAGCTACGAGGAGCTCGAGACCATCAACTCCATGACGCCCATTTGGAAGAAGAAGGCGTCCGAGGTGACGGACGAGGAGTACAACGAGTTCTACAAGTCCACCTTCCACGACTACACCGACCCTGCGCGCACCTTCAGCCTGCACGCCGAGGGCGCGCTGGAGTACGACGCGCTGCTCTTCATCCCGGGTCGCGCGCCGTTTGACCTCTACAGCAAGGATTACGAGAAGGGCCTGGAGCTCTACAGCTCCAACGTCCTCATCATGGAGAAGTGCGCCGACCTGCTGCCGGACTACTACAACTTCGTGCGCGGCGTGGTGGATTCCGCAGACGTGCACCTGAACATCAGCCGCGAGACGCTGCAGCAGACGCGCCAGCTGACGGCTATGGCCAAGCGCATTGAGAAGAAGATCACGGGCGAGCTCGAGCGCATGCGCGACGACGACCGCGCGGCATACGAGACGTTCTTTGAGAACTTCGGCCGCGGGCTCAAGTACGGCATCTACCAGAGCTATGGCATGAAGGCCGCCGAGCTGGGCGATCTTCTGCTGTTCTGGAGCGCCAAGGAGCAGAAGATGGTGACGCTCAAGGAGTACGCGGACGCCATGCCCTCCGATCAGAAGGCCATCTACTACGCGGCCGGCGACGACCGCGACCGCCTGGCCAAGATGCCCGTGGTGACGGCGGTGCTGGACCACGGCTACGACGTGCTGCTGTGCACGCAGGACGTGGACGAGTTCTGCTTCCAGGCCATGCGCGAGTACGTGTTCACGCCTGCGGCCGAGGCCGCCGAGGACGCGGTCGCCGACGGCGAGGCTGCCGAGGCCCAGGAGCCCCAGGAGAAGCGCCTGGAGCTCAAGAACGTCGCCTCCGGGGATCTGGACCTTGCCACCGAGGACGAGAAGAAAGCCGCCGAGGAGGCCGCCAAGGCCAACGAGGGGCTGTTCTCCGCTATGAAGGAGGCGCTGGGCGAGGGAGCGGTCACCAAGGTCACCGTGTCCGCGCGCCTGACCAAGGAGACGGACGCGCCGGCGTGCATCACCGCCGAGGGCCCGGTTTCCCTTGAGATGGAGAAGGTCCTCAACGCCGGCCCCATGCCCGAGGATGTTAAGAGCCAGCGCGTGCTCGAGCTCAACGCGCAGCACCCGGTTTTCGCCAAGCTGCAGGCCGCCCAGGAGGGCGAGGACGCCGACAAGCTCAAGCTGTACACCGAGCTGCTGTACGACCAGGCGCTGCTGATGGAGGGCATTGCCGTGCCCGACCCGGTGGCGTTTGCGCAGAACGTCTGCAAGCTCATGGCGTAGGCCAACGGCTGCGCAGGGGCATGCCTAACAGCCGATGCGGTTCTCGCGCGGAGCGGCGCCGGCCTCGAGGTCGAGCGGCATCGTGAACTTGTAGTGCGAGTTGAGCATGCCCTTGCGCGCGTAGAAGCGGCGCGCGTCGCGGCGCAACTGGTTGGTGGTGAGCTCTATCTGCCGGCAGCCGTGGGCGCGGGCCTGGTCGCAGGCGTAGTCAAAAAGGGCGCCTCCCAGGCCGCGGCCGCGCTCGGCGGGATCAACCACCAGTTCAAGGATCTCGGCCACCCGCGCGGCGTGGTGCAGCTGGCTTTCGTAGCGCAGGTTGATAAACGCCACCACGCGCCCGTTGCCGGGTCAGGGGAGGCGGCGCGCCCGTCCGTTGCGTTCTGTGCGCGTTGTCTGAGCGGGCGCTACTGAGGCGGCGCTGCGGGTATCATGATGCGCAGCGTAACGGCATCGCGTTCTTAGAGAAAGGCGTGCGCATATGGTTAACGTAGCGGTTCTGTTCGGAGGCATCTCCACGGAGCATGACATCTCCTGCAAGTCGGCGAGCAACGTCATCGCCTCGCTCGATCGCGAGCGCTTCAGCCCGGTGCTCGTGGGCATCACGCGCGAAGGCGCCTGGCTGCACTACACCGGTGATCCCTCCGATATCGTCACCGGCGCATGGGTGGCGCACAACTGCCAGCCCGTGGCGGCGGTGCCCGGTCGCGCGGGGGAGCGCCGCGGCTTGGCCGTGGCGGACGGCTCCGGCCTGCGCATGCTCGACGTGGACGTGGCCTTCCCGGTGCTCCACGGCCAGGGCGGCGAGGACGGCACTGTGCAGGGCGTGCTGGAGACGTGCGGCATCCCGTACGTGGGCTGCGGCGTCATGGCCAGCGCCGTCTGCATGGACAAGGACGCGTCGCATCGGTTGGCCGCCGCCGCGGGCGTTCGCTCGCCCCGATGCGCCGTGCTCTACCGCAACGCGGCCGGCGGCGCCGACCAGGCGGATATCGACGCCGCGCTTGAGGCGTGCGGCGGTTTCCCCGTCTTCGTGAAGCCCGCGCGCGGCGGCTCGTCCATCGGCGTGTCCAAGGCGGCCGATGCCGAGGCGTTGGCCGCAGCGCTCGACCAGGCCTTCGCCTTGGACGAGAAGGTCGCCGTTGAGGAAGCCATCACTGGCGTCGAGGTGGGCTGCGCGGTTATCGGCAACGCGGTGGATGGCATCGAGATGGGCGCCGTCGACGAGATCGTCATCGCCGGCGACGGCTTCTTCCGGATCCACCTGGAGAAGAACCCGGGCGAGAACACCCAGCTCCGTTGTCCTGCCGACCTGCCCGAGTCCCAGCTCGACAAGATTCGCGCCGCCGGCCGCGCCGTGTACGAGGCGCTGGGCTGCTCGGGCTTTGCGCGCGTGGACCTGTTCGTGACGCCGGAGGGCGAGGTCGTCTTCAACGAGGTCAACTCAACGCCCGGCCTTACGTACTACTCGCGTTTCCCCCAGATGATGCGCGTGGCCGGCCGCGATTTCACCGGCGTTCTGACCCAGCTCATCGAAGCCGAGCTTGCCCGCGCGGGCAAGTAGGCCAAAAGAGGCCGGCGCCCAGGACGGCCGCCGGACGTTGTTGCCCCGCGCTTTCTCAGGCGGGCGAGAAGTGCAGCCGGCGGGCGCATGTCCGCCGGCGCACGGGAAGGAGCGCCATGCGCCGCGATTACCTGCTCTATGTCATGACCGGTTGCCCCTACTGCGTTAAGGTGCTGAGGCATCTGGAGGAGAGGGGCGTCAACCTGCCGCAGGCCAACATCTCGACCGACCCCGCCGCGCGCGAGGAGCTCAAGCGCGTGGGCGGCAAGGTGCAGGTGCCGTGTCTTTTCATCGACGGCCAGCCCCTCTACGAGTCCGACGACATCATCGCCTATATCGACGAGAACCTGACTGCGTAGCCAACCGGCTGAAAAGCAACGGCGTTCAACAACGTGGGCCGGGGCGGCTTACCGGAGGAATGTTCGCGAAGCCCACATTCCGCAGGTAAGCCGCCCCGGCCCTCGTGCGCACGGTAGGCGCTTCTCGCCCGTATGCCGGAGGAATGTTCGCGAAGCCCACATTCCGCAGGTAGGCTGCCCCGGCCCTCACGTGCGCGGCAGGTGCTTCTCGCCCGCTTACAGCAGGTGCTCCTCAAGGAACAGCGCGATGCCGTCGCTGTTCTCGTCGTCCTTGGGCGCGTAAAGCGTTCCCAGGTACGGCACGGCAAAGTTCACGGGCATATCCTCAAAATGGCGCACGATCTCCTTGATGAGCTCGCCGTCCAGCGGATGGCTCGAGCTTTCCGTGCCGAGCCTGTAGTCGCAGATCTCCGCGCCGCCGGTGCCTACGATGACGTCCATCAGGCCGTCGATGCCCCACGCGGCGAGCAGCGTTTTCACGCCGTGCACGTCGCGTCCGGTGGAGAGGCCAAACAGCAGGCCCTTTTCGCGCGCTTTTTCAATGGCCTTGACCGTGCGCGGCGACACCGTGCCCTCGCTGGTAAGCAGCGTACCGTCGAGATCGCACATGATGGCTTTGATCTGCTCGAACATGGCAGTCCTTTCTCAGGGGGTGGCGGAGGGGGCTCCGCTGCCTTGTCGTGTTCCTATCGTAAACAAGATGTACGTACAAGCCACGTCAGCAGTCGGAAAATGATAAGGCCTTCTCACCTGTTGGCCGTCTGGGGCTTGGGGTGAGAAGGCCTCTGGGGACCGTGCGCAGGATGGGGCGGCTACTTGGTGCCGAAGATGCGGTCTCCGGCGTCGCCCAGGCCGGGCAGGATGTAGGCGTTCTCGTTGAGCTCGCGGTCGATGGCGCAGGTGTAGATGCGCACGTCGGGATCGTGATCGAGCACGGCGGCCAGGCCCTCGGGTGCGGCCACCAGCACCAGCAGGCGGATGTCCTTGGCGCCCTGGCCGCGCAGGTAGGAGATGGCGGCCTGCGCGGAGCCGCCGGTGGCGAGCATGGGGTCGACCACCAGGCAGGTGCGCTCGGCGATGCCGGCCGGTACCTTGCAGTAGTACTCGTGCGGCTCGTGCGTTACCTCGTCGCGGTACATACCGATATGGCCCACGTGCGCAGCGGGGATGAGCTGCAGGATGCCGTCCACCATGCCGAGGCCCGCGCGCAGGATGGGCAGCACGGCCACCTTGCGCCCGGCGATGCGCTTGCACACCGTGTCCTCAAGCGGCGTGGAGACCGGCGCGTCTTCCAACGGGAAGTCGCGCGTTGCTTCGTAGCCCTCGAACAGCGCAAGCTCGCTTACGAGCTCGCGGAACTGCTTGGTGGTGGTGTTCTTGTCGCGCAGGATGGAGAGCTTGTGCTGCACCATCGGATGGTCGACAAGCGTCACGCGTGATTCGTCGTACGAAACTGCCATGGGAATGTCCTTCCGCCGCATGCGTACTGCTTCCAACAACGTCTACTCTACCGCAGATTCCGCGTTGGCATACCGGTGGCGCGAGTGATAACGGCGGTCCCGTAACCCGTCCGGGCGAGACCCGCGTTCATGCGAGCACGGTGGGGCGTTTCCATCGGAGTCAACGTAACTCCGACGCATATAACATCTCCGTCTGGTGTTTACGGATGCAGCGTGGCCTCGCGCGCCTCCTTGCGCAGCCCGGGGCCGGCACTGTCTACTACGTCGTCGAAGTAGGACATCTTGCGTGCCAGGATGCGGTAGTGATCTGCCTCGAAGTAGCAGTCAAAGAGCAGGTCCATGAGGTAGAGCAGCGCCAGGCGGGTAGAGAACGGTGCGATCTTGTGGTAGTCGTTCTCGCAGGTGGGGACGCGCAGGTGGTAGGTTGCGTACTGGTCGAGCGGGGTGGGCGCCTCGGCTGAGATAAGCAAAACGGGCGTGCCGGAGCGCGCCAGCACGCGCGCTACGCTCTCCATCAACAGGCCATATCCTGCCATGGAGATCACGATGCCCAGGTGGGTCTCATCGCTGGCGGCGGCGCTCAGACGTAGCTCGTACTCCTCCAGGGGCACGTTGACGGGCACGCCGATCTCGCGCATCTGGTAGGCAAAGTTCCGCGCGTTGTTGACGTTGCCGGCAGAGGTGTAGACGTCGATGCGCTGCGCGGCGTGGAGCGCCTGCACGCTGCGCTCGATTTCGTGCTCGTCCAGCAGGTTGCGCGTGGCAATGATCGTCTGCTGATAAGCCGCATGCAGGCCGTGCACGACCTGAGGGATCGACTCGTCGGGCTTGATGGGGAAGCTGAAGTCAAAGTCCGGGTCTTCGCTGCGGTAGCTCTCGATGGCGCGCGTGACGGCGAGCTTGAGGTCCGCGAGCCCCGCGCAGCCGACCTTCTCGCACAGACGGTACAGCGTTGCCTGCGACACATAGCATCGCTTCGCCGTCTGCTTGCCGTTCTCGCGTAAAAACAGCTCGGGGTCTTCTAAGATGCCTGCGGCCACCGCGCGCTCCTGCGCGGTGAACCCCTCCATGCGCTGAAGCCGCTTAAGCATATTCATGGCGCACCCCTTCCCCTCATAGGTCCTCCCCGTGTACCAGCCCACAAGGGGAGGGGGATGAGGGTGCCCACACGCAAAGGGCCGGGCCGTTACCGTAAGGGCGTTTGCGGAGCCCACGCCCTTACGGTAACGGCCCGGCCTTCCCATCCCTCATTCAAGAGCGGTGAACGCGCAAGGGTCCTGCCTGTTGCCGAGGGATGTTTGCAAAGCCCACATCCCGTAGGCAACAGGCAGGACCCGGAGGGAGGCGCTACACGTTCTTGACGTTCATGCAGCGCATGGCGTTGAGGATGGCGATAACCGCCACGCCCACGTCGCCAAAGACCGCGAGCCACATGTTGGCCATGCCGAAGGCGGCCAGCACCAAGATCAGCACCTTCACGCCGATGGCGAACACGATGTTCTGCCACACAATGCGCATGGTCTTGCGGGCAACATCCATGGCGCGGGCGATGTTTGAAGGTTTGTCGTCCATCAGTACGATGTCCGCCGCCTCGATGGCCGCGTCCGATCCCATGGCACCCATGGCGATGCCCACGTCGGCGCGGGTGAGCACGGGCGCGTCGTTGATGCCGTCGCCCACAAAGGCAAGCTTGCCGCCCTCGCGCTCCTGGGCCAGGAGCTTCTCCACCGCGTTGACCTTGTCCTCGGGCAAAAGCTGCGCGTGCACCTCGTCCAGGCCCAGCTCGCTGGCAACGGCCTCGGCGACGTCTTGGCGGTCGCCGGTGAGCATGACGCACTTTTTGACGCCGGCGGCGTGCAGGCTGCGGATGGTCTCGGCGGCGTCCGGCTTCACCACGTCGGCAATCACAATGTGCCCGGCGTACGCGCCGTCCACCATAACGTGCAGCACGGTTCCGGTGAGCTCGCACTCGTGCCAGGTGCCGCCGTGCTCGCGCATGAGCTTGTCGTTGCCCACCAGCACCGCATGGCCGTCAACCGTGGCAGACACGCCGTGGCCCGACTCTTCTTGCGCGTTGCCCACGCGGGCCTGGTCTACCTTGCCGGGGTACGCCGCGCGCACCGATACGGCAATGGGGTGGTCGCTGAAGGCCTCGGCGTGCGCGGCACAGGCAAGCACCTCGTCCTCGGTGAAGCCCTTCTCGGCATGCACCGCCACCACGTTGAACGTGCCCGAGGTCAGCGTGCCGGTTTTGTCGAACACCACGGTGTCGACGTGGGCCAGCTGCTCAAGGTAGTTGGAGCCCTTTACCAAAATGCCCAGCTTGGAGGCGCCGCCAATGCCGCCGAAGAAGCTGAGCGGCACGCTGATGACAAGCGCGCACGGGCAGCTCACTACGAGGAACGTGAGGCCGCGCAGGATCCAGTCGCTCCAGGCTCCCATGCCCAGAAGCGGCGGCACCACGGCAAGCGCCAGCGCGGCGACGCACACGGTGGGGGTGTAGACGCGGGCAAAGCGGGTGATGAAGTTCTCGGTCCGGGCCTTCTTCTCGCTGGCGTTTTCCACCAGCTCCAGGATGCGGCTTACGGTGGACTCGCCAAAGGGCTTGGTGGTGCGCACGCGCAGGGTGCCCGTCATGTTGATGCAGCCCGAGATGATCTCGGCGCCCGCCTCGACGTGGCGCGGCATGCTCTCGCCGGTAAGGGCGGCGGCGTCCAGCTGGCTTGCGCCCTCAACCACCACGCCGTCGATCGGCACGCGCTCGCCGGGCTTCACCACGATCACGCTGCCTACGGCCACCTCGTCCGGATCCACCTCAACTAGCTGGCCGTCCTGCTCGATGTTGGCGTAGTCAGGCGCAATGTCCATCATGTCGGCGATGGACTTGCGGCTCTTGCCCACGGCGTAGCTCTGGAACAGCTCGCCTACCTGGTAGAACAGCATTACAGCCGCACCCTCGGCCATATGCGGCTCGGTTTCGGGGAAAAACACCATCGCAAACGCGCCGATAGTGGCCACCGTCATGAGGAACGCCTCGTCAAACGCCTCGCCGCGGCGAATGTTGCGCCACGCCTTGGTGAGAACGTCGTGCCCGGCAATAAGGTAGGGAACGAGGAACAGCGCAAAGCTCGCGTACACGTCTCCCGGCGTGCCGAAGAGCCGCGTGAGCACGCCTGTCTCCTCAACAACGTACACCGCGACAAAGATGGCGAGCGCGACGAGGATGCGGTTGCGCCACCGCTTTTGCTTCTTGTTCACCGCGATGCTCCTTTCTATAAGAGAAATGAGGGAAAAGAGAAGAGTTGCTACGTAGATAACAGCGCGCACAGCCCTTCCGGCCCCGCTACCCGTGCAAGAATGTGGCGGCGGGGACCCGGTCGTTGGCTGGCGCGATTTGGAGCCGAGCCTTTTGCAAAGCGAAGCGAGCAAAAGAAAGCGAGGCGATTATGAGCGCCAGCCAACGACCGGGTCCCCGCCGTATGGGACCAATCAAGCGCTAGCGCAAAATCTCGCAGTCGGGCTCGATATCCGCGGCGAGGTTGACCACGCGCTCGAGCACCTCGTCAAAGTCGGCGTCCTCGGCAGTGGTGAGCGTCAGCTTCTGCGTCATGAAGTTCACGCGCGCATCGGCCACGCCCTCGAGCTTCTTGATGGCGTCCTCAAGCTTCTGGGCGCAGTTGGCGCAATCGATCTCGTCGAGCTTGAATGACTTACGCATGTCTGGTCCTTTCGTCAGCGCCTGGGGCGCGTTTTTCCGGTGGAGAAGAACTCCTGCTACGGCGCTCGCGCGGCCATCTGATCCCGATTGCCCCGCGGCGCCCCTGAGCGCGCGGGAGGGCGGGGGACCGGAGGGCCCGGCACGCGCCGTAGCGGGGGCTCTTCTCGCCCTACTCGCAGATGTGGGTCATGCCCTGGGCGAGCATGGTGTGCACGTGGTCGTCGGCGAGCGAGTAGATGACGCTGCGGCCGTCGCGGTTGAAGCGCACCAGGCGCGCCTGCTTGAGGATGCGCAGCTGATGGCTCACGGCGCTTTGGGTTGCGCCCACGGTCTCGGCGATGTCGCCCACCGAGAGCGGGGTGTCCATGAGGGAGTAGAGGATCTTGATGCGGGTGGTGTCGCTGAAGACCTTGAACAGGTCGGCCAGATCGTAGAGGAGCTCCTCGTTGGGCATGCAGCGCTCGACGTGGTCCGCGGAGGTCTGAAGGGAGGGGCCCTCGGTCGCGGGGGAGGCTGCGGGTTCGGCGGTGGCGGCAGGCGATGCGTCCGCCGCCTGGTTGCGAACGGATGGGGAGGTGTCTTCAGCCATCGTTCAACCTTTCAACGTATGAACAACTGTTCATGTCTCATTATGTGAATGAACGCTCATATGTCAAGGGAGAAGGGTAAAAAGATGCGATTTTCGCCCAACGTGCCAAAACACGGCGCGAGCGGGGCATCTAGGGTAAAATTGCGCCGGAACGCACACGGCGCCGGCCGTTGGCCGCGCGCAGGAGGGGAGGATCCGCATGCCCGCAGACAACACGCTGTTCACGCCCACCGACCTCGAGGGGCTGGTGACGCCGGAGGGGCGCGCGCTGGCCGACGTGAGGCTTATCGCCTCGGACATGGACCGCACCCTGTTGGATGACAACGGGGATCTGCCGCAGGGTTTCGAGGATCTTCTCGACCGCCTGCACGAGCAGGGCGTTTACTTTGCGGCCGCTAGCGGGCGCCCGGTCTACACGCTGCGCAACATGTTCCGCGACTACCTGGACCGCGTGATCTTGGTGGGCGACAACGGCGGCCTCATCATGCTGGGCGACAAGGTCCTCTACAAGAGCGTCATGCCCACCGAGGTGTACCGCCGCTTGGCGCGCTACGTGCATGAGACCGCCGGCTCGGGCAACGTGTGCGGTTACGACGCGGCCTATATCGAGAAGCGCGACGAGCGGTTCGAGCCCGATTACCGCACGTTCTACCATGAGATCAACTTTGTGGACGACCTGGAGCAGGTGGACGTTCCCGCCAACAAGTTCACGATCTTCTTCCACGACAACACGGCGCGCGAGCACTTTGCCGACCTGCAGAAGAGCGGCCTGGTGGACGGCCTGTCCGCTTCGACGAGCGGCCCCATGTGGATCGACGTGATGATGCCGGGCGTGGACAAGGGCGCGGGACTGCGCCACGTGGGCGAGGCCCTGGGTATCGACGTGGCCGACATGATGGCCTTCGGCGACACCTTCAACGACAAGGAGATGCTCGCCACCGCCGGCTTTGGCTTCATGGTCGCCAACGCCACGCCGGGCATGGAGGCCTACGCGCGCTACGTGGCCCCGGCCAACACCGAGGCGGGCGTGGTCAAGGTGGCCGAGCGGGTGCTCGCCGCAAAGGCCGCACGGTAGGCGCTGGCGCGCTTATCGCTATAATAAATGCGCACAGCCGGCGGCGCGGGGTTTGTCGCCCCCCTGCCGGCGGCTTTCTGTACCTATGCGACCGAAGGTGAAGAGCGCTATGGCTATGGCTGCGGCTGACCTGGGGCATCTTCCGGTGAACCGGCGCCCCATCGGTGTCTTTGACTCGGGGATCGGCGGGCTGACGGTGGCGCGCGCCATTGCGACGGCGCTGCCCCACGAGTCCATCTACTATGTGGGCGATACCAAGCGCTGCCCGTACGGCGTGCGCACCCAGGAGGAGGTGCGCACCTTTACGCTGCAGGCGGGCAGCTGGCTTGTCGAGCGCGGGGTCAAGATCATAGTGATCGCGTGCAACACGGCCACGGCCTCTGCGCTCAAGGTGGCACAGCAGACCTTCGACGTGCCCGTGATCGGCGTTATCGCGCCCGGCGCGCGCGCCGCGGTGCACACCACCCGCACGCGACGGGTGGGAGTGCTCGCCACCAACCTGACGGTGGAGTCCGGCGCGTACACCCGCGCCATCCAGGACCTGGACGCGGGGGTGCGCGTGTTCGGGTGCCCGGCCAGCGTGTTCGTTGACGTAGTGGAGGACGCGCTCGCCTCGGGCGACCGGCTCAACCAGGACTGGTTCGACGACCGAAGCGTGTTCATGACGCCGGCGGTGCGCGGGCTGGCGCGCCAGGTGACCCAGCCGCTGAGGGGGCAGGGCGTCGACACCGTAGTGCTGGGCTGCACGCACTTCCCGCTGCTGGCGGCTCCCATTCACGAGGCGATGGGCCCGGACGTGAGGATCGTGTCCTCTGCAGAGGAGACCACCGCCGAGCTTATCGAGATCCTGCGCCGCCGCGAGCAGCTTGCGGGCGCCGATGCGCTGGCGCGGCACCGGTTTGCCACAACGTCCGAGAACATTACCTCGTTTGCCGTGGCGGGCAGCTTCATCTTCGGCAAGCCGCTGCGCAGCATCGAGCATATCGAGCTGGGCGAGTTGGAGGAGCTGCGCGCGTAAGGGCCGCCGCGCCGGCTGTTCGGCAGGCGATCGAGAGGCGCGCTGGCCGGCGGCGGCGCCCCAGGCAGGCGAGGGGCGCGCGGCCCGCCGGCGTTCCCGCCGCGTTTCGGTTGCGCGCGGCGGAGCTTTGACGCCCGCGCCGCCCGCCCGCGAGGTGGTGCTCGCCTGCCCGGCCGCAACGTCCTTTTGAAGTACGTATCCCTATCTGCAACGAAAGAGGTTTCCTATGGCTATCGACAGCATCAAGGCCCAACGTTCCGGCGATCGCGCGGAGGACGCGCTGAGGCCCGTCACGCTCACGCGCAACGTGATGAAAAACGCGCTGGGCTCATGCTTGGTTGAGTTCGGCGATACGCGCGTGCTGTGCGCCGCCACCATCGAGGACGGCGTGCCGGGTTGGCGCAAGGCCAGCCGCCAGGGCTGGGTTACGGCGGAGTACGCCATGCTGCCGGCCAGCACCAACCGCCGCACCAAGCGCGAAGTGGGGCAGCGCAAGGGTCGCAGCCAGGAGATCGAGCGGCTTATCGGCCGCAGCCTGCGCACCGTGGTCAACATGCGCGCGCTGGGCGAGTCCACCGTCACCGTGGACTGCGACGTGCTCCAGGCTGATGGCGGCACGCGCACGGCCAGCATCACTGGCGCCTGGGTGGCGCTGCACGACGCGCTCATGACCTGGGTGGAGGCCGGCAAGATCCCGCGGCTTCCCCTTACCGGCCAGGTTGCCGCCGTATCCATGGGCATGGTGGACGGCCGCCTGCTGCTCGACCTGGACTACCGCGAAGACTCCCATGCCGAGGTGGACATGAACCTGGTGGGCACCGAGTCCGGGGAGCTCATCGAGATCCAGGGCACCGGCGAGCGCACGCCCTTCTCGCGCGACCGCCTGAACACCCTGCTCGACCTGGGGCAGAAGGGCATCGCCGAGCTCATCGACCTGCAGAACCAGGTAACGGGCTTCCGGGAGTAGCCGGAACGGGCGGCGTGGGGCCGTATGCAGCATGCGTGCGCGGCGTGTGCGCACGGTTCCGCATCGTTCCTGTTGTTTGGCCCCCTGAGCTCAAGTAGCCGCAATTTCACCGAGTCGTTTACCAGGACTTTTGCATTCTCAAGCCTGCGTGCTACTCACAGGGGGAGCCCAAAACAACAGGAATGGTGAAGGCGGGCCCGCTTTTACGCAACTTGGGGCCGTCCGAGCTGTCCGGATGCGCCCGGATCGGTAGAATAGAGGGGCAAACCGCAACGAAAGGACCGCCCATGTCCGAAACCGCCGCATCGGCCGCAGAGCTTCTCGCCCCGCCCCAGCTGCCCGCCCGCCCCGAGGGCGAGCTCAAGAAGCGCCTGGCCAAGATCCGCTACGTCTTCACCGACTTGGACGGCACCATGCTGGCGCCCGGCTCCACGGTCATGGCGGACAGCGAGGGCAATCCCTCCGCCGCGTTACCGCAGGTACTCGTGGAGCTCAAGCAGGCGGGCGTGGAGGTGATTCCCGTCAGCGGCCGCAACCGCTCCATGCTGCACGAGGACTGCCGCATCCTGGGCCTCAACGCCTATATCGGCGAGATGGGCGGCCTCATCGTGACCGACGTGCGCGCCAACCGCTGGTCGTACTACACCGCCGAGATGCACTACGATTCCGCCAGCGGCCTCACCCCGCATGAGGTGATCGAGCGCACCGGCATCTGCAGCAGGATCTTGGAGCGCTGGCAGGGGCTTATCGAGTACCACAACGACATGGGGCCCGGCTACAAGCACCGCGAGGTCACCGTCACCTACCGCGGCGATGTACCGGACGATCAGTTCCGCGCCATTTTGGACGAGTCCGGCCTGGCGTTAGAGCTTGCGGACAACGGGTACGTCAACCGCATTTCCAAGCCCACCACGCTCTCCATTCCCGACGACGGCACGCGCTGCCGCAGCCTGCACATCATTCCGCGGGGCCTCACCAAGGGCAAGGGCGTGCGCCGCTGCATGGAGATCATGGGCATCAAGCCGGAGGAGGGGCTGGCCATCGGCGACGCCCCGTCGGACTTCCTCATGGGTCGCAAGGTGGACAACTTCATTCTGATGGAGAACGGCCTGCCGCATCCCGGCGTGCAGAAGGCGCTCGACCACGAGATGCGCCATCACCCCGGCCGCACGCTGCTTTCGCGCGGCAAGACCATCGACGGGTGGGTTGCCAGCATGCGCGCGCTGCTTGCCGCCAAGGAGTAGGGTCCGCGCTCGCCTGTGCGCCTGCGCGCTGTTGCATGCATGTTCGTTCAGCAGCCCGTGCTGCATGCATTCTCGTTTGCGAGGGGGCCGTTTTTAGCGCCCTGGCGAACGAACATGCATGCAACAGCGGACGCGTTCTCGCGGGTTCGAATCCCCTGCACGGGGCGTAAAACAGAAACGGCCCCGTTGCCGGGGCCGTCGCTTTTAAAAGTGGTGGGCGATGAGGGATTCGAACCCCCAGCCTTGTGCGTGTAAAGCACCTGCGCTGACCGTTGCGCCAATCGCCCGTGAGTTGATAGTGTAGCATACTCAGGCCGTTTGCGCCGACACCGGAGGGTGGTTCTCGCGCGGCATCTCAAGATATGTCAAACATCAGGTTGACGGGGCGCGATTCTCGGATACAAACGTATCAGCTTTGCTTGGGCTTCTTGCGCGTACAAGCGGGACGCGGCAAACTGGGACGTGTCAGGAACAGGCCCGGGCGGCGCCGGGCCCGGCAGGCGCGGAAAACCCGCGCGGAGAGGAGCGACCATGGCAGACGGCATCAAGATCGTAACCATCGGCGGAGGCTCGAGCTACACCCCTGAGCTCATGGAGGGCTTCATCAAGCGTTACGATCAGCTGCCCATCCGCGAGATCTGGCTTGTGGACATCGAGGACGGGCGCGAGAAGCTCGAGATCGTGTCCGCCATGGCGCAGCGCATGTGGGATGCCAGCCCCTACGACGTGACCGTGCACACCACGCTCGACCGTCGCGAGGCGCTGCCGGGCGCCGACTTCGTGACCACCCAGTTCCGCGTGGGCCTGCTCTACGCGCGCATCAAGGACGAGCGCATCCCGCTGTCCCACGGCATGCTGGGTCAGGAGACTAACGGCGCCGGCGGCATGTTCAAGGCGTTCCGCACCGTGCCGGTGATCGGCCAGATCATCGACGACATGCGCGAGCTCTGCCCCGACGCATGGCTCATTAACTTCACCAACCCGTCCGGCATGGTGACCGAGGCCGCCATCAAGCGCTTCGGCTGGAAGCGGACCATCGGCCTGTGCAACGTGCCGGTGGGCGCCATGATGGACGAGCCCAAGCTCATCGGGTACGAGGAGAACGACCCGCGCCTGACCTTCCGTTTTGCCGGCCTCAACCACTTCCATTGGCACAAGGTCTACGACGAGCGGGGCAACGAGGTCACGCAGGACATCATCGCGCGCCTGAACGACCCCGACAACGGCATGCCGGCCAACATCCACGACGAGCCCTTCTCCGAGGAGCTGCTCAGCGCCACCGGCCTGCTTCCCTGCGGCTACCACCGCTACTACTACATGGCGCACGAGATGCTCGACAGCCTCATCAGCGACTTCGAGAAGAACGACTCCCGTGCCGAGCATGTGAAGAAGGTCGAGGACGAGCTCTTCGAGCTGTACCGCGATCCCAACCTCGACCACAAGCCCGAGCAGCTGGCCGAGCGCGGCGGCGCGCATTACTCCGACGCCGCCTGCGAGACCATCGCGGCCATCTACAACGATCGCCACGAGCACATGGTCGTCTCCACCGAGAACAAGGGCGCCATTCCCTGCCTGCCGCCGGACTCCATCGTCGAGGTCTCTGCGCTCATCAGCGCCAAGGGCGCCGAGCCCCTGGCCTGGGGCCAGATGAACTCGTTTGAGCGCGGCTGGCTGCAGCTCATGAAGGCCATGGAGGAGTGCGTGCTGGACGCCGCCATCTCCGGCGACTACGGCAAGGCGCTCGAAGCGTTCTGCATCAACCCGATGGTCGAGAACGGCAAGGAGGCCGTCCAGGTGCTCAACGAGCTGCTCATCGCGCACGAGAAGTACCTGCCGCAGTTCGCCGACGCCATTGCCCGCCTCAAGGCCGAGGGCGTCGAGATCAAGGACGCCAAGGTCCGCGAGCTTATCGCCGAGGGCAAGTAGCGAAGCAAAAAGGCCTGCCCCTTGGGGCAGGCCCGCGGTGCAAACGGGGTCCGCCCGTCGCGCAGCGCGCAGCTGCGACGGCGGGCGGGCTTTTTTGCGGAGGCGCAAGGCAGGGGCGAGAAGCTCGGGGCGCCGGGTGGCGGGGCGTATCGAAAGCGGCGCTTTTGCGGCTGCGCAAAGGTAGGTTGCCCGCAGGCGGCTCAGCCCCAGAGTTCGGAGCTCAAGCGCGCGAGCACCTCGGCATCGCCCTCGTAGGGTACCGGCCCCTCGGCCCGCAGCATGCGCTTCTCGTGTCCCTTGCCTGCGACCACGATAACCGCAGGGCCATGCGTTTCGGCAAGGGCGGTGCGGATGGCCTCCGTGCGGTCAAGCACCACCTGCACGCGGTCGTTGCCCTGCGCGCGCACGTTCTCGACGATGGTGTCGCAAATGGCCGCCGCATCCTCGGTTCCGGCGTCGTCCTCGGTCGCCACGATGCGGTCCGCGAGCTTGCCGGCCGCGATGCCCATGCCCACGCGGCGCTCGACGCCCTTCACGCCGGTGGCGCCGAACACGGCGACCACCTCGCGTCCGGGGTAGTGGCGGCGCACGGTGGTGAGCAGGGCCTCCAGCTCGTCGCCGTTGTGCGCGTAGTCCACGATGCCCGTCACCTCGGGATTGCCCAGGTCGACCGTCTCCATGCGGCCGGGTACGCGCACGTCGGCCAGGCCGGCGGCGATGCTCCGCGCGTCCACGCCCAGCGCATAGGCGCAGGCAACGGCCGCAAGCGCGTTGGACAAGTTGAACTCGGCCACCGAGGGCACTGCGACGTCCACAGTGAAGGAGGGGGTGCGGACCGTGGCCAGGGTCGCACCGGGCTGCTCGGCGGGTCGCGCGGCCAGCAGCGCCACGTCGGCCGTGGGGTCGGAGACGGCGTAGGTCACCACGCGCGGGCTCGCGGCGCGCGCGGCGGCCATGATCTCGTCGATATGCTCGTCGTTTGCCTCGAGGTTCACCACGGCGGTGTCGGCGTGCTGGAAAATGCGGAGCTTCGCGGCGAAGTAGTCCTCAAACGTGGGGTGCTCGATGGGGGAGATGTGGTCGAGCCCTATGTTGATGAGGGCCCCCACGGCAAAGCGCGTCCCCGTCACGCGCCCGTACTTGAGCGCCTGGCTCGACGCCTCCATGACCAGGCGCCTGGCGCCGCTGGCCACGGCGTTGGCCAGATGCCGCTGCAGATCGAGCGGCTCGGGCGTGGTGAGCTTGGAGGGGCCCGCCTCGATGCCGTCGTCGAGCTCGATCGTCGAGAAGATCGGCGTGCGCGCGGTGCCGCCCGCAGCCGCATCCAAGATGCCGCGCAGGTAATAGGCGCAGGTGGTCTTGCCCTTGGTGCCGGTGAAGGCGCAGATGTCGAGCTTGCCGGAGGGGTGGTCGTAGGCGGCGTCGGCGAGAAGCCCCATGGCCAGGCGCACGTCGCGCACCTGCACGCAGAGGGCATCAACGCCGGGGAAGGGGCTCTCGGCCACGTAGGCCACGGCGCCGCCGGCAAGGGCCGACTCAAGGTAGGACTGCTTGAACGCGGCCCCCTTGCAGATGAAGAGGGTGCCGGGGGCGGCGGCGCGCGAGTCGCAGGTTACCTGGGTTACGGCGAGCGCGTGCGGATCGGCGGCGGGTGCCGCGTCGGTGCGCGCGAGGCCGGCAAGCACGCCGTGCCGGTCGAGCAGGTCGAGGTAGGAGCCGAGTGTGGTGGCGATCTGCGCAGCGGGGGTTGCGATGGCCATGTGCCTTCCTTTTCGGGCGGGCCGAGCCGGGGCGGCGCGTGCCGGCCCGCCCGGGCACGCGCTTTGCCTGAAGCGCTCTGAAAGCAATCTCAAGATGACCAGTATAGGGCATCGCCCGGGAAAGGGAGCGGCGGTTGCCGCGCGGGGATGCCCCGCGGAGGCCGCGGCCGTGAGCCGTCCCGAAACAAGGGGCTTTCCCAGACGCGCCTCTCCGGCAGCTATATATACTTAAGGGCGGCTTTGCGAGACCGTGTACCCTGCTGCGGAAGGAGCGCGCATGGAGCATATCGACCTTACGTCCCTGGACCCCGAGAGGACCGTGGTGGTGGCCACGGGCAACCTGCACAAGCTGAAGGAGATCTCCGCCATGCTGGGGCCCCGCCTGCCGGGCATGCGCTTCGTGGCGCTGGGCCAGCTGGGCGACTTTCCCGAGCCGGATGAGAACGGCACGACGTTCCGCGACAACGCGCTCATCAAGGCCGAGGCCGCCGTTGCCGAGACGGGCCTGGCTGCCATCGCCGACGACTCGGGCCTGGCGGTTGACGCACTGGACGGTGCGCCAGGCGTGCACTCGGCGCGCTACTGCGGCCGGCACGGCGACGCCGCCGCCAACAACGACCTTCTGCTCAAGAACCTGGCAGACGTGCCGGACGACCAGCGGACGGCGCGCTTTGTGAGTGTGATCGCGCTGGTGAGCCGGTCGGGTCTGGTCACGATAGGGCAGGGCGCCTGCGAAGGCGCGGTGGGTCACGTTGGGCGCGGCGACCACGGCTTTGGCTACGACCCGCTGTTCCTGCCGGCCGATACTCCCGGGCGCACCATGGCCGAGCTCCTGCCCGAGGAGAAGAACGCCATCAGCCACCGGTTCCATGCCCTGCAGGACCTGCTGGGCCAGCTGGACGGTTGGACCACGGCATAGGCGCCCGTCCACGAATCCGAAAGGAGGGCCCCATGGCCCTGAACACCGAGCGCGCGACCCGCGTAATGGCCGCCGCTGCCGAGCGCGGCATCGCGCAGCTGCTCGTCACCGACCCCCTGTCCATCTATTACCTGACCGGCGTCACCACCGAACCCGGCGAGCGCTTCTTCGGGCTGCTGCTGGCCCAGGGCGCCGAGCCCGTGCTCTTCGTCAACGAGCTCTTCCCGCTGGAGCACCCGGCGGGCTGCTCGTTCGTGAGCTTCAAAGATACCGATGACGTGACGGAGCTGCTGGCGGCCCATCTGGATCCCGAGCAGGTGCTGGGAGTGGACAAGGACATGCCCGCGCGCTTCCTGGTGCCGCTCATGGAGGCGGGCGCTGCCCCGGCCGTCGAGCTGGGCTCCTTTGCCGTGGACGGCGCGCGCGCCATCAAGGATGCCGATGAGCAGGAGCTCATGCGCCGCGCCTCGGCCATCAACGACGCTTGCATGGAGGAGTTTTCCGCGCTCGTCCATGAGGGCGTGACCGAACGCCAGGTCGCCGACCAGCTGCTCGCCATCTACCGCGCCCATGGGGCCGTCGACCACTCGTTCGCGCCCATTGTGAGCTTCGGGGCCAATGCCGCCAACCCGCACCATGAGCCCGACGACACGGTGCTCAAGTCCGGGGACGTGGTGCTGTTCGACGTGGGCTGCCGTCTGCCCGAGGGCTACTGCTCGGACATGACCCGCACGTTCTTCTGGGGGGAGCCCAGCGCGGAGAGCGCGCGCATCTACGACATCGTGCGCGCCGCCAACGAGGCCGCCGAGGCGTCGGTTCGTCCCGGTGCGCGCTTCTGCGACATCGACGCCGCGGCGCGCGACCTTATCGCCGAGGCCGGCTACGGCGCCTACTTCACGCATCGCCTGGGGCACCAGATCGGCCTGGGGGAGCACGAGCCCGGCGACGTGTCCTCGGCGCACGACGAGCCGGTGCAGCCCGGCATGGTCTTCTCCATCGAGCCGGGCATCTACCTGCCCGGCAACACCGGCGTGCGCATAGAGGACCTGGTGTTGGTGACCGAGGACGGCTGCGAGGTGCTCAACCGCTTCAGCCATGAGCCGCGCCGCCTGGACCAGTAGGCGGCAGCGGGCGGGAAGGAGCCGTATGAGAGCGGTGGTTCAGCGGGTGCGCGAGGCCCGGGTCGAGGTTGACGGCCGGACCGTGGGCTCTATCGGGCGCGGGTACCTGGTACTCCTGGGCGTTGCCCAGGGCGATACCTGCCAAGAGGCCGAGAAGCTCTGGCGCAAGCTCTGGGGCCTGCGCATCAACGAGGACGAGAACGGCAAGACCAACCTCGCGCTGGCCGACGTGGGCGGCGAGGTGCTGGTGGTGAGCCAGTTCACGCTGCTGGCCGACTGCAGGCACGGTCGCCGCCCCTCGTTCACGGGCGCCGCGGCCCCGGACGAGGCCGAGCGCCTGTACGAGCGCTTCTGCCGCTTGGCCCGCGCCGATGCGGGCGAGAAGCGCGTTGCCTGCGGGCGCTTTGGCGCTCACATGCAGGTCTCGCTGGTAAACGACGGACCCTTCACCATCCTGCTCGACACCGACGAGCTGTAAGCGCGGGCGCCGGTAACGGCGCCCCCTCCGGGCAATTCGCTCCGCCTCGTTTTGCGCCCGCGTCCCCACGCCGCGGTACAATGGGCCTGTTCCTGTACGAAGCCTGCAAGAAAGGGTTTCCCACCATGGCACACAGCTCCCATGCGGCCGAGAGCCGCCACGTTTCCGACGCGTCCGCCGCGCCGGCGCAAGCCACCCCGCGCGAGGCCGCGGCCACGCATCCGCTCTTCCCGGGCCGTAAGTTCATCAGCACCGTGCTCTCTGTGTTGGAGGGCAAGGAGACCATGTCCGGGCGCATGATTGGCATCTACCTTCAGCGCGCCGCCATGGCCGGCTTCATCCTGGGGCTCTTCTACACCACGTTCTTCACGCTGCTCGCGCGCTTCGGCGCCGTGGGCGACGCCGCTCCCTGGATGCCGGTGGTGGGCCGCGTGCTGGCGTGCCTGACCTTCGGCTGGTCGCTCATCCTCATCTACTACACCAACTCCGAGCTGCTGACCTCCAACATGATGGTCGTCTCGGTCGGCGCCTACCATCACCGCATCCGCTGGTCCCATGCGCTGCGCCTGCTCGCGCTGTGCCTTATCGGCAACCTTATCGGCGGCCTTATCATCGCGGTGCTCGTACGCGCCTCAACCTTGGGTTCGGGCGATGTTCTCGCCCAGATGCAGGCCACCGTCGAGGGCAAGTTGGCCTACCTGGACGCGGGCCTGCCCGGCGTCTTGGACCTTCTCGCCCGCGGCATCCTGTGCAACTTCTGCATCAACGCAGGCATGCTCATGGCCTACAACGGCAAGATCAGCGAGGACATCACCAAGTGCGCCATCATGATCGTGGTGGTGTTTCTCTTTGCCTATCTGGGGCTCGAGCACTCGGTTGCCACGTCGGTCCTGTTCCTCATCTACGGCCTGCACGCCGGCTTCGACATCGTCGCGGGCGTCATCGTGGTGGCGCTCACCATCGTGGGCAACTTCATCGGCGGCGGTCTGCTCATCGGCATCAACTACGCCGTCATGAACGACGAGCACACCCCCTCCGCCGAGGCGGGCGCGGCCGAGATCGAGCAGCATCAGCGCCAGCAGCAGGGCTAGCGTAAACGCGCATCCATACGCCCGTGCTATACTATGCGGTTGCACATTGCCCAAATTGAGGCACGTCGGCTCAGTTGTGGAGGAAATAGCATGGACGAAATCGAAGGCAACCGCATCGAGGACATTCACGAGCGCCTGCAGGAGATGGTCGGCGCGCGCGTGAAGGTCCGCGCCAACATGGGCCGTACGCGCGTGATCGAGCGGATGGGAACGGTCATGACGGTGCACCCGTCGGTCTTCACCGTGGAGGTCGACGAGCGCCGCGGCCGCAAGTCCCGCCAGAGCTACCAGTACGTGGACGTGCTCACCGGTACGGTTGAGCTGTTTGACCCCGAGACCGGCGAGCACCTCTTCACGCCGGCCGGCGACCCCAACGAGGAGGAGTAATGCCCGCCCCCTTCATCATGGTGACGGCCCCGGCAAAGGTGAACCTGTACCTGGGCGTCTACCCCGAGCTCGACGAGCGCGGCTATCACCGCGTGGACTCGGTCATGACCGCGATCGACCTGGTGGACACGGTGGCCATGGCGCCCTCCGACGACCTCATGGTCAAGATGGTGCCTGACGCCGGCGTTCCCATGGACGATAACAGCGCCGCCAAGGCAGCGCGCGCCATGGGGGCCGCCTTTGGGCGGGATCCGCACTTCACCATCATCATCGACAAGCACATTCCCGCGGGGTCGGGTTTGGGCGGGCCCTCGGCGGACGCCGCAGCGGTCATCATGGGGATCTGCCACTTCTGGGAGATCGACCCGCTCGACCCGCGCATCGACGAGGTGGCGCGCGGCTGCGGCGCCGACGTCCCCTTCTTCCTCTACGGCCCCCCGGCCTACCTGTCCGGCGGCGGCGACCGCATGGAGGAGACCTTCCGCCCGCTCACGGGCACGTCGCTGGCGCTGGTGAAGCCGTGGGACGCCCATGTGAGCTCGGCGGAGGCGTATCGGCTCTTCGACGAGGCACAGCCTGCGGCGGGTCCGCTGGAGCCGCTGCTCGACGCCCTGCGCCGGCACGACGAGACGGATATCTTCGCAAGCCTCTCCAACAACCTGGAGCCGGTTGCCTGCGCCGCGGTGCCCGAGATCGCCGAGATCATGGCTTGGCTCGCCGAGCAGCCCGATGTGCGCGCTGTGCGCATGACCGGATCGGGCTCCTGCGCGTACGCCGTGTGCAACACGGCCATGGCGGCCGAGAAGATCGCCCTGGCCGCCCTGAACGAGAAGAACTGGTGGGCTCAAGCTGCCAAGATGATGGAGCGCGGGCCCTACATCGCGGTGGGGTAGGCGCGCCTTTTTGCCCGGATGGCATGGGCGTGCGAGAAAATCTCGTGCGATGCCAAAAAATCCCGTGCAACTCCGGTTGGGTTTTGCTATGATATCCAAGCATTCGGGTTGTGGCTCAGTTTGGTAGAGCACCGCGTTCGGGACGCGGGGGTCGCTGGTTCAAATCCAGTCAACCCGACCATTGATCGCAAAAGGCCAGGGCATATGCCTTGGCCTTTTTCGTGTGCGGAGATTTTCGGGGAGGCGGGGCGGGCCGTTGCCTTCAGGGCATGGGCTTCGCAAACGCCCCTACGGCAACGGCCCGCCTCACCCCGGCGCGCAAGTTGTCCGTGCGCTCAACCTGCGGCAACCTGACGAGTTCGGATGCCGTTCGGCCCGGCGCGCCCGCCTGCATGCCTCTCGCATGGGGAGGCTGTGGCGCGCATGTTAGCGCACGGTAAACGAGCCTCCTTTTTTATGTGCCGGTTGTCCGCCCCCGCATCGCGCGGTATACTCTTCCGAGCCGTCAGCGCCCTGTCTGCACGTGGTTGCGTGTACGCGAAAGGCGCTCCGTATCATGGGAGGAAATGCTATGCCTATCAAGTTGGGCCCGTTTGAGCTTATCATCATCCTTATCGTCGTTCTGGTCATCTTTGGCCCCAAGAACCTTCCCAAGCTGGGCAAGTCCCTCGGTCAGACTGTGAAGAACGTCCGCGAGGGCATGGAGGGCGACGACGAGCCCGAGAAGATCGAGGAGTCCGACGAGGACAAGGAGATCCGCGAGCTCGAGGAGAAGCTCGCCGCCGCCAAGGCCAAGAAGGCCGAGGACGATTCTCCTGTCAAGGAGGGCTAGGCAAGACGCCTTTCTGCGTGGTTCTCGCAGAAATCCTATGGAGATGTACCGCACGGCACGCGAGGTTCCGCCCCGCGTGCCGTTCGGCGTTTTATGATTATCCAACCTGAACGTTATTGCCAAGGGAGTTGCCGCATGGATGCACCTGAGATCGTGTTAACCGCCGAGGGCCGCCAGAAGCTCGTCAACGAGCTCGCGTACCGTGAGGGCGAGAAGGCCCAGGAGATCATCGAGCGCATCAAGGTTGCGCGCGACTTCGGTGACCTTTCGGAGAACTCCGAGTACGATGACGCCAAGGAGGAGCAGTCCAAGAACGAGGCGCGCATCCGCGAGATCCGCTCTATTCTCGCCAACGCCAAGCTCGCCGGCGAGGGCTCCGCGGCCATCGTGTCCATCGGCTCCATCGTGACGCTCGTGGACGCCGAGGGCGTTACCACCGAGGTGACCATGGTCGGCACCACCGAGACCAACTCGCTGCAGCACAAGATCTCCAACGAGAGCCCCATCGGCCGCGCCATCATCGGCCGCTCCGAGGGCGAGACTGTGGAGGTCGTGGCGCCCTCTGGCAAGACCCGCACCTACACCATCGTCAAGATCTCGCGCTAGGGACAGGCGCGCGAGATCACCGCAAACCTGTTTCTAGCGCACCGCCGCTCCTGGGGCCGCCCGGCCCGAGGAGCGGTTTTTGTGTGATGAGAGAAAGGAAGACCATGGCTGATACCGAGACCATGCCGATCGACCCCGCCACCACCGACGAGCGCACGCTGCGCTTGGGCAAGCGCGCCGCCATGCTCGCGGCCGGGGAGCAGCCCTATCCTGAGCATTCCGACGTCGACGCGCACGTGGCCGATCTTCTCGACCGCTACGCCGGGCTGGAGAACGGCGAGAACACCGAGGACTCCTACACGGTTGCCGGCCGCGTTATGGCCATTCGCAACCAGGGCAAGATCGCCTTCTGCGTGCTGCGCGACGCCACCGGCGAGATCCAGCTGTTCTGCCGCATCAACGCCATGTCCGAGGCCGACTGGGCGCTTCTCGCCGGCCTCGACCTGGGCGATATCCTGCAGGTTGCCGGCACCGTCACCCGCACGCGCCGCGGTCAGCTTTCGCTTGCGCCCACCAATCTCACGCTGCTTTCCAAGGCCGTGCGCCCGCTGCCCGAGAAGTTCCACGGCCTGTCCGACAAGGAGACGCGCTACCGCCAGCGTTACGTGGACCTGATCATGAACGACGACGTGCGCGACACCTTTGCCAAGCGCTCCAAGATCGTGAGCGCGTTCCGCCACTACATGGAGGACAACGCCTATATGGAGGTGGAGACGCCCATCCTGCAGACCATCCAGGGAGGCGCCACCGCCAAGCCCTTCATCACGCACTTCAACGCGCTCAACCAGGAGTGCTACCTGCGCATCGCCACCGAGCTGCACCTGAAGCGCCTGCTGGTGGGCGGCTACGAGCGCGTCTTTGAGATCGGCCGCATCTTCCGCAACGAGGGCATGGACCTCACGCACAACCCCGAGTTCACCACCATGGAGGCGTACCGCGCCTACTCGGACCTGGACGGCATGAAGCAGCTCGCCGAGGGCGTCATCAAGGCTGCCAACGCCGCGATCGGCAACCCCGAGGTTATCGAGTACCAGGGGCAGACCATCGATCTGTCCGGCACGTGGCCGAGCCGTCCCATGACCGAGGTCGTGTCGGCGGCGCTGGGCCGCGCCGTTGACCTGGATACGCCGGTGGAGGAGCTGGCCGCCGCCGCGCGCGAGGCAGGCATCGAGGTCAAGCCCGAGTGGACCGCAGGCAAGCTCATCGCCGAGCTCTACGACGAGATCGGCGAGCCGTCGCTGGTGAACCCCACCTTCGTGACCGACTATCCCATCGAGGTCAGCCCGCTTGCCAAGCGCCGTCAGGACGACCCGCGCCTTACGCACCGCTTCGAGCTCGTCATTGCCGGTCACGAGTACGCCAACGCGTTCTCCGAGCTCAACGACCCGGTGGACCAGGCCGAGCGCTTTGCCAAGCAGATGGAGGAGAAGGCCGGCGGCGATGACGAGGCCATGGAGTACGACGAGGACTACGTGCGCGCGCTCGAGTACGGCATGCCGCCCGCCGGCGGCATCGGCATCGGCATCGACCGCGTGGTCATGCTGCTGACCGATTCGGCCAGCATCCGCGACGTGCTGCTGTTCCCGCATATGCGCCCCGAGAAGGGCAGCGTCTCCGGGGCCGCTGCGGCCCGCGCCGCGCAGGATAAGGCGGATGCCGCTGAGTCCGAGGGGCAGGCGGCCGACGCGCGTGCCGACCTTATCGCCCCCAACAAGGTGCCGACGGTGGATTACGGCCAGGTCAAGGTCGAGCCGCTCTTCGAGGACCTGGTGGATTTCGAGACGTTCAGCAAGTCCGATTTCCGTGCGGTGAAGGTCAAGGCCTGCGAGTGCGTGCCCAAGAGCAAGAAGCTCCTCAAGTTCACCCTGGACGACGGGTCGGGCGCCGACCGCGTGATCCTTTCGGGTATCAGCGCGTATTACGAGCCTGAGGACTTGGTGGGCAAGACCTGCGTGGCCATTGTGAACCTGCCGCCGCGCAAGATGATGGGCATTGACTCCTGCGGCATGCTCATCAGCGCCGTGCATGCGGAAGGGGCTGGCGAGGACGCCGGCGAGCGTCTGAACCTGCTCATGCTCGACGACAAGATTCCGGCGGGCGCCAAGCTGTACTAAGCCCCGGAGACGCTTTCCAAGCAGGGCGTCCTCTCAGGCGCGTCCTCTCAGGCGGGCAACGCGCCGGGCTCGGTGTCTTTTCGGCCGGGCGGCGTATCGAATGCGGCGCCCTCTCAACCAGGCGACATGCCAAGCCCAGATCCTTTTCGGCCGGGCGGCGTGTCGTGCCCGGTGTCCTCTCAGTCAGGTAACGTCTTAACGACTCGATGTCTGCGGCCGCCTTTAGCGCGGCCGCAGTTTTTTGCGCACCCGGCTTCCTGTTCGGCGTGCCCCAGCCCTCATTGGGTGCACCCCACCTCCTATTTGGTGTGCCCGCTTCCTATTTGGCGTGCCTTGTTGCCTGTTAGGTGTGTTCGCTTCCTATTTGGTGTGCCTTGTCTCCTATTTGGTGTGCCCTATTTTCTGTTTGGTGTGGGCGAGAAGATCTTCCCGCCCCGCTTTCCTGGGCGTTTGTTCTTCTCGACCACACCCAATAGGATGTGGGCCACACCAAACGGAAAATGAAGCACGCCGAACGGAAAGCGAGTAGTGCCTGACGGGCACAGGTTGTAAGCTGCCGTTACGCAAAGGGGACTCCGGCGGTGGTGAGCAGCTTGACGAGGTACGGGGCATTCAGCGCTTCGGCGTAGGAGAAGCGCACGACCGTTGCCCCAGTCAAGTTGAGGCGCGCTTCGCGCCGACGCTCATCGCTGAGCACGCGGACGGCGTGCGCAAGGTCGTCGCCTTGGAGGCCGTGCGGATTCCGGCGATCGGCCCCCTGGTACTTCACCTCGCCATCCAGCTCCCCGATGATGGTTTTCCCGCAGGGCAGGCGCCAAAGAAAATCGACGACCTTAACGGCCCCGGGCTGCAAGGGGTCCGGGACCTCAACCTGCAATTCCGGCAGCATAAGGCCCTCTTCGATCATAATTGCCCGCGCTACGGATTCCCCTCCGTTGTCGCTGCGGCCGTCTGCGTACCGCAGCACGGCCCGCGCGGTCTTGATGCCGTGACGGCGGGTCCCGCGCTTGGCGGCGAAACGTTCCATACGATCCCGATCGGTCAGGTTCCAATGAAGCGACGAGTCCGCAATGGCGAGCCCGTGGCGGAAGCTCGCCTGGCACAGGCAATCGAGCAGGGTCTGCTCGATCGTGGTAACAAGTACGTTGTCTATGCGCGCGGTTGCGCTGTCGCTCAGGCGGTGACAGCATGCGACGCCGGCGAGGCGGTGTCGGTTGCCGTTGGGCGGGGTGGCGAGATGGAGCCGGCCGAGAAGGGCGTGGGGCACTTGCAGCCCATAAACCACAGCTGCGGAAAACGAGCAGAAGATCCAATCTGGATGAAGTTGGGCAACGGTGCGTATCAGGGCGAGGATGCGGCTGCGCGGCGTGAGGTCTTGGTCGTATTCGGCGCGAAGGTAAAACCCGGTGAACGGGCTGACAAGCAATCCGGTGTCCCGCAGACGCTCGCAGGCCTTGCGGGCGGATTTGCCGAGAGGGCGCGCGAGCAATCCATTGCGCTCCGCCTTCCGCGCCTGTTGCAAGGCCGTTCGATCCTCTGCGTTCATGCTGGCCGCCTTTCTCGCCTGTTCGCGCGGGGCAATCCATGCGTCCTGTTGCGGGATACGCTGCACGGTAGCAAAGAGCGTCCAACAAGGGTCCCACGAGGATTTAACCGGATCTTGGCAAATATCCAACAGCGCAGGTCGCAGGCGGTGAAAAGGCGCCTCATGCTGGCAGGGGACCAAAAGGGATTCCGCGGGCGGACGGTTTTTATCGGCAAGTGGGGTCGGGGCTTTGCCGTGCGCGCCGCAAACGGCGGCGCAAGGGCCCGTCCTTCCCCATGTGCGCAGTGCTTTTCGTCAGAGTTCCGTGCTTTTACGCACGGGGCGTGCCGTACACTCTGTTTGGTGTGGTTTGTCTCCTGTTTGGTGTGTCCTGCCTTCCGTTTGGTGTGCCCTGCCTTCCGTTTGGTGTGCCCTATTTTCTGTTTGGTGTGGTCTGATTCGCGTCTGGTGTGGTTCGCAGGGATGCTTTCCCAGGATTTGCGCTTTGGGCGAGAATGACAACCACACCAAACAGAAAGAGAAGCACACCAGACAGGATCTGGGCCACGCTCAATAGGATGCGGGCCACACCAAACGGGGGAGTGGCCGCGGGCGCTGGCCGCGGCGGACGGGGCGCTTGCCGTTGCGCTACGGGGGTGGCATCGGTGGCGGTCCCCGCCGTCCACTGCAGGGCGGTCACCTGCTGGGCGTAGCGCGCGTAGGCGTCGTCCCACGCGGTGTACGCACGGTCGCCTGAGGGACCGCAGCCGCGCGTGGAAACTCCGCAGGTGTCAACGTTTGCTCACGCCGGGCGGAGCCGAGGGGCCGCCGCGGTGCCTGGGGCCTCTGTTGCCATCCCGTGCAGGTTGAAGCTGTGTCCGCGCGGGCCGGTATAATGGCCGAAACCGCACAACGCAGGGAAGGGGCTGCACATGCCCGAGGTTCCAGGACAGGGTCAAAGACAGGCGGGCGAGAAGCGCGCCGACGCGCCGATGATGCGGGGGACGGCGGGGACGGGCGGCGCGCCCCGGGGCGCCGCGCGGCCGCAGCATGCGCCGCGGGCCGCGGGAGCGCCCGCGCAGGGCATAGGCGGAGGCGCTTCTCGCCCACGCCGCGCAGGTGCCCCGGCTGAGCACGGCGGCCCCATGGCGGGCGGCCCCTTCTCCTCCGCTTCCGGGGTACACGCCCCCGCAGAGCGCTCGTCCCGCAGGGCGCCGGCGTTTCTCGCGCGGCTGGGATCGCTCCGCCCGCATACCGAGGGCAGGCTCCGCAAGCTGGTGAACGCGTGGTTCGACCGGCTGGTGGGCGCCGTCACCGGGGGCACGTTGGGGCTCGAGGGCGCGCAGTACGCCGAGCACCAGACCACGCGCGACTACGTGTGCAACACGCTGGGAACCGTGGCGTGGGGAATGGCGTTTCCGGTGCTCACGGTGGTCGCCACGCAGCTGGCCGGCACCGAGCAGGCCGGCATGTTCTCGCTTGCGTACGTGACGGCCATGCTGCTCATGTACGTAGGGAACTACGGCGTGCGCACCTACCAGGTCTCCGACCTGTCCGAGCGCCATACCTTCAAGGACTACCAGGTCAACCGCATCATCACATGCGTTGCCATGATGGCGCTCGGCGTGCTGTACTGCATGCTGCGCGGCTACGAGGGCTCCATGCTTTTCATCAGCGTCGGCACGTACCTCTGGAAGATGGTCGACGCCCTGGCCGACGTCTACGAGGGGCGCTTGCAGCAGGTGGACAAGCTCTACCTTGCTGGCATCTCCCAGCTGGTGCGCTCGCTGGCCGCCATCGTGTTCTTCTCGGCGGCGCTCCTGGTCACGCGCAGCGTCGGCGTTGCCTGCGTGGTCATGGCGGTGGCCTGCATCGCCACGTTCGTGCTGTTCACGCTGCCGGTGACGCTTTTCGAGAGCCCGCGTTCGCGGCGGTTCAGCGTGTCCAGCGTGCGCGGCCTGTTCCGCGAGTGCTTCCCGCTGTTTTTGGCGCTCTTCCTCTACATGCTCATCGACTCCATGCCCAAGTTCATGATGGAGGGCATGCTCTCCTACGACAACCAGCTGTATTACAGTGCGCTGTTCATCCCGGCTTCGGGCATCACGCTGGGCGTTCAGAGCGTCTACAAGCCGCTGCTGGTGCGCATGGCGGGGCTGTGGAGCGACCGCAAGAAACGCAAGGCGTTCGACCTCACCATCATCGCCATCTTGGCGCTCATCGTGGGCGTCACCTTGGTCACGCTGCTGATCATGAGCTGGGTGGGCGTTCCGTTCATGAGCTTCTGCTACGGCGTGGATTTCGAGCGGTTCCGCGGCCTTGCCTACGTCATGGTGGCCGCAGGTGGCGTTACGGCGGCCATAGACTTCCTCTACCAGGTCATCACGCTGCTCCGCCGTCAGAAGTCGGTTACGCGCATCTACATCATGACCTTCGGCTTCTCGCTCTACATTCCCTGGCTGCTCATCGGCTTCACCGACCTGGCGGGCGCGGTGCTGTCGTTCATGATCGTCATGAGCATCCTGTTCGTGCTGCTGGCGAGCGAGTACCTCTCCATCCGGACGAGCTTCAACGACATGGAGGATGCGGCGGCCAAGCGGTCGTAAGGGTGGCTAGGTATCCCGTGGGGTGGATCGTCTACGGTGTCTTGCCGTCGCTTGGCAGATGCGGGCTCTGTTTGGCTGGCCTTTTCGCGTAAGAGATGCGTCGGGCCCGCGTGGCCTGGGGCGAGCGGCCAAGTTTCCTGCCGGTAGGATCTCTTCTCCGCAAGCTCGTGTGCAAATATTCGAGCTATGGACGATTTGGAAGCTTAGGTTTGTGGGAAAGAATAGTAATATCCGATATTACGTATAAATTATAGAAGATATGCGTAATATTGCATATTTTAGGATCCCCCAGTCGCAGCGCTCTCCCCGAATCGTCCATAGCTCGAATATTTGCACAGCGCCCTGTCTGGTCACGAGCACCCTGTCACCGCATCCCCGCGTTTGAGCGCCTCAGGCTGCCCGATCCCGTTGCGACGGGCGGTTCACCACCACGATTCCCACCGCGATGAGCACGAGCGCGGCCAGCGTCTGCTGCCAGGGCAGACTCTGCTCGCCCAGCAGCACGCTGGACAGCACCACGCCGAAGACCGGGTTCATGAATCCGTAGATGGCAACGCGCGAGGTGGGGTTGTGCTTCAGCAGCAGGCTCCACAGCGAGTACGCCACGCCCGACACGCACCCCAGCCACGCGAGCACGCCCAGTCCCGCCGGTGTGACCAGCGGAATGCGCCCGCCCGTGGCCAGCCCGGCCAGCGCCAGCACGCAGCCGCCCACCAGAAACTGCCAGCCGCTCAGCGCCACGGGGCTCTCGCGCTGGGAGTACACGCGGATCAGCGACGACGATACGCCGTAGCACACGGCCGACACCAGAATGAACCCCTCGCCGGTGAGCGTCATGGCTCCGTCAAGCCCGCTGCCGGTCAGGTTCACCAGCACCACGCCCGCAAACCCCACCAGGCAGCCCAGCACCTTGCGCGA
Organism: uncultured Coriobacteriaceae bacterium; assembly: GCA_944321435.1. Lineage (GTDB taxonomy): Bacteria > Actinomycetota > Coriobacteriia > Coriobacteriales > Coriobacteriaceae > CALUOB01. The sequence goes on along the minus strand of CALULH010000002.1, from coordinate 168,875 downwards.
CGTCAGCCGCTCCTGCCGAAACACCAGCGCGGCAATCAAAATGCAGATGAACGTGTTGGATGCGTTGACGATGGTTCCCTTCACGCCCGACGCGTGCGACACGCCAATATAGAAGAACGTGTACTGCACCACCGTTTGCGCCAGGCACAGCTTGAGGACCATGCTCCATGACGACCGCTTAACGCGCGGGAACCGCCGCCGCGCCGCGCCCTCCGCCGTGAGCGCGATAACCCCGGCGATCATGAAGCGCAACCCCGCGAAGAGGATCTCCGACGGCACGTCGGAAGCGCTGATGCCCATGAGCGCGTACCCGATCTTGATGCACGGGATGGCGCTGCCCCACAGGGCGCAGGCGATAAGCGCCAGCAGGCACACGCACCAGCCGCGCGTAAGGACGGAGCCGGATGGGGCGTCTGCGGCTGGCGCATCCGTGCGCTGCGTCGCGGTGCCTGCGGGGCCGCGGGCTGTGAAAAAGAGGTAGATGGCATGCGGGGCTCCTCAAACGTCGTTTTCCGGAGGCAATACTAGCAGCTTCCCGCGAAACGATGTTCCGGACGAGGGGCTCGGCGCGCGGGACGGGAGGAGCAGGCTGCATGCAGGGGCGCCGGAAAAGGCTCGAAGCCCGCCGCGCGCCCCGAGACCGCTGAGCCGGCTGCGGCGTAAGGCGACGGGCGAAAGGCGCCTCCTGTGCTCCTCGCCCGTTTCTTTATGAAGCTGCGGGCCACAGCGGTTGTGAAAATGCAAGCGCATGGGTTACCATGGCTTTTCTCTGGGTAAACAGTCACGGTAAAACCGCGATCGTTGCCATAGAAGCATGCAAGGCCGCCTGCCCGCGTGGCGGGCGGCGCGTTAAGAGGTGACACCATGTTAGACCGTTTCACCGACCGCGCCCGCAAGGCCATGTCCCTTGCCAAGGAGGAGGCCCTGGCCCAGGGCTGCACCAAGGTGGGCACCGAGCACCTGCTGCTGGCGCTTGCCAAGGAGAACGAGGGCATCGCCTCCGAGGCCCTGCGCTCGCTCGACATCAGCTACGACGACGTGCTCGAGCAGATCAAGGAGATGCGCACCACGGTCCCCGCCGAAGGCGAGGCCGAGGCGTCCAAGCTGGCCTTCACGCCGCGCGTGATCGCCGTGATGGAGCGCAGCTTCCGCGAGGCGCGCGAGAACAACCAAACCTACGTCTCAACCGAGCACTTGCTGCTGGGCATCGTGGCCGAGGGCAGCGGCATGGCCGTGGACATCCTGAACCACCTGGGGGTCTCCGCCGCCAGCGTGCGTGAGGCCGTGGAGAAGCTCACCAGCAACGACAAGCGCAAGCAGCGGCCCATGGCCGGCGCGTCGTCGGCGCGTCCGGGCGCGGGCCTGCCGTTCTTCTCGGGCGAGGCCGCTGGCCAGTCCGGCGGCGCCGAGTCCTCCACGCTGGCGCAGTTCGGTACCAACCTCACCGAGGAGGCGCGTTCCGGCAAGCTCGACCCGGTGATCGGGCGCGAGAAGGAGATCGCGCGCGTCATGGAGATCCTGGCGCGGCGCACCAAGAACAACCCGCTGATCCTGGGCGATCCCGGTGTGGGCAAAACCGCCATCGTGGAGGGCCTTGCCGAGGAGATCGCCGCCGGCAACGTGCCCGAGAACCTCATGGGCATGAACATCTGGACGCTGGACCTGCCGGGCCTGGTGGCCGGCGCCAAGTACCGCGGCGAGTTCGAGGAGCGCCTCAAGAACGTGATCCAAGAGGCCACCGAGGCAGACGACATCATCCTGTTCATAGACGAGATGCACACGCTCATCGGCGCAGGCTCCGCCGAGGGCTCCATCGACGCCAGCTCCATGCTGAAGCCGGTTCTGGCGCGCGGCGCGTTCCAGATCATCGGCGCCACCACGGCCGAGGAGTACCGCAAGTACGTGTCCAAGGACCCTGCGTTCGAGCGTCGCTTCCAGACGGTGGACATCGCCGAGCCCAGTCCCGAGGACACGGTGTCTATCCTGAAGGCGCTGCTGCCGCGTTACGAGGAGCATCACCACGTTACCTACACCCCGGCGGCGGTCGAGGCGGCGGTGAGCCTCTCAAGCCGCTATATCCAGGATCGCTTCCTGCCGGACAAGGCCATCGACCTCATCGACGAGGCTGGCGCCCGGGCCCGTATCCGCGCCAATCACGCTCCCGAGAGCGTGCGCGCGGCGCAGAAGGCCGTGGCGGATCTTGCCGAGAAGGTCGACGCCGCGGCGCAGGCTGACGACATGAACAAGGCCGCCGAGCTCAAGGACGAGCAGAAGCAGGCCGAAACCGCGCTGGCAGAAGCCAAGGCGGCCTGGACCTCCGAGCAGGAGGCCAAGCCGCTCGTTATCGACACGCGCGACATCGCCGACATCGTGAGCGTGGCGTCCGGCGTCCCCGTGAGCTCGCTTACCGAGGACGAGAGCCGGCGCCTGCTGACGTGCGAGAGCGTGCTCAAGGAGCGCGTGGTGGGCCAGGACGAGGCCGTGGCCGCCGTGGCAAAGGCCATCCGCCGCAGCCGCTCGCCGCTCAAGGACCCGCGCCGTCCCGGCGGCTCGTTCATTTTCCTGGGCCCCACGGGCGTGGGCAAGACCGAGCTGGCCAAGACGCTCGCCGAGTACCTGTTCGGCAGCAAGGACGCTCTTATCGCCTTCGACATGTCGGAGTTTGCCAGCGAGTACGAGGTCTCCAAGCTCATTGGCAGCCCGCCCGGCTACGTGGGCCACGACGAGGGCGGCCAGCTCACCAAGGCCGTGCGACGCAGGCCGTACTCGGTGGTGCTGTTCGATGAGATCGAGAAGGCCCATCCGGATATCTTCAACATCCTGCTGCAGGTGCTGGACGAGGGGCGTCTGACCGACGGCCAGGGCCGGACGGTGGACTTCCGCAACACCGTGATCATCATGACGTCCAACGTGGGCGCGCGCGAGATCGCGCAGACCAGCTCGGTGGGCTTCGGCACCACCGGCGAGGCCACCCTCACGCAGGACGAGATCAAGAGCCGCGCCATGGGCGAGCTCAAGCGCCTGTTCCGCCCGGAGTTCCTGAACCGCGTGGACGACATCGTGGTCTTCTCTTCGCTGTCCGACGAGAGCCTGCACGCCATTGCCGAGCTCATGGTGGACGAGATGCGCCAGCGCCTTATTGCCAACGGCATGTCCATCGAGCTCACGCCGGCCGCGATCGATCTCATCGTCAAGCGCGGCACCGACCGCGCCATGGGGGCGCGCCCGCTGCGCCGCGCCATTCAGACGCTCATCGAGGACCCGCTGTCCGAGGAGCTCTTGGCCGGCGAGTGGAGCGAGGGCGATATCGTGCTCGCCGACGTGGTTGAGCCGGCGCCGGGCGAGAAGGGCGGCAAGGCCGAGAAGCGCCTCGTGTTCTCGCACACCACCGGCGAGATCCCGGCGCCGCGCAAGACCGGCGCGCTGGGCGAGGGCTTCGGCTCAGCTCCGCGTCCGCAGCACCCGGCCGGCGGCCGCGGCGCGCGTCCCGCGGGGCTCGAGGCGGCCGCGCGCTAAGCGCGTTCTAAGACCGCAGCGGGTCAGACGGCGCGGGTATTGCTGCGCCGCCCGACCCTGGCGACGGGGCCGCCCCGCTTTTGCCGCAAGGTGCAACCGGCGGGGCGGCTCTCTTTTTTCGGCGGCCCATGCGCCCGCCGCCGTTCCCCGCCGCTTCCCACCGCGCGCTGCGGGAGCGACCGCCCGTCGCGCCCCGGCCGGACGCTTTGCCGTGCGGGCCGTTTGCCCTCGGCGCTTCGGTTCTTTTCAGGGGCTTTATGCGCCTGGCTTTCCGGGTACAAATCAGGCGGTTTATACTTGAGGGAGCTGAATTTTCCGCGCTGCCCGCGGGCGGCGCGTTTTGGGCGCGGCGTTCGTCACGCCGCATGAACCGGGGGAGGGCGCATGGATCAGAAAAGTCATCGCGAACGTATGAGGGAAGCCGTCCGCCTGACCGCTCCCGGCCAGCCGCTGCGCACCGCCCTGGACATGATCATCGCCGGCCATCTCGGCGCCCTGATTTGCGTGGGAGACACCGACGCCGTTCTGGCCGTCGGCAACGACGGATTCCCGCTCAACATCTCGTTTACCTCGCACCGCCTGTTCGAGCTCTCCAAGATGGACGGCGCCATCGTGATCGACGGCAACCTGTCGCAGATCCTGCGCGCCAACTTCCACTTGAATCCCGACCCGTCGCTGGCCACGAGCGAGACCGGCATGCGCCACCGCACCGCCGCGCGCATGTCCGTGCTGACCGACGCCATCGTAATCTCGGTGTCCGAGCGCAGGTCGGTCATCAACGTGTACGTTGACGGCAAGTCCTACCAGGTCAAATCGGTCGCGGACATCATGAACACCGTGGGTCAGCTGCTCTCCACGCTGCAGACCACCCGCACGTCGCTCGATCGCCAGCTGGTGCGCCTCACCGCGCTCGAGCTGGACGACTACGTGACGCTGTCCGACGTGACCGAAATCTTCTCCACCTTCGAGCTCATCCAGCAGGCCAAGGAGGAGATCAAGCGCTCCATCGAGCAGCTGGGCAGCCAGGGCAAGCTTGTACGCATGCAGCTCGAGCAACTGGCGGGAAGCGCTGTGGAGGACGAGTACAACCTCATGATCCGCGACTACGCCGCCGACTCGACCGAGGACAACGCCGCCGTGGTGCGCGACAAGTTCAGCGCCATGAGCGCGCAGGAGCTCACCAACCCCAAGAGCATCGCCACGGCGCTGGGCTACCAGAACCTCGAGGAGGACAGCGTGCTCACGCCGCTGGGCCTGCGCACGCTCTCGCGCGTGTCGGTGGTGCGCGACGGTGTGGCCGAGAAGATCGTGGACGAGTACGATTCGTTCCAAGACGTGCTCCGCGATATCAAGAAGGACCCCGAGCGCCTGCGCGACTTTGGCGTCAACAACCCCACCATTTTGGCCGACAGCCTGTCCCGCATGCAGTCCAAGCGCTAGCATGCCGGCGGGCCGCGCTTTCGGGCGCGCCCGCGCACGGGTCTGGGGCGCCGCGCGGCGATAAGGCGGCCTTCGGTCCAAAGCCGGAAGACGGGTCGGGCGGTTGCGGGCGATCGCGTCCGCAACGGCAAGGGAAGGGGCAGCGTGATGGCTGATATGTGCGTCAACGGATCTGCGGGCGATTTTGCGTCCCGGCGCGCCTGCGCGGTGATAGCGGCGGGTGGCATCGGCAGCCGACTGGGACATAAGGGCGGCAAGCAGCTGATGAAGGTTGCGGGGCTCCCGCTGGTGAGCTGGTCTCTCATAGCCTTTGACCAAGCTGCCACAATCGGGCATATCGTGCTGGTCTGCCCGCCGGAGCGGCGTGACGACATGCGCGCGCAGGCGGTGGAGCCCCTGGGGCTCTCCACACCCGTGACGTTTGCTGATGCGGGGGCCACGCGCCAAGCCTCCACGCGCGCCGGCGTCGAGGCGGCTCCGGCGGAGTTTGGCATCGTGGCCATTCACGACGGCGCGCGGCCGCTGATTAGATCGGAGGTTATCGACCAGGCGGTTCAGGCGCTTGAGGCGGGCGGCGCGCACGGCCCCGGCTCCTTCTCGCCGCACCCCCCGTTGGACGGCGTGGTGTGCGGCCAGCCCGCTGTGGACACCATGAAGCAGGTCGGTGCAGGCGGGCTCATTGCGAGCACGCCCGACCGCGCGCTGCTCTGGTCCGTGCAGACGCCGCAAGTGTTTCCCGTCGACGTTATGCGCCGCGCGTACGCCGCCGCCGAGGCCGCGGGCTTCGTCGGCACTGATGATGCGTCCCTTGTCGAGCATATCGGCGGCAACGTGCTGCTGCTCGATACGCCGCGCGACAACCTCAAGGTCACCGTTCCCGAGGACGTTCCGCTCATCGAGGCCCTTCTGCGCCTACGCGGATAGGGGTACGAGAGAAAGCTCGACGAGTACCGCGGCGGGGGTCCTTTTGCGCCTGCGCGGGTAAAGAGCTGACTGCTGGCGGCGGATCATCGGGCGGGTCGGGGCCCTTCTGCGCCTATACGGGTAGAGGGCTGACCGCAGGGAAAAAGCGTCGCACCGCTTACACGAGAAGGCCCTTTTCGACTCCTTCATGCAAGCGGTGCGACGCTTTTTGGCGCCGCCCGCCCGCCCGCCGGCCCGCCCGCCCGCCGGCCCCGCCCGTCGGCGCTTGGAGAGGACGGGACCGCCGTCGTTACGCACGCGACCCGCGAACTCTTCCCTGCCCCTGTGGCCTTGCGCCGCCGCCGTGCGGTATCATGGCTGAAATTCGCTTCGGCACGGAGGGAGCTGCGGGGCTCATGCAACACAGCGCGTTGAGAATCGGCCACGGATACGATGTTCACCGCCTTGTGGAAGGTCGCCGCTGCATTATCGGCGGCGTGGATATTCCCCACGACAAGGGCCTTTTGGGCCATTCTGACGCCGACGTGCTGGCGCATGCGCTGGCCGACGCCATTCTGGGCGCGTGCCGCGGAGGGGACATCGGCAAGCTCTTCCCAGACACCGATCCTGCTTACGAGGGGGCTGACTCCCTGGTTCTGCTGGGCCGCGTGATGGCTTACGCGCGCGAGCTGGGCTTTGAGCTGGTGGATGCGGACTGCACGTTGGCCTGCCAAGAGCCCAAGATCAGCCCGTACCGCGATGCCATGCGCGAGAACCTGGCGGGCGCCCTCGGCGTTCCCGTTGACGCGGTGGGCGTCAAGGCGACTACGACCGAGAAGCTCGGCTGGGAGGGCCAGGGCGAGGGCGTCGGCGCTTGGGCCGTCTGCTTGCTCGAGCGATGTAGCCGGTAAGCCGCTCGCGGGCCGGGGGATTACCCCTTCGGGCGTGGGCTTGGCAAACGTCCTGCGGGGTAATCCCCCCCCCTCCGGCCAAGGCAAGGCCTTCCCGGTCGTTCTCGCCGGATAAGGGGATAGGGACGGGGGCAGTGCCCGGGCTCTGGTGCCGGGCGGCGTATCCCGGAGGATGTTTGCAAAGCCCACATTCGCAGGGATACGCCGGCCGGCGCGGCAGCCGGACTCCTGCGGCATTTCTCGCCCGTATATATAGAGACAAGGGAGCAGATCATATGCTTATTTACAACTCGCAGACGCATAAGAAAGAGGAGTTCCAGCCCATCGAGGAGGGAAAGGTCCGCATGTACGTGTGCGGTCCCACCGTGTACGACCAGATCCACATCGGCAACGCGCGCACGTTCCTCAGCTTCGATGTGATCCGGCGTTGGCTTATCGCCTGCGGCTACGAGGTTACTTTCGCGCAGAACCTGACCGACGTGGACGATAAGATCATCAACCGCGCCAACGAGCAGGGCCGCACAGCCGAGGAGGTGGCCGCCGAGTTCTCCGCGGCGTTTATCGAGCAGATGCGCCGCTTCAACATCATGGATCCGGATATCCGGCCGCGCGCCACCAAGGAGATCGGCCCCATGATCGGCATGATCAAGAGCTTGATCGAGCAGGGGCACGCCTATGCGGCGGATAACGGCGACGTGTACTTCTCGGTCAGGAGCGATCCGGCGTACGGCGAGGTGTCGGGGCGCAAGGTTGACGACCTCATGGTCGGCGCGCGCATCGAGGAGAACGAGGACAAGCGCGATCCGTTGGACTTTGCGCTGTGGAAAGCCGCCAAGCCCGGCGAGCCCAGCTGGCCGAGCCCGTGGGGCCAGGGTCGCCCCGGCTGGCACACCGAGTGCGCCGCCATGGTGCACCGGTACCTGGGGACGCCGATCGATATTCACGGCGGTGGCTCCGACCTGGCGTTTCCGCATCATGAGAACGAGTGCGCGCAGGCTACGTGCTGCTGGCACCAGGGCTTTGCCAACACCTGGATGCACACGGGCATGCTCCTGGTGGACGGCGAGAAGATGTCCAAGAGCCTGGGCAATTTCTTCACGCTCAAGGAGGTCCTGGACCAGCACAGTGCCGCAGCCCTGCGCCTGTTGATGCTGCAGACGCATTACCGCAGCCCCCTGGACTTCAGTTGGGAGCGCCTGGAGGGCGCCGAGAACTCCCTCGAGCGCATTGCCACGTGCATGGAGAACCTCGTGTGGGCGGCCAAGCACGCCTCCGGCAAGGCGGATGCCGAGCGCGCCGCCGCGTTGATCGCCGCAGCCGAGCATGCCGCGGCGGAGTTTGAGGCTGCGATGAACGACGACTTCAACACCGCCGGCGCCGTGGCCGCCTACTTCCAGCTCGTAACCGAGGCGAACACATACCTCGACGAGGTGGGCGGCGATGCGGACGAGGAGGCATGCTACGCTTGCTCCGCGGGGATCGCGGGCGCGTTTGCCGTCCTCGGCGTCGAGCTTCGCGAGCCCAAAGAGGAGTTGCCGGTGGGCCTGCTCGGGGTTGCCGCCGGATTGGTGGGTTATACCGGCGACAGCGTGGACGAGGCTGCCGAGGCCGTGCTGGCTGCCCGCGCAGAGGCCCGCGCCGCCAAGGATTGGGGGCGTGCCGACGCCATTCGCGACCAGCTGCGCGACATGGGCCTTGTAGTCGAGGACACCGCTGCCGGCAGCCGCATCAAGCGGGCCTAGGGGGTTCGGCCGTCCGCGCACGTTGCCCAAAGCAAGCGGGCGCGTTGAGCACGAGGAGGGGCGTACCGGGCCGATAAGAGTAGGCGCTTCTCGCACTGATTCCCTTCCTTGCTCAAAAGCGTCGCACAGCTTATACGGAGGAGCCAAAGCAAGGCGCTTCGTGTAGGCTGTGCGACGCTTCCTGTTATCGTATGCCTGGCGTTGTTTGGCTCGCGCGCCGTTTTCGCGTGCGTCGTACCTGATTTTGCTTGGATGCCGTCTTTGCATAGCGTGCGCCGTGCTTTGCTGCGGTGCCTTACGACCAGTTGCGTATAAGGGATAGGCGCAGCTCGTTTTGGCGCCGTTGGAATGCGGCGCTTGCCGGCGGCGCTATGCCGAGCAGCTGGGCCACGGCGTTAAGGGCGCGGTGGAACGCAAGCTGGCTCGACAGGTGCTGCGCGCTTATCGTGCGGATGGGGATGCCCAGCATGGAGAGGGCGGAGCTGCGGTCCATATCGTGCGTGCGCCGCTTGAGCTCGGCATGGTATGAGCCGTCGTACTCTATCCCCGCGTTTGCACTTGGCAAGAAAAGATCGATCTCGATATGATCAAAGGAAAAGAAGCGCCGCATGTCGGCCGGTATGGGAATGCGCCGGTTCATCTCTATATCAAAGCAGCCGAGTCCGCCGTCCTTTTGGGAGCATAGGATGCTGAGCGCCACGGCGGTCTCCATGGGCGAGCGCGATCCTGACCGTATGCGCGCGAGGGCGAGAATCGCCTTGTGCGATCCCGGTAGGCGGGGGAGGCGTTTGGCTACCGCGCGGATGTCGGCAGGTGTCGTGAGAGGCGGGCGTTCCCGGTAGCCCTTCTTGCCAAGGGGCGCCACGGATTCGTAGCGACCGCAGAGCTCAAAACCGAACTCAAGCGCCTCAAGGGGCTCCATCCAAACCGTTGCCTGGATGAAGCACAGCTCCGGGCGAACGACAAGCACGCCAGGGCATACCGGCTCAACCAAGTTGCCTTCGAGCAGGCGCCCCAGCGCATGAGATCTGAAATCCGGTGAATTGCTTCGTTCGGCGGCAAAGGAAACCAGGACATCGATCTTCTCGAGCTTATCGCGTGGGATGCCGCAGGCCGATAGCACGTCGCGTAAGCGCGAGGCAAGCGCCGATGCCTTGGTGCCTGGTTTAAAGATAGGGCGGCTCGCCAAGATGCGCCTCAGGCGATTGCGGTTTGGCGCATGAAGAAAAAGCCATGCGGTTTTGTGGGAGAGCACAACGGGGATATCCATTGCCCTCCTCCTTCTGCGTTTGCGGGTCCTGGATGCTGCCAGTGCAGCGCGCTTCCCGCGTTCTTTCTGGCAGTATGGTGCACAAGGCGAAGGCTGCCAAGCGTGAGAAAAAAGCGTCGCACAGCTTACATGAGAGGGCCGAAAAAAGGCGTTTCGTGTAGGCTGTGCAACGCAATTTGCGGACGTGAGGGGCACGGCGCGGGGCCGGCGGGCCTGCGGCGAGGCTGAGCGCACGGAACGCGAGGGGCATGGCGCGGGGCCGGCAGGGTTGCGGCAGAGGGCTGAACGCACGGGACGCGTGTGGGGGCGGGGCGCATATTGCCGATTCGGGCGTGTCGTCCCGTTAGCGACGTCGCGGAGTTTCGTATACTGCTAGGGCAAGAAGGTGATTGCGACGGCGCGCTCGCGCAGGCGCGCAGGCGCGTCGGGCAAGGAGAGAGGCGTACATGGCTGACAAGAACAGGCGCGCGTCGCAGCGTGGCGGCGCGGGCTTTGGAGACCGGGCCCGCGGCGGCGCTCGCGGCGGGTCGGGATCGCGCGGAGGGTCTGCGGGCGATAAGCGCTCCCGTGCCGCCCGCTCGGGCGGTGCCCGTGGCGGATCGGGCTTCCGTTCGGACGCCGCGGGCGATAAGCGCGGCAAGTCGGGTTACCGCAGGGGTTACGGAGCCGCCGGTGCGCCGCATGCGGATCGCGCGCGGGGGCAGGGCGGTGCTGGTCGCGCGGAGGATACCTATATAGAGGGGCGTCGCGCGACGGCGGAGGCCCTGCGCAGCGGCTTCCCGGTCAAGAGGGCGCTTATCGCCCAAGACGCGCGCGCCGACGAGAACCTGGCGCGCATCGTCTACGACCTGCGGAGCGCCGGCGTGCCCTTCAAGGAGGTGCCGCGCGCTCAGCTTGACCGCATCTCCAGCCACGGCGCGCACCAGGGCATCGTGCTGGAAACAGCGCCGTTCCCCTATGCCTCGCTTGAGGACGTTATACAGCGCGCGGGCACGGGCGCCGCGCTCGTGGTGGTGCTCGACCACGTGACCGACGAGGGCAACTTCGGCGCTATCGTGCGCTCGGCCGAGGTTGTGGGCGCGGCGGGCGTGGTCATTGCCAACAAGCGCGCGGCGGCCGTGGGCGTGGGCGCGTACAAGACGAGCGCGGGCGCCGTCATGCACCTGCCCATCGCGCGGGTTCCCAACCTCCCCGCCGCGGTGGAGCGCCTCAAGGAGGCCGGCTTCTGGGTGGGCGGTTCGTCCGAGCACGCGCGCGAGAGCGTATGGGGGGCGCCGCTTTCGGGCCGCATTGCGCTGGTGATGGGATCGGAGGGCGCGGGTATTTCGCGCCTCATGCTCGATAAGTGCGACTTCTTGGTTAAGCTGCCGCAGCGCGGCCTCACCGAGAGCCTGAACGTTGCGCAGGCGGCCACGGTCATGTGCTACGAGTGGCTGCGCGCCAACCAGGGCGAGCTGTTGGGCGATAACGGCCCGGGCTCCCAAAGCGCCGCGTCGGCCGAGAAGGGCGCGCCGGTCTTGGAGCCGGCCGAGGCGGCAGCTGCTCAGGCCGATGCCGACGGCGGCGCGAAGGCGGGCGCATAGCCGTGGCCAGCAAGCGTAACAAGAAAAAGGCCAAGCGGTTCGGGGCCGGTTCGGCCAAGCCCATTGTCGATGCCAGCACGTATGGCGCGGGCAACGCGTTCAGCAGCGCCGGCGCGGAGTCTTTGGGCGGAGCCGGCGGCGCGGCGAACGGCACCATGCGCCGCGAGGCGGGTAGGAGCCCGTACGGCACGGGCCGCGGCGCCAAGCGCCGTCCGCTGCTGGTGGTGGACGGCTACAACATCATCTACGCCACGCCGCGCTACGAGGCGCTGGTCTACCGCGACACCGCCGGCGACCCGCTCAGCCGCGACGTGTACCCGCGCGCCCGCGAGGCCCTGATCTCCGACGTTGCGGCGTTTGCCCAGGCCAGCTACGATGCAGTGGTGGTGTTCGATGGCGCGGGCAACAAGAACCCCGACCGGCCCAACCTGCCGCAGGCCGGCGTGCAGGTGATCTTCTCGCCCCCGGGGGTTTCGGCCGACCGCGTGATCGAGCAGCTCTGCACCGACGCGCGCGAGCAGGGGCGCGCCGTCACGGTGGCCACGAGCGACGGCACCATTCAGGCGGTGGCCATGGGCAAGGGGGTCACGCGCATATCGGCGCGCATGTTCACAGCGGAGATCACCGCGGTGAACGAAAGCGTGCAGCGCGAGATGGACGAGATCCCTCCCATGAAGCTCACCCTGGCGGATCGCCTGAGCCCGGCGGCTCGCGCCCAGTTGGCCGCCCTGCGGGACCGAGGATAGGGTCGGACGCTCTGCCCCGATAGTGGATAAGCTTAGAAGCGTCCAGGCGCCGCTTGCGGTTTTGCGGCTGCAACGATATTCTTAACAAGCTCGCGCAACGGGCGGCAAGCCCGCGCGCCAGCCAAGCCAGCGTGGCTCAACGGTAGAGCAAGTGATTTGTAATCACTGGGTTGCGGGTTCGATTCCTGTCGCTGGCTCCAGGGAGGCTTCGGGCCGGGTACCCCAGCGGTGCCCGGCCCGTTTCTCGTAAGGGCCGGAATCGAACCCGGTTGCGGGCGCGGAGCTGAGGAAACGCGGAGCGTTTTCCAGCGCAGCGCGCAAGGAAGCCGCGAGGCTTCCGCAGCGGGGGCGGGCGGCGCAGCCGCGCGCCGATTCCTGTCGCTGGCTCCAGGGAGGCTTCGGGCCGGGTACCCCAGCGGTGCCCGGCCCGTTTCTCGTAAGGGCCGGAATCTCTGTGAAAACGGCTCCGTAGGCCATCACAGAAAAAAATGAGAAAACCTCTTGACAAAGGCGCGCACATAATGGCGTAATGGGTAAGCGCCTTGAGGGCGTTTGAGACTCCGAGCATATTCAGCAGCGTATTTCAGCACATCAGCGGTAAGGGAGAGCGTATGACAACCACTACATTCCTCATCTGACAACGCAATAGGGTTACGCTGACGCGATCTTCTCGCCTTGAGGGGCTTGCTGTGCCGCGGGTTTGCGGTGCAAGCGCCTTAAAGCGACAGGGTCGGTCGCCCGGCTCTGCCGGCGTGCACCTTGACAACCGCATAGCGGGCGGCTTGGCATCGGCCGTCCGCAAGGCAGCACCGCGCCGCCTCGCAGGAGGCGGTTGGCGCGCAAGCGCACCTTGAACAAACCGACAACCGTATTTCACCACGAGCAAGCATATAAGACATGGGCGGCATGCCGCCCCAGCATAGAAGAAAGGGCCCACCAATGGTGATACATCGCAGAGCAAACGACGTTTCTCCGTCAACGGGTGACCGCGGCACCCCCGATTCCGCGCCGCGCGGTAACACCGCGCACCCAACCTGCTCCGAGCTGGCAGGCCGCTTGCGGCGCGCTCGGGAGGGCGTGCCCACCAGGACGTTCAGCCGCGCAGTGATTGAGCGCGTTGCCGAACTGCCCGTCCGGGATTACCTGGCGCACGACCGCAACCGCCTGACGGTGCTCCGCGGCTTGGCCGCGAGCGCGCTTTTCCGCGAGCAGATCCCGGTTTGCGCGGAAAAGGGGAGCAAGGATCCGCTGACCGCAGGGCAGCTGGCGCTTGCCTGCCTCAAACTCCTGAGGGTCGGTCCCCAGGACACGTTCGAGGCGGAGCGCGTTCGCGATAAGGACGTTCGCACGGCCCTGCGCCTCCTGCAGGCTCCCGCCGAGATGCTCGGCAAGAGGACGGGCGGCTACGAGTCCTGGCCGCCGGCTCAGACGCTGATGTCCGATGCCGAACGGATCGCGCTGCTCGCATCCTACGCACAGGATCTCTGGCACGGCCCGTTGTGCGCCCGGCTTCTGGTGGCCTATATGGCCGAGACGCCCCTCGCCGACCTCGATGCGGTCTTCTCGCTCCTGCCCACTGAGAGACGGGTGACAAAAGCGCGCAGGGCATGGCATGCGGAGCTGCGCCGCATGCACGCGGACTCATCCGACACGCTGCTGAAGCTCCGTGCGGCGTGCGAGCCGTCCCGGGAGGCTGGGGCGAACGGTGCGGGCCTCGACGTAAAGGTCCGCAGGGACGTCATGCTGTGGGCGGCCCCGCTCGCCATGGCGGCGCATTGCGCGCAGCCACGGCATGCCGAGGACGTCCGCCCGCACGTACGGCACCCGGAGCTTGAGAGGCGCCTGAGGCAGGCCGCCCAGGATCTGCACATCGCTGCGTAAGAAAGGGGAGTTTCCATGTCACACGACTTCATCAGCCCGCGCACCATGCGCGAATCGGCCCAAGGCGTTGCCTTCACCACCGTGTACGACGAAATGCTCGCCCACCGCGAGCTGGCAGTGGCGGGCACCATCGACCGCGCTATGGCGTTCGACGTTTGCCAGCAGCTGCTGCAGCTCGAGCGCGCCGACCCCGCGGCGCCCGTCACGGTGTACGTATCCAGTCCAGGCGGCTCGGTTTCCGCCGGGCTCGCCATCGTGGACGCCATGCGCTCCATCTCCTGCCCGGTGCACACGGTGTGCTTTGACACCGCGGCGTCGATGGGCGCGATCATCTTCGTTTCGGGCGATACCCGCGAAATGCTCCCGCACGCCGAGCTCATGATCCACGATCCGCTCATCGAGAACGCCGGAGGCTCGGCCCTTGCCGTGCAAGAGGCCAGCCGGCGCCTTATGGGGCTGCGCCGCACGCTCGCCGAAATTCTGGCCGATCGCAGCGGCCTTACCGTCAAGCGCGTCCAGGCCCTCACGGCCAAGGACACGTACCTCACCGCCGAGCGCGCGGTTGAGCTCGGCTTTGCCGATGCCGTCGTTTCCTCCCGAAAGGAGCCCGCATATGCCTAGCACCCTCGTTCCCACCACCTGCGCCGCCCCCTCCCGCGTTCCCGGCACGCTTTTGGGGCGCGGCTGCGAGCTTCCCTGCGACACGCGCCTTACCGGGCTCAACAACAACGTGCTGGTCATCGGGCCGTCGGGGGCCGGCAAGACGCGCCACGTGCTCAAGCCCAACCTCCTGCAGATGAACGCGAGCTACGTGGTGCTCGACACCAAGGGCACGCTGGCCCGCGAGATGGGCCCCGTGCTCGCCGCGAACGGTTACACGGTGCAGCGGATCGACTTCACCTGCCTGTGCGGCCCGGCGCTTCCGCCGATAGCCGGCGTGGAGGACGTGGGGTACGACCCCCTGGCGCACGTGCGCCGTTACGGGGATCACCGCGTTCCCGACCAGCAGGACATAGTGAGCGTTGCCCGCGCCATCTGCCCGGTAGAGAACGGGGACGACCCCTTCTGGGACAATGCGGCGGCGAACCTCGTTACGGCGCTCATCGCCTACACGCTGGAGGAGCTGCCGCGGTCCGAGCAGACCTTCTCGTCGGTGGTGGAGCTTGCCGAGCACCTGGGCTGCGGTGCGACGTTCCGCTTGCTCGAGGAGCTCGAGACGATCGATCCGCGGAGCTTTGCGTATGCGCTCTACCAGCGTTACGGCGCCACGCGCTCAGCGGACAAGATGAACGCCAGCATCATGGGCATTGTGGCCGAGAAGCTCATGTGCCTGGGCTTCGACGGCGTGCGGCGGCTTTACGACAACCCCAACCAGCTGGATTTTTCCCGGATGGGCAACGAGCGCATGGCGGTGTTCGTCACGACGAGTGATATAGACCGCAGCCTTGACCCGCTGGTCAGCCTGTTCGTCTCGCATGCGTTTGCCGGTCTCATGCGCGAGGCCGACCGCAGCCCGGACGGCGCGCTGCGGGTGCCCGTGCGTCTGCTGCTGGACGACTTTGCCAACCTGAGCATCCCCAACATCGACGACGTTCTGGCCGTTGCGCGCAGCCGGGAGATCTGGTGCACGCTGCTGCTGCAGTCCTACACCCAGCTCGAGGCGCGCTACGGGCGGGCCCGGTCCATGTCGATCCTGGGCAACTGCGATACGCAGCTGGTCCTGGGGTTCCAGGACGTCGACAGCGCGCGCTGCTATGCGGACCGCGCCAACAAGACGGTCAACACGCTGCTCGAGACGCCGCGCGGCCGGTGGTGGCTGTTCATGCGCGGGCGGCGCGCCGAGCAGGTCGAGGCGTACCGGCTGGAGGAGCATCCGCGCTACCGCGCATGCAGCGAGGCGTTGGGCCAAGAGGCCACGCATGAGGACGGGCTTGCGCGCTCCGCGGCGTAAAGGAGGTTCCGGGCGCACGGCGCAGGAGGAGGGGAGCGGACCCGTCGCCGTGCTTCGGCGTGCGTTGCCCCGTCCAAAAGCGGCTTCATAAGGTCACCACGAACCAATGCAGCGAACCGCAGGTAGAACAGAGCGGTCTACCTGCGGTTTCTGCATAATAGAGGAAATTCTCAAAAAGGGGAACGCCCGGTGGCGTGTTATAGTTGACACGGCTGGGGCGGTTGCATAATATATCTCCTGCTTGAAGTGAGCGGGCCGCAAAACCCGGTCGCCGAGGGCAATGATAGTTGGGAGTGTGCCCGAGTGGTTAATGGGGACGGGCTGTAAACCCGTTGGCTCTGCCTACCAAGGTTCGAATCCTTGCGCTCCCACCATCAAGCCTGTATAGCTCAGTCGGTAGAGCACTTCGTTGGTAACGAAGAGGTCACCAGTTCAAGTCTGGTTGCAGGCTCCAGTACGGCGGTGTAGCTCAGTTGGTTAGAGCACACGGTTCATACCCGTGGCGTCACTGGTTCGAATCCAGTCACCGCTACCATGGTTACCCTGCGGCCTCCTCGTAAAACAGGGGGTCGTTGTGTAAGAAGGACAGGTGCTCCCGGAAGGGGCAACCTCAAAGGAGGAGGCTTCATGGCCAAGCAGAAGTTCGAGCGCACTAAGCCGCATGTTAACATCGGCACCATCGGTCACGTTGACCACGGCAAGACCACGCTGACCGCAGCAATCACCAAGGTTCTCTCCGAGACCGAGGGTTGCAAGGCCGACTTTACCGCCTTCGAGGACATCGACAAGGCTCCCGAGGAGCGCGAGCGCGGCATCACCATCTCCGTTGCTCACGTCGAGTACGAGACCCCCACGCGTCACTACGCTCACGTTGACTGCCCTGGTCACGCTGACTACGTCAAGAACATGATCTCCGGTGCTGCCCAGATGGACGGCGCTATCCTGGTCATCGCCGCCACCGACGGCCCCATGGCCCAGACCCGCGAGCACATCCTGCTCGCCCGTCAGGTCGGCGTGCCCTACATCGTCGTGTTCCTGAACAAGTGCGACATGGTTGACGACGAGGAGCTCATCGAGCTCGTCGAGATGGAGACCCGTGAGCTCCTCTCCGAGTACGACTTCCCGGGCGACGACCTGCCCGTCATCAAGGGCTCCGCTCTTGGCGCTCTGAACGGCGACGAGAAGTGGGTTGAGTCCATCCGCGAGCTCATGAAGGCTGTGGACGAGTACATCCCGACCCCCGAGCGCGACGACGCCAAGCCCTTCCTGATGGCCGTCGAGGACACCATGACCATCTCCGGCCGCGGCACCGTTGCCACCGGTCGTGTCGAGCGTGGTACCCTCAAGCTCAACGAGCCCGTCGAGATCGTCGGCATCAAGGAGACCCAGTCCTCCGTTGCCACCGGCATCGAGATGTTCCGCAAGACCATGGACTTCTGCGAGGCTGGCGATAACGTCGGCATCCTGCTCCGCGGCATCAAGCGCGAGGACATCGAGCGCGGCCAGATTCTCTGCAAGCCGGGTTCGGTTACCCCGCACACCAACTTCAAGGGCGAGATCTACGTCCTGACCAAGGAGGAGGGCGGCCGTCACACCCCGTTCTTCAACGGTTATCGTCCGCAGTTCTACTTCCGCACCACCGACATCACCGGCACCGTCAAGCTGCCTGAGGGCGTCGAGATGGCTATGCCTGGCGACCACGTCACCATCGAGGGCGACCTCATCCACCCGATCGCCATGGAGGAGGGCCTGCGCTTCGCTATCCGCGAGGGTGGCCACACCGTGGGTTCCGGCGTTGTTACCGAGATCATCAAGTAAGTAACAACCCCTTGAGTTTGAAAGCCCGGTCCCTTGCAGGGGCCGGGCTTTTTTGTGCGTTGGATGATGTTGCGCGTTTTGACGTGCAGCAGAGCGGGTCGTCAAGAGCTGTAAATGTGGAGCGTATCTGCAGAGAAGGCTTGCAGTAAGGTTTTCGTTGACACCCCAACAGAGAGGGTGGTAACGTATCAACCCGTGCCCGCAAAGGGTAAGACTTAGGAGGATACATGCGTACTATGATTACTCTGGCGTGCACCGAGTGCAAGCGCCGCAACTATACGACCACCAAGAACAAGTCGACCACGCCGCAGCGCATGGAAATGAAGAAGTACTGCCCTTGGTGCCGTCACCACACGCTTCACCGCGAGACCCGCTAGGGTTCCAAACATACGCCAGTAGTTCAATTGGTAGAGCATCGGTCTCCAAAACCGAGTGTTGAGGGTTCGAGTCCTTCCTGGCGTGCCAGTTTCCAATCCGTAAGCCTCCTCGTGAGGCTTACGGTTTCTTAGGGTCGGGAGAGTTTTTCTCGGAGGTAGCCAAACATGGCGAGCAACAAGAAGAAAAAGAAGAGCCAGAACAAGGGCCAGCAGCCCAAGGCTGCCCAGCCGGCTCAGGTTGCTGCTAAGCAAGAGGCTCCGCAGGCAAAACAGACCGCTCCCGAGCCCAAGAAGAAGGGCCTCTTCAAGTTCAAGGCCGATAAGCCCGAGGGCAAGAAGGGCTCTTCTGCTAAGTCCGCCAAGTCCGCTAAGAAGGCCAAGGGCGGCAAGCCTTCGGTTCTCACCCGCGTCAAGAACTACTTCAAGGCCGTTAAGACCGAGATGCATCGCGTGGTGTGGCCGAGCAAGAAGGAGCTTGTCAACTACTCCGTGGCAGTTATCGCCTCGCTCGTCGTAGTCGGCGTCATCATCGCCGTGCTCGACCTGGTTATCGGCGAGGGTCTGCTGCTTTTCGCGGGTCTGAGGGGGTAACGAATGGCCAAGCACTGGTATGTCGTTCACACGTACTCCGGGTACGAGAACCGCGTTAAGAGCGATCTCGAGCACCGTATCGAGACCATGGGCATGCAGGATTACATCTTCGATGTCCAGATCCCGACGGAGCGTGTGACCGAGATCAAGGAGGGCGGTAAGCGCGAGACCAAGGACGCCAAGGTCCTGCCGGGTTACGTGCTGGTCCGCATGGAGATGAACGCCGATGCGCGTTCCTGCGTGCGCAACACGCCTGGTGTCACCGGCTTCCTGGGTGCTGCCGACAACCCCGCGCCGCTTTCGCGCGATGAGTACAACAAGATCATGAAGCGCTCGAGCGCCGGCAAGGCTCCCAAGCGCACGGCCGTCGGCCTTGAGGTGGGTACCTCGGTGCGCGTCACCTCCGGCCCGCTGGCCGACTTCGACGGCCAGGTCTCCGAGGTCAACGCGGAGGCCGGCAAGGTCAAGGTCACGCTGCTCATCTTCGGGCGCGAGACCCCGGTCGAGCTTTCGTTCGACCAGGTGGCTGCCATTCAGTAGCCGCCGACGCGGCTGGGGTAGGCAAAAGCCTATCGGCGGCCGTAGCAGCGGTTCTTCTCGCCCATGGCGATAAGGGCCGCGTAAAGGTAGGACGTTCGCGCGCTTGCTTTCCTGTGGACGGGTGCTTCTAGCAACTGCGCTGACGATAAAGTACGAGGTTCACGTTCGTTCAAGTAGGAGGACAGGTTCATGGCTAAGAAAGTCGCGACCGTCATCAAGCTTCAGATCCCCGCGGGTGCCGCCAACCCGGCGCCGCCCATCGGCCCTGCCCTGGGTGCCGCCCAGGTCAACATCATGCAGTTCTGCCAGGCGTTCAACGCCGCTACGCAGGAGCAGCGTGGTGACATCATCCCGACCGTCATCACTGTTTACGAAGATCGTTCCTTCGACTTCGTCTGCAAGACCCCGCCGGCGGCCCAGCTCATCAAGAAGGCCCTGGGCCTCAAGAGCGGTTCCGCCGTGCCGCAGCGCGACAAGGTGGGCCAGCTTTCCCAGGCTCAGCTGACCCAGATCGCTGAGACCAAGATGCCCGACCTCAACGCCATCGATATCGAGGGCGCCAAGCGCATCATCGCCGGCACCGCCCGCTCCATGGGCGTCACCGTGGCCGAGGACTAAGGTCGCTTTATCTGGTAACCGGCGCGTCGGAACACCTCCGGCGCGCTTTGCGTGCAGTCCGGCACGCTTGAGACGTGGGAGGGCCTAACGGCCCGCGAACCACAGGAGGTATCACATGGCTAAGCACGGTAAGAAGTTCAACGCTGCCGCCGAGAAGGTCGACGGCACCAAGCTGTACACCCCGCTGGAGGCTATGAACCTGGTCAAGGAGGTCGCTCCGGCTTCCTTCGACGAGAGCATCGAGGTTCACTTCCGTCTGGGCATCGACACCCGTAAGGCCGACCAGAACATCCGCGGCTCCATTGCCCTGCCGAACGGCACCGGCAAGTCCGTGCGTGTGGCCGTCTTTGCTGAGGGTGCCAAGGCCGACGAGGCCCGTGAGGCCGGCGCCGACATCGTTGGCTCCGACGAGCTCGTCGCCGACATCCAGAAGGGCGAGATCAACTTCGACGCCGCCATCGCCACGCCCGATCAGATGGCCAAGGTTGGCCGCATCGGCCGTATCCTCGGCCCCCGTGGCCTCATGCCCAACCCCAAGCTGGGCACGGTGACCATGGACGTCGCCAAGATGGTTTCCGAGCTCAAGGCCGGCCGTGTGGAGTACCGCGCTGACCGCTACGGTATCTGCCACGTGCCGCTGGGCAAGTGCTCCTTTGAGACCGAGAAGCTCATCGAGAATTACGCTGCCCTTCTCGCC
Source organism: uncultured Coriobacteriaceae bacterium (assembly GCA_944321435.1). Taxonomy (GTDB): domain Bacteria; phylum Actinomycetota; class Coriobacteriia; order Coriobacteriales; family Coriobacteriaceae; genus CALUOB01. The sequence continues at coordinate 148,291 of CALULH010000002.1, read as the reverse complement.
GAGATCCTGCGCGTGAAGCCCGCTTCCGCCAAGGGCCGCTACATCAAGTCCATCACCGTCAGCTCCACCATGGGCCCTGGCATCAAGGTGGACTCCTCGGTGCAGCGCGACTTCATGGCCAACTAGGTCAAAGCGCCTCGCTGACATACGGCATGGCACAGGCCCCGGAGCTTCGGCTCCGGGGCCTTTTCTTTGAACGGGGTGTTGTTTGCGCCCTTACCGGCGGGTAGGTACCGCTTGCGCGTTCAGGCAGTGCGCGGCGTGCGCGTCCGTGCCACAATGGCAGGGTATGAGAAAGGCGAGAGGCGCGACCAGGCTGCGTCTCGGCGGCACGGCGCTTCTCGCCCGACGGACTTACGTGAAAGGAACGCTCATGGCAGATACCACGGTGACGACGATTACGCAGGGGGCCTTCTCCGTTGCGTCCGAGACGGCGGGCGCCCAGCTCAAGAGCATCAAGCTTGACGGGCGCGAGTACCTTTGGCAGCGCGATCCGCAGTGGTGGGGCAAGAGCGCGCCGATCCTCTTTCCCATTGTGGGGTCCTTGCGCGACGGCAAGGCGCAGACCGCGAACGGCCCGACCGAGATGGGCCGTCACGGTTTGGTGCGCAACTACAAGCATCAGATCGTGAGCTCGTCGGTTGACGAGGTGACTTACGCCTTTGACTCCACGCCGGAGACGCTCGAGGCTTTCCCGTTTGCGTTCCGCTTTGAGACGACGTACCGCATTGTGGGGCCCGCCACGGTAGAGCACGAGTATCACGTCATCAACACCGGCGACACGCCGCTGCCGTTTATCGAGGGCGGGCATCCGGCCTTCAACGTTCCGCTGGATCCGGACGCGGGGGAGACCTTCGAGGACTACGAAGTGCGCTTTGCCGAGAAGTGGTCGCCCGTGTGCCCCATGGTCTTGGACAACGGCCTGATGGATTACGCCGCTGCGCGCAAGCCTTTTGAGAACGACGACCACATGCGCATGGCTCATGACCTGTTCACCCATGACGCATGGGTGTTCCAGGGCACGCCCGGCGACACCATTGAGCTGGTGAGCACCAAGACGGGCCACGGCGTGCGCTGCGGTTTTCCGGGCTTCACCTCGTTGGGTGTTTGGAGCATGGGCGACGCGCCGTTTGTGGCGCTGGAGCCGTGGCTGGGCCACACTACCGCCACCGACGAAGACGACGTCTTTGAGCACAAGCGCGACGTGGTTACCCTCGCGCCTGGCGAGGAGGACGTGCGCGCCTTCCGCCTGACGGTGTTCTAAGCGCCGGCTGCGCCGATTGCTTTGCGGTGCGACCGGCTTTCTCAGATAGCTTTTGTTACGCGGGCGGGTCCTTCTCGGAGGATCCGCCCGCGTTGCTGTGGATGCTGCGCATGCTGTTCTCGCCGCCCGGACGCCCCTGGGTGCCGTCCGGGCGGGCTGGGGCCCCGCGACATGGGCGCCCGTTTGGTATGCGCTCGCATCATGCTGGCCGCGCGGGCTGGGCCTCCGTATCGGGACGCTTCTGCATGCACTTTCTATCGGCGCGAACTTCCGCATGCATTCCCTATCGTCTGGAGGCCAAAAACAGCCTCTAGACAAAAAGGAATGCATGCGGAGCTCACTGTCGATAGAAAGTGCATGCAGAAGTTGGAGCCGATAGAAAGTGCATGCGGAATGGCGGGCGACAAGGTCGGCGGACGGTAAGGGCAGCGGGCGGCCAGGTCGGTGGGCGACAAGGTCGGCGGGCGACAAGCACAGCGGGCGACAAGGGCGACGCGTGGCAAGCCGACAGCTTGACGCGAACGGCCTGCGGCGCTTTGGGCCGCGAATGGCTTGCAGCGCGTTGGGCGCGGATGGCTCGCGGCCGTACTGGGACGCGGACGGCTTACGGCGCACTGGGATGCGCTTGCTGTGCCGGAGGGGCTCGCGTCATTGCGTTCCAGGGCTCGTTTCGGACAGGTTACGAGTTTGTGAGCGGTTGTTTGCAAGCGGGTTAGCGGCTGTTTGCAGGCTGGTTAGCGTTTGTTTGCCGTCCCGTGCCCGCTCGTTACGGGCGCCCGCGCCCCCTTACACTTGAGAAACTTGCTTCGCTGTGCACTGCGCCGCCCGCTTGGGCGGCGCTTTCAGGCGAAGGGGAAGACCAAGGAGGGGACACTATGCGCCATCATCAGCAGAGCGATACGTTGGGCCGGGCCGCGCAGCCAGCCGCCCGCGCCGCGGTGCGGCCCACGTTGTACCGACCCGAGTTCGAGCACGACGCTTGCGGCATCGGCGCGCTGGCGCACCTGAAGGGCGTGAGGTCCCATCAGATCCTGGACGACGCGCTCTCGGTGCTTGTGAACCTGGAGCATCGCGGCGGCGTGGGCCTGGAGAAGAACACCGGCGACGGCGCGGGCATCCTGTTCCAGGTTCCGCATCACTTCTTCCGCAAGGAGGCACAGAAGTGCGGCCAGATCCTCCCGGACGAGGGCGACTACGGCGTGGCCATGCTCTTCTTCCCGCAGGACGAGCGCGGGATCGCCGATGCGCGCCGCACGTTCGAAGCCGGCTGCGCCGAGGCGGGGGTGCCGCTTCTGTTCTGGCGCGAGGTGCCCGTTGACCCGCACGATCTGGGCGAGACGGCGCGCGCTTGCATGCCCACCATCCTGCAGGCCTTCCTGGGCCGCCCGGACGACGTGGAGCGCGGCGACGCCTTTGAGCGCCGCCTGTACGTGTGCCGCCGCACCATTGAGAAAAAAGCCGATGCCGAGCATGCGCTGGCGGGCAAGATCTTCTACATCTGCTCGCTGTCCAGCCGAACCATCGTCTACAAGGGCATGCTGGTCGCCACGCAGATGCGCCGCTTCTTCATCGACCTGAACGACGCCGCCGTCAAGACTGCCGTGGCACTGGTGCATTCGCGCTACTCCACCAACACCACACCCAGTTGGGAGCGCGCGCACCCCAACCGCCTCATCATCCACAACGGCGAGATCAACACCTTGAAGGGCAACGTTAACTGGATCCGCGCGCGCGAGCCCAACCTCTACAGCCCCGTGCTGCAGGACGATCTCGAGCGTGTGCTGCCCATCATCAACCGCGAGGGCTCCGACTCCGCCATTCTCGACAACGTGCTGGAGTTCCTGGTCATGAACGGCCGGCCTCTGAGCCGCGCCGTATCGCTGCTGCTGCCCGAGCCGTGGGACCACAACGACGCCCTGCCGGAGGACCGCCGCGCTTACGACGCTTACCAGTCCATGCTCATGGAGCCCTGGGACGGCCCGGCGGCCATCGCCTTCACCGACGGCCGGACCCTGGGCGCCGCGCTCGACCGCAACGGCCTGCGTCCGGCCCGCTACTACGTCACGCGCGACGACCGCTTCCTGCTCTCCAGTGAGGTCGGCACCATAGAGATCGAGCCCGACAACATCTTGACCGCGGGGTGCCTGGGGCCCGGCGAGATGCTCGAGGTCCAGCTGGGGTCCGGGCGCGTGGTGTACAACGACGAGCTGCGCCGCACCTTTGCCAAGGAGAAGCCCTACCGCGACTGGATCGCCGACGAGACCATCGAGATTGCCGACCTGGCGGCCCAGGCGGCCGAGAAGAGCGCGGGCGATAAGGGCGATAAGGGAACAGGCGCTCCGACCGGCTCCGGCGGCAGGGTCTCCCGCGTGGTCGAGATGGCCAAGCTCGGCTACCACTGGGACGACGTGGACGAGGTCGTGCGGCCCATGGCGCAGACCGCGTCCGTGCCGATCGCCTCCATGGGCATCGACGCCCCGCTGGCGTGTCTCTCGAAGAAGCACCGGTCGTTCTTCGACTACTTCTACCAGCTCTTCGCCCAGGTCACCAACCCGCCCATCGACGCCCTGCGCGAGAGCTTCGTGACCTCCACGGTGCTCTACCTGGGCAATCACGGCAACCTTCTTGAGGACTCGCGCGCGTCGTGCCAGCTCGTGCGCCTGCAGCGCCCGCTTCTGACCCGTGCCGAGTTCGAGGGAATCTGCGGCATCGACCGCGTGGGCTTCAGAGCCCAGCGCTTCCGCGCCGTCTTTGCCGAGGATGCGCCCGCGGGCGCCCTCGAGGCGGCGCTCACCGAGCTGGCGCGCAGCGTGGAGGCCGCGGTCCGCGACGGCGTGAACATCGTGGTGCTCTCGGACCGCGCGGGCGCGGGCGAGGTCCCGGTGCCGTCGCTGCTCGCCGTATCCGCCGTGCACAACCACCTTATCCGCGCGGGCGTGCGCACCTTCGCCGACATCGTGCTGGAATGCGGCGACGCCCTTTCCGCCCATGACTTCGCGGCGTTGGTGGGCTACTCCGCCAGCGGCATCTACCCCTACATGGCGCATGCGGTTATCGCCGACATGGCCGAGAAGGGCGATCTTGCCGGCAAGGACGGCGAGCCGCTCACGGCCGAGCAGGGCATTGCCAACTACAACCGGGCCGCAACGGCGGGCATCGTGGCCATCATGTCAAAGATGGGCATCTCGACGGTGCAGAGCTACCACTCGGCGCAGATCTTCGAGGCCGTGGGCTTGGCACCGGAGTTTGTCGACACGTACTTCGCCGGCACGGTGAGCCGTGTAGGCGGCCTGGGCGTTACCGATGTGGAGCGCGAGCAGCGCGAGCGCACCGCCGCGGCCGAGGCGCTTGAGAAGAGCCCCGCGCCCGGGCAGCTGCCCAGCTTGGGCCTTACCAAGTGGCGCCCGCTGGGCGGTGAGGACCATCTGATCGACCCCGAGACCATCTACTTGCTGCAGCGCGCCTGCCGTGAGGACGATTACGCGCTGTTCGAGCAGTACAGCCGACGGCTTCACCGCACGGGTCGCGCCGTGCGCCTGCGCGACCTTCTCGCCTTCCGAACGGACGGTCGCGCGCCGGTGGCGTTGGACGAGGTGGAGAGCGCGCGCAGCATCGTACGGCGCTTCAACACCGGCGCCATGTCCTACGGCTCCATCAGCCAGGAGGCGCACGAGTGCATGGCCGTTGCCATGAACCGGCTGCACGGTCGCTCCAACTCCGGCGAGGGCGGCGAGGATCCGCGCCGCGAGACGCCGCTGGCCAACGGGGACTCCAAGAACTCCGCCATCAAGCAGGTGGCATCCGGCCGCTTTGGCGTGACGAGCCGGTACCTGACCTCCGCGGTCGAGATACAGATCAAGATGGCCCAGGGCGCCAAGCCCGGCGAGGGCGGGCACCTGCCGGGCAAGAAGGTCTACCCGTGGATCGCCAAGGTGCGCCAGTCCACGCCGGGCGTCGGGCTTATCTCCCCGCCGCCGCACCACGACATCTACTCCATCGAGGACCTGGCCGAGCTGATCTTCGACCTCAAGAACGCCAACCCGCACGCGCGCGTCTCGGTCAAGCTCGTGTCCGAGGCGGGCGTGGGCACCATCGCCACCGGCGTGGCCAAGGGCGGCGCCAACAAGATCCTGGTCTCGGGCCATAACGGCGGTTCGGGCGCCGCCCCGCGCGACAGCATCTGGCATGCCGGCCTGCCGCTTGAGCTGGGTCTGGCCGAGGCGCAGCAGACGCTTTTGCAAAACGGCCTGCGCTCCCGCGTGGTGCTCGAGGCCGACGGCAAGCTCATGGACGGCACCGACGTTGCCGTGGCATGCCTTCTGGGCGCGGAGGAGTTCGGCTTCGCCACCATGCCGCTTGTCGCCATGGGCTGCCTCATGCAGCGCGACTGCCAGCAAGACACCTGCCCGGCGGGCATCGCCACGCAGAACTGCCGCCTGCGCCAGGGGTTCGCAGGGAAGCCGGAGCACGTGGAGCGCTTCATGCTCTTCGTGGCAGAGCAGCTGCGCCAGGTCATGGCGAGCCTGGGCTTCCGCACCGTTGAGGAGATGGTGGGCCATCCCGAGTGCCTGCGCCAGGTCGAGGTGCCGGGCAACTGGAAGGCCAACCTGCTGGACCTGGCCCCGGTGCTGGCTCCCGCGGTGTGCGAGTTCGGCGCGCGCGTCCCCGGCGCCGACTCCCCGCACTACCTGCCCCAGATGGCGGCCGACGCGGGCTTGGAGCAGACGCTGGACGCAACGCTCTTTGTGCCGCTCACGCGCGATGCGCGCGAGCATCTGCGGCCCGTGCGGTTCCGCGCCGACATAGACAACGTCAACCGCTGCGTGGGCACCATGCTCGGGAGCGAGGTCACGCGCCAGCATCCCGACGGTCTGCCGGCGGGGTCCATCACGGTGGAGTGCACAGGCTCCGCCGGGCAGAGCTTCGGCGCCTTCCTGCCGGCGGGCGTCACGCTGAACGTAGTGGGCGACGCCAACGACTACTTCGGCAAGGGCCTTTCGGGCGGCGTGCTGTCCGTGCGCCCGGCCGAAGGGGCCACGTTCAAGTTCGACGAGAACATCATCGTGGGTAACGTGGCGTTCTACGGTGCCACAGGCGGCCGCGGCTTTGCCAACGGCCTTGCCGGCCAGCGCTTCGGCGTCCGCAACTCGGGGGCCACGCTGGTGGCCGAGGGCGTGGGCGCGCACGGCTGCGAGTACATGACCGGCGGCGTGGCGCTGATTCTGGGCGAGGTGGGGCAGAACTTCGCCGCGGGCATGACCGGCGGCGTGGCGTACGTGTACGACGAGTACGGCACGCTGGCGCGCCGCTGCAACACCGACATGGTGCAGCTCAAGGCGCCCACCGCCTCCGAGCTCGAGCAGATCCGCGCCCTTATCGAAGAGCACGTGCGCTACACGGCGAGTCCCCGCGGCATCAAGCTGCTGTACCGCTTCAGCGCGCTGGCGCGTCATTTTGTGAAGGTCATCCCAACCGAGTACGAGCGCGTGGTGGCCATTGTGGACGAGGCCGAGCGCGCGGGAGCCACGCACGAGGCCGCGTTGGAGAAGGCGTTCGAGGCCGTCACTGCCTAGGCTGTGCGGACGCCAGGCACCCGACCTTGTCGTTCACGCCTCGCGCATGGCCGTCAGGCCAATGCGCTCCGCGTTCACGGCAATCTCGGGTACCTGGCGCCCGCTCGCCGATATTGATGGGATCTGTGATTCTCGCCCCGCTGCGGGATCGATGAGAGGGGATACCGATGGGCAAGCCCGGAGCATTCTTGAAGCACGACCGGCAGGCGCATACGCTGCGCCCGGTTGCCGAGCGCGTGCGAGACTACGACGAGCTCTACGTTGAGCCGACCGAGGACGAGCGCCGCGCGCAGGCCGGCCGCTGCATGATGTGCGGGGTCGCGTTCTGCCAGTTCGGCGCGTCGTTTGGGGGTGCGCGCCCCAGCGGGTGCCCGCTGCACAACCTCATTCCCGAATGGAACGAGCTGGTGTACCGCGGCCGCTGGGACGAGGCGGCCGAGCGCCTGGCCCTCACGAGCCCGCTTCCCGAGTTCACGAGCCGTGTGTGTCCGGCGCTCTGCGAGGCGGCGTGCAACCTGGGGACCGTGAACGACGAGCCCACCACCATCCACGACAACGAGCGCGCCATATCGGACTGGGAGTGGGCGCACGGCGGGCCGCGTCGCTTTGAGCCCGCCGCGGCGGACGCCCCGCGCGTTGTCGTGGTGGGATCCGGCCCGGCGGGCTTGGCAGCGGCCTGGGACCTGGCGCGCCGCGGGGCCGCGGTGACCGTGCTGGAGCGCGACGACCGTCCCGGCGGCCTTTTGATGTACGGCATCCCCAACATGAAGCTCGGGAAGGACGTGGTGAAGCGGCGCTGCGACCTCATGCAGGAGCTGGGCATCGAATTCCGCCTGGGCACCGACGCCGCCGATCCGGCCGTGGCCGACGAGCTGGCCGAGGGCTTCGATGCCGTGGTGGTTGCCGCCGGCGCCCGCGCTGCGCGCGGCCTGGCGGCGCGGAACGTGGAGGCGCCGGGCGTGGCCTTTGCGGTCGACTACCTCACGGCCGCCACGCGCGCCGTGCTGGAGGGCGCCCCCGAGTCCGCGGCGATGAGCGCCGCCGGGCTCGACGTGGTGGTGATCGGCGGGGGAGACACGGGCAACGACTGCGTGGGCACCGCCGTGCGCCAGGGCGCCAGGAGCGTGAGGCAGCTCGAGTTCATGCCCCGCCCGGCCGACAGGCGCCTGCCGGGGAACCCCTGGCCCGAATGGCCCAACACCGGCAAGTGCGATTACGGCCAAGAGGAGGCCATCGCCCTCATGGGCGGCGAGATGCGCGCCTGGGCGGTGGACACGCTGGAGGTGCTCGTGGACGAGGAGGGGGCGGCGCGCGGCGCGCGCGTGGCCGACCTGGACTGGAGCCAGGGCAAGCCGGAGCGCATTGCCGGCAGCGAGCGCGACCTGCCCGCGCAGCTGGTGCTTATCGCCTGCGGCTTCACCGGCCCGGAGCGCGGCGTCATGGACGCGCTGGGCGTGGCCCTGGCCGAGCAGGGCCGGCCGCTGCCCGTCATGGCCCAGCCCGGGGGGCACCTCTGCGTCCGGACCGAGGGCGCCCCGGCGGTGCCCGTGTACGCCGCCGGCGACGCGCGCAACGGCTCGTCGCTCGTGGTGAGCGCGATGGCGGACGCCCTCGCCTGCGTCAAGGAGGTAGCCGCGGCTCTCGGCTTGTAGGCAACGCCGCTCGCCATTGGGGACGGGTACATTTGGCGCAACGTCGCGGGGCCGCCCTATCCCGGGAGGCCCCGCGGGTGGCGTGTGTTGCCGTTGGGTTTGCCATTGGGGACGGGTACATTTGGCAGACGGTCGTCTGCCAAATGTACCCGTCCCCAATGGCAAACCCAATGGCAAATGGCATGGCCGTCGCTGTGCGGCCCGGCTATGTGGTGGGTTCGTGCAGGGATTGACGCGCTTCTCGCCCGCTGGCAAAATACGGGAGTGGCCAAAAGGCCGCATCGTGTTCATCGCACATTCCGCTGCCAGAGACAGCCGGTGCCGCAAGGCTCAAAGGGCGCGAGCCCGCCTGCCGAGGTGGTCGAGCAGATCTTGTCTTCTCGCCCCGTCGCTGGTTAGCGGCGGGGCTTTCTTGTTGCAAGACGGCCCCGCCCACGTCCGTGTGGCGGCTTGTGCCGAGTATTGCAACAAGGAGGTGTACCTATGCCCGCACAGTCCAAGTTCGATCAGGTCGAGAAGATCAACGAGCTCATCGACGCGTCCAACGGCGTGTTCGTCGTGAGCTACACCGGTCTTACCGTTGAGCAGTCGCAGAACCTCCGCGCCAAGCTGCGTGAGGTCGGCGCTACCATGAAGGTCTTCAAGAACACCCTGGTCAAGATCGCGCTCAAGGAGAAGGAGCAGCCCGCGCTCGACGAGATCCTCGCCGGCCCCACGGCTTGCGTCTTCTACGAGAACGAGCCGGTCGAGGCCGCTAAGGTGCTCAAGGACTTCACCAACGAGGTCAAGAACGTCATCGAGATCAAGGGCGGCATTTCCGAGGGGAACGTCGTCAGCGCCGATGACATCAAGGCCATCGCCGACCTGCCCACCAAGGACCAGCTCCTCGGTCAGATCGCCGGCCTCATCAACGGCTTCGCCCGCGACATCGCGGTTTGCGTCAACGGCGTGTCCAGCGGTCTTGCTCGCCAGATCCAGCAGATCTCCGAGCAGAAGGCTGCCTAGCAGCCTGAACGCGCGCTCTTATCGGCGCGCACCTGCGGCGCATCCGCGCCGTTACCCAAGAATCGTCTCCGCGCGCAGATCGCGCGGGAACCGAAAGGATTTAGAACCATGGCTAAGCTCACCACCGATGAGATCATCGAGGCTCTGAAGGAAATGACCCTGCTCGAGGCTTCCGAGCTCGTTAAGGCTATCGAGGACACCTTCGGCGTGTCCGCCGCTGCCCCGGCTGCCGTTGTGGCTGGCCCGGCTGCCGGCGCTGCTCCCGCCGAGGAGGAGAAGACCGAGTTCGACGTCGTGCTCGAGGGCTTCGGCGACAACAAGATCGCCGTCATCAAGGTCGTCCGCGAGCTCACCGGCCTGGGCCTCAAGGAGGCCAAGGAGGCCGTCGAGGGCGCTCCCAAGGCCATCCTCGAGGGTGCCAAGAAGGAGGACGCCGACGCCGCCAAGGAGAAGCTCGAGGCTGCTGGCGCTGCCGTCACCCTCAAGTAGTTCTCCGCGGGCCACGCGCCTGCTTGAACGCATCGGTAAACGGGGTTCGGGCTCTGCCCGGCCCCGTTTTTTTCATGCCGGCGCCCCGTCTCGGGGCGTTTTGCGTGCTCGCGCATCTCTGCCGCTTGCGTTGCGGCTCCCCGCCCTCAAGCAAAAGTTGAGCAGCGGGCCCCGTGGCGCCTTTGCCCTGCGGAGTGTGCGTATGCTAATACGGAGTGAATAAGCCATAGGGACGCACCGGAGCGTGCCTTGCCAGCGGCGGGGCGGTCGGCTGGCGCGAGGGTGAAAACAGGTATGAACATTCGACAACTCCGTTACTTCTGCGCGGTCATCGAGCTTGGCAGCTTCTCGGGCGCCGCGCGCGAGCAGGGCGTGTCGGTGCAGGCGGTTTCCAAGGCTCTGGTCGAGCTGGAAACCGAGCTGGGCCGACCGCTTTTCATCCGCGACAGCAAGGGGGCCATCCCCACATCCTTCGGCCGCGAGCTGCATGAGCACGCGCTCGGCGCGATCGCCGCGTTCGACAAGGTCGAGTCGTTCGCCGCCGACGAGCCCGTGGCCGACCCTGCGTTGCGCAACGATATCCGCCTCGCGTTGGTCGTGCCGCCGTTCGGAGGGCAGCGCGCCGTGCAGGCGGGCTTGGAGCGGTTCCTGTCCCTGCGCATGCGCGCCAAGGTGAGCCTCGCCATCTGCCTGGGGCAGGAGGCCCTGCCGCAGCTGCATGCGGGCGCCCTGGACGCCATCATCACCGTGGGGCGCTACGAGGACCCCGACTGCGACTGCCGGCCCGTGGGCACCCTGCCCGTGGGCACCCTGCCCGTGGGCGCTTTCTTCTCCGAGAACCACCCGCTGGCCGAGCAGCAAGCGGTGACCATCGAGGATCTGGCGCCGTACCCGGTGTCCTACGGCGCCGCGCTCGACAACTTCAACGAGACCATCGTGAACCTCTACCGCAAGCACGGTCTGACCTCGCCGGTCACCATTCTGCGCACCGACGCCGACGCCGAGCGCTTTATCCGCGAGGAGCGGGGCTTCTCGCTCGCCGTGGGCGTGCCGGCCTTCGCCCCGGCGGCGGGCATGGTCATGCGCCCCATCGACCCGGCGCAGGCCGTGCCGGTTTCCGTGTGCCTGGCGACCGTAAAGGGTCGCGCCACGCCGCAGGTCGAGAAGCTCGACCGGTTCATGAGCAAGGACTTCGGCCGGCTGGCCAAGGTTCTCTCCCGCAAGGGGTAGGGGGCGGTCGGAGGACCTGGCGTCGGAGGACCTGGCCGGTGCGTTGCCCGCGCGCCCTGCTGCCTTGCAAGGGCGCGCGTCCGCAGCCTGGGCAAGCCCGGCGTCCCGTCTTTTGCGCGCATGCGGGAAAAAGAAAGCCTCTCCGAGCGTCGTGCTCGGAGGGGCTTTTGCCATGCCCGCCGTATGCGCGGCTAGCTGTTCAGCGCCAAGACGTTGTTTACATCCAAGTGGTGACAAATAGGGATGGCTCCCGCATGCTGTGAGTTGCCTAGGCTTGCAGCGAAGGGGGCCATCCCATGTCCCAACATCCTAACGCAAGGCTCACGCCGAGGGGGGGCGGGAGACGCTCGTTTCCCGCATAGAGGCCGGCGCCGGCGTCGCCGAGGCCGCCCGCCAGATGGGCGTCAGCCGCCAGACCGCGTCCAAGTGGCTCGCCCGCGCCCGGAGGGGCGAGCCCATGTCCGACAGGAGCAGCGGGCCGCGCAGGCTCGCCAGGCTCACGCCGCCCGACGCCGAGGCCCGCGTCCGCGATGTGCGCTCGTCCATGCTGCTCGCGCCCCTCGCACTCGCGGCCGCCGCGGGCGTGCCGGCCCGCACCTGCGCGAGGGTCGTCGCGCGCTCGGGGCTGCCCAGGCTCGCCGACGTCGACCGCGTGACCGGCGAGGTCTGCAGGAGGGGACCCGTCACGCCCGTGCGCTACGAGCGGGAGCGCCCGGGCGGGCTCGCCCACGTCGACGTGAAGAAGGTGGCGGGGATACCGGACGGCGGCGGGTGGAGGGCGCGGGGCGTCACCCTCCTCGCGCGCCCCGACTCCGGGGCGGGATACGCCCGCCCGCACGTCGCCGTCGACGACTTCTCCCGCGTGGCCTACGCCGAGCCCCTCCCCGACGAGCGCAAGGGCGCGTGCTCGGCGTTCATGGCCCGGTGCCCGGCCCTCTTCGCCGGGCTCGGCGCAGCGGTCGAGCGCGTCACGGCCGACAGCGGCCCCGGCTGCCGGAGCCTCGGGTTCAGCGCCCCGCTCGCCGCCGGGGGCGTGCGCCACGTATACGCCAGGCCATACGGCCCGTGGCGGAACGGCAAGGTAGAGCGCATGAACCGCACGCTGGCGCAGGAGCGGCAGTACGGGAGGGCGTGGGACGGCGAGGCCGAGAGGGCGGACGCCCTCCCGGCCTTCGTCGAGCACTACAATTGGAACCGCCCGCACAGCGCGTGCGGGGGCCGGCCGCCAATGTCGCGCATCGTCGGCGTAAACAGCCTATATTGGCACACAACACCTAGCGCCTTCTCATCGCCGCGCGCCTTTGCGCTCCGTTGCCTGGGTATACTGGCGGCAAACGGTCCGATCGGGGAGGGGTGCGCCATGGGGTTCTTCTCTGAGTTCAAGAAGGCGATGTCGGGCGAGGAGGGCGGCGAGCGGTACGTGGTGGCCGATAAGCTCGTGCGCTGCCCGCACTGCGGCGGCGACCGCTTCTTCGAGGGCTCGGCGCTGCTGGACAGCCGCGGCACGTCGCTCTTCGGCGTCGAATGGCTGGGCAACGGGGCCACCACGCTCACCTGCGCCAACTGCGGGCATGTTGACTGGTTCGCCGATTCCGGCCTCATCGAGCGCGTAAGCGGGTGAGCGCGCATGTTCAGCCCGTTTAGGACGGAGCAGGGCGCGCCCAAGGCGCTCGACGAGGTCGCGTGGGCCGACCTGGCCCAGCTCGCGGACATGGACGAGGGCTACGTGCTGGAGTTCAAGCAGGTCTTCTCGTCCCCGGTGCGCAAGAAGGTTCCCAAGATCATAGCCTCGTTTTCCAACTCGGCGGGCGGATGGCTCGTCATAGGCATTGCCGACAAGGACCGCTCCGTGTGCCCGGTGCCGCGCCTCGCGGCGGATTACGGGCAGATCATCGGCGAGCTCGCCCGCCGCCACGTGACGCCCACGCCCCGCTTTGACGTGCGCTTCCTGCCCGACCCGGGCAACCCCGCTCAGGGCGTGGTGCTGGTGCAGGTCTTCGAGGGCGACTTCCCGCCCTACGTGGCCGACGGCGTGGTGGAGGTGCGAGAGGGCTCGACCTCGGGTCCCGCTGCGGGCACGGCCCTGGTGGAGCTCTACGGCAAGGCCACGCGCCGCCGCGCCGAGGTTCGGGCGTTCTGCCGCCGCACCGTGTACTACGCCCGGCCCGACCTGCCGCTGTTCAACCTGTACTTCTTCCGCATGGGCCGGCGCGTTTCGGACAACCCCTCGCGCGATCAGGTCAACGCGCACGCCGATGCCATGCGCGCCGCCTTTCGCCGCCAGGGGCTGCCGTGCCGCGTGCAGCACGCGCACGACTCGCTCATCTTCAGCGTGCCCGCCCAGGACGACCCGCGCGTGCCTCATTCGGCCATCGAGCTCTTCGGCGACGAGTCGCTCAAGCTGTCGGTTCCGGTGGTGCTGCTGGGCGGTGAGGGCTATCGCACGGCCCTGGAGCGCCTGCAGGCTCTCATGGGCGGTTCCGTCCGTCCCGACGGCAGGGAGGCGGCTCCCGCTACCCTGCAGCCGGCCGACGCCGCCTCTTGGCCGCCGCTGCGCCTCATGAGCGCGACCGACACGCTGGCGCGCGTGACCCGCATGGCGGCGGTTCTCGACCGCTACCAGCGGCTGCGCGGTATGCTCTGGCAACAGTACGCCGTGGCTTACGAGCTGGAGAGCATGGCCGGTGTGGTGCTGTGGTCCGACGTTACCGCCTACGCGGGCTACGTGGCCGAGAACGGGCCGCTGTTCTGCGCCACCACCGACGGCGTGTCCCGCGTGCGGTACCTGGACGACGGCGCGCACGACTCCTTCCGCGCGCGGCAGTTTGCCGGCAGCCACTTCTTTGAGGCATGCGGCCTGCCGCTGGGATCTCCCAGCAAACGGGACAACGAGCTGGTGGACGCCCTTCTGCGCACCACCCGTGGTGCCCGCAAGTAGGGGTGTGCAAATATTTGAGCTATGGACGATTTGCAGGCGCGGCTTGGCGGGCGGTTGTCGAGCGAGCGGCATTTTATGCAAAACAGCAATTGTTCACGCTGGTACAGTTGCCACGTTATACATTGCGCGGGGTGCCCTCGCCAGGCGCACGGCCGGAATCGTCCATAGCTCAAATATTTGCACAGCGGCCTGCCGCCCTATTGGTGTTGTGGGCCTGTTCGTTGCGTCCTTCTTGCCTTTGCCCCGTACTTCTCACCCAGCGCCCGAGCCTGCGGAACCGCGCTGAAATGCGCCTGCAGCGCAACCGTTCATGGAAACAACATGAACGTATGTTCGTAAAACGTCATCTACCTGCGGAAACGCAGCAAAGTATTTTGCAGAACCACAAACAGGGCTTCTCGTCAAGCACTTTCTTGCTAAACGGAAACCGCCTGATAAACTGTTAGGTTGCTATAAAAGCCGCCTTTCTATCAAGAAGGAGGATAGCCTGGTGCCTAACGCAACGTATGCCACCACGACCAGCCGCACGCGCATCAACTTCGGGAAGATCCCGGACGCGATGGAGCTCCCGAACCTCATCTCGGTTCAGAAGGACTCCTTCAAGCGCTTCATGACCGATGGTCTGCGTGACGCCTTCAAGGAAGCCAGCCCCATCCAAAGCCAGAACCACATGCTGGAGGTTACCTTCGGCGAGCATCAGTTCGGCGACCCGTCCCACACGGTGGACGAGTGCCGCGAGAAGGACATGACCTACCAGGCCCCGCTGCTCACCGAGGTCTGCCTGCTCAACAAGGAGACGGGCGAGATGAAGGAGCAGCTGGTCTTCATGGGCGACTTCCCCATGATGACCGACCAGGGCACCTTCATCATCAACGGCACCGAGCGCATCGTGGTCAGCCAGCTCGTGCGTTCCCCGGGCGTGTACTACTCCCAGGAGATGGACGGCGGCAAGCAGGTCTACAAGGCCCAGGTCATCCCGGCCCGCGGCGCATGGCTCGAGTTCGAGGTCGATAAGCGCGACCAGCTGGTGGTCTCCATCGACCGCAAGCGCAAGCAGAACGCCACCATGTTCCTGCGCGCGCTGGGCATCGCCGTGACCAACGAGGAGATCGTCGACCTGCTCGGTGACTCCGACGTGGTCATGCGCACCCTCGAGCGCGACACCGCCCCCTCCCGCGAGGAGGCTCTCAAGCGCATCTACACCCTGCTGCGTCCCGGCGAGCCGCCGACGGTCGAGGCCTCCCGCAGCCTGCTCGAGGGCCTGTTCTTCAACCCGCAGCGCTACGACCTGGCGCGCGTGGGCCGCTACAAGGTCAACAAGAAGCTCGGCCTCACCACGGAGGAGGAGGTCAGCGTCCTCACCGACGAGGACATCGTGGCCACCCTGCGCTACCTGCTGCACCTGGCCGCGCACGAGGACGGCTACAAGACCGACGACATCGACCACTTCGGCAACCGCCGCATTCGCACCGTGGGCGAGCTGGTGGCCAACCAGTTCCGCATCGGCATGAGCCGCATGGAGCGCGTGGTGCGCGAGCGCATGAGCTCGCAGGACGTGGACGAGATCACCCCGCAGAGCCTCATCAACATCCGCCCCATCACCGCCGCCATCAAGGAGTTCTTCGGCTCCTCCCAGCTCAGCCAGTTCATGGACCAGGCCAACCCGCTGGCCGGTCTCACCCATAAGCGCCGTCTGTCGGCGCTCGGCCCCGGCGGCCTGGCCGGCCACAAGTCCGGCTCCAGCCGCCGCACCAACGTGCCGACGGCCGTCCGCGACGTCCATAACTCGCACTACAGCCGCATGTGCCCCATCGAGACCCCCGAGGGCCCCAACATCGGCCTGATCGGCTCGCTGACCATCTACGCCCGCGTGAACGACTACGGCTTCATCGAGGCGCCGTACCGCCGCGTGGTCGACGGCGTGGCCACCGACCAGATCGACTGGATGACGGCCGACGAGGAAGAGGACCACATCATCGCGCCGGCCAACACGCCGATCGACCCGGAGACGGGTGCCTTCGTCGAGGTTGACCCCAAGACCGGCGAACTGCGCCGCCCGCACGCGGTGGTCGCCCGCACCCGCGACTTCGACGGCTCCTTCGGCGCCCCGGCCGACGTGCCGGTGGACATGGTGGACTACATGGACGTGTCCCCGCGCCAGATGATCTCCGTGGCCGCCACCCTCATCCCGTTTTTGGAGCACGACGACGCCAAGCGTACCCTCATGGGCGCCAACATGCAGCGCCAGGCCGTGCCGCTGCTGCACCCGGCCGCCCCGTACGTGGGCACCGGCATGGAGCGCCGCGCCGCGCTGGACTCCGGCGAGGTCCTGTGCGCCAAGAACGACGGCATCGTCACCAAGGCTGACGCCGCCACCATCGTGGTCGAGACCGCCGAGGGCAAGGAGGAGTACCACCTGCCCAAGTACCAGCGTTCCAACCAGAGCACCTGCATCAACCACCGCCCGCTCGTGCGCGTGGGCGACAAGGTCCTGGCCGGCGAGCCGCTGGCCGACGGTCCCAGCACCGACCACGGCGACCTGGCGCTTGGCCAGAACCTGACCGTGGCCTACATGAGCTGGGAAGGCTACAACTACGAGGACGCCATCGTGGTGTCCGAGCGCGTGGTGGCCGAGGACCTGCTGACCTCCATCAACATCTCCCGCCACGAGATCGACGCTCGTGACACCAAGCTGGGCCCCGAGGAGATCACCCGCGAGATCCCCAACCTCTCCGAGGACATGCTCGCCAACCTCGACGAGGACGGCATCATCCGCGTGGGCGCCGAGGTCGGCCCTGGCGACATCCTGGTGGGCAAGGTCACCCCTAAGGGCGAGAGTGCGCTGACCGCCGAGGAGCGCCTGCTCCGCGCCATCTTCGGCGCCAAGGCCCACGACGTGCGCGACACCTCGCTCAAGATGCCGCACGGCGCCTACGGCCGCGTTATCGACGTCCAGCGCTTCAGCCGCGACGCCGGCGACGACCTGGCCCCCGGTGTGAACGACATCGTGCGTGTCTACGTGGCCCAGCGCCGCAAGATCCAGCAGGGCGACAAGATCGCCGGTCGCCACGGCAACAAGGGCGTCATCTCCGAGATCCTCCCGGTTGAGGACATGCCCTACATGGCCGACGGCACCCCGGTCGACATCATCCTGAACCCGCTGGGCGTGCCCTCCCGTATGAACGTCGGCCAGCTCCTGGAGTGCCACCTGGGCTGGGCTGCCGCCAACGGCTGGGATACCGAGAACGTCGACTCCGACACCTACGTGCCCGGCCCGTTCTTCGTCTCCACGCCCGTCTTTGACGGCGCCCGCGAGGACGAGATCGCCGAGGTCATCCAGCGCGCCAACAAGAACCTCATCAACCTGGCCCGCGAGCGCTACGGCGAGCACATGCGCCCCGAGTTCGTGACGCAGCTCGACCAGGCCGGCAAGACCATGCTCTACGACGGCCGCTCCGGCGAGGCGTTCCGCGAGCCCATCACCGTGGGCACCTCCTACATCCTGAAGCTCGGCCACATGGTGGACGATAAGATCCACGCTCGTTCGACGGGCCCCTACAGCCTCGTTACCCAGCAGCCGCTGGGCGGCAAGGCGCAGTTCGGCGGCCAGCGCTTCGGCGAGATGGAGGTTTGGGCCCTGTACGCGTACGGCGCCGCCAACGTGCTGCAGGAGATCCTCACCGTCAAGTCCGACGACACCGTGGGCCGCGTCAAGACCTACGAGGCCATCGTCAAGGGCGAGAACGTCCCCACGGCCGGTATCCCCGAGTCCTTCAAGGTTCTCGTGAAGGAGATCCGCTCGCTGGCGCTCGACATCGAGCCGCTGCACGACGTTGCGGCCGCGACCACCGACGCCGCCGAGCCCGAGGCCGCCGAGGCCCTGGACGACCTTTCCGCCATCGACCTTCTCGACGAGATCGAGGCCGATGGCGAGGCTGCCGACGCCGAGACCGCGCCTTCCGATGACGCTGTTCTCGCCACCGATACGACTGACAAGGAGTAGTGACTGTGGCAGATTTCGACACTACTGACTTCGACGCAATCAAGATCTCCCTTGCCAGCGCGGACAAGATCCGCTCTTGGTCGCACGGCGAGGTGAAGAAGCCCGAGACCATCAACTACCGTACTCTCAAGCCCGAGAAGGACGGCCTGTTCTGCGAGAAGATCTTCGGTCCCGCCAAGGACTGGGAGTGCTCCTGCGGCAAGTACAAAGGCATCCGCTTCAAGGGCATCGTCTGCGAGCGCTGCGGCGTTGAGGTCACCAGCGCCAAGGTGCGCCGCGAGCGCATGGGCCACATCGAGCTGGCCGCGCCCGTGAGCCACATCTGGTACTTCAAGAGCCCCACCACCTTCCCCATGAGCCGTCTTCTGGACATCAAGTCCAAGGACCTCGAGAAGGTGCTGTACTTCGCGAGCTACATCGTCACCCACGTGGACTACGAGGCCCGCGAGGCCGACGCCGACGACCTGCGCGAGGAGCTCGCCGCCGACATCGAGGAGCTCGACGCCGAGTGCGAGCGCCAGATCGAGAGCCTGAAGGAGCAGGGCAACCCCGAGAACTTCGACGAGTTCTCCGACGAGGAGCCGCTCAGCCAGGAGGAGATCGCCGCGGGCATCGTGGACCTCAGGGAGGAGTACGCCGAGGAGAAGGAGCTCCGTCAGGAGGCCTTCGACACCTTCATGCAGATCTCCGAGCGCGACCTCATCTCCGACGAGGCGCTGTTCCGCGAGATGAAGCGCTACTACTCCATGTACTTCAAGGGCGACATGGGCGCCGAGGCCATCCGCGACCTGCTGGCCGCCATCGACCTCGAGGCCGAGGCCGAGAAGCTCAAGGCCATCATCTCCGAGGAGAAGGGCCAGAAGCAGAAGCGCGAGAAGGCCGTCAAGCGCCTGGAGGTCGTGGACGCGTTCCTCAAGGGCCACAACAACCCGGCCAACATGATCCTCGACGTGATTCCGGTCATCCCGCCGGACCTGCGCCCCATGGTGCAGCTCGACGGCGGCCGCTTCGCCGCGTCGGACCTGAACGACCTGTACCGCCGCGTCATCAACCGCAACAACCGCCTGAAGCGCCTGCTCGATCTGGACGCCCCGGCCATCATCGTCAACAACGAGAAGCGCATGCTGCAGGAGGCCGTTGACGCGCTCTTCGACAACGGCCGTCGCGGCCGCCCGGTCTCTGGCCGCGGCGGGCGCCCGCTGAAGTCGCTGGCCGAGGCCCTCAAGGGCAAGCAGGGCCGCTTCCGCCAGAACCTGCTGGGCAAGCGCGTGGACTACTCCGGCCGCTCGGTTATCGTCACCGACCCCAAGCTCAAGCTGCACCAGTGCGGTCTGCCCAAGACCATGGCGCTGGAGCTCTTCAAGCCCTTCGTCATGAAGCGCCTGGTGGAGCTCGGCAAGGTCGAGAACATCAAGGGCGCCAAGCGCGCCATCGAGCGCGGCGCCAGCTTCGTGTGGGACATCCTGGAAGAGGTTATCGACGGCCGCCTGGTGCTGCTCAACCGCGCGCCTACGCTGCACCGTCTGTCCATCCAAGCGTTTGAGCCGGTGCTCGTCGAGGGCAAGGCCATCCACCTGCACCCGCTGGTCTGCGAGCCCTTCAACGCAGACTTCGACGGCGACCAGATGTCGGTGCACGTGCCGCTCTCCCTCCAGGCCCAGGCCGAGGCCCGCGTGCTCATGCTCTCCGCCAACAACCTGCGCTCGCCGGCATCCGGTAAGCCCGTGAACACCCCGCGCCAGGACATGATCATCGGCGTGTACTACCTCTCCCAGGCCCGCGACGGCCTCAAGGGCGAGGGCCACGTGTTCGCCAGCTTCGCCGACGCCATGAACGCCTACGACGCCCGCGCCGAGATCGACCTGCAGGCCAAGATCCAGGTGCGCGTGTCCGCCTCCGACGCCAACGTGGTCAACGAGGACGGCACCCGCTTCTTCCGCGTGGTTAACCAGGTCACCGAGACGGTGGACGGCAAGGAGAAGACCCGCCTGGAGACGGTGGACTACGACGTGACGGGCGACAAGACCGCGCGCTTCGAGACCACCATCGGCCGCATCATCTTCAACCGCCAGTGCCTGCCCAGCGACTACGAGTTCATCAACTACAAGATGGTCAAGGGCGACGTCAGCCGCATCACGAGCGACTGCTGCGACCGTTACCCCGACGCCGAGGTTGCGCCCATCCTGGACGCCATCAAGTACACCGGCTTCCACTACGCCACCCGATCGGGCCTCACCATCTCGCTGTGGGACGCCGTGGTGCCTGGCGACAAGCCCGAAATCCTCTCCAAGGCCCAGGCCGACGTGGACCAGATCAACGAGTACTTCGAGGACGGCTTCATCAACGAGCAGGAGCGCCACACCGAGGTCGTCAACGTCTGGACCGAGGTCACCGACCTCGTGGGCTCCAAGATGCTCGACCTCTTCGACGAGGAGAACCCGCTCTACATGATGGCCGACTCCGGCGCCCGTGGCTCCAAGACGCAGCTGCGCCAGATCGGCGGCATGCGCGGCCTCATGGCCGACATGTCCGGCGAGACCATCGACCTTCCCATTAAGGCCAACTTCCGCGAGGGCCTGCTGCCGCTGGAGTACTTCATCTCCACGTACGGCGCCCGTAAGGGCCTGGTCGACACCGCCAGCCACACCTCCGACTCTGGTTACCTGACCCGCCGTCTGATCGACGTGGCCCAGGACGTTATCGTGCGCGAGGAGGACTGCGGCACCGACGAGGGCGTGACCTACCAGCTCATCAAGCCCGAGTCCCGCGAGATCGACGAGGATCTGATCGGCCGCTGCTTCGCCGAGGACGTCGTGACGCCCGAGGGCGAGACGCTGTTCTACCGCGACGGCTACATCGAGAGCGCAGCCGACCTCAAGAAGATGGTGGACAAGGGCATCACCGAGGTGAAGCTCCGCGCCATCCTGACCTGCCACTCCAAGTACGGCGTGTGCCAGAAGTGCTACGGTTGGGACCTTTCCACCCGTCGTCCGGTCGCCATCGGCACCGCGGTGGGCATCATCGCCGCCCAGTCCATCGGCGAGCCCGGCACGCAGCTTACGATGCGTACCATTCACTCCGGCGGCGTCGCCGGCGCTGACGACATTACGCAGGGTCTGCCGACCGTTGCCCGCATGTTCGACGTCGTGGGCAACGTCAACGAGAAGATCCTGGGTCGCGAGGCCGACCTGGCCCCGTACTCCGGTGTTCTCTCCATTACGCCCGAGAAGTCCGAGTACATCCTCCAGATCCGCGATGTCGACGACCACTCCCGTATCCTGGACGAGAAGCGCGTCCCCGCGTCGGTCCGCTTCATGCCCGACATCGAGGACGGCTGCGAGGTCCGCGCCGGCGATCAGATCACCAAGGGCTTCGTGAACTTCCGCAACCTGCGCCAGCTCACGGACATCGAGAGCACGATGCACACCTTCGTGCGCTCGGTCAAGGAGGTCTACACCAGCCAGGGCGTTGCGCTGAACGACAAGCACATCGAGGTTATCGCCCGTCAGATGCTGCGCCGCGTGCAGATCACCGACCCTGGCGATTCGCAGTACCTGCTCGGCCAGTACATCGACCGCTACGAGTTCGCCGACGAGGTCGAGCGCGTGGCGCGCGAGGGCGGCAACCCGCCGTCGGCCGAGCCGCGCATCCTGGGCACCATGAAGGTCGCCAGCTCCATCGACTCCTGGCTGAGCTCCGCCTCGTTCGTCCGCACCGCGGGCGTGCTTACCGAGGCCGCCATCGAGGGCAAGGTTGACCACCTCATGGACCTCAAGTCCAACGTCATCGTGGGCAAGAAGATCCCCGCCGGCACCGGCCTCAAGGCCTACGCCAACGTGGGTCAGACCTATCGCACCGCCGACGGCTACAAGTCCATCGACGGCCCCACGAGCTCCGCGGCCAAGGTGCTGCCCGATTGGGCGCCCGACGAGCTGCGCGAGGTCGAGGAGCAGGTGCCCACGCCGCTGGACTTCCTGGGCTTCGACGAGTACGACGGCAACGGCAGCTTCACCAAGAACGGCCACACCATCTCGGCCGAGGACGCGCGTCTTTACCTGTTCGACGACCTGGGCGTTTCGCAGCGTTGGACCAACAAGTTCTCCGAGGTGGGCATTGAGACCGTCGGCGATCTGGTGGGCAAGTCCGAGGAGGACCTGCTCCGCATCGACGGTATCGGCGCCAAGGCCATCGAGGAGCTCCGCGACGGCCTCGAGGCTCGCGGCCTGCTCTACATCCTCGACAACAACGAGGATGTGGCCGACGAGGAGGACCTGTCCCAGCTGTTGCAGATGGTCTTCAGCCCGGATGGTCCGGACGACATCCTGCTGGGCACCAGCGCTCCGCGTCACTACGAGGACGAGGAGATGATCGGCGCTCCGGCCGAGACCACCGAGAGCAAGCCCGGCGTCATCAACGAGGACATGGCCTCGCTGGACGAGCTGCTCAATCAGCTGGTCGACTCTGACGACCAGCACCCCGAGGAGCAGGAGGATTAAACCCGCCTCCCGCTGTTACGGTTGACCTCAAAGAGCCTCCCGCGAAGTTTTTCTTCGCGGGAGGCTCTTTTCTTTGGGGTCGTTGCGCGCACGGGGAGGGGGCGAGGAGCGCCTTTGCATGCACTTCCTATCGCCTGGCGGCGTTGCATGCATTTTGATTCGCCTAGAGACCGTTTTCGGCGTCCTCGCGAACGGAAATGCACGCAGAACTTTCTGGCGAAAGAAAATGCATGCAACGCCCAGCGGCTACAGTTATGTGGGCAAGGTGAACGATCGCCAGCTCCGTATGGAGAAAGGGCGGAGAATTCGCGCAGCTGGCGCGCCAATCTGCCCGTCCGATCCCTGACGGCGCGGCTTCGCACCTGCAAGAAGAAAGGCCGGGCAGGGATGCGCAGCTAGATTGCGCATGGTGCGCAGTTGGACTGGGGGAAGATTCCGGCAAGAATCGTCTGCTAGGGTTGCGCCGTAGGCGGCACTGCGTTTGAGAGGGGCCGCTGAATCACGGTTCCCGGTGTCGGGAAGGGGCGCTCTATGGCAGATGGTTTCAATAATGTCCAATCTGGCGCGGACGCAACGCCAGCAAGGGAGCAGGGCGAGAAAAACGCGCGTATGACCGCGGGGACGCGGGAGCTCGAGGCGATCTTCGATCGGGCGGAGCGCAAGGGGCACTGTGTCGCAATGCGCCCCGGAGGCAGGCATTACCAAATCATGCGGCGGCGCGTGCGCGCCAAAACGGCGCTCAACCCGTTCCCAGGGCTGTATGCGCGCCGTGCGTTCTGGGATGATCTGCGGCCCGGCGCACAGGCGCTGTGCGTCATCCGCGGCGCGCACGAGCTCCACGAGCGCTGGACGTTCTGCCATTATTCCGCAGCGCTCGTCTACGGCCTGAGCGTCTCCTACCGCTTGCTCGAGCAAGTGCATATACAAACAAAACGGGCCGCGCGTTCGCGCAGCAGCAAGCAGGTATGTCGACATTGCACGCGATCGCAGGAGGACCAGACGGGCATTGTCCAGGGCGTGCCGGTAACCTCGCTTAAGCAAACGCTACTGGACTGCCTGATAGCGGCGCAGTTGCCGGATGCGCTGGCGATGGCGGATTCGGCCCTGAGAATATACGGAATCGACCGGGATGAGCTTATCGCTTTTATGGCGGACCACGGCAAGCGCCGGCACGGCATCCGGGGTGCCCTGCAAGTCGCCGCACTGGCTGACGGGCGCGCTGAAAGCGGCGGGGAATCGATTTTGCGTGGAACCATCATAGAGGAGGGCTACTTGCCGCCAACCGATCTGCAGGTGAAGCTACCCGATGTGACGGATCCACGTCGCACCTTCCGTGCCGACTTGCTGTGGTCCTTGCCGGATGGGCGCCGCATTGTGGGCGAGCTGGACGGAGCCGAGAAGTACGTCAACGAGGGGATGCGCGCCGGACGCACGGTGATGGGTGTGCTTCTCGACGAAAGGCAGCGCGAGTCGCGCATTACGGCGCTGGGCATGCCGGTGATGCGCTTTCAGTTTTCCAAGGTCAGGGAACCGGGGTACGTTGCTCGCACGCTGCAGGCATTCGGGATCCCCCGTGCCCGTTCTTAACGGCGCGCGCTCTTACCAGAAGGTCGGCTTTGTTCGATTCTGCGTGCATTTTCGTTCGGGAAGAAACTCCGCATGCACTTTCGTTCGCCTGCGGGCCATTTTTGGCCTCTAGGCAAACGAAGCTGCATGCAGAATTTCCAGGCGATAAGAACTGCATGCAACGAGCGGCCAGCAACGCGCGGCCAGCAACGCATGGCTGGTGGCGTATGGCCGGTAGCCCGTAGCCGTCAGTTGCGCGTCGCCAGCCGGTCACAGCAGGCAGATTGCGTCGCCGGATTGCGGCTGCCGGAGGGGCTGCCTAGAACGGGCGCTCCATGAGGGCGCCGGCGGCGTAGCGAGCGCAAATGTCGCGGGAGTCGCCGGCGTACAGGAAGCGCTCCAGGCGCTCAAGCGGGGTGCGGGGGAGAAGCTCGTCCAGCGCGGCAGCGCGCTCGCCGCCAACGACCAGCGCGTCGGCTCGGAACCCCGGCTCAAAGCTGCCGGACGGCTGGGCAAAGCCCGCAAAGCAGCCGGGGCCCTTGGTGACCAGGTACAGCGCCTCGGGCACATGCAGCGCCGTCTCTTCCGCATGGGACACCTGGTTGAGCTTGGAGACCTGCACCGCGCAGGCGGCGTGCCGGGCCAGGCACGCATCGGAGCCGGCTGCAAGGTCGCTGGCCACCGCGCAGCTCAGCCCGGCGCTCAGCCAGCGCCGTGCGGGCATGATGCCGCTCGTGAGGTTGGCGTTGCTCTGCGGCGAGTGCGCTACCAGCACGCGCTTCTCGCGCAAAAGCTCTACCTCGGGATCTGTGAGCCAGATGGCATGCGCCAAAACAGTGCGCCCCGTTGGCATAAGGCCGAAGTCGTCGTATACGTGCGCGTAACTGCGGGCCTCCGGATGCAGCTCGCGTACCAGGGCCACCTCGCCGCGGTTCTCATCAACATGGCTCTGAACGGGCAGCTGGTGCTTCTCGACCAAAGCGCCTAGGCCCTCCATGAGCGCGGGCGTGGTGGACGGCACAAAGCGCGGTGTGACGATAAAGCCGATGTTGCGCAGCTCGGAGCGAGCGCGCAAGGCCAGCTCCTCGGTTTGAGCCAGCGACGCGGCGGTGTCCTCGGTCAGCGCCTCCGGCGCGTTGCGGTCCATGTTGACCTTGCCCACCAGGCCCGAGAACCCGGCGGACTCGGCCAGCTGCATCAGGTGCCACGTGGCCCGGGCGTGCACGGTGGCGAAGGCGCAGAACCGCAGGGTGCCCGCCTCCCACAGCGCGTTCAGAAAGGCCCGGTAGGCGCGGTCGGCAAAAGCGGGGTCGGCAAAGCGCGCCTCCAGCGGAAAGGTGCGGCGGTTGAGCCAGGGGAGCAGTTCGTCGTCCATGCCGATGCCGGCGTTGAGGAATTGCGGCGCGTGCACGTGCGCATCCACGAACGCGGGGATGATCAGCGCGTCGCCGTAGTCGGTTACGGGCTTGTCGGCGCAGTCTGCGGGCAGCTGGTCGAATACGCCGCGGACGGTCGGGCCGTCGGCCACCAGGTAGGCGCGCTCGCGCACCTCGGCGCGTCCGAGCGCGGGCGTCCAGATGACGGTTCCCCTGAGGATCATGGCGGTTCCTTTCACAGGCTCACGGAAGCGGCGCGCCGATGGGGCGCGCCATGCGGGATGTGCCGGGCAGCCAGGCGCCAGGGGGCGCCGTCGGGCCGTGCGCGCTTTACCCGGGGGTTTCGCGGGGCGTGTGCCCGTTTGGACCCGTTTGGGCTCATTTAGGCCGCGCTTACTGTGGCGCGGGGCCGCCTCGGCGTACCGAGGCCCTGCCGTAAAACCGCCGGGTAAAGCGCGCTGCGGGCGGGGCGGTGCATAATGCGCTCCGCCCGCAGCGCCGGGAAGAAGGCGACTATGCGTACGGAAGCGCGGTTGAGACACGCGCTCCGCCTGCAGCGCCGGGAAGAGGGGCCTGTCAGCAAGGCCCGGTGAGGCCTTTTACGCCGTCTTGGCGGTGGCAGCCTCCTGGTCGCGCTTGATCTGGCTTCTCTCGTACACCTTGAAGAAGGGGTAGTAGATGACCACGGTCAGCGGAATCAGCAGCAGTGTGAACACCACGTTGCGCCAGTCCATGCTGGACAGGAACGCCTGCGCAAAGAACGGCGTGAACGACGGGTCCACAATGTAGCCCATGCCGATAAGCCCGAGGGACTGGGCCAGGTAGGTGAGCGTGAGCGTCACGATGGGCGTCAGCACAAACGGGATGGCGATGATGGGGTTGAACACGATGGGCAGGCCGAAGATGACCGGCTCGTTGATGCCGCAGATGCCGGGGATGAGCGCCAGCTTGCCCAGCGTGCGGTTCTCGGGAACGCGCGAGAGGATCATGAGGATGATGAGGCCGAGCGTGTTGCCCGCTCCGCCCATGACCGAGATGCGGTACATCTGCAGGTTCATGACGTGCGTCAGCGCCTCGCCGGCGGCAAACTGATCGGCGTTGAGGCCGGTCTGCGCCACGCCGAGCGTAAACACGATGGGGAAGATGATGGACGATCCGTTGACGCCGAAGAGCCACAGGATCTGCCCGAGCGTAACCACCAGCAGGAAGCCCGGCAGGCTGTTGGCAACGTCCAGGCCGGGCGTCAGCGCCTGCATGACGGCGGCGGGGAAGCTCGTGCCCAGTCCCGCGATGAAGCCCAGGTTAATGCCGTAGAACAGCACGATGTTGGCCAGCAGGGGCATCAGCGAGCTCATGAAGGTGGCAACGGCCGGCGGAATGCTGGGCGGCAGGTTGAGGCGCATGTTGTGCTTGTCCATGAAGTGCGTGACCTCGACGGACAGCAGGCCGATGATGATAGCCACAAAGAGGCCGTCCGCGCCCAGGTACTGCGTCTGGATGGTGCCCTCGGCCACGGGGGTGGCCACCATGAGGAAGGTCACCAGCGAGATGATGCCGCTGTTGGCCTGGGCCAGGCGGTACTCGCCGGCCAGCGAGTAGGCAATGCCGAAGGCCGAGATCAGGCCAACCAGGCCAAAGGTCAGGTTGTACGGCGTGGTGATGGCGTCGTAGTTGGCCACGGCCCAGTTCTTCCACGCGGCCAGCGCCTGCATGAACACGTTGGCCGTTGCGGGGTCGTACTGGTCAAGGTTGATGGGCGGGTTGGCCGCAATAAGGAAGAACGCGCCGATGACCATGAACGGCAGGCTGAGGAACATGCCGTCGGAAATGGCCTGCAGATGGCGCTCGCCGCCGATCTTCTCGGCAACGGGCTGGATCTTGTCGTTCAAGCGGTCGAGAAGAGAGGTGTTGCTCATGAAGAAGCCGCCTTTTCTTGTCGAAGGGGTGGAACGGGGCGGTTGCCCCGAGGTGCTGCCGGCAGTGCGGGAACGACGGGCGTTTCCGCACTGCCGTTCTACACCTGGATGGCGCTGAACTTGAATGCCGAGGGAATGACCTTGTCCGGGCTATAGTGCTCCAGGAGCTCGCCGTACTCCTCGCGGTAGGTGTTGTCCACCTCGGCTTGCGGGGTGACCTTGCACGCAACGTTGAAGAAATGCTCGGAATCGCGGCCCATCTGCTGACCGCGCACGGTGTGCTTGTCCAGCGCATAGTCCGGGATCTCGGGCACGTAGCCCATGGCGAAGTTCTTGATCACGATGTTCTTGAGGAAGTCCGTCGAGCGGTCCTTCTCGGACTCGCACAGGTAGCGGATGGCGTGGAAGAAGAACATGGCGCGGTCGGATTCGTTGTACTGGAAGGTCTGGCGCATCTGGTTGAGCGCGTTGACCAGCACGGCGGCCTGCGGATTGCCCATGCCGATGTCTTCGACCGAAATAGCCAGCAGCCGGCGCCAGAGCTTCTCCTCCCAAGCCGGCGAGGTGATGTACATCTCGTAGGCAAACTCACAGGCGGCGCGCTCGTTGCCGCGCCGGATGCTCTTCTGCAGAGCCGAGATGACCTCGTCGCCGGGCAGGCCGTTGCGGGTCTTGGAGCGGGCCCACGGGTCCTCGATGAAGGGCGCTGGCTGCGGCGCCGTGCCCTCCGCGTGCTGCGCGTTTGGGCCGGCGGGCTCGGGCGCGGCGTTGACGTGCTCTTCTGCCATAGGTACTCCTATCTGCTCAGGCGCGTCGCATGGTGCGGCGCGCGCTTTATGAGGCGGGTGGGCGGCGGCCGGCAATGCGAGCGGGCGAGAAGCGCGGGCCCGGCGATTGCGAGTGCCGGGCGTCGCGTGCGGCGCCGGGTGCGTGCGCGGCTGCGCGCATGCCCGGCAGGCATGCGCGGGCTCGTTGCGCGCGGCCGGCGACGGCGCCTGCGACCGCAAGATGTGCTGCGGAGCAGGCAGGTTGCGAACCGGTGGCTCCTGGCGCCTCACGTCCGCACGCTTGCGCGAACGAAAAAGCACCCGCCTGCATAAGTGACCACATAAGGCGCGGCATGCGCCAAAAGTGGGCTGCTTATGCCGGCTGGTGCTGCAGTCGCGAGGGATCTGTGTGCATTGCGCGGTTTTGTGATGCCCGATGCATACTATACGCCAAAAATGGGCAACGTGCGCAAACTTACCTTATCTATTGGTAAAAATGCGCGGTTGAACAGGGGCGAGTGATGGACGCGGGGGTCGGCGGACCTTGCGCTTGCGGTCGTCGTGCGTGCGGGCGGCGCCGCGCGGGTTTTTGCATGCGCTCTTTAGCAG
Source organism: uncultured Coriobacteriaceae bacterium (assembly GCA_944321435.1). Taxonomy (GTDB): domain Bacteria; phylum Actinomycetota; class Coriobacteriia; order Coriobacteriales; family Coriobacteriaceae; genus CALUOB01. The sequence continues at coordinate 119,407 of CALULH010000002.1, read as the reverse complement.
CCAGGGTTCCGCATGTATTTTCTACCAGGCGAGGACCCTGCACGCGTTTTCCGGTTGGGATGGGGCAGCTTCTGACTGCGTTGCTTGTTGCTTGGGCGTTCCCGCATGTGCCCCTTGGCAGCTGCGGTCTTTTTTGCATGCAGTTTCTATCAGCCGGATTGTTCTGCATGCATTTCTTATCAGCTGGGAACTCCGCATGCATTCCTTATCGGCTGGAGACCGATTTTGGCTTCTAGACGATAAGGAATGCATGCGGAGTTTCTTGGTGAACAGCTTTGCATGCGGGACGGCTCCAGTTGACGAGGCAGCCCTGGTCGGCGAGGCGGCCCCGCCAGCAGCGGCCCAGCCGGCGGAACGGCCACGCCAACATAGCCTTTCTGTTGATGAGGGTTGCCTAAATGCTTCGACGCGTCAGCGCGATGTAACGAATCCGTTAGCAAGCGCAAAGGAAGGGCCTCGGTCACTTTAGTATGGTAAAGTACCGTGAGACCGATCGCTAACGGTGGCGGAACGATGCGGTGCCCCGGGCGCCCGCGTTGCACCGCACGCGCATATATATAAGAAAGAGGCCTACCATGATCGCAGCTACACCGTGGGGGTTCCGCGATATCCTGCCCGAGGAGGCGCTGGTGCGCGAGCGCATTGCCCGCACCGTGCAAGATTGCTTCCAAGACCATAGCTACCTGCCCATTGAAACGCCGGTGCTTGAGAACCGCGGCGTGCTGGAGGCGGGCGGCCGCATTGCCGATACCCCCTTCCAGCTCTTTGACGACGACGGCCGCCTTATGGTTGTCCGCTCCGAGCTCACCTTGCCCATCATTCGCATGGTGTCGGCGCGCCGTGGCGCGCTGAGCTTTCCGCTTCGCGTGCGCTATCAGGGCACCGTGGTGCGCGAGCAGCCGCGCTTGGCGGGCCGAGAGCGCCAGTTCACCCAGCTGGGCGTCGAGCTGATCGGCGCGGGCGGGGCGCAGGCCGACGCCGAGGTCGTGGGTCTTGCTGCCGACGCGGCCGAGGCCCTGGCGCTGCCCGGCTGGCTGGTGGTCTGCGGCAGCGTGCGTCCCTTGCGCGCCGTGCTCGACCGCGTGCCCGACCCCGCGCTCGCCGCGGCGGTTATCGACTACGTGCACGAGAACAACCTGGTGGATCTGGACACGGCCGTCAGCGCCGCCGAGCAGGCGGGCGCCGTCACGCCCGAGATAGCCGCCGCGCTGCGCGGTATCCCGCGCGTGCATGGCGGCGCGGATGCGCTCGACCAGGTGGACACGCTCATCGCGGCGGCGGGCATCTTGGCCTCGGCCACCGAGGACCTGCGCGCCCTGACCGCCGCTTTTGCCGAGCGCGGCCAGGCCGACCGCCTGCGCTTTGACTTCTCCATCATGAACTCGTTCGATTACTACACGGGCCTGCTCTTCAAGGTCTACGCGGCCGATCAGACCGAGTGCGTGTGCTCCGGCGGCCGCTACGATTCGTCTTTCGACGCGGGTGGTGAGCCCCTGCCGGCAGCCGGCTTTGCCTTCTCGCTCGAGCGCATCGAGACGGCGCTGCCGGATGACGCCGGGGCCGCGGTTGCGGCTACGGCGGCCTCGTCGGCCTTGGCTTCTGCTGCGGCGGGCAAGAAGAGCCACTCTGATGGCACGCGCGCGTCTTCCGGGACCCCCGGCGGCGCCTCGTGCTCTTCACGCCCGTTGCGCATTGCCGTTCCCAAGGGATCGCTTTTCTCCGATGCGGTGGACCTCTTGGAAGCTGCCGGGCTCGACGTGGGCAAGTTGCGCAACCCCGGACGGCACCTCATCGTGCCCGGCGGGGAGGACGTGGCGTTTGTCATCGTGCGCGCGTCCGATGCGCCGGCATTTGTGAGCTGCGGCGGTGCCGACTGCGGCATCTGCGGGCGCGACTCGCTCATCGAGGCTGACCTGGGATTGCTTCAGCTGGAGGACCTGCAGTTTGGCGGCTGTCGCTTTATAGAGGCCGAGCCGGCCGATCGCGCGGGCGAGGCCGAGCGCGCGTATGCGCGGCGCGGTACCCTGCGCGTGGCCACCAAGTACCCCAAGATCGCGCAGGCGTACTACGAGAGCCGCGGCATTCAGGCCGACATTGTGCAGCTGCACGGCAACATTGAGCTGGGACCCATTGTGGGCATGACCGACCGCATTGTGGACATTACGGCCACGGGCACTACGCTGCGCGAGAACAACCTGGTCATTACCGGCGATATCCTTGAGTGCACGGCGCGGTTCTTTGTGCATCCGGGCCGCGCGCGCCTTGATCCGCGCGTGCGCGAGCTGGGCGAAAAGCTCGCTGCCGCAGTGCGCAAGCGCTAACGAGGAGGGGCGGGCGGCCGACCAATCCTGTTCTGATGCGCCTTTGAGGGGATTCCGGCGCAATGCTCTCGTTATGTTGGCGCGTCTACGGCTGTTGAGGCCGCCCGTTTCATCGTCCCTGTTGTTTTTGACGCCTTAGCTAAGTATGCCTGGTTTGTAGCAATTAGATGACCTGCGGAAACGTTTCTTTGCGGTTCGTCTCTACGTGAGAAGGGACGCTGAAACAACAGGGATGATGCAAAGACGGGCGAGCTTCAGATAGTGAGGCAGGGCGACCTGACCCGACTGCTCTGCCGACGCCCTGTTTGACCGCGTCGTTGCCTGTTTTGAGTCAAACCAGGTCTGATAGCCCCAAAGTAACACCGAACGCATGTACGTGATATGGTTCCATCTCTGCTAAAATATAAATGAGTACATGACGCCGTAGAGAGGATGCGCATGGCAATCTATGGCTACGTGCGTGTTTCCACGCGCGAGCAGAACGTCAACCGCCAGATGGATGCCCTTGCGGCTTTTCCCGTTCCGGAGCGCAACATATATATACCACTATACCGGGGCGGATTTTAAGCGTCCCGCGCACCAACGCCTGCTGCGCCGCCTGCGCAAGGGCGACGTGCTGGTGATCAAAAGCATTGACCGGCTGGGGCGCAATTACGCCGAGATTCTTGCCCAATGGCGCGCGCTCACGCAGGAACGCGGGGTTGCCATCGTGGTGCTGGACATGCCGTTGCTGGACACGCGCAGCGCACGCGGGGATCTCACCGGCACCTTCATCGCGGACGTTGTGCTGCAATTGCTGAGCTACGTTGCCCAAGTGGAGCGCGAGAACATCCGCCAACGCCAAGCCGAGGGCATAGCCGCCGCGCGGGAGCGTGGTGCGCGCTTCGGCAGGCCCCGCATTGAGCGGCCGGAGCATTACGAAGAGGTCAAAGGGGAGTTCTGCCAGCACAAGATCACCGCTGCCCAGGCGGGCGAGAAGCTCGGCGTTTGCCGCGCAACGTTTGAAAAGTGGCTCCGCCATGACCGCGATTGCGCGCTCCGGGGCGTGGCGTAACGCCACTTGCTGGCTCCCTCGTATGAGTGCGCTTTCTGCCCGCGCCGGTCGTATGAGTGCGGCTTTCGCCTTCCGAGCTTCTGCGCCGACGCGTGGGCAAAGGCACGGGAAGAAGCATCACGGCGCGGAGCGCGATCCGCTTCAGAAAGCGCATGCTGCCCGTGCTACCATGGCTATACATAATAAACCACAGCGGGTTGGGAAACCGGCACGACGTTCTAGGTAGGAAGCCTATGCGGTTTTGGCTTGATCCAAAAGGCGACATGGTAGATGACCAGCGCCTGTTGGCTTACATTGCTGCGCACGGCAGCCTATCCGAGGCCCTAAAGTCCGGTGATTTCAAGTTGCTGGCAGATACGGGTCATCATGACTGCTTTCCGGCCAAAGCGGCTGGCAAGAACCCTAAAGAACGCCGCCTAGTCGATTACCTTTCTTAGAGTGAGGGCGTCATGGCACATGAGATCATAGATCGGCAGTACCAGAAGCTGGTGTCGACCTGGTTGTCCCTTTCCCAAGAAGAACGAGACCGCCGTATTGGCTCGTTTGCCCTGAGCTACGCATATCATTCGGGCAAGATCGAAAACGACCAGATCACCTACCACGAAACGCACGAGGTGTTTGAGAACGGCCGCGTAATTGCGTATACCGGCGATGTCCGCACGCTCTTTGAGATTCAAAACCTTAAGGCATCTTGGGAGTGGGCACGGCCCCTTGCGGTGCCTGGCCTCAGGTTTACCGAGCGGCTGGTGTTGCGTGCTCACGAGCTCCTTACGTTTGGCACGTACGATACGGCGCGTTGGGAGAACGGCGAGCGCCCCGGATCCTATAAGCGCGGCGACTACGTGGTGGGCGTGAACGCCATCGGATGCGACGCGGAGGAAGTCCCCGCTGCGGTTGCCGAGCTCCTTGACGAGGTCAACCCACATCTTGATGACGAGAAAAACGCCCTAACCGTTGCGGGGTACCTCCACGCCAAACTTGTCGAAATACATCCCTTTGCCGACGGTAATGGCCGCGTTGCGCGTTTGCTTATGAACATGGTGCTCATGGCAATGACGGCTCCGCCTATTGCCATTCGTGAAGGGGATCGCATGTCATATTACGGTGCGCTCGACGCGTTTCACGGCGAAGGGGATCTCGATCCCTTCCTTACCTTTCTCCAAAGCGAGAGCGTTATGACGTGGGCGGGAGCCATGCGTCTCATGTGACGCGATGGCTCTGGCAAGCCGGGCTTAGCGTGGCCGGTCTGTCGCTTGCTGTAGCCGGCCTATTGTTTGGTGTGGCCGGTTCGTCGTCTGGTGGGGTGGGCCTACCGCCTGGTGTGGTCGGTTTTCCGTTTGGTGTGGTCGGCTCGCTATTGGGTGTGCGTAACGCTCCGTTTGGTGTGCTTCATTTTCTGTTTGGTGTGGGCGATAAGAACAAAAGCCCAGGATTCCACCTGCGTTGCCTAAAGTAGACCACACCAAACGGGCCGCACGGAACACCAGACGGGATGCAGGCCACACCAGATAGAGTGCAAGCCATACTCAGCAAGGCACGTCAGGCAGGGGCGCAAGGCGCCAAACAGCGCGCAGGCCATGCCAAACGGGCCAAACCCAGCGGAAGCCGCAACGCCTCCACCACGACACCGTGTGTAGGGCGTCCCCATGCCCCCACCACGACACCGCGCGTCGGACATCCCCGCGCCCCATACAGCCGCGCAATCACACAAGCAGCAAGAAAGCTCAGCCAACCCGCATAACGACAAGCTCAACTTCCACCTTGCGTACCTCGCGCGTTGCTACTCCAGTTGGCCGGGCCCCGCGTTACGCTATCCTTACGCCCGCATGCCCGCGCGCCGCAAAAGCGAGGTGCTCATGGCATGCTACGGCTACGCCCGCGTATCAACCTGCGATCAAAACCTCAACCGTCAGCTGGACGTGTTTGCCGCCAGCTCCATTCCGCTGCGCCGCATTTACGCCGATCAGTGCACGGGCGCCAGCTTCAGACGACCTGCCTACCATCGGCTGATGCGCCGCCTCCGTCCCGGAGACGTGCTGGTCATCAAAAGCATCGACCGTCTGGGACGCAACTACGCCGAGATCTTGGAGCAATGGCGCACGCTTACCCAGCAGCGCCGAGTGGACATTGTGGTGTTGGACATGCCGCTGCTTGATACGCGCGGCAACGGCCAGGGATCGGGCAACGAAAGCCTGACCGGCCGGCTGATAGCGGATATCGTGCTGCAGCTGCTGAGCTATGTTGCCCAGGTGGAGCGCGATAACATCCGCCAGCGCCAGGCCGAGGGCATCGCCGCCGCCAAGAGTCGCGGCGCCCGGTTTGGCCGCCCGCGCATTGCGCGTCCGGCGCATTACGCGGAAGTCAAAGCGCAGTTTGAGCGGCGGGAGATTACGGCGGCTCGGGCAGGCGAGAAGCTCGGCGTGTGTCGCGCGACGTTTGAGAAGTGGCTGCGTGCGGATCGGGAGAACGAGGCGGTCGAGGTAGTGTCAAGATTCTTGCGCACTTTCCGACAGCCCCTAGGCCCGCCATCCGGTGCGGCTACTCCTCCAGCAGCGTCACGTCCAGGTACCGCCTCGAGCCCCACTCGCTCTCGGCGACGTACTTGAGCCGGGCCGTCGCGAGCATGAGGGCCGACCTGCCGTCGGGGAAGGCGCCGACCACGCGGGTCCGCCTGCGGATCTCGCGGTTGAGCCGCTCGATGGCGTTGTTGGTGCGTATGCGCCGCCAGTGCTCGCGGGGGAACCTGGTGTACGTCAGGGTCTCGGTGAAGCCCTCCCGCACGACCCTCGCGGCCTTCCCGAGCCTCATGCGCTCGAGCTCCCCGGCGACCTCGAGGGCCTTGGCCTCGGAGGCCTCGCGCGACTCCATGGCGTGTATGGCCTTGAGCATGGCGGCGACCGTGGGGCGCCTGGACTTGGGGACCCTGGCCAGCACGTTGCGGTAGAAGTGCACGGTGCAGCGCTGGTAGGCGGCCTCCGGGAAGACCTCGGCGATCGCGCCGACCATCCCGGCGGCCTTGTCTCCGGTGAACATGCGCACGCCGCGCAGCCCCCGCGACCTCAGCCAAGAGAGGAACTCGCGCCAGCACTCGGCCGACTCCGTGAGCCCCTCCGCGGCGCCGATGACCTCGCGGCAGCCGTCGTCGTCGGCGCCTGTGGCGACCATCGCGGCGGCGTTCTCGTAGCTGCCGCCCCAGCTGCGCTTCAGGTAGATGCCGTCGACGCAGGCGTAGGGGTAGGCGCGCTCGAGCGGCCTGTTGCGCCACTCCTCGACGGCCTCGAAGGCCCTCTCGTTCAGGTTCGAGACGGTGGCGGCCGAGACGCTGGAGCCCCAGAGTATCTCGCTCACGTCCTCGATCCGCCTGGTGGACACGCCCGCCAGGTACATCTCTATCATGGCCTCCTCGACGCTCGTCTCGCGGCGCCGGTAGCGCTCGATGATCGCGGTCGTGAACCTCATCCCCTTGAGCTTGGGCATGCGGATCGTCACCTCGCCGGACGTCGTCGCGAGCTTCCGCTCGTAGTGGCCCGCGCGGTAGGCCTCGCGGTCGGCGGTGCGCTCGTAGCGCTCGGCGCCCACGAGGTCTCCGGCCTCCTCGTCCAGAAGGCCGTTGAGCATCTCCTCGACCGTCCTCCTCACCAGCTCGCGCAGGTCGGACCTCAGGGACTCCTCGTTCAGTGTTACGATGGGCTCGGGCATGGCCTTCCTCCAATATGCTTCTTGTCTCGACAACTCGAATCATACCGGGGCGGGCCGTGCCCTCCTTCCTTACCTGGACGCTATTCCGCTGTCAAAGTGCGCAAGAAATTGTACGTTACCGGGGCCATTTGTCTGCTCGGCGCACCTGCTGAGCAACGTTCGGCAGGGCAAACGAACCGTTACGCGGACGAATTTGCAACGCAGCATCTCTTGCCGGCCATAATGAAAACGGGTGGCAAAAGCATGTTTGCCTGGGAATGAGAGGACTTGCCATGGCGGCGACGGGAACGCAGGACAACGTGCAAGCGAAGGCTCGCGAGCTGGTGCGGGAGGGCATGCGTTTTTACAACGGCGAAGGGGTGGCTTGCGATTATACGCGTGCGGCTGAGCTGTTCCGTGAAGCCGCCGAGATGGGCAATGCAACGGGGCAATGCAACTTGGGGATTATGTACGAGCGCGGCCGCGGTGTTGATCAGAGCGACTTGGAGGCCGTGCGCTGGTATTTGCTTGCGGCGGATCAGGGAAACGCAACGGCGCAGTATTACATGGGCCTGGCGTATCGTGACGGCCAGGCGGTCGCAAAAGATCTTTCCCACGCGGCGCGTTGGTTTAAGAAGGCTGCCGACCAGGGAAATGCCAAAGGGCAGAGGTCGCTCGGCCTGGCATATTTGCATGGAAACGGCGTCAAGCAAGATGAGAAAGCGGCTGTTTCGCTGCTTCGTAAGGCGGCGGAGCAAGGCGAGGGCCAAGCGATGAGCTGGTTGGGCTGGTGCTACGAGAACGGGCGGGGCGTTGCTCAGGATGCCGGCGTTGCTCGCTCGTGGGTTAAGAAGGCTTCCGAGGCGGGGCAGCGATGGGCTCTGGTGCATTATGGCATTATGTGCGCCGAGGGGGTCGGCGGAGATAAGGACGGGTCGGCGGCCCTTTCTGCGTTTATCCAGGCGGCCGATGAGGGTGACGCTTTGGCGTGTGCCTGGGTCGGCTGGTGTTATGAAACCGGTACAGGCGCTGCGTGTAACCTTGCATCAGCGCGTAGCTGGTATCAAAAAGGGTCGGAAGGAGGGGATAGGTACGCGGCAAAACGTCTTCGCGTTCTCTCCTCGGCCCATGATTCTCATACTGCTCCTCCGGAGGAAGGTCCATCGAAGGCATCCGATATGCGGCTTTCCTTTGCGGACATTTTGGAGCGCGCCCGCCAAGGTGACGTGGGGGCTCAGATCGATGTGGCGGAGCGTTGCCGGTATGGCTGGGGCATAACCAAGGACGAGCAGCAGGCGATATCGTGGTACCGCAAGGCCGCCGTTGCAGGTGACAAGAAGGCCATTTCGGCCTTGGTCGAAATGGGGGTGCTGTAGCGGTTTCGTCGTGTTTGCCGGTGGTTTGCAGGCCTAAAAAGGTGGACCGCGGCAGTGCGAATGCGGGATAATAGATCGCACGGCGCGCGACGGGGCGTGCGCTTCAAACACATACGATGTTCCGAACCGTGGGTTGTGGCGGGGTAGCTGCGGCATGCGGAAGAAGAGGGGCTCGGCATGAGAGGGCGCAACGCATCCCCGGGTGCGGGCGGCAGGCACGTTCGTCGCGATAGCGCGGAAGATATGCGCGGTGGCACGGTCCATCGTGTTGGACAGCACAGCGTGAAAAAGAAGTCTGACGGTACGTCCTACGGGACGGGCGGGCGCGACGGGCAAGTTAGCGGACGCAGACGCAGCCGCGGCAAAGGGCGGCTGTCGCTTATCGTCGGTATCGCCATGCTGCTCGTGGGCTTGGGCCTGCTGCTGTACCCGGCGGCGACGGCCGCTGTGGCGCAGCGCGACGTCGACGAGGCTTTGGCGGCGTGGCGTTCGGGGGCCGTGGGCGCCGATGGCACGGTGGATGCGCGTGCCGAAGACGCGGCAAGCGACGCGGACGCTCTTGTCGCCCACGGCGAGGTTGCCGTTGGCCAGTCGGCTTCCGAGACCGCGGGGGACGCTGGCCAGGCGTTCCGCGCCAAGGAGGGCGACGCCACTTACGATCAGCTCGTGCAGTACAACGCGCGTATCTTGGAAGGCGAGGGCGGCCAGATCAACGATCCGTTTGCCTTTGACGGCGACGACCTTGCCGAGCTCGGGTTGCCGGACGGCATTATCGGCAGCGTCTCCATTCCGGCCATGGGCGTGGACATCCCGCTGTATTTGGACGCAACGGCGGACAACATGGTGTACGGCGCCGGCATTGTAGCGGGTACGTCCATGCCTCTGGGCGAGGAGACCTCCAACACGGTTATAGCGGCGCATCGCGGCGGGTACTTTGGCCTGCCCATGTTCCGTGATATCGAGGATTTGCAGGTGGGCGATACGGTGACCGTCACAACGCCGTGGGACGAGCTCACCTACCGCGTGAGTGAGTTCAAGATCGTCTCGCCCGACGACACGGCCTCGGTGGGCATCCAGCAGGGGCGCGATTTGGTGACGCTCCTGACCTGCCACCCTTACGGCGAGCATCCGTCGCGCCATCGCATGCTGGTGTTTTGCGATCGCGTGGACAGCAGCCAGGCTCAGGCGGCTCCCAGCCCGCTGGACGCCGCAGTTGCCCAGATTCTACCGGGGAGCGCTTCGGACTCGCCGTTGCTGGCGCTCGAGGACGCGCTGAGGCTTGTCGGCCTGGGCATTTTGCTGGCAACCGGAGTGTTTCTGGTGGTTGATTCCGTGCGCCGCCGCAGGCGTGCCGCAGCATCTGCGACGGCGACGGGGCCGGATGGCGGGCGCGCGGGCGGTCTGGACGAGGGCTCGTCGGCGGGGCTGCACTTTAAAGGCTAGGCGGGTTCCCGTTGGAAGGGGCTTCCTGCGTGTGGCCTGCTTTCTGTTTGGTGTGGCCCGATTTCCATTGGGTGTGGCCTACTTTCTGTTTGGTGTGGTTGTTCGGGATAAAAGCCCAGGATTCTGCTCTTATCGCCCACGGGGAAGCACACCAAACAGAACGGGGAGCACACCAATTAGGAAGGGAAGCACACCAAATAGGAGAGGGCCACACCAAACGGGTGGCGGGGCGCGCCCATCCCGTTTCCGACCGCTTGCGTAACCGATGCGTTACCAAGGTGTCCTGCGGTTTGAGCGGATAACTTTACCATGGTAAAGTCTACGATTACCGTATGACCCGCGCCCGCGGCCGCTTCTTTGCGGCTAAAGGCGCGTTTCCGCTTTTCCTAGCTCGTACGCGGGCATGCGGGAGGCTTACGCTCGCTGTGGGCGGAGGGGCTATGCGCCCGTCTGCGTCGGGGCGGCGCTTTGGAGCGGGGCTGTGCTCGGGGGTGCCATCCCAGGGCCGCTGCTCTGGAACCGCCCAGCGGCTGCCGCCCTTGCCCCGCCCCCGCGCTGCGCTAGGATGACCGCAAGGAGACGATGCCCATGAGAACCATCACCTTGGCGCCGGGCGAGCGCCTTAACCCCGGGCAGCTCACACGCAAGGGCGTGCTGCCGCAGCAGATCGTGGATTCCGCGCGCGACATCGTGGCGACGGTGCGCGCCGAAGGCGACGCCGCCGTCCGCCGCTACTGCCGCGACTTTGACGGCGTGGATCTTGCGCAGTTCCGCCTGCCGCAGGAGCAGATCGACGCCGCGCTCGAAGGCCTGGACCCCGCCTTCCTGGCTGCGCTCGAGAAGGCCGCTGCGCAGATCCGCGCGTTCCATCAGCGCGAGGTTACCCAAAGCTGGTTCACTACCCGCGCGGATGGCACTATGCTGGGCGTCAAGGTAACGCCCGTTGCCGCCGCGGGCATTTACGTGCCGGGCGGCCGCGCGCAGTACCCCTCGACCGTGCTCATGAACGCCATCCCCGCCAAAGTGGCCGGCGTCGAGCGCGTGGTCATGGTCACGCCGCCGCAAAAGGACGCCGCGCCGGGCAGCGCGCCCATCTCGCCCTACACCTTGGCCGCCGCAAAGCTCGCCGGAGTGGACGAGATCTACACCGTGGGCGGCGCGCAGGCCGTTGCCGCGCTGGCCTACGGCACCGAGTCCATTCCGCGGGTCGATAAGATCACCGGCCCGGGCAACGCCTACGTGGCGGCCGCCAAGCAGCTGGTATCGGGCGACGTTGGCATAGACATGGTGGCCGGACCCAGCGAAGTCTGCGTGCTGGCCGATGCAACGGCCCAGCCCGCCGTGGTAGCGGCCGATCTCATGGCCCAAGCCGAGCACGATCCGTTGGCGGCCTGCTACCTGGTAACCTGCGACGCTGCCTTTGCTGCCGAGGTTGAGCGCTGCGTCGACCTCATCATGGCGCAGACTCCGCGCGCCGACATCACGGGCGCCTCGCTTGCCAACGAGGGCCAGATCATCGTGGCCGCCGACGTTGCGGCCGCCGTAGAGGCGGTGAACACCATCGCCCCCGAGCACCTGGAGCTGCACTGCGCCGACGCCCTGGGCCTGCTCGGCCGCATTCGCAACGCGGGGGCCATCTTCGTGGGCGCTTGGAGCTCCGAGCCGCTGGGGGACTACGTAGCCGGTCCCAACCACACCCTGCCCACGGGCGGAACCGCGCTGTTCTCCAACCCGCTTTCCGTCGAGGACTTCGTCAAGCGGTCCTCGGTCATCTGCTACACGCCCGAGGGCCTCATGGCCGACGCGCCGGCAACCCAGCGCCTGGCCCAGGCCGAGGGGCTGTGGGCGCACGCCCTGTCCGCGGGCCTGCGTCGCCGCATGATCGAGCAGGGCGAGAACAGCGTTGCGCCGGATGCGCTGGCCGCGGCCGACCTGACGGCGGTCGCCTGGCCCGAGGACGCGCCCGCCGTGGTGGCGGACGGCGCGAGCTTCTCGCCCAAGGGCGATGCGCCGGCCCCCGCACCTGCCGGATCGGCGCCTTCGGCGGGCGCGCGAGCCGGGGAGGGCGCGTAATGGCGGAGCTTTCGGAGCGCATGCGCGCGCTGGTGCAGCCGCACCTGGCGGGCATCGAGCCCTACGACCCCAACTTCACGCCCACGCGCATCAACCTTTCGGCCAATGAGAACACCTACCCCATGCCGCACGAGGTCCGCGCCGAGATCAACGCGGCGCTGTCCTGCGTGCCGCTCAACCGCTACCCGGACCCCATGTCCAACGAGCTGCGCGACGAGCTGGCCGCGTGGCACGGCGTGGCGCGCGAGAACGTCTGCGTGGGCAACGGCGGCGACGAGCTGCTCTACAACTTCCTGCTGGCGTTTGGCGGCCCGGGGCGCACGCTTCTGACCTGCCCGCCCGACTTCAGCGAGTACGCGTTCTTCGCCTCGTTGGTGCAGACCGACCTGGCGCGCGTCTGGCGCGACCCGGAGACCTTCCTGCCGGACGCCGCGGCGCTGGTTGACGCGGCGCGGGCGTCGCAGCTGGTCATCTTGACCTCGCCCAACAACCCGACCGGCGACGTGCTGCCCGCCGACCTGGTGCGCCAAGTGTGCGAGGCCTGCCCGGGCTTGGTGATGATCGACGAGGCATACGGGGAGTTTGCCGAGAAGGATGCCTCGGCGGAGCCGTTGCTGGCCGACTGCCCCAACCTGGTGATCCTGCACACGCTGTCCAAGGCGTTTGGGGAGGCCGGCATCCGCTGCGGTTACGTCTTGGCCGCGCCCGATGTGATCGACGCCTTCGGCGCCATCCGCCAGATCTACTCGGTGAACGTTCTCACGCAGGTCGCCGCGCTGGCGGCGATGCGGTCCCGCGCGGCGTTTGGGCCGGTGGTGGAGCTCATCCGCTCCGAGCGCGAGCGCCTGTTCCGACGCCTGAGCCGCCGCGAGTTCGCGCAGGCGGGGCTCGTTGTCTGGCCGAGCCAGGGCAACTTCCTGCTTGTGCGCATGCCGGGCGCCAGCCGGGTGCGCGAGCGCCTGCGCGACGAGTACTCTATACTGGTGCGCGACTTTTCATATGCGCCGGGCCTGGCCGACTGCCTGCGCCTGACCGTGGGCACCCCGATGGAGAACGACGCGCTGCTGGCAGCGCTCAGGGTGCTGGTTTTGAGCGAGGCGTAGCATGGCGGGCGCGGCAGGGAAGGAGCCCCGATGACTATTTACCGCAAGCAGCGCAAGGAGGCCCCGCGCGGCCGTTCGGTGTACGGAGCGGCGCCGTCGGCCGCGCCCGCGCCTGAGCCCGTGGCCAGCGCGCTCACCGCCGACGACATGCTGGACGCTTACGCAGCCGACCAGTACGATGCGCACGCGGCGGATCCGTATGGCGGGCAGTACGCTCCGGGTGAGAACGGCGTCTTTGCCGGCGGCGTGATCATGCCGGAGGATCCTGCGTACGATGACGCTGCCCTGGCGGGGTACGGCGCGTCGGCTTCGGTGGCGCCGGCTGCGTTGGAGGAACCTGCGCCGGCTCCGGTTGAGATGCCGGGCGTCACGGATTTTGCCGCCCCCGCTGCTCCGGCGGATCTTGCCGCGTATGACGGCTCGTCGGCGGACTTTGACGCGGCGCCGTCCGCGCTGCCCGCGTTTGGCGAGGTGCCGGGTGTGTCCGACTTCCGCGCGTCTGAGGCGAGCGCCGTTGCCGAACCGGCCCCGACGGATTTTCTGGGCGCCGTCGAGGAGGCGTCCCGCGCGTTGGGCGCCGAGCCGCCCGTCTCCGCCGAGGCCTCCATCGAGCTCACGGACGTGACGGTTGAGTCTACCGACGGCGTGCCGCTGGGCGCGGATGCCGGCGAGGCTGCGCCCGCGCCTGCCGCTGGCGCAGCGGACGCCGTCCCGAGCAGCACGGTGGAGCCCGCGCCCGCCGAGGCCGATGCGGAGGACAGCTCCGTTTCCGCCGCGGATGAGGATGTCGCCGCTCCCGCCGCGCCCGAGCTCACGGACGACACGCCGGTGGGGACCACGCCGGCGCTCTTCTCGCCCGAGCCCGAGCCTACCGACGAGCTTGCCCGCGCGGGCGAGAAGGACGCTCCCAAGAAAAAGCCCGCCCGCCGCACGCGTAGCCGCCGCCCCAAGAAGGATGCCGAGCCCGCCCCGCATCGCACGGCCAGCGTGCAGCGCGCCACGGGCGAGACCGACATCCGGATCGAGCTCGATCTGGACGGCTCCGGCACCGCGCAGATCTCCACGGGCGTGCCGTTCTTCGACCACATGCTGGATGCCTTCTGCCGCCACGGCCTCTTTGACCTGACCGTCGAGGCCACCGGCGACGTCGAGGTGGACGCGCACCACACCGTGGAGGACACGGGCATCGTGCTGGGCCAGGCCTTTGCGGAGGCGCTGGGCGACAAGCGCGGCGTTACGCGCTTTGCCGACGTTGCCGTGCCATTGGACGAGGCCCTGGTTCAGGCCGTGGTCGACCTGTCCGGCCGCGGCCAGGCATACTGCACGCTGCCGCTGCCCACCGAGCGCGTGGGCACTTTCGACACCGAGCTGGCGGTGGAGTTCTTCTACGCCTTTGCGCGCGACGCCCGGGCCACCCTGCATGTGCGCGAGCTGGCCGGCGCCAACAGCCACCACATCATCGAAGCGGCGTTCAAGGCCGCGGGCCGCGCCATGCGGCGCGCCTGCGAGCTCGACCCCCGCGTGACGGGCATCCCCTCGACCAAGGGCTCGCTCTAAAGCGGGCCGCCCGTTTTGCCCGGCCGCCCCGCCGCCCGCGCCACGGTCTGCCATTGGGGATGGGTGCCGCCTGCCATTGGGGACGGGTACCGTTGGCAGACAGACGTCTGCCAACGGTACCCGTCCCCAATGGCAGGCAATGGCAGGCCCCTGGCAAGCCCCCAAGGGCGGGCGACGTGCTCGCTTTGCGTCGGGCAATTGTTACATCCTCGCGCAACCGGTTGCGCGCGGCATGCCGCGGCGTTGACAATGGAGCGGTTCGCAACGGTCCTCACGGGCTCTTCTCGCACGAAAGGAAGCGCGCATGGCTGCACAACCCACCATCGCGGTTATCGACTACCACAAGGGAAACCTCTCCAGTGTGGCGCGCGGCCTGGCGCGTGCCGGCGCCCGCGCAACGGTGACCGACGATCCGGCGGCCATCCGCGCGGCCGACGGGTTGGTGCTGCCGGGCGTGGGGTCGTTTTACGACGCCATTGCCTTCATGCGCGCAAGCGGCCAGGACCAGGCCGTCATAGAGGTGGTCGCGGGCGGGCACGGCACGCCGTTTCTGGGCATTTGCCTGGGGCTCCAGCTGCTGTTCGACCGTGGCGACGAAGGCGTTCCGGATGCGGTCGAGGCGGACGGCGGCCCCGGGTTCGCCGCGTCTTCCGCGGGCGATAAGGGCGGCACGTACGGCGCCCACCCGGCCGACGGATCCCCGGCGCCCGCCGGCGCCCCTTGCCCTGCGGTCCCGCCGCGCGACGAGCTTGGCGCGGGGCTGGAGCCGGGCACGGTCTTCAGCGCCGCGGGGCACCGCTGGGTGCGGGGCCTGGGGCTGCTGCGGGGGTCGTGCACGCGGCTGCCCGCCGACCGCCTGAAGGTGCCGCACGTGGGCTGGGACCAGGTGCACCTGACCGATCACGGGCGCGCGTGCCCGCTGCTCGCGGGTTTTGCCGAGGGCGCCAACATGTACTTCACGCATTCGTACGCGCTAGGGGACGACGTTGTCCCCGCCGACGTGGCGGCGCAGACGTTTTACGCACGCACGTTTGGGTCGGTGGTGCACCGCGGCAACCTGTACGGGTGCCAGTTTCATCCCGAGAAGTCCTCGGCCCAGGGGCATGAGATCTTGGCGAACTTCGTGCGGCTGGTGGCGGGCCGGCGCTAGCGCGCACGCGCCCCGCCCTGCGGCGCCTTGGGGCTGCGGCCGGGTGGAGCGCGCGGAAGGAAAGGAGCGAGGCAGTGATCCTCTTTCCCGCAATTGACCTTATCGGCGGCAAGGTGGTGCGCCTGGAGCGCGGGGACCGCAGCCGCATGACGGTGTACTCCGAGGACCCCGTGGCCGTGGCGCAGGATTTTGCGCGCCAGGGGGCCACGTGGCTGCACGTGGTGGACTTGTCGTCCACGCTTGAGGAGGACGAGGCGGCGCGCGCCGCCAACGCGGCCGCCATCCGCAGCATCTGCCAGGTGCCGGGCCTGTCCATCGATGTGGGCGGCGGCGTAAGGTCGCTCGCGCGCATTGACGAGCTGGCCGGGCTGGGCTGCAAGCGCATTGCGCTGGGCACCGTGCTGGTGCTGGAGCCGGGTTTTGCCGAGGTTGCGGCGCGGGCCTTCGGGGATTTGCTGGTGGCCGACGTCGCCGCGCAGAACGGGCAGGTCAGGGTCAACGGCTGGCGCGACGCGGTGGCCCCGAGCCTGGCCGAGGTGGTGGGCCACCTGTCCGAGCTGGGGTTCAGGCACCTGGTGTTCACCGACATCGCGCGCGACGGCATGCAGACCGGCATCGACGTGGACGCTTACCGCCGCGTGGCCGATCTGGCGGGCTTTCCCGTGGTTGCCTCGGGCGGCATCTCGACGCTGGACGATATTCGCGCGCTGGCCGCGGCGGGCCCTGAGGTTATCGAGGGAGCCATTACCGGCCGCGCGCTTTACGAGGGCAACTTCACCCTGGCCGAGGCGCTGGCCGCGGCGCAGGGCGCCGAGCCGGACGGGCCCTCTGCCGGCGCCGCCGATGCGGGAAAGGAGCGCGCATGCTGACCAAACGCGTGATTCCCTGCCTGGACGTGAAGGACGGGCGCGTGGTGAAGGGCGTCAACTTCGTGGGGCTGCGCGACGCAGGCGACCCGGTGGAGCTCGCCGCCGCGTACGACCGCGCGGGCGCCGACGAGGTCATCTTCTTGGACATCACCGCTACGAGCGATGAGCGTGCCACGACTATCGATATGGCCGCGCGCGCGGCCGAGGAGCTCTCTATCCCGTACACGGTGGGTGGCGGCTTCCGCGACCTGCCCGGCATGCGCCAGATGGTGGCGGCGGGCGCCGACAAGGTTTCGCTCAACTCGGCGGCGGTGAAGGACCCCGCGCTCATCACCGCGGCTGCGCAAATGTTCGGAAGCCAGGCGGTTATCTGCGCCATCGATGCCAAGCGGGTGGGCTCCGAGGGGTTCCGCGGGGACGGGTCCGGTTTGGACGCGGCGCGGGCCGCGGCCGGCGCGCCGGCGGGCCCGGGGCGCTTTCCCCAGGCGGGCTCGTCTGCGGCGGGTCCGGATCGGTGGGAGGTGTACCTGGCGGGAGGCCGCGTGCCCACGGGTATCGACGCCGTGGCTTGGGCCGAGGAGGCGGCGCGCCGCGGCGCCGGCGAGATCCTGCTCACCAGCATGGATCGCGACGGCACCAAAGAGGGCTTTGACCTGGCGCTGACGCGCGCCGTGGCCCGCGCGGTGAGCATTCCCGTCATCGCCTCGGGCGGCGTGGGCGAGCTCGAGCACTTTGCCGCCGGCATCATCGAGGGCGAGGCCGACGCGGTGCTGGCCGCCAGCGTGTTCCATTTCGGCACGTTCAGCATCCGGCAGGTCAAGGAGTACATGGCAAGTCAGGGCATTCCCGTGCGCCTGGATTTTTAAGCGGCTGCATTTGGGCGGGGTCGTTTGGCGCCGTGGAGCCCGCTTAGGACGCACGGGGCATAAAGCGGCGCCGTCCCGCACGCGCTTGCATGGCGAAAGGCGGTTTCGTTGCCCGGGCGGCTCCGCATGCTCGCGCGGCGCGGGCGGTTCTGTTCCCAAGGCGCACGGCAGAGAAAGGGTTGGCATGGATATCGAAAACCTCAAGTACGATGCGCAGGGACTCATTCCGTGCGTGGTGCAGCAGTGCGATACCGGCGAGGTGCTCATGGTCGCGTGGATGAACGCGGAGTCCATCCGCCGGACGCTCGAGTCGGGCACCACGTGGTTTTGGAGCCGCAGCCGCCAGGAGTATTGGAACAAGGGCGCCACCAGCGGCAACATGCAGCACGTCAAGGAGCTTTGGGCCGACTGCGACGCCGATACGCTCCTGGTGAAAGTCGACTCTCCGGGCCCGGCCTGCCACACGGGTAACCGCACCTGCTTCTTCAACCGCTTGGACGGCTAGCGCCGGAGGATGATCGCGCGGAGGGTTTGCGGTCGAAGCTGCGTTCTTCTTGCCCACCTGATCCCGTGCGTCCTTGTTTTCCGTGCAACCCGTCATTTTGTTTCAAAGGAGAATCGTATGGGAGAGAGAACGGCAAACGTCAAGCCCGGCAATATCGGGGCCACGCTCGCCAAGCTGGCGGAGGTTATCGCCCAGCGCGACGCCTCGGGCATCAGCCCTGAGGAGAGCTACACCGCGCGCCTGCTCAAGGGGCCGGAGGATTACCGCCTGAAGAAGGTCGTGGAGGAGGCCTGCGAGGTCGCGCTCGCCGTCAAGGACCAGGACCACGACCATGTTCGCTACGAGGCCGCCGACCTCATCTACCACCTGCTGGTGGTGTGTCATGCCAGCGGCGTCACCTTAGACGAGCTCGCCGGCGAGCTCGACGCCCGCGCGCACTAGCGCCTCGCCGCGCCTTCTTAGCCCAGCAGGTCGTAGGGCGACAGGCGCTTGGCCTTGCCGATCATGCTGGCGATAAGCTCGCAGGGCTCCTCAGCCCCCTTCTTGAGCCAGAGCAGAACCACGGCCATGATGCTGCCCAAGGCGATCTCCCGTGCGTATTCCGCGGGGATGCCGTGCGTATTGACCGTGAGCGTGTCGGACCGCTGCACTTCGGCCAGAAGGCGCTCGCCCATCACCTGCTTGAACTTCTCGGCGAACTGCGCGTCGCCGCCGGGGCCGACCAGCGCCGTGAAAAACGCCCGATCCTCCTGAATAGAGCGAAGCCCCCGCAGGATCGCCGTGTCGGATACGAACTTGTCGGGCTCCTCGGACGCAGGCGGCGCGCCGCGTCCGTCCGCGCGGTCCTCTGCGCTCGCTTCGCCGCGCTTGCTTTCCGGGGCAGGGGCCTTTTCCTCGGCGGCCCCGCCGTCGGCTCCGGCACGGGCCTCGTCGGGCTCGTCCCCGGTTTCCCCGCCCGCCCCATCGCCGCTGCCTCCCTGCGTTTCGTTGGCGGGGAAGATCAGCTCGCCCAAGTGCGCCAACGCGTCGTCCTCAAGCTGGCGCATGAGGTCGTACTTGTCGGTGAAATGCAAGTAGACCGTGCCGCGGTTGATGCCCGCCCGCCGTGCGATGTCGCTGATCGAAAGCGCGTCGAGCCCCTTTTCGGCCATAAGCTCGGTGAACGCACGCTTGATGTTGCCGCGCGTGGCGGTGTTGCGCTTCTCGGCCATGCTCTTCCCCTTCCGTCTACGGAGCGGCGGCGCGTCTGCGGCGCAGGCGCGCCGCTTGCCGCGCAAGCGATCTGGCCACCGCGCTCGTGCGTCGTGCTCGCGCAGCACGGCGTTTTCAGCTCTGTGGCGCAGATATGGCTATCTCGACGCTTTGACGCATTCTGTTTATTGAACCGCCCCTGCCTCAACTCTAGAATAGCGCCACGCTTAAATCAACATGTTGTTTATTTAAGCCTAAAACGGGAATCAGCGTAACAGCGCCGCTGGGCGCACGCGGCGCCGGCACCCGCTCCGAGCGGGGCTGCGCGGCGCCGCGGGAAAGAAAGGGGCTTGCATGGCCTACATAGACGTGGAGCACATGTACCGCCGGTACCATACGGGCGGTACCGAGATCATCGCCAACAACGACGTGACGTTCTCGGTTGAGAGGGGCGAGCTCGTGATCATCCTGGGCGCGTCCGGAGCGGGCAAGTCCACGCTCCTCAACATCCTGGGCGGCATGGACAGTCCCGACGAGGGCCGCGTAGTGGTTGACGGCCGCGACATCGCGCGCATGAGCCGCCGCGAGCTCACCGCGTACCGCCGCACGGACGTGGGGTTCGTCTTCCAGTTCTACAACTTGGTGGGCAACCTCACCGCCAAGGAAAACGTCGAGCTGGCAAGCGAGATCGTGCGCGATGCACAGGACCCCGCGGAGGTGCTCAGGCTCGTGGGGCTCTCCCACCGCATCAACAACTTCCCCGCGCAGCTTTCCGGCGGCGAGCAGCAACGCGTGGCCATTGCCCGCGCCGTTGCCAAGAACCCCAAGATCCTGCTGTGCGACGAGCCCACAGGCGCGCTGGACTACGCTACCGGCAAGCAGGTGCTGCAGATCCTGCAGGACATGTGCCGCGTGCACGGCGCCACCACCCTCATCGTGACGCACAACGCCGCGCTGGCCCCCATCGGGGACCGCGTGATCCGCATGCGCGACGCCCACGTGGTCGGCATCGAACGCAATCCCAGCCCGGCGGATATCGCCTCCATCGAATGGTAGGGGAGGCGGTTATGGCAGCGCTGAACGCAGATAGGCCCGAGCAGTCCCAGGCGGCAGGCGGGCGAGAAGCACCGGCCGCCGCGACGGCGGGAGCTGCGGGGCGAGAAGGGCATGCCGGCCACGGGTCGCATAGGCGAGAGGCGCCGGCCGCCGTGCCCGCGCGCGGCGCATCGCCGGAGCCCCGAACCCCGTCCCCGCGCCGCACGGGCAGGCTCCGCATGCTGCGGCGCATGATCTGGCGCACCGTCAAGGGGTCCAAGGGGCGCTTCCTCTCCATCGTGGGCCTCATGGCGCTCGGCTCGTTTGCGCTGGTGGGCCTTAAGGTTGCCGGCCCGGATATGCGCGCGGCGGGGAGCGCCTACTTCAACGACCTCAACGCCGCCGACATCACGGTAATCGGCGACTACGGCCTGACCGACGAGGACGCGGCGCTTATCGAGCAGGTCTCCGGTTTGCGCCAGGTTGAGTACGGCTACCTGAAAGACGTCGTGATCGGCGGCACCAACGCCAGCGTGCGCGTGCAGTCCGCGCCCGAGGAGGTGTCGCGGTACGAGGTCGCGTCCGGCCGCATGCCCGAGGCCGCCGACGAGATCGCCTTGGACAGCGCGTGGGAGGACGACTACGCGCTGGGGGATACCGTCGCGCTGACGGAGAAGGCGGACGCGCGGGGCAATACCGTGCTCAAGCGGGACTCCTTCACGGTGGTGGGCTTCGTTAACTCTGCGGAGATCGTCTCCCAGGTCACGCGTGGAGAATCCACGGCGGGCTCTGGCGAGCTCGACGGCTACGCGGTGGTTGACAAGAGCGCCTTCGACTCCGACGTGTACATGACCGCGCGCCTCACCTTCGACGACACGGCGGACCTGGATCCTTACTCCGATGCCTACGACGACGCCGTCCACGCGCATCGCGCGCAGCTGCAGGACCTGCTTGCCGGCCGGGGCAGCGTCCGCCTGGCCGAAGTCAGGGCCGACGGCCAGCAGACGATCGACGAGGGCCAGCGCGAGGTCGACAGCGGCAAGCAGGAGCTTGCCGACGCGCGGGACCAGCTGGCGGACGCCCGCGCGCAATTGGACGACGGCGCCGCCCGGATCACGCAGGCGGAGGGCACCTTGGCGGATGCCCTGGCGGCCGCGCGCGGCGAGCTTGCGTCCGGCCAGGCGCAGATAACCGCGGGAAAGGCCGAGCTGGCCGATGCCCGCCAACAGCTTGCCGACAAGAGCGCCCAGCTGGATGCCGCCTGGGCGCAGATCAACGCGGGCCAGCAGGCCTACGACAACGGCGCGGCGGAGCTCGCCGCCCAGCAGCGCGTCTACGACGAGGGCGTGGCCGCAGCGGAGGCGGCGGCTTGCACGCTGGCGTCCCAGGAGGAGCAATACAGCCAGGGCTGCGCGCAGGCGGAGGAGGCCCGCTCCCAGATAGCGGCGGGCGAGAAGGACCTAGCCGACCAGCAGGCCGACCTTGACGCCAAGAGCCAGCAGCTCGAAGCGGGCAAGAGCGGCTACGCGGACGCTGCGTCCCAGAGCGCCGCGGCGGCCGATGGCGCCGCGGCACGCGTGAGCGCGCTCGAGGACCAGATCGCCGAGGTCCAAGCGCAGCTCGCGCAGGAGGGCCTGGCGGACGATGAGCGCGCCCAGCTGGAAAACCAGGCGGCGCAGCTCGCGGCGGACCTCGACGCCGCCCGGCAAGCGCAGGAGCAGGCCGAGGCCGCCTGCGCGCAGGCGCAGGCCGCCTACGAGGCTTATCTGGAGGACACGTACAATCCCGGCGCCGCGCAGATCGCCG
Source organism: uncultured Coriobacteriaceae bacterium (assembly GCA_944321435.1). GTDB lineage: Bacteria > Actinomycetota > Coriobacteriia > Coriobacteriales > Coriobacteriaceae > CALUOB01. The sequence continues at coordinate 97,380 of CALULH010000002.1, read as the reverse complement.
CCGGCCAGGAGCAGCTGGATGCCGCGGCTGCCCGGCTCGCCGCGTCAAAGGACGAGCTGGCGGCCAAGGAGTCCCAGCTTGCCGCGGCCGCTGACGCGCTCGACCAGGGCCGCGCGCAGCTCGCCGCCGTGCAGGGTCAGCTTGAGGATGCCGCCGCGCAGCTGACGGATGGCCGCGCCACGCTGGCCGCATCGGGCCAGCGGCTTTCCCAAGCGCGCCTGCAGGCGCAGGACGGTGCGGCTCAGCTCGAGGCGGCGCGCGCGCAGGCCGCCTCCGCCGCCGATCTTCTCGCCCAAAAGGAGGCCGAGCTGGCGGCGGGGTACCAGGCCTACGCCGCTACCAGCGCCTCTTACGAGGAGCAGCTGGACGCCGCCCGCGCCGAGCTGGCTCAACAAGAAAAGGCCTACCAGGAGGCCCTTGACGCTTACAACCGGGAAGCCCCGGGCGCGGAGGAGGACATTGCCCGTGCCGAGGCGGACCTGGCGGAGGCTCGCGAGAAGCTCGCCAAGATGGCGCAGCCCTCCTACTCCCTCTACGGCCGCCGCGAGGTTCCCGGCGGCGACGGGTACGCCATCTACCAGACCGTCTCCGAGATCGTCGACGCGCTGGCCAACGTGTTCCCCATCTTTTTGTACTTCGTGGCGGCGCTGGTGACGTTCACCACCATGACGCGCATGGTGGACGAGGAGCGCATCAACACCGGGACGCTCAAGGCGCTGGGCTACGGCGACGCAGAGGTCATGCGCGTGTTTCTCGTCTACGGCTTTGCGGCCAGCACGCTGGGAAGTCTGGCGGGCATCATCGCCGGGCATACGGTGCTGCCGCTTATCGTGTACGCCGCCTACGGGGCCAAGTTCTCGCTCCCGGCCATCGCGCTCACCTTCGATCCTGCGGTGTCCGCGATCGCGCTGGCCCTGGGCTATGCGTCGGCCGTGCTGCCGGCCTACCTCTCGGCCAAGCGCGAGCTTCTCGCCCGTCCGGCGGATCTCTTGCTGCCCAAGCCTCCGGCCGACGGGTCAAAGATCCTGTTGGAGCGCATCACGCCCGTTTGGAGCCGCCTGAGCTTTACGCACAAGGTCACGGCGCGCAACATCTTCCGCTACAAGAAGCGCATGCTCATGACCATCTTCGGCGTGGCCGGCGCCGTAGTGCTGCTGGTGGCGGGCTTTGGCACGCAGTACTCCATCTCGGGCATCTCCGACGAGCAGTTCGGGCGGTTGGTGAACTACGACATGATCGTGGCGGAGTCCGCTACGGCTACGGATGCGGAGAAGGAGGAGGTGGCGGGCCTGCTGGCGTCCGATGAGGTGACGCGCACGCTGCCGGTGTACTACGAGAACGTGACGTGTGCGGCCGGTGCCCGGGGGGACGAGCAGGACATCACGGTCATCGTGCCCGACGACCCCGACGAGCTGGCGGGCTACATCACGCTGCAGGAGCGCGTGTCCGGCGCGCCGATCGCCTTTGACGACGATGCGGCGGTGCTCTCCGAGCGCATTGCCGATCTTATGGGCGTCGGCGTGGGCGATACGTTCACGGTGACCGACGCCGGCGGCATGGAGCGCACGCTCACGTGCACGGGTGTGGCCGAGATGTACATGGGGCACTTCCTGTTCGTCGGCAAGGCGGCCTACCAGGAGGCATTTGGCGCGCCTTACGCGCAGAACGCGCACTTGGTGACGCTTGCAGACGGCAGCCTGGACAACGTCAACCACATGGCCAGCTCGTTTATGGAGCTGCCCGGCGTGGAGGGCATCCAGCAGAACACCTCGCTCATCACCATGATCGCCACCATTGTGGACTCGCTCAACATGATCATGGTGGTGCTCATCATCGTGGCGAGCATGCTGGCGATTGTGATCCTGTACAACCTCACCACCATCAACGTGTCCGAGCGCATCCGCGAGCTGTCCACGATCAAGGTGCTGGGCTTCTTCGATAAGGAGGTCACCCTCTATATTTATCGCGAGACGATCCTGCTCACGCTCATCGGCATCGTGGTCGGCTGGGTCATGGGCGTGTGGTTCCGCAACTACATCATCACGGTGGTGCCGCCCGACAACGTCATGTTCGACCCGAGCTTCGCGCCGTACGTCTTCGCCATCCCGCTTGTGATCGTGAGCGCGATCACCGCGGTGCTGGGCCTGGTGGTCCACCGCCGCCTGCGCGACGTGGACATGCTCCAGGCGCTCAAGAGCGTCGAATAGCGGACTGCCATTGGGGACGGGTTCATTTGGACGCTGCCATTGGGGACGGGTACGTTTGGATAATGGGGGACGGGATCGCCTCTTCCCCTATGGACGCACGGGGACGGGATCGCCTCATCCCGTCCCCGTTTCTCACCGCGCCTGCGAGCAAGCGCGGCCCGTCCCGAACGTTCCGGTCGGCGCAGCCTCCCGCCGGTCGTTCGTGCCATGGACGGTATGGGCCTGCCGTGGCTGCGCGTCCCGGTGAGCGTTGCGGTGTTCGCGGCGCTGGGGATGCTGGCGCGGCATTACCTGGTGATCCACGCCGTGTGCGGCACGTTTCGCCTGCGCGAAAGGATATCGGCCTACGCGCGGCGCCTGCAGGGCAAGGGCTTCACGCGGAACCACCGCTGCTACGTGGTGAACGAAGCCTGGGTGCGCGCCCGCACCGCCACCGCCGTCGAGCTTGCAGGAGGGGAGATCCTCCCCATCGGCCGCCGGTTCCGCATCCGCGCCGACGCTTAGCGCGCGGCGCGGTCCAAAAAGGCGGCCCGCAAGCGCCACCGCCGGCTGTGCTTATCGCACTCAAATGTGGAGACTTTCCGCATTCATACCAAAATTGGGAAACGCCCGGCAGCGTGGTCTGTTGACACCCCTTTCTGCCGGTCCTAAAGTATCACCTGCTGTTTCGCGGGTGGATGCTGACGCCCCGAGGCTAGCCGTTGCACCTCTCATCATAAGCTGGACGTTTTTTGAGAAGGAGAAAGCTTTGCCTACAATCAACCAGCTCGTGCGCAAGGGTCGCACCAAGGCCGTCAAGAAGTCCAAGAACCCGGCCCTCCAGCGCAACCCCCAGAAGCGCGGCGTGTGCACCCGCGTGTTCACCACCACCCCCAAGAAGCCGAACTCGGCTCTCCGCAAGGTCGCCCGTGTCCGTCTCGTGAACGGCATCGAGGTCACGGCTTACATCCCCGGCGAGGGTCACAACCTGCAGGAGCACTCCATCGTCGCCGTCCGCGGCGGCCGTGTGCGCGACCTGCCTGGTGTGCGCTACAAGATCATCCGCGGCGCCTACGACTGCGCTGCCGTGCAGAACCGCAAGCAGGCTCGTTCCCGCTACGGTGCCAAGCGCCCGAAGTAACCCGACCCTATCCCAGCGCCGCGTCCCGCGCATCAGCGTATGCGCGCGGGCGAGAAGAGCGGCACCTACGAGCGAGGCCATGACCCCGGCTCCCGTGAGGTCCGCGCGCTTCTCAGGCGCCGCACTGCGATCTTAGTTAAGAGGAGAAACACATGCCGCGTCGTGCATCCAAGAATCACCGTCGCGAGGTTATGCCGGATTCCGTGTATAACAACCGTCTCGTGACGCAGCTTATCAACAAGGTCCTCCTGGACGGCAAGAAGTCCACCGCCGAGCGCATTGTCTACGATGCGTTCGACATGGTCGCCAAGAAGAGCGACGGCGACGCCCTGGCCGTTTTCAAGAAGGCCATGGACAACGTCCGCCCGACCCTGGAGTGCAAGCCCAAGCGCGTGGGCGGCGCCACCTACCAGGTCCCGATGGAGGTCAACTCCCGTCGTTCCACCCAGCTGGCTATCCGCTGGATGGTGAACTTCTCCCGCGCCCGCAAGGAGAAGACCATGGCCGAGCGCCTGGCCAACGAGATCCTCGACGCCTCCAACGGCGTGGGCGCTTCTGTGAAGCGTCGCGAGGACGTCTTCAAGATGGCCGAGGCTAACCGTGCGTTCTCGCACTACCGCTGGTAGTCCTAGGAGGTATTGAAGTGGCGAAGAAGAAGTACAACCTTGCCGACACCCGCAACATCGGCATTATGGCCCACATCGATGCCGGCAAGACCACCACGACCGAGCGTATCCTGTACTACACCGGTAAGACCCACAAGATCGGCGAGGTCCACGAGGGCGCCGCTACCATGGACTGGATGGTCCAGGAGCAGGAGCGCGGCGTGACCATCACCTCCGCTGCCACCACGTGCTTCTGGCACAAGGGCGGCGACGTGAAGAACGGCCCGGCCTACCGCATCCAGATCATCGACACCCCCGGCCACGTGGACTTCACGGCCGAGGTCGAGCGTTCGCTCCGCGTTCTCGACGGCGCTGTGGCCGTTTTCGACGCCGTTGCCGGTGTGCAGCCGCAGTCCGAGACCGTGTGGCGTCAGGCCCGCAACTTCAACGTCCCGCGCATCGCCTTCATCAACAAGTACGACCGCGTGGGCGCCGACTTCTGGCACGCCATCGACACCATGAAGGAGCGCCTGCACGCCAACGCCGTGGCCATTCAGGTCCCCATGGGTGCCGAGGACCAGTTCTGGGGCATCATCGACCTGGTGACCATGACCGCCTGGGACTTCAAGGCCGACGACAAGGGCATGACCTATCCCGAGGCCATGGACGCCATCCCGGACGAGTTCGTTGACATCGCCAACGAGAAGCGCGAGGAGCTCCTCGACGCCGCCGCCAACTACGACGACGACCTCATGATGATGATCCTCGAGGACGAGGAGATCCCGGTCGAGCAGCTCAAGGCCGCCATCCGCAAGGGCGTGCTGGCCAACGAGCTCAACCCGGTCCTCGTGGGCTCCGCTTACAAGAACAAGGGCGTGCAGGAGCTGCTCGACGCCGTCGTCGACTACCTGCCCAGCCCGCTCGACGTCCCGCCGGTGGAGGGCACCAACCCCAAGTCCGGTGAGACCGACAGCCGCAAGGCCTCTGACGACGAGCCCTTCGCCGCGCTCGCCTTCAAGATCGCCACGGACCCCTATGTCGGCAAGCTGACCTTCTTCCGCGTGTACTCCGGTCACGTGGACGCCGGCTCCTACGTGGTCAACGCCACCAACGGCCAGCGCGAGCGCTTCGGCCGCATCCTCGAGATGAACGCCAACGACCGCGTCGACGTCGACGGCGCCTCCACCGGCGACATCCTGGCCGCCGTGGGCCTCAAGAACACCACCACCGGTGACACCCTGTGCACCGAGGGCAAGGAGATCATCCTCGAGTCCATGGAGTTCCCGGACCCGGTTATCGACGTCGCCGTCGAGCCCAAGACCAAGGCCGAGCAGGACAAGATGTCCATGGCTCTTGCCAAGCTCGCCGAGGAGGACCCGACCTTCCAGGTGCGCACCAACCACGAGACCGGCCAGACCATCATCGCCGGCATGGGCGAGCTGCACCTCGAGATCATCATCGACCGCCTGCTCCGCGAGTTCAAGGTCGAGGCCAACGTCGGTAAGCCCCAGGTTGCCTACCGCGAGGCCCCGGGTCATGACGTTGACCGCGCCGAGGGCAAGTTCGTGCGCCAGTCGGGCGGCCGCGGCCAGTACGGCCACGCCGTCATCAAGCTCGAGAAGATGGAGGAGGGCTTTGGCTACGAGTTCGTCAACGGCATCGTCGGCGGCGTCGTGCCCAAGGAGTACATCCCGTCCATCGACAAGGGCATCCAGGAGGCGCTGCAGACCGGCGTCATCGCCGGCTTCCCGGTGGTCGACGTCAAGGTGACCCTCTTCGACGGCTCCTACCACGAGGTCGACTCCTCCGAGGCTGCGTTCAAGATCGCCGGCTCCATGGCCATCAAGGACGCCCTCAAGAAGTCCCAGCCCATCCTGCTCGAGCCCGTCATGTCCGTCGAGGTCGAGACCCCCGAGCAGTACATGGGCGACGTCATGGGCAACCTGTCCGGCCGCCGCGGCAAGATCGAGGGCATGGACGACCGTTCCGGCAACAAGGTCATCCGCGCCAAGGTGCCGCTGGGCGAGATGTTCGGCTACGCTACCGACCTCCGCTCCCAGACGCAGGGCCGTGCGTCCTACACCATGCAGTTCGACTGCTATGAGCCGGCGCCCAAGAGCGTGTGCGACGAGGTTGTCGCTAAGAACGGCGGCAACGCGTAAAGTCAGTAACCTGCGAGGAGAGCCCTCGTATTACGTTGGAGGTACCATTGTCTAGCCAGAAGATCCGGATCCGCCTCAAGGGCTACGACCACGAGGTTGTCGATCAGTCCGCCAAGCTCATCGTTGACACCGCTCAGAAGACCGGTGCCCGCGTGTCCGGCCCCATCCCGCTGCCCACCGAGCGCAGCCTGTACACGGTCATCCGCTCGCCCCACGTGGACAAGGACAGCCGCGAGCAGTTCGAGATGCGCACCCACAAGCGCCTCATCGACATTCTCGACCCCACCAGCGGCACCGTCGATTCGCTGATGCGTCTCGATCTCCCCGCCGGCGTCGACATCGAGATCAAGCTCTAAGCTGATCCGTGCGATAAGCGCCCTATGCGCCCCGAGGCCGCGAGCCTCGGGGCGCTTTTTTTGACAACGTGCGGACCGGAGCGCGCATAATGGAGACCGTACGCAAGCAGAAGGTGCGCCCGCAGAAGGGGAGGGGCTCCATGCCGGACAATCAGCGATCCCACAGGCCCACGCGGCTGAGCTACGAGGCGGTGCACGGGCACTTGCACCGCGCTGTGAGCATCGGCTCCAGCAGGCGCGTCAGCCACACGGCCGTCAAATGGCATGAGCTCGTCGAGGATGCCGAGACCCCCGCGCGCGAGGCCAGCCTGGCCGACAAGTCGTCTATCGTGTGCCGGGCCGGGCTCCTCATGCTGTCGGGCGGCACGGGCGGCTACCGCGTGCGCGAGCTCATGAACGCCATCGCCGACGCCCTAGGCATCAGCTGCGTGGTCGACCTGGGCCTCATCACGCTGGAGTGCACCTGCATAGACGGGCATGAGACCTACTCGGAGGTCGTGACCCTCGCCACCACGGGCGTCAACACCGAGCGCATAGCCCTCATGGTCCGTTTTGCGCAGGAGGCGTGCGAGAAGGGCGGCGCGTGGAGCGTGGACGAGTTCCACCGCCGCATGGACGCCGTCGAGCACACTCCCGGCAACTACGCGCCCTGGCAGGTGGGGCTTGCGGCGGCCTTTGCCTGCGCGGCCTTCGTGTTCCTCCTGGGCGGGGGTCCCATCGAGATGCTCTGCGCCTTCGTGGGGGCCGGCGTGGGCAACTTCGTGCGGCGCCTCATGATCGACAAGCACCTGACGCAGTTCGCCTGCATCGGCGTCGGCGTGGCGGCCGCGTGCCTTGCGTACTTGGGCGTGCTGCACGCCCTGGCGCTGGCCATTCCGGGCGCCCTCGAGCACGAGGCGGGGTACATCGGCGCCATGCTCTTCGTCATTCCCGGGTTCCCGCTCATCACGAGCGGTTTCGACATCGCCAAGCTGGATCTGCGCTCCGGCATCGAGCGCGCCGTCTACGCGGTTACCGTCATCGCCGTCGCCACGCTCGTGGCCCTCATGGTGGCCGAGCTCGTGCAGCTCTACCCGGACGACTTCAGCGACCTGGGGCTCAACCCCGTCGCGCTCCTGATCCTGCGCGCGGTGGCGAGCTTCGTGGGCGTTTACGGCTTCTCCATGCTCTTCAACAGCCCGCCCGCCATGGCGGCCACGGCGGGCGTCATCGGCGCCGTCGCCAACACCGCGCGTCTCGAGCTGGTGGGGTTTGTCGGCATGCCCGCCGCCTTCGCGGCGTTCGTCGGCGCGCTTATCGCCGGCCTGCTCTCCACCGCGGTGCGCCACAAGCTGGATTTCCCCCGCATTTCGCTGACCGTCCCGTCCATCGTCATCATGGTGCCGGGTCTTTACCTCTACCGCGCCGTGTACTGCTTGGGAACCCTCGAGATCCTGGATGCCCTGTCCTGGGGGACCCAGGCGCTCATGATCGTGCTCTTCCTGCCCATCGGCCTTATCGCCGCGCGCATCCTGACCGACAGGCGCTGGCGCTACTGCAACTAGCCCCTGCGGCCCCGCGCCGAGCGCCTTCACTCGGGGCCCGGATGTCCGAGCGCCTGGGCTCAGAAGGCCGTCCGCGGCCCCGCGCGGCGGGCGGGGGAGCGTTTCCCGTCCGTTTGCCCAATCATGCGCGCCGGCCCTTGCGACGGCTTGCGCGCGGGGGTATCGTAGGTGCGGGCAAGCGGCAGGCGGGCGGCACTTTTGGGTATCTCAGCGCAGCGGACAGCGGAATCGTCGGACAAGGCAAGGTCTTCTGCGGGCCGGCGCCTGCGCGACGCGCTCGTCACCTGGCGCGAGGAGACTCTTCCCAAGCTGCCCGACCAGTTCAAGAACGCCGCCCCCACATCGGCGTTCTTCATCGCGCTGTTCTGGCTTACGGTCATCTTGTTTGGCATGGACCACGTGATGGCCGTGTCGTGCTACACCACGTTGTTCAACGTGCGCTGCCGCAAGTACAACGCGCCGTCGCAGTACCTGCGCTTCTTCCTCGTAACGCTTCTGGCGCTTGCCGCGGCCCGTGCGGCCACCCTCAACCTGCCGCTGTGCATCGCCGTGAACCTGGCCATGCCGTTCGTCTTCGTGTTCATGCGCTCCTCCCAGCTCAACCCGCGGCGCTACTTCCCGTACATGATGCTCTTCATGTTCCTGCAGCTGCGCCCCGAGCTTCTCGACAACCTGGGCCTGCAGGCAGCGGCGCTGCTCTTTAACTGCGCCGTGCTGACGGTCGCCCTGCTCATCGCCGGCGTAGTGCTGCGCAAGGCGGACGAGAGCGTCAACCGCCTGCATCAGAACATCCGCCGCCTAGCCGGCGCCCTGCAGTACATGGCCGACAACGGCATCGACCAGGGAACCCGGCCTGAGCTGCTCAAGCTGCGCGCGGACTTCTCGGAGCTGGCCTACGCTGCGCGCGAGGACTCCAGCGCTCCCGACCTGCTCTCCAACCTCTTCGACATGTTCGCCGCCTTGGCGCAGCGCACGGCCTACCTGGTGGGCCGCCTCAACTGGCAGACGGGCGACCAGTGCGCCAACGCCCCGTACCTGCGGGAGCTCGCCGACCTCACGCGCGACGTGGACCGCATCATCAACACGCGCGACAACCGCATCCTCACGCGCCGCGCGGAGGCGCTGCTCGCCGACGCGGACGCCGTGGCAAACGACCGCTTCCGCCTGTTCTACCGCAGCTACCTGCGCATGCTCATCCTTATCCTGCGCGACGCCGAGGATCCGCACCAGGTGCGCTGGCGCCTCTCCACCTCCAACCAGCTGCGCGTGAGCTACTTCCGCAAGCACCCCAGCCTGGATTCGTTCGAGATGCGCTTCTCCATCCGCTGCGGCGTGGTGCTGGCGGTGTCCTGCGGCGCGAGCCTGGCGCTGCCGGTGGACCATCTGTACTGGTTCCCGCTTACGGCGTTCCTGCTGCTGCAGCCCTTTGCCACCGAGAGCATCCACCGCACCTACACCCGCACCGTGGGCACGGTGCTGGGCAGCGTGGCCGTGTACCTGCTGGGGCTGCTCAACTTGCCGTACGAAGGGGTTATGGTGCTGGGCATGGTCCTCATCACCTGCCTGTACTCGTCCACGCCGGGCAGCTCGGTGCTGGCGTTCTTCGCCACCACGTACGCGCTGTCGCTGGCGTCCTTCTCCATTGGCGACCGCTACGCCATCGGCATGCGCCTGATCTGCCTGGCCGCCGCCGGCATTCTGGTGATAGGCGTGAACCGCCTGGTGGTCCCCACGAGCGATCGGACGCTGTTCCTGGCCAACGTGCGCCAGCTCTTCGGTATGGTGGAGCGGTACTGGGAGCTCATACGCAAAAGCCTGCACGAGCGCATGGACGCGGCCGCCCCCTGCGAGGCGCTGCTGCACTTCCAAATGGTGCACACCCAGGCGGCGCACTATATTGAGGGGCTTCCCGTTTCCACCGAGCAGGAGCGCGGCTACAAGCTGGCTACGCAGCACGTGCTCTTCTGCTTGTGGGAGCTCATCTGCGAGTTGGAGCAGCTCGAGCTGTTGGTGCGCATGGGCGATATCGACGAGGCCGAATACGCCAACCTGGAGCTTTTCGAGCGCATCGCGTCGGACTGCTGCCAGCCGTTTGCCTACGACAAGCGCATGGGGCCGGCGGAGGACCTGCTCGACCGGTTTCAGGAGGAGGACGTGCGCTACGTGCTGCAGCAGTACCTGCTGCGCGCCAAGTGGTTGGCCGACGCGTTGGAGAAGGCACGGGGGCTTATCGGCGAGAAGCCCAGCTACGTAGAGGAAGTCAGGGACGTGGCGTAAGCGCGCGGCATGCCTTGCCCGCCCCGTGCGCGTCTGCGTTTTCAACCAACTTGCCAGCGGGTGAATGAAATCGCCCCAGATGGCTATACTGTGGGTACCCGTTGGAACAACGAAGGGATTCCATCATGGCTGACAAGAAGTACAAGTTCGTTTGCGTTGTGTGCGGCTACGAGGTCGAGGTCGACACCCCCGAGCTGCCCGAGGATTACGTCTGCCCCGTGTGCGGCGTGGGCCCCGATCAGTTTGAGCTGGTCGAGGAGTAGAAACGCTCCCGCACTTCTCGCACGGCATTCCCATGCCAGCGAAACGCCCCCTGCCCTCCGATACGTTGGGCAGGGGGCGTTTTTCATGGGCGCGGCAGGGGCGCTTTGGGCACCCCTGCATATTGTGAGACGTTTTGAAGGGCCTTCCAAAGTAGACCGAAAAACGGCGCGCTTTCTACCTGGGGGTTCTTTGCGTGCCGCGGCCGGTCTACGGGGAAGGACCCGCTCAAACGTCTCACAAAATGCACTGGGCCCTTTTGGGGCCGCTACTGCGCAAACTGGGCGCGGAAAAGCTCGGCGTAGAAGCCGCCGCGCTCAAGCAGCTCGTCGTGGCTGCCCTGCTCAACAATGTGGCCGTCATGCATCACCAGGATCATGTCGGCCGTCTGCACGGTCGAGAGGCGGTGCGCGACCACAAAGCTCGTGCGCCCCTCCATCATGGCGTTGAACGCCCGCTGGATCAAAAGCTCGGTGCGCGTGTCGATGGAGCTCGTGGCCTCGTCCAAGATGAGCATGGGCGGCAGTGCCAGCATGACGCGCGCGATGCACAGCAGCTGGCGTTGCCCGGCCGAGAAGTTCTCGCCGTTCTCGGCGACAAGCGTGTCGTAGCCCTGCGGCAGGCGGCTGATGAAGGCGTCGGCGCACGCGGCCCGCGCGGCGGAGCGCACCTCGTCCAGCGTGGCGTCCGGCCGCGCAAAGGCGATGTTCTCGCGAACGGTGCCGCTTTTGAGCCAGGTGTCCTGCAGCACCATGCCAAAGGACCCGCGCAGGCTCGACCGCGTCATGCGCCGCGTGTCGACCTCGTCCACGTAGATGGCGCCGTCGTTGACCTCGTAGAACCGCATGAGCAGGTTGATGAGGGTGGTCTTGCCGCATCCCGTGGGCCCCACGATGGCGATGCGCTGCCCCGGCGCCACGTCCAGCGTGAGGTCGCGGATCAGCTCCTGGTCCGGTCGGTACGAGAAGGCCACGCGGTCAAGGCGCACATGGCCGGCGGGCCGGTCCAGCACCACGGCGTCGGCCGGGTCGGGGTCCTGCGGCCGCTCCTCGATAAGCTCGAAGACGCGCGCGGCGCATGCCAGCGAGTTCTGCAGCTCGGTCACCACGCCGGAAATCTCGTTGAACGGCTTGGTGTACTGGTTGGCGTACGCCAGCATGGCCGTGAGGCCGCCCACCGTGATGCCGCCGCCGATGGCGGCCAGCGCGCCGATGACCGCTACCGCCGCGTAGACCAGGGAGTTCACGCAGCGCGTGCAGGGGTTCACCAGGGACGAGAAGAACGTTGCCTTGAGGCTCGTGTCCTGCAGGCGGCCGTTGATCTCGTCGAAGGACGCCTGTGCCGCCGCCTCGCGCGAGAAGGCCTGGACCACGCGCTCGTTGCCCACCATCTCGTTGATGAGCGCGGTGATCTCGCCGCGCGTTTCGGACTGCAGGCGGAAGAACGAGAACGTCCGCCGGGCTATGAACCGCGCCACCACGAAGGACAGCGGGGTCATTACCACCACGGCCGCGGCGACTCCGGAGTTGGTGGCGAACATGAGCACGAGCGTGCCCGCTATGGTCATGACGCCGGTGAAGAACTGCGTGAAGACCATGAGCAGGCCGTCGGTGAACTGGTCCACGTCGGCCACCATGCGGCTCACCGTGTCGCCCTGCGCCTGCGCGTCGATGGTGGCGAGCGGCAGCTGCTCCAGGTTGGCGAAGGCGCGGTTGCGCAAGGCGCGCGACACGCCGTAGACCAGCTGGTTGTTGGACAGGTTCATAAGCCACTGCGTGAGCGCGGTGAGCGCGATGGTCGTGCCCATGCGCACGAGGATGCCGCGCAGCGAGGCGAAGTCCACCTGGCCCGCCCCCACGATGCAGTCGGTTGCCTGGCCTATGAGAACGGGAAGGTAGAGCGTGAGCGCCGTCGTGGCGGCGGCGCAGGCAAGCGAGCAGAGCATGAGCGGCCACGAGGGGGCGAGCGCGCGCAGGAGCTTGCGGGCGACGCCTGCGGTGCGGCCCTGCGCCGCAGGGCGCGCGTTACGGGCGGACATCGGCGGCCTCCTTCTTGCGCGCGCCGTCGCGGGTCGCGGCTGACGCGCGCTCGTTTTTCCCGCCCTGTCCGGCGTCGCCGAACTGCGAGGCGTGGATCTCCTGGTACACGGGGCACGTGCGCAGCAGCTCGTCGTGCGTCCCGAGCCCCACCGTGCGGCCGTTTTCCATGACGGCGATGAGGTCGGCGTGCCGTACGCTCGCGGTGCGCTGGCTGATCACGATGACGCTCGTGTCGGCGGGGAGCGTGCGGAGCGCGGCGCGCAACCGCGCATCGGTGGCGTAGTCGAGCGCGCTCGCCGAGTCGTCCAAGATGAGGATGGCGGGCTTGCGCACGAGCGCGCGGGCTATGCACAGGCGCTGCCGTTGCCCGCCCGAGAAATTGGACCCTCCGGCGCTCACCGGCGCCTCCAGCTTGGCGGGCAGCTTCTCCACGAAGTCGCGCGCCTGGGCCAGATCGAGCGCGTGCCAAAGATCGGCCTCGGTGGCCTGGGGGTTGCCCCAGCGCAGGTTGTCAGCCAGCGTGCCGCGGAAGAGCACGGCGCGCTGCGGCACCACGCCCACCTTCGCGCGCAGCTCGGGCAGGTCGTAGTCTTTAACGGGGCGCCCCAGCACGCGCACCTGCCCGCCGGTTGCGTCGTAGAAGCGCGGGACCAAGTTCACCAGCGAGCTCTTGCCCGATCCCGTGCCGCCGATGATGCCCAGCGTCTGACCGGGCATGAGGCGCATGCAGATATCCTCAAGGGCCGGCGCTTGCCCGGCGGGGTAGGTGAGGGACACGTGGTCGAACTCCACCGCGGGGGCGGTGTCTGGATGCTGGGACGGTTCGCCGGGGGCCTCCGGGGTTATCATCCCGTGCTCAAACAGCTTCGCCGAGAAGGAAGCGCCGGAAACGGCGCTTCCTTCGGCTGCAGAACTGCGCGCGGGACGATAACCCCGGAGGCCCTGCGCACGGTCCTTCTCGCCCTGGGCCTGCTCCAGCGCGGGCTCGATGGCGAGCACCGCCTTCACGCGCCTGTTGCAGGCCACGGCCTTGGTGGTGGTGATGATCAGGTCGGCGAGCTTCACGAGTTCTACCAGGATCTGCGTCAGGTAGTTCACGAGCGCCACCACGGCGCCCTGGGTGAGGCCGCCCGCGTCCACGCGCACGGCGCCGGTCCACAGGAGCGCCACCACGCCGGCGTTGATGATGACGTAGGTCAGCGGGTTCATAAGCGCCGAGATGCGCCCTACGAAAAGCTGCGCGGACCGCAGCGCGCCGGTGGCCCGCTCAAAGGAGGCGCGCTCCTGCCGCTCGCGGCCGAAGGCGCGGATCACGCGCACGCCGGCCAGGTTCTCGCGGGTGAGCAGCGTTACCCGGTCCAGCCGCTCCTGCACGCGGCGGTACAGCGGGATGCTCGCCAGCATGATGCCGAACACCACCGCGGCGAGCGCCGGGATCACCACGGTGAAGATCAGGGCGGCGGGCACGTCGATGGTGAAGGCCATGATCATGGACCCGAACACCACCACGGGGGCGCGCAGGTACAGGCGCAGCGCCAGGTTGACGCCGGTTTGAATCTGGTTGACGTCGCTGGTGAGGCGGGTGATGAGCGTGGAGGTGCCCACGCGGTCCAGGTCCGCCCAGGAGAGGCGCTGCACATGGGCGAAGAGGTCGCGGCGCAGCGCCGTGGCGAGCCCCACCGAGGCCCTGGCCGCAAAGTACTGCGCCGTGACCGAGCAGGCGAGCCCGATGGCGGCCAGCGCCACCAGCTGGAGCCCGGCGGTAACGACCGCGCCGCCGTCGTGCGCGCCGATGCCGGTATCCACCACCCCGGCTATGACCAGGGGGACGATGAGCTCCAGGCCGGCCTCGGCCAGCTTGAACAAGGGTCCCAGCGCGCTCTCCAACGCGTATTCGCGCAGATATCGCAGGGTGGAAAGGCTTTTTCGCTTCTCGGCCATACGGGTCCTTCGGTCGTCGGGGGCGCTTGCGCGGGCCCGCGCGCTCATGGCGGGCCCGGCAGGGCGGCTTTAGCGGGCGATAAACGCGCGGATCTCGTCCAGCATCCGGGTGCACTCTCGACGGCCCTCCACGTAGAGCGCCAGGAGCTTCTCGCCGCTGTGCTCTATCTGGGCCACGTCGACCGGGCCGGCCGGGCACACCACCAGGGCGCGCCCGGCTTCCTCGTAGGCGCGGATATGCGCGCGCTGCTCGTTGTAGCGCAGGTGGCGGTTTTTGAGCACCTCCACAAAGTACGGGTAGTCGGCGTAGCGCGCCTGCGCGGCGGTCAGGAAGCTGGCGTCGTAGGGGGCCTTCTCAAAGCCCCGCTCGCGGGTGAGCACCACCACGGCGCGGTCGAACCCCTCCTCCTCGAGCACATGCTCGACCGGCGCCGCGTCGGCCAGCCCGCCGTCCAGGTACTGGTGCCCGCCGATCTCCACGGGCGGGGCCATGAGCGGCAGCGAGGTCGAGGCGCGCACCATGTCCATGTCGTGCTCGGGATCGGCCACCTCGAGGTAGTCGGCGGTGCCGAAGAGCAGGTCGGTCACGACAGCGTAGAAGGGCATGGGGTTCGCGCGGTACGCCTCGTCGTCGAAGGGGTCGATGCGCTTCTGAATGTCGTCGAACAAGAAGTCGTAGCCGACCACGCTGCCGGTCTTTGCCAGGGAGGACAGGCTCATGTAGCGCTTGTCATCCCTGAAGGCCAGGTTCACGCGGTTTCCGCGGCCTATTTGGCGCGACTTGAAGTTCATGCCGTTGAGGGCGCCTGCCGACACGCCCCAGCACGCGTCGAAGGTCACGCCCTGTTCCAGCAGCACGTCGAGCACGCCGGCGGTGAACTGCCCGCGGAAGCTGCCCCCTTCCAGGACGAGCGCGCATTTTCCGTTTGCCTTAGCCATCTTGCCTCCTGGCGCCTTGGATTCTCATGCGGACTATTCTCTCACGGCCGCTTGTCAGGTTTGTGGGCATTCGGTTCGGGGCAACTTTCCCTTCAAGGCAGGGGACCGGCCGCCGGGCGGCGCCTGGGCGGTTCATGGAGATTGGGCCGAGGCGGCCCGGTTTGCGTTATCCTAATTCCATGTAGCGAAAGGCTATGCAGGCGAACACAGTTTAGATGGAGCACGCCATGTCTGATTCAAACAGCCGCGCTTCTCGGTCCGCAGGGTCGGCGGTTTCCCGCCGCGCGTTGCTGACTGCCTTCTTCGGGGCCAGCGCCGCGGCGTTTCTCGGCAACCCCCTGCGCGCGTTCGGCGACCCGCAGGCCTCCCAGGAGACGCTCGATGCCCTGAGCGACGCCCAGGAGCAGTACGACGCGGTGCAGGCCCAGCTCGACCAGATCGGCAACGAGTACGCGGCCCTGTCCGAGCAGCAGTCCAACACGCTGGACCAGATCGAGGACACCAACACCCAGATCGACGAGATCCAGGCCGACATCGACGACAAGGAGGAGGAGCTCGCCTCCAAGCAGGAGCAGCTCTCCGCCCGCCTGGCCGATGACTACAAGGCCGGGGACCAGGGCCTGCTGTCGGTGCTTTTGGCCTCGTCTTCGTTCGAGGAGCTCACCTCCAACCTCTATTACGTCAACAAGGTCAACGACCGCGACCAGGAGCTCATCTCCGAGGTGCGCGCCGCGCGCGAGGAGCTGGCCCGCCAGAAGGGCGAGCTCGAGACGCAGAAGCAGGAGCTCGAGGCCCTGAACGAGCAGCAGAGCTCCCAGCTCGAGCAGATGCGTGCCAAGCAGCAGGAGGCCACCGAGACCCTCCAGGGCCTGAGCCAGCAGGTGCAGGACCTTATCGCCCAGCGCGATGCGGAGATCCTGGCCGCCGCGCAGGAAGAGGCCGAGGCCCGTCGCCAGGCCGAGGAGGCCGCCCGCCAGGCAGCGTCCTCGGGTTCCTCCTCGGGCGGCTCCTCCGGGTCCTCGGGGTCGTCCTCGGGCGGGTCGTCGTCCAGCTCGGGCGGCGGCGAGCAGTCGTCTGCCGGCACCGGCTCGCAGCAGCGCGTGGTGAACGCCTGCTACTCTACGCCGTCGCCGGGACGGGGCCTGTGCGCCGCGTGGGTGTCCAACGTGTTCCGCAACGCGGGCCTCGGCTTCGTGGGCGGCAACGCGTGCGATATGTACAACGCCTACTGCACGAGCTCCAACCGATCCAACCTGCAGGTCGGCATGATCGTGGCAGTCTCCACGCACAGCCATACCTCGGCCGGCCGCATCTACGGCCACGTGGGCATCTACATCGGCGGCGGCATGGTGATGGAGAACATCGGCTCCATCAACACGCAGAGCATTGATTCGTGGTGCAGCTACTACGGCACCACGGTGTCCCCGCGCTGGGGCTGGCTCGGCGGCATGGTGCTGTCGTAGGCAGCCGCCGACCGCGCCTGCCGTCGTGGCGCGCTGTGGTATCATATTTCCCCGCGCCTGCCTTCGGGCGGGTGTGGCGCACCTTGACAGGTCGGGGCACCGACCTCGGGTAACCGGGGGCGACTGGTTTCGACGTAATAGCTCTGAGAGAGGAAGCAGGCCGTGGTCTCCTCGCCACGTTAAACAGGGGTACCGTCAAATTGAATTGACAACAACTCTTCTTACGAGCCTCAGCTGGCTCTCGCCGCTTAAAAATAGCAGGCGCGTCTAACCGGGGATCATCCCCGTTCCCGGGGCGACGTCATTTCAGGGGATCGCTCGTGCGCACGTAGCCGGTATGGCGCACGCTAAGACCGAACCGACTCGGACGCTGCGGGCTTGTTGCCGAGCCCAACGCGCCTTAAACCCAATCGGTGACTGAGCCTGGAGATGCCTCTCAGGGGGTTGTTGCGGACCGGAGTTCGATTCTCCGCGCCTCCACCAGAGTAGGAAGCGTCGAACTATTCTTCTTTCGGAATGAGTTCGCGCTTGTGTATAGATTTGGGAGCGCCAGATAGGGGCGCTCCCATTTCGCATTGCAATCATATGACGCTGTATTTTGCGTTTTAAGACGTTTTAAGCCCGTTGGGGTACTCCGTTACCCTGGCGGGCTTTTTCGTGCCTTAAAACGCCTCTGAGAGCGTCAGAGAAGCAAGGCGGATGCAGGTGCGCATCTCGCTCTCGCTCGATGCTGGGATTGGCCGCCCTACGGGCGGCTGGTTCGGGTCTTGAGTCTGGGTACAGCAGGGGGCGGGCATGTCCGATTTCGGGTTCTGACACACTATCGCGAAAAAATAGTGTGTCAGAACTTTCCCCAGTTTATCGGGGAGTACGGGAAGGTGGTCGATTTCTGACACACTTGCGAAAAATTTAGTGTGTCGGTACTTTTCCCGTGTTCATCGGGGAGTACAACCATCTGACACACTTGACACACCTTTTTTTGAACTAATGCGCGCGAGAGAAAAAATAAGTATATAGATATATATAGGGAAAAAATTTCTCTGTACGCGTAGGTTGGAAAAATAGTGTGTTTAGTGTGTCAAGCGTCCGAGGAAGCCGATAAATCCTACGAAAGTACCGACACACTACAAAAAATGGAAGTGTGTCAGAAAAACGGGCAATCGCTCGGGGAAGCCGATGAATGCGGGAAATCTCTGACACACTTCGAAGTGTGTCAAAGTGTGTCAGAGCTTCCCTCCCCTGCCGTGTACGGTCCTTCTTCTGCTTTCAGCTTCTTGGTGGCTCGTTCCACTTTCCAATCCGAGAGTGGAACGTAATATTCCTCGTGTTTATCGGGGAGTAGAGGCGGATGTTCCACTTGTTCCACTTTTTGAACGAAGCAGCGGAACATGAGCGCGCGGAAATTTTTTTTCGGACGTTTTCCGCTCGTATACGAGTGGAAACAAGCCTCTGACCTGCGGAGACGGAATATCGGGTATTGCGTTAATCGAGTTAACGCTGTATAATACCAGTTGTATAGATAAATGGCTCAGCACCCGTCCCGTCTTTGATGCGGGGTTGCTACCGGGAATAGGAGCCGAGCGCTCGGTCAAATAGGCCGTGCGTCACGGGCGAAATAACGAACACGAAGCTCCCGTGGAAACCAAGATAGACAAGGCATGTTCTGCCTATGTCCTTCTTTGGTTTCCACGGGAGCTTTTTTTGTTCTCGCAAAACGGATTCTGAACATGGAGGTGGCTGATATGGCTAAAGAACAGAAGAAGACGAAGGGGTCGAAACCCCGTTACATGACGACGTACGAAGCGGCGGAATTGCTCGGCCTGAGCGCCGGGACGCTCCGCGTCTGGCGTTGTCAAGGCAAAGGCCCGAGTTACTACAAGGTCGGCAATGCGGTCCGTTACAAGGTGGATGACCTTGAGGCGTGGAAGAGCGCCAACGTGAGGCGCGTCGAGCTGATGGACTAAGGGAAGGAGGTGCAACTATGGGCAAAAAAGAAAACCGCCCCGATGCCTGCACAGCTTCCGGGACGGCCTCAACCTGTGATTATAATAGCACGTCCGTTTATGCAGGTCAAGACATGACCGAGAACGAGCTGATTAGAAAGGTCACAGAGGAGTATCTGGCGGGCATCGACGTGGACATACGTCCTGCTCCCGAAGATGTCGAGCGGGAGCTTCTGCAGGCGACCAACAACGCCATCGAGGCGTACAACATGGGTCCCCGCGACCCGAACGCGCCTGTCGGAGCGTCATTGAAAGACGCCTATCCCGACCAGAAGATGGGAGAAGCCCGCCTGCGCCTGCGCAAGCACCTGGACCCGTACCAGATTGCGCTGGTTGTGCGCGAGCTGCATCACGCGGTGGGCATCCTCTGGAAGGATGCGGGCGACGACGGCAACTTCGACATCGGCGTCTACCAGACGTCCGGCGACAACGAGGGCACCTACGACGTCTCCGAGGACGGTCTGACGCGGCTCATCCGCAGCTACGACAGCGCGATTACGATTCGCGGCGTCGACGAGACGATTGCGGTTCTTCGTTCCGTGTGCCCGCACGTCGAGCGTTGTCACGACCGTGACCTTATCGCCGTGAACAACGGCGTATACGATTATGGGAGCAAGATGCTCCTCGGTTTCGACCCGGAGTTCGTGTTCACCGGCAAGGTGCGCGTGGACTTCGTTCAGAACGCCCCGAACCCCGTGATACATAACGACGAGGACGGCACCGACTGGGACGTCGTGTCCTGGATGGGCGAGCTGTCCGACGACGAGAGCATCGTACGGCTGCTGTGGCAGATTGTCGGAGCGGTCATCCGCCCCGGCGTCAGCTGGAACAAGAGCGCGTGGTTCTACTCCACGTCCGGCAACAACGGCAAGGGCACGCTGTGCTCCCTCATGCGCAACCTGCTGGGGCGCGGTTCCTGGGAGTCCATCTCGCTGAAGGACTTCTCTTCCCCGTTCATGCTGGAGCCGCTGATGCGCATTTCCGCCGTAATCACGGACGAGAACGACACGGGCACATTCGTGGACGATGCGGCGGCGCTCAAGTCCATCATCACGGGGGACCCGTTCCAGCTGAACCGCAAGTTCAAGGAGCCGCGCACGGTCCTTTTCAAGGGGTTCATGGTCCAGTGCGTCAACGAGCTGCCGAGGCTCCGCGACAGGTCGGAGTCCATGTACTGCCGCCTGCTGGTCGTGCCGTTCGAGAAGCGTTTCGAGGGCAACGAGCGCAAGTACATCAAGGACGACTACCTGAAGCGCAAGGAGGTGCTGGAGTACGTGCTGTACCACCTGCTGGCGGAGACCGACTACTACGAGTTGGACGAGCCGCAGGCATGCACCGCGCTTCTGGACGAGTTCCGGGAGGTCAACGACCCCGTTCGCCAGTTCCCGGGCGACGTGCTGCCGGAGGCATCCTGGGACATCCTCTCGTGGCAGTTCGTCCACGACCTGTACCGCCACTGGTTCCAGAGGAACATCCCGTCCGGCAGGCCCGAGAGCCGCAAGGCGCTCATCGCTGACATCAAGCGCCTCCTGCCGGAGTGGCATGAGTGGTCGTACACCGACAACCCGGTGTTCGTGCCCGACGAGATGAGGGCGCAGCCCGAGCCGCTGATTGCCGAGTACGAGGTGACCGAGTGGATGAACAAGGCGTACCGCGGTTCCGACCAGAGCCGTGTCTGCATGCCCGACCTGCCCGTCCGCGTGAGGGGTCTCGTGCGTACGGTGCCTCTTGGTTCGGGCGGTAGCAACAATACAGATTCAGAGGACAAGGAGGATTAGGGATATGACGAATTTGACTAAAGAAGAGTACGCGAGGCTGCACCTGAAGGCCAAGCGCGGGATGCTCACAGCGGAGGAGAGAGCTGCATTGGAAGCGTATGAGGCTGCGGCGCAGCCCGCTCCTCAGACGCCCGTTCCGGCGGACACGGAAACGCTTCTCTGCTGTCCGTATTGCGGCCATGCGACTATCACAACGCAGATTGTGAGCGACGTGACGTATCGCAAGCCGGCCACGGTGATTGCGATGATGTTCGCTCCGCTCATTGCGTTTGTGCTGGCGTTCCTGTTGCGCAACATGTTCGTCACCGTACTGGCGCTGATAGTTGTCACTGTGTCCGCGCTTGTCCCGATGTGGGCGTTCTATCGCGGCAATTATTCGGTGACGCACAAGTATTACGTATGCAAGCGCTGCGGGTATGCCGAGCGGGATACGAAGTGGAAAATCGTGAACGACGGGGGCAAGGCGATTGAGGCCGTTGCTATGGGCATCGGTCTTACGCTCGTTCTGATTTTCTCGGTGTTCATGATTTCGAAGAACGTCGATTTTAGCTCTATGCCGACATGGGACATCCCGGCTGTCGAAGACACTAACGGCGGCAATGTTCAGGGCACCGATGGCGGTGGCGAGCAGACCATCGAGGACCTTGGTAACGGCACGATTTTGATGTACGGCGACATGCCGATTTCTGATTAAAGGAGGTATCCGATATGGCAACTAAGAAGCGTTACTCGGACATCAACAAGGCCATCAAGGAGGCCGAGGCGAGGCGCGAGGAGTATTACAAGCAGGTCGGTCGGGTGATGCTCGAAGAGTACCCCGAGCTGGGCGACATGAACGTCACCGACATGCGCAGGGCCGCGCGCTTCCTGCGCGACAGCCTGCCCGAAAAGGCATCTTCGAAGGGTGCCGAAGCGGGCAAGGCGACCGCCCAGAACGGAGCGCCCGCCGCGTCCGATTCGGGCGGCGATTCCGCCCACGATGCACGCGAGCCTATGCCCGTGAGGGGCTACGGCGAGGGCATGTAAAGGAGGCAGTCGTGCCTCCATCCGGCACCCCGCAAGGGGTGTCCGGCGTGCCCCGTTCCGAATGGAGAGTTCTGCCGAGTCGTCGGCTGAAACCGGTTGGGAACAGGGCACCCCTGGGGGTTCGAAGGGGACAGCGAAAGCTGCCCCCTCGCGAGCGGGACGTGTACATACAAAACGGAGGTATTTTTCGCCGCAGCGAAAAAACCGGAAGTTTTGTAGGGACAAGTCCCATGCTCGCTACCTTTTTCCCTGCGAAAGCATTTGCGAGAAATCGCGTCGAATAGACGCGGGCGATTGATAGAAAAAAAGGGAGGTGTTGATATGGCAGTGAGTGCCGAAAAGAGAAGCAGCCGCGTGCGCCGTCAGGCGTCCAAGAAGCAGCGCAAGAACCGTACCGTGCAGGTGCGATTCTCGGACGAGGAGCTTGCTGCTTTGGATGCGGTCTGCGAGAGCACGGGCATGACCCGCTCTGCCGTGCTGCGCAGCTGGACCGTGCCCGGCGAGGGCGCTGGCTCCAACCCAGTGTACGTGGTGACGAAGAACGCCGACGCGGAGCGTCTGGCGATGGAGGCGAGGCGCATAGGCGTCAACGTGAACCAGATTGCGAGGACGCTGAACGCCGAGGCGAAAGAGCGCGGGGGCATGCTCCGCTCCGACACCATGGACGGGTGCGAAAAGAGCCTCGAAGAGGTGCGCGGCGAGCTGTCGAAGCTGGCCCGCGAGGTGGAGACCCTGCGCCAGGATTTCGGGTCAGACATGTTCTCCGCGCTGATGTACTCGGATGACCCGGGCAGGTTGAGGCGGCTCGTCAATTACTGGTTCGGGATGGGAGGTGATGCCTGATGTCAACGACTCACATCCAGCCCCTGCCGAACGTCTACGGGCGCATGGCCTACACGGAACTCGGCGAGGGAAAGAAGCGCACCGAGAACATCCAGAACGGGACGAACCGCATCGCCGCCCAGATGGGCGACGGTGACTCCCGCGAGGAGTTCGTGCGCTTCTGCTCCGCCATGAAGAGGCAGAACCAGGGGCGTGAGAACGAGGGGTTCGAGGTGCGTGTCTCGTGGGCACCCGAGGAGCTGTCCAAGGACGACCCCGAGGACATCCAGCGCGCCTGCGAGTACGGCTACCTGCTGTGCAAGGAGGTGGCACCCAACGCCCCGTGCTGGGTCACGGTCCACACCGACGGCGAGGGCGGCTGCGTGCATGTCCACGCCACCATTGCGAACCACGATTTGGAGACGGGCAACGCCATCGCGCACGGCACCGACCACGCCACGGTCAAGCGCAAGAACGACCAGTTGAGCAGACAGATGGGCTTCTCCGTGGTGGGTCCCCAGCCGGGCGCGCAGAGGACGAGATGGGCGGACCGTAAGAGCGAGTTCGAGCCGGGCGCTTTCGAGCGCATGCTGGGAAACCGCGTCGAGGAGGCCCGCAACGCGTCGTCCAGCATGGACGAGTTCCGCGAGGAGCTTAGGCTGCGCGGCGTGGAGCTGAACGAGGTGCGCAAGGTGGACAAGGAGACCGGCGAGGAGACCGTGGGCTGGAGCTACAAGGCGCATGACCCGCTGGGCAAGACCAAGCGCAAGAGAAGGCGCCGCGCCTCCAACCTCGCCGACGACCTGACCAAGGAAGGCGTCGAGGCCTACTTCGAGGAGAAGCAGAGGCAGGCGGAGGCCCAGAAGGAAGACGCGCCGGTACCTGTTCCCGTGGCAACCGTCACGGCGGAACCGCAGCCGGATTCTCCGGCAGAGCCTTCATTCGACGTGTACGCCGTGGAGGAGTCCGACGTGGCGCAGATGGCGGGCGACCTCCAGAGGGCGCACATCGACCGCTGCCGCGAGAGCGGCGAGCCGTTCACGGGCGAGCGCTACGGGCAGCTCATGGAGGCGGAGCGCCACCCCGAGGAGCAGCTGGCGAAGCTGCAAGCCGAGGTGGACGCTGCGAGGCGCGAGTTCCACGCCTCCAAGGAGGCCCGCGACGCGCTCGACCACCCGTGCCCGAACCTGCTGGCCGGGGCGTGGGTGTTCGCCAAGGCCGGACGCGACGCCAAGGACCCCGTGTCCCGCATGATGGCGGACATGACGGCCATGATGATGCGCATGCTGCTTCAGCAGGCCATGGAGGAGCAGCGCCGCCGGGAGCGCGAAGCTGCGGAGAGGCGTCTGTACGAGTCCCGCAAGAACATGTGGGACGCCGAGAAGCGCCTGAAGTCAGCCGAGAAGGCCCTTGCCCACGAGGACGAGCGCGAGGAGCAGGCAAAGCGCATGCGCCTGCAGGAACGCGAGGACAAGGCGGCAAGGCGTGCCGGTGGCCGCGTGAAGTACGGGGCCGATGCGGACAAGCAGTACGAGTAGCCGAAAAAGATAAGGGAGCAGCGCGATGCTGCTCCCTTTCCTGTGGGTCAGTGGATTTCCGGCGCGGGCACGTAGTCCCAGCTGGTTCCGAAGTGGGTTATCCCCCAGACGTACAGCCCCAGCTCCGCGTCGTAGAACACCGGCTCGTCGGTGTGCTCCATGAGGAAGCTCGGGTCCTGGACGATGTACCACTGGAATATCTCGTCCCAGGGTGCCCAGTCCCCGCTCACCGGCTCCAGCGGGCGGCTGGCTATCTCGTTGGCGAGCACCATGCCGCGGCAGGTCTCGGCCAGGTCGGCGTAGGTCTTGATGCCGTAGTCACTCATCGCGCCCCTCCTCCGCCTCCTCGATGTCCACGATGGCGTTCACGACGCACTGCCGCATGGAGCGCAGGGTCTCGCAGTCGATGCTCTCGGCGAGGATGTCTGCGTCCAGCACCACCTCGCCCAGGGCGTTCACGAACCGCCACTCCATCACGTTGTCGATGCGCTTCAGCACGTCCATGAGCGACGCGTGGTCCATGGCGGGCATGTCGCCGTCCGCCTTCGCCATGCGCTCCAGCTCCTTGGCCTTGGCCGCGCAGAGGCGCGAGGTGCGCTTCAGCACCTGGATGCGCCACATGACCTCCTCGTCCGTGCCGTGGAACCTCTTACAGCCTTCGTTCATGTGCGGACCTCCTTTCTCTTCACGTGGGCACCCGATGCCGAAGGCATCCTTCAAGGGGTGCAGGCCCGCTAACGGCACGCGAAGAGACCTGCAGAAGGGCTTTTGACGGGTGTACGCGCAAGGGGCGGAGGACGGCGGTTTTCGGCATCCGCTCGTTTACGAGGCGATGCGGGAAACGAGCCGTTCCGGGCGACGCGGGAAAGCCCGTTTCGAGACCACGAAAAGCCCAGATGAAGCCCAGAAAGTGGCAGTTGAACTGCCCTTTTCTCGGGTTTATAATTAAATATGGAAATGCATAATTGATTAAATGTATAGCGAGGTGAGCGATATGAAGACGATTCTGGTATGCAACCAGAAGGGCGGCGTGGGCAAGTCCCTGGTCGCCGACGAGATAGCATTCTCCTTCGAGCGCTCCGGCATCCCCGTGAGCTTCTACGACCTGGACGCTCAGGGCGGCACCCTGCACCGCACGCGCGAGGCGGACGGCGCGCAGGTCGCCGTGGTGGACACGCCGGGGGCGCTCCAGGAGGCGCTGTCGGAATGGCTGAAGGAGGCGGACGTGGTGGTCATCCCCACCCGCACCACGTCGAGGGACATCGAGCCGCTGATGCGCATGCGCAAGGCGGTGTTCAAGCACAGCCGGGCGAAGATTGTCTACGTGATGAACGGGTGGAACCGCTTCAAGGCGTCCCGCGACTTCATGGAGTGGTTCGAGGGGCTTGCGGGCGACCAGACGGTGGTCACGCTTCCACAGTCCGAGGCGTTCGTGCAGGCGGGCGCTGCATGCGTGTCCGTGGTCGAGTTCGACCGCAGGGGCAAGGCCGCGAGGGCGACGCGTGCCATGGTGGACACGGTGCGCGAGGCTGCGGGGTTCCCGAGGGAATAACCGCAGGTCAGAGCCGTGTTCCGTATGGACAAATCGAGACACAAGGTGTATAATTGTACAAATGCGTAAATGATTAAAGGAGGTCGAGCTATGGCGAACATGTTCGAGAAGTATGCTGCCGACCGCGAGGCCGAGCAGAAGAAGATAGAGCAGACGGTTTCCGAACCGGCGGCTGCGAAGCAGACAACGGTTTCGGCGGACGCTGCGCCCGCCGAGGACGAGAAGCGCACCACGCTCTCGCTGTCGCTCACGGTGAGCGACAAGAAGGCGCTGAAGATGATGGCTGTGGAGCGCGAGACGACGATTGCCGCGATTATCCACGAGTGGGTCGCGGAGCATTTGGAAAAGTGATTTGAGAGGAGCGGAAGCTATGTTGACACGAGAAGATGTAATTGAAAAGCTCAAAAACGGCGAACTGACGCCGCAAGATATCGCTGCAAATGGATGGATGTGTTCTGTAACGCAGCGCATTGGCAAGATAAAGCAGCCGAGAGGCGGTTATATCAAGCCAAAAGAGTTCGAGCAAACAGTGCTCGACGGAGGCGGTATTGATGACCTATATCCAGAGGAAAACGTATCTCCTGGTTTAGTCGGTCTTGCCGTGGACTATCTTACGCGGTTCATGTCTGGGACCTCGGCGGAAGAGGCGTTTGAGATTTCTCGGATGGGCGCGGTTAATGTTCAACAACTTGGTCTTTTCGAGAGGCTGATATCCCATGTGAGCGGATTGGATGACGATTCCATAGATGCAGCCGTAAAGTTGTCTGGATTTGATTCAGCATATAGAGCGGGGGTCATGGCATATCGTCCCGTAGAGGATATTGTGCCCGACGCTCATACGATTAAGAACATACGCGTAATGGTTGAGCGTTCGCTACGATTCTTTGAGCAATATGGGCCAAAGGTGCTGGATGGTCTGACTTTTGAAGGCGGATATACTGGTTACGTTGCTACTGGCGACGGTGACTTTTTAACAGATGACACGTTGTGGGACTTTAAGGTTTCAAAGCAGAAGCTCCAAAACAAGTATACCCTTCAGCTGCTTATGTATTGGCGCATGGGGCTTCATTCTGTTCATCCCGAGTATAGGAATGTGAAATATCTCGGCATATACAATCCGCGTATGAATGTGGTGTACAGACTCGATGTAAACAACATTCCTGCGGATGTAATCTCAACGGTAGAGACCGAGGTTATCGGCTACTGACAACTAATTATGCATTTAAGCAATTACTTAATCAAAGGAGAGCACTATGAAAATCTATAAGCAGAAATTACGGGAGGGGGTAAGAGCTTGGCACGCAAGAAGAAGTTCGAGCTGAACGACAACAATCTCGCCATCGCCTACTACCGATTCTCCTCCCATTCGCAGAACGAGGCGAGCATCGACCAGCAGCGGGAGCTTGCGCATGCGTGGGCGGACGCCCACGGGTTCAAAATCGTGAAGGAGTACGAGGACGCGGCCATATCCGGCACCACGGAGGACCGACCGGGGTTCCAGCAGATGCTGTCGGAGGTCGCGAAAATCCGTCCCCGTGTTCTCATCATGTGGAAGACCGACCGTCTGGGGCGCGACAAGTACGTGCTGGCGATGGCGAAGCGCACCATCCGCGACGCCGGGTGCGAGATACGCCTGCTCGCAGAGAACATCCCGACCGACGGGCCGGAGGGCGTGCTCATCGAGGGGCTGATGGACGCCATGGCGGAGTATTACAGCCGCCAGCTGTCCCAGAACATCCAGCGAGGCATGGACTACAACGCCCAGCACGCGCTCTACAACGGGCACAAGCTGTTCGGCTACGGGGTGGACAAGTCCACGAAGAGGTACATCGTGGACCCGGACACCGCTCCGTTCGTGCAGCGGATGTTCGCGGAGTACGCCGAGGGCAAGGCGATGCAGACCATCTGCGACGAGCTGAACACCCAGGGGCTGCGCACCACGCGGGGCGCGAAGTTCGGCGTGAAGACGATGAACAAGATGCTCCAGAACCGCGCCTACATCGGCGAGTACCGCCACGGCGACATCGTGGTCGAGGGCGGCATGCCCGCGCTGGTGGACGAGGAGACCTTCGACAAGGTGCAGCGGAAGTTCGCCGAGAACAAGCGCAAGGGTTCCCAGCGGGCGCGCGGCATGGACGAGAACGACGCTCCGCGCTATTGGCTGACCGGCAAGGTCTACTGCGGGAAGTGCGGGAACACCCTGCAGGGCGTGTCCGGCACGAGCGGGACGGGGCGGACGTATTACTACTACTATTGCTCCGCCCAGCGCCGCAAGCAGTGCACGCTGAAGAAGGTGCGCAAGGAGAAGCTGGAGGATGCTGTCACGATGATTCTCCGGTCGATTCTCCACGACTCCGAGAACCTGATGTCGCTGGCCGTGGATGCGGCGGCGTACTACGAGAAGAACTACCGCGACACGGGCTACCTGGACGGCCTGGAGGCCAAGCGCCGTGAGGTCGAGAAGAGCCTTGCGAACCTCGTGAAGGTTATCGAGTCGGGACTCATCAGCGAGACGGTGACGGAGCGCCTGGTGCAGCTCGAAGAGCAGAAGCGCGCCCTGAACGAGGCCATCGAGGCCGAGAACATCCGCGCCGCGTTGTGCGAGGACGAGCACACCATCAAGGCGTACTTCGAGAAGTTCCTGCACGCGGACTTCGACAATCCCGAGACCCGCGACCAGGTGCTGGAGTATTTCGTCGATAAGATTTACCTGACCGACGACGGGCTGGTGGTAACGTCATGGTATTCGGAGGACAGGACTGAAGTCACATGGGACATGCTATACGGGGAGGACGGCAACCCTTTTGTTAAAGGGGAAGCCGTCAAGTTCGACTGCTTCCCCTTTGGCTCCACCACAAAGCCAAAGCAGGTAGGAAAGCCTTCCTACCTGCTTTTTTCATGCGGCAAGCCCCGCGGAGAGGCAGGCCCTGCCGGGGGCGGGGACCTTTGCCGGGGCACCCGCCGGATAGCCTGCGGGCGGCGCGCCCTTTGCGGCGCGGGCCGCGCTCATCCGTACGGGTAGGCGGTGATCTCCTCAACGTACCAGCGGTCGGTGGCGCGCCAGAGCTCGTGCGGATGGCCGGCTATGAGCACGCGGTAGCGCGTGCCCGCCATGGCGGTGCGCGTGCTGGCCGCCTCGCACACGTCGAGCACGCGGTCTATGGCAAAGCGCCTCCCGTCGCGCCAGATGATCCGCACGGGCGTGATCACGCCCAGGTCGAACCGCGCCACCACCGACACCTCGGTTATCTTCCGGTTGGCCTCCATCGCACGCCGCCTTTGCCGTCGAACCGAACATTCGTTCCCAAGCATACGGTCCCGTGCGGACATAAAACACGCGCCAGGGCATGCTGGCACTCCCGTATGCCGCATGCGGGCCCCGGGCGTCCGTTCCGTCCACCGAATCGGCCCCTACCATTGGGGCCCCAACTTGCGCCGCCGCCCGGTTCGTGTGCGCGCGCCCAACCCAAACTGACTACAATAAACACGATTCTGCTGCGGTGTGCGTGCGCACCGCATGAACGTTCCCGCGCGGGCGCCGCACGTCCGGCTGTTTGCGCGCCCGTAATACCGGAAGTGGGGGTTGAGTATGTCTGCCACCAAGAAGAAAAGCGTGAAGAAGCGTGCTGGCGAGGACGTGCACGAGAGCACGGAAGTCGGCGTGGTTCTCGCAGGTACCGGCATGGCTGTGACCAAAGACGACCTGTACCTCAACGGTATGGGCAAGTGGTACAAGAGCTATGAGAAGATGGGCGCCCACCCGGCCGTGCTGAACGGCGAGCAGGGTTGGGCGTTCAACGTGTGGGCGCCCGAAGTCAAGAGCGTGCACATCGTGGGCGATTTCAACGATTGGGACGCCACCGCAACGCCGCTGACCGAGACCAAGACGGGCGGCATCTGGGAGGGCTTCGTGCCCGACCTCAAGGAGGGCGACCTTTACAAATACGTGGTCGAGACCATGGCGGGCGACAAGCTCTACAAGGCCGACCCCTACGGCGTTTGGGCCGAGTGCCCGCCGGCTACGGCCAGCCGCCTGTACTCGCTCGCCGGCTACCGCTGGGGCGACAAGAGCTGGATGGAGCGCCGCGCCGCGACCAGCCACATGAAGGAGCCTCTCAACATCTACGAGGTGCACCTAGGCTCTTGGCAGCGCCATCCTTCGGGCGAGGAAGGCGAGATGGACGCCAACGGCGGCGACTACCTCACCTACGACGAGCTCTCCGACGAGCTCGTGTCCTACGTCAAGGACATGGGCTACACCCATATCGAGCTGCTGCCCATCTCCGAGCATCCCTTTGACGGCTCCTGGGGCTACCAGGTGACGGGCTACTACGCTCCCACCAGCCGCTACGGCAACCCCAAGCAGTTCATGCACTTCGTGGACGCCTGCCACCAGGCCGGCATCGCCGTCATCCTCGACTGGGTGCCCGGCGGCTTCTGCAAGGACGCCCACGGCCTGGCCTCGTTCAACGGCCACATGCTTTACGAGAAGGAGGAGCACCCCGACTGGGGCACCCTCAAGTTCAACCTCGACCGCGGCGAGGTGCGGACCTTCCTCATCTCCAACGCGCTGTACTGGTTCGACCTGTACCACATCGACGGCATCCGCATGGACGGCGTGACCTCGATCCTGTACCTGAACTTCGGCATCGACGATCCGAGCAAGAAGAAGTTCAACAGCAAGGGCACCGAGGAGGACTTCACCGCCATCGACTTCGTGCGCGAGGTCAACAAGACGGTCGAGCAGTACCATCCCGACGTCATGATGATCGCCGAGGAGTCCACGGCCTGGCCGCTCGTAACCTACCCGCCGGAGGAGGGCGGCCTGGGCTTCCACTACAAGTGGGACATGGGCTGGATGCACGACACCCTGCACTACATGCAGACCGACTTCCCCTGGCGTCCGGGCAACCACCGGCTGCTGACCTTCTCGCTCATGTACGCCTTCAACGAGAACTTCGTGCTGGCGCTCTCCCATGACGAGGTCGTGCACGGCAAGTGCTCGCTCATCACGCGCATGCCCGGCGACATGTGGCGCCAGTTCGCGGGCCTGAGGACCCTCTACTTCTACCAGATGACCCATCCCGGCGCCAAGCACAACTTCATGGGCAACGAGCTGGCCACCTTCATCGAGTGGCGCTACTACGAGGGCCTGCAGTGGTTCCTGATCAACAAGTACGAGACCCACCGCACCTACCGCGACTTCACCCGCGCCATGAACCGGTTCTACCTGGACACCCCGGCGCTCTGGCAGCGGGCCTACACGCCCGACGGCTTCGAGTGGATCGACGCCGACGACGCCGACCAGTCCATCATCTCGTTCATCCGCAAGGGCGAGAACCCCGATGACGACTTGGTGGTCCTCATCAACTTCGATCCGGCGACCTACCAGGAGTTCAAGGTGGGCGTGCCGCGCGAGGGCGATTACGTGGAGATCCTCAACACCGACGCAGTCGAGCTCGGCGGCTCCGGCGTGCTCAACACCGGAACTGTTTCAAGCCGCCCCGAAAGTTGGAACGGACGGGACGATTCCATTACCATTAAGGTGCCCCCGCTCGCGGGCGTGGTGTTCAAACGCGTCGGCCCGTCCTCGTACGTGCCGCCCAAGCCGCCCCGCGCAAAGCGCATCCCGCGCGTCAACAAGGCGCGCAAGGAGAAGCTTGCGCGCGATCTGATCGGGGAGGTCGTCCCCACGGGGAAGACCGAGCGCGCGCGTCGTCGTATCAAGCGAAATGGAAGAGGTTAACAGTCACATGCGTCAGATCTTCAAGGACAAGGCGGACTTCATCGCGCAGTACAAGGCGATGGTGCGCGCCAACACGGGCAAGGACTTCGAGCAGTGCGGTTCGCACGACCGCTTCTACGCCCTTGCCGAGCTCATCGCCGTGCGCGCCCGCCGCATCGCGTCCGAGAACGAGGAGGAGATCGAGAAGAAGGGCACCAAGCGCGTGTACTACTTCTCGCTCGAGTTCCTGATCGGCCGCCTGCTCGACAACTACCTGCTCAACTTCGGCATCCGCGACATGGTGTCCGACGCCCTCAAGGAGATGGGCACCAGCCTGGAGGAGCTCGAGGAGCGCGAGCCCGACGCGGCGCTCGGCAACGGCGGCCTGGGCCGCCTGGCCGCGTGCTTCCTGGCTTCCGCAGCGCACGAGGGCATCGCCTTCTACGGCAACGGCATGCGCTACCAGTACGGCCTGTTCAAGCAGGAGATCAAGGACGGCCGCCAGGTCGAGAAGGCCGATAACTGGCTCAAGCACGACTACCCCTGGGAGGCCCGCCGCCCGGAGAGCGCCGTCGAGGTCATCTTCGGGGGCAAGTCCGTCTCTTACGAGAAGGACGGCCGCACCATGTACCGCACCGAGGGCGGCCAGAAGATCCTCGCCGTTCCCTACGACATCCCCGTGGTCGCCTACGGCGGCGCGCTCGTGAACAAGCTGCGCGTGTGGAAGGCCGAGCCGGCCGAGGACCTCTTCGACCTTGATGCCTTCAACCGCGGCGAGTACGCCAACGCCAGCGCCGCCAGCGCCGAGGCCGAGGCCATCTCCGCCATCCTGTACCCGGCCGACGCCGGCGAGCACGGCAAGATCCTGCGCCTCAAGCAGGAGTATCTGTTCGTCGCCGCGGGCATCAACTCCATCCTGCGCACCTTCGAGAACGAGCACGGCCAGGACTGGAAGAAGCTGCCCGATTACGTGGCCATCCACACCAACGACACCCATCCGGCCATGTGCGGCCCCGAGCTCATGCGCGTCCTCATGGACGACAAGGGCCTCACCTGGGAGGACGCGTGGGACATCGTCACCAAGACCGTGTCCTTCACCAACCACACCGTGCTGCCCGAGGCGCTCGAGAAGTGGCCCATCACCACGTTCAAGCCGCTGCTGCCGCGCCTGTACCAGATCATCGACGAGATCGCCCGCCGTTATCGCGAGAGCTTCCCGACGGACAACCCCCAGTGGCGCGAGATGTTCCAGAAGACCGCCATCCTGTGGGACGGCGAGGTCCGCATGGCCAACCTCTCCATCATTTGCAGCCACTCGGTCAACGGCGTGGCCGAGCTCCACACCCAGATCCTCGAGCACGATGTGTTCAAGGAGTTCTACGAGCTCACGCCCGAGAAGTTCAACAACAAGACCAACGGCGTGACCCATCGCCGCTTCCTCGCCGAGGCCAACCCCTCGTACGCCAAGCTCATCACGAGCGCCATCGGCGACAAGTGGCTCGACGACGCCTTTGAGCTCAAGAAGCTCGAGAAGTTCGTGGACGACGAGGAGTTCCTGACCGCCATGGCGGCCTCCAAGCGCGAGAACAAGGTGCGCCTGGCCAACTACATCAAGAAGGTCACCGGCGTGAGCGTGAACCCCGACTCGGTCTTCGACGTCCAGGTCAAGCGCTTCCACGCCTACAAGCGCCAGCTGCTCAACATCTTCAAGGTGATGGACGTCTACAACCGCCTCATCTCCGACCCGAGCTTCACCGTGCGCCCGACTACCTTCATCTTCTCCGGCAAGGCCGCGCAGAGCTACTACTTCGCCAAGGAGGTCATCCGGCTCATCAACTCGGTGGCCGACGTGGTCAACAACGACGAGCGCGTGAACGACATCATCAAGGTGGCCTTCATCCCGAACTTCGCCGTGTCCAACGCGCAGCTCATCTACTCTGCCGCCGAGATCTCCGAGCAGATCTCCACGGCCGGCCAGGAGGCGTCCGGCACCTCCAACATGAAGCTCATGATGAACGGCGCGATCACGCTGGGCACCCTCGACGGCGCCAACATCGAGATCGCCGACCTCGCGGGTCGCGAGAACGTCAAGATCTTCGGCCTCACCGAGCCCGAGGTCGTGGCGCTGCAGCAGAGCGGCCAGTACTTCTCCTGGGACGAGTACAACGCCGACCGCGACCGTCTGGGCCGCTGCGTGGACGAGCTTACCGACGACACCTTCTCGCGCCTCTCGGGCACGTTCGACTCCATCCGCCGCGAGCTCATGGACAACAACGACCACGACCTGGTGCTCAAGGACTTCCGCTCCTACGTCAACGCGTGGGAGGAGCTCATCGAGGCCTACGGCGACCCCATCAAGTGGAACCGCATGGCGCTCATGAACACGGCCAACTCCGGGCACTTCTCGAGCGACCGTACCATCCGGGAGTATGCACATGACATCTGGCATGTGTAACGCCATACATCTGTAGGAAAGGCTTTGAAGGAGAGCAGGATGAGCAAAAAGGAATGCATCGCCATGCTTCTCGCCGGCGGGCAAGGAAGCAGACTGAGGGAGTTGACGAAGAAGAACGCCAAGCCGGCCGTTTCGTTCGGCGGCAAGTTCCGCATCATCGACTTCCCGCTGTCGAACTGCGTTAACTCCGGCATCGACACGGTGGGCGTGCTCACGCAGTACCGTCCCTACCAGCTGCATGCCTACATCGGCAATGGCGCCGCATGGGATCTCGACGAGCCCGGCGCGGGCGTGACCACGCTCAGCCCCTATGCCACGCAGGAGGGCATGCGCGAGTTCGCCGGTACGGCCGACGCCATCTACCAGAACATCGACTTCATCAAGATGCATGATCCCGAGACGGTGCTCATCCTGTCCGGCGATCAGCTCTACCGCATGGACTATGCGAAGATGCTCGAGTCCCACAAGGCTCACAAGGCCGGCCTCACCATCGCCGTCATGCCCGTGCCGTGGGAGGACGCCTCGCGCTTCGGCATCCTGCTGAAGGACGACGACGACCGCGTGGTCCGCTTCGACGAGAAGCCCGAGAAGCCCGAGAGCAACCTCGCCTCCATGGGCATCTACATCTTCGACGCCGACCTGCTCCTCGAGGAGCTCGAGGCCGACGCCCTCGACCCGCACTCCAGCCATGACTTCGGCGGCGACATCATCCCGAAGCTCCTGGCCGAGGAGAAGCCGGTCTACGTCTACGAGTTCCAGGACTTCTGGCGTGACGTAGGCACCGTCGCGAGCTACCACGAGACTAGCATGGACCTCCTGGGCGACGACCCCAAGTTCGACCTGTACTCCGACGAGTTCCCCATCATGAGCAACGTCTCCACGCGCCCGCCGCACTACCTGGGCCCCGACGCCGTGGTGGACGACGCGCTCATCGACAACGGTGCCCGCGTCTTCGGCACCGTGCGCCACTCCATCCTGTCCACGGACACCTACGTGGGCGAGCGCGCCATCGTCGAGGACTCCGTACTGCTGCCCGGCGCCGTGGTCAAGGACGGCGCTCATGTTGCGCGCGCCATCTTGGGCGAGCGCGCCGTGGTTGAGGAGAACGTCAAGTTCGGCAGCGTCGATACGACCAAGGACACCGCTCTTGCAGGTGACGACGTTGTCATCGGAAGGGGAGAGTGACCGTGAACAAGAAGGCAATCGGACTTATCACCGCGAACTACAAGACCAGCGTGCCGTGCGCCCTGTCCAAGCGCCGCCCGATGGCCGGTCTGCCGTTCGCCGGTCGTTACCGTCTCATCGACTTCCCGCTGTCCAACATGGTGAACGCCGGCATCCGCACCGTCGGCCTCATCGTCCCGCAGAACTACCGCAGCCTGCTCGACCACGTGGGCACCGGCCGCGACTGGATGCTCGACCGCAAGAACGGCGGTCTGTTCATCCTTCCCGGCACGGTCTACGGCGGCATGCATGAGGGCTTCCGCTTCTTGCTGCGCGACATCATCGACAACAAGGCGCTGCTCATCCGCGATTCCGCCGACTACGTGGTGCTCTCCGGCTCCAACATGGTGGTGAACCTCGACCTCGAGGCCGCCATCGAGGCGCACGAGGCTTCCGGCAACGCCGCAACTATCATCTGCCATCGCGCCAGCGCCATCAACGACGACGTGTACGGCCTCAAGGTCGAGGGCGACAAGGTGGTCGGCCTCACGCACGGCGTCAAGTACGGCGATCTGGAGTCCGTGGACTACTGCATCTTCAACCGCGACGAGCTGATCGACGTCATCGAGAACTTCTCGCAGGCCGACTACATGGCGCTCGAGGAGGCCATGTTCAAGGCCGAGGCCGCCTACAGCATCGGCTACTACGAGTTCGACGGCTATGCGGCGGGCGTCTACGATGCCAAGAGCTATTACGACCGCACGATGGACATCCGCAAGCCCGAGGTGTACGAGGCGCTGTTCAACCCTGAGCGCACCATCTTCACCAAGGCCCACGATGCGCCGCCCGCGAAGTACTTCAAGGGCTCCGTGGTGCGCGACTCGCTCATCTCCGCCGGCTGCCGCATCTCCGGCACCGTGCGCGGCAGCGCGCTTGGCCGCGGCGTCGTGGTCGAGCCGGGCGCGGTGGTGAGCAACTCCATCGTCATGCAGTCCTGCGTCATCGAGTCGGGTGCGCGTGTTGAGAACGCCATTATCGACCGCTACAACCTGATTCCCTCGGGGACCGAGCTGCGCGGCACGCCCGACGACATCCTCATCAAGGAGAAGGCCGAGTATGTCTAACAGAAATCTGGGAGTAGTTTTCGCCTCGTCCGAGGCCGCGCCCTTCGCCAAGACGGGCGGGTTGGGCGACGTCGCCGGATCGTTGCCGGCGGCGCTCAAGGACGCCGGGTGCAACGTCGTGGTGATGCTGCCCAAGTACGGCAGCATCCCGCAGCACTACGTCGACCGCATGGAGCACATCGCCGACTTCTACGTGCCGCTGGGCTGGCGGCAGGAGTACTGCGGCCTTGAGAAGCTCACCGAGCGGGGCGTCGACTACATCTTCATCGACAACGAGCGCTACTTCAAGCGCGACCAGCTCTACAGCTACTTCGACGATGGCGAGCGCTTCGCGTTCTTCTCGAAGGCCGTGGTCGAGAGCCTGCAGCACATTGACTTCCAGTGCGACATCCTGCACTGCAATGACTGGCAGACCGCCCTGGCACCGGTGTTCCTGCGCGAGTTCTACATGGACATGCCGCTCTACCAGAACGTGAAGACCGTCTTCACCATCCACAACATCGCCTTCCAGGGGCAGTACGGCGACAAGGTCCTGTCCGACGTGTGCGGCTTGGCCCATATCCCCAACGCCGCCCGTCAGCTGTACTGCGGCCCGCAGACGGTGAACTTCATGAAGGGCGCGCTGTGCTACTCCGACCGCATCACCACGGTCAGCCCCACCTACGCCCGCGAGATCCAGATGCCCTTCTACGGTGAGCACATGGACGGCATCCTGCGCGAGCGTTCGAGCGTCCTCTCGGGCATCCTCAACGGCATCGACATGGTGACGTGGGATCCGCGCACCGACCAGTCCATCGCCGCCGACTACACCGCCGCCGACCTCTCCGGCAAGAAGGAGTGCAAGGCGGCCCTGCAGCGCGAGATGGGCTTCGAGGTCCGCGACGACGTGCCGCTCATGGGTATGGTCACCCGTCTCACCAAGCAGAAGGGCATGGACCTGGTGCAGTACGCGCTGGACGCCGTGCTCTCCCGCGGCATCCAGGTGGTGGTCCTGGGCACCGGCGATACCTGCTACGAGGACTCGCTGCGCTACTTCGACTGGAAGTACCCCAACATGGCCGCGCGCATCACCTTCGACTCGGATCTGTCGCGCCGCATCTACGCGGGCTGCGACCTGTTCCTCATGCCGTCGCTCTTCGAGCCGTGCGGCCTGTCGCAGATGATCGCCATGCGCTACGGCACCCTTCCGATCGTTCGCGAGACCGGCGGTCTCAAGGACTCCGTCCAGCCTTACAACCGCTTCACCGGCGAGGGCACCGGCTTCAGCTTCGCCAACTTCAACGGCGATGAAATGACCGGTGTCATCCTTGCGGCAGCGGACGTTTTCTGGAACAATTCTAACGATTGGAAGAAACTGCAGATTCACGCCATGACGCGCGATTTCAGCTGGAGGCGCTCTGCAGAGGAGTACAGCGGGCTGTACCACGGCCTGCATCCCGAGGTGTAGCCACGCGCATCTGGCCCTCGGGTGTATCCGAGGGTCAGGTTAGATAGCATGGACGCACGTCATAACACAAGAGACGCATCGTTCCGAGCGCCGTTCGGAGCGGTGCGTCTTGGTGAAACGGTCAATCTGGCCGTCGAGGTTTGGGATAACCCACGCGCCACCTGCACGTGCCGCATCTGGGTCGACGGCGAGGGAGAGCACCTGTATCCCATGAAGCCGCAGCCGAGCGGCGACCATCTGCGGTTCACGTGCTCCATTACCTGCGACGAGCAGGTTGTTTTTTGGTACTACTTCATCATAGAGGAGCCGCGCGGCCAGACCGTGTACCTGGGCGCCCAGACGGGCGCCGTGGGCGGCGAGGGCGTGCTGTGCGACCACATGCCGCCTTCGTTCCAGATCACTTGCTACAAGTCGCGCACGGTGCAGCCCACCTGGTACAACCAGGGCATCGTCTACCAGATCTTCCCGGATCGCTACCGCCGGGGCCCGCATTGGCGCGAGCAGGCCGAGAAGGCCATGGAGCTGCATAAGAACGGCCCGGCGCGCGCCATCCAGGATGATTGGTACAAGCCCGCCTACTACGACCGCGGCGAGGACGGCAGCGTTCTCGCCTGGGAGTTCTACGGCGGTACGCTGCTGGGCATCGCCGAGGACCTTCCGCGCCTCCAGGAGATGGGCGTGACCTCCATCTACCTGAACCCCATCTTCGAGGCCGAGAGCAACCACCGCTACGATACCGGCGACTATCTCGAGATCGACCCCATGCTGGGCACCGAGGAGGACTTCAAGACGCTGTGCGCCGAGGCCGAGAAGCACGGCATCGGCATCATCCTGGACGGCGTGTTCAACCACACCGGGTCCGACTCGCGTTACTTCAACCAGCTGGGCAACTACGACAGCGTGGGCGCATGGCAGAGCGAGGACTCGCCGTACCGCGACTGGTTCCACTTCTCTGACGACGGCGTGCACTACGACAGCTGGTGGGGCGTGGCGGCCCTGCCCGCCGTGAACGAGGACAACCCCACCTTCCAGGAGTTCATCACCGGGCCGGACGGCGTGGTGGAGCACTGGCTCAAGCTCGGCGCCCGCGGCTGGCGCCTTGATGTGGCCGACGAGCTGCCGGACAGCTTCATCGAGAAGATCCGGTCCGCGGCGACGGGCGTCAAGTCCGACGCGTTGGTGCTGGGCGAGGTATGGGAGGACGCCTCCAACAAGACCGCCTACGGCAAGCTGCGCAATTACCTGCTGGGAGACGAGCTCGACGCCGCCATGAACTACCCGTTCCGCGATGCGGTTCTCGCCTTCCTCACCGGGGACATCGCCGCCCAGGACATCGAGGAGCGCATGGAGGCGCTGCGCGAGAACTACCCGCGCGAGGCTTTCTACAACTCGCTCAACCTCCTCGGCAGCCACGATCGCCAGCGCATGCTCACCGTGCTGGGCGAGGCCCCTGCCGAGAACAGCTTCTTCTCCGAGAAGGAGCGCGGCGAGTACCTGCTGCCCGCCGACAAGCTCTCGCTCGCCAAGAGCCGCTTCTGGCTTGCCGTGGTGCTTCAGATGACCATGGCGGGCGTGCCGTGCATCTACTACGGTGACGAGGCCGGCATGCAGGGCTTCTCCGACCCCAACTGCCGCGGGCCGTACCCGTGGGGTCGCGAGGACCCGGACACCATGACCATGTACCGCAACGCCATCGCCATCCGCCGCGAGATCCCGTTCCTCACGGATGGCGACATCAGGTTCTTCTCGCAGGGGCGCGATGTCTTCGGCTTCTGGCGTTACGGCGAGCGCGACGAGCGCTGCGCGGTGCTGGTGAACCGCTCCTCCACGCGTCCGCGTCGCGCCACGCTGCCCGCGCAGGGCACGTGCGCTTCCGAGCTTATCGCCGGCGCCGACCTGGTGCCCGACGAGCAGGGGAACCTGACGCTCACGCTGGCGCCGCTTTCGGCCGCGGTCGTCTACTTTGCGCGGACCAGCTCCATCTCCTGCCCCATGGGGCGGGGGGCGGGCATCGTCTGCCACATCACGTCCGTACCCAACGGCAAGCGCCCCGGCACGTTGGGCGCTCCGGCGCGCCGCTTCGTCGACTTTCTGGCCGCCAGCCATCAGCGCTACTGGCAGGTGCTGCCGGTCAATCCGGTGGACGCCTACGGCAGCCCCTATGCCGGCGTTTCGGCCTTTGCGGGCAACGAGCGCCTGCTCGAGGAGGACGAGAAGACCCTGCGCGTGTACTTCAACGTGTTCGCGCCGGACGCCATCTACCATGATTTCGTGATCAAGAACGCGGACTGGCTGCTGCCCTACGCCGCGTTCATGAGCCTGCGCGACTACTTTGACGGGGCCCCGTGGAACGAGTGGCCCGAGGAGTTCCGCCACTACGACCGCGACGTTCTGGAGGATCCGCGCTTCATCGAGGGCGCGCGGTTCCACATGTTCAGCCAGTTCCGCTTCATGTGCGAGTGGCAGGACCTGCGCAGCTACGCCCGCGCCCGCGGCGTGGAGATCATCGGCGACGTTCCCATGTACGTCTCGGCGGATTCGGTGGACGCCTGGGCGCACCCCGAGCTCTTCAACGTCGACGCCGACGGCGAGCCCACCGAGGTCGCCGGCACGCCGCCCGACGCCTTCGCCGCGCAGGGGCAGGTGTGGGGCAACCCCACCTACCGCTGGGACGAGCACAAGCGCACGGGCTATGCCTGGTGGATCGCGCGCATGCGCCGCGTGAAGGAGCTCTACGACTGGACCCGCATGGATCATTTCCTGGGCTTCGAGAGCTATTACGCCATTCCCAACGGCAAGCCGGCGGGCGAGGGGCGCTGGATCCCCGGTCCGGGGGCGGATCTGTTCCGCGCGGCCTACGCCAAGCTGGGGCCGCTGCCGCTCATCGCCGAGGACTTGGGCACCATTACGGCCGCAGTGCGCGCGCTGGTCGCCCGCACCGGGTTCCCCGGCATGGATGTCGCGCTCTTTGCCGACTACGATGTGCGCGAGGGCTACCGGGCGCGCGTCGGAAAAGTGTCCTACACGTCGACGCACGACACCCAGACGCTCTTGGGCTGGTGCGCGAGCTCGTTCGGCACCGGTGAGGCGCGCGAGCTGGCCGAGCGTATCAAGAAGTCGGTTATGACGAGCGAGGCCAACGTGGTCATGATGCCACTGCAGGACGCGCTCGACCTGGACGACGACGCCCGCATGAACGTGCCGGGCGTGGCTGCGGGCAACTGGAGCTGGCAGGTGA
This sequence comes from uncultured Coriobacteriaceae bacterium, assembly GCA_944321435.1. Classification (GTDB taxonomy): domain Bacteria; phylum Actinomycetota; class Coriobacteriia; order Coriobacteriales; family Coriobacteriaceae; genus CALUOB01. The sequence goes on along the minus strand of CALULH010000002.1, from coordinate 56,594 downwards.
CAGAGTCGCTGCTCACGCCGGAGACGGCGCGTGCCCTCGCCGCGCTGACCGACCTTGCGGACCGCAGCGTGCGCGAGCCGCTGCGCCTCTCCGCCGTCAACGAGCCCAGCACCGAGGAGATGCGCATCACCATCCGCAGCTAGCTGATCGGGCGAGAAGCGCCGGGTACGAGAAGGTTCGGGGCCCGCAGGCCGAGCAAGCCTGCGGGCCCCGTGTCGTTTACAGGCCGTACAGCGCGCTGAACTTCTCGGACAGGTAGTCGCAGTAGCAGCGCGCGTCAAAGGCACTGCCGCAGGCCCCCTGGATGAGCTCGTCGGCATCTTTGGCGCGACCCCAGCGCCAGATCTTCTCGCCCAGCCAGGCGTTGACAGGCGCAAGGTCGCCGGATGCGCAGGCGCCGTCCAGGTCCACGCCGTCCGCGCGCATGGCGTAGGCAAACTGCGCGGCGTAGGCGCTGCCCAGCGCGTAGGAGGGGAAGTAGCCAAAGTCCCCGCCCGACCAATGGGTGTCCTGCAGGCATCCCACGGTGTTGTTGGGGACCTCGAGCCCCAGGTACTGCTTGGTGAGCCGGGCCCAGAGACGCGGCACGTCGGCAGCGGCGGCCTCGCCGGAGAAGAGCAGGCGCTCGATTTCGTAGCGGATTATGATGTGCAGCGGGTAGGTGAGCTCGTCGGCCTCCAGGCGCACCAGCGAGGGCTGCGCGATGTTGGCGGCGCGGTAGAGCTCGTCGGCGGTGACGGCGCCGTAGGCCTCGGGGAAGCGCTTCTTGAGAAGCGCCAGCAGCGGCTCCATGAAGGCGCGGCTTCGGCCCACCATGTTCTCCATGAAGCGGCTCTGGCTCTCGTGGACGCCCATGGAGGTGCCTCCCATGAGGCAGGTCGCATCGTAGGCGGGATCGACGTTCTGCTCGTACAGGGCGTGGCCCGTCTCGTGCAGGACGGAGTACGCGTTGGACAGGATGTCGTTCTCGTAGATATGGGTGGCCACACGCACGTCGCCCGCCGCGAAGCCCTCGGAGAAGGGATGCTCGGTTTCGGCCAGGGCGGCGCCGTCCGCCTTGAGCCGGAGCAGGTCCATGAGGTCGCGCGAGAGGGCCAGCTGCTCCGCATGGCCGCCGAAGGCGCTGCGGAAGGGGGCGGCGGGCTGCTCACCCTTTTGGACGATAGCGGCCACCAGCGGCACCACGCTTTCGCGCACCTGGGCGAAGAAGGCGTCCAGGCTCTCTTGGGAGGCGCCGCGCTCGTACAGGTCGAGCATGACGTCGTACGGGTCGGCGGCGGGCTTCAGGCGCTTGGCGCGGCGCCTGAGGGCGTCCACCATGCGGTCTACGTACGGGGCGAAGGCCTCCCAGTCGCCGGTGGGCTTCACGCGGTGCCAGACGGCGTCGGCCTCGCAGACCAAGCGCGTCCAAGCGGCCTCCTCCTCAGCGGGAACGGCGAGGGCCTCGCGCTGGTCGCGTGCAAAGCAGCGCAGCTCGTAGGCGGTCTGCTCGTCCAGCTGGCCTGCGGCCTGCGCGCGCTGCAGCGCGGCGACGAGCGCCTGGGCGTCCGCTCCGGTGATGAGGCGGTGGAACTCCTCGGAAAGGAACCCGAGCGCCTCGCCGCGCGCCGCCGCGCCGTTTGCCGGGGCCACGGTGGCGCCGTCGAAGCTCAGGATGCGCATGGCGTAGTCGCGCATCCAGCGGTCGCGCTGAAGTCGCCTGAAATCGGCGACAAGCTCGGACGTTTCGCGGGTTTCGGTCATGGTGCCTCCTTGCGTAGGTAGGGGGTGGGTGCGTTGCGGGCGCTGCGGCTTGACGGCGCGCCCTTAACAGAATCGCACCGGCCGCGTCAGAATCAGGCGCGATTATCGCCAGAACTAACGGGACCGGTGCGATCGAACGTGAGGGGGCGGGCGAGAAGCGCGGCGATGGGCGGCACCCTCCTCGCCCGCATGCGGTGCGTTGCCGCTACACCAGCTTGATGTGCTCCACGTCGTCGCGGGAGCTCTTGCGGTAGAGCGAGAACTTGCGGCCGATAACCTGCACCACGTCGGCGCCGGTGCGCTCGGCCAGCTCGTTGGCGGCCTCGCGCGCGGTGTAGTCGCTCATCTCCTGGACGGAGCCCTTGACGAGCTCGCGCAGCTCGAGCTCGTCTTCGGTCTGGCGCACCAGGCCGTCGGTGATGCCGTTCTTGCCGACGCTGATGACGGGGTTCAGATGGTGGGCCAGGCTGCGGAGCTGGCGCACCTGCTTTCCGAGAAGTGCCATGCTTGCCTCTTTCAGGTTAAGCGCCCCGGGTGGGGGCGATGGATGCGGAGTGCGTAACAGGGCAACGATACCTGAAACCGCGGCGTCTGGCGTCGGCGGGGCCGAACGGCAGAGAAACCCCACGACGGGGTTCCGCTTCGGACGCGCGCCGCGGTTCGGTCGGCGCAGTCCTTGCGTTTCTCGCCCGTCGCCGCAGGCGCGCCACAGCAAGTGCGGCCCAATGCGGCGCGCTTCCCTTTGGCGGGCAGGCTGGCGCGCCCACCCTTTGCGCTTCTCGCCCGCTAAAGCAAGGGGCGATTTTCCCTTCTCGACCAACGGCTGCGCTTGGGCCCGCAGGTGCCCTTGGGGCACTACCGGTGGGCATGCGCTGAGCTGCGCGTTGCGCATCAAGGCCAGCTTGCATTTGACAAACAACACAATATATTGTGTTTGCCATGCTGACCGTCTACCGATTGTTGAATTCTTTACAGGGCGCCGCTCTTGACCGACCCTAGAATGGAACCTACGCCGCTTTTTATGTCCGCACGGCCCGCTATGATCAGGCTGCCGCGACGGAGGCTCAACATAAGGGGGATGCCCATGGCGACCAAGATCAGCGAACTGGTGAGGCGCTACTACACCGCCGAGCTCGCGCAGCATCCGGAGAAGACGGTGTACGACCTGTTTGAGTGGGAGAAGCGCAGCGTGCATCTGACCGACTATCAGTCCGGTCGCGTGCTGTGCGACATGCCCGACGTCGAGTTCCCGGTCGGGTACTCGCAGAACGCCGTGGACATCATCGTGTCCAAGTACTTCCGCAAGGCGGGCATCCCCGGCACCGGGCACGAGACGTCCCTGCGCCAGCTGGCCCACCGCATGGTCGACTTCTGGGTGGCGGCTCTGGTGGAAGAGGGCATGATCGACGACGAGGAGCAGGCTCGGATCCTCTACGACGAGCTGGTCTACCAGATCCTGGACCAGCGCTTTGCTCCCAACTCCCCGCAGTGGTTCAACACCGGCATCAAGCGCGCCTACGGCATCTCGGGCGGCCCGTCGGAGCTTTTCTACTACGATCCCGAGGTCGAGGGCGTAGTGGAGAGCCCGGATACCTACACCCGCACCCAGGCGAGCGCGTGCTTCATCGTGTCCATTCGGGACTCGCTGCTGGGCCCGCACTCCATTGCCGAGGAGTACGTGACCGAGACCAAGCTCTTCCGCGGCGGCTCCGGCACGGGCACCAACTTCTCGCCGCTGCGCGCTGAGGGGGAGCGGCTCTCCTCTGGCGGCGTCTCGAGCGGCCTCATGAGCTTTCTCAAGGGCTTCGACCGTAACGCCGGGGCCATCAAGAGCGGCGGCACCACGCGCCGCGCGGCCAAGATGGTCTGCCTGGACATAGACCACCCGGATATCGAGGAGTTCATCACCTGGAAGGCCAAGGAGGAGGACAAGGCGCTCGCCCTCATGAAGATGGGCTACGACGGAGACATCAACGGCGAGGCCTACGCCACGGTGTCGGGCCAGAACTCCAACAACTCCGTGCGCATCGACAACGACTTCATGCAGAAGGTGGTCGACCTGCCCGACCAGCCGGACGCCACCTACGAGCTGCGCGGGCGCGTCGACCGCGCGCTCGACCGCGAGGTTTCGGTCCAGCACCTGTGGGACGTCTTCAACCAGAGCGCCTGGCGCTGCGCAGATCCTGCCCCGCAGTTCTCGGACACCTTCAACGAGTGGCACACCTGCCCGGCCGGCGAGGACGGCGTGGTGGGCGCGAGCTACAACCGGCTCAACTCGACCAACCCGTGCGGCGAGTACGCCTTCCTGGATGATTCCAGCTGCAACCTGGCGTCCATCAACGTCTACCGCTTCTACGACCCGGAAACGGACGCCTTCGACATCCGGGGGTACGAGCACACCATAGCTACGGTGCAGCTTGCGCTCGAGGCCTCCATCGTGTGGGGGCAGTTTCCCACCAAGGACATTGCGCGCAAGACCTACCGCTTCCGTGCCACGGGGCTGGGGCTCTCCAACCTGGCGAGCCTGCTCATGGTCAAGGGGCTTCCCTACGACAGCCCCGCGGCCCGCGCCTACGCGGCGGCGCTGGTGGGCATTCTGACCGGCCATTCCTACACGGTATCGGCCATCATGGCGCGCAAGGTGGGCGCGTTCGAGTGCTACGGCATCAACAAGCGCTACATGGAGCGCGTCATCCGCAACCACGCGCGCGTGGCCGGCGCCCGCACCGACGCGTTCGAGGGGCTCACCATCAAGCCGCTCTGCGTGGACCACGACCTTCTCGCCCAGATGGGGGAGGACGACCTGTCCGCCGCGCTCATCGAGGCGTGGACCTACGCCGAGGAGCTGGGCGAGCGCTACGGTTACCGCAACGCTCAGGTGAGCGTGATGGCGCCTACGGGCACCATCAGCTTTGCCATGGACTGCGGCGCCACCTCTATCGAGCCGTTCTTCAGCCACGTGGTCTACAAGAAGCTCGTGGGCGGCGGTTCCATGACGTTGGCCAACCCGGTGATCCCGGTGGCGCTGCGCCGGCTGGGCTACACCGCCGACGAGGTTGCCGATATCGTGGCGTACGTGGAGGCCAAGGACGAGAACGGCATGGTCAAGGACGGCAAGCTGGAGGGCGCGCCGCACCTCAAGCCCGAGCACCTGCCCGTCTTCGACACGGCAAACGTGTGCGGCTCCGGCACGCGCTACATTGCGCCCCAGGGGCACGTGCTCATGGTGGCCGCGTTGACGCCGCTGGTGTCCGGCGCCATATCCAAGACGGTTAACCTTCCGCGCACGGCCACGGTCCAGGATTTCAAGGACGTGGTGCTTCTGGCCTGGCAGACGGGCGTCAAGGGCATCACGCTGTACCGCGATGGGTCGAAGAACGCCCAGCCCCTCAACAACACCGTTGCGGCCTCGGGCGAGAAAGACCTGGGCGATCTGTCCTACCAGGCGCTTTTGGGTTACGCGCGCGATGCGCAGAGGCGCCTTGCGGCCGACGCGCGCCCGGCGCACCGCGAGCGCATCCAGGGCATTCGCAACGGGCACACGCATCTGGCGCAGATAGACGGGGTGAAGATCTACACCACGGTGAACCGCAACGAGCGCGGCCAGATCTCCGAGCTCTTCGTGACCACGGACCGCGAGGGCACCACCATCATGGGCTTGCTGAACTCGCTGTCCAAGACCATATCGGTCATGCTGCAGTACGGCATCCCCGCGCAGAGCATCTCGAAGATGCTGCGCGGTCAGAAGTACGAGCCCTACGGTTTCGTGCAGAGCCACCCCAACATCAAGTACGTGACGAGCATCTCGGACCTGATCTCCAAGGTGATCGACATCGAGTTGGGCGACTACAGCCGCGTGCAGGTGAAGCCCGTGGGCGCGCCCGCGCCCGTGGCCATGGAGGAGGTCGTTGCCGCCGTGGAGGCGCGCGTGTCGACCGCCGACGGCGCCGATCCGGACGAGCCCGAGCCCGTAAGCGCGGACGCCATGGAGCGCCTGCGCGCCGAGAAGGCCGACGAGCTGCGCGAGGAAACCGGCGTGGTGGATACGAGCGACTTCTTCACGTCGGCCTTTGTGAACGAGGCGGCGCGCGACGCCGCCCGGCACGGCGAGCGCCTGTACGACGGCAGCGTTTGCCCCAACTGTTCGAGCACCCGCATGGTGCAGAACGGCACCTGCAAGGTGTGCTTGGACTGCGGCACCACCACCGGCTGCTCCTGAGTTTAGGGGATAGCGATCCCGGCGGCCTTCCCGCGCGCGGCACCTTGGCCCCTCGGTTCGTCCCGAGGGGCCTTTTTCGTGGACCGCCGCAGCCGCGCGCTCTTCTCGCCTTGCGCGCGTCCTCCACTCTGTACACTTTGCGTCTGCACATTTTCTCGCCTGACGCGCCTCCCGTTGAAACTCTGGAATCGTCGAAACACAAGCTTCAGAGTTTCGCGTATTTAGCGAAAAATATGCATATATTTTGCTGATAAATGCATATTATGAGCAGGTTATATGCGAGAAAAACAAAGTCGTGCATATACATGTTTGCGCTTGTCGAAACTCTGGAAGGGGCGAAACTCTGGGTCCAGAGTTTCGACGAGGATAGGTCAGTGGGCCTGGCCTTGGTGCCCGTGTGGATGCGAGGGAGGTGGGAATATGGTGCGGTAACGCATGAGGCGACGAGGCGGTACGGACGCACGGCGCGCTGCGTTCATGAAAAAGAGCTGATACCGACAGTATTTTTCCTGCTGATGCCATGCTGATGGTATTCTTTTCAGTTAGGGAAATGAGAGGTTGCGCTCGCCCTTAAGACCAACGCGACCAATATGGCGAGGTACATCATGCGCTCTGACGACATCCTACCGGACGAGACCGAGCACTCGTTCGATATATTCCAGAACCTGGACCGCGGGCTTGACGACGAGCCGGCGGGCACATCAAAGCTGCCGCGCAAGCGCACGGCGTTTCCGGGGCATTCACGCGACGCCCTGATGGGCGATGCGGACGAGAAGGACCTGTTCAGCACGCCCATCAGCGGAGACACGGGCATGTTCTTCGCCGCCTCGGGCGCCGAGCCCGCACCGTATGCGGCCGAGCCCGCGGGCGGTCAGGAGACCGTGCTCATGCCTTCCTCCCGGACCGAGGCGCCTGCCGCCGTCGGCACCGCGGACGATCAGGCCACCGTTCTCATGGGCGCGGCTTCTGCCGATGAGGATTCCCAGCGCACGGTGCTCATGGACGACGACGCCATCGACCGCCCGGTGTCCACGCGCCGCCTTTCGCTCGACGACAGCGAGGAGCTGCCGTCGCTCGATGCCGACGACGATCTGGGAGAGACGGAGTTCGCCCCCTACACGTTCGGCGCCGAAGAGGCGGACGAGGACGGGGCCGAGCCCAACGCCGGCACATGGATCAACTACGGTTTCGACGGTGATTCGTCTGCCTCTGACGCCGATAAGCGCAAGCGCATAGCCATCTTCGTGGGCATCGCCCTTGTCGCGGTCGCGCTTGTCGGCACGTTGGCGTGGTTCTTCTTGCTGCGCCCCGCGCCCAAGCCCGAGCCGGTTGAGCCCGAGCCTATCGAGCAGCCGCAGGAGCCGGAGCCCCTGCAGACGTCGCTTACGGTTGACGCGCCCGAATGGGTGGCCGATTACGGCACCTTCAACTTCTCGGTAACCGATGCGGCGGGGACGGAGGTTGCCGCGCCGCAGGTGACCCCGGGCACGCCGGTCGACCTGACGCTTGGGGCGGGCACCTACACGGTGACCGCCACCCAGGTTCCCGCGCTGGCTGACGGACGTACCTACTGCTACCTTGCCCCGCATACGCTGGAGGTCACCGAGGACATGATGGAGGAGGGCGCCCCCTTAAGCGACGCATGGGCCTTCACCATCATCGACCCGAACGACCAGGCCGCGGTGGATGCGGCGGTCGCGGCCCTGCCCGCCGAGCAGCAGGAGGCAGCGCGCGCCTTCTACGACGGCCGCAAGACGGCCGAGCCCGAGCCCGAGGTTACCGATACCGCGACGGAGACCGATGCGGCCGACACCGCCGATGCTGTGTCGGACACCTCCAACGACTACACCTACAACCCCCCGAGCTATAACTACGGCAACGCTGGCGGCGGCTACACCCCGCCCGCCGACAACGGCGGCAGCATGGGCGGCAGCAGTGGCGCGCAGCCTGATCCCGCCCCGTCGGACCCGGGCACCGGCACCGGTACCGGCGACGAAACGGGCGACAACGGCGGCAACACCGACGGCGGCAACACCGACGGCGGCAACAACACGGGCGGCGGTGACACGGGCAACGGTGGAAGCCAGGGCGGTGACACGGGCACTGGCGGCGGCACCGGCGACAACACGGGCGACGGTTCCACCGGGGATGGTACGGGCACGGTCGATCCGGGCGGTCCTGCGGTTGGCGTCCTGTAGATAGATTCCGTATCAAGCGGCTCGCCTGCGTCATGCAGGAGAGCCGCTTGCCTTTCTGTGTCGTTTCCTTCCTCGAGGGTTCGGTTATCATCCCCAAGCAAGCTCATTGAGCGTGGGATAATAACCGAACCCTTTGGCGTTGCGAGGAGAACCAGGATGGGGATCCCTGCGGCGCGGACGAGAATACTACCGACGGAGTCCCTATGAACATCGACAAGGCCTCGACTGAGGCGTTGCTGGTTTCCACGGATTGGAATGCGGAGTGGATGCGCTTGCAGGAGCAGCGCCGCAAGGCCGACGACGCCTCTTGGTGGGACGCCCGGGCCAAGCACTTCCGCCCGCGTGAGACCTCCCCTTACGCGCGCGCGTTTCTCGACCGTGCCGCGGTCCGGCCTGGCGAGGCGGTGCTCGACATGGGGTGCGGGTCGGGCACGCTTGCCGTGCCGCTGGCGCAATCCGGCTGCCGGGTCGTTGCCGCGGATTTCTCGGGCCGCATGCTCGAGGAACTTGCCTTGGCGGCGCGGTCGGCGGGCGTGGAGGTCGCCGCTGCCCGTCAGGGCCGGCAGCACGGCGCGCAGGGGTCGTCGGCAACGCTCGGGGTGCCGTCCCGCGCGGATTCAGAGGCGTCTTCGGTCGCGGATAATGCGGGCGCCAGCGCCGCCGATGACGTGCGCGACGATGCCCTGCCGGCTGGGTCTATCCGCCCGCTGCGCCTGGCGTGGGCCGATGATTGGGCCACCGCCGGCTTGGGCGAGAAATGCGTGGACGTTGCGCTGGCCTCGCGCTCCATTGCCACCAACGATCTCAAGGACGCCCTTCTCAAGCTGGAGCGCACGGCCCGGCGGCGCTGCTGCATTACGCTGGCCTGCAATGCAGGGCCGCGCTACGACGCCGACGTGCTGGCCGCCGTGGGCGTGTCGGTGGGCGAGAGCGTCGACTATCTGTACGCGTTCAACATCCTTGCCCAAATGGGCCGCGCGCCCGAGGTGAGCTACATCGACAGCCGTCGCAAGGACACGTTTGATTCTTTGGAGGACGGCGTGGCCGATTTTGCGCGCATGCTGGAGTCCGGCAACGAGGGGAAGATCCCCGCGCTGCGGTCCTACTTGGCCGCGCATATGGTTGAGAACCCCGAGGCGGGGGAGCCCGGTCCCAAAGGCAAGCTGCAGGGGCGGTACACCTTGGACCACGAGCGCCTGGTGCGCTGGGCCTTCATCAGCTGGCAGCCGCGCGCCTAGGGCCCAGGGCTGCCGGCGCTTCCTTGCGCGCCGGCTGCTCGGCGCCGTGCTTCTCGCCCGTGGGGCCGGCTCCATGGGGGCTTCACATGCCTCGGTGAACCTGGATGCCGTACGGTGGGAGCTACCTGCGCCTTAAGCACTTCATCATGTTTTGCCCATGCGAGAAGCACATAACCTTTCGGCTCGATCGGTAAACTGGGGCAAGCCGCGCATCGCGGCTGGAGCCCTGCTCGCCACCGGCGGCGTCAAGCGCTTTTCACGCAGCACCTTTATGTACGGCGGGCGGGTACGGCCGAGAGGAGTTTCCATGAAGGCCCTAACCAAGATCGTTGCCGTGCTGGCGCTTGTCGCCGTCGTTGTCTGCGGGGCGTTTGCGCTTATGAACCAGGCTGCGCCCACCGCGGTGAACGCCGCGCTCGACGCAAGCGGCGTGAAAACCCAGGCCGAGGACACCTTGCGCAGCCATGTGTCCGACATCGCCGCTGCCACGGGGCTTTCCGAGGATCAGGTCAACGCCGCGATCGACGATCTGGACATCGCGTCGTGGACGGCTACCGCCCTGCCCGCCGATGCGCAGGAGGCCGGCACGGTGGATGTGGCGTACCAGGGCGTTGACGCCACGGTGACCACCTACAGCGACCCATCGTACGTAACGGTTAACGCCTTCGGCCAAAACGTCACGCTCGAGGTTCCTGCCAGCGCCCAGCAGTATCTTCCATTGCTGAGCTACTTGTCGTAGCGGCGTCTTGATGTCGCGCATGCCCGGATCCCCCACGCATGCGCAAGGACTTCGCTGCCTGTTGCGGCAGAGACAGGACATCCGGCAAAAAGGGGCGGAGGACATGCAAAGGAAACGACTCGTGGAACAAGCGTTTCCGCAGCATATCCTCCGCCCCCGCCGTGCGAACGTGCTTCTCGCCCAGCTAGATAGCGGGAAGGACCTGTGCTTCTCTCCCTAGTTCTTGAGCGAGTTCAACGGTGCCGGGAAGTGCCCGCCACGGTGCGCCAGCACGGTGCCGGCGTGGCTGTTGATGGGCATGACCGGCGCGTAGCCCATGAGCCCGCCGTAATCCAAGCGGTCGCCCACGGTGCGGCCGATGGCCGGGATCACGCGCACAGCCGTGGTCTTGTTGTTGATGACGCCGATGGCCATCTCGTCGGCAATGAGCCCGGCGATGGCCTCCACCGTGGTGTCGCCGGGGACGGCGATCATGTCCAGGCCCACCGAGCACACGCAGGTCATGGCTTCGAGCTTCTCGAGCGACAGCGCGCCCTTCTCGGCTGCGGCGATCATGTCGGCGTCCTCGGATACGGGGATGAAGGCGCCGGAGAGCCCGCCCACGCTGGAGCTGGCCATGACGCCGCCCTTCTTGACGCAGTCGTTCAGCAGCGCCAGCGCGCAGGTGGTGCCGGGGCCGCCGCAGGTGCCCACGCCGATGATCTCCAAAATACGGGCCACCGAGTCGCCCACGGCGGGCGTCGGGGCCAGGCTCAGGTCCACGATGCCCTTGGCCACGCCCAGGCGCCGCGACGCCTCGCGCGCCATGAGCTCGCCTGCGCGGGTGATCTTGAAGCTGGTCTTCTTGATCTCCTCGGCCACCTCGGTGAAGTCGGCCGTCTCGGGCAGGCGCTCAAGGGCGGCGGCCATGACGCCGGGGCCGGACACGCCCACGTTGATGACGGCGTCCGCCTCGCCGGTGCCGTGCACCGCGCCCGCCATGAAGGGGGAGTCCTCCACCATGTTGGAGAAGACTACCAGCTTGGCCGCGCCGTAGCACTGGTCGTCCACGGTGGCCTCGGCCGTTGCCTTGACGATCTCGGCCATCTTGAGCACGGCGTCCATGTTGATGCCGGCGCGCAGGCTGGCCACGTTCACGCTGGAGCACACGCGGTCGGTCACAGCGAGCGCGTGCGGGATGGAGTTCATGAGGCGCCGGTCGGCGTCGCCGATGCCCTTGTGCACGAGCGCCGAGAAGCCGCCGATGAAGTCGATGCCAACGGCCTCGGCCGCGCGGTCCAGCGCTTGGGCCAGGGGCGTCAGGTCCTCGTCGGCGCAGGCGGAGGCGATCATGGCGATGGGCGTCACCGACACGCGCTTGTTGACGATCGGGATGCCGTACTCGCGCTCGAGGTCCTCGGCCACGGGCACCAGGCGCTCCGCGCGGGTGGTGATGCGGTCGTAGACCTTCTGTGCCATCTTGTCGATGCTCTCGTCCGAGCAGCCCAGAAGGGACACGCCCATGGTGGCGGTGCGGATATCCAGGTGCTGCTCGACGACCATGTCGCGCGTCTCGGCGATTTCCTGCGGGGTGATGGCCATGGGGCCTCCTGTCTCAAGGGTGCGCGCCGCGGGGGCGCGTCGCGGCGCGTGCCGCGCTGACTGCCGTATGCAGCCCATTCTACCAGTCGCATGCGCCGGGGCGGCGGCCCTGCGCGCATTGCGAACATGTTTCATTTCTTGCGCGGGCCGTATTGCGCGCGCCGGTTCCGGGCGCGGTGGGCGATAATAGCCGGCGACCAAAACGGGCGAAAGGGGCTGTCATGAGGGTGGACGAGGCGTTTGAGAGGGAGCGTGCGGCAGGGCGATGCGCCCTTTCGTTTGAGATGTTCCCGCCCAAGGGGGCGCTCACGCTCGACGAGGCGCACGTCATCGCCGGCGAGCTGGCGCCGCTCGACCCCACGTTTGTAAGCGTTACGTGCTCGGCGGGAGGGTCGGGCAACGGCGGGGCAACCCTGGAGATCGCGTCCATGCTCGCGCGCGACCTGGGCGTGACCTCCGTTGCGCACCTGACCTGCATGGGGCTTACGCGGGAGGGGCTCGCCGAGAAGGTGGCCGCCTTTCGCGCGGCGGGCGTTGAGAACGTCTTGGCCCTGCGCGGCGACCCGGTTCCCGGAGCGGGGGCGGCGGACTACCCGTTCGCGCGCGACCTGGTTGCCGATCTTGCCGAGGCCGGGTTCTGCGTGGGGGCGGCCGCCTACCCGGAGGGGCACATTGCCTGCGACGATCTGATGGAGGACGTGCGGCGCCTGCGGCAGAAGCAGGATGCGGGCGCGCGCTTCCTGGTGACGCAGCTGTGCTTTGACAACGAGGCCATCCTGCGCTTCTTGGACCGCGCGCACGCGGCGGGCATCACGGTTCCCATCGCCGTCGGAATCATGCCGTTCATGAGCAAGCAGCAGCTGGCGCGGATGGTGTTCATGTGCGCGGCGTCCCTGCCGTCTCCCATCATCAAGCTGCTGGCCAAGTACGAGGACAATCCGGAGTCCCTGCGCCAGGCGGGCGTTGACTACGCATGCCGGCAGCTCGACGGACTGCGCGCGCAGGGCGTTGACGGGCTGCACGTGTACGCCATGAACCGTCCGGCGGTGGCCAAGGCGTGCGCCGCCGCGGTAAGGGGGTAGGGGCGTTGGCCGGAAAGCGCGCGGCGAAGCAGACAGCGGGAGACGCCGGCACCGCCGGCGCAACGCCGTCCTTCTCGCCCGCTGCGCTGGACGTGCCGCCGCAGGCGCTTGCGGCGCGCATCGACCGTGCGGAGGCGCTGCGCTACTTGGGCTACGCCGGCCAGGAGGTCGACGCCGCGCTGGGGCGGCGCATGGAGGCGGTGATGGCCTCCTGCGAGGAGGAGCTCTCGCCGCGCGGGATGGCGCGGGTGTTCGCGGTGGACTTCCGGGGCGGTGCGGGCGCTCCGGTGCGGTTGGAGGGCGCGTCGCTCGAGCTCCCCGGGGACGACGTTGCCGATCACCTGGCCGGCGCCGTCGCGGTGGCGGTGCTCTGCTGCACGCTGGGGCTCGCCAGCGAACAGCGCCTGCGGGCGCGCGCGGCTACCGATCCCCTGGATGCCGCCGTGTACGACGCCGCCTGCTCCGCCTACGTTGAGGCAGCCGCCGATGCGTTGGAGGGCGTCGTGCGCGCCCGCGCAGAGGCGGCCGGGCTCAAGCTGGGCGGGCGCTTCAGCCCCGGCTACGGCGATTTTCCGTTAGCCGTGCAGCCTGCGCTTCTTTCCGCTGCGGACGCGGGGCGCAAAATAGGCGTGAGCTGCGCGCCTTCCTGCATGCTGGTTCCCAGCAAGAGCGTCACCGCGGTGGCGGGCGTCTTCACGGCGCATGCGTCGGCAGGGGAGCGCCGCTCGGCCTGCCAGCTTTGTCGCCTGCGTGCCGGCTGCGCCTTGCGCGCCCGCGGGCTAACCTGCGACCGGCGATGAGCGATGCACAGAGGGAGGGCTTTTTCTGATTTGGACGGCGACGCTGGACAAAACAGAGGTTTTTTCTGATGAGAGGGCGCGTCGACGAGAGCTTGCTTGTGCTCAATATATCGATATAACTCCTATATGGCGGTATTTCATACCATGAAGCGTCTTTTTCTTAGGCCGCATCCCGGAGTGGAAAGCTGAAAATCAGAAAAAACCTTCGTTCTGTCCCACGGACGACAACGAATCAGAAAAATGGTTCATTATGTCCCACGACAACCGTTTCGGGCGTTGGCCCGCGGGCTATGAGGAGATGGGGGCGCCCATGCGCTTTGACGAGAACAACCAGCCGTACCGCGAGCAGCCCGGCGACCTGCACGTGGCCGATGCGGACCTGCTCGCCGTGCTGCGCGGTGAGCGCTATCTGCTGTTGGACGGCGCCATGGGGACCATGCTGCAGCGCGCGGGCCTCAAAGCCGGCGAGCTGCCCGAGCTGCTGTGCCTTGAGCGTCCCGATACGATCACCTCCGTTCACCGCGCGTACGTCGAGGCGGGGTCCGAGATGGTGACCACCAATACCTTCGGCGCCAACGCGGCAAAGCTGGGCGCCGCCGCTTGCGTGGAAGAGGTCTTTGCGGCGGCCGTTTCCTGCGCGCGTGCGGCCGGACCGCGCTGGGTGGCGGCGGACATAGGCCCCACCGGCGCGCTGCTGCGCCCACTGGGCACGCTCGCGTTCGACGACGCGTACGGGCTCTTTGCCGAGCAGGCGCGCGCGGCGGAGGCGGGCGGCGCCGACGTCATCCTCATCGAGACGATGGCCGACCTGCTCGAGGCCAAAGCGGCGGTGCTGGCCGCCAAGGAATGCACGCGCCTGCCGATCTTCGCCACCATGACGTTCGGCGAGGACGGCCGCACCTTCCTGGGCACGAGCCCTGAGATCGCCGCCATCACGTTGGCGGGCCTCGGGGCGGACGTGGTTGGCATCAACTGCTCGCTCGGCCCGGCCGAAGTGGCGCCTTTTGCAAGGCGCATGGCCGATATCTCCCCCGTGCCGGTGCTGGTGCAGGCCAACGCCGGCCTCCCGCGCGACGAAGGCGGCCGTACCGTTTACGACGTCGCGCCCGGGCCGTACGCCGAGGCCGTCTCCGGTATGCTCGACGCGGGCGTTTCCGCGGTGGGCGGCTGCTGCGGCACCGACCCCTCTTACATCGGCCGTCTGTCGGGCCTGCTCGCCGGCCGTTCCCCCCGGGCCCGTTCCCCGCGCCCCTGCTTTGCCGTCACCAGCGCCCAGCGTGCCGTGGTGCTGCCGCAAGGCAGCCGCGACGTCGCCTGCGTGGGGGAGCGCATCAACCCCACGGGCAAGCCGCGCCTCAAGGAGGCCCTGCGCACCGGTGATATGGACTACCTGGTGGGGCAGGCCATCGCGCAGGCCGAGCAGGGCGCCGACCTGCTCGACGTCAACCTGGGGCTGCCCGAGGTCGATGAGCCTGCGCTTTTTCCGCGCGCGGTCGAGGCGCTGCAGGGCGCGTGCCCGCTGCCTCTCATGATCGACTCGTCCGACCCGGCGGCCGTCGAGGCGGGGGTGCGGGTTTACGCCGGTAAGCCCATCGTCAACTCGGTGAACGCCAAGGACGAGAGCCTGGAGGCGGTGCTGCCCATCGTGCGGCATTACGGATGCGCGGTGGTCGGCCTTACGCTGGACGAGAACGGCATTCCTCCCACGGCCGAGGGGCGCTTTGCCTGCGCCGAGAAGATCGTGCGCGCCGCCGAGCGCGCCGGCATCCCGCGCGATGACGTGGCTATAGACTGCCTGGTTATGACGGCCTCCACCAACCAGGAGCAGGTGGTGGAGATTCTGCGCGCGGTGTCGATGGTGAAGGCGCGCTTGGGGGTGCGCTGCGTCCTGGGCGTTTCGAACGTGAGCTTCGGCCTGCCGCAGCGCCCGCTCCTGAACGCGGCCTTCCTCACGGCGGCCTTCGCGGCAGGCTTAGACCTGCCCATCATGAACCCGGGCGCCCCGCGCTACCGCGACGCCCTGGCCGCATGGCGCGTGCTCAACGCGCAGGACGCGGGCGCCGCGGCGTTTATCGAGCGCTACGCCACCTGGCGGGATCCTTACGACGCGCCGGCGGACGGTCAGCGCTGGGAGGGCGCTGCGGGCGCCGCCGGGCAGGCGGGCGCATCGGCTTTAGCGGCGGCGCCTGGTCGCCCTGCGGACGAGAAGCGCGGGGAGGGGCTGGGAGCCCCCGGGAAGGGCGGCCTTGCGGGCGACGGCTCGCGCTGCCCGGCGGACGACCCGTACGGCGTGCGCCACCTGGTGATATCCGGCCGCCGCGGCGACGTGGCGCCGGCGGTGGCCGCCGCGCTTGACCAGGCGGCGGATCCCCTGGACGTGATGAACGGCCTGCTCGTCCCCGCGCTCGACGAGGTGGGGGAGCGGTTTGAGGCGGGCACGTTCTTCCTGCCGCAGCTCATGGCCGCAGCCGAGGCGGCGCGCGTGGGGTTTGACCTGGTGAAGGAGCGCCTGGCGTCCACGCGGGCTGCAGATGGCCCCGACGCGGGCGCCGTCGCCAGCAAGGGGGCCGTCTGCCTGGCCACCGTGGCCGGCGACATCCACGACATCGGCAAGAACATCGTCAAGATGCTGTTGGAGAACTACGGCTATACCATCTACGACCTGGGACGCGACGTGGCGCCCGAGGCCGTGCTCGCCTGCGTGCGCGAGCACGGCGTGCCCGTTGTGGGGCTTTCCGCCCTGATGACCACCACGGTACCGGCCATGCGGTCAACCATCGAGCTGCTCCGGCGCGAGGCCCCCGGCGTCAAGGTCATGGTGGGCGGCGCGGTGCTCACGGAGGACTACGCCGCGCAGATAGGGGCAGACGCCTACGCCAAGGACGCCGCGGCGTCTGCTAAGATCGCCGAGCGTTTCTTCGCAGAGCTGGGGCGGTAAGGCCCGTTCCGGATCCCAGCGACGCTCTTCCGCGGCGCCTGACGTCGCGGGCGAGGACGCGCTGCTTTTCTCGCACAGAAAGGACCCGCTATGTACGACAACTCGCTGGCTCTCATGGCCGAGCTCCGCGCGGCGGGCGTTGACTACCGCAGCGACACGCCCGAGGAGGATGACAACCTCATCGACACGGTGCGCGTGTCCTGGACGGGGCGTCGCCTGCCGCGCACGACCATCCTGTTCCGCATCAACGATCGCGGCGCGCACCTTGAGGCGCTCGGCGTGATCGACCTTATGCGCTGCCCGCGTGCCGCCGCGCTGGAAGGCCTCAACGAGCTCAACGCCGCCTACCGGTGGCTGACGTTCACGCTGGACGAGAACGGCCAGGTGGACTGCCACGCGGACGTGCTCATGGTTCCCGAGGTGGCGGGGCTTTTCGGCATGGCTGCCATGGGGCGCATGTTCGACATCCTCGACGAGGTTTACCCCCGGCTGCAGGGCCTGCTGCCGTAGGCGCGGGGAGCGCGGCGGCGCCCGGCTTGCCTTTGCGCGCAGACGTGTTAGTCTTGACTAACTGATTTGCGCCGCGCCTGCGGCAGGATAGGGGGCAGGTATGTTCGACCAAGCAACGCTCACCGCCTTGGCATGGGCGGCCCTGGGCTGCGGTTTCACGTGGCTTATGACCACGGCCGGCTCGGCGGTGGTTCTCCTCACGTCCCAAGATCCCGAGAAAGGCAAGCTCACGCACCATATCTTCCTCGGGTTCGCCGCGGGCGTCATGGTCGCGGCGGCGGTGTGGTCGCTGCTCAACCCGGCCATCGAGCAAGCCGAGGAGCAGGGCATGGTCGGCTGGGTGCCGGCGGCGGGAGGCTTCCTGCTAGGCGTGGCCTTCCTCATCGTCCTCGACACCTTACTGCCGCACCTGCATGCGGGCGCCGACGAGCCCGAGGGTATCAGCACCGGTTGGAAGCGCACGACGCTTTTGGTCTCGGCGGTCACGCTGCACAACATCCCCGAGGGTATGAGCGTGGGCCTGCTCTTCGCCATGGCGTCGCAGGCGCACGGCGCGGCGGGCGAGGCGTACCTGGGCATGGCGGTTGCGCTGGCCATCGGCATCGGCCTGCAGAACTTCCCGGAGGGCGCGGCGGTGAGCCTGCCGCTCAGGCGCGAGGGCCTCTCGCGCGGCAAGGCGTTTCTCGCCGGGAGCCTGTCGGGCATCGTGGAGCCCGTCTTCGGCATCTTGGTGGTGCTCGCCGCCGGGTGGATCAGCCCGTTCATGCCGTGGCTGCTTTCCTTTGCCGCAGGCGCCATGATCTACGTGGTGGTGGAGGAGCTCATTCCCGAGGCGCATCTGGGGGAGCATTCCAACGTGGGAACGCTGGGGGTCATCGCCGGTTTCGTGGTCATGATGGTGCTCGACGTGTCGCTGGGATAGCCGGGCCCGCGGGCTTTCGCATCCTCAGCAGTTGCCCACGTGCACATGCGCCAGATGCACGCGGGCGACTTCGGCCAGATGGCGCACGGTGGCCGTGGGGGTGGGGCCGCGGTCGGTGAGGCGCCATCGCGGGAAGAAACGCGTCACATGGTAGGTTACCTGGTTGTTGGCGGGTACCGTCCCGCCGGGGTAGCCTGCGGCGAGCGCGTGCCAGCGCGCGGGCGGTTCCTCGCGGTAGGCGAGCCCGGCGAGCCAGCGGGCCGCCGCGTCGATCTCGGCGTCCTCGTCGTTCATGCCCGGCACCACCAGCGTGGTGACTTCCACATGGCATGTCGGGCAGCGCGCGAGAAGCTCGATCGTCTGCCGCACGCACGCCAGGGCCTCCGCCCCGCGGCCGCGCGCCACGTTCTCCCCGCGCCCGTCGGAGGGGGCGCGCCCCGTCAGGCACATCTGGTAGAACGCGGGCGTAAAGCTCTTGAGGTCGATATTGGCCGCGTCCATCAGCGGGACCAGCCCCTCGACCACGCCCTTATCGGCCATGCCGTTCGAAACCAACACGTTGACCAGCCCCGCCTTATGGGCGAGAACCGCGCAATCGCGCACGTACTCCCAACCCACCAGCGGCTCATTGTAGGTGTAGGCCAGCCCCACCACGCGCGGGTCCTGGGCCCGCAGCGTCTCGGTGGCTCGCACCAGCTCGGCGGGCCCGATCGCGCGCCAGCGCGCGCCGTCGGCGCCTGCCTGGGCGATCTCGTGGTTCTGGCAGAACGGGCAGGTCAAGTTGCAGCCGTAACTTCCTGTGGAGAGCAGCTGTGCGCCGGGCAGAAAGCGCGCGAGCGGCTTTTTCTCCACCGGGTCGAGCGCCAGGCCCGTCACGCGCCCGTAGTTCTCGGCCACCACGCGGCCGTTCACGTTGCGCCGCGCGCGGCAGGCGCCGCGCGCGGCGGGCGCAAGGTGGCAGCGGCGGGGGCAGAGCGCGCAGGTGGCGGGGGCTCCTGCGGGGCCTGTCCCTTCTGCGGGGAGGCGGCCCTTTTGGACCATGGCGCTCATCACAGGTACCTCGTCACGCAGAACCGCTCAAGTCGAATACCGTCATCGGCCAGGTCGACGCCGCCTTTGCGCGCGGCGATGCGGAGCTGCTCGTCAACGGTGTCCACGCCGTCCAGGTCGGGCAGCAAAAGGCCGCGACGGCCGTCGGGCGCGCTCACGATCACGCCGTAGCGCGCCGGGTCCAGCTCCTCGGGCCCGGCAACGCGCTCGGGTGCGCTGAGCACGTCAACGTCGTAGACCAGCTCCGACAGCTCGGCGTCGGTGACGGGCGAGAAGCGCGGGTCGCGGCAGCCGGCGCTCACGGCATTGGCGCAGATCTCCTCGGCCAGGGTGGCGCGCACCGGCGCAATGGTGCCGATGCAGCCGCGCAGCTGCCCGTCCTTCTTCAACGAGACGAACGTCCCCGCACGGGTGCCGAACGCCTCTGCCGGCAGGCCCTCCAGTAGGTCTGCCGGCGGTACGCGCGGGTCGCCGGCGCCGCCCGACCGTGCCCATGCCCGCGCCTCCTCATGACTTGCGGGCAGCGTCGGGCGCTCGCGCTTCCGCACGTACAGCTCCAGCGCAAAGCGGGCCAGGCGCACATAGGGGCTCTCGGCGCCGCGTCGCGCGGCGAGGCCCCGTGCGTGCCAAGCCTCGTACTGCTCGTCGAACGCGCGGGCGGCATCCGACCCCTCGGGCCCCGCGGGTGTGAAGGCGGCCACGCCGTAGCCCACGCCGAAGGGGCCCTCGTAGCTGAGCAGCTCGGGCTTCACCGGGGTGCGGTCCAGCGCGCCCGCCATGATCCAGAAGCTGCGCAGCCCGCATTCGGCCGCGCGCTCGCAAAAGCCGGGGTCGAGCGTGAGCAGCGCCAGGAAGTCGCCCGCGGCAAACGCCTCGCCGACCTGCTTGTCAAAGGCGGGCCCTTCCAGCGCGAAGCCGTACGGACCGGTTTCGGCGAGCTTGTGCGAAAGGTCGCCCGATGCCACGTACACCGCCCGTCGCCCCAGATGGGCCGCCGTCTTTTGCACGCACCTGCCCAGCCGGTAGTGATCTGTCGGCGAAAGGCCCGCTATCCCCAGCCGCACGATGGGGCAGGGCAGCAGCGGTAGCTCCGCGGCGCCGCCGTGCGCAGATAGCCGTCCCAGCCCGGGGAGCCTGCGCGCAGCGCCGTCCTTCTCGCCCGCCGGCTCTCCGGCGCTCGGGGCGCCCTGCTCGTCGTAGCCTTTCTGGATGAAGTGCAGCGGGATCAGCACGCCCCAGTCGAGATCGGGGTTGCGCGCGCCCTCGGTGCCGCAGGCGATGCCCGCCCGCTGCCCCCGTTGCGCCAGCTCGCGCGCGAACGCCTGGTCGTACCGCACGCGCCCGCCCGTTTGCGCGGCCCCGAACTGCGCGAACGTTCCCTGTGCGCCTGCGCCCGGCGCAATGTGCAGGTAGTCGGCGTACATGACGGTGTGCGGGCTCGAGATCACGATCACGTCGGGATCGAGCGCCGCCACGCGGCGGCCCATCTTCCGGTACGCCTCGACGGTTGCGGCTATCTCGTTTTCTCGACCGCGTCCGACGGCGGGGATGATCAGCGGCGGGTGCGGAACGGCAAACGCGGCGACGATGGACATAAGCGGCCTCCTTTACGCGCCTTTTTCCCAGTATTCCCGCTTTTTGGAGGCAGCTGACCGCGCCTGCAGGCCGTCGGGCGCCGTGGTATAGTTAGCCACCGTATGGGTATAACCCTGCCGATCTATACGCTACGCATGCGCCTTCATATTGGCGCGGCGGGAAGAAAGGAACGCTGCCATGGCAGTGAACGAGGAACTTCTGAAGCAGACGCTCGACGCTATTCGCCCCAACCTGCAGGCTGACGGCGGCGACTGCCAGTTCGTGGGCGTGGACGAGGACGGCGTGGTCTCGCTCGAGCTGCAGGGCGCCTGCGCCGGTTGCCCCATGAGCCAGATGACGCTCTCCATGGGCATTGAGCGCATCCTGAAGGAGCACGTGCCCGGCGTCACCCGCGTCGAGGCCGTCAACGACGTCCGCTTCTAGCGGGGCGCTCGGCACGAGGTTGCAAAAAGGCAGGCAAAGCGCGCCGTCTCGGGGCATCCGGGCGGCGCGCTTGCGTAGGCGGGGAGGGGCGTATGGCGCACGGTGCGGAAGCTGCGGAGGCGGCTGCAACCCATGTCGGGGCTCGCGCGGAGGGAGATCCGCGCGACCGGCCGGTGCCCGACCCGCGCGGCGCCGACGGCGTCGTGCGCTGCTGGGAGCTCAGGGGATGCGCGGGGCTCTTCGGCCTGCACGAGCCTATGGAGGCCGAATGCCCCCATGCCAACGATCCCTGCTACGCGGTGTGCCCGGCAACCTGCGCGTTCTCGCAGTGCGACCGGCCGTGGCATAAGCTGGCGGGCGGCTTGGACCTACTCGACCCCACGGTCGACCGGTTCCAGGCGGTCAAGGAGCAGTGCCGCGGCTGCGCGCATTTCATTGCGCACGGTCCGCGCGTGGGCGAGCGCCCCGCCCCGCCGCGGTCCCGGCGCTGAGGGGCGCGGACGCCCGCGTGGGAGGCTATTGGAGGCCATTGGGGACGGGTACCTATGGCAGACAACTGTCTGCCATAGGTACCCGTCCCCAATGGCCGGTCCCCAATGGCCGACCGCCGGAGGCGCCTTGTTGTCGAATTCGTCGCACGTACGTGGTATAACGCTGGGAGCCTCCGCGCCGTACGGCGCGGTGAGCGCCGCAAGGAGGAGCCATGCTCAACGAGCTTTACCATATGCTGGATCCGGTGGCCATCTCGGCCGGACCCATCACCATCTACTGGTACGGCCTGGCCTACGTGGTGGGCGCTATCCTCACGGGCTTCGTGATGTACCGCACCGCCAAGCGCTGGGGCCTGGGCCTCACGCCCGACGACACCATGAGCATCGTGATCGGCGTGGTCTTCGGGCTCATCATCGGCGGGCGGCTGTTCTACGTGATCTTCTACGGCAATGGCTACTACTGGGAGCATCCCCTTGAGATCTTGGCCACCAACCACGGCGGCATGAGCTTTCACGGCGGCTTCGCAGGCGCGCTCATCGGCGGCGCGCTGGTGTGCCGCATGCTCAAGATCAACCCCATGACCATCGCCGACCTGGCGGTTATCGGTGCCCCGCTGGCGCTCGGCCTGGGACGTTGCGCAAACTTCGTCAACGGGGAGCTGTGGGGCAAGCCCACGGACCTGCCCTGGGGCGTTGTCTTTGGCGGTGCGGCCGGGGATACGCCGCGCCATCCCAGCCAGCTTTACGAGGCGCTGCTGGAGGGCGTGGTGCTGTTCTGCGTGCTCTACGCGCTCTCGCGCAAGCGTCCCCCGCGCGTTCAGGGCACGTTTTTGGGGACCTTTGCGATGGGCTACGGCATCGCGCGCTTCCTGGTCGAGTTTGTGCGCGTGCCCGACGCGCAGCTGGGCTACCTCTTCGGGCCCATCACCATGGGGCAGCTGCTCTCCGTGCCGGTCATCGTGGCTGGCGTTCTCGTGCTGGTGTGGGCTCACCGCCGCCAGGCACCGCAAGTCTGCTATCTTGGAAGCGACGATGCGCCGGCCCAGGACTAGGGCCGCAGGTTTGAGGAGCGCTCGATGGATAGCATGACAGGCGGTTTCTTCGTGCAGGTACTGGTGGTCATCGCGGTAGTCGCCGCGGTGTACGGGTTCATCCAGTTCGTGAAATCGCGCCGCAAGCGCAACCGCGCCGACGACGACGCCGATCGCAGCCTGTTCGACCAGAAGTTCTAACCACCGCCCTCTGTGCTCTGTGACTTTCGTGGCAGCGCTTTTGTCGCAGGCGCGTTCGTTGTAAACTCTCTTACTTGTATGAATATCAATCGGCCGCGACGCTGCCGCGGTTGCATGTGAGAAGGAGCTTCTTCATGTCCGGACACTCTAAATGGGCAACTACCAAGCATCGCAAGGGCGCGCAGGACGCTAAGCGTTCCGCGCTGTTCTCCAAGCTGAGCCGCAACATCACCGTTGCAGCCCGCCTGGGCAACGATCCCAACCCCGACAACAACGCCAGCCTGGCCGCCGCCGTGGCCAAGGCCAAGGCGCAGTCCATGCCCAAGGACAAGATCAAGTCCGCCATCGACAAGGCCTTCGGCACCGGCGCCGATGCCGCGGTGTACGAGAACGTGGTCTACGAGGGCTACGGCCCGGCGGGCGTGGCCGTTTACGTTGAGTGCCTGACCGACAACCGCAACCGCACCGCCGCCGACGTGCGCTCCGCCTTCAGCCATGCGGGCGGCTCCCTGGGCACCTCCGGTTCCGTGTCGTTCCAGTTCGAGCGCAAGGGCCAGATCGTGGTCTCCAAGGAGATCGTGGATACGGAGTCCAAGAAGGAGGCCATGAAGGGCAACGGCGCCGCTGCCGACGAGGACGAGTTCATGATGGCCGTGGCCGAGGCCGGCGGCGAGGATTACGAGGATGCCGGCGACGAGTGGATCGTCTGGACCAACCCCGGCGACCTCATGGCCGTGTCCAAGGGCATCGAGGAGCAGGGCGTTGAGGTCAAGGGCTCCGAGCTCACCATGGTCCCCACCACCCCCACCGAGGTCACCGCTGCCGACGCCAAGAAGGTGCAGCGCCTCATCGACCGTCTTGAGGAGCTCGACGACGTCCAGGACGTGTACCACACTATGGACATGACCGATGAGGTTGTCGCTGCCCTGGAGGAGGAGTAGCCCCTCGCAGCGCGTTGACGGGAGGTAGAGCGGCATGCGTTTTGCGAAGCGCCTGGTGTACCTGGTGTACGTCATCGCATGCGCGGTGTGCCTCACGGCGGGAGCTTACGAGCTGCTTCCCTCATCGTTTCTTCCTGCATTGCCTGTAGACCTCCATGCGCAACCCGCACGGGTTGCGCTGGGGGTTTCTTTGTGCGTCGTCGGCGTGAGCGCCGTGGTGGCGCTGCTGCGGGCGGTTTTCTCGCCCCGGCCCGCCCCGCGCGCCGTGCGCCCCGCGGGCAGCGAGAACCTCGAGATCGCCGTCCGCGCGCTCGAGTCGAGCGTGCGCGCCGCGGTCGAGGAGGACGGCGCGTTCTTAGTCGAGCGCGTCGAGGGGTCCGTGCGCCGCCGCAAGCCGCAGGAGGCGCGCTTTGCCGTTGAGGTCATTCCGCTAGTTGAGCATGACGTGAAGGATGCGGTCCGGACGGCACAGGAGCACGCCTCCGCAGCGTGCGAGCGCCTCGTGGGGTCGCCGTGCGCCGCAGTGCGCCTCAAGGTGCTGCCCGCCAAGACCGTGACCGTTCAGAAGGAGTCGAGCGATGAGTGACGATGCGAAGGGCCGCAAGGCCCCCAAAACCGTGATCGAGCAGAGCGCGGCGCCGTCCGACGCGGAGCGCGCGCCCCGCGCGGCGGGAAAGGGCGCGGACACCGCGCCGGCGACCTCCGGCTCCGCGCGCCAACGTGCGCGCAAGGAGGGTGCGGCCGATAACCGCAAGATCCCCGGCACCGTCCGCGTGGTGCGCGACGTGCTGGGGGATACCGACGAGACGTTCGAGCGTTACGCCGGCTCCCACAAGAACACGGTGCTCTGCGGCTTCATCGGCCTGGTGGCGGCGCTTCTCGTGCTGTTCCTCGGGTTCTGGGACGCGCTCGTGATCGCCTTGTTCGTTTTGATCGGCGTGATCATAGGCCAGGCCCTCGATGGGGATAATGGCATCGTCAACTTCTTCCGGCGCCATTTTGGCGGGCGGTAGGGCCGCGCGTCGGCAAGAGGGGCAAACCGCGTAGGCTGCAAACATACAAAGGAGCTACCGATGGCACAGGATACCGAGACCACGGTCGAGAAGGACGAGAAGCTCTCCGAGCAGGTTGAACCTGAAGTCTCCGAGGCCGTTGAGGAGGTCGGCGATGCCGATCTCGCAGCTGACGCCGACGAGTCCGAGGATGAGGCCGCCGACGCTGCGGACGCCGAGCCCGAGGACGACGAGGACGACTCCGAGGACTCGCTCACCTATTCCAACGGCGTGATCGAGAAGATCGTGGCCATGGCGACCCGCACCGTGCCGCACGTGCTTGGCATGAAGGGCAACCTGATGCACTTCGTGCAGGAGCAGTTCGGCGCCGAGAACCTGGCCAAGGGCGTCACGGTCGAGGTTACCGACGACAACCGCGTCTTGGTGCACATCTCGGTTATCATCGAGTACGGGTCCTACGCACCGGCTATCTTCGACGATGTGAAGGTGGCTGTGACCCAGGCCCTGGAGCAGATGACCGGCCTTGAGGTCGCGGGCATCAACCTGCGCATCGAGGACGTCATCACGCGCGAGGAGTACGAGGCCAAGCGCCGCCACTCCTCCGATCACAAGGACGAGGACGCCGAGGAGTAACCGCCAACTCGGTTGAAATTGCGCATGGGCTTGCCTGAGGCCCTCCCCCTTTGCTCACGCTCGAGGCTTCGCGATCTCGCTTAGAGCAAAGGGGGAGGGCCTCTTACATCTCTCATGTTCTCGGGTGGTTCTCGGCCCGCATGGCGGGTTGGATTCGGTGCGAACATCCTCGTGTGAGAGCCTGATGCGCGGATAACGCGCTGCCAGATAGAGCACGTTGCAAGGAGGTCCGGGGTTATCGTCCCGCGCGCAGTTTCGCAGCGAGGCGAGAATGTTTGAGCACGGGATGATAACCCCGGACCTCCCGCAGGCCCCTAGTGTTTCTCGCACTTCTCGCTCAAGTGTTTCACGCTCGTTTCGGCTTGACGGCGGGGTGCGGCGCGCGCTAAGCTACACCACATGTTTACTTACTCCGCACATATGATGATGGCCATGGCTATGGAGATGCCCTCGCCCGGGCACCTTGCCGCATGCGTCGCGTGCGGTGAGACCGGGCGCCTTTGATAGGCTGTTTCCGGCGGGAGACAGTCTCCCCATTGGTCGATTATCGAGCGGAGCTACCCTCGTGATTCAAATCAAGAACCTCTCCAAAACGTACGGCGGCGCTGCTGAGAGCGCGCATGCGCTGGACGATGTCTCCATCGACATCGCCGACGGCGACATCATGGGCATCATTGGCATGAGCGGTGCCGGCAAGTCCACGTTGGTGCGCTGCATCAACCTGCTGGAAAAGCCCACCTCGGGTCAGATCGTGGTGGACGGCCAGGACGTTACCGGGCTTTCCGGCGCGGCGCTGCGCACGTATCGTCGCCGTGTGGCCATGATCTTCCAGAGCTTTGGGCTGCTGTCCCAAAAGACCGTGCTCGCCAACGTGTGCTTTCCGTATTTGGCGGCCACCGGCAAGGTGACGGCGGAGAATCGCGCCCGCGCGCTCGAGCTTCTCGACCTAGTGGGTCTCAAGGAGAAGGCTGCGTCGTATCCTTCGCAGCTCTCCGGCGGGCAGCAGCAGCGCGTGGCCATTGCCCGCGCGCTGGCTTGCGATCCCGAGTACATCCTGTGCGACGAGGCCACGAGCGCCCTCGACCCAGCCAGCACCAACACCATCCTGAAGCTCCTGCGCCAGATCAACCGTGAGACCGGCGTGACCATCATCGTGATCACGCACTCCATGGGCGTGGTCGAGAAGATCTGCCGTAACGTGGTGGTGCTCGACCACGGTCGCGTGGTGGAGCAGGGGAGCGTTGCCGACGTGTTCGCCGATCCGCGCTCCGACGCGGCGAAGGTGCTGCTCGAGAGGGTTGATTGGGATGCTTAACGAACTGACCGCCTTTGCCGACGAGTACGGCGAGCTGCTTCTTGAGGGAACCGGCGCTACCGTCGTCATGCTCTTGGTCCCGACCATCATCTCCTACGTTATCGGCGTGGCCCTGGGCGTGGTGCTCTACCTGACGGCCCCTGGCTCGCTTCGCCCGCACCCCAAGCTCAACGCGGTGCTCGGCTGGGTGGTGAACATCTGCCGTTCGTTCCCGTTCATCATCCTGATGATCTCCATCATCCCCGTCACGCGCATCATCATGGGCACTTCGACGGGCATTTTGGGAACCATTCCGCCGCTCGTGCTCTCCACGTCGCCCTTCATCGCGCGCATGGTCGAGCAGTCGCTTGCGGAGGTGCCGCGTTCCAGCGTGGAGGCCGTCGAGGCCTGCGGCGCCAGCACCCCGCGCATTGTCTTTAGCGCGCTGCTGCCCGAGGCGATGCCCTCCATCGTGCGCGGCGTGGCGGTCACGCTCATCGCGGTTCTCGGTTACACGGCCATCGCCGGCGCGGTGGGCGCGGGCGGACTGGGCGACATCGCCATCCGCTACGGCTACTACCGCTACCAGACCGAGGTCATGATCGCCGCCATCGTCATCCTCGTCGTGATCGTCCAGGTCATCCAGAGCGTGTGCGACATCATCGCGCGCAAGGTCGACCATCGCACGCGGCTCTAGAGTCGTTTCTGCGCCGTCCGCTCTTGCGGGTGCACGGCGCGCAACCATCCGTGTATCAGCGGTGCCCGCATACGGGCGCCATACGAAAGGAAGTCTTTACCATGAACGCCAACGTTTCCGTTTCCCGTCGCTCCTTCCTCGCCGGCCTGGCGGGCATTGCCGCTGTGGCCCCGCTTGCCGCGTGCAGCTCCGATAACGGCGGCGCTGCCGCTGGCTCTGCTGCTGCCGAGACCCAGACGCTCGTGGTTGCCGCCAGCCCCAGCCCGCATGCGGTGATCCTGAACGACTACGCGGCGCCGATCTTGGCCGAGCAGGGCATCGAGCTCGAGGTCAAGGAGTACACCGACTACATCCTGCCGAACCAGGACACCACTTCGGGCGATGTCGACGCCAACTACTTCCAGCACATCAACTACCTGAACAACTACAACGAGGAGAACGGCACCGATTTGGTGAACGTGGGCAAGATCCACTTCGAGCCCATGGGCGTGTTCCCCGGCAAGTCCACTGACATCGAGAACGTGGCCGACGGCGCCACCATCGCCGTTCCCAACGACCCCACCAACGAGGGCCGCGCGCTGCTGCTGCTGCAGGACCTGGGCCTCATCACCCTCGATGAGGACGCCGGCATCACCGCCACGCCCAACAATATCGTGGATAACCCGCACAACCTGCAGTTCTCCGAGCAGGAGGCCGCGGCGCTTCCGCGCACGGTCGCCGATGTTGACTTTGCGGTCATCAACGGCAACTACGCCATCGACGCGGGCCTTGACCTTGCGGACGCCGTGGCGCAGGAGGACGCGCAGTCCGACGTCATCCAGAACGAGTACGCCAACGTCATCGTGACCACGCCCGAGCTCGAGGAGGATGAGCGCATCACCGCCCTGGTGGAGGCGCTTCAGACCGATGACTTCAAGGATTACCTGCAGGAGAACTTCGGCGACGCCGTTCAGGCCGCGTTCTAAGCCGCTGGAGCCCGCATTGCGCAAAACCAACGGGGCGCCCCCGAGAGGGGGCGCCCCGTTTTTTCTTCGCATTGCCGCCTTTGGATGGCGGGCGACCTCGTGCTACGCGGGCTTCTCGCTGAGAAAATCGACGGCGTACTGCGCGGCCAACATGGAGCCTTTGGCCAAGATGCTCTCGTCGACTTGGTAGTAGCAGGAGTGCTGCGCGTAAACGGCACCGATGGCGGGGTTGCGCGTGCCGAGAAACGCCAGCACGCCAGGCACGTGGTGCAGGTACTCGGAGAAGTCCTCGCCGGACAGCGTGCCCTGATAGCGGGCGAGCGCGTCCGCGCCCAAGATCTTCTCGACGGCCCGCGCGCAGCGCGCTGCGGATGCCTCGTCGTTTTCCATGCGCATGTTGGCCACGGTGTAGTCGGTGAGGACGGCATCGGCCCCCACCGCTGCGGCCGTGTGCTGGCAAATGCGCTCGATAAGCTGCGGCATCATGTCGTGGGCGCGATCGCTGTACGTGCGCACCGTGCCGGTGAGGTAAGCCGATCCGGCTATGACGTTGCGCGCCGTGCCCCCGTGCAGCTCTCCTACGGTTACCACGGCCGGCTCGTAGGGGCTGAGGTCGCGGCTCACGATGGTCTGCAGGTTGTTGACGATTTCGGCAGCGGCTATGATGGCGTCTGCGCCGCGCTGGGGCATGGCCCCGTGGCACGAGGTGCCGCGCACGTCGATGCGGAACCAGTCGGTGTTGGCCATGCGAGGCCCCGGTTCGCACGAGACGCGCCCGGCGTCGACTTCGCTCCAAACATGCAGGGCAAAGGCCCCGTCCACGCCTTCGCAGGCGCCGGCGGCGATCATCTGCCTGGCTCCTTCGCCGTTCTCCTCGGACGGTTGGAACACAACGCGCACCTCGCCATGCAGGAGGTCTTTCACCTGGTTGAGCGCGCGCACGGCCCCCAGCATCATGGCTATGTGGCAGTCGTGCCCGCAGGCGTGCATGAAACCGGGGTTCTCGCTGGCAAACGGGCTTTCCGTCTGTTCGGTTACCGGCAGCGCGTCGATGTCGGCCCTCAGCATGACGCGTCGCCGCGGCACGCCGCGACTGTCGTAGGCGTCCTTCGCCGCTCCGCGTATGGTGGCGATAAGCCCGGTCTCGAGCGGCCGTGCGTACGGCACGCCGATGCGGTCCAGCTCCGCGGCGATGTCCTCGGTGGTTCGGAACTCCCGGTGGCTCGGCTCCGGATGCGCGTGGAAGTGCCTTCGCTGCTCAACGATGTTCTCCTCGTCCGCCATGACCAGCGCGCGGATCCGCTCCGTCACGTCCCATGCCATATCGCCAGGCCCCCTTCTGCCGTAACGCTGCCGCCGTTATGGGCAAGCACCATTCACGATACAACAAGGTCCCGGCAAGCGCACGCCTCACAAAATCTAAGTGCCTTTTCATAAGATTTTTTGATTTGCATTGTATAAGCCCAACGAGGTGGGTATTATTCACTGCGGCATTAAAGGTCAGGGTACCCCGGGCAGCGCGTTCCGGGTACCGCAAAAGGAGGCATGCGCCATGAATCTTAAGCCGCTTGGTGATCGCGTTTTGGTGAAGCCCGCCGCTGCTGAGCAGAAGACGGCTTCCGGTCTGTACATTGCGAGCAACGCCCAGGAGAAGCCCCAGCGCGGCGAGGTTGTAGCCGTGGGCGCCGGCAAGCTCGGCGAGGACGGCACCCGTCTGCCCATGGACGTCAAGGCTGGCGACGTGGTGATTTACGGCAAGTACGGCGGAAACGAGGTCAAGGTCGACGGCGAGGATTACCTGCTTATGCGCGCCGACGACATCTACGCCATCGTCGAGGAGTAGAAGCGCAGAAGCCGCGGGGGATCCGCATAGCCCCTCCGCGCTCGTAGCAGAGGCTCTTCTTCGCCCGCCTTACGCGGGCATCCAACAGCAATTCAGGAGGAACAGATAATGGCTAAGGAAATCAAGTTCGACACCGAGGCGCGCCAGAAGCTCGCGAAGGGCGTCAACACGCTGGCTGACGCCGTCAAGGTCACCATGGGCCCCAAGGGCCGTTACGTTGCGCTGCAGCGCTCCTACGGCGCCCCGACCATCACCAACGACGGCGTTTCCGTCGCCAAGGAGATCGAGCTCGAGGACAACATCGAGAACATGGGTGCTCAGCTGGTGAAGGAGGTCGCCACCAAGACCAACGACACCGTGGGCGATGGCACCACCACCGCCACCCTGCTCGCCCAGGTCATCGTCAACGAGGGCCTGCGCAACGTGGCTGCCGGCGCCAACCCGCTGGCTATCCGCCGCGGCATCGACAAGGCCGTCAACACCGTCGTTGACGAGATGAAGGCCCAGGCCAAGCAGATCGAGACCAAGGAGCAGATCGCCTCCGTCGGCACCATCTCCGCTGGCGACCCCAACGTCGGCGCCAAGATCTCCGACGCTATGGACGTGGTGGGCAAGGACGGCGTTATCACCGTCGAGGACGGCCAGACCTTCGACATCACCATCGACACGGTCGAGGGCATGCAGTTCGACAAGGGCTACGTCTCCGCCTACTTCATCACCGACAACGACCGCATGGAGGCCGTGCTCAAGGATCCCTACATCCTGATCACCGACCAGAAGATCTCCAACGTGCAGGACATCATGCCGGTCCTGGAGGCCGTGCAGCGCGCCGGCCGTCCGCTCCTCATCATCGCTGAGGACATTGACGGCGAGGCCCTGCCCACGCTGATCCTCAACAAGATCCGCGGCGCCCTGAACGTCTGCGCCGTCAAGGCCCCGGGCTACGGCGACCGCCGCAAGCGCATGCTCGAGGATATCGCCGTTGTCACCGGCGGCCAGGCTGCGCTCGAGGAGCTGGGCATCAAGGTTGCCGACATCACCGGCGACATGCTCGGCACCGCCAAGTCCGTCACCGTGACCAAGGACAACACCACCATCGTCGACGGTGCCGGCACCAAGGAGGCCATCGAGGGCCGCGCTGCCCAGATCAAGGCCGAGCTCGACGTGACCGATTCCGACTTTGACCGCGAGAAGCTGCAGGAGCGCCTGGCCAAGCTGTCCGGCGGAGTTGCCGTCATCAAGGTCGGCGCTGCCACCGAGACCGAGCTCAAGGAGATCAAGCACCGCGTCGAGGACGCCCTGCAGGCCACCCGCGCCGCTGTGGAGGAGGGCATTGTCGCTGGCGGCGGCGTTGCCTTCATGGACGCCATCCCGGCGCTCGACGGCATCGCCGTTGACGATCCCGAGGAGCAGATCGGCATCGACATCATCAAGCGCGCTCTGACCGCCCCGGTGGCCACCATCGCCGCCAACGCCGGTTACGAGGGCTCCGTGGTTGTCGACAAGATCAAGAACCTGCCTGCTGGCGAGGGTCTGAACTCCGCGAACGGCGAGTGGGGCAACATGATCGACATGGGCGTGCTTGACCCGGTCAAGGTCACCCGCACCACCCTGCAGAACGCCGCTTCCGTGGCGTCGCTCATCCTCATCACCGAGGCGACCGTCTCCGACGTGCCGAAGAACACCTCCATTGAGGATGCCATCACCGCTGCCGCTGCTGCCGGCGGCCAGGGTGGCGGCATGTACTAGTAGCTAGGGGATTCACTCCCTGCGGAGCCCCGGTAATCCTACGCCGATGTCCTCGCCGCTTCGCGGCTGCGGATTACGGCTCCGGATTACCGGGGCTCCTGCGTTTACCCCCTCGCCTTTGCAGCCATCAACGTGCGGAGACGCTCCCGGGTGGCTTCCAGGTTCTTCTTTTTGAGCTCGTGCTCCCAGATCACGACCACGGTCCAGCCGAGCTGTTCCAGCGCCGCCTGGTTCTGGGCGTCTCGCTCCACGTTGCGGCGGAACTTTGCCTCCCAGTACGCGGAATGCGTTTTGATGTCCGGTGGATTGCACACCGGGCACCTATGCCAAAAGCAACCGTTTACCAAAATGGCCAGCTTGCGTCCGGGAAACACAATGTCAGGGTGGCCGGGGACCTTGTTCCACTGCAGCCGGTAGCCGGGATATCCCAGCTCGCGCAGCATTTTGCGGACGATAAGCTCGGGCTTGGTGTTGGCGCGTTTGTTGCCCTGCATGGACTTGCGCACATGCGCGTTGGTGGCGGCAGGGGCCGGGATGGAGCGTGCGCTCCGGCTGCGCCGGGGGCCGCCTTGCCGTAGGCGCCTGCCGCGGCTGCGAGACGCGCTGTCAGCAAGATGCCTTGCGGCAGGGGAAAGGCCGGGGCGGCCTGCGGTGCGATGCGCGCCGGTGCGGGCGGATGCCAGGGCGAGCCCCGCGGCGTCCGCTCCGCCCTTCTCGCCCTGTGCGCGTGCCGCGCGCCAGCGCTCGCGCCGTACGCGCGCTGCCAACAGGCTTTTTCCATGCCGGTGTGCCATTCTATGCCTTTCGTAGTCAACACGGCTGATTATACCGGCGGGCTGCGGCCTGGCGTACAATAACCCTTTAGCATTCGCTGTTTCACGGCAATCTGTGTGAGGGGAATAACGTGGCACAGAAACGCGATTTGTTCGATGACATCATCGACATCTCCAAGGATTTCAGCGCGCTCAGGAACCCGTTGACCGGCGTGACCGACGCGCTTATGGGCGTTGACAGCCCGGAGGCTCCGCAGTGGAACCCGGCCGACTACAAGGAGCGCCCGCGCGCCAACACGCTGCCCTGCTTGCGCTGCAAGTCGTCCAAGAGCTCCTGCACTGCCTGCATGGACGTGTGCCCGGTCAACGCCGTCGAGATCGAGGACGGCAGCATCGACATCGCCGACACCTGCCGCAAGTGCGGCCTGTGCGTGGCGGCCTGCCCCACCGAGGCGTTCGTCTCGGTCAAGCTGGCGCCCAAAAAGCTCTACGACAAGATAGCCTCGGCTGCCGCCGCGCACGAGACGGCCTACGTCACCTGCACGCGCGCCCTCGGCCGTATGCCGCGCGAGAACGAGGTGGTTATCGGCTGCATCGGCGACATCTCGCCCGAGACGTGGTTCTCGCTCATGGTCGACTACCCCAACCTGAGCGTGTACCTGCCCTTGGGAGTGTGCGACAAGTGCAAGAACACCACCGGCGAAGAGGCCTTGGGCAACAACATCGCGCAGGCCGAGGAGTGGGCGGGCACCGGCATGGGGCTCGAGGTGGAGCCTGGCGATCTGACTTGCGTTAAGCGCCGCGAGTTCGAGCGCAAGGAGTTTATGGACAAGATCATGAAGAGCACGGGGCTTGCCGTGAGCGCCATGAACCCGGCGGTTGCGGCGGTGACCAGCGTGGCCCAGCGCATGAAGGAGCACTCCAAGCGCATCACCGACCTGGAGAAGACCCTCAACGCGGCGTGCGGCGTGAGTACGCAGAAGCGCCGCCGCATCCTCACGCAGGGACGGCAGCTCATGCTTACCACGCTGCGCGCGCATCCGGACCTTGCCGGAAACATCACCATCCAGCTGCCCGAATGCGACTACATGGCCTGCACCATGTGCGGCGACTGCGTGCGCATCTGCCCGCTGCATGCCAACGACCTGGTAAACGGCGGGCGCTTCACGGTCGAGCCCACGTACTGCATTGGCTGCGGCCTGTGCGCCGAGATCTGCGAGGAGCACGCGCTCAGCATGAAGGAGCACTCCGGCGAGGAGCTGGTGGTGCCCGATCCCGAGGCAGAGAAGAAGGCCGCGGAGGCCGCCAAGGCCAAGGCTGAGGCGGAGAAGCTCAAGCGCGAGGGCAAGGAGCAGCTCAACAAGATCCTGGACAAGGTGGAGAAGCTCGCGGAGTAACCGCATCGGCGCGTTCGCGCGCCGCACGAGTCTCATGAGCAAAGGAGAAGCAATGGCACTTTCCATCGGCATCGTGGGCCTGCCCAACGTAGGCAAGTCGACGCTGTTCACGGCGCTCACCAAGCGCGGCGGCTTGGCGGCAAATTACCCGTTTGCCACGATCGAGCCCAACGTGGGCATTGTGGACGTGCCCGATGAGCGCTTGCAGAAACTCGCCGACATGGTGAACCCCGGGCGCATCGTCCCGGCTACGGTGGAGTTCGTGGATATCGCCGGTCTGGTGAAGGGCGCCAACGAGGGCGAGGGCCTGGGCAACCAGTTTTTGGCCAACATCCGCGAGACTGACGCCATCTGCGAGGTGGTGCGCTACTTCAAGGATCCCAACGTCATGCGCGAGGTGGGCCGCACGGACGATTTCGTCGATCCGGCGGGCGATGCCGAGACCATCATGACCGAGCTCATTCTCGCCGACTTGGGGTCTCTGGAAAAGCAGCTTCCCAAGCTGGAGAAGGAGGCCAAGCGCGATAAGGAGCTGGCGCCCAAGCTGGCCGTTGCCAAGCGCCTGGTCGACTGGCTCAACGAGGGCAACCGCGCGGCTACTTTGGATATGACCGACGACGAGCGCGCGGCCGCCAAGGGCCTTTTCCTGCTGACCATGAAGCCGATCCTCTACGTCGCCAACGTTGACGAGGACATGCTGGGCGAGAAGCTCGATCCTATCGACGGGGTGGAGCCCATCGCGATCTGCGCCAAGGTCGAGGCGGAGCTTTCCGAGCTCGAGGCCGATGAGGCGGCCGAGTACCTGGAGAGCCTGGGGCTCGAGCGCTCGGGGCTGGAGACGCTGGCCCAGGCGGCGTACAAGCTGCTGGGGCTGCAGTCCTTCTTCACGGCCGGCCCCATGGAGGTCAAGGCGTGGACCGTGCATCGCGGCGCAACGGCGCCTCAGGCAGCGGGCGTGATCCACTCCGATTTTGAGCGCGGCTTCATCAAAGCCGAGGTCATCTCGTACAACGACTACGTTGAGCTGGGTGGCGAGCAAGGCGCCAAGGCCGCCGGCCGCCTGCGCATGGAGGGCAAGGACTACATCATGGAGGACGGCGATGTAGTGCACTTCCGCTTCAACGTGTAGGTGCTTTCAAACGGGCCCTTGGCCTGTTCTTAACGCTCGAGGACTTCGCGATCTCGCTTATAAGAACAGGCCAAGGGCCGTGCGCTCTGTCTGTTATCCGTTGAACGGGAGACGGTGTATACATGGGGTGGCAGAGGCGTCGGGGACGGCGCCTTTTGCTCCGCATGCGTTCCTTATCGCCTAGAGCCCAAAAGAGGGCCCGTGGCGAAAGAACGTGCATGCAAGTCTTCTTGGCGATAAAAACCGCAGGCAGAAGTTGGCGCGGCGAACGGAGTTGCCGTGGTGGACGGAGTTGGCGCGGCGAACGGCGCTTTCACAGCGCGGACGGCAGGCGGTCGTGATTCACGGGGCGGTAGAAGAGCCCCTGGAAGATAGCCGGATCGGTGGTTTGCCCCAGGGCCCACATGGTCTTGGCCACGAGTGCCTCGGTGGTCATATCGTCGCCCTTCAGAATGCCGGGGTGCTCGGAGTAGGCGCGGCCCACCTCGTACACGCCCAGGTCAAGGCCCTCCTCGGGGACCTGGGTGGTCACCACCAGCGGCCGTCCGGATCCGACCCAGTCAAAGATGGCGTCATGGAACTGGTCGGGAATGCCGCCGATGCCGAAGGTCTCCATAATCACGGCGTCGTAGTCGCGCTGGAGCAGGGCGAGCACGCCGGGGTTGAGTCCGGGCGTGAGCTTGAGCACGCACACGCGGTCGTTCAGGCGATCGTAGACGTGGACGGGTCGCGGGCGGTCGTCCGCCCAACCGGGGGCGCCGGATGCGGCTTGGCCGCCGGCGCCAGCGCGGGAGCCGTAGGTGTCGATCTTCTTCTCCTGCTCCAACGCGTAGCGCGAGCGCGCCGCATCCTCCGATCTGATGATGCGGCTGCCGCGGATAAGCGCGATCTCGGGGAAGTTGACGCTGGAGAAGGCGTTAAAGCTCATGGTGCGCTGCTTGCGCGCGCGGGTGCCGGCCACCACGGAGCCGCCGAAGACGATGGTCACGTCGCGGCTGCGCGGGTCCGCGGCGTAGAGCAGGCTTTGGAAGAGGTTGAGCTTGGCGTCGGTGAAGGGGCTCGCCATGGGCTGCTGCGAGCCGGTGAGCACTATAGGCTTGGGGCTTCCCTGGATGAGGTAGGAAAGCGCCGCCGCCGTGTAGGCCATGGTGTCGGTGCCGTGCAGGATCACGAAGCCGTCGAAGGCATCGTAGGCATCCATGACGGCGTTGCGGATGCGCAGCCAGTCGCCGGGGCGGATGTTGGTGCTGTCGATGTTCATGAGCTGCTGGATTTCCAGCTGGCACAGCCCCTGGATCTCGGGTACGTACGCGGCGAGCTCGGCGCCGGTGAGCGCCGGCGTCAGTCCCGCGCCGTCTTCGGCCGAGGCTATGGTGCCGCCGGTGGCGATCATGAGGATGCGCTTCATGGGTTGCTCCTTGCTTGGGTGCCGCGCGGTTTGCGCGGGGTGTCCCTGTAGCTTAGCAGAGCGCTGGGGAGTTGGGATGGCGCGGGCCGGTCCGCTCGGGGGCGCGGGGCTTGCGGCATTGGTTTGCGCGGTGGCAGGGGAGGGAGGCGCGCCGATCGCTACTCTGCGGCCAGCAGTTGCGCTATAGTTTCATCCGTATGCGAACGGGAGTTGGAAGGCGGCATATGGCACAGGAGAACTACGGCCTGATTGCGTTCGAGGGGCTGCCCAACACGCGCGATCTGGGCGGTATGGAGACGGCTGACGGGCGGCGCGTCCGCAAGGGGCGCCTGCTGAGGTCGGGCGCGCTGTGGCGCGCCACGCAGGCCGATCTGGCTCTGCTGCGCGACGCCTACGACCTGCGCTTGGATGTGGACCTGCGCACGGATGAGGAATGCTCCGAGCATCCCGATCCGGTCGAGGCCCTGCCCGCCACGCGCTTTGCGCATCTGCCGGTTTTCCAGGAGCCCGCCGCCGGCGTAACCCGCGGCGAGGTGGACATGGCGGAGCTTATGGACCGCATCATGCGCGGTGAGGCGGATCCCGCCGAGCTCATGGTGTGCCTGTACCCGCACATGCTTCTGGACGACATGGGCGTTGCCGCCTACGCCGCGTTCTTCAAGGCCGTTCTCGAAACGCCGACGGGCGCGGTGCTGTGGCACTGCTCGGCCGGCAAGGACCGCTGCGGCATGGCTTCGGCCCTGCTCGAGACGGCGCTGGGCGTTCCGCGCGCGCAAGTGGAGGCCGATTACCTGGCCACCAACGCGGTGTACGGCGTGGACCCGTCCACGGGAGCGGTGATGGATGTGCTGAACGGCGTTGACCTGCGCTTCTTCACGGCGGGCGTGGAGGCTGTGGAGGATGCGTTCGGCAGTTTGGACGCTTACCTCGAGCAGGCGCTCGGGGTGGACTCGGCCGCGCGCGACGAGCTTCGCGCGCGCTACCTTGAGGAGGCATAAGGCATGGGCAAGACGCTTTACCTCATGCGCCATGGCCAGACTATGTTCAACGTGCGCCGCAAGATCCAGGGCTGGTGCGATTCCCCGCTGACCGAGAAGGGCTGCGACCAGGCGCTCCACGCCCGCCGTTACTTTGAGGACGCGGGGATAACCTTCGACCATGTGTACTGCTCGTCCGCCGGCCGCGCGTGCGAGACGGCCGAGCTGGTGAGCGACGTGCCCTACACGCCCACCAAGGGCCTGCGCGAATGGGGCTTCGGGCTGTTCGAGGGCGAAAGCCGCCTTTTGATGCCGCCGACGCCCTGGGGGGATTTCTTCGCCGACTTCGAGGGAGAGCGCGAGGCCGACGTGCAGAGGCGCCTGGCGGCCACGATGACTGAGATCATGCTGCGCGACGACCATTCCGTGGTTCTGGCCATCTCGCACGGTGCGGCCTGCATGGAGTTCATGCGCGCATGGCAGCCCTACGCCGCGTTCCACTACGACGGCATCCCCGGCAACTGCGGCATCATGCGGTTCGAGGTGCGGCCTGCGGGCGAGCGGCGGTGCTGTGCGGAGAAAAGGGGACAGGCCAAGCCCGGTCAGGCGAGAAGCGCCGCGGCTACGGGCGCCGCGGGCGTCCCGGTTCCCGGCGTCGCCGCCTGCCCGGCTGCCGACGCTCCCCGGCCGCCTGCGCCGGCGCCCGGCTCTACCGGTGTTTTCCAGGCGCCCGAGCCGCCCAAGCTGATCTTCTCGCTTGTGGACGTGGTGGAGCCCTATCCCGAGGAGATCAACCAAGGATAATTCCTGAGAGGTGGGAGCATGGCACGCCGTTTGCAGGAGGGGCGCCTATCCGGCCAGAAGATGCTGGTGGTGGGCGCTACGCTGTTCTCGATGTTCTTTGGGGCGGGAAACCTTATCTTGCCGCCGCTCGTGGGCGCGCAGGCGGGCGATCAGGCGCTC
Source organism: uncultured Coriobacteriaceae bacterium (assembly GCA_944321435.1). GTDB lineage: Bacteria > Actinomycetota > Coriobacteriia > Coriobacteriales > Coriobacteriaceae > CALUOB01. The sequence continues at coordinate 18,050 of CALULH010000002.1, read as the reverse complement.
CCCGCGCTCGCGGGCTTTTTGGTGAGCGCGATCGGCTTGCCGGTGCTGGGCATCGTGGCAGTTGCCCTTGCCGGCGATCTCAAGCAGCTCGCCGGTCGCGTGAGCGGGTGGTTTGCCGCGGTGTTCGCAGTGCTGGTGTACTTGGCCATTGGGCCGTGCCTGGCCATTCCGCGTACCAGCTCGACGGCGTTCGAGATGCTCCTGCCGCTCCTGCCGGACACGGCGCTTGTCGGCGCGGTGTCGGCAGCGTTCTCGGTGGCGTTTTTCGCTGCGGCCTTCGTGCTCGCGCTCAAGCCGGGAAGGCTCAGCCGCGTGCTGGGTCGCGTGAGCGCGCCGGCGCTTATCGTGCTCATCGTCTGCGTGGTGGCCTCGTCCCTTGCGGCTCCCTTGGGCTCCCCGCAGCCGGCGGTGGACCCGTACACCAGCGCACCGGCGGTGCAGGGCTTCATCAACGGGTACCAGACCATGGACCTTTTGGCGGCGCTGTGCTTTGGGATCGTCATTGCGCTGAACGTGCGCGAGATGGGCGTGGAGAAGCCGTCCCGCGTGGCCTTTGAGATTTCACGGGCGGGCGTCATCGCCGGCGTGCTCATGCTGCTCATCTACTGCGGGCTGGGATGCGTCGGCGTGACGACGGGGGCCGTGGTTCCCGGGGCGCAGAACGGCGCCCAGCTGCTCACTGCCGCCGCGCGGGAGCACTTTGGCGTGGCGGGCACGGTTATCGTTGCGGCGATCTTCCTCATTGCGTGCCTGAACGTGTGCACCGGGCTTATCAGCAGTTGCGGCAGCTACTTTGCCGAGACGTTCCCGCGCGTGCCGTACGTGGCGTGGGCGGCGGCGTTCGCGGTGTTCTCGTGCGTGGTCTCCAACCTGGGCCTCACGGCCATCATCGCCTTCTCCGTGCCGCTGCTGGGCGCGCTGTACCCGGTTGCCATCGTGCTGGTGCTGATGGGCATGGCGGCGCGTGCGGTCGACCGCGTACCGCAGGTATGGCGGTGGGTCGTGGGAATCGTTGCGGTGGAGAGTGTTGCCGTGAGCCTGCGGGACGCCTTTGCCGCAGGGGCATGGCTGCCCTTCGACGCCCTCCCGTTTGCGGATCTTGGGTTGAGCTGGGTCGTACCGGCTTTGGCGGGCGTTGCCCTGGGCGTGGTCCATGCCCTTGCCGCACGGCGGCGCGGGCAGGGCTCGTTGGCCGCGTAGCGTTGCGCCCGGAGCGGGGCGCTTGGGTTTTTGACCGGCGCTTTGCGGGGCAGCCCCTGCGGAGTGCCGGCCTTTTGCGCCCTTATGCGCCGCTAGCTCGTGGGTTCCTTGCGAAGCTCCCTCAATGACGGGGCCAATACAGGTATGATGGGGTGCATACGTCCCATGCGCGGCGCGCAGTTGGCGCAAGCTGCGTTTTGCATCGAGAAAGGACTGCCCGTGGCTCACAACGGTAACGACCAGGCGACGCAGAAAGTGCTCGTGCTCGACTTTGGCGCGCAGTACGGGCAGCTCATTGCCCGCCGCGTGCGCGACCTCAACGTGTACTCGGAGATCGTGGCGTGCGACACCCCGGCCGAGGAGATCGCGGCGATGAAGCCCGCGGCCCTCATCCTTTCCGGCGGCCCTGCAAGCGTTTACGCCGAGGACGCGCCGTCTGTCGACCCGGGCATCTTTGAGCTGGGCGTGCCGGTTCTGGGTTTCTGCTACGGTCATCAGATCATGGCGGTTACGCTCGGCGGCGAGGTTGCGCATTCCGAGGTGGGCGAGTACGGCCCGGCTACGCTTGCGTGCGATAACGGCTCCGCCCTCTTTGCCGGTACGCCGCTGGAGCAGACGGTGTGGATGAGCCATCGCGATGCCGTGGACCGCGTGCCGGAGGGTTTCCATGTGATCGGTCGCACCGACGTGTGCCCCGTGGCGGCTATGGAGTGCCCGGAGCGCAAGCTCTACTCCACCCAGTTCCACCCCGAGGTGCGCCACACCGAGTACGGCAATCAGATCCTCTCGAACTTCCTGTTTGGCATCTGCGGGCTTTCGCGCGACTGGACGATGGACAACCTGGTTGAGCAGAAGGTGGCTGAGATTCGCGAGAAGGTCGGCGACGACCGCGTGATCCTGGCGCTTTCGGGCGGTGTGGACTCTAGCGTGGTGGCCGCGCTGGGCGCGCGTGCCATTGGGCGCCAGATGACCTGCGTGTTCATCAACCATGGCCTTTTGCGCAAGGGCGAGCCCGAGCAGGTGGAGGAGGTCTTCACCAAGCAGTTCGATGTGGATTTCGTCCATGTGCACGCTGAGGAGCGCTATGCCAAGCTGCTGGACGGCGTGACCGACCCGGAGCAGAAGCGCCGCATCATCGGCACGCAGTTCTGGGAGGAGTTCTTTGCCGTTGCGCAGGAGCTCGACGGCGTGAAGTACCTGGCGCAGGGCACCATCTACCCCGATATCATCGAGAGCGGTGCGCGCAAGACGGGCGGCAAGGCCAGCACCATCAAGAGCCACCACAACTTGATCCCGTTCCCCGAGGGTGTGCACTTTGACCTGATTGAGCCGCTGGATCACTTCTTCAAGGACGAGGTCCGCGCGCTCGGACTTGCTTTGGGCCTGCCCGAGCACATCGTATTCCGCCAGCCGTTCCCGGGCCCGGGTCTGGCCATTCGCATCATCGGCGCGGTGAGCCCCGAGAAGCTCGAGATCCTGAAGAACGCCGACGCCATCGTGCGCGAGGAGCTCGACGCGTACAACCAGCGCCTCTTTGAGGAGACGGGCGATCGCAACTCCGAACACAGCTGCTGGCAGTACTTTGCGGTGCTGCCCGATATCAAGAGCGTGGGCGTCATGGGCGACGAGCGCACCTACCAGCGCCCGGTGATCCTGCGCGCCGTTGAGTCGAGCGACGCGATGACCGCCGACTGGGCCAAGCTACCGTATGACGTGCTGGCGAGGATCTCCGGCCGCATCGTGGCCGAGGTGCCGGGCGTGAACCGCGTGGCCTACGACATCACGTCGAAGCCCCCTGCGACGATCGAGTGGGAGTAAAGTTCCGACTGATTTTCTCCAAAAATGGCGTTATTACGGCCTTATTTTCGCCATTTCGTGCGAAAATAAGGCCGTAGCCTATTTACGAGGAGGAAAGCATGGACCGGTTCCTCATGGACGAGCTCGTGGCCTGGAAGGGCAGCCCCCGCCGAAAGCCGCTCATCCTCAACGGGGCGCGCCAGGTCGGCAAGACGTGGCTGCTTAAAGAGTTCGGAAGGCGGTGCTTCGACAACGTCGCGTACGTGAACCTGGACGACAACCTAGGCATGCGAGAGCAGTTCGAGGCCGGCTACGACATCCCGCGCATCATCTCCGCCATACAGTTCGAGACCGGCCAGGCCGTCTCGGAGGACGGAACCCTCGTCATTCTGGACGAGATACAGGCGTGTTCGAAGGCGCTCACATCCCTCAAGTACTTCTGCGAGAACGCCCCCGGGTACGCGGTGGCCGCGGCGGGGTCGCTTCTGGGCATCACGGTCCACGAGGGCAGCGGGTACCCCGTGGGCAAGGTGAACGCTCTCGACCTCTACCCTCTCCATTTCCGGGAGTTCCTCGCGGCGACGGGGAACCAGGTGCTCTGCAGCCTAATCGACTCGGGAGACGCCAACCTGATAAACGGCTTCTCTGGCAAGCTCGTCCCCCTCCTCCGCCAGTACTACTACGTGGGAGGCATGCCCGAGGCGGTGGGCGCTTTCCTCGATCGGGGCCTTCTTGAGGACGCGCGCGAGGTCCAGCTCGAGATACTGCAGGGCTACGAGCGCGACATATCGAAGCACCTCAGCCGAACCGAGACCGAGTACGCGCTCGCCGCATGGAGGTCGATACCGGCGCATCTGGGCAGGGAGAACAAGAAATTCGTGTTCAGCCACATCGCCGAGGGGGCCCGCGCGAGGAACTACCGCTCCGGCATCACATGGCTCTCCCAGGCGGGCATCGCGACGGTCGTCCGCCGGATCTCCAAGCCCGGAATCCCCCTGGCCCCCTACGCTGACGACGCAGCGTTCAAGCTCTTCCTGGTCGACGTCGGGCTGCTCGGGGCGATGGCGCAGCTGGACAAGGAGACGGTCGTCGGGGGAAACGGGATCTTCGAGGAGTTCAAGGGGTCCCTCACAGAGCAGTACGTCTGCCAGCAGCTCGTGTCCGACTGCGGGCTCGTCCCCTATTACTGGTCGGCGGAGAACTCCTCGGGCGAGATAGATTTCCTCGTGCAGAGGCGCAACAGCGTGTTCGCCATCGAGGTGAAGGCCGAAGAGAACCTGCGGTCGAAGAGCTTGCGGGCGTTCAGGGAGTCGCATCCGGACGTCGAAGCCGTGCGCTTCAGCCTGTCGGGGTGCCGCGAGCAAGGTTGGATGAGGAACGTCCCGCTGTACGCGATGGCGAATATGGAGCTTTGGACATGAGCTTTCAATTATTTCGCGTCAACCGAAATACATCGAGCGTCCGAGAAAAAAGTCCAATTCGGTACGACTTTCGAGTCGAACATGGCTAGGGGAAACGTATGAAGGTAAATAGGATTACGATGATTATTTGCGCGGCAATCGTCCTTCTAAGCGGCATATCTATTGCGTTTATAAGCAACGATCTGGCAAAGAATATTGCCATAAGCGTATTTACGGGATTCATCGTATCGCTCGTAATTGCGACTATCGGCTACTTCCACGAAAGGGCCGTCCTTCTCGAGAAAATCGACTTCGGCATGAAAAGCCTCTACATCAATATGGCAGTCCTCAAGGAAACCATCGGAAAAGCGCTGCCGCTGACGAAGCAAGCACCAGACGCCGCCGAGGCACAAATAAAGAGAATATCCGGCTTGGCTGAACTTAATGTGGAGCTCATTGGCGACATGACCCCCGCCCTCCTCTCGCCAATCTGCAAGCGAGGCAGAATCGGTAAAATAAAAATGGGGCTCAAGGAGTTCGAGCAAGTTGCTTTTAATCTGCAGAATCTATCGGCCAACCTGCAGATTCTGCATTTGAGCATCCTTTCGAAAGCTCTCGAAATCCAGTCTTTGCAGCTTCAAGGAGCGCTGCCACCCCAGAACATGTTCGCCAATGTCGACGATTTAAGGCATCTGCTAATCGTAAGAACTTCAAAACTGCATGAATATACCGCCGCCCAGATCATCGAACTCGAGAAGGTTGCCAAAATCTGCTTTTACAAGAAAGCCGGAGAACGCTGCTGGGAAACGTTAAAGGCGAATCTTCAGAATCAGGTCCATGACATTTTGTCGGAGCATTCCTAATCCGCGACAGCTGGCGAATGGAGAGCATAGGGTAAATCGAAGAGCGAATTACCCCGAAAGCCCTCGATTCACCCTCGCTTCCGCAAGAGGAAGAGCCCGGCGATCGCGACGACCAACGCAATCGGCGCGATTCGGACGAAAACCCACTCGAATCCGTGATAAAGGGTTCCCGCCACCGCGAGCTCGGGATCGGCGAAGTCCCAATGTAAATACGGGCTTCCCAGCACGACCAGGCACGCGAAGGCGAGGGCGATCGCAATTACCAATGCGAGCAGGACCCCACAAACCAGCCTCCGCCGCGACTCCCTCCCGCGGGCAAGCTGAAGATTGACGACCTCGAGCTTCTCGGCAATCGCGCTAAGGCCATCCGCCTCAGGCTCCGAGACGCCCTCGCCAAGCAGCGTTCCTACGGAGGCGTCGAGCGCCTCGGATATCGAGATGAGCATATCGGAGTCGGGAACCGAAAGGCCTAACTGGCAAAGGCTTTGGAGAACGTGTCAAAGAGGGTATCGGCGTAATCGAAGAAGGACTTCACCGCGTAGGTCTTGTCGAACCAGGGGGCGTGCTCCGCGAAGCGGTCCCTTGCGGCGGAGAGGGTGAGGCCCGCTCTCGACCGGCTGCTTCCCCTCGGGACGTATGCGTCGTAGCAGATGAGGACGGCGGCAAGGTCCATCGCGACCCTCACGGACCCGACCTGGGCGACGACGTCGGGATCCATCCCGTAGCCCTCGGCGAGCGCCTTGCGGATCTTGGGGTAGGCGCCGCTCTTCTTCTCGTGGGAGGCGAGGCCGTTCAGGAGGCAGTCGTTGTGCGCCGCGGCGTTCCTGAGCTGCTGGGTGCACTTGAGCAGGCCCCTGTACGCGGAGAACATCTCCCTCTCCTCGGGGTCGTCGATGGCGCCCGCCTTGCCGAAGCAGTGGCGGTAGAGCCTCGTGAGCGGCCCGAAGGAGACCAGCTCGAGAAGGGTCCAGAGGGGAATCGGCCCGTCTGCGTACTTTCTGACGAGGGCCCCGGAGTACGGGGAGCCGGCCATCCCGGCGATAGCGTGCTCGACGTGCCGCGGGTCTCTTCCCTTGGTCACCTCCGCCAGCGTCGCCGTGGCCTCGTTGGCGGCCGAGACGATGGCGGGGCGGCTCTCGAGGTCGCAGCCCCCGAGTGTCGAGGCGGCCAGCCGGACCGCGCCCGCACCGACGCCCCTGTCGAGCGCCTTCGTCTGCTCGGAGACGACTGACGCGGCGGAGCTCTCCAGGAACGTGCCGACGACCTCGAACGGGTCCGCGCCCGCGTGCATGGCGGCGGCGTTGATCCTCACTTTGAGGTAGTGCTCGATGTCGAGCGCGAGGTCGAGGACGAGCGAGCGCAGGGCCTTGTCCAGCTTCGAGAGCTCCACGAGGTGGCCGAAGTCGAGGTTGACGTAGCGCCCCTTCTCCCCGGGCTTGCAGGCGTACTTCTCGAAGTCCTTGGCGAAGGCCTTGAGCTTGAAGAAGAAGCTCCTCTCCTCGAGGAAGGCGGCCGCGTCCTCCTCGCTCATGAGCCTGAACGACACGTTCTTCTCGTCTCTCAGGTAGGACACCTGGGCGTGGGCGCCCATTATCGGCGCGGTCGCGTCTGCTTTCATCGGGCCTCCATCGATACAAAAATCGCTCCGGCACGCAGGCGCCCCGGAGCGATAAAAGCACGATGTGCTTTTTGGTCAAGGTCAGTGTACCCCATTTCTCCGGGAAGGGTGGGCTTAGCTTCATGATTTCACGTCGCCCCCTCACCTCCGGGACATGCCGAAGATGAGGGCGTCCTCCCGCTCGGCTTCTCGAGGGCCATCAGCTCGTTCTGCCACCTCACGATGTCGACCGGGGCGATCTGGTTCATGCGCTTCTCGCCCAGGTAGGGGAGGATGCGCTTCCTGATGATGGACTCCTTGGTCTTCCAGGTGCTCAGGCGCAGGCGCAGCCCCATGTCCTTCTTGTAGAGCTCCAGGAAGTCGACGAGCTTCATGTCCATGTCGCCCGCCTGCACGGCGTAGAAGTCGCGCTCCCACGCGAGCGCCTCGGGCTTGGTCTTGAAGCCCCGCTTCACCTTGTGGGCGCGCTTGCCGTCGTAGGTCTTGTACCAGGCCTGGACGTACCAGGTGCCGTTCCGCTTATCCCTTGTCACCGACATCGGAATCGACGAGGCGCGGCCTCCTGCAGCGCGAGCTCGCCGAGATGGCGGGCGTGACCGAGTCCGCGGTGCGCAACTACGAGCTCGGGCTCAGGACGCCCCGGCCGCAGCACCTGGAGGCTCTCGCGAAGGCGCTTGAGGTGGACCCTGCCGCGCTCGCCGACTACGGGCTCGAGACGTCCCGCGACGCGCTCGAGGTCCTGTTCCGGCTTGAGGAGGGCTTCGGCGCGAGGCCCGAGGCCGACGATGGCGGGGCTCGGGTCGTCGTGGACCCCGCGGCGCCCGGCGCCCAGAAGCTCGACGCGGCGGTCAGGGCGTGGGCCGCGATGCGCGCGCGGAGGGACTCGGGGGAGATCTCCGAGGAGGAGTACCTCGACTGGAAGCGCGGGTTCGCCGGAAGGTAGATTTCAGCGGTTAAGGGGGCAATCTCTGCGAAACGGAAAACAGTTGCCCCCACAACGGGCCAATTCATGCTGGATTCGAGGAAGGGTTTCAGCGGCTTGCGGAGGCAGCACGGAACACCGGTGCCTACACCAGCGTCGGCTTTTCCGAGAGGGGCGCCGTCAATGGGACTCTTATCCCTCAGACCTGCATGAGGGGGATGTCGCGTCGCGGTTTCCGGAATATGTCTGCAGGGGCGGAAGCTGCATTGTCGACCCGCGCGGGCACTATGTGACGGAGCCGGTCTGGGATGAAGAGGCTGTCATTTACACGGAGCTCGATATGGGCCTGTCCATATCCTGCAAGATGGAGCATGACGTGGCCGGGTATTATGCGCGCCCAGACGTCCTCGAGCTGAACGTCAACGAAAGATAGAGTGCAGCGATTGCCGGCCCCGCGATTATTGCGGGCTGGTTAGCAAGGGGAAGGATTGCCTGGCGCGATCCGAGGTCGTCGCAGCGTGTAAGCGATTCGCTGGCTCGCGGTTTCCCATGGCGGCATACATAGCCTCATGCATCGCCCGGTCAAATTGAGGCGATGGGCGAGTTCGGCAGGTACTACGAGAAACGCTGGGGGTGCGGCATGTGGCACGACAAGGCGCTCGAGGCAGTTGCCCGCGAGCGCCTGAAAGCGGCCTACGCCATCATGCTCGACCAGCTCCCCTACCTGGCTGCCTAGGCCCTCTCAAGACCACTTGGAAAAGCGCCCTCCCGTCGGGTGCGTCGCGGCACGCCGAAATCTCCTCGAAGGGTTGGGAAAGCCATAGAGAAACCTCGCGCCTTGCTACGTGAGGAGCAGGCGCACCTCAAAGACACTGCTCGGCAAAAGGCGGTGCTGTCACTCGACGATTTCGTATCCCGTGCGCCCGAGAATGTCCAGCGCCTTCTGGTAGCGAAGCAGTACTCTGCGCTCAGGTCTACCAGAGCGTAATCCTCACCTTGCATACCGAGAAATCCTGATCGAGCTTCTTCAGTTCCCTGGTGCCCTTCTCTCCTACATTCCGATTTTGCCCATTTCCCTTAGATAGTCGCATTATCTCCGTTGGCTGCGGCCTCCAGCTGAACACCCGGATGACGCAGCCGCCTCATCGTAGATCAGCGCCGTTTGTGGCAATGACCTTGCGGTACCAGTCGAAACTTTTCTTTTTTGAGCGCGCAAGGGTGCCCATCCCCAGGTTGTCGCGGTCTACATAGATAAAGCCGTAGCGCTTCTCCATCTCTCCCGAGCCCGCGGAGACCAGGTCGATCGGACCCCACGTGGTGTAGCCGAGCATCTCCACACCGTCCTCGTCAATGGCGTCGCGCATGGCCCCGATGTGCTCGCGGAGATAGTCGATGCGATAGTCGTCGTCGATGGTGCCGTCGGGTTTGACCTCGTCATGAGCTCCCAAGCCGTTTTCCACCACAAAGAGTGGCTTTTGATAGCGGTCCCAGAGGTCGTTGATGGTGATACGAAAGCCGAGTGGGTCGATGATCCAGCCCCAGTCGCTTTGGCGCACATAGGGGTTCTCCACTCCTGCAAAGGCGTTGCCCTCGGCAATGCCCCCTGCCGTTGCGGGGTCGGCGGCGATGCAGCGACTCGAGTAGTAGCTGAACGAGATAAAGTCCACGGTATTTTCGACAAGGACGCGGCGATCCTCCTCGGTCATGCCCACGTCGATCCCCTCGCGCTCCAGCATCTTCAGCGCGTAGCCGGGATAGGCCCCGCGCGCCTGAACGTCCACGAAAAAGTAGTTCTCTTGGTTCTTTACCTGAGCGGCGCGCACGTCCTCCGGGCGACAGCTGTAGGGGTAGTAACTGCCTGCGGCGAGCATGCAACCCACCTTGTTTTCCGGATCGATCTCGTGGGCGATCTTGGTGGCCCAGGCACTCGCCACAAGCTCGTTGTGGGCGGCGCGGTATTCCGCTTCAAGCGGGTTCTCGCCTTCCTCGAGCACGATGCCCGCCCCCATGAACGGCCGATGCAGAATCATGTTCATCTCGTTAAACGTGATCCACCAGCGCACAAGTCCCTTGTAGCGCGTAAAGAGCACGGTAACGAGCCGTCGATAGAAGTCGATGAGCTTGCGGTTGCGCCAAGCCCCGTACGCTTTGACCAGATGAATGGGACAGTCAAAATGCGTGATGGTCACAAGGGGCTCGATACCGTGTGCGCGGCAACAACGAAACACGCGCTCGTAAAACGCAAGGCCCGCCTCGTTGGGCTCGGTTTCGTCCCCTTGGGGAAAGATGCGAGACCACGCGATCGAGAGCCGAAACACCGTAAAGCCCATCTCGGCAAAGAGCGCGATGTCCTCCTCGTAGTGATGGTAGAAATCGATACCCGTCTGAGCTGGGTAATAGTATCCCGGCTCAAAGTCGAGCATGCGTCTGATGCCGCGGCTCACATCATTGCGTTCGGGGCCGTGCGGGATAACGTCTACGTTGGCAAGGCCGCGGCCGTCAACGTCATACGCTCCTTCGCACTGGTTTGCGGCGGTTGCCCCGCCCCATAAGAATCCTTTGGGAAATGGCATGGTCTCTCCTTCTTATCGGGCACCGCCCCTGATGGACGGCGCTTGGACATGTGGCGGACGGCACGGTGCGGGACGACCTATAGCCATGAGGGGGCTTCGGGCTCGGCCTTGCCGGCTATACCGTCGGCCTCTGTGAGCGGACCCCTCTCAGCGCGGGCACTTGCGCAAGGCACACGCCGGCGAGGATGACGGCCACGCCCAGCCATTCGACGGCGCCGAGGGGCTCGCCGAGCACGATCATGGCGATAAAGAGACCGGCGGGGAGCTCGGCGGCCGCCATGACGGTGGAGAGGCCGGCGGGCAGGTGCGGGGAGCCCAGGCCGAAGAGCAGCACCGGGCACATGAGGCCGAAGAATCCCGCTACGGCGGCGAAGGGCAGAATGCCCTGGAAGACGACGCCGGAGACGAGGTAGTCGGGACACACGGTGAGCGACATGATGCCCGCGCCGAGGCACACGATGACGCCTCGCTGCTCGTTGGAGCAGCCCACCTTGACCTTGCCGGAAAACGTGACGAACAGCGAGCAGGTCACGGCTGCGCCGAGGGCGCAAGCAAGGGCGACGGGGTCGTAGCCGGCGAGTCCTGTCTTGTAGACGCCGCTTGCGAACACGGTGCCGAACACGATGACCGCCGCCGAGGCGATCTCGAGGGGCTTGGGTGCGCGGCGCGTCATGATGGTCTGCCAGACGAGCCCCATCCAGGTGAACTGGAACAGTAGCGTGAGCGCCACGGGCGCGGGAAGCACGCTCATGGCGTAACAGTACAGAATCGAGGTGGTGCAGGTGAGGGCGCCGAGCCCCATGAGCTTGAGCACCTGCGTGCCCGTAAGACGGACCAAACGTCCGCCGCGTGTCAGCTTTACGGCCGTTGCAAGCACAAAGAACAGGCAGCCGAACCACGCTTGGCTTGCCACCACCTGCGCAGAGGTAAAGCCCGCCGCGTAGGCGAGCTTGTACGTGGTGGCCATCGCGCCATAGCAGGCCCCGCCTGCGAAAACCTGCAGGGCGGCTATTACCCGGCGGCGACCTGGCGTCGCGGCTTCGACAGTGGACGTCTCCCGATCGATCATATGCTTCATATCCTCTCCTCCTTCCGCCCCGCACGACGCGGGGCACAGGCTCCACACGACCCGAGCCGTCGGAAGGAGGCGCTGCCCGTCGGGAAGACACCGACGACCGGCATGAAAAAACCACGCGACCGAGACCCGGTTGCGTGGCAAAAAGGTGGCTTGCGCCCAGAAAAGTCCACACGTTTTTAGACCGGTTCAGTCTAAAGAACGCTCCTGAGGAAGTCAAGAACTAAGTCGCCGCACCTGCGCGCAGGCGTTCCAGCGTCGAACGGGCTTTGAGCGAGAACCGGCCGAGCCGCCTCGCGGCATCGCTTGCAGCGCGCTTGACATCACGCGGAACGGGTCCATAATGAGCCTTGAAAATCTCAGCGGATTTTTCTGGATGCCGTCACCTTTTCGCCGCTCGCCTGCCTCTGGCAGACGGGCGGCTTTTCTGTACCGACGGCCCCAGCGAGAGAAGGGACATGCCATGACGAACGATCTTCTCGACCTCATCAAAACGCGCCGCAGCGTGCGCGCCTACAAGGCAGATCCCGTGCCCGCCGACCTGCTCGACGCTGTGCTCGAGGCGGGCACCTTCGCGCCCACCGGCGGCGGCCGTCAGTCTCCGGTGATCGTGGCGGTGACCAACCCTGAGACCCGCGAGCGCCTGCGCCGGCTCAACGCCGCCGTCATGGGCAGGGACACCGACCCGTACTATGGCGCCCCGGTCATCGTGGTCGTGCTCGCCGACGGGGAGCGCGGGACCTTCGTGGAGGACGGTTCCTGCGTGCTGGAGAACCTCATGCTCGCGGCACACGCCCTGGGGCTCGCCAGCTGCTGGATCCACCGCGAGCGCGAGGTCTTCGACGGCGCGGAGGGCAAGGCGCTCCTCAGGGAGTGGGGCCTGCCCGAGACGCTGCGCGGCGTGGGTGCGATCGCCTTGGGATACGCCGCGGAGCCCGAGGGCGCGGCCGCCCCGCGCAAGGACGGTTATGTTGTGCGCATCTAGCAGGATTTGGTCTTGCCAGAGGCGTCCGTCCTCCTCGGCGGGAATGCAAGCCGCTCGGAAGCTGTCGAGCGAACATCGGCGTTGAGTTCATATTGAGTTCAACTCAAGTGCTCGAAAATTGCCAGACTTCGCAGTTAAGTTCACGACGCAGGTAGAAGAGCAGCGCCTGCTCGGGGAATGACGTGCCCCGTGGCGCTGCGCAGTTCGGGCATCCCGTCGCGCCTGCCTTCGTTGTTCGCAGATTGATTGTCGTTTGCCAGACATGACCGCATTTACGACAGCGCCACCAGACCTTCTTGTTCGAGCCTGAGGTCACGTCTGTCGGCGTCAGTGAACCGTTCTTTTCGTAATCTAACAGTCTAGAACTTGGGTGATGAATCGCTTACGTCGAGCTGCGGAAACGCGCGCCGGTCATGAGCAGGTGGCGCACCACCCTCGCGATCCCGGGCCACCTCTCGTCGTCCCGCTTGACCCGGAACAGGTATACGTAGAGGTTCAGGTAGGACTGCAGGTTCGCGGGGTCCATGCCGGTGAACCTCCACAGGTAGCGCTTGATCCAGGAGCACAGGTTGTTCACGAGCGCCATGGCCTCCAGGTAGGCCGGGTCGCGGACGTCGGCCTTGTACGACTCGTCCTCGAGCGAGTTCTCCCTGACCAGCGCGTTGTGGGCCCGCTCGCGGTCGTGGACCAGGGTCGAGCCCTCCGCGACGTGGGCCTTCACGGCCTTCCTGATCCGGGCCGACGACGGCTTGCCGTGCCCGCAGACGACGGCGACGGGCTCCTTGCGGGCGTCGATGCCGACGGCGACGCATATCTTCTGCCTGGACAGCCCGCGCTTCCTCGCCTGGCCGTAGCCGTGGGAGAGGTCGGTGTCGTTGACGTAGGTCTCGTCGATCCAGACCCGCCCCCTGAGCACGATGCGGTCCTGGCAGCCGTCCACGGCGGCGAACAGGCGGTGGCGCCACTCCCGGGCGGTCTGGTGGCTGATCCGGCACATCTCCGCGCAGGCGCCGAGCGGAACGGCGAACGCCGTCAGCCTGATGAAGTCGACCCAGGTCGCCAGCGGCTTCTTGCAGTTCTCCAGCACGGTACCGGCGAGGGGTGTGAATCTCGCGCCGCACGAGGGGCAGCGCCACCGCTGCGCGCCCGACGGGGCCAGCCCGTCCCTCCAGGGCGCCTCCTCCCCGCACGACGGGCACGCGGGGCGCGGCCGGTACAGCTCGGCCGCCTCGGCGAGGGTCCCGAAGCCGGCCTCCTCCCGGAGCCTCCTCTCGGCGACGGCGTCGTGCAGGAGCTCGAGCTCGCCGGCGGACAGGCCGTCGACGAGCCCCGAGTAGGGGTTCGGGCGTCTCATGGCGGGTCTTCCCATCCGCCCGAACGCCCACCCGGAGGGAATGTCGCCAAACATAGATCCGGGTGGGCGCTCGGGCAAATTCTATGCTTGGCTGGGAAGAGGATACCACGGGGCCGGCGGCGGCCCGATTCTATCCCCCAAGTTCTAGACTGTTAGAAAAACGATTACATCTCAGAGATTCAGTGTTGACTCAGCTATCTTACCGGCCTAAGATCGAGAAAGTAATTCGAAGGGTGGGGTATGAATTTGTGCGCACATATGACAAAACACCTCCCTCATACCTGTCAAAAAGCCCCGTGGCATGACGCTGACTATCCGTTTGGCGGGGAAATCCGGACTTCCGTTGGGCAGCGGGCGTTCATGAGCTTGGGCTTGGGGATCTAATGCAGCTTAAACACACACGACAAGTCATAAAGTCTTGGGGCAAGCCCCTTGTAAGCGTTGTCCTTGCGGCGGCAGTTACCCTCACGTCTGTGCCAATCTGTGCGTTTGCACCCGTGATGGCCTATGCCCAGCCCCTCAACCCCCTCGTGCAAAAGAGCGAATGGGGGGGGGGTTGCCTCTGAGCTAGGGGGCACCTCCGTCCAGACCGCCGGCGAGCAGTCCGGCGTCACCTACACCGCCGACGGCCGCCCGCTCTACGAGAGCGCGTCCGACACCATCTATATATACAATGCCCTCCAGACCGCCGTCGCCCGCCAGGAGGACGCGGCCGACCAGCCCGTTCTCACCGGCGACGGCGACGCGGAGACCTTCGGCACCGGTCAGCCCATCTACGCCGAGGACTCCGACGAGCCGCTCACCTACAGCCCCGAGCACACGTATGTGTATGTTGACGGCTGGGACGAGGGCCTTGAGGACGCGGGCGAGAACAACAACGTCGTCGTAAGCGACGATCTGAACAGTGCCGAGAAGAACGGGCAGGCAGAGAAGAACGACGATGCCGAGAAGGACGTCGTCGAGACCGAGCCCTCCGAGGAACCTGTCGAGAAAAACGTCGAATCCGATGAGGTTGATCTGCTGGCGGACGGGGATGAGACCGTAACCTACAACAGTCTCTCCGGCCGCGACTACGTGGGTCAGGTCACCAAACAGATAGACGGCGAAACGTACATCCTCATCGGTAACGAGCAGCAGCTGCGTGCGATTGGCAGCGGTAAAGACGTCGTAGGCGGTGAAGTCTATCGAATCCGTCAGTGTTGGGTTGTCGATTCTATTCTGAGCGGGCATTATGAGGATGACCCCGACGCCTCGCCCGAGCTCGTTTACCGCGGTGATGCCGACTTGCAAATCGGTGAAGAACTTAGGGATTCGTCTGTACCTTCTGGGTCGGAATGGGATGCTGGGAAACTCGCAGAATATCGTTACTATCGCATTAACGGTAGCGCTGAAGAGGACGTCGATGAGCGCGTTAATACCGGACTCACGTACGGCGCTACCGCCAACTACATCATCTTCCGAGACATCAACCTCTCCGGCTCAAACTGGACGCCTCTCATGTTCTCGGGAAAGATGATAGGTGCTAAAGCGACAGATGCTTCCAGCACGGGAAATCTGTTTAAGCAGATTGCGACGGATGGCTCTGGGGTAGTTTCTGGGTTAGTCTCTAAGCCAGTCATCTCAGGCTTGAAAGTTGAGCAGGACACTAAGCTTAATCCCGATGATTACGTCGGAATTGGCTTCTTCGGGACGATTAGTAGCGAGACAGACGATCATGGCATGGCTTTGTCGGACTCAAAGGCTGTCGTTTCAAACCTTTCGTTTAAATCTCCATCTGTTACAAGTTCCGCTGACGAGCTTGATAAAAATTTCTCGCTAATTGACGTCCTGCTGACACCGATTCTTAACTTGCTGTTGGGCGACAACGAGAATCTCACGAACTACGCAACGGGCATTCTTGCTGGACGTGTTGTGGGACAGGTCTCGATTAGCGGAATTGAGATAACTAACGCAACTATCGATAATACGAGTCGTGGCTATACCGGTGGTATTGCAGGGTATGTAACCGGATCAACGCAATACGACGGCATCTCCGATGCGCTCGGTACCTTTGCGGGTTCTCTCACGAAGATACTCAATCTGATTCCTGGCCTTGGACTCGGAGATTTGATTGACATACTTCTCGGCAGCGACAGCGGACTGATACAAGTAAGCAAGCTCATCCCCGTCGGCTACGTTGCGCCGGTCATTACCGGCTGCACCATTGACGGTCTGACCGCGCCAGAAGGTGCGATTGGTAACACCGACAGTAGCTACGCCGGCGGCCTTGCGGGTTGCCTTGTTGCCACTACAGTGAGCAACTGCGAGGTTAAGGGCGCTGCCCTGAGCCTAACGGGCAAGAACTACGTCGGAGGTTTCGCTGGCGCCGTGCGTAATGGCAGCGTTGAGGGAACGCTCGACCTGAAAAGCATTGTTGAGCTGAAGCCGTGGGACTATACGCCGCAGAGCATCGTATTCCAGTCAAAGGTCACCACAAGCTCCGTTAAGGTAAACGCATCGGGCGATTATGCAGGAGGATTTGCCGGCGGCCTTGCAAACGCCTATATGATCAACGACGTTCTTGACTCGACCGGCTCTGTCTCTGTAAGCGCTACGGGCGATAGTGCCGGCGGCTTTGCGGGTGTGGCTTCGCTTGGCTGGCAGATTGACCTCGGCAAACGCGGTGACAATGAGAGCGGCCGACACTCTCTTCTCAGTACGGTTAGCGAGCTGCTCTCGTCGATTCTGACAGGTCAGAATCCCAGTGAGGCAGACCCCTTGCTCGCGCTTGTCGGTATCAAAGAGACCGTTATGCTTGGCGTTCAGGTCAAGGGCACCAACGTAACAGTATCCGCCTCGAACAACGCGGGCGGACTGCTCGGCGAGGGCTCGGCTCCGATCATTGCCAGCACACTTGCAAAGACCGATCCAGATAATGCAGGCTCGGCAGAGACTTACTGGGAAAGCGACGTTCCTAGCAAGCTCAAAGAGCGCATCGAAACCGACAGCATGGATGACAACCGCGTGACGCTGTCCGGCCTCACCTCGGTGACGGTGACGGGGGCAAATGCCGGTGGTATAGCTGGCAAGCTTGATGTTGCGAGCGGCGGCGGCCTTATCAACAGTACGCTCGGTCTCACGAACGTCATCCCGTTTGTGGTGAGCGGGGCAACGGTTACGGGCTCCGTTGACGGATTTAGCGTGTCTGCCGGAGGGGATTACGCTGCCGGTGGCATCGGCCGCGCAACTGGTGGAGAGATCTACGATGTCAGCCTTGACGAGGTCAAATCCGTAACTGGCGCGAACTACGTTGGCGGCTTCATGGGTGCGTCCGGCTCGGGCAGCATCGCAAGCAGCTCCGATGGCCTCAACCTGCTCGGCCTCAACCTCGTAAAGATTAACAACCTGCTGAGCGTTGGAGCGGCAATTCAGACAAAAGTCGATAAGGCTCTTGTCGATGGCGTCGGTGTTGGTCTGACGGTATGTGCAACGGGCGTTGCAACCTCTTCGCAGGCAGATGATGAGACTGCTGGTACCCCCAACTACAGTGCCGGCGGCTTTGTCGGGCTGGGAAGCGCGACTGAAGTAAAGGCTTCGCACGTCACCAATCTTGGCTTGGTTACTTCCTGCGTCGACGAGGAGGGTGCCATTTCCGCAAACGGTGAGGCTGGTGGCTTCGTCGGCAGGTCCACGACGGCGGGGCTTGCGGACGTTGGTGATAGCGCTACGGTCGGGGGCTTTTTTGAGAACGGAATTCTCGATATCGACGGTCTCCTCGGTGCCATCACCTACCTCCTGCCCTCCTACACTGACGTTGACGTTACTTTTGTCGATGGCGGTCACGTGGATGCTGATAGTGCGGGCGGCTTCGCTGGCGTCTTTGAGAGCGGCACGGTGGATAACACCTCGCGCATAGACGAGAAGGACTGGTTTGCGGTCTACAACCTTGATGCCGTGAACGGCGGCGCTTACGCCGGCGGATTTGGAGGCAATGTCTACTCCGGCGCGCTGGCGGATGCTGCGGGAGGCGTTAGCATCCTCGGGGGTCTTGGCATCAGTATCGACATCTCCAAGCTGCTCAATGTTCTTAGCGTCTACATTCCCACTATCAAGGGTGCCGGCGTAAAGTCCTCCGAGCGTGGCCTTGCGGTCAGCGCGACGGCCCTGCGTGACCTTGATGCCGAGTCGGGCTCTGCCGGCGGCTTCATCGGATACGGGTCTGGCGTCCAGGTGAGCTCGAGCGACGTCGATCATCTCCGTCACACAACGGTGACTGAGCCTGCC
>CALULH010000001.1 GCA_944321435.1 uncultured Coriobacteriaceae bacterium | reverse complement strand
TGGGCCGACCGCGTCGGGCCGTCCTGCAGGGAGGTGGTGGACCGCATCTTCCAGCGCGTCGACTACGAGGAGCAGGGCTTCAACGCGGCCCTCGCCGTGCTCAGGCTCGAGCACCGCTACACGAGGCCGAGGCTGGAGAGGGCGTGCGCGATGGCGCTCGCGAGCGGCCTGCCCTCGCCCCGGTACAGGCACCTCAAGCCCATCCTCGAGACCAACCAGGACCTGGCCCCCGGAACGCGCACGGACGACGGCGGGCCCGGCGAGGACGAGGCCGGCTACGTGCGCGGCGCCGACTTCTACGGGAGGGGCGTAGCGCGATGGACCTCTCAGTGGAGACGAAGCGCAAGCTGCGCGACATGGGCGCCGCCGACCTGCTGGACGCCCTCGAGGCCCAGGACGAGGGCATGTGCATGGGCATGACCTGCGCCGAGCGGGTGCAGACGGCCGTCGACGAGGCCCACTCGGCCTTCGTCACGTCCAAGGTCCGAAACCTCACCAAGCGCGCCAACCTGAGGTACCCGGAGGCCGACGCCCGCTCCATAGACTTCTCGGAGGAGCGCGGCCTGGACCGGCTGCTGATCACCGAGCTTGCCACCTGCGGCTTCGCCGAGCGCGGCCAGAGCGTGGTGCCGCGGGGGCCCACCGGCACGGGCAAGACCTACCTGGCCCGCGCGATCGCCAAGGCCGCCTGCCAGCGGAGGATGCGGGCCTGCTACATCAGGCGCCCCGACCTGGAGGAGCTCTGGCGCGAGGCGCGCGGGCGCCCCGGCGGCGAGCGCAAGATCACGAGGAAGTACGCGGCCTTCCAGGTCCTCGTGCTCGACGAGCGGCTGCTCGACCGCCCCGACGAGCTCTTCCGGGGCTTCCTGCTCGAGCTCATGGAGGCCCGCTACGGCACGGCGTCCACCGTCTTCTGCACCCAGTTCCGCCAGAAGGACTGGCACGCCAGGCTCGGCGGCGGGGTCCACGCCGACGCCATCATGGACCGCATCGTCCACGGCGCCGCATGGGCCGGCATGGGCGAGACGAACATGAGGAGGAAGCTGGGCGGAGACTCGGGCTAGAGCTCTTGTGCGGGCGCCGGCCGCGGTGCCGACCCATGCCGCGGCCGGCGCCGATTCGCAATGCTGCCGGTGCTGAATCGCGATAATCTGTGGTGCTCAGCGGGGCAAATACTCAGTCTGGCTTGCAGCGGACGATGAGTAGCGTGTTCACCGAGGTTAAGGATTGCCATAGAGGTGAAAACGGTCGAAAGGCTGATTCCTATTAAGGGGCTTCCAGACACCGGGGAAGATGCTTCCGGCATTTTTGTTCGGATTGGGTTTCTGTGCACCTGTACACTTCGTTCGATAGATTCGCAGGGCTCGCGAGAAGACGGACACTTCCGTACGTCTACATCTTGACAAATGTTTTTTGTATATTAAAGGATCAAGATTAGCTGTGCTGCAGCATGAAGAAAGGCCGTAGCGCTCGGTACTTCCGCACCCTGCTTCGGCCTTTATTGAAGAATACCCAAGATTACCGGGTCAAGTCAAGAACTTCACCCTTTTTTGTCACCATAAGAAGCCCCTTCATTGATTTGACAAGTGGCAAAAGTCTCCGAAGTTCCCGTTCTATTGCTGCGTCTGACAGCTTCGTTGCGCGTGAGGTGTCAATGAGGATATTTGGAGACTGTTTGGATGCTTTTCGTAATATGCGCTGGAGCGAATGGGTGTTGGATGTTTCAGGTGACTTTATTTCCCAAATGACGCCATCGATTACAATATCAGGAGTTTTTACTCCGCGTCCACGGATTGCCGGTATAAACTCAACTGTTTTTCCTGCCGCGCGCAGTGCCTGAGCACACCGTAATTCATGAGGCCAAATGCCGTTTGTGTTTGGAAGCAACCTTTCATTCGTCCTTGTCGACATTTGTCCTCCCCTCACTATCTTTTAGTGATAAATTATAGTACATATGTTCGTGCATTGCATCCGTGAACTTTATGGGTGCGACCATGCTATGAGCTCTAACCTGTCAATCTGCTGCGGGCGCTAAGGGTGCTCTTGAGTTGGAGATGCGCGTTTTACTCGACAGGTTTCAGGAGGGGACTCTGTGCGCGTGGGCGTCAGCGCGGGAGCCCCAGCGCAAGAATGGTCGTCGGGTGTTCTTTTCGACAGATGCAAACCTCCGCGTGTAGCGTCGACACAGTTCGTGTCACGCTAAGGGCAACATACCCTTCACGCCGCGTGCGGGGATGCGGGCGAGGACGATCGTGTTCACCCCGCAAAATCCACGGCGCGCCCGCCGCCACGGCCCCACCCTCCATGGGTATACTGGGGGGCATGACATCGCCCGGCGAGTGAGGAGCGCGTATGAGCAAGGCCGACGTACAGTTCGTGAGGATGTGCCGCGACATTCTCGACCACGGCACCACCACCGAGGGCGAGAAGGTGCGCCCGCGCTGGGAGGACGGCACGCCTGCCTACACCATCAAGAACTTCGGCGTAACCGCGCGCTATGATCTGCGCGAGGAGTTCCCGGCACTCACGCTGCGCCGCACGGCGCTCAAAAGCGCCATGGACGAGGTTCTGTGGATCTATCAGAAGAAATCCAACAACATCAACGACCTCAAGAGCCGCATCTGGGATGAGTGGGCCGACGAGACGGGCTCTATCGGCAAGGCATACGGCTATCAGGTGGGCCAGAAGAGCCACTATCCCGAGGGCGACTTCGACCAGATGGATCGCGTGCTCTACGACCTTGAGCACACGCCGTTCTCGCGCCGCATCATGACCAACCTCTACACCTTCGCCGACCTGTCCGAGATGCACCTGTACCCCTGTGCGTACAACGTCATCTACAACGTGACACACCGCGCCGGTGACGACAAGCTCACGCTCAACATGGTGCTCATGCAGCGCAGCCAGGACATCCTGGCTGCCAACAACTGGAACGTCTGCCAGTACGCGATCCTGCTCATGATGGTGGCGCAGTCGGTGGGCATGGTGGCCGGAGAGCTTCTCCACGTCATCGCCGACGCCCATATCTACGATCGCCATGTTCCGGTGATCGAGGAGCTCATCGGGCGCCCGCAGTACCCGGCGCCCACCGTGCGCCTGAACCCCGAGGTCACGGATTTCTACGCCTTCACCACCGACGATCTTATCGTAGAGAACTATCAACACGGTCCGCAGGTGAAAAACATTCCCATCGCTATCTAGGGCGTCGCTCATCTGCCATTGGGGACGGGTACGGATGGCAGATGCCGTATGTTCTGCCATCCGTACCCGTCCCCAATGGCAGGGGCAAACGCGCGAGGAGGATGCATGCGCAACGACTTGGCCGCCATCGTGGCGGTGTGCGACGACTGGGGCATCGGCCGAGACGGTGACATGGTGGTGGCCAACAAAGCCGACATGCGCCATTTCGTGGCGCACACCTCGGGCTGCACCGTCGTTATGGGGCGCCGCACGCTGGAGAGCTTCCCCGGCGGCAGGCCCCTCAAGAACCGCCGCAACATCGTGCTCACACGCGACGCCTCCTTTATGAGGGAGGGCGCTGAGGTTGCGCATTCCGTGTCCGAGGCGCTTGCGATGCTTGCGCCCGACGAGCGCGCATGGGTTGTCGGCGGGGGAGAGGTCTACCGCCAGCTGCTACCGTATTGCACGCGCGCCGTGGTGACCAAGAACCATTGCGTTCGGCCAGCAGACGCCTACTTCCCCAATCTGGACGACGATCCGGCGTGGCATGTGGCCGCAGCGGACGGCCCGTACGTCGTAGCGCCCGGCGAGGGCGATGCGGGCGTGCCCTTCGAGTTCGTGACCTACGAGCGCGTAAGCGCCGACGAGAAGGGAATCTCGTGAACGTGTTGCTGGGGCTTCTCGCCCTGTTCCTGGTGCTGATGGTGCTCTCGTGGATCTTGGTGATCCCCATCGCCATCGTCGCGTTCCTCATCAAGATCGCGCCGCTCGTTATCGTGGCGCTCATCATCTACGGGCTGGTGAGCGGGCGCATCGAGATCACGATCCACCGTGACCGCCGCAAGTAACGGCGCGGATGGCTGCGCTGCGCTCGCGCCGATCTCAACGCTTGGCTTTACCCACCGTTTACCCGGCGGAGCCTCACCCTGCCGCCGCGCGGGGCGTACAATAAGGGCCGTTGTTGCATACGGCCCGGCGGCGCGTCGCGCCGCCGGCGGTGAGGGAGGCTCCATATGCTTCGCGTAGGCATGCTCACAAGCGGCGGCGACTGCCAGTCGCTCAACGCGACGATGCGCGGCATCGTCAAAACGCTCGACGCCAACTGCAAGAAGGACGTCGAGTTCTACGGCTTCCAGGACGGCTATCGCGGCCTGATGTACGGCAACTACCGCGTGATGAAGGCGGCAGACTTCTCGGGCCTGCTCACGCGCGGCGGCACCATCTTGGGCACGAGCCGCACGCCTTTCAAGCAGATCGACGAGCCCATGCCGGACGGCCTGGAGAAGGTCCCGGCCATGAAGAAGATGTACAAGAAGCTCGGGCTCGACTGCCTGTGCGTGTTGGGCGGCAACGGCTCGCTCAAGACCGCCAACCGCCTGTCCGAGGAGGGACTCTCGGTCATCGGGCTGCCCAAGACCATCGACAACGACACCTGGGGCACTGAGATGACCTTCGGGTTCCCCTCGGCTATCGACATCGCCACCAAGGCGGTGGATGACATCCACACCACGGCCAGCTCGCACGGGCGCGTGTTCGTGATCGAGATCATGGGGCACAAGGTTGGCTGGATCCCGCTGTACGCCGGCGTCGCGGGCGGCGCGGATGTGATCCTCATCCCCGAGATCCCCTATGACCTGGACAACGTCCTCAAGACCATCGACCGCCGCGTCAAGAACGGCGCGCGCTTCGCCATCGTGGTGGTGGCGGAGGGTGCCAAGACCAAGGAGGAGGCGGCGCTCACCAAGAAGCAGTACAAGAAGCGCCTGGCGGCCCGCACCGAGCCCTCCATCGCCTACGTCCTGGCCGATCAGATCGCCGAGCGCTCCGGGCGAGAAGTGCGCGTGGCCATTCCCGGGCATACCCAGCGCGGTGGCTCCCCGAGCGCGTATGACCGCGTGTTCGCCACGCAGTGCGGCGTTGAGGCCGCGCGCGGCATCCTCGAGGGGGCCTCGGGCTTCATGGTCGCCCAGGTTGGCGGCAAGATGTGCCGCGTGCCGCTGGCAGATATCGCCGGCAAGCTCAAGATGGTCGATCCCGAGTCCGACCTTGTCCGCGAGGCGCGCGCCCTCGGCATCAGCTTCGGCGACAAGTAACCCCATTCCCTTCCCCGTCTTTCCCGCGGCCTCCGGCTGCGCGCGATTGGGTTCGCTGGGCTCCGGGAGAACGAGAACCTTGATTTTGCCCGATATCAAAATCAAGAACCTCGTTCTCCCGGAGCCCTTCTGCCATGTTGGGCAATGCCCTTCATGTGGAGGGCAGATCGTGAGAATGGCGTTTGGTGAAAGCGCGGCAAACACGAGGGGCCCGCGGGGACAAGGTTCCGGATTTTGATATCGGGCAAAATCCGGGTTCTTGTCCCCGCGGGCCCTGCTTGGCGCAACGAGAATGCTCCGGTCCTATTTACGCGCTTATCGCCCGGCTGATGGGGATTTATTACTTCACCGTCATGACGGGGACGTCAACGGCGCGCAGCACGCCGAAGCTTACGGAGCCTATGAGGCCGCGGACGGCGCCGAGGCCGCGCCGGCCCATGACCACCAGGTCGCAGTCGTGCCGGCGCACGTAGGTGGCGACGCCCTCAACCGGGGTGAGATCCGGCATCACGTCCACGACAACCTCGCATGCCAGATCCTCGAGCGTGCTGGCAAGCTCGGCCTTAAGGTCGTCGCGCATGTGCTTGACGTTCTCGCGGAAGGCCCGCTCGTACAGGTCCGGTTCGACGAGCATGTAGTCGGCCAGCGCCTCGGAGGCAAGCGGGCGGGTGTGGAACGGGTCCGAAGGCACGGTCATCACGCTCATCACGTGCAGCGTGGCCTCCGGATCGGCGCCGACGAGATCCTTGGCGATCTCGAGCGCGCTGCGGGAGGGGTTGGATCCGTCATAGGGAACTACGATGTTCTTGAAGGCCATGGCTTCTCCTTTCACCCGTTCGCGGCGCGCCGTCCCGGCGCACCGCCGCTTGGCACTCAGTGAGGGTATACCCCGCGTGCGGGGGTCCTAAAAGCGCCAAGCGCTCAACGGCCCTTCTCGCGTCGCGTGCTGCGCCAGGCGGCTTTTCGAGACCGTGCGTTAAGAAAACCCCGCCTGCGCGCGCTGCGCAGGCGGGGTTCCGAAGGAGATCCGCAAGGGCACGTTCTTCGCACAGAGCTGTTGGTCCGTGCGGCGTACCCCTGCAGGATGGCCCGTTTCACACGCGGGGGCGTTTGCCGCCTCGGCGTGCCCGCATCCTGGTCGGGGAGGGGTTTTACGCGCTCTTCTCGGCCATCTGGGCCTGAACGGCGGTGATGGCCACGACGCCCACGATATCGGGCGCGGAGCAGCCGCGGGAAAGGTCGTTCACCGGCTTGGCGATGCCCTGCAGGATGGGGCCGTACGCCTCGGCCTGGCCGAAGCGCTGGACGAGCTTGTAGCCGATGTTGCCGGTCTCGAGGTTGGGGAACACCAGCACGTTGGCGTGGCCGGCAACCTTGCTCTCGGGGGCCTTGAGCTCGGCCACGGAAGGTACGATGGCGGCGTCGAGCTGCAGGTCGCCGTCAACGGCGAGCTCGGGGGCCTTCTCCTTGGCGAAGGCCGTGGCCTCCTGAACCTTCTTGGCGGTGTCGCCGCCGGCGGAGCCCATCGTGGAGTAGGAGAGCATGGCGACCTTGGGCTCGATGTCGCCCATGAAGGTCCTGAAGGAGTTGGCCGAGGCGATGGCGATCTCGGAAAGCTCGTCGGAGGTCGGGTCGATGTTGAGGCCGCAGTCGGCGAAGACGAGCGTGCCGTCGGCGCCGAACTCGGGGGTCTTGGTGCACATGACCATGAAGGCCGAGACGAGCTTGGTGCCCGGGGCGGTCTTCAGGATCTGCAGCGCCGGGCGCAGGGTGTTGGCGGTGGAGTGGCAGGCGCCCGAGACCAGGCCGTCGGCGTCGCCCATCTTGACCATCATGGTGCCGTAGTAGGTGGCGTCCATCATCTGGGCGCGGGCCTGCTCGATGGTGACGCCCTTCTTGGCGCGGAGCTCGGCGAACTTCTGCGCGTAGGCCTCGTGCTTGGGAGCGGTCGGCGAAGTCGGGTCGATGACGGTGACGCCCTCGACGTCGATCTTGGCGGGATCGCCCAGGATGACGAGGTTGGCGAGATCCTCGGCCACGATCTGCTTAGCGGCCTCGATGGTGCGCGGATCCTCGCCCTCGGGCAGGACGATGGTCTTCTTCTCGGCGCGCGCGGCTTCCTTCATGCGAGTGAGAAAATCGCTCATGCTCTCCTCTTCTCTTTCCAGTTCGATAAGACGGTGCTTCTTGAGCATTCCTTGTGACGCTTACCTCATTATAGGGTTTGAGCGCTATAATTCGTGCAGCAACCGAGTCTTTTATCGCTGTTTTTGACGTTGCGCGGACAGACGCCCCACGGGCTTATCACAAGGAGCAGCAATGCAACTCTACGATGGACTACCTGCGTCGTTCGAGCCCGACGCCTACGATATGATCGTCGTCGGCGCCGGTTACGCCGGCGCGGTCTGCGCGCGTCGCCTGGCTGAGACCGCGGGTTTCCGCGTGGCGGTTCTCGAGCGGCGCGGGCATATCGCCGGCAACGCCTACGACTACGTCAACGACGCGGGCGTCCTCGTGCACGAGTACGGCCCCCACATCTACCACACCACGGACGACCGCGTGCACGAGTTCCTGTCGCGCTTCACCGACTGGACTGATTACCAGCACAAGGTTCTCGCCAACATCCACGGCACGCTCATGCCCGTCCCCTTCAACCATACGAGCCTCAAGCTGGCCTTCGGCGAGGAGCGCGGCGAGCAGCTCTACCAGAAGCTCGTCGACGCCTTCGGGCAGAACAAGAAGGTCCCGATTATGGACCTGCGCGAGAAGAACGACCCCGACCTCGCGGAAGTCGCCGACTACGTCTACGAGAACGTCTTTCTCCACTACACCATGAAGCAGTGGGGGCAGACGCCCGACCAGATCGACCCGTCCGTGACTGGGCGCGTTCCCGTCTTCATCGGCGACGACGACCGCTACTTCCCGGGCGCCACGCACCAGGGCATGCCGGCGGAGGGTTACACCCGCCTGTTCGAGCGCATGCTGGACCATGATCTGATCGACGTCTACCTTAACGCTGATGCGCGCGACATCATCGAGATGGACGAGAACATCGTGAAGCTTTGCGGCCGCGTCTACGGCGGCGAGGTGGTCTACACCGGTCCTTTGGACGAGCTGTTCGGCTTGGATCTCGGGGCGCTTCCGTACCGCACGCTCGACATGGTCTTCGAGACGCTTGACCAAGACCGGTTCCAGCCGGTGGCCACGGTGAACTACACCACGTCGGAGGACTTCACCCGCATCACGGAGTTCAAGCTCATGACCGGCCAAGAGGTTCCGGGCAAGACCACGATCATGCGCGAGTACTCCAAGGCGTACACCCCCGGCTCCGGCGAGACCCCGTACTACGCCATCCTCGATCCGCAGAACCAGGACCTTTACCAGCGCTACCGCGCTCGCGTGGAGGATGTCACCAATTTCCACTTGGTAGGCCGTTTGGCGGAGTACCGGTACTACGATATGGACGCCGTAGTCGACTCGGCCCTTGCGCTCTCCGACGAGCTTATCTCCTGCCACAGCTAAGGCTTGTATTCGTTCGGGCGCGGACCTGCGGGGACGCGCCCTTGTTGCGCGTTGCGCCAAGAGGATCCCATGCAGAAAACCATCACCTTCGGCATCCCGTGCTACAACTCGGCTAAGGACATGGACCGTGCTGTCGAGTCCATCTTGGAAGGATCGGGTTACGCCGACGACGTAGAGATCGTGATCGTGAACGACGGCTCCAAGGACGAGACGCCCGCCAAGGCCGACGCCTGGGCCGCGCGCTACCCGGACATCATCACCGCGGTGCACCAGGAAAACGGCGGCCATGGCATGGCGGTGCTCGCGGGCCTGCGCGCCGCGCATGGCGCCTACTACAAGGTGCTTGACTCCGACGACTGGCTGGACGCCGCCGCCTTGACCGAGATGCTCGAGCTCCTGCGCGGCTTCCTGAGCCGCGGCCTGCGCGTGGACCTCTTCGTGTCCAACTACGTTTACGAGCATGTGGCGGACAACACCCGCACCACCATCAACTACAAGAGCGTGCTGCCGCGCAAGAAGATCTTCGGATGGAGCGAGATCGGCCGCTTCAAGCCCTGGCAGAACCTCCTCATGCACAGCCTGTGCTACCGTACCGATGTGCTGCGCCAGGCAGACGTGCCGTTGCCGGCGCACACCTTCTACGTGGACAACATCTACGCCTACCAGCCGCTTCCGCGCTGCACCACGCTTTACTACGCCGATATCGACCTGTACCGCTACTATATCGGCCGCGAGGACCAGAGTGTCAACGAGCAGGTCATGGTGGGGCGCATCGACCAGCAGCTCAGGATCACGCGCATCATGATGGAGGCCTACCATCTGGACGACGATGTGTCGGAGCCGCGCCTGCGCTCCTACATGTATATGTACTTCACCATGATGATGGCCATCTGCTCGGTTTTCTCGCGCCTTTCGCAGGCCCCCGACGCCATGGACAACCTGGCGCGCCTGTGGGCGGACTTGCGCGTGTACGATATTCGCATGTACCACCGCGCCCGCCACGGCCTGCTGGGCACGGGGACCAATCTTCCGGGCAAGCTGGGGTCCAAGCTCACCATCGGGCTGTACCACCTGGCCAGCAAGATCTTCAAGTTCAACTAAAAGGCGCGAAAGCGGCGCGTTTATCAAATGCGCTCCGCATGCAGACCTTATCGGCGGCGGATTCCGCATGCACTCCTTTTCGGCTGGAGGCCGATTAGGGCCCCTAGGCGATAAGGAATGCATGCGGAGCGTTTTGCTAGATGTCGGCGACGCCGGGAATGCCGTGGAGCGTCCGGGCGTGCCGCACGCCGGAGGCGATGGCCGTCTCGAGGGCTCTCGTGGCCAGAAGGCCGATAAGGTCGATCGAGTACGGGCACGGCGCACCGGGCTTGCCGGAGGCCATGACGTAGACGGTGTCGCCGTCGTTGGTGGTGTGGGTCGGCCGGATGGCGTGGGCGTAGGCGTCTGCGGCGATCTGAGCCACCTTGGTGGCCTGCGCTTTGGTGAGCGACGCGTTGGTGATGACGCAGGAGATGGTGGTGTTGGTGCGGTCGAGCGGCAGCGCGGCGTCAGAGCCTGCCTCGAGGAGCGCCTCCTCCATGTCGGCGACCGCGGGCGAGTCCGCGCTGGCGCGCATGCCGGCGATCGTCTCGTGCGTGACGGGGTCGACAACGTTGCCGCAGGCGTTGACGGCCGTGAGCGCCGCGACCTTGAGGTCGCCGAGTGCGAGCGCGCAGGCTCCCAGGCCGCCTTTCATGGCGCAGTCCGCGCCGTTGAGCTTACCGACCGTGGCGCCCGCGCCTGCACCGACGTTGCCTTGGGCATCGGGGTCGTCGCTGGCGAAGGAGCGGGTTTTCGCCGCGTCTTCCGCGCGGTTCCCCGTAGACTCCGGGGCGAGGGAGTTCGCAGCCGAGGATCCGGCTGGGTCGTTCGGGGCTTGAGGCGCCCCGTCGAGGGCCGCTCGGGCGGCGGCAACGCCCGCGTTCACGCCCGGACGCGTGAACGCGTCGCCGAAGGCCAGGTCGAAAATGCAGCTCGAGCAGACGATGGGCACCTTGGTGGGGCCCACTTCCACGCCGATGCCGCGACGTTCGAGCTCCCTTGCCACGCCCGATGCCGCTTCTAGTCCGAAAGCCGACCCGCCGGAGAGGCATACGGCCTGTATCCTCTCAACCGTGTTCTCCGGGCGCAGCAGGTCCGTCTCGCGCGAGGCCGGTGCGCCGCCGCGCACATCCACGCCCGCCGCCGCGCCTTCGGGAGCCACGATAACCGTGCACCCCGTTCCCGCGTCAAGATCCGTCCAGTGCCCGATGCGGAAATCGGCAAGCTCACGCAACGAGATGGGTTGCAGGCACGGAGTACGATCAGTCATAGAGTCACCTTTCACTTCATGTGCCGGACGTAGCAGGCCTTCCGCCGCGCGGTCCGAGGACGTACCGACAATGACAATGCGCTGAGGGGCGGGGTGATAAGAACCCGGATTTTGATAACGGGCAAAATCCGGGTTCTTATCACCCCGCCCCTCCGCTTGGCTTTGCAGCGCCCAACAACGCGGCCGTTACGACAACCCCCGTATGGCCCGCACGACCGCAGCGATGGGAAGACCCACGACGTTATAGAAATCGCCTGCGATTCCGCGTACCAGCAGTCGCCCGCCCGTTCCCTGGATGCCGTAGGCGCCGGCCTTGTCCATGGGCTCTCCGCTCGCCACATAGGCGTCTATCTCCTGCTTGCTAAGCGCGTAGAACGTCACATCGGTGGTTTCCACAAAGGACACCGGCTTGGGGGAGCCCTTCCCGCCGACGAGCAGGCACACGCCGGTCATGACCTGGTGCGTGCGGCCGGAAAGCCGCGCCAGCATGGAGCGGGCCTCATCGGCGTCGGCCGGCTTGCCCAGGGCCTTGCCGTCGAGAACTACTACCGTGTCGGCCGCGACCACGATCTCATCGGGGGCGGCGTGCGCGGCGGCCACGGCGTGGGCCTTGGAGGAGGAGAGCCGCGCCACCAAATCGGCCGGCTGCTCGCCGGGCAAGGGGGTCTCGTCGATAGCGGCGGGGATCACGCGGGGAGCGTAACCGGCCTCCTGCATGAGCTCGATGCGGCGCGGGGACTGCGAAGCCAAGATCATAGCTGGATGCTCTCCCGGACCTTCTCGACTGCCTGATCTCCGGCGATGTCCTTGAGAATCGCGAGGGCGAACGGCAGGGCCTGGCCCATGGCGCTCGCGGTGATGATGTTGCCGGAGACCACCACGGTCTTGGGGCCTGCGTAGACGCCCTTGGGCAGCGTGTCGGCGAAGCTGGGGAAGCAGGTGGCCTGGTGGCCCTCGAGCACGCCCGCCTTTGCCAGCACCACGGCAGGGGCGGCGCAGATGGCAGCCACGTGCTTCTCGGCCGCAAACCGGCGCACCAGGTTGAGGACGCGCTCGTCGCCGCCCAGGTTGGTGGCGCCGGGCAGGCCGCCGGGAAGCATGATGTAGTCGAAGTCGTCGAAGTCCACCTCGTCGAAGAGGTAGTCGCAGGTCACGGGAACCTGCTGCGAGCTTACCGTCTCGCGCGTTGCCATAACCGAGACGGTGGCGCATTTGACGCCCCCGCGCCTCAGAACGTCAACGGCGGTAAGGCATTCGATGGTTTCAAATCCGTCAGCGACAAGTACGGCGACGCCTGGCATGGGAACCCCCTCGTGTTGGATGACCGAAGCTTGTTTCCTTGTACCCATTAGCCGCGCGTCAGATGCGTGACCGTCTCCACGTGGAAGGTTTGCGGGAAAAGATCGACGGGCGTGACGCTCAAGGGGCGGAAGGTCCCGGCATCGCGGAAGCGCGCGAGGTCGCGGGCAAGGGTGGCCGGGTCGCAGGACACGTAGGCCACGTCGCGGGCGCCCGTGCGCGAGATAAGCTCGACGACCTCGGGGGCCAAGCCGGCGCGCGGCGGGTCCACCACCAGCACGTCGGGCTCCTCGTCGGGGAACTCGCGCGCCGCGTCGCCGCCCACGGCCTCGACGTTGTCCAACCGCGCGGTTTCCAGGTTGCGGCGCAGGTCGCGCACGGCGGGGCCGTAGGACTCCACGGCGCATACCGCGCCCGCGCTGCGCGCCAGCGGCAGCGTGAAGGTGCCGGCGCCGCAGTACAGGTCAAGCGCCAGCTCGTTCGCACGCGGGGCGAGCGCGTCCATGACGAGCTGGATGAGGATCTCGGCGGCGGGCGTGTTGACTTGGAAGAAGGACGGCGCGGACAAGCGCATGGTCTCGGAGCCAATGCGTTCGGACCAGCTGCCGAAGCCGTCCAGCACCTCCACCTTCTTCACGCGGCGTGCGCGCGCCTCGCCTGCAGTGAGCACGCGCACTACGCTCGTGGGCTTCACGGCATCGCGCAGCACACGGGCCATCTCGGCGCGCGGGAAAGGTCCGGCGGGGGTCCAGAAGGCCACCTCGAGGTCCTTGGTGCGGCGGCTCGCGCGGATGCCCACGCGCTCTATTCCCAAGTCACGGCCGTGCGTGGCGTAGGCGAGCGCTCCTTCCACGGCCGCGACGGCCGCACCGAAGCGCTTCTCGAAAAGCGGGCAGCGCTTGACCTTGACCACCGTGTCGGCTTCGGCGGCATGCAGGCCCAGCACCAGGCGGTTGCCTTGCATGCGCGGGGCGAGCTCGATCTTGTTGCGGTAGCCCCAGTCGTCGCGGGCGTGGCGGATGGGGCGCACCAGGCCTTTGACCTCGTCGGGCGAGAAGCGCCCGATGCGCGTGAGCGCGTCGGCAACGTTCGCCTGCTTGGCGGCGAGCTGCGCAGAGCGCGACAGGATGCCCCAAGGGCATCCGCCGCAGAGCCCCACGTAGGGGCAAGGGGGCTGCACGCGGTCCGCGCCGGGGGTCACGACTTGCTCGACCTTCGCCTTCGAGAAGCTCGTGCCGTCGCTTACGAGCGCGGCCTCGACCGTGTCGCCCGGTACGCCGCCAGCGACGAACACCGTCTTGCCGTTCTCGTCGTGGGCGATGGCGTCGGGGCCGTAGCTCATGCGCTCGCAGGTGAGGTTCAAGGGTCGCTCCCGTCTGTCGGGGCCCGCCCGCCGCGTGGCGCGGTCGGCCGCAGGCCCGGGTTGTCTTGCTGCAATCATAGCGAAGCGGGGCCGCGCGCCGGCACGGCCCCGCTCCCGATGACGGAATATGCGCTAAATCTTTAGCGACGGCGCGGGCGCTTGCCCTGGCCGCTTTCGAGCGCCTTGGGGGCGGCGCCGTGCGAGAAGAGCGTGCGCACCCCCAGGCCGATGAGCGCAAGGCCCGTGCGCAGGCGCCCGCGCTGGCGCACGACGATGCGCTCGGGCTGCGGGGCCTCCTCGGGCGCGGCGGCGGGGGAGGCTCCCTGTGCCGGGGCGGGCTCGATGAGCTCGGCCTCGAAGTGGGGCACCGCGGGAGCCTGCTGCGCCGCGGGCTCAGCTGCCGTTTCGGCGGGCGCTGGCTCCGGTTGGGCCACGGCCGGCGCGGGGGCGGCGTGCTTGCCGATGGGCTGCTGCGCGGGGGCGCTGGGGGCAGGCGCGGCGGCGTTCTTCTCGCCCATGGGGTCCGTCGGGGCGTCGCGCTCCTGCGCCGCCACGCGCGAGGCGGCCTCGGCGGCGTCGGCGCGGCCGGCCGCCTCGTCCTCGTGCTGGAGCTTCTCGGCCAGCTGCTCCACGGCGGCGCTGGGGTTCTGCTCGACGTTTGCAGGGTCGAAGTGGGCGCGGATCTCGTCCTGGCGCTCGTCGGCGGCCTCCTTGGCCCGACGGTACGCGCGCAGCACGAGCTGCGTCTGGGCGTTGTAGTCCTCATCGCCCTCGGCGCGCTCGACAGGCGCCCAGGTGCCGTCGGAGGTGAGGCGGCGGGCCTTGACGTTGTCGGCGAGCTGCATCCTCATGTAGGTGCTCACGAGCTCGCGGCAGGTGGGGTCGAGCACGGGGAAGGCGATCTCCACGCGGTGCTCGGTGTTGCGGGTCATCATGTCGGCCGACGAGCAGTACATCATGTCCTGCTCCACGCCGAAGATGTACACGCGCGCGTGCTCCAGGAAGCGGCCCACGATGGAGCGGATATGCACGTTCTCGGTCTTTCCGGGGATGTCGGGCACCAGGCAGGAGATGCCGCGGATGATCATCTCAACGCGCACGCCGGCCTGGCTGGCCTCGGCGATCTTGTCGATGACCTCGCGGTCGGTGAGCGAGTTCATCTTCATGAACACGTAGGCGCCCTGGCCAGCGCGGGCGCGCTCGATCTCGCGGTTGAGGCCGTTCATGATGAGTGGCTTCAGGCTGGCGGGCGCCACGCCCAGGTAGCGGTAGGTGCCCTTGAGGTTGCCGAGCGAGAGGTTGCGGAAAAACGCGTTGGCGTCCTCGCCGATGCCCTCGTGCGCGGTCATGAGCATGAAGTCGGAGTAGGTCTTGGCGGTCTTCTCGTTGAAGTTACCGGTGCCCAGCAGCGTGATGCGGCTGAGGCGCATGCCCTTGCGGTAGGTGAGCTGGCAGATCTTGGAGTGGCACTTGAAGCCCTCGGAGCCGTAGATCACCATGCAACCGGCGGCCTCCAGGCGCTCGGCCCACTGGATGTTGTTGGCCTCGTCGAAGCGGGCGCGCAGCTCCATGAGGACGGTGACCTCTTTGCCGCCCTCGGCCGCGCTGATGAGGCTCTCGCACAGGCGCGACTGCTTGGCCACGCGGTACAGCGTGATGCGCAGCGAGATGCACTCCGGGTCGTGCGCGGCATCGTGCACCAGGTTCAGGAACGGGTCCATGGACTCGTAGGGGTAGAACAGGAGCTTGTCGCCCTCCATGACCTGCTCGCGCACGGGGCGGTCGGGGTCGAACATGGGGCTGGGCTGCGGGGACACGGGCGGGAACAGCAGGTCGGCGCGGGACGCGGCGGGAATGCGGTCCTCGACGGCGAAGACGTAGCCCAGGTCGAGCGGGATGTCCAGCACGGTGACGGCGCCCTGGGAGAGCTTGAGCGCCTTGCGGATCATGGTCAGGTTGCCCTTCTTGAGGTGCCCCTCGACCTCAAGGCGCACCGGCTGCAGGCGCAGGCGCTGCTTCAGGATGCGCTTCATGTGCAGGCGGTAGTCGGAGTCCTCCTCGACGCCCTCGCCGTCCGGGTCGATGTCGGCGTTGCGGGTGACGCGAATCACGGCGCGGTCGCGCGGCAGGTAGCTGCCGAAGCAGCTGTCGAGGCAGGTCATGATGACGTCCTCGATGAGCATGTAGCGGTAGGCCTGGCGGCTCACGTCGCCGCGGACGCGGATCTCCACGGTGCGGTTGAGCGCCGCCGGGACCTCGATGAGGCCCAGCAGGTTCTCCTCGTCGGCGCTTTCCAGGCCGCAAACCAGGTAGAGCGCGCCGTTGCGCAGGTTGGGGAAGGGGTGGCGCGGGTCGATCACGAGCGGCGAGATGACGGGCGAGAGGTACGCGTGGAAGTACTGCTCCACGAAGGTGCGCTCCTCGCCGGTGAGGGTCTCGGGACGCAGGCGCTCAACGCCGCAGCCGGCGAGCTCCGCCTCGAGCGCGTTGAAGCCGTCGGCCGCGCGGCGCGTGAGCGGCGCAAGCGTGTTGTGGACCACGTCGATCTGCTCGGACGCCGTGAGGTTGCCCTTGTTCTCGAGGGGCTGCTTCTTCAGGGTGGCCAGGTCGGAGAGCCCGCCCACGCGCACCATGAAGAACTCGTCCAAGTTGGAGAAGAAGATCGAGACGAACTTGAGCCGCTCGAAAAGCGGCACGTCGGCGTCGAACGCCTCGCAGAGCACGCGGTTGTCGAACCGCAGCCAGGAAAGCTCGCGGTTCTGGGTGTAGCTGAAGTCGTACTTCTCGGCGTTGGCGAGCTTGCGGGCGCTCTGGGTGCCCTCGTCGATGACAGCCTCGTTCTCGGGCATGAGCCCGTCGGCTTTCTTGTGCTTTTTCTTGCGCTTGTCCTTGTCCTTTGCCTTGAGGGCGGACGGGTTCTGCTCGGTCTTATGCTTGGATGACAACGCTGATCGCTCCTCCTTAGGCTCCGGCGCGCTGCAGCGCCGAAGCGCGTTATGTCGTCAACTGACCAGTATAGTTGAGCCGAGGCGAAGGTAGTGTGTGCGCAATGTTAGGGATCTGAAAACCGCGGGGGTGCGGGAGAGGGGGGCCGCAGGCGCCGCGTTACCGCTTGGCAATGTTTGTGCGATGCGGGACGCGCTCCGCCCGGCACGTGCTACAGTAGCCTTTTCCGCAGGATTCACCGCGCATGCCGCGCGCTTGTCGAAAGGAGCACCATGGGCGTCAACCTCTCGGGCCGGAGCTTTCTCAAGCTCTTGGACTTCACCCCGGCGGAGATCACCTACCTCATCGACCTTGCCGAGGATTTCAAGCGCCTGAAGCGCGCCGGCACGCCGCACCGCTACCTTGAGGGAAAGAACATCGTGCTGCTGTTCGAGAAGACCTCCACGCGCACGCGCTGCAGCTTCGAGGTTGCCGGCATGGATCTGGGCATGGGCGTGACCTACCTGGACCCCGGCAGCTCGCAGATGGGCAAGAAGGAGTCCATCGAGGACACGGCGCGGGTGCTGGGGCGCATGTACGACGGCATAGAGTACCGCGGCTTTGCGCAAAAGATCGTGGAGACGCTGGCTGAGTACGCGGGCGTGCCCGTCTGGAACGGCCTTACCACCGAGTTCCACCCCACGCAGATGATCGCCGACATGCTGACCATCCGCGAGAAGTTCGGGCGCCTGGCCGGCCTCAACTTCACCTTCATGGGCGATGCGGGCAACAACGTGGGCAATTCGCTCATGGTGGCCTGCGCCAAGCTGGGCCTCAACTTCACGGCGTGCGGTCCGGCCGCGCAGATGCCCTCCGCGGACCTGGTTGAGACCTGCCGCGCGATCGCAGCCGAGAACGGCTGCACGGTGACGCTCACGGAGGACGTGGCCGCCGGCACCGCAGGCGCCGACGTCATCTACACCGACATCTGGGTCTCCATGGGCGAGCCCGACGAGCTTTGGGCCGAGCGCATCAAGCTGCTGTCCCCGTACCAGGTGAACGCCGCCGTCATGGCCAACGCCAAGCCGGGCGCCATCTTCATGCACTGCCTGCCGAGCTTCCACGACACCAAGACGACCGTGGGCGCCGAGATCGCCGAGAAGTTCGGCATCGCGGAGATGGAGGTTACCGACGAGGTCTTCGAGAGCAAGCAGTCCGTGGTCTTCGACGAGGCCGAGAACCGCATGCACTCCATCAAGGCCGTGATGTACGCCACGTTGAAGTAGGGGCTGCTGCGGCGCATCTTCCTTGCGCCGCTTCTTTTTGCATGCATTTCTGTTCGCCAACGCACGTTGCATGCATTTTGATTCGCCTAGAGGCCGTTTTCAGTCGCCTCGCGAACGAGATTGCATGCAACGTTTTGGCAGAGCGGTACAAGCGGAACGTGATCGACAGCGTGTGAAAGTCCGGGCGCGAGGTGGCGCCTTACGCCTCCAGGTGCTCTTTCAGGAGCTGGAGGGCGTGGGCGTAACCGTCGAGGCCCTCGCCGGTTACGCGGGCAAAGCAGGCCATGCCGGCGTAGGACACCTGGCGGAAGCTCTCGCGGGCGTCGACGTCGGAGATGTGGATCTCCACGGCCGGGATCTGCACGGCCTTGAGCGCGTCCAGAATGCCGACGCTCGTGTGCGTGTAGGCGGCCGGGTTGATCACGATGCCGTCGAAGGAGCCCATGGCCTCCTGGATCTTGTCGATGATGACGCCCTCGTGGTTGGACTGAAAGACCTCCACCTGCTCGAAGCCCAGCTGCGCGCCCGCCTCCTGGCAGATGCGCTCCAGTGTGGCGTAGTTCTGGCTACCGTAGATGTCCGGCTCGCGGATGCCGAGCAGGTTGAGGTTGGGTCCGTTGATGACGAGGGCGTTCATAGGAGTTCCTTTCATGGGACGTTAGAGCGAGGCCTGGTAGGGAAGCGCGTCGTTGACGGCGCGGGCCGTGGCGCGCGGGTTCTCGCGCGAGGCCACGACGAGGTCGGCCCAGCTGCGGTAGAGCGGCATGCGCTTCTGGGCGAGAAGGGCAACGCCGTCGCGCTGGGAGACGGGGCGGCCGCGCACGGGCAGCTCGTCGAGCTTGCGGTCGAGCATGACGGTGAGGCTGTTCTGGCGCAGAAGATCGCGGTTCTCGGGCATGGTCACCACGCCGCCGCCGCACGAGATCACCTGGCCGGAGCGGGCGGCCACCTCGGAGAGCACGGCGGTCTCCTGCGCGCGGAAGGCGGGTTCGCCTTCGCGCTCGATGAAGGTTTGGCAGGACTCGCCCAGGCGGCGCTCCAGCTCATGGTCGATGTCCACGTGCTCGCGGCTGGTGAGCGCGGCCAGCTGCTCGCCCACGCGGGTCTTGCCGCAGCCCGGCATGCCGATGAGGGCGATGTTCTGCTCGGAGAAGGACAGATGCGCCGTGAGGTCGGCGATGCGCTCCGGGGCGATAAGCGCGCCGGTGTAGTGCCGGACAGCTTCGGCCGCTTGCGCCACGAGCATGAGCAGGCCGCCGGCGCAGGGGATACCGCGCTGCTCGGCCTGCAGCATGAGGCCGGTGCGCGCCGGGTTGTAGACGATGTCCACCACGGCCTTGAGGCCGCCTCCGGCGAGCAGGTCGAAGCGCTCGTCGGTGAGCGGGGAGGCGGGGCAGCGTGGGAACATGCCCACCGGCGTGCAGTTGACGAGCAGGACGGCATCCGCATGGTCTGTCAGGTCGCCGTAGCCGATGACGGGCATGTGCGCGGCCGGGGTGTCCGGTCCCTCCGAACGCGTCGCGCGGGCGGCCTCGGGATCGCGTGAGACGCTCACCGGCTCAAAGCCCAGGTCGGCGAGCACGGTCATGCAGGTGGTGCCGGCACCGCCGTCGCCGCCCAGCACGAGCGCCTTGCCGCCCGCGAGCTCCGCGCCGCAGGACTCAACGAGGCACTTGAACCCGAAGTAGTCCGTGTTGTCTCCGCGCAGGCGCCCGTTGGAAAGCCGCGTCACGGTGTTGACGTTGCCCAGTCGCGCAGCCTCGGGTGCGATCTCGTCCAGGTACGGCACCACGGTGCGCTTGTAGGGGATGGTGGCGTTGAAACCCTCCCACGCGTCGCCGCACACAAAGGCCTCCACGTCCTCGGGCGCGCGCTCGAAGCGGCGGTAGTCCAGCCCCGCCAGCTCGCGATAGATGATGGGCGTGTAGCTGTGGCCGAGCTTCTCGCCCAGCACGCCGTACGGGCGCCCGGCCACCGCGTCGGCAACCGGCGCCGAGGGAGTTTCCAAAACCTGGGGCATAGGGGGATCCTTTCGTACCGTTCAAAGTGGGCGCAGACCCGCTTGTTGCATTTGAGCTGTCCGGTGCCGACCGGGGTATATCATTCCGTGCTCAAACATTCTCGCTTCGCTGCGAAACTGCGCGCGGAACGATATACCCCGGTCGGCACCTGCGTTCATCCATGCGAAAGGTGCTTCTCGCATAATCGCACCGATAGCGCTACTTTACGCCCGCTTCAGCTCGAAAAATGCAGCGATCGGCGCGATTCAACGAGTTGAAACGTCCACGCAAGAATGGGGCTGTAGGCGAGGGGGGCGGGTATATCGTCCCGCGCGCAGTTCTGCAGCCGCAGGAGATGCCGTTTCCGGCATCTCCGTCGCGGCGAAGCTGTTTGAGCACGGGATGATATACCCCGCCCTCGGACCGGACGGAACGGCCCGGCCCGGCTTACACCACCTCGGCGTAGCTGCCGAAGTAGGTCACGGTGTCGCAGACGTCGTCCAGCGCGTCCAGGAGCTGGCTGAACTTCTCGCCCGCGGCGGCGCACTCCAAGTCGAAGTAGAACAGGTACTCGAAGTCGCGCCCGGGGATGGGGCGGCTCTCCAATTTGACGATGTTCACGCCGAAGGCGTAGAAACGCTCCAGCACGCGGTAGAGCGATCCGGGCTCGTGGCCGGTGGTGAGCATGAGCGAGGTGCGCGTGGCACCGGGGAAGATCTTGGGCTCGGCCGAGACCACCACGAAGCGCGTGTAGTTGCTGTCGGAGTCCTGCACGCTCTCGTCGAGCACGTCCAGTCCGTAGAGGCGCGCGCAGTCGCGGCTCGAGATGGCGGCCACGTCGCGGCGGTCGGACCCGGCGATCATGGCGGCCGCCTTGGCGGTGTTCTCCACCACGTGCACCTTCACGCCGAGCTTGTCGAGGTAATGCTGGCACTGCGCGAGCGCCTGCTCATGGGAGTAGACCTCGCGGATGTCGCCGATCCCCACGCCGCGCGGCGCCAAGAGGTCGTGGTTGATCTTGAGCCGCAGGGACCGCGCGATGTTGAAGCGGTACTCGGCCATAAGGTCGTAGACGCGGTTGACCGAGCCGGCGGTCGAGTTCTCGATGGGCAGCACGCCGTAGGCGCACAGGCCCTCGCGCACGGCGCGGAACACGCCCTCGAACGTGTTGAAGAACTGGATGCGCGGCACGCGGAACAGGCGCGTGGCGGCGATCTGGCTGTAGGCGCCCTCCACGCCCTGGCAGGCTACGTCGGCGACCTCGGGGAAGGGCTCGTCAAGCGGCTGGAGGGCGGCGCGTGCCTGCTTGGAGCGCGCGTCGGTGCGGTCGCCGGCCAAGATGGAGAGCTGCTCGGCCTTGCTGATGCTCATGATGAGCGAGAACAGCGACACCGCCTGCGCGGAGAAGCGCCCCGGCACCTTGCCGGCGATATCGGCCAGCTTCTCGCGCTCGCGCTGCGCATCGTAGACGGGCTTGCCCGTCCCGCGCTTGGACGCCGCCACCTCTGCGGCCAGATCCATGCGCTCCGTAAAGAGCCGGACCAGCTCGTCGTCCACCGCATCGATGCGGGTGCGTATCTCTGAGAGCTCCATAGGGTTCCTTTCTGATATATAGGCGAGAAGTACCGGTACGTGCGCTGGGGCGGGCCGTCCTCCGTGCTATCAGGCCGATGGCCGCGCAAGGCTCATGCTCCGCGCGTGCTTTTGACGCGATCGGCCCGATAGCACGGAGGACGGCCCCTCTGAGCCGCCGGGCGACAAGTGCAGTCTCATGCGATCCCGAGGGCCCTCCTGCTGTTCTATCGCGCTGATCGCATCAGATCCAAGCGTCAACCACGTAGGTTATGCGGCCATCAGCGCGATGGAACAGCAGGAGGGCCACCCGCCCGCTAATGCCCGGCCCCGCCAAACCGCGCAGACTTAAGTGCCGTTGCGGCGGCGGCGTCGGCGGGTGGGGCGGCGGGGTAGGCTCCTGCCTCTACGAGGGCGTCGAGCAGGGCGAAGGCGCAGGCGGCCTCGGCTACGGGCACGGCGCGCGGAACGATGCAGGGGTCATGGCGGCCGCGGACTTTGAGCTCGGCGTTCGCGCCGGCAGCCAGGTCGACGCTCTGCTGCGCGCGGCCGATGGAGGGCGTGGGCTTCACGGCCATGCGCCAGATGACGGGCATGCCGTCGGTGATGCCGCCGAGTATGCCGCCGGCGTGGTTGGCCTGCGGGCGCACGCGGCCGTCCTCCATGCGGAAGGCGTCGTTGTTCCGGCTGCCGGTGAGGCGGGCGGCTCCGAAGCCCGCGCCGAACTCCACGCCCTTCACGGCGGGGATGCCGAAGGCGATCTGCGCGATGCGGTTTTCGATCCCGTCGAACATGGGGTCGCCGATGCCGGCGGGAAGCCCGTACGCCGCGCATTCGATGATGCCGCCCACGCTGTCGAGGTCGTTCTTGGCCGCCATGATGCGGGCGCGCATGGCGTCGGCGGCTTGCGCGCTCACGCAGGGGAGGCTGTGGGCGAGGATGGAGCGCTGCTGCGCGGCGTCGATGGACAGCGGGTCGAGCGGCTCGTCGGCTATGCGCTCGGGTCCCAGTTCGGCGATGTGCGCCACCACGGTGACGCCTGCGGCCTCGAGCGCCTGCAGGGCGATGCCGCCCGCCACGCATAAGGGGGCGGTGAGCCGTCCCGAGAAGTGCCCGCCGCCGGCCACGTCCTGGTAGCCGCGGTAGCGAACCTGGGCGGGGAAGTCGGCGTGGCCCGGGCGCGGTATGCGGCGCAGCTCGTCGTAGTCTGAGCTGCGGGTGTTGGCGTTCTCGATCACCGCGGCGAGCGGCGTGCCGGTGGTGCGGCCGTTCACGATGCCGGAGAGGAAGCGCGGGGCGTCGGCCTCGCGGCGTGCGGTCGCCGTGGCGTCGCGGCCGGGGGCGCGGCGGTCGAGGAAGGCCTGCAAGCGCGCGACATCGACGGCGATGCCTGCGGGCAGGCCGTCCACCGCGCAGCCGATGGCGGCGGAGTGGGACTCGCCGAAGATGCTCAGGCGCACGGCGGTGCCGAAGGTTGAGGACATGGGTCTCCTTACGCGATGAAGTCGGCGGACTCGGTCAGGTCCACGGTGCCGCCCAAGAGGCGGTAGTCGGTGAAGAAGCCGGGGTAGGATTTGGCCACGGCCTCGGCGCCCTCGATCATCACGGGACCCTCGGCGCGCACCGCGGCAATCGCGGCCATCATGGCGATGCGGTGGTCGTTGTGCGAGTTCACCGTGCCGCCGGCAAGGCGCTCCACGCCCTGGATTACTAGGTCGTCGCCGTCCACGCGCACCTGCGCGCCCAGCGCGTTCAGCACCTCGGCGGTAGTGGTCAGACGGTCGGACTCCTTGATGCGCAGGCGCGCGCAGTCGGTGATGCGCGTCTCGCCCTGCGCCACGGAGGCCACGGCGGCGATGACGGGCACGAGGTCCGGGATGTCGGCGGCCGAGAGCGTGTAGCCCACGAGCTTGTTGGGATGCACGCGCGCCTCGCCGCCGCCGCGGCGGGTGCGGGCACCGAAGCGCAGCAGTGCCCCCATGATGGCACGGTCGCCCTGCGGCGAGTTCAGATCCAGTCCGGAAACCGCCACGGGCTTGGTTCCCAGCGCGCCGGCGCAGAGCCAGAAGGCGGCGTTGGACCAGTCGCCCTCCACGTTCACGGTGCCGGGCGAGGCGCAGGCGCCGCCGTGGATGGTGAAGATCGTCTCCTCGACCGACACGGGCGTTGCCGGATGGCGCCTCTCGTCGACGGCCACGCCGAAGGCGGCGAGCGCGCGCACGGTGAGGTCGATGTACGGGCGGCTCTCGATGTGCCCGCGCACCACGATCTGCGTGGTGCTGCCCAGGGCGGGGGCGGCCAGCATGATGCCGCTCACGTACTGCGAGCTCACGTTGCCCGGCAACTCGAAACGGCCCGGCCGCAGCTGCCCGCGGCAGCCGAGCGGCCATTGGCCCTCGGGCGTGAGCGTGCAGCCGCCGATGAAGAGCTCGCGCGCGAGCGGGCCCAGCGGGCGCTCGGCCAGCCGGCCCGCACCCGTGAAGACGGCGTCGGCGCCCAGGGCGGCGGCTACGGGGAGCATGAAGCGCAGCGTCGAGCCCGATTCGCCGCAGTCCAGGAGCGCGTCCCTGCGCGGGGCGAAGGCCGGGCCGGCAAGGCGCTCCTCGCGCGGCACGGGGTAGACGGCGAAGCCGTCCTGCGCGGTCTCGACGTGCGCTCCCAGGGCGTTCAGGCAGCGGACCGTGGCGTCGATGTCGGCGCAGGTCGAGTTGCAGCGCACGTAGGTGGGCCCGTCGGCCAGGGCGGCGCAGATGATGAGGCGGTGCGCCATCGACTTGGAGGCGATGGCGGGAACCGTTCCCGCCAGCTCGTGCGGGGTGATGCGGGCTAGCATGCGTCCTCCTCGGCGTTTTGGGAGTCAAGGGCCTGGGCGATAAGCGCGCGGAAGCCGTCGAGCGACGCGCGCTCGATGTCGCAGCTTCCCAGGTCATGCGGGATCACGAGGTCGATGGTTGCCCCTGCACGCTTCTTATCGTGCAGGGCGCAGCGGTAGAGCTCGTCGACGGTGAAGTCGGTGCGGGTCGCGAGGCCGCAGGCGGAGAGCAGGCGCTCGAGGCGGGGGAGAAACTCGGGCGCGCAAGCGCCCTGCGCTATGGCGGCGCGGGCCATGAGGCACATCCCGACGGCGACGCAGTTGCCGTGGCCCAGGCGGTACTGCCCGCAGGCCTCGACGGCGTGGCCGATGCTGTGGCCGAAGTTGAGGAGCTTGCGCCCGCCCGCCTCGCGCTCGTCGCCTGCCACCACGTCGCGCTTAATCTCCACGTTGCGGGCGACGATGGCCTCCATGCGGCTCACGCCGCCTGGCCCGCAGAGCAGCTCGTAGGTGGGCGGCGTGAGCTCGAGCTCGGCGAAGAGCGCGGGGTCGCGGATGACGGCGTGCTTCACGATCTCGCCGCAGCCGTCGGCGAACTGCTCGGGCGTGAGCGTGCCCAAGCAGCCGATGTCGGCGATAACCACGCGCGGCTGCCAGAACGCGCCCGCAAGGTTCTTGCCGGACGCGAGGTCGATGGCCGTCTTGCCGCCAACCGACGAGTCCACCATGGCCAAAAGGCTCGTGGGCATCTGCGCGAGCGCGATGCCGCGCATGTAGAGCGCGGCGGCAAGGCCCCCCATGTCGCCGGTGACCCCGCCGCCGAGCGCCACCACCACGTCGCCGCGGTCGAGCTCGTGGGCGGCGAGAAACTCCAACGCGTCAACGAGCGTGTCGGCGCGCTTATGCTCCTCGCCCGCCGCGAAGGTGAAGGTGCAGGTCTCGTAGCCGGCCTCCTTCAGGCTCCGCTCGACGATGGGGGCGTAAAGGGGCCCCACGTTGGAATCGGTGATGAGGGCGGCCTTGGTGCCGCCGGCCGCCGTTCGCACCAGCTGCCCGGCCTGCTCAAGCAGACGGGTGCCCAGGTGGACCTGGTAAGGGGTGCTGGCGGGTACGTCTATGATGCGCATGCGGGCTCCTTTACGCGTTCTCGGGCGCGTCGGCCTCGTGGTCGAGCGCGCGCTTGATGCGGTCTCCCTCGGCCAAGAGCAGCCGCAGCTGCTCGCGGTCGCCGGCATCGAGTGCCGCACGGTAGGCGTTGAGGGCGTCTACCAGCTGGCCGATCTCGCGGCTGAGGTTCCGGGCGTTCTCGCTCATGAGCTCCGCCCACATGCGCGCGTTCAGGTGCGCCACGCGCGTGAGGTCGCGGTAGCTGCCAGCTGAGAAGCCGTGGTGCTCG
Source organism: uncultured Coriobacteriaceae bacterium (assembly GCA_944321435.1). Taxonomy (GTDB): domain Bacteria; phylum Actinomycetota; class Coriobacteriia; order Coriobacteriales; family Coriobacteriaceae; genus CALUOB01. Next base: position 301,661 of record CALULH010000001.1, on the reverse strand, counting down.
CGTGCGGTGGGGCTCTTCACGTAGGCGTTGGACACCACGTGCGCCAGCTGGCTCGTGAAGGCGATGACCTCGTCGTGCGCCGCCGGTCCGGTCACGCTGAAGAAGCCGAACCCCAGCGGCCTGAGCAGCGTGTTGGCGCGGTCGAGCAGCTCCAGGCGCTCGGCGTCCGGAACGCTCGGCGGCACGAGCACGCAGGGCGCCCCGCGGAAAAGGTCCGCGCGGGCATGGGCGAAGCCCGAGAACTGCGTGCCCGCCATGGGATGGGTCCCGCAGAAGGCGAAGCCGTGCTCGGCGGCGAGCGCGAAGGCGCGCTCGCACACGTGCCCCTTGACGCCGGCGGTGTCTATGACGAGCGGACCGTCCGCGCCCAGGGCACCGAGCGCCTCGGCGTGGTCCTCGAGCCAGGAGAGGCAGGCGTCGGGGTAGGCGGCGAGCACCACGATGTCGCATGCGGCCAGTCCGCCCTCGTCGAGCGCTCCGGCAACGGTTTCGATCCGGGCCACGTCCATGGTCTCGGGGTCGGTGTCCGCGCCGAGCACCCGCCAGCCCGCTGCGCGGTACGCCTTGGCAAAGCTTCCGCCGATGAGTCCCAGGCCCACCACGCCCGCGCAGCGCGCGCTCTTCTCGTCCATACCGGCTGCCTTTCTCCTAAGAAATGACCCTTGCGATCAGCCCTATCCTCACCGTAATCTTGCCACGTTGGCTTCTGGGGCTCGGGGCGATAACGTTCTGAAATCCGATATCGGGTGGATTCCAGGCTCTTGTCGCCCTGAGCCCCGCGGGAAACGGGGCTTACGCAATGGCCTCGCGGATAAGCGCGATGCGGCGCATGGTGTCGGCGAACTGCTCCGGGGTGAGCGCCTGGGCGCCGTCGGACCAGGCATGGCTCGGATCGTTGTGGACCTCGATCTCCAGGCCGTCGGCGCCGGCCGCCACCGCGGCGAGCGCCATCTGCGGCACGTAGCGCGTGTAGCCCACGGCGTGGCTGGGATCGGCCACCACTGGCAGGTGCGTGAGGTAGTGCAGCACCGGGATGGCGTTGAGGTCGAAGGTGTTGCGGGTGCGCGTCTCGAAGGTCCGGATGCCGCGCTCGCACAGGATCACGTTGTCGTTGCCCTCGCTCATGATGTACTCGGCGGCCATGAGGAGCTCGTCGATGGTCTCGGACATGCCGCGCTTGAGCAGCACCGGGGTCGTGGTCTTGCCGACCTCCTTGAGCAGGGTGAAGTTCTGCGCGTTGCGCGCGCCGATCTGCATGACGTCGATCTTCTTGTCGAGGAAGAGCTGAACGTCGCGCGGGTCCATGATCTCGGTCACGATGGGCATCTCGAGCTCGTCGCGGACCTCGCAGAGCAGGTCCAGGCCCTTCTCGCCCATGCCCTGGTTGGCGTAAGGGGAGGTGCGGGGCTTGAACGCGCCGCCGCGGAGCATCTGGGCGCCGGCCTGCTTGACCGCCCGGGCGATCTCGATGAGGTTGTCGCCCTCCACCGAGCAGGGGCCGGCGATGACGGGGAAGTGCCCGCCGCCGATCTTGACGCCGAAGCCGCAGTCGACCACGGTGTCGGCGGGGTGGAACTTGCGGTTGGCCTTCTTGAACGGCTCGGAGACGCGCTGCACACGCTCCACGATGTCCATGCTCTCGAGCAAAAACGGGTCTATCTTCGTGGTGTCGCCCACCAGGCCCACGATGGTCTCGTTGGCGCCGTGGCTCACGTGGGTTTCGAGGCCCTTCTTGCGGATCCACCCGAGTAGGTGCTCGACGGCGTCCTCGGGGGCGTCCTTGCGCAAGATTGCGATCATGTTTTCTCTCCTGGGTCTCGCTTGCGGCTAGATGGTCAACAGTGTAGCCGAGAAGGCGCTCGACGGCCGTCTGGTTCGGTCGATTTAACACGCGGCGCGGGCGATAGCCGCGGCATGGTTGCGGACGCTGCGGTAAATGACGGCTTTGCGACGCCCCCGCGCCGCACTTGTTTTTGCGTGCGCACCTGAGTACAATGCATACCGCTACGTCCCTTTAGCTCAGTGGATCAGAGCGTCTGCCTCCGGAGCAGAAGGCCGCAGGTTCGAACCCTGTAAGGGACACCAGCGCATGAGCGAGCCCGTTTCCCTGGGGGAGACGGGCTCTTTTCATAGGGGTGCCAGGGGGGGGTGCCAGGGCTCGAAGCTCGGTGAGGGCACGGGGGACGTTGCATGCATTCCTTATCGTCTTCTCGTTCCGCATGCACTCTCTTTCGCCTAGAGCGTAAAAACGGCCTCCTGCCGATAGGGACTGCATGCATAAAAAGATATGCATGCAGAGCGTCGACGGTCGCGGCCTTTCTCGGCAAGTGCGTGACAGGTGCGCGACAAGCGCAGCTCATGGCGGCGCGCAGCCTGCGCTTGTGGAAGGACGCCGTGGCTTCCGCGGGGATTAAGCGCTTCGCAAGCATATGCCGGGGCGCTTCTGGTTATCATCAGTACCGTTGGTTTGCGCGCCTGCGCCGGGCGGGACGCCCGCCAACGGCAACGTGTGAGAAGCGGCCCCCGCGCTCGCGGGGTTTCTGAAGGATACGCCATGAGCGAAACGCCCTCGTCCTATACTGCATCCGACCAAGGCGCCTCCGGAGGGCCGCAGGAGCGCCCTGGTTCCGGCTCGCTCACCGGCCTCACCACGTCCGAGGTCGAGGAGCGCATCGCCGCCGGCAAGGTCAACGTCAACACCGAGCTCAAGACCAAGAGCGTGCGCGAGCTCGTCTTGGAGAACGTCTGCACGCTGTTCAACCTCATCAACGTGGTGCTGTCCATCCTGGTCGTCATCACCGGCGAGTTCAAGAACCTCACGTTCCTCGTCATCGTCGCCGCCAACACCCTCATCGGCATCTGGCAGGCCCTGCGCTCCAAGCGCATGGTCGACAAGCTTACGCTCCTGGCCGCCAAGAAGGCGCGGGTGGTGCGCGACGGCACCGAGTGGGAGGTCGAGCTCGACCAGATCGTGCTGGACGACTTGGTGCTTCTCGGACGCGGCGACCAGATACCGGCCGACGCCGTGGTGGTCTCCGGCGAGGCGAGCGTTAACGAGAGCCTGCTTACCGGCGAGAGCGACCTTATCCGTAAGACGCCCGGCTCCGAGCTCATGAGCGGCAGCTTCGTGGACTCGGGGCTGATGTACGCGCGCGTGGTGCACGTGGGCGCCGACAACTACGTTGCCAAGATCAACAACGAGGCCAAGTACGTCAAGCAGGTCAACTCCGAGATCATGCGCGCGCTCAACGCCATCGTGCGGTTCGCGAGCGTGGTCATGCTCCCGCTGGGGATAGCGCTGTTCTGGTCGAGCCGCGCCGACGGCGTGGGCTTCTCGGCCGCCATCCTGACCACGGTGGGCGCGCTTCTCGGCATGATCCCGCAGGGGCTGGTGCTCCTGACCAGCTCGGTGCTCTGCCTGGCCACCATTCGCCTGGCGCGCAAGCGCGTGCTCGCCCAGCAGCTCTACTGCATCGAGACGCTGGCGCGCGTGGACGTGCTGTGCCTGGACAAGACGGGCACCATCACCTCCGGGCGCATGGAGGTGGCGGGGACCCATCCCCTCGACGGGGAGGACGCCGGCCTGCTCGACCGCGCGCTGGCGAGCATCGCCGAGGCGACCTCGGCCGATGCCAACGAGACCTGCCGCGCCCTTCTCGCCCATTACGAGGGTGCGGGGACGGCGGCGTGGAGCCCCGTGCGCGTGGTGCCGTTCTCCTCGGCCAAGAAGTGGAGCGGCGCGGATTTCGGCGACGCGGGATGCTACGTGATGGGCGCGGCGCAGTTCGTGCTCGAGCCGCGGGACTTCCAAGCGTGCGAGAAGCGCGTGTCCGAGCTTGCGGCGCAGGCCCGCGCGCTGGTGGTCGCGCGCGTCGACGGCTTCACCGAGGAGGGCGACCTTGTCGGCCGCCCCATGCCGCTGGGCTTCGTGACCATCCGCGACGAGATCCGCGCGTCGGCGCCGGAGACCATACGCTACTTCTGCGAGCAGGGCGTCACCTTGAACGTCATCTCCGGCGACGACCCGCGCACGGTGTCCTTCATCGCGGGGCAGGTGGGCGTTCCCGGGGCCGACAAGTACGTGGACGCCACCACGCTCACCACGCCGGCCAAGGTGGACGCCGCGGTTGACCGCTACCACGTGTTCGGGCGCGTGACGCCGCAGCAGAAGCGCGAGCTGGTGCAGGCGCTCAAGCGCCGCGGCCACACGGTGGCCATGACCGGCGACGGCGTGAACGACGTTCTGGCGCTCAAGGAGGCCGACTGCTCGGTGGCCATGGCGGCCGGTTCGGACGCGGCGCGCAATGTGGCGGAGATCGTGCTGGTGGACAACGACTTCGCCGCCATGCCCGCCGTGGTGGCCGAGGGCCGTCGCTCCATCAACAACCTGCAGCGCTCCGCGGCGCTCTTCCTCACCAAGACGCTCTTCTCGATGGCGCTCGCGGCTATCTGCATAGCCTTCCCACCGTACCCCTTCCAGCCCATCCAGATGACGCTCATCAACTTCTTCTGCATCGGCTTCCCCAGCTTCGTGCTGGCCCTGGAGCCAAACCACGACCGTGTGAGGGGCAACTTCCTGACCAACGTGCTCAAGCGCGCGCTGCCGGCGAGCCTCATGGTGGTTGCAGCGGTGAGCGCATGCATGGCCTCCTGCAACCTGCTGGACGAGGACAAGGCGGCGCTGTCCACCATGGCGCTCGTTGCGACGAGCGCGGTGGGGTGCCGGCTCATCTGGCAGCTCTCCTGGCCGTTCAACGCGCTGCGCGGGACGCTGTTCGCGCTCGTCGCCGCGGGGCTCGCCGCGGGGATCGGCCTCTTCCCGGGGCTCTTCATGATCGCATGGCCCGGCGCGCCGGCGCTCGCGGTGCTGGTTGTCGCGTGCCTGGCCGGGTGGTTCGGGTTCGGATGGCTGACGAGCGCGCTCGAGCGGTTCGCCTACGCCTTCGCGCGGGGCGGGCGCCACGCGACGGGCTTCGGCCGCGGCGTCAGCATGTCCATGAGCCGGGGCCGCAAGGGGGCGCTCTCCGTGCGCCCGAGCACCGTCGAGCGCACCGCCGCCCGCATGGTGGCGCGCTCGCAGGCCAGCCGCGACCGGCGCGACCGGCGCGCCGCGCAGCGGTCGGCGGCGGCCGCCGTGCGCGCCAACGCCCGCGGCGGCGCGCGGTCGAAGCGCGGGTTCAAGGTGAGCAAGTCCGCGCGCGGCGTGCAGGTCAGGCTCCCGCGCCGGCGCTAGGCGCCTCCAGGTCCCGGTGGACGGGGCCAGGGGGCGACAGGCCCGGTGGCGCCCTGCGCCGCGGGCTGTCATGCGAACGGTTCGTGGGCGCTGTGTTTCTGTTTGGGAGCGCGCTGGGCGCCCCGGGGTTGCAGGTTCCTCTGCGCTATAGTATGAGTTCCGCCCGGGCCCCGTGGACCCGGCGAACCGTGCACCGTATGGGAAGGGGAGGCCATGCCATCAGCCCAGAACAACCCCTACGCCCGCACCCTCGAGGTTGCGGGCCGGACGTACCGCTACTACGACATCAGCGCCGTCCCCGGCGCCGATCGCCTGCCGGCGAGCCTCAAGATCCTGCTCGAGAACGTCGTGCGCCGCGCGGCGGACGCCGAGGGGGCCCGCGCCGCGGCCGAGAAGGTCGTCGCAGCCGGCCTTGCCGGCGAGGCGGGCGAGGAGATCGAGTTCATGCCGGCGCGCGTGCTCTTCCAGGACTTCACGGGCGTTCCCGTGTTCGTGGACTTCGCCGCCATGCGCGACGCCGCGGCCGAGCGCGGGGAGGATCCCGCGCTCATCAACCCGCAGATCCCCTGCACGCTCGTGGTCGATCACTCGGTGACCGCCGACGTTGCGGGGTGCCCCGAGGCGCTCCAGCGCAACATGGAGCTCGAGGCCCAGCGCAACGCCGAGCGCTTCTCGTTCCTCAAATGGGCGTCCGAGAGCTTCGACAACGTGACGATCGTGCCGCCCGGGGTGGGCATCTGCCATCAGCTGAACGTCGAGCGCTTCTGCCGCGTGGTCTGGGACGCAGAGGCGCCCGACGGCGTGCGCGAGGCGTACTTCGACACGCTCGTGGGCACCGACTCCCATACCCCCACGGCCAACGGCCTGGGCGTGCTGGGATGGGGCGTGGGCGGCATCGAGGCCGAGGCCGCCGCGCTCGGCCAGCCCATCACCATGCGCGTGCCCGCCGTAGTGGGCATGCGGCTCACCGGTGCGCTCTCGGACGGCGCGTCCGCCATGGACGTGGCGCTGGCGTTCGCCGAGAAGCTGCGCGCCGAGGGCGTGGTGGGCTGCCTTGTGGAGTGCTTCGGCCCCGGGGTGTCGTCGCTGACGGCCACGCAGCGCGCCACCATCGCCAACATGACGCCCGAGTACGGCGCCACGGCCACCCTCTTCCCGGCCGACGAGGCGGCTCTCGCCCAGCTCGAGCTCACCGGGTCCGGCGACGCGGTGGAACTCGCCCGTGCTTACCTCGAGGCGCAGGGGATGTTCGCGTTGGACGGTTCCCAGGCCGTGTACGCGCGCGTGCTCGAGCTCGACCTCGGCCAGGTCGAGCCGTCGCTCGCCGGTCCCAGCCGCCCGCACAACCGCGTGGGCGTCTCCGACCTCAAGCGGCGCGTTGAGGAGTCCTGCGCCGCGCACGGCCATGCTATGGACGAGCGGTTCCAGGCTGAGGTGGCGGGTGAGATGCGCACCCTCTCAAACGGTGCCATCGCCATCGCGGCGATCACCAGCTGCACGACCGCGACCGATCCCGCCATGATGCTCGCGGCGGGACTCGCCGCGCGGAAGGCCGTCGCTCTCGGCGCCAAGCCCGTCCCCTGGGTCAAGAAGGTGCTCGCCCCCGGTTCGCGCGCAACCGCCGAGCTTCTCGCCCGCTCCGGCCTTATAGAGCCGCTCGAGCAGCTGGGCTTCTACATCTGCGGCTTCGGCTGCATGAGCTGCATCGGCAACTCCGGCGAGATCCTGCCGGGCATGAAGGCCATCAGCGCGGAGTGCGAGCTGACGAGCGTGCTGTCCGGCAACCGCAACTTCGACGGGCGCATCAGCCCCGACGTGGCGCAGAACTACCTTGCCGCCCCGGCGCTCGTGGTTGCCTACTCCCTTGCGGGCACCATGCACGTCGATTTGGCCCACGAGCCGGTCTGCCAGGGCGCCAAGGGCCCCGTCATGCTCGCCGACCTCATGCCCTCCGACGACGAGGTGGCCGCCGCCTTGCGCGCCTACGTCGCGCCCGACCTGTTCGAGGCCGTCGCGGGAGATCTTTTCAGCGGGGATGCGGCGTGGGACGCGCTCGGCACCGAGCCGTCGGCGACGTATGCCTGGGACGAGGCGTCGACCTACGTGCGCAACCCGCCGTACTTCCGCATCGCCCGCCCGCTCGACGCGCGGGGCATCCGCGACGCGCGCGTCCTGGCGCTGCTGGGCGACTTCGTCACCACCGACCACATCTCCCCGGCGGGCGCCATCGCGCCCGATTCCTCGGCTGCGGCCTACCTGGGATCCCACGGCGTGGCTCAGCCCGACTTCAACACCTACGGTGCGCGCCGCGGCAACCACGAGGTCATGATGCGCGGCTGCTTCGCCAACGTTAAGCTCGAGAACCGCCTGGCCGACGGCCGGGTGGGGGCGTGGTCGCTCAATCACGCCACGGGCCAGGTGGAGCCGCTGTTCGACTGCGCAGAGGCGGCTCGCGAGTCCGGCAACCCGCTCGTGGTCGTCGCGGGCAAGATGTACGGGTCGGGGTCGTCGCGCGACTGGGCGGCCAAGGCGCCGGCGCTTCTGGGCGTGCGCGCGGTTATCGCCGAGAGCTTCGAGCGCATCCACCGCTCCAACCTCATCGGCATGGGCATCCTGCCGTTGCAGTTCGAGGACGGCCAGAGCGCCGAGTCGCTGGGCCTGACCGGCCGCGAGCGCATCGATATCGCGCCCGTCGACGTGTCGGGCGGGCTCCCGGTGCCCGCGTCGGTTGAGGTCACGGCGACCGCTCCGGACGGCGGCGTCACGCGCTTTGCGGCGACGGTCCGCGTGGACACGCCCACAGAAGGCGCCTACCTTGCCCAAGGCGGCATTCTGCCCTATGTTCTCAACGGGCTCTGCGCCCGCGCGTAAGCGCTCGACCGGGCCCTGGGCCCGAAAAGGATGGAGGGAGCAGGCTTGATCTGCCCGCAGTGCAACAGGACCATAGACGACGACGCCGAGTTCTGCCCGAACTGCCACGCCTTCGTGGGCGACGCGCGCCACGAGGCCGAGAAGTTCGTCTTCTGCGAGGGCTGCGGCGCGCGCATCGCCGCGGGCGAGCGCGTGTGCCCCAAGTGCGGGCGGCCCGCGCCCTCCATCCTGTCAACCGATGCCGCGGCGAGCGATCTCGCCGCGGGCAAGACCGCGAGCTTCCCGCGGCTCACCCGCGAGGAGATCGAGCGCGCGGGGATGGGCCGCGAGGGCCGCGTGCCCCCGATCGACGCGGCCGACGGCACGGCGAACCCCTTCGATCCAAGCCTGATGAGCAGCTTCTCGCGCGACGAGCTGGCGCAGCAGAGCGTTTGGGACGGGGGGCGCACGGGGGACGACCCGTACCATACCCGCAAGCGCCCCTGGGGCAAGATCATCCTGACGCTGCTCCTCATAGCGGCCATTGCCGGCGCGGCCGCCTTCGTCTATTACGATCCCTGGGGCGTCATGCCCGGCCTCTACCAACAGTTCAGGGAGGCGGCTGCCGACGCCTTCCCGTCGCGCCAGCCGGTTGCGGGCGCGACGGGGACCGGTTCGGCCGACGAGCCGGCGGGCAGCGTCGTGGATGCCGATGCCCCGCTGACCGACGATCAGGTGTACGTGCGCATCTCGGGCGTCTACGAGACCATCGCGTCCTTCCCCGACAGGTACGGGGAGATCGTGGACGATTACAACTCCTGGTACGCCTACTCCGACCGCGCCCGCCGCGAGGAGGGGAGCGCGAGGGCCTATGCGCTCAGGGATGCCTGCGATGCCGTAATCGAGGAGCTTGACGGCCTAAACGCCCCTGAGGACACGGCGTACGCGCAGGACGTGGAGAACCTGAAGCAGCTCGCCGGGTGGATGCGCACCCGCGCCGACATCATATGCGCGTCGTGGGACGTGTCGCTCAGCTACGTCGAGGGCTCGCGGCCGGAGGCGAGCGCCGTCACCGAGCCGTTGCGCTCGCGGTCGTTCGAGGACGCCGCGGCGGCGGACGCGTTCGGCTCCAACTTGGAGGCATGGCGACCCGTCGAGAAGGGCGCGACGGCCTAAAAAAAGAGGGCCGCCGGCGGACCGCACGACATGCCGAATTCGTGAACAGGCGCGCTTCTTGCTAGAATGACAGGGTATGTAGCTTTTACGACGCCCTCGACGAGGAGTAGCCATGTTCGGAGATCCACTGTACACGCCCACGTACCCGGTTGCCGGGGACGAGGTCGCTGTGCTCACCACGTCCAAGGGGACGATCCGCGTGCGCCTGGACGGCGCGGGCGCGCCCATCCATGTCGCCAATTTCTGCGAGCTCGCCGAGTCGGGCTTCTACGACGACGTCAAGTTCCATCGCTATGTGCCCGGTTTCGTCATCCAGGGCGGCGACCCCAATACCCGCGCCATGGCACCAACCGACGTGGCGGCCGGCAAGCCCGGCCCCGACGGCATGCCCGGAACGGGCGGCCCGGGCTACCGCATCAAGGCGGAGTACGCCACCAACCCGCGCAACCTCCACGAGGACGGCGCCCTCGCCATGGCCCGCTCGCAGCATCCGGATTCCGCGGGGTCGCAGTTCTACTTCTGCCTCGGCCCTCAGCACGGCCTTGACTCCGGCTACACGGTGTTCGGCCAGACCATCGAAGGGCTCGACGTCATCGGTGCGCTGCGCGCCGGCGACGTGATCGAGCATGTCGAGATTATCCGCGACGAGAACGCGCGCTAAAGCGCACGCGCATAAGAGAAGGAGCGAACGTGAACAACCTGCTGTTTGATCAAGCGCGTGCCGCCTACCAGGCGCGCGACTTCGCGAGCGCCGCGCAGTTCTTCGCGGCGTGCAAGGATCCCTCCGAGCCCGCCGGCGAGGCCGACCACCTGCGCGGCAACGCGCTCATGAAGCTCGGCCTCATCGCCGAGGCCGCCGAGGCCTACGAGTCGGCCCTGGCCGATGCCGCTTACGGGCACCGCGGCGCGCTGCTCACCAACGAGGGCAAGGCCCGCACCGCCCTGGGCGATTTGGACCGCGCGGTGGCGTGCTTCCGCGCCGCGGTCCAGGATCCCACCTACGCCACCCCGTACAAGGCGCAGCTGGCGCTCGGCGACATACTGATCAAGCAGGGCAATGTGACCGAGGCCGGCGTCGCGTTCCGCCAGGCCGCCATCGACGAGACCAACCCCGAGCCCGCCGCGGCCCTCTCCAAGCTGGGCGGATGCTTTGTGGAGCTGGGGCGCCCGCAGGACGCCATCGAGGCGTACCGCACGGCGCTTGACTTTGCCAGCCCCTCCACCAACCAGCAGGCCATTTACGCCGGGCTCGGCCAGGCCTGCGTGGCCGCCAGCCGCATGGAGGAGGCGCTCGACGCCTTCGGGCACGCGCTCGAGGGGGGCACGTACGCCCTTACGCCCGAGCAGAACGCCGACTACCAGCGCGCGCAGGACATCATGGCCGGTCAGGCGAGCCTCTCCGCCACGCCCGCGTCCGTCTCCGCCTCCACCTCGGGCGTGCTGTACGACCCGCTCGACCCGTTGGGCAAGTCCGGCGAGTTCATGCCCGATCCCTCCGACACGGGCTTCTTCACCCTCACCGAGAACGAGATGATCCAGCAGGACAAGCGCGAGATGAAGATCAAGCGCAAGCGCAAGCACACGGGCCTCAAGGTCTTCATCGTGCTGCTGCTCGTCCTGCTCCTCGCCGCGGGCGGCGCCGCCTTCGCCCTTTACCAGGGCTTCGGCATCCCGTCTCAGCAGGACGCGCTCAACAACCTGTTCACGGCCGTTTCGGCCGGTGAGGACGCCACCGGCGACCTGGCGAGCGCGCTGTCTGACGAGCAGAAGCAGCTCATCGTCTCCATGGTGCCGCAGGACGCCACCGCCCAGATCACCAACATGGACCAGTCGATGACCGAGTCCACCGCCTCCGTCGAGGTCACGCTTTCGGCGGGCGGCGTGCAGGACTACACGGTCACCTTCGTGCGCGACGGGATCGGCTGGGCTGTCTCGGGCATGACGCTCGATTTCGGCTCCACGGGCTCCGACGAGGCCGATGCTGGCCAGACGGATGACGCGGGCAACGCCGATGCCGGCGCGGATGCGGCCTCCGACGGCGCGGATGGCAGTGCCGCCTAGGTAATTTGCGCGTTTTCTTGACGCGGGCGCGCCGGGCGGAGCGCGCCCGCGTTACACTTCTCTCTTAGCACCGATGTCTATGCCCGGACCTGCTCGGGTTTCGAGGAGTTGCCTTGTTCTCCCTCATGGATATGTTCTTCGGCCAGTACGGCGGCGACCTTGCCATCGACCTGGGTACGGCCAACACCTTGGTTGCCGTGCGCGGCAAGGGTATCGTCATCCGCGAGCCCTCCGTGGTGGCTATCGACCGCAACGACGAGCGCATCCTTGCCGTCGGCATGGACGCCAAGCGCATGCTCGGGCGCACGCCGGGCAACATCGTGGCCGTTCGACCGCTGAAGGACGGCGTCATCGCCGACTTCGACGTGACGGAGGCCATGCTGCGCTACTTCATCGAGAAGGCGCGCGAGAAGCACTATCCCTGGTCGCCCCGTCCGCGCGTGGTCATCTGCGTCCCCTCGGGTGTGACCTCGGTCGAGAAGCGCGCCGTCTTCGAGGCCACCATCTCGGCCGGCGCCCGCCAAGCGTACCTCATCGAGGAGCCGATGGCCGCAGCCATCGGCGCCGACCTGCCCGTTGAGGAGCCTACGGGCTCCATGGTCGTGGATATCGGTGGCGGCACCACCGAGGTCGCCGTTATCGCCATGGGCGGCATCGTGGTCTCGCAGTCCATCCGCATCGCGGGCGACGAGTTCGACCAGTCCATTCTCACGCACGTTCGAGACGCCTACAACCTCGCCATCGGCGAGCGCACGGCCGAGGACATCAAGATCAAGGTCGGCTCGGCGGTGCCCTTGAAGGACGAGCTCGACGTCGAGGTCAACGGACGCGACGTCATCACCGGCCTTCCCAAGACGGTGCGCATCGAGAGCGAGGAGATCCGCCGCGCCCTCAACAAGCCGCTCGACGACATGACCAAGGCCGTCAAGGACGCGCTCGACGCAACTCCGCCGGATCTGGCGAGCGACCTCATGTACTACGGCATCCTGCTCACGGGCGGCGGCGCGTTGCTGCGCGGCCTCGATATCCGTTTGCGCGACGAGACCGGCGTTCCGGTCAACGTGAGCCCTACGGCCCTCGACAACGTGGTTATCGGGTGCTCGCGCGTGCTGGAGGCCAATGCCTTCGACGGCGGGTTCGTCCAAACCAACGCCTAACGGCTTGAAGGAGCCCCCTTGGCACGCACCCAACGTTACAAATCCACTGTGCGCAAGCAGCAATCAACGGGTCTGCGCCCGTTGATTGCGTTTTGCCTTATCTCGATCCTGGTGCTCACCTTCTATCTGCGCGAGGGCGATACGGGCATCATCCACAGCGTGCGCAGCGGCGTCACGGCTGTCACCATGCCCCTGCGCGTGGTGGGCAGCGCCGTGGCCACGCCCTTCAACGCGCTGGGCAACATCATGGGAAACCTCACCGCCTCCGAGGAGACCCTCTCCGAGCTCAAGGCGCAAAACGAGGAGCTCACCGCGCAGGTGGCCGAGCTCTCCGAGGCCCAGGAAACCGCCACGCGCCTGGAGGACCTGCTGGGCTTGCAGAGCACCTACAACCTGCAGTCGGTGGCGGCGCGCATCATAGGTACCTCGGGGGATGCCTGGACCAAGACCGTGACCATAGACAAGGGCACCGCCGACGGCTTCACCGTCAACATGCCCGTCACCAACTCCGCCGGCGTCATCGGCCAGATCATCGAGGTTTCGGCAAACAGCTCGGTGGTGCGCCTCATCACCGATGAGAGCTCCGGCGTATCGGCGATGATCCAATCCACGCGTGCCCAGGGCATGCTCCAGGGGCAGCCCGACGGGTCGCTTCTGCTCAACTACGTGCCTATCGACGCCGAGGTGCAGGCGGGCGACATGGTGGTGACCTCCGGCATCGGCGGCGTTTACCCCAAGGGCCTGCCGCTGGGCCGCGTCTCCTCGGTCGAAAGCGCGGACAACGCGCTGTACTACACCATCGTGGTCGACGCCTTCTCCTCTGTTGAGAACCAGGAGGAGGTGCTCGTCATCACCTCGCTCACCGAGGACCAGACCGCGAGCGCCGACGACATCGCCTCCGCCGACGATAACCCGGCGGGCGCCACGTCGGACAACGCCTCGCAGGATTCCAACCAGGACGCATCGCAGGACGGCGCCGACGCGAGCGGTGACGGCACGACGGGAGGGGAGTAACCGGTGGAAGTGCACGACAAGTACTCGGCGCGCCGCACGGTGGGCATCCTCGCCGTGGTGTGCGTTGTCCTGCAGATGGCGCTGTCAACCCAGATATCGATCGGCGGCGGCACCGTCAACTTCATGCTCATCCTCACGGGAACGGTGGCCCTGCTGTCCGGCAGCCGCGCTGGCTGCGTGGCCGGCTTTCTCGCCGGGACCCTCTACGACTTCACCATGCCGGTGCCTGCTGGCCTGATGATGCTCATCCTGTCCGTGACCGGCTTCATACTGGGCAGTGGCGAGCGCAATCGTCTCGCCGAGCAGCTCGACGTCTCGCTCAAGCTCTTCGCCATCGCCTGCTGCGCGGTTAACCTGGTCTATGCCATCGCCCTGTTGCTCATCGGCACCCAGAGCGACATCCTCACGGCTATCTTCGGCCATGGGGTCGCCTCGATCTTGCTCGACGTGATCTTCGCGCTGCCGTTCTTCTACGTGCTCGCGCGCGCCGATTTGGGCCAAGGGTTCGCCCGCCGCCCCAACAGCCTGCGCACGGCAAACGCCAAGCGCGGCGGGGCCAAGCGCTACCGGAAGCTGCATTAGGCGGTCGCCTATGGATGCGCAGCTGTTGGTCATCATAGCCGGCCTCGTGCTCGTGGCCGTCGTCATCATCTCGCTCGTCGCCCTCCGCGGCTACTCGGGCAAGTTCCGCTTCGATACCGAGAACGGCACGGCGCCGCGTGCCTCGGAAGGGGAGGGCAACACCCCCAAGGTCATGTTCAAGGGCCGCTTCACGGGACTGATCGCGGGGGTGGGCGCTGCCTTCGCGCTCATCGTGGCGAAGCTCTGGAGCATGCAGATGGTCTCGTCGGACTACTACGAGCAGCTGGCCGAGGAGAACCGCACCCGCACCATCACCACCCCCGCCGACCGCGGGCGGATCCTCGACCGCAACGGCGTGGTGCTGGTGGGCAACCGTCCCTCGCTCGTGGTGACCGCCTACAGCAGCCTTGCCGACGACGAGGTCGCCGTGCGCCATCTGGCGAACCTGTTGGGCCTGCCCTACACGGCGGTGCGCCGCAACATCCAGGACAACTCCGAGGGCGCCCAGAGCGCGCACACCGTCGCCACCGACGTGTCGCGCCGCGTGGTGGCCTACATCCAGGAGCACGCCAGCGAGTTCGACGGCGTGGAGATCGCCCAGCGCTCGGAGCGGCAGTACCCGTATCGCACGCTTGCGGCCCAGCTGCTGGGTTACACGGGAACGGCGACCTCCGAGCAGCTCAACGCCGACACGACGGACGACCCCGGCGCCATCGCGTACGAGAGCGGCGACGTGGTGGGCCAGGCGGGCGTGGAGCTCACCTACGAGCGCGTGCTGCAGGGCATTCGCGGCGAGCAGACCGTGCGCGTCGATGCCAACGGCAACGTGACGGGCCAGTCGGCCGCGGTCGAGGCCCAGCCGGGGTCCGACATCAAGCTCACCATCGACCTCGCCATCCAGCAGGCATGCGAGTCGGGTTTGGAGAAGGCGTTCGAGGCGGCCCGCCAACAGGGTTACGAGAACGCGGGCGCCGGGTCGTGCGTGTGCATCGACTGCAAGACCGGCGAGATCCTCGGAATGGCCAACGCGCCCTCTTACGACCCCTCCTCGTTTGTGGGCGGCATCAGCCAGGACGTGTGGGACCAGCTCAACGACGAGGCCAACAAGTACCCCCTCATGAACCGCGCCATTGCCGGCCAGTACATGTCGGCGTCGACCATCAAGCCGCTCACGGCGCTCGCGGCGCTGAACTACGGCATCATGACGCCCGACAGCGTGGTCACCTGCACCGGCTACTGGACGGGCCTGGGAGAGGCTTACGGCCAGTACTGCTGGGACCACAGCGGGCACGGTCCCATGAACCTGCAAAGCGCCATCACGTGGTCCTGCGACCCCATGTTCTACGAGATCGGCAAGGGCTTCTACTTCAGCGACGGCAACACCGACGGCATGCAGCAGACCTACCGCGAGTGGGGCCTGGGCGAGGCCACGGGCGTGGATCTCGGGGGCGAGTCCACCGGGCGCGTGCCGGATGCCGCCTGGAAGAAGGAGGCCTTCAGCTCCTATTCGAGCGACGACCAGGCGTGGAACCCCGGCGACATGACCAACCTCGCCATCGGCCAGGGCGACATCCTGGTGACGCCGCTGCAGATGGCCATGGTCTACTGCGGGCTGGCCAACGGCGGCGTTCAGATGGTCCCGCACCTGCTCAAGAGCGTGGTGGCGCGCGACGGCGAGGGCGACGCCCTTTCCTACGAGGCCAAGGAGCGCTTGCGGGTGGAGGAGGACTCCAGCTACATGGACCTGGTGCACCAGGGCCTCCAAGGCGTCATCTACGAGGAGAGCGCCTCCACGGCCGCGCACTTCTCGAACATCTACCAGGACGGGCAGCAGGTTATCCTGGCCGGCAAGTCGGGTACGGGCGAGAAGACCGGCGAGGACGAGTACGGCTGGTTTATCGCCTACGCCCCCTACGACGACCCGCAGTACGTTGTCGCGTGCCTCTGCGAGCAGGCCGGCTTCGGCGCCAACTCGGCCATGTACGCGGTGCGCGAGGTTTTCGGCGCCATCTACGATTCCCCCGACGACTCCACCGTCGTCGCGAGCGACGGCGCGCGATAGGAGGTACGCCATGCCAACCCGAGCGCAGCAGCGCCAACGTCAGCAGGCCTCCACGCGCGAGAGCCTGCGCATCGTCAACAAGAAGGCCGCGCAGCGCCGCGGCCGCGCCCGAGACGGCGTCTTCCTCCCGGTGGTCATCGCCACGGTGCTGCTCGTAGCTTACGGCTGCTTCGTCATCTGGACGGCCTCGCTGTCCATCGAGGAGGCCTCCTTTCCCCGGCAGCTCCTGGGCGTCGGCATCGGCACGGTGCTCGCCGTCTGCGCGTGGAACATCGATTACCGCATGTTCGCCAACTGGTCGCACGTCCTCATGGTGCTCGACGTGCTGCTGATCTTCTCGCCGTTCATACCCGGCCTTTCCTACGAGGGCGGCGGTATGACGGGCTGGATCCGTTTTCCCATCATAGGGCTGACCTTCCAGCCTGTTGAGCTTGCCAAGCTCGTGACGGTGCTTTACATGGCCTCGCTCACGGCCGAGTACAACGGCACCATCGACAGCCTGCGCGACTACCTCAAGCTCTGCGTCATGCTCTGCATCCCGTTCGTCTGCATCCTCATTCAGGGAGACCTGGGATCGGGCATCGTGGTGTTCGTCGCCGGTGCCGTCATCATCATGATGGGAGGGCCCAAGAAGGAGTGGGTACTTTCCACGATCGGCCTGCTCGTTGGGCTCATCGTGCTCTTCTTCGCGGTGAACAGCATCACCACGGCCTACTTCGACACGCCGCTCATCGCCCAGTACCGCCTGAACCGCCTGCTGGTGTTCTTGGACCCCGAGGGGTCGTCTTCCTCGGAGGAGGGCTACAACCTCCTGCAGTCGCTCATTGCCGTGGGCTCGGGCGGTTTCTTCGGGCGCGGCATCGGGTCCGCATCCGCCTCGCAGTCGGGCGCCGGCTTCCTGCCCGAGGCGCATACCGACTTCGTCTTCGCGCTGCTGTCGGAGGAGTTCGGCTTCATGGGCGACCTTCTGCTCATCGCGCTTTACCTGCTGCTTATCCTGGGAACGGTCTACATCGCGGCGCGTACCGAGTCCATCTTCGGCAAGCTCGTGGCCGTGGGCATTGTGGGCATGTGGACCTTTCAGATCTTCGAGAACATCGGCATGTGCATCGGCCTCATGCCCATCACCGGCATTCCGCTGCCCTTCATCAGCTTCGGCTCGTCGTCTATGATGGTGCAGCTTACCGTTGTGGGCGTGGTGCAGTCCGTGTGGCGACACAAGGCCAAGCCGGCGTAGCGCGCCGCGCGCGGCGATGCGCGCACAGAAACCAGGGTAGAGCAAGACGGAGAGGGGAGGGCGCAATGCGCATTCCGGTCGATAAGGTCGCGGAGGCCCTGCGCATGGGCGTTGAGCGCACGCGCGATGCGGACGAGCAGGTGCGTATCGGGGTCTACGTGGAGCCCGGGGCGGCGCCGGCCATCATAGGGGCGGTCCGCGGGGCGTTGGTGCCGCAGCGTACCAACGCGCTGGTGCGCGTGGAGCGCCTGGGCGCGCACCCGGTCGTGCCCAAGGCGGACACCGACGTGGCGCTGGTGCTGACGGGAGGATCGGTGCACCTGCAGGCGCAGGTCCAGCGCCTGGTGGTTGCCGGCATCCCCACCGTGTGCCTGTCGCAATCATCCGTGGAGGTTCCCTTCATCAAGACCGACACCCCCATGCTGGGGCTCATCTCCTCGACCAACAAGACCTACCTGCTCGAAACGCTGGCCCGTTGGATCCTGGATCGCACCGACAAGCAGCTTGCCTTTGCGGCCAACTTCCCGTTCATGCGCATCGCGCAGGCCCATCGGCTCGTCTCCTCTGCCGCGTTGCGCAACGCCGCGACGGGGGCGCTCGTCTTCGTCCCCGGCTCCAACTACCCGGTCATGACGCTCGCCCAGATCCAGATGCAGCTCTCGCTCGCCGAGACCTACGGGCGGGGCCTCAAGGTGGAGCGGGCCTACGAGGCGGCTGCCGTGGCCCTGGCGGGCCTGGCCCTGCGCGGCGCGGCGCGCCTCGTCTGCCGGCGCACCCCGCACATTTCGTTTTTGGTGAAGGCGCTGATCGGCGGTGCGGGCACGTACGCCATGGGACGTGCGCTCATGGCTTACTACGACCAAGGGATGAGCGTATCCGACCTTCTCGCCCGCGCGCGTGCCCGTACGCGGCGCACGTCCCCGCTTCCGGTATCCGAATCCTACTGAGAAAGGCCCCCATGCGACCAGCCTACGAGGATCTCTTCCATCTGATCGAGCCGTTGCTGCCCCAAGTCGAGAAGCCCAGCCGCTACATCGACCACGAATGGGGCGTGCTCGCCAAACGCGAGGCGCGCTTCCGCGTGTGCCTCATGTACCCGGACACGTACGAGGTGGGCCTGCCCAACCAGGGCATCGCCATCCTGTACCGTGTCCTCAACGCGCAGGAGGGCATCTCCTGCGAGCGCGGCTACCTGCCTTGGACCGACATGGCGGACAAGATGCGCGCCGCCGGCGTTCCGCTGCTGTCGCTCGAGGGCGCCGCGCCCGTACGCGCCTTCGACGTGCTGGGCATGCACGTGCCCCACGAGATGGCCGCCACCAATTACCTGGAGGCCTTCGATCTGGCGGGCATCCCGCAGCTTTCGGCGGACCGCGGCGAGGATGATCCCATCGTCATCGCCGGCGGCCCCTCGGTTTACAACCCCGAGCCGCTCGCGCCCTTCATCGACGCCTTCCTGATCGGGGAGGGCGAGGAGCATATCGTCGAGGTGTGCCGCGAGCTCGAGCGGTCGCGCGACGCGAGGCTGCCGCGCCGGGAGCGGCTCGCGCTCTTAGCGCGCATACCCGGCACCTACGTGCCGGCTCTTTACGACGTGGCCTTCGACGCCGAGACGGCGCCGCACGGCTTCGCGGTTCCCAAGGAGGGCAGCGCGGCCCCCGGGATCGTTTACAAGCGGGTTGCGGCCGATTTCGCCGCCACCGACCCCCTTGCGCAGTCGGTGGTGCCGTACGCCGAGCTCGTTCACGACCGCCTTTCCATAGAGGTGCTGCGCGGCTGCGCGCGCGGATGCCGCTTCTGCCAGGCGGGCATCACCTACCGTCCCGTCCGCGAGCGTTCGGCCGACCAGGTGGTGGCCGCCGTTGCGCGCGGGTTGGAGCGGACAGGCTACGACGAGGTCTCGCTTACGTCGCTTTCGACCACCGATCACTCGCAGTGCGAGCGGATGCTCGACCGCCTGAACGAGCGCTTGGCCGACACCGGCATCTCGGTCTCCATCCCGTCCCAGCGCTTGGACTCCTTTGACGTCGAGATGGCCGAGGCCGTGGCCGGCGGCAAGAAGGGGGGCCTCACCTTCGCCGTCGAGGCCGGATCCCAGCGCCTGCGCGACGTCATCAACAAGAACGTGACCGAGGAGGACCTGGACCGCGCCATGAGGGCGGCTTTCGAGGCCGGTTGGCGCCGCGCCAAGCTCTACTTCATGATGGGGCTGCCCACCGAGACCGATGACGACATCAGGGGCATCGCGCGCTTGGCCGACCACGTGATCGACCTGGCCCAGGAGGTCGTGCCCAAGAGCCAGCGCGGGTCGGTGTCGGTCTCCGTGTCGGTTTCGGTCTTCGTGCCCAAGGCGCACACGCCCTTCCAATGGGAGGGCCAGCTGGACCGCGACGAGGTCAAGCGCCGCCAGCAGCTGCTCATCCACAGCGTGCGCCACCGCAACGTGCGCGTGCATTACCACGATGCCGACGTGTCGCTTCTCGAGGCCGTGCTTTCACGCGGCGGGCGCGACATCGCGCCCCTCATCCAGGAGGCGTGGGCCCGCGGCGCCCGGTTCGATGCATGGACCGAGCACTTCGACCTCGGCACCTGGCGCGCCGCGGCCGAGGCGTGCGGTATCGACTTGGACCAGGTGGCCTGCGCGCCGTACCGCATAGGGCAGCGCCTCCCCTGGGAGCACACCTCCCCGGGCGTGAGCCAGGGCTACCTTGAGCGCGAGTACCGGCGCGCCTGCGATGCCCAGACGACCCCCGACTGCACGCGCGCCAGCTGCACGGGCTGCGGCATCTGCCCCACGTTGGGCGTTGAGAACAAGATCATGGAGGTGCGCCGATGAACGAGGAGAACCTCTTCCGCTTGCGCGTGGAGTACGTCAAGCAGGGTCGCCTGCGCTACCTGGGGCATCTGGAGCTCATCCACACGGTCGAGCGCATCGTGCGCCGCGCGCAGCTGCCCTACGCCGTGACGCAGGGCTTCTCGCCCCATATGAAGATCGCGTTCTCGTCGGCGCTGCCGGTGGGCACGGCCTCCGACTGCGAATGGTACGACGTCTTCCTCACCGCGTACGTGCCGGCGCCGCGCGCGCTTGAGGCCCTGGCGGCCGCGTCGCCCGCCGATCTCGCGCCGCGGCGCGCCGGCTACGTGGACCGGCGAGCCGCGGCGCTCACGGCGGCGCTTACCCGGGCGCGCTATCGGGCGGTGCTTGCGCTTGAGGAGGGCGCGCCGTCCGATGAGGGGCGGGCCCGCGACGCGCTTGTTGCCTTGTGCGCCGCCGACGGCATCCCGTACCTGCGCGGCAAGAAGACCAAGACCATGAGCCTGGCGCGCACCCTTGTGTCCGCCGAGCTCGTTGCCCGCGACGCGCTCACATGGGAGCTCGCGCTCGATACGCGCTCAAGCGCAGAGGGGGCCCTGCGCCCCGAGGTGCTCATCCGCGCGTGGGAGAAGGCCCTTGCCGCGGCAAACGGGGGCGCGGCTCCCCGCGATGCCGTCGCCGCCGTTCTCGCGGAGCCTCTGGCCGTTGCGCCCTATGGGATTTTTGCGCATTGTGAGATAGCGCGCATTTCCCAAAACATCGAGGATAAACGTGGTATCCTTGTTGAGCCGCTGCCGCTGGGGGCTTAACGTTCCAAGCTAAGGCGGCTTACGCATGGAAAAGTCGGCGGCCGGTGCCGGCTCCTGCGGAAAAGGGCATGGCAAGCCCAGGCGCTCGGGTTGCGCGCTTGGTCGGCCAGGGCCCGCACCGTTCATTGCACACCGCAAAGAAAGGCAAGGGTATGTACGCAATCATCAAAACCGGTGGCAAGCAGTACAAGGTCACCAAGGACATGGTCATCACCGTCGAGAAGCTGCCCCAGGAGATCGGCGCCACCGTCGAGCTCCCGGTCATCTTCCTGAACGACGGCAAGAAGATCGTTGCCGATGCTGCCACGCTCGAGAACGCCAAGGTCACCGCCGAGGTGCTCGATCAGTTCAAGGGCGAGAAGGTCATTGCCTTCAAGTTCCAGAAGCGTAAGCGCTACAAGCGCACCAAGGGTCATCGTCAGCAGCTCACCAAGCTCAAGATCACCGACATCCAGGCTGCGTAACGCAGGTTCTACGCTTACGGTAAGAGAGTAGGTAATAACAATGGCACACAAAAAAGGTCTCGGTTCCTCCCGTAACGGCCGCGATTCGCACGCTCAGCGACTCGGCTGCAAGCGTTTCGGCGGCCAGATGGTGACTGCCGGCTCCGTGCTGGTTCGTCAGCGCGGCACCAAGTTCCACCCCGGTGAGAACGTGGGCCGTGGTAAGGACGATACGCTGTTCGCCAAGGTTGACGGCATCGTGGAGTACACCAACGGCGTTAAGCGCCGCGTGCACGTCCGCACTGTCGCTTAAAACCACGTCGGATCCTGTCCGGCAGCGTCCGCGCGACGCAAAGCGTACGCTGAGGCCCTCGGGGAACCGGGGGCCTTTTTTCGTGCGGAGGGAACGGGAGCCTGCGCGGATACTGTGCGCTTGCGCGACGTGTCCGCGCATCCTGCTAGAATGCCGGATAGCAACGTAATCGAGCGAAACGAGTAGGTTATGCCACAGTTCACCGATATGAGCCGCATCAACGTCAAGGGCGGGGATGGCGGCGCGGGCTGCGTGTCGTTCCGCCGCGAGGCGCACGTTCCCAAGGGCGGCCCTGACGGAGGCGACGGCGGGAGCGGCGGCGACGTGGTCCTGGTGGCCGACCCGCAGCTTTCCTCGCTTATCGACTACCGCTTCAAGCATCATTTCCGCGCTGAACGCGGCACGCACGGGCAGGGCGCCCGCAAGCACGGCCGCGATGGCAAGGACACCGTGCTCAAGGTGCCGCTGGGCACGGTGGTGCGCGAGCTCGATCCCGAGACGCAGGAACCGCTGTACACGATCGCCGACCTGACCCACCCCGGCGAACGCGTGGTGGTGGCGCCGGGCGGCCACGGCGGTCGCGGCAACATCCACTTCACCACCTCGGTGCGCCGCGCGCCGGCCTTCGCCGAGCTGGGCGAGCCGGCTGACGAGCATTGGATCGAGCTCGAGATGAAGCTCATGGCCGACGCCGCCTTGGTGGGCATGCCCAGTGTGGGCAAGAGCTCGCTTATCGCCCGCATGAGCGCGGCGCGCCCCAAGATCGCCGACTACCCGTTCACCACCTTGGTGCCCAACTTAGGGATGGTGCGCGCGGGGGAGTACTCCTACGTGGTGGCCGACGTTCCCGGCCTCATAGAGGGCGCGAGCGAGGGCCGCGGCCTGGGCCATCAGTTCCTGCGCCATATCGAGCGCACCGCGCTCATCATGCACGTGGTGGACATCACGGGCGGCTTTGAGCAGCGCGACCCGGTGGAGGACTACCGCATCATCAACGACGAGCTCAAGCGCTACGCGGCCGATCTCGCCGAGCGCCCGCAGATCGTGGTCGCCAACAAGTGCGACGTGGCCGGCGTGGAGGAGCGGCTGCGCGCGCTGCGCGATGAGGCGCTGGAGGACGGCCATCAGTTCTTCGCCGTCTCCGCGCTTACGGGCGAGGGCCTGCAGCCGCTGATGCTGGCCTGCGGCGAGCAGGTTCAGAAGCTCCGCGAGGCCCTGGACACGCACGAGGAGGTCGAGGAGTACGACCGCAAATGGGAGCTCAGGCGCCGTGCGCGCGAGCGCCGCTTCACAGTGCGCAAGCTCTCCGACGGCGTGTTCCGCCTTGAGGGCCGTGCGGTGGAGCGCATGGTCATCCAGACCGATTGGGAGAACGAGGAGGCCATCATCCACCTGCAGCATCGTTTCCAGCGCATGGGGGTCTTCGACGCCTTGGCGGATGCGGGCTGCCGCGCCGGCGACGAGGTGCGCGTGCTGGAGCGCGCCTTTGACTACGAGAGCGCGGACGACGTCTACGCCGACGACCCGGTGGATGACGAGGACGTCGACCTCTCCTTCGTGACCGAGATCAACCTGGACGACCCGGACGCCATCCCCGCGGAGGCGGAGGCCGCCGACGCGGACCGGGCGGGCGAGAAGCGCGGGCCGCAGGAGCCCGCCGACGGTGCGGGTGAGGTGCGATGACGGCCGACGCGCGGGCGAGCCTGCCCGAGCTGGGCGCCGATGCGTCCCGCGAGTACCGCCTGGGGATCATGGGCGGGACGTTCGATCCCATCCATTACGGGCACATGGTAACCGCGGAGCAGGCGCGCGAGGCGCTTGACCTGGATCTGGTGCTCTTCATGCCGGCAGGGTCCCCTGCGTTCAAGCAGGGCCAGCGCGTGACGGACGCCGAGGACCGCTACGCCATGACGCTGCTCGCCACAGCGGCCAACGCCGCCTTCGACGCGAGCCGGTTCGAGATCGACCGCGTCGGCGTGACCTACACGGTGGACACGCTCGTGGAGCTGCGCGCGCACTACCCCGAGAACGTGCGCCTGTTCTTCATAACGGGGGCGGATGCCATTCTCGACCTTCTGACCTGGCGCGACGCCGGCCGCATGGCCGAGCTCGCCACGTTCATCGCCGCCACGCGCCCTGGCTACAACATCGAGCAGGCGCGCCGGCGCATCGAGGCATCCGGCCTGCCGTTCGACGTGCGCTATATCGAGATCCCGGCGTTGGCGATAAGCTCCACCAATATCCGCGCGCGCGTGGCGGCCGGCAAGAGCGTGCGCTACCTCACCAACGAGAGCGTGATCGGCTACATCCGCAAGCACGGCCTGTACAACGAGAGCGTGGTGGAGCGCACGGATGTGCTCTAGCGCGAACGGGTGCAGCTGCGCCGAGCACGGTGTCCGCGCCGGTTTGAGAAACGACGAGTGCGGTTGCGCTTGCGGCCGCGGAAGGGCGGGAACGGCATGGGTCAGATGACCGAGGAGCAGGTGGCGGAGCTCGCGCGCATCGAGGGGCTGCTGCGCGCGCGCATGGAGGCGGTGAAGCCCCGGCGGCTCAAGCACTCGCTCAACGTGTCCGCCACCGCCGGGGACTTGGCGCTCGCCTATGGGGTGGACGAGTTTCTCGCCCGCGCGGCGGGCCTTCTGCACGATTGGGACAAGGTGGTTCCCGACGACGAGCTGGCGGCGCGCGCCGTGCAGCTAGGGATCAGCTTCGACGCGCCGGTGACGCAGGTGCTTCCGCTGCTGCACGGGCCGGTTGCCGCCCGCGAGCTTCCGGACCGGTTTCCGGACTTGCCGGCGGAGGTCTTCCAGGCCGTCGACCGCCATACGGTGGGCGCGGTGGATATGAGCCCGCTCGACATGGTGGTTTTTATCGCCGACGGCATCGAGCCCATGCGCAACGGGGAGGACATCGCCCGTCTGCGCACGCTGGTGGGGGAGGTCTCGCTTCCGGAGCTCTTCTTCGAGTGCCTGGCGCAGGGCGTGTGCTACGTGCTCCAGACGCGCCGGTACCTCTACCCGGGGACGCTTACCGTCTACAACGCCTATGTGGAGCGGCGCGGGAAGCGGGTTGCCAAGTAGCCCGTCCCGCTGCGGGTTAGGCGGAGTTGGACGGGCGAGAAGCGCGCTCGCCTGCGGTTCTTGTGAGGGATGCGCGGGCTGCGCCCTGGCACGCGGCCGCCTCGGGTACCATGGGTGCGTTACGCACTTGCCTTACCGTGTTGTTTTGCATGCGCTGCGCAGAGGCGGCGCCGACAGAAAGGACCGTTTTGGAGTCACGTGAGACGGCGATCGTCGCCGCACAGGCGGCCTTCGACAAGAAGGCCGAGGATATCGTGGTGATGGACCTGACCGGCATTTCGGACGTCACCGATTACTTCATGATCTGCACGGTTTCCAACAACCGCCAGGCCGATGCCGTGATCGATGAGATCGAGGACCTGGTGTACGAGAAGTGCTCCGAGAAGCCCTTCTCTATCGAGGGCCGCGCCCAGGGGCAGTGGACGCTTTTGGACTACGGCCACGTGATCGTGCACGTTTTCACTCCGGAGACCCGCGACCACTACCGCCTGGAGACCCTTTGGGGCGACGCCCCCCGCGTAGAGCTGGACTTGGCGTAAGGGACAGGCGTTTCTCGCCCTCAGCGCAGGCGTCGCTCTTCTCGTCCGCCTCGCGCCGCCCCCAAATAATCGCACCGATAGCATCGGTTTCGGCCATTTAAGCCCCGATTCTGATGCTATCGGTGCGATTCTTTTTAGGCCCTGTCACAATGAGCAGCTGATTTCTCAGCGTTTCCACACGTGGGCGGACAGGGGATCCCGCGTGTTTTTGCAAGGACACCGACTGCGCGTTGTGACAGAACCTCTTTTTTAACATCGAAGCCCATGCTTACTGTTTTCGGAATAATACCAAAATATTAAAGATATATGTGATATATTCATATAGAGATGAAGGAGGTTGATTATATGCCAAAAATTATCTCAAGTTCGACTCTCCGTAACGGATATAACGATGTATCCGCTTGGTGCAACGAAAATGACGAAGCGCTTTTCGTTACCAAAAACGGTGCAGGAGATCTGGCCATTATGGGGATGGATGCGTACGAGCGCCTGATGGCGCAGTTGGATCTTTGCAAGGAACTTGCGGAAGGTCATCGAGATGTAATAAAGGGACGCATTCATCCTGCCGAAGACGGCGTCGCTCGTTTACGTGAAGAGTTTGGACTCTGATCATGTTTACCGTCTTTGAGACTGAGGCTGCATTAGAGGATCTTCGTGAGACCTTTGCCTATCTCAATGCACGTACAGGATCCAATAATGCATCGAGGAATATGCTCAAGGATTACAAAGAGTCTTTATCCTTGCTTGCCAACACGCCCTTTGCGTTTTCCGCAATAAAGGATAGGATGTTCAGCTCTCTGGGGTATCGTTGGCTACCACTGCGGTCTTATGTTCTGTTCTTCACTGTTGATAACAAGCATAAAGAAGTGTACGTCGAGCGTATTCTTCATGGGTCGCGCAACTGGAGACAGCTGCTCTGATTCTGCTCTATTCAATTGCACTGATAGCATCGATTTCAGGCTTAAGAACCTCTAATTCTGATGCCTTCGGTGCGATTTTATGTGCGGTGGCTTAGACGTTCCTCAGTCCGTGGGCTTGTTCATGTTGAGGAACTTGTCCGGGCGCACCAGGTCCTTGCCGAAGCGCGCCTGGCGGCCGAAGCCCACGGAGGCGTTGCCAAAGCGCTCGCGCACTTGGTCCATGGCGACGGAGAGGTCGCGGCGGTTGCTGGCTACGGCGCCGCGCTCGTCCACCTCGCAGAAGAGGTCGGTCTGCACGCCGTCTTCCCGATCGAAGTCGCTGATCCCGATGCCCAGCAGCCGCACGGGCAGACCGGGGTGCCAGATGGTGTTCAGAAGCTCGCGCGCCGCGGGTACGAAGAGGTTCTCGTCATCGGTGGGATGGGGGAGCTTGCGTTGCGCGGTGTGGCCCTGGCCGTAGGTGTAGCGCAGCTTGACGGTGACCGTGCGGCCCACCAGCCCCTTGCGGCGCAATCGGCGTCCCACGGACTCACCCAACAGCGCGAGCGCGGCCTCGACGTCTGCGCGCTCGGTCAGATCGTGCGCGAAGGTGCGCTCGTTGCTGACGGATTTAACGTCGTCCGGCGCGTCGATCGCCGTGACGGACGAAACCTCCTGCCCGGCGGCGCGCAGGCGCATGGCCTCGCCGTTCACGCCGAACACCTCCTGCAGCACGCGTTGCGGCGCGCGGGCCAGCTGGCCGACCGTGCGGATGCCGCGCTTGGCCAACCGCGCCTCAGCCGCCGCCCCGATGCCGCTTACGGCTCCCACGGGCAAGGGCGCGAGAAACGCCGCCTCCGTGCCCGGATAGACCACGGTGAGGCCGCGCGGCTTGTCGCGCTCGCTGGCTATCTTCGCCACGGTCTTGTTGCGGCCCAGCCCGATGGAGCACGTAACGCCCAAGGCGGCCACGCGGTCGGAGATGCGCCGGGCGATGGTGACGGGATGCTCCGCTGAGAAGCGTCCCGGCGTGACGTCGAAAAAGGCCTCGTCAATGGATACTTGGTCCACGTAGGGCGTCTCATCTGCCAGGATGGCTATGATCTGGGCGCTCATCTCGCGGTAACGGTCAAAGTGCCCGTGCGTCCAGATGGCGTGCGGGCACAGGCGCTTGGCCTGCGCCGAACTCATAGCGGAGTGCACGCCGTAGGGGCGCGCCTCGTAGGAGGCCGTGGAGACCACCCCGCGCTCCTCAGGAGACCCGCCCACGATGACGGGCTTGCCCCGCCATTCCGGATGATCCAGCTGCTCCACGCTGGCGAAGAACGCGTCCAGATCCATAAGGCCGATGGCCGGGCCGTCCCATGCGCCCAGAAGCGCGTCCAGCGGGGATGAGCCGCCGGCGTCAGCGGGCGCAGAACGCTGAAAACCGTATGTCTGTTCGTGTTTCTCCATAGGGGAAGTATAGCATGGTGTCTGCGAGTAGATTGCTCAGCTCTCAGAGGAACCTGGGCAAACGCTGTGTCCGCCCTGCACAAGCGAGAAATACGCACAGTCCTCTTTAGTAGCTGCGTGCAGGCTCTTTAAGGGCACTGCGGAAACGCGGGCGATTATGCACGCTGCCCGCTCCCTCCGTGCAGAATCCATGAAGGAAATCATGCGGTTTCGTTGACGAATGCGCTGCTCGCGCATAATATATGAGCTTGCACCGCGGCGTTACCGAAGAGACCGTACGGGTTGCACGTCTCACCAGCGAGTGCTGCGCGCGCAAAAACGTGTCGTTTTATTCAGGTTTGCAGCTCATGCTGCATGGTTGGAGGAGTTTTCATTGGCAGTCAAGATCCGCCTCGCCCGTCACGGCTCTAAGAAGCGTCCGTACTACCGCGTTGTCGTCGCCAACAGCCGTTCGCCCCGCGACGGCCGCCTGATCGAGGAGGTCGGCCGCTACAACCCGCTGACCAACCCCAAGGTCATCGATCTGGACCTCGAGAAGATCAACGATTGGCAGGCCAAGGGCGCTCAGCTCACCGACGCTGTCAAGGCGCTCGTGAAGGCCGCCGAGGAGGGCCCCAAGACCGAGACCGTCGTCAAGAAGTCCAAGAAGCAGCTCGCCAAGGAGGCCGCTGCCGCCGAGGGCGCTGAGGAGTAACCCGCGTGTCTGCTGAGGAAACGCTGGAGTTCGAGGAGGAGGCGGCCGAGGAGCCCATGCTCTCGGACCGTATCGCCGACCTTGTCGAGTACCTGGTCGTCCAACTGGTCGACAATCCTGACGAGGTGTCCCTTGAGGTCATCGACGGCGATGCTTCGAGCGTCATCGAGGTCAGCGTGGCCGACGGCGACGTAGCCAAGGTCATTGGCCGGCACGGTCGCACGATCAAGGCCATCCGCACGCTTGCGCGCGCCCTTGCCGCGCGACTGGAAACATCCGTTGAGGTCGAGGTGCTCGGTTAGGTTTTCCCTTGAGAACTCAATGCAAGAACATAGCCCGTGTGGAGAAACCGCACGGGACCAAAGGGGAGGTCGTCGTGGTTGCGCTGCGCGGCCTTCCCTTCCTTATTACCGAGGGTATGCGCGTTGCCCTGACCCCGCCGGCGCTCAACCGCGAGCGCATGAGTACCGTCGAGCGCGCCACGCCCGGCGGCGACGGCGCTACGGGGCTGGTGCGTTTCTCGTGTGCCCATAACTTGGACGAGGCCAGCGACCTGACCGGGTGCTACGTGCTGGCCGAGGCCTCCGATCTTGACCTCGAGCCGCTCACCGCCGCGGTGGACGACCTTATCGACCGCCCTGTTGCGGACGATCGCCTGGGCGACATCGGGTGCATCACCGAGGTCATCTGCGGCCCTGCAAACGACGCATGGGTGGTGGAAGGCCGCTTTGGCGAGGCGATCCTGCCCGTTATCCCCGATGTGGTCCTTGACTTGCCGGACGAGGGTGCCATTCCCGTGCACCTGCCGGGCGGCATCTTGCCGGAGGAGCTTTTTGAGCGCGCCTCCCGCCAGGCGGGCGCGGACGTCGGTAACGGGGAAGTCGAGGAGGACGCCCCATGCGCATAGAGACCCTCTCGGTTTTCCCGGACATGTTCTCCTCGGTCATGCACGCGTCCATTCTGGGCCGCGCCGAGGAGCGGGGGATCTTCAGCTTCCATGCCTACGACCTGCGCGATTGGACGCATGACCGCCACCGCACCGTGGACGACGAGCCCTACGGCGGCGGCGCTGGCATGCTCATGAAGTGCGAGCCGCTCATGGAGGCGCTCGACGACCTGGAGTCCACCGGCCCCCGCCCGCACGTGATCTTCTTCACGCCCTGCGGGGATCCCTTCACCCAGCGCACGGCCGAGCGCCTTGCTCGCGAGGAGCGCCTGCTTATGGTCTGCGGTCGCTACGAGGGCATAGACGAGCGCGTTTACGCCCGTGCCGACGAGCGCATCTCGCTGGGGGACTACGTGCTCACCGGCGGCGAGCTGCCTGCCATGGTGGTGGCCGACGCGGTGGTGCGCCTTCTGCCCGGCGCCTTGGGCGACGAGATGAGCGCCGCAGACGAGTCGTTCTCCTCCTCTGGTCTTCTGGAGTACGCGCAGTACACCCGCCCGGCTGCGTACCGCGGCGCGGAGGTGCCTCCCGTGCTGCTCTCCGGAGACCATGCCAAGGTGGCGGCATGGCGGCGCGCCGACGCCCTCGAGCGCACCTGCCGCTGGCGGCCCGATCTTATCGCCCACGCGGACCTCGCTCCCGAGGAGCGCGTCCGGGCCCAAGAGCTCGTCGCCCGCTTCCATGGCGAGCACGCGTCAAGCGAAAGCGAGGCATAACCGTGGTTCCCGCGAGAAACGCGCTTCTGCGCGAGGCTTTGGAGTGGGTCGGCGTGCTGGCCGTGGCCGCCGTGGTGGCCTTTGCCCTCAACACCTTCGTGGTGCAGGCGTACGAGGTTCCCACCGGGTCCATGGAGGACACCATCGAGATCGGCGACCGGCTCTTCGGCCAGAAGGTGACCCGGCTTTTGGGCCAGCCCGTGAGCCAGGGCGACATCGTGGTCTTCTCGAATCCCGACGGCGCCTCCGATCACGATATCCTGGTCAAGCGCGTCATCGCAACCGGCGGGCAAACCGTCGACCTGCGCCAAGGCGCGGTGTACGTGGACGGGGAGCGCCTGGACGAGCCGTACGTGACGGGGGAGAGCTGGCCCCTTCTGCAGCAGGCTCCCGGCGTTGCGGTGAGCTTTCCCTACACCGTGCCCGAGGGCCAGATCTGGGTTATGGGCGATAACCGCGAGAACTCCGCGGACTCGCGTTACTTCGGGGCGGTTGACGAGGACAGCGTCCAGGCAGTGGTGTTCCTGCGCTACTGGCCGCTCGACCGCCTGGGTGTCGTAGAATAGGGTTTCGTTCGGCGGGCTCCGCGCCCGTGCACGCAATAACGTTCGACAAGGAGATGCGGATGAACGCTGACGTTCTTTCCTTCCAAGAGATCATCCTGCGCCTGCAGCAGTACTGGGCCGACCAGGGCTGCGTTGTGATGCAGCCCTACGACTCCGAGGTGGGCGCGGGCACGTTCCATACCGCCACCACGCTCAGGTCCCTGGGGCCGGCGGCTTGGCGCGCCTGCTACGCGCAGCCCTGCCGTCGCCCTGCCGACGGCCGTTACGGCGAGAACCCCAACCGCCTGCAGCAGTACTACCAGTTCCAGGTGCTCATCAAGCCGAGCCCGGCCAACAGCCAGGAGCTCTACCTGGACTCGCTCAAGGCCATCGGCCTGGATCCCTCGGAGCACGACGTGCGCTTTGTGGAGGACGACTGGGAGAGCCCCACGCTCGGCGCCTGGGGCCTGGGCTGGGAGGTTTGGCTCAACGGCATGGAGGTCACCCAGTTCACCTACTTCCAGCAGGTGGGCGGCATCGAGGTCGACCCGGTTCCGGTAGAGATCACCTACGGTCTTGAGCGCCTGGCCATGTACGTGCAGGGCGTCGACTCGGTCTACGACCTGGTCTGGGCCACGCTGCCGGACGGCACGCCCATGACCTACGGCGACGTTTTCCTGGAGAACGAGCGCGAGTTCTCCGCCTACAACTTCGAGGTCGCAGACGTCGACATGATGCGCCAGAAGTTCGATGACTACGAGCGCGAGTGCCACCGCTGCCTGGACGCCAAGCTGCCCCTGCCCGCGTACGACTGCGTCATGAAGTGCAGCCATGCCTTCAACCTGCTCGACAGCCGCGGCGCGCTCTCCGCCGTCGAGCGCGCCAACTACATCCTGCGCGTGCGCACCGTGGCCAAGGCGTGCTGCGAGGCCTACCTGGCCGAGGTGGCGGGCGCAGACGACGCCGACAACCAGAAGGGGGAGGTGGCCTAAGATGGCCGAGACCCGTGATTTCCTGTTCGAGATCGGCACCGAGGAGATGCCCTCGGCGCCGCTCATCAACGCGGTCAAGCAGTTCGGGCCCATGGTGGCGCGCGGCCTCGACGAGGCCGGCCTCTCCCACGGCGCGGTCCGCGTGATCTCCTCGCCCCGCCGCCTGGCGGCGCTCGTCGAGGCCGTGGCCGTGGCTACCGACGAGGTGCACGAGGTCAAGCGCGGCCCCGCCGCGGCCATCGCCTTCGACGCGGATGGCAACCCCACCAAGGCCGCCGAGGGCTTCGCGCGCAAGAACGGCGTGGCGGCCGCCGAGCTTGTCCGCCGCCAGGACGCCGACGGACGCGAGTACGTGTTCGCCGAGAAGAACATCCCCTCCGCGGCGGCCGAGCCCATCCTGTCCGCGCTCTGCGAGAAGGTTATCGCCGGCCTGGAGTGGCCCAACTACCGCAGCCAGCGCTGGGGCAGCACGCATCAGACCTTCGTGCGCCCGGTTCGGTGGCTGTGCGTGCTCTTCGGCACCGAGGTCGTACCCGTGCGCTACGCCGACGTGACGAGCGGCAACACCACCCGGGGCCATCGCGTTCTGGCGCCTGGCGAGCACGCGGTTGCGGAGCCCGCCGCCTACGAGCAGGTGCTGGAGGCCGCGGGTGTCCTTTCCGAGGAGCGCCGCCGCGCCGTCATCGCCGAGGGCATTGCCGCCGTGGAGGCTGAGCGCGGCGGAGCGCATGTGGACACGCCCAAGAAGGTGCTCGACGAGGTGGTGAACCTCTGCGAGTGGCCGACCGTGCTGGTAGGCAGGTTCGACGAGGAGTTCCTGCAGGTCCCGCACGAGATCATCTGCGAGTCCATGCTCTCCAACCAGCGCTACTTCCCGATCTACGACGCCGCGGGCAACCTCACGCGCGAGTTTGTGGTGGTCTCCAACGGACGCCCGGAATGCTCCGATCGCATCATCGACGGCAACGAGCGCGTCGTGCGCGCCCGCCTCTACGACGCCAAGTTCTTCTACGACGAGGACCTCAAGGTTTCGCTGGAGGAGTTCCGCAGCCGTCTGTCCCAGGTTGCCTTCCAGGAGAAGCTCGGCAGCGTGCTGCAGAAGTCCGAGCGCATCGAGAAGCTTGCAGCCGCCGTTGCCTCCGCAGCGGGTGCCGATGCCCAGACGGCCGCTGACGCGGTGCGTGCCGGACACCTGTGCAAGGCGGACCTGGTTTCGTCGGCGGTGGTTGAGTTTACGAGTCAGCAGGGCGTGATGGGCGGCTACTACGCCGCGGCCGCCGGTGAGAACGACGAGGTCGCCGCTGCCATCCGCGATCACTACCGCCCGCGTTTCGCCGGTGATGAGCTGCCCGCCGGCCTTGCCGGATGCATCGTCGCGGTGGCTGACAAGCTCGACACCATCGCGGGCATGTTCGCCATCGACGAGCCGCCGACCGGCTCCAAGGACCCGTTCGCCCTGCGCCGCAGCGCCATCGGCGTGCTCAACATCCTGCGCCAGCGCCTGGGCTGCGGTTACGAGGAGCTCGTGGAGCCCGCGCTTGCGTCCTACGCCGAGCAGGGCATTGCGTTTAACGCCGGCGCGGTGGCCCAGGCGGTGAGCGCCTTCATCAAGGGCCGTCTCGAGCAGATGGCGCGTGACGAGAAGATCTCCGCAGACACCGTTGCCGCCGTCTCCGCCGGCTCGGTGAGCGCCCCGGCCGACTACCTCGCCTTGGCCCGCGCCCTTGAGGATGCGCGCAAGAACGACCCGGAGACCTTCGAGAACCTTGCGACCGCCTACGCCCGCGCCAGCCATCTGGCCGACGCCGAGCTCGGAGGGGACGTGGATGCCGCGCTCATGGGCGAGGCGGAGCAGGCGCTCAACGACGCCGTTGCCGGTGCCGCGGACGCCGTCTCCCAGGCTTTGGACGCCAAGGACTACGCCGCCGTCATCGCCGCGTTGGCCGCGTTGCGCGCGCCCATCGACCGGTTCTTCGACGACGTCTTGGTCATGGACAAGGACGAGTCCC
The DNA here is from genome assembly GCA_944321435.1 of uncultured Coriobacteriaceae bacterium. GTDB lineage: Bacteria > Actinomycetota > Coriobacteriia > Coriobacteriales > Coriobacteriaceae > CALUOB01. Next base: position 268,034 of record CALULH010000001.1, on the reverse strand, counting down.
TGCGCGATAACCGCCTGCGCCTGCTCAACCGCTTCGAGTCTGTCTTTGCCGGCATCGCCGACATGGGGGCGCTCGCCAAGAAGAAGTAAGTGTGTTCACGTGTGCCACATTAGGCCGTGCTTAATGTGGCACATTGCCGTTCGGGGCTCCCGGGACGTTGCCCTGCGCTCATATTCGCCCGCATCTTTGCGCGCGCTCCGCGTAGCGCAAAGCCAGGCTCAGAAATCGCGCAGAACAACGCCCCAGGTCCTCTCTGGTTACGGTTGCTTCATGGCCGCTCTTCTCGCATGGAGAAGTATGAAGGTTGTGGTGTTCTCGCCGAGCTCGGGGAAATCGTGTATAGTACTCGCTTGTGTGTCCACGCCTATGTGCCCTCGCGTGAGCGGCGGCACCTCTAGAGCAGAGAGTAAAGGAAAGAGTCATGGACTACATCCGCGCTATTGAGCGTCAGCAGATCCGCGAGGACCTGCCGCAGGTTCGCGTTGGCGACAACGTGAAGGTGCACTACCGCATCAAGGAAGGCGACCGCGAGCGCATTCAGGTCTTCCAGGGCGACGTCATCCGCATGGCCGGCGCTGGCGCCCGCGAGACCTTCACCGTTCGCAAGATCTCCTTCGGCATCGGCGTTGAGCGCACCTTCCCGGTGCACAGCCCCAAGATCGCCAAGCTCGAGATCGTGCGCCACGGCCGCGTGCGTCGCGCCAAGCTCTACTACCTGCGCGATCGCGTGGGCAAGGCTGCCCGCATCCCGGAGAAGCGCGCTCACTAAGCGTATCGGCTCTCAGAAAAGCCGCCCCGTGCACGGGGCGGCTTTTTTTCATGCGCGTGGTGCGCGTGGTGCGCGTGGTGCGCGTGGTGCGCGTGGTGCGCGGGCGCTGGGCGCAGCCTCGCGCGGTATACTTTCTTGCGGACACGACGCGGCAGCAGAGGGAGGCGCCGGATGGCCAACATGACAAGCTCGTGGTCGGCGGCCCAGGTGGCCGCCGAGCTGGGGTCCGCCCCGCTCGAAGAGATCGAGGGGCTTCTCGCCCGCTTTGCCGACGATCCGCGTCAGCAGGTGCGGAAGGCCTGCGATCGGGCGGCGCGCCGCTTGGAGAAGGAACGCGCCGAGCATGCGCGCGTGGACGGCATGTACGCCCTGATGAACGAGCTGGGCGGCCCGGGAACGGTGGTCGGCGTAGACGAGGTTGGCCGCGGGTCCGTGGCGGGACCGCTCACCGTTTGCGCCGTTTGCCTGCCGGACGAGCCGCGCATTTGGGGGCTCAACGACTCCAAGAAGCTTTCGCCCGCCAAACGCGAGGTGCTGGCCGCGCGGATCGCGGAGACTGCGCGCGCTGTCGGGATCGCCCATATACCTGCTGAGGACATCGACCGCATGGGCATGGCCGCCGCGCTGCGCCTGGCGGTTCAGCGCGCGGTGTCCGACACGGGCCTCGATCCGGATTGCGTGCTCATGGATGGGAACCCCCTGCGTGCCCATCCGCGCGAGCGGAGCGTGGTGCACGGTGACGCGCAGGTGGCATGCATCGCGGCAGCCTCCATTGTGGCCAAGGTCACGCGTGACGAGCTCATGGTCTCCTATGCGGAGGAGTACCCTGCGTACCATTTCGACGCGTGCAAGGGCTACGCCTCCTCGGAGCACATCGCCGCCATCCAGGAGCACGGGCTCTGCCCGCTGCATCGCGTGAGCTTTTGTGGAAACTTTCTGAAAACCGATACTCTGTTCTGATCTGCCGCCGCTCATGCGCATGAGTTTCTGCTCGTTGCCTGAGCAGGGCGCGTGGGAAAGCGGTTGGATTCGATCGGATTGCCGCCAAGGTTCGGTTGGCCGCCTGTGGGACGCCGGTTGGATCCCGGCGCGACAATGCCTCCCGTCTACGAGAAGGGAGCGCATATGCACGAACGGCTTACCCTTGGTTCCACCGCTCGCGAGCTCGGCATGTTCGGCGAGGAGGTCGCTTGCTCGTTTTTGGGCGAGCGCGGCTACGAGATCCTGCAGCGCAACTGGCGCTGCGCTGCCGGCGAGGCGGACATCGTGGCGGAGAAGGACGGCGCGATGGCGCTGGTCGAGGTCAAGACGCGGCGGGCGGCGCCCGGATGGGGCCCGTGCTTTCCCGAGGAGTCCGTAACGGCCGAGAAACGCAACCGCTACCGGCGCATAGCGGCGTGCTGGGCCGCGCGGTTCCCCGGCAGCGGGGACATCCGGTTTCACGTGGTGGCCGTGCGCGTGGTCAACGGTTCGAGCGCGTACGTGAAGCTTTTCGAGGACCCCTGCATGTGGGACGATGCGCTATGAGCGGCGGTCCGGGAGGGTTCGCGGTGCACGCCGCCTGCATCCGCGGCGTCGAGGTCCTGCCCGTTACCGTGGAGATCGACCTGTCGGGCGGACTGCCGTCCATGACCATCGTGGGCATGGCCGACACGGCTGTCATGGAGGCGCGCTCGCGCATCCGCTGCTCCCTGCGCGCGGCCGGGTTCGATATGCCCCGCGGCCATATCACGGTCAATCTCGCACCCGGGGACGTGCGCAAGGTTGGTCCTGGGTTCGACCTTCCCATCGCGGTCGGCATCTTGGCTGCGACAGGGCAGATCCCGACCTCTGGGCTCGATGACGCGGTTTTCGTCGGCGAGCTTGCCTTGGACGGAAGGGTTTGCCCGGTCAAGGGCGAGGTCGCTTACCAGCTCTACGCACGGCGCGAGCGCTTGCGACTCGTGGAGAGCCGCTTCTCGTGCCGTACGGTGGTCGACGGTGTCGAGGCATCCGGCTTGGAGGGCATCGCGCAGCTTGCCCAGGGGTTGACGCACGTTCCGGAGCCGCTCGGCGCACCGCGGGCCGCGCCTGCGCATAGCGCGGGCGACTACGTCGACGTGATCGGGCAGGAAATCGCGAAGCGCGCCTTCGTCATAGCGGCTGCGGGCGGGCACAGCCTGCTCATGGTGGGAAGTCCCGGGTCGGGCAAGTCCATGCTCGCCTCGCGCTTGCCGGGCATCCTGCCCGCGCTGGGGGAGCGGGAGCTCGAGGAGGCGCTCGCCATCCACTCCATCGCCGGCGAGCCCCTGGAAGGGCTGCTCGCCGGGACGCGCCCCTTCCGCAGCCCGCACCACACCGTGTCGCTCGCCGGGCTGGTGGGCGGCGGGCGACCGGTGCGCCCTGGCGAGATCAGCCTGGCGCACCGCGGCGTGCTGTTCCTGGACGAGCTCGCCGAGTTTCCCGTCAGCGTGCTGCAATCCTTGCGCCAGCCCCTGGAGGAGGGCGTGGCGCACGTGGTACGCGTAGAGGGGGCCTTCGAGTTCCCGGCGCGCTTTCAGCTTGTTGCGGCGAGCAACCCCTGCCCTTGCGGCAACCTGGGAGACCCGGATCGTCCCTGCGCGTGCTCCGCGACGCGCGTGGAGCGCTACCAGGAGCGGCTGGGCGGGCCCTTAGCCGACCGCATCGACATGGTGCTCGCCATACGGCGCCCCGATGCAAAGGAGATCGTGGCGGGCGTCGAGGGGCTCTCCACCGCGCAGATGCGCGAGCAGGTGCGCGAGGCGCGCGCCTTCGCCGCTTGGCGCGGGGGCAAGGGGGATGCTCCCGACGCGGCGGGGCGCCTCAACCGGCTGGGCGGGCGGCCCTCCATGCCCGCGGAATCGGAGGACGCGCTTCTCGCCTTGGCGCGCAGCGCGCATCTGACGGGGCGCGGCATCGCGCGGCTCGCCCGCATAGCCCGCACCATCGCCGACCTGGACGCCGCCGAGGCCATACGGCCGGAGCATGTGCGCGAGGCCGCGGCGTACCGCGGCAACCGCGGATAGGGGGAGCTATGTCCGTTACGTACGGGGACTACGCGGGCCTGCCGCGTTTCGAGCTCGATCCTGATGACAGCCTGTGGCCGCCGCAGCTCAACGACCTGCCGCGGCCCCCGCGGCGCCTTTACGGGTACGGGGACCCGGCGACGCTGGCGCTGCCGAGCATCTCCATCATAGGGGCGCGCCGCGCCACGCCCTACGGGACCGAGGTGGCGGCACTCGCCGCCCGCGTCGCCGTGGAGGCCGGCGTCAGCGTTGTGTCGGGCGGGGCCATCGGGTGCGACCAGGCGGCAGGCCGCGCGGCCATCGCCGCGGGTGGCACGCATGTTGCCGTGCTCGGCACCGGCGCCGACGTCGTGTATCCGGCGGGGGCGCGCGATCTGCTGCTGCGCTTGGCCAAAGGGGGCGGCGCGGTCGTGTCCATAGCGCCATGGGGCGCCGGGCCGCGGCGCTTTGCGTTTCCGGCACGCAACCGGGTGATCGCCGCGCTTTCGAGGGCGCTTTTCATCAGCGAGGCGGGCATGCCCTCGGGCACCCTGTCGACCGCCGAGGCGGCGGTCGAGATCGGCCGCGAGCTGCTCTGCGCCCCCGGTTCCATCCTGTCGCCCCTCTCGCGCGGCACCAACCACCTCATCGCCGAGGGGGCCACCTGCATCGTCGACGAGCCCTCGCTCGAGGTCGCCGTATCGCGGATCTTCGGAACGCTGCGGTTCACGCACGGGCCCGCCCCCGGCACCGGTCCCTTAAGCGGGGCCGAGAGGCGCGTGCTCTCGGCCGTGACCGCCTCGCCCGCGCGCGTGGAGGCGCTTGCGCGCATGCTCGACGTAGGCGTTGTGCGCGCGCTGGAGGTGCTGGGCGGCCTTGAGGGCGAGGGGCTCGTCTGCCGGCTCCCGGACGGCTCGTACACGGCATCGCAGCATGCTTTGCGCCTCATGACCTCCTTCGGCGCATGAGCACCGGGGAATCGGGGCGCGCGTTTTGCAGAGGCCGTGCGGCCTGTGCGTGCGCGTTGCAAAAACGCGCGGTTCCGTCAGAATGGGTGGGCAAAAGCCCAACGCGGAAAGGGGATCCATGCAGCAGACGGTAACGGTGGTGGGCGGCGGCCTGGCCGGTTCGGAATGCGCGCTCGCGCTGGCAAAGCGCGGCGTGCCCGTGCGCCTCTGCGAGATGCGCCCGGACGTTTGCTCCCCGGCGCACCACACCGGGCGCCTGGCGGAGCTCGTGTGCTCCAACTCGCTCAAATCCACGCGCGAGGACTCGGCCGCCGGCCTGCTCAAGCGCGAGCTGCGCATGCTGGGGTCGGATCTGCTCGCCTGCGCTGAGCGCGCCGCGGTGCCGGCTGGGGGCGCGCTCGCCGTGGACCGCGACCGCTTCTCGGCGTACGTGGAGGAGCTTGTGGGCGCGGCCGAGAACATCGAGGTCGTCCGCGGGGAGGTGGCCGATATCCCGGAGGGCCCCGCGGTCATAGCCGCCGGCCCGCTCTGCTCGCCCGCTTTGGCCGAGAAGATCCACGCGCTCGTGGGAGGGGAGGCCCTCTCCTTCTACGACGCCGCGGCGCCTATCGTGGACGCGGCGACTATTGACCGCTCCGTGTTGTTCACTCAGTCTCGTTACGGCGAGGCGGGCGAGGGCGACTACCTCAACGCGCCGTTCACGCGCGAGGAATATGACGCGTTCATAGACGCACTTGTGGGCGCGGAGCGCGTGGTGCTGAAGGATTTCGAGCGCCGCGAGCTCTTCCAGGCCTGCCAGCCCGCCGAGGAGGTCGCCCGCACCGGGCACGACGCGCTGCGCTTCGGCGCCATGAAGCCGGTGGGCCTCACCGACCCGCGCAGCGGCAGGCGCCCGTGGGCGGCGTTGCAGCTGCGCGCGGAGAACGCCGACCGGACCGCCTACAACCTCGTGGGGTTCCAGACGAACCTGACCTTCGGCGAGCAGAAGCGCGTGTTCCGCATGGTTCCGGGCCTTGAGGGCGCGGAGTTCTTCCGCTACGGCGTCATGCACCGCAACACCTTCGTGGACGCGCCCCACGTGTTGGACCGAACGTTCCGCGTGCCTGGCACCCAGGTGCGTCTGGCCGGTCAGATCACTGGCACGGAGGGCTACGTCGAGGCCATGGCCTCGGGCCTCCTGGCCGCCCTCAACACCTATGCCGACCTCGTGGGCGCCCCCGCCGTCGAGCTGCCGCGCACCACGGCCTTCGGCGCGCTCGCAGCCTACGCCACCGATCCCGCCACGGAGGGCTACCAGCCCATGCATGTGAACTTCGGCCTGGTGCCGCCGCTCGAGGACGGCCGCCGGCGCAAGAAGCGCGAGCGCTACGCCGCCTACGCGGCACGCGCTCAGGAGGATATGGCCGAGTACCTTGCATCGCGCGCGGACCTGGGCCTGGCGTAGCGCCATGGGGAAGGCAGACGGGCGGCTCGCGCGCTTCCTTTCGTGCGTTGACGACTTCACGGCGTCGCTGGCGAGCGTGCGGGGCTACTCGCCTGAGACGGTGCGCGCCTACGCGGGCCACCTGGAGGCCTTCGCGCGCTGGCTCGAGCGCGAAGGCGCCGACCCGTTCGTGCTCGCCCCGCGCGACTTCCGCCGCTATCTGGGAGAGATGCACGCGGCGCGCTACGCTCCCGCCACGGTGCAGGCGCACCTCTCGTCCATCCGCTCCCTGTACCGTTGGATGATGGCCGAGGGGCGCATCGACACAGACGTCTCCTCGACGGTGCAGAGCCCCAAGCTGCCCAAGCGGCTGCCGCGCACCGTGACGCACGACGATCTGGCGCGCTTGCTCGACGCCCCCGATGCGTCCACGCCCGACGGGCTGCGCGACCGCGCCATGCTGGAGCTCTTCTACGCAACAGGCGCGCGCATCTCCGAGCTGTCAAGGTTGGACGTCGAGGACATCGACTTCGGCGAGCGCGTGGCGCGCCTCTTCGGCAAGGGCTCCAAGGAGCGCATCGTCCCGATCTACCGGCGCGCGCTCGAGGCAACGCGCGCCTACCTGGACGACGGCCGCCCCGTCCTTCTCGCCCGCGCGCACGCTGGCGGCACGGAGGGCGTTTTGGGCCGGGCGTCCCTGCAGGCCGAGTCTGTGGCCGCGTCACCTGGGAGCCGCGCGGCGCGCCGCGGCTCGGCCGCCGGGCCGCTTTTCATCTCGGCCCGTGGCGGGCGCATGTCGTCCGGCGCCCTGCGCTACCGGTTCGAGAGGCTCTGCCGCGCGGCGGGCTTGCCGGCCGACATCACGCCGCACGCCATGCGTCATACCTTCGCCACCGATCTTCTCGCCGGGGGCGCGGACCTGCGCAGCGTTCAGGAGCTGCTCGGGCACAGCCAGCTCGCCACCACGCAGATCTACACGCACCTGACCCCCGATCGCCTGAAGGACGCGCTGCGGCAGGCCCATCCGCGGGGCGAATGAGCCTGCGCCCGCGTAGTCGTGCTTCCGGGCCGGTCCCGTTGCCCTCCAGCGGGTCGGACGGCTGCGGATGCGGCGGGGGAGGCGGGCTGCGGGCGCGCATGCAGAGGATGTGGGGGAACGGCAGATGGGTGTTGGAATCAAGGCGGGGAGCTGGTATCATAGCGCAGGTTGCCGCTCGGCAACCGTACCTATCACGCACGCGCGGCTACTCCCGTCCCGTGGTGCCCCAAAGCCATAGGGGTGGGACGCGGGGGAAGACACCGCGCGGAGGCCAACCAAAACGGAGGTAAACATGGCTACTCAGATCAACCTGCGCACGCTCCTCGAGGCCGGGTGCCACTTCGGCCACCAGACCCGCCGCTGGAACCCCAAGATGAAGTCCTACATCTTCGGCGAGCGCAATGGCATCTACATCCTCGACCTCAAGCAGACCGTTCTGGCTGCCGACAAGGCCTACACCTTCCTGCGCAACACCGCTGCCCAGGGCGGCAACGTGCTGTTCGTGGGCACCAAGAAGCAGGCCCAGGAGGTTGTGGCCCAGGCTGCGGAGCGTTGCGGCATGCCCTACATCAACCAGCGCTGGCTCGGCGGCATGCTGACCAACTTCGTGACCATCCGCTCCCGTATGAACCGCATGGAGGAGCTCGAGGCCATGGTTGAGAACGGCACGATGGCCACCCTGCCCAAGAAGGAGCAGGCTGTGCTGGGCAAGGAGCTCGAGAAGCTCCAGAAGAACCTGGGCGGCGCCCGCACCATGAAGTCCGTGCCGCAGGCCCTCTTCGTCATCGACACCAAGCGCGAGGAGATCGCCATCAAGGAGGCCCAGCGCCTGCACATCCCCGTGGTGGCCCTGCTTGACACCAACTCCGATCCCGACGAGGTCGAGTACGGCATTCCGAGCAACGACGATGCCATCTCCGCCATCTCTCTGATGACCAACCTGGTGGCCGACGCCATTCTGGCTGGTTCCGGCAAGGAGCAGATCTCCGAGGCTGAGATGGCCGGCGAGGCTTCCGCCGACCAGGACGCTGCCCCCGCAGCTGAGTAAGCACTGCAATGCGGCGGGCTCGCCCGCCGCTTACCCTGTCGCATAAGCAAGGTAGCAAGAGAGAGGAACGCACATGGCAACCGTTACCGCAGCCCTCGTCAAGCAGCTCCGCGAGATGACCGACTCCCCGATGATGGAGTGCAAGAAGGCCCTCGTCGAGGCTGAGGGCGACCTCGAGAAGGCCGTCGACGTCCTGCGCACCCGCGGCCTTGCCGCTGCCGCCAAGAAGGCCGGCCGTGAGACTAACGAGGGCACCATCGGCGCCTTCATCAGCGAGGACAAGAAGACCGGCGCCCTCGTCGAGGTCAACTGCGAGACCGACTTCGTGGGCACCAACGCCAAGTTCACCGGCTTCGCCCGCGACCTGGCCGAGGTTGTCGCCACCGAGAACCCGGCCGACGTGGAGGCCTTCCTGGCCTGCCCGATGGCCCAGGACACCGTGGACGGCGAGCTCAAGGAGCGCATCCACACCTTCGGCGAGAACATGAAGATCGCCCGCTTCAGCCGTCGCGCGGTTGAGAACGGCGCTCTGGACTCCTACGTCCACCTGGGCGGCAAGATCGGCGTGCTCGTCGAGTTCGCCTTCGAGAAGCCCGAGACCGCGGAGGCCGAGTCCTTCCGCGCCTTCGCCCACGACGTCGCCATGCAGGTTGCGGCCACCGCGCCCATCTGCGCTCGTCGCGAGGATGTCCCGGCTGAGACCATCGACCACGAGCTCGCCATCTACAAGCAGCAGGCCGCTGAGTCCGGCAAGCCCGAGAACATCCAGGAGAAGATGGCCCAGGGCCGTCTCGAGAAGTTCTTCAAGAGCTTCGTCCTGACCGAGCAGGAGTTCATCAAGGACAGCTCGCTGACCATCAGCAAGTACGCCGCGCAGGTCTCCAAGGAGCTCGGCGACACCATCACCGTCGTCGGCTTCGACCGCGTGGTCCTGGGCGACGACGCCGAGTAGCACCAAGCGCTCGCGCATCTTTGGCAGGCTGTGGGTTTGCGCCCGCAGCCTGCTTTTCTATGGCGCGTTGTGCCCGCGATGGTAGAATGGGAAAAGTTTCACGCAACCACAAGGAGGTTCCCGTGTCCGCGTACCTGTACAAGCGCGTGCTCCTGAAGCTGTCCGGCGAGGCCCTGATGGGGGAGGCCGGCTTCGGCATCGACCCGGCGGTCACCGACCGCCTGGCCCGCCAGATCAAAACGCTGCATGATGACGGCATCGAGGTCGGCGTCGTGGTGGGCGGCGGCAACATCTTCCGCGGCCTTGCGGGCTCTGCCGAGGGCATGGATCGCAGCCAGGCAGATTACATGGGCATGCTGGCTACGGTTATGAACGCGCTTGCCCTGCAGGACGCCATCGAGCACGAGAACTGCCCCTGCCGCGTCATGAGCGCCATCCATATGGACGAGGTGTGCGAGCCCTACATTCGCCGCCGCGCCATCCACCACCTGGAGAAGGGCAACGTGGTCATCTTCGCCGCAGGCTCGGGCAACCCCTACTTCACCACCGACACGGCCGCCGCGCTGCGCGCGTGCGAGATCAACGCCGAGTGCCTCATGAAGGCCACCAAGGTCGACGGCATCTACGACAGCGACCCGGTCAAGAACCCCGACGCCATCCGTTTTGACCGCATCACCTACCACGACGTGCTCGTGCGCGACCTTCACGTCATGGACTCCACGGCAACGGCGCTGTGCCAGGACAACGACATGCCGATGATCGTCTTCAATATCGAGGGCGAGGACAATATCCGCAAGGCGCTCTGCGGCGAGCCGGTGGGCACCGTCGTCGTGCGCGAGGAGTAAAGGGAGGCACCCGCATATGGCAGACATCAACGCCCGTATGGACAAGACCATCGACAGCCTGCTGCACCAGTTCTCCAAGGTGCGCACCGGCCGTGCCAACGCCAGCATCCTGGCCGACATCTCGGTTGACTACTATGGCGCGCCCACGCCCATCAACCAGCTTGCCGGCGTGAAGGTGCCCGAGGCGCACATGCTCGTGGTTGAGCCGTGGGACAAGTCCATCCTCGGCGCGGTGGAGAAGGCCATCTCCGCCTCCGATTTGGGCATCACCCCCACCAACGACGGCACCTGCATCCGCCTTCCGTTCCCGGCGCCCACCGAGGAGCGCCGCCGCGAGCTGGTGAAGGAGTGCCGCGAGCTCGCCGAGCACGCGCGCGTCTCCATCCGCAACATCCGTCGCGAGGAGAATGCCAAGATCGAGCGCAACGAGGAGCTCTCCGAGGACGAGGTTCGCCGCGAGCAGGCCAAGGTCCAGAAGGCCACCGACACCTACGTGGCCAAGATCGACAAGCTGCTCAAAGACAAAGAGACCGAGGTCATGGAGATTTAAATGCAGGTCGATGAGGAGAAGCTCGCCGCATATTTTGCGGACGAGCCCGCAGATGCCCCGTTCTCGCATCTCGACCGCGCGCGCCTGCCCAAGCACGTTTCCATCATCATGGACGGAAACGGGCGCTGGGCGACGGCGCGCGGCCTGGGGCGTTCCGAGGGCCACAAGGCGGGCATCGTCGCCCTCCGTGAGATCATCACGGCAAGCGTGCGCTTGGGTATAGACGTACTCTCCGCCTATGCGTTCTCCACGGAGAACTGGAACAGGCCCGCCCACGAGGTCAACGTGCTCATGCACCTTTTCGCCAAGACCTTCATCGACGAGCTGCCGCTGCTGCGGCGCGAGAACGTCCGCGTGGTCTTCTTAGGCGATATCGAGGCGCTTCCCAAGAAGACGCGCGAGGTGTTCGAATACGGCTTGAAGGAGACCGCCGGCCATACGGGCATGGTGCTCGCCCTGGCGGTGAACTACGGGGCCCGTGCGGAGATCACGCGCGCCTGCCGCGAGATCGCCGCCGAGGCAGCTGCCGGCAGGATCGACCCCGTCTCGGTGGACGACAAGCTCGTGGCCAGCAGGCTTTACACTGCAGGCTTGCCCGATCCTGAGCTCGTCATCCGGACTTCCGGGGAGCTGCGGCTTTCAAACTACCTGCTCTGGCAGGTGGCTTATGCCGAGTTCTACGTTACCGACACCTACTGGCCCGATTTCGACCGCTGGGGTTACGTCAAGGCGCTTCTCGCCTTCCAAGGGCGCGACCGGCGGTTCGGTGGACTTTCCAAGAAATAGCAACCGCGCCGCGCGGCGGCGCCCGACTTTGATGCACAGGAGTACCACGTGGAGGAGCACAACCGGCTGCAGGAGCAGCTCGAGGCGTTCGACCAACCGGTGAGGAGCGGTACCGCGGCCAAAAACGGGGGAGCGCCGGCGGGCGCGGAGCCGAACGGCGCCTTCAAGCGCTTTTTGGTGCGCGCGTGGTTCGGCGTGATCTATGCCGTGGTGTTCATCGCCTGCCTGCTGCTCGGGCGCATTGCCACCGCGGTCTTCACCTCGGTCATGAGCTGGCTGTGCTGCTTTGAGTTCTACCGCATGATGCGTATTGACGGCAAGATGCCCAATGAGTTCCTGGGGTTGCTCGCCGCGGTGCTGTTCCCGTTATCGGCGCTCGTCAGCCCCATCTACCTTACGGCGCTCCTCTTTTTGCTGGTGCTCTCGCTGGGGCTCTGGTACGTGGTGTCGCCCCGCACCCGCATCGCGGACGTTGCCGTTACGGCCTTGGGGCCCCTTTACACGGGATTCATGCTCTCGGCCATCGTGCTCGTGCGCGACGCGGTCCCCGGGTTCCCGGGGGCGCTGCTCGCCATCGGCGTCTGCGCGTCGCTGTGGGTGAGCGACTCATTCGCCTACCTGGTGGGCAGCCGCTTCGGCAAGCACAAGATGGTGCCCAAGATCAGCCCTAAGAAGTCCTGGGAGGGCTTCTTCGGCGGGTTGGCCGGCTCGGTGCTCATCTGGATCATCCTCTGGGCAACGGGGCAGTACCAGCTTTCTGTCTGGTACGCCGTTGTGTGCGGCATCGTGGTGGGGGTGCTCGGCGTGATCGGCGACCTTATCGCCTCCCGCATCAAGCGCGGGGCGGGCGTCAAGGACTCCGGCAATCTCATTCCCGGGCATGGCGGCATGCTCGACCGCAGTGACTCGCTCATCTTCGGCGCTATCACCGCCTACCTTATGCTCGTGATCGGAGGGGTGCTCTAGATGCTCGCGCATTCGCAAACGGAAGACCGGCGCCTGCGGGTGGCGGTTCTCGGCTGCTCTGGTTCCATTGGCACGCAGACGCTCGACGTATGCCGCCAGCACGCCGACAAGCTCAAGGTCGTGGCGCTCTCGGTCAACACGTCGACGGCGTTTCTCGCACGGGCGGCGCAGGAGTTCCGCCCGTCGCGCGTGGCCGTTGCCGATGCATCCCGTAAGGACGACCCGGCGCTCGGGGATCTTCCTTCAGGATGCGCGCTTTCCTTCGGCGAGGACGCTGTCGCGCAGATCGGCTGCCAGGACGACGTCGACGTGGTCATCGTGGCGCTCGTGGGCGCTATCGGCGTATGGTCGTGCGCACGTGCGCTCGAGGCCGGCAAGCGCGTCGGGTTGGCGAACAAGGAGTCCCTGGTCATCGCCGGCGACCTCATCATGCCGTTGGCTGCGCGGAGCGGGGAGCTCATCCCCGTCGATTCCGAGCACTCGGCCATATTCCAGTGCTATTTGGGCGAGAAGGCCGACCAGGCGCACGCCATCTGGCTCACCTGCTCGGGAGGGCCGTTCTTTGGGCGCAGCCGCGCCGAGCTCGCCCAGGTCACGCGCGACGACGCGCTCGCCCATCCCACGTGGAACATGGGCGCCAAGATCACCGTGGACTCAGCCACGCTCATGAACAAGGGCCTGGAGTGCATCGAAGCGCATCACCTCTTCGGCGTTCCCATGGACTTCATCAACGTAGTGGTCCAGCGTGAGAGCAAGATCCACTCCATGGTTGAGTACGCGGACGGCTCGGTGATCGCGCATCTGGGCGCGTCTGACATGCGCATTCCCATCCAATACGCCTTCTCGTACCCCGATCGTTGGGATACGCCGGCGCCGCGCCTCGATTTCCGCGAGCTGGGCGGACTGACCTTCGGCGCACCGGACACCGAGGCCTTTCGATGCCTCGCGCTGGCACTCGAGGCGGGCCGCGCCGGCGGCACCCTTCCGTGCGTGCTCAACGCGGCCAATGAGATCGCCGTGGCGGCCTTCCTTTCAGGGTCGTGCGGCTTCACCGATATCGACGCGGCGGTCGAGCACACCATGAATCGCTTCAGCGCCGAACGGGTAGAGTCCCTTGAGCAACTGTGGGACATCGACCGTGCCGCCCGTACCGAGGCCGCGCGGTATCTGAGCGCGAGGAGCTAGCGTGGACACCATCATAACGGTCGCCACGTCGCTGTTCTGGTTCGTCGTGGTGATCTCCGTGCTCGTGTTCGTGCACGAGGGCGGTCACTTCTTGGCGGCGCGGGCTTGTGGCGTGCGCGTGACGGAGTTCTTCCTGGGTATGCCCTGCCGGATCAACCTGCATCGCGTTTCGCGGCGCATAGGCACCAAGTTCGGCGTCACGCCGCTGCTCATCGGCGGTTACGCCATGATCTGCGGCATGGAGCCCTTTGACGACGAGCTGGGTCCGCAGGCGCTTGCGCTTATCCACGAGCGCGGCCGCGTTTCCGTCGACGATCTGGCGCGCGAGCTGGACGTGGATGAGGAGCGCGCGCTCAGCCTGTGCGTCTCGCTTCTCGGATGGGGGTCCGTCGCCCCGTATTACGACCCCGAGAAGGGCGAGAAACCCGACGGCAGGTTCTACGCCACCACGTACGAGTCCATGCCACGCGATGCCGCGGGCCTCACTGTCTACGACGGTCGCCGCTTTGACCGAGCGAACGCCACGGACCAGGGCGAGCCCTGGGTTCCCGCCATGGGCGCCGATGCGTTCTTCAAATCAGAGCGATCCCGCACCTACGTGGGCAAGGGCTTTTGGAAACGAGCCTTCATGTTGGTTGCGGGCATTGCGGTCAACATCGTCGTCGGGTTCCTGCTCATGATGAGCGTGTTCTCTGTGATCGGCTACGACGTCTCTTACGATGTGAACCAGATCGGCGGTGTGACGCAAGGGTCGGTTGCCGACGAGCTCGGCATCGAGGCGGGGGACCGCATCACTTCGATCGCGGGCGTCGAAACCGATACGTGGACGGACATCCTGACTCAGATCGACGCTGTCGAGGGCACGGGATCCTTTGAGATCACCTACGAGCGCGACGGGTCCGCCCATGCAGCCGAGACCTCGCTCGACGAGGGCGAGCCCTTCGGCATCTCGATCCTGCAAGAGCGTATCCGGCTCAATCCGCTTGACTCGGCGCGCGTGACGGCGGCGACCATCGGCGCGACGGCGCAGGCCATTGCGCGCTTGCTCGTGCCGAGCCATACCATGGAGGTGCTCTCCACCTCATCGTCGGTGGTGGGCATCGCCGTCATGTCCGGCCAGGCCGCAGCCGCCGGCGCTTCGACCTTCCTCAACTTCGCGGCGGCGCTGTCCTTCTCGCTCGGCTTTATGAACCTGCTTCCCATTCCGCCCTTGGACGGTGGGAAGCTGCTCATCGAGATCATTCAGGCCGTCATACGCCGCCCGGTTTCCATGAAGGTGCAGAACGCCCTTTCCTACGTCGGCGTTGGCCTGCTTATGCTGCTGTTCGTCTACATGTTGCGGCAAGACGTGCTGCGGTTCTTCTTCTAAGCTGCGCACAGGGCGGGGCCGGCGCAGAGCCGGCCCCTTTTGAAGGGAGCGGATATGGACGCACGGGATTGGGCGCGCGCAAAGACCCGGGCTGCCCAGGTGGGCAGCGTGACTATCGGCGGCGGTGCCCCCGTGGTGGTGCAGTCCATGACCTGCACGCCCACCGAGGACGCCGACGCAACGCTCGCCCAGGTGCGCGCGCTTGCCGCGGCCGGGTGCGATATCGTGCGCGTGACGCTGCCGCGCAAGGACGCCGTCGCCGCTTTCGCGCGCATCTGCGCCGAAAGCCCCGTTCCCATCGTGGCGGACATCCATTTCGACTACCGGCTGGCCATTGCCGCGGCCGAGGCCGGTGCGGCCAAGCTTCGCATCAACCCTGGCAACATCGGCTCCTGGGAGAAGGTCGACGCCGTTATCGACGCAGCGGGGGAGCGTGGCTGCGCCATCCGCATCGGCGTGAACGCCGGCTCGCTCGATCCCGCCGTGGACGCACGTGCGGGCCTCACGCTGCCGGAGAAGCTCGTCGCCTCGGCCGTGGAGTTCGTACGGCACTTTGAGGACCGCGGGTTCGATAACATCGTCCTGTCCGCGAAGGCGCACGATGTGGTTACCACCATCGAAACCTACCGCATGCTCTCGCAGGAGCTGCCGCAGGTTCCGCTGCACTTGGGCGTGACCGAGGCGGGGACGCGCGAGCAGGGCACCATCAAGAACGCGGTTGCCCTGGGCGTGCTGCTCTCCGAGGGCATCGGCGACACGCTGCGCGTCTCGCTCACCGCGGACCCCGTCGAGGAGGTTCCCGTCTGCTGGGGTATCCTGCAGTGCCTGGGCCTGCGACGCCGCGGGCCCGAGATCGTCTCCTGCCCTACGTGCGGGCGCACGCAGGTTGACCTCATCCCCATTGCCGAGGAGGTCGAGAGGCGCCTGCGCAACGTCGAGAAGCCCATCTCCGTCGCCGTCATGGGCTGCGTGGTCAACGGGCCTGGCGAGGCCCGCGATGCGGACCTGGGCGTGGCTTGCGGCAAGGGCACGGCCATGCTCTTCAAAAAGGGCGAGGTCGTCCGCAAGATCGCCGAGAAGGATATCGTCGAAGAGCTTATGAGGGAGATCGAGACCCTTTAGGCCCCCGCTTCCGCTATCGCCGGCCCGCGCGTCTTTTTCGCGCTGCGGCCCGGCCCCGCATCGGCGCGCGCTTGCGCGCTGCGCGCGGCCTCGGCCGGAGACCGTCCAAGGATCGCCGGGCCCTTCGCCGCGTTGGCGGCATCGGCGTCGATGCAGGGGTAAGGCCGCATGCGCTATCATGCTGCTTCAGATGTAATCCGTTCGCTAGGGGAGGAACCCGCGTGTCTAAGAACCATGTGATGAAGATGAGCCGCCTGTACGCGCCCACGCTGAAGGAGGATCCGGCCGAGGCCGAGCTTGCCAGCCATAAGCTGATGCTGCGTGCCGGCATGATCCGCAAGCAGGCTGCGGGGCTCTACAGCTATCTGCCGCTTGCATGGCGCTCGCTCAAGAAGATCGAGCAGATCGTGCGCGAGGAGATGGATGCGGCGGGGGCGCAGGAGATGCTGCTGCCGATCCTCACCGATGCGGAGCTGTGGCGCGAAAGCGGTCGTTGGAACGCCTACGGACCCGAACTTATGCGCGTGACCGACCGCCACGGCCGCGAGTTCGCCCTGGGCCCCACGCACGAGGAGACCATCACCGATCTCATCACCAACGAGCTCAAGAGCTACAAGCAGCTGCCGGTGAACCTCTACCAGATCCAGGACAAGTTCCGCGACGAGATGCGCCCGCGCTTCGGGCTCATGCGCGGCCGCGAGTTCATCATGAAGGACGGCTACTCCTTCAACGCAAACCAGGAGAGCCTGCAGGAGACCTACGACGCCATGAAGGACGCCTATGCGCGGATCTGCGAGCGCTGCGGCGTGCGCGCGCTGCCCGTGGTGGCCGACTCCGGCCAGATCGGCGGCGACACCTCGGTGGAGTTCATGGCGCTCGCCGATGCCGGCGAGGCGGCGCTCGTCTACTGCGACGACTGCGGCTTCGCTGCCGACGAGGAGGCGGCGACTACGCAGGTTGCCGTGACCGAGGGGTCCGGAGACGGCACGCTCGAGAAGGTCCACACTCCCGGGCTCGGCACCATCGAGGCCGTGGCGGCCTTCTTCGGCTTCCCGGAGAACGGTACGCGCAAGTCGCTCGCGCTCATCGCCGAGGACGGTACGCCGGTGGTGGCCATCGTCCCGGGCGACCACGAGCTCAACGATTGCAAGGCCGAGAAGCTCTTCGGCGCTTACCACCTCATGTCCGAGGAGGAGCTCCAGGAGCATGGCCTCTTCAAGGGCTTCATCGGGCCGGTGAACCTGCCCCAGGGCATTCGCTTGGTGGTGGACGAGACCCTGCGCGACTCCAAGAAGTGGGCCTGCGGCGCCAACGAGGTTGACTACCACTACACCGGCGCCTGTCCCGGGCGTGACTTCACCGTCGACGAGTGGGCCGACCTCATCACCGTGCGCGAGGGCGACCCCTGCCCGCACTGCGGCGCCGCGCTCAAGGGTGCGCGCGGCATCGAGGTCAGCCAGGTCTTCCAGCTGGGCACCAAGTACTCTGCGTCCATGGGGGCCACCTTCACCGACGAGGACGGCAAGGAGAAGCCGTTCCTCATGGGGTGCTACGGCATCGGCGTGTCGCGCACCATGGCGGCCGTCATCGAGCAGCACAACGACGAGCAGGGCATCATCTGGCCCGTTTCCGTGGCTCCTTACGAGGTCTCGGTGATCGCGCTCGACAAGAAGGGCGAGGCGTTTGACGAGGCGGCGCGCATCGCCGACGAGCTTGCCGCCGCGGGCGTCGAGGTTGTCTTCGACGACCGTGCGGAGCGACCGGGCGTGAAGTTCGCTGACAACGACCTGATGGGCTTCCCGTATCAGCTTGTCGTGGGCAAGCGCGGCCTTAAGAACGGCACGGTGGAGTTCAAGGACCGTGCAACCGGCGAGCGCGAGGATCTGCCGCTGGCAGAGGCGGTCGAGAAGATCGCGGCCGTGGTGGCCGACGCCCGCGCGCAGTTTGGGGCGTAAGATCCCGGTAGAGAACGCACTGACGAAGACGTCGGGCGAAAGGCGCCGGGCATAAGGTCCTGGCGCAGTTCTGCAGGCAAAGGAGGCCACTGAATGTGGCCTCCGTCTTGCCGAAGCTGTTTGAGCACAGGACCTTATGCCCGGCGCCTTTCGCCTCCGCGCTCTAACCTATGCGAAAAGGAGCAAGGCGTATGACCTATGCGGAGTTGGCCGCGCAGGCGCGCGGCAAGATCGGGCCGTACTGCAAGGCCTGCCCCGTGTGCGACGGGCGGGGTTGCAAAGGGCAGATCCCCGGGCCCGGCGCTAAGGGATCCGGCACGGTGGCCATCAACAACTACAACGCCTGGCAAGGCATCACCGTCAACATGGACGTCCTTCATGAGCCCTTCGAGGCGGACACGCGCTGGACCTTCATGGGACGCGAGCTGGCGGCACCCATCATGGTGGCACCCGTGGGCGACGTGCTGCGCCACTACGGTGACGGGATGACCATGGACGCGTACAACGAGCTCGTGGTGGACGCGGCGCGCCGGGCAGGGACCATTGCCTGGACGGGGGACGGCGTTGATGACGGCATTTACTCCCATGCCTGCTCCTGCATTGCCGGGGCCTCCGGCGCGGGCGTGGCCGTCTGCAAGCCTTGGTCTGCGGACAAGGTGGCCGATAAGGTCAAGCTGGCGCAAGAGGCGGGCGTGGCGGCGCTTGCCATGGATGTGGACTCGGCCGGCCTGCCCTTCCTCAAGGGGGTTGTGCCGCCGGCGGGCCCCAAGTCGGTCGAGGCGCTGCGCGAGATCATCGGGAGCTGCGGCATGCCGTTCATCGTGAAGGGCGTTATGACCCCGTCGGCCGCCCTCAAGGCGGTGGAGGCGGGTGCCGCCGGCATCGTGGTGTCCAATCACGGCGGCCGCGTGCTCGACGGTTGCCCGCCCACGGCGTACGTGCTGCCCGAGATCGTGGCCAACGTGCCCGACGATCTTCTGGTTCTGGTTGACGGCGGCATACGCAGCGGCTTGGACGTGTTCCGGGCGTTGGCCCTCGGCGCGCATGCCGTGCTTGTCTGCCGTCCTTTCGTGGTCGCGGCGTACGGCGGGGGAGCGGAAGGCGTTCGCGCGTACTTTGATCAACTCACGGCTGAGCTCAAGGATGCCATGGAGATGTGCGGCGCCGCAACGCTGGCCGATATCACCGGCGAGATGGTTTACGAGATGGCATAAGGCGCAGCACATATTCTGCTGGGTATCATATTCTATTGGGTATCTCTGTTTGGTGTGGTTGACTTCCCATTTGGTGTGCTCTGTTTGCTGTTTGGTGTGGTCCATCAGGGTAAAAGCCCTGGATTCTGCTGTTATCGCCTCAAGTAGGGCACACCCAACAGGAAGCAGGCCACACCTTATGGGACATGGGTCATACTCGGCAGGTAGTTGAGCGCGAAAAAACGGTTCCGTTGTCGGGACCTGGCAGGTAACCATAGAGGCAAGAAAAAGCCCAAACCCCCAGCTCAGGCCAGGGGTTTGGGGAAATGTCAGATGGTGGGCCCTCCGGGATTCGAACCCAGAACCCAGGGATTATGAGTCCCCTGCGCTAACCGTTGCGCCAAGAGCCCGTATGCAGGCAGCCTATGCTTCCCGCGTAGTAAAAAACCCGCAAGCGCAATTGCTTACGGGTTCTCATACCAGGTGGTGGAGACAGCGGGGCTCGAACCCGCGACCTCTTGACTGCCAGTCAAGCGCTCTCCCAGCTGAGCTATGCCCCCGTGGTGCGTTGATTACTATACGAGAATGGTCGGGCGAATGCAACAACTTTTTTTGAGTTGTGAAGGATCCGCCTTCGATACCGATATCGGCGGCACGGGTGCTTCGCGTTCAATGCCTTGTCACGGCCTGATGCGGAAGGCTCTGTAATCGGCCTTGCGGTCGATCATGTCGGTCGACGCGGGCTTGCCGCTTTGCCCTCAGCGCTAATACGCGTAGCTAGCCTTTCGGGCGTCGAGGCCGCCGTTGCCAGCACGCGGCAAGGGTCCTTGGTGCCGCATGCGCCGCTTTGACCCATCGGAGATCTCGTTGCCAGCCTTGCCCGGCAAAGCTTCGCACCCCTTTTGGCGGGTTGGCGAAAATACCTCAAAGTTTTTCTTGCAAATCGGGTGCGGCTCCCGTATAGTACTTCTCGCATTCGCTTGGGGGCATAGCTCAGCTGGGAGAGCGCTTGACTGGCAGTCAAGAGGTCGCGGGTTCGAGCCCCGCTGTCTCCACCAAACGCACTTTCAGAGGACCCGCTACGGCGGGTCTTTTTTTCATGGTTCGATACGGCTTTACGGTCAATTGCGCGTTGCGGAGCGTGTGCTCCGTTAACGTTTCCGGGTGCAATCGCCGCAGATGCTACAATCGTGCCGTCGGGCGCCTGCGGGCGCCGCTCAGGGGGCGAACACAAGGGGAGGCCGCAACCATGGCCGACGAGCGCAAGGTACCGCGCGTATACACGGGGGCTCAGCAGCTGCTGCGCTTCGTCTCATGGCTCTACCTAGCTTGGTGCGTCGTGACCACGGCGGGCTCCGCGCTTATCGCCGTGCTGGCGTTTTTGTTCGAGCGCGTGCCCGAGGTTCCCGAGGGCACGAGCCTCTTCGCCATCTTCGTGGTGAGCGTCGTCACCTTCTTCGTTACCGCGGCCATCAACTTCTTCATCGCCATCCTCTCGGCACGTTGCGCCGTGCATCCGCGCTTGGCGGGAACCTTTCGCATCGTGACCATCGTGCTGCTCGTCATCAACGTCGCCTCGCTCGCGGTGAACGTGCTCAGCCGCCAGTTCGGCGGTGTGCTGACCACGTTTTACGCGCTGTTCATCTCCGGTTTGCTCTGCTACCTGGCAACCCAGATCAAGCGCGAGCACGAGCGGGGGCTTGCCGTGGACAAGAAGGACTTGCCGCGGACCGTTACGGGAAAGCCCATCACCACCGAGCGAAAGCTCCAGAAGGCGATCGAGGCCGGCATCCTGGCGGCCGCACCTGCTGACAAATCCGGCGAGGTTGCCTGATCGAAGGTGCCGAGCCGCCGCGACCGTCCCTCAATCGCGCCGGTTGCCGCAGAGCGGGCGCGCATAGGCGCGTACTTTGCGCCGTCTACTGCGATGCGAGCGCGGGCGGCCTGCGCTTAGCGTGCTGCCGAAAAAACGTGCAAAAAAGTTGTTGGCATTCGCAGGGACCCATGGTATTATCTTCTTTGCTGCGAAAGCGCATGGGCGTTTGGCTCAGGGGCAGAGCACTTCCTTCACACGGAAGGGGTCGCTGGTTCAAATCCAGCAACGCCCACCATGACATCGCAAAGGGCTCCGATTCGTCGGGGCCCTTTTTCGTACGGGCGCAAGATGCCGGCACCCGCAAGCGCTAGGCAGCGCGATCCACCCGTTACGCGCGCGACATGCGTGCTGTTTGCACAGAATGCGACGAGCCATGATCTTACTTGCGGACAAGATCGAGAAGAGCTTCGGCGGGCGCACGCTCTTCAGCGGCGCCACGTTACAGGTCAACGCCGGCGAGCGTTATGCCCTGGTGGGACCCAACGGAGCCGGTAAGACCACCATGCTCAAGATCCTCATGGGCCAGGAGGCGGCCGACAAGGGCACCGTCTCCTACGCCAAGGACACGCAGGTGGGCTATCTGGAGCAGGAGACCAAGCTGGCGAGCGGCAAGACCGTCATACGCGAGGTCATGGATGCTGCCACCGAGATCCGGGCGCTCGGCAAGCGCTCGGAGGAGCTGCAGCTGGCCATCGCCGAGGCCGGCGGGGCAGGGGATTTGGACGCGCTTCTCGCCGAGTACGGACAGGTGCAGGACCGTTTCGAGCGCCTAGGCGGCTACGAGCTCGAGAGCAACGCGCGCCGTATCCTGGCCGGCCTGGGGTTTGCGCCCCGGGACTTCGACCGCCCGTGCTCCGAGTTCTCCGGCGGTTGGCAGATGCGCATCGCGCTGGCCAAGCTCTTCCTGCGCCGGCCCGACCTGCTGCTCTTGGACGAGCCCACCAACCACCTGGATCTCGAGAGCGTCCAATGGCTGCGCGGGTTCATAGCCGGCTACGAGGGCGCCGTTCTCATCGTCAGCCACGACCGCGCCTTCATGGACGCCTGCGTGGACCATGTGGCTGCGCTCGAGAACCGCCGCATCACCGTTTACACCGGCAACTACAGCTCGTACCTCAAGCAGCGCGAGGACAACCTCGAGCAGATGCGCGCCAAGCGCGCGGCCCAGGAGCGGGAGATCGCCCACATGCAGGTTTTCGTGGACAAGTTCCGCTACAAGCCCACCAAGGCGGCGCAGGCTCAGGAGCGCATGCGCCGTATCGAGCAGATCAAGAAGGAGCTCGTAGTGCTCCCCGAGGGCCACAAGCACGTGGACTTCAAGTTCCCCGATCCGCCGCGCTCCGGCGACATGGTGGTCGAGCTCAAGGACGTTGCCAAGCACTACGGCGACAAGCACGTCTACGAGGACGTGAACCTCACGCTTTACCGCGGCGACCATGTGGCGCTGGTGGGCCCCAACGGCGCGGGCAAGTCCACGCTCATGAAGCTCATAGCGGATATCGAGAAGCCGACCCGGGGCGCGCGCGGCCTGGGCGTCAACGTAGGCTGCGCCTACTACGCGCAGCATCAGCTCGAGGGCCTCAACGAGGGTCGTACCGTGCTGCAGGAGATCGACGCGGTGGCGCCTGGCTGGACGGTTCCGCAGGAGCGCAGCCTCCTGGGGGCGTTCCTCTTCTCGGGTGACGACGTCGAGAAGCGCGTGGGCGTGCTCTCCGGCGGCGAGAAGGCGCGTTTGGCGCTGGCCAAGATGCTCGTGGCGCCCGAGGCGCTGCTCTGCCTGGACGAGCCCACCAACCACCTCGACATCGACTCAGTGGACATGCTGGAGCAGGCGCTCAAGCAGTTCCCCGGCACCATCGTCCTCATCAGCCACGACGAGCACCTGGTGCGCGCCGTGGCCAACCGCGTGGTCGATGTGCGCGATGGCAAGATCACCGTGTACGACGGTGATTACGACTACTACCTCTGGAAGCGCGAGGACCTCGCCGCCCGCGCGGCCGAGGCGGCGGCGCCGGGGGCCGCGCAGCCCGACAAGGGCGCTCAGGCGGCTCCGGGCGCACAGGACGCTGCCGCTGGGGCGACCCCCGTGCGCAAGCGCAGGACCAAGGAGCAGAAGCGCGCCGAGGCGCAGGCCCGCGCCGAGCTCAACCGCCGGCTCAAACCCAAGCGAGACCGCCTGGCAGAGCTCGAGCGCGCCCTCACCGCCGGGCAGAAGCGCTATGACGAGCTCATGGCCCTCATGGCTACCGAGGAGCTCTACGCAGACGCGGCCCGCTTCGACGACGCCATGCGCGAGTACAGCGCCCTCAAGAAGAAGCTACCCGTGGTCGAGGAGGAGTGGCTCGAGCTTTCCGAGGAGATCGAGCGGGAGGTGGCCCGTGCCCAGGAATCAGCGTAACGGCGGCCCCTACCGCGCGCGGCGCCTGCCGAAGTCACGGGCGCTCGCCATAGCCGCCTCTCTTCTCGCCGTGATCCTGCGCCTGTTCGGCATCGCGCTGTGCGCGCTCGTCGTGCTGCTGTGCTTCAGCGGCATGGCGGCGCGCCTCTCGCTCGTGGGGCTCGTGGTCGACCTCTCGCGCATGCTTCCCGACGTCATCGCCGGCTACGGGGTCATCACCACGCCCTTCGGGGGCGTGTTCCGCCTCGACTTCGCGCTCATGGCCGTCGCCTTCTTCCTATTGGACTACCTGCTCTGCCGCCTATCGCGCGCGCTTCGTCCGTAACGAGCGCGTCGCGCCTGCCTCCGAGGAGCCTCCATGTCGAGCCTTTCCTACTTGGGCTACCTGCTTCTGCAAGCCCTCGCCCTCATCATCGGCATCGTGGTGCACGAAAGCGCCCATGCGCTCGCATCCTTTGCCTTGGGCGATAAGACCGCGCGTTCGCGCGGGCGCGTGTCGCTGAACCCCTTGAACCATATCGACCCCTTCGGCACGGTGCTGCTGCCCATCCTCATGATCCTTGCCGGCGGCCCGGTCTTCGCCTTTGCCAAGCCGGTGCCCGTCAACTTGGGGAACCTCAAGAACCCCAAGCGCGACGAGATCCTGGTGGCCCTTGCCGGACCCGCCTCCAACCTCGTTCTGGCGGCCGTGGCCGCCGTGCTCTGGGGTGCCCTCGGTGCCGCGTACACCGCGCTTCCCGTAAGCGTCGAGGCTGCCGTCGGCCTCGCGCAGTTCCTCACGACGCTCGTGCTCGTGAACCTCTCGCTCGCGTTCTTCAACCTGATCCCCTTGCCGCCGCTCGACGGCTCGTCGGTGCTCGTGCTGCTGCTCCGCGGCGAGGCGCTCCGCACGTACTACCGCATCCAGCAGTACGCCATGCCCATCCTCATCATCGTGCTCTACCTGGTGCCCTACCTCACCGGGATCGACCTGATCGGCATCTACTTTGATTGGACGGTTTACCCGCTGGCAAACGCGCTTCTGGACCTGGGGGCGGGGCTCTTCGGCCTTGCCGCGCTGTAAGCAGAGCGCCAAGCACGTGATGATGCGCTACACTTAGCGGGTTACGCCCGCGTTTGCCGTCCAAGGCCACGGCCCCGGCGGGGCGCCGCCGGCCCGTTCCGTTCTCGCGCTTTGCGCTTAGGAGGTGGAGAGATGTCCTACCGTGTTGCCACGCAGGCCTATACCGGGCCGTTCGACCTGCTGCTGCAGCTTGTGAGCCGTCAGAAGGTCGACATCGGCTCCATCTCCATCTCCGAGGTGGCCGAGCAGTACCTCTCCGAGGTCGAGCGCATGGGGGCGCTGGATCTGGACGTGGCGAGCGACTTTTTGCTCGTCGCCTCCACGCTCCTGGACATCAAGGCGGCGTCGCTCGTACCCGACGAGCCCCGTCGCCCCGCTGCCGATGAGGACGAGGACGACGAGCTCGCCAACCTTTCGGGCGACGAGCTGCGCGAGGTGCTTATCGCCCGCCTCATTGCCTACAAGCAGTTCCGCAACGCAGCCGGCGCGTTGGGCGCGCGCATGGAGGCGGAGAGCCGCATGCACCCGCGCGTTGCCGGTCCCGACCCGGAGTTTCTGGGCATCATGCCCGATTACCTTGCCGGCATCACCTTGCGCGGGCTGGCGGTCATCTGCGCCGACATCGACGGACGCCGCCAGAGCTTTTTGCTCGAGGCGGAGCATGTGGCGCCCAAGCGCGTGCCGTTGGACCTCACGGTGGCGTCCGTGGACCGCTTCACCATGAACCGGCCCCATCTCACCTTCGACGACCTCTTGGACGGGAGCTCGAACGTCGAGCAGGTCGTGGTGACGTTCCTCGCCATCCTGGAGCTTGCCAAGCGCGGGTCGCTGACGCTCGAGCAGGCGGAGACCTTCGGCACCATCCGGATCGACCGCGTGCCGGGCGCCGCGGCCTACGAGGCGGGGGAGCGGCTCGACTCGGACGACCCCTCGACCGCCTAGACGTTAACGGACAAAGGAGGCCCGCATGGCCGATCTCGATAAGCTGGAACCATCCTCGCTCAAAGGCGCCTTGGAGGCGCTGCTCTTGGTGTCGAGCGATCCGGTGAGCGCGAGCGCGCTCGCCGCCGTGCTTCCCGCCACCCCTGGCGAGGTCGCCGGCGCGCTCGCCGAGCTCAAGGTCGAGTACGAGGAGGCCAACCGCGGCTTCCAGCTGCGCGAGGTGGCCGGCGGATGGCGCCTCTTCACCCATCCTGCCTACCACGACCAGGTGGAGGCGCTGGTCCTCTCATGGGACACTCAGAAGCTCAGCCAAGCCGCGCTCGAGACGCTCGCGGTTATCGCCTACCACCAGCCCGTGACGCGCGAGATGGTCAAGGGCATCCGCGGCGTCAACTCCGACGGTGTGATCTCGTCGCTCGTGGACAAGGGGCTCGTACGCGAGCTGGGGCGCGACAAGGAGCGCGGCCAGGCCATCATCTACGGCACCACCAACGCCTTCTTGGAGAAGTTCGGCTTAAGGAGCCTGAAGGACCTGCCCGACCTGGAGCAGTTCGCCCCCGACGAGCAGGCGCGCCAGTTCATCCGCGAGCGACTCTCCGGCCGCTCCATCCAGAGCACCCTGGAGGAGACCGCCGACGATCTGGACGAGGAGCGCGAGCTCGTGGAGAACGCTGACTTGGACGCCGAGGACGACCTGGTCCTTGTGGGGACGGCCGACGAGGATGCGGATGCCGAGGAGAGCTTCGATGAGTAGCGCGGGCGAGAAGCGCAACCAAGCCAATCGTACGCACGGTAAGCGGACGGCTCCCCGCATCGCTAACGTTTCCCTGCAAGCAAGAATCGCTTATAGCGATACGGGGAGCCGTCCTTCGGGATCGAAGCAGCAATGCTTGAACGAGCAGGACCCTCCGAGCTGGAATGACGGTGGGGTCCCCTCCGCCGCCCCCACGGAAGAAGCCGTCGATCACCCCGTCACCATGCGCCTGCAGCGCTTTCTGGCGCGCGCCGGGGCGGCCAGCCGACGCGGCTCGGAGAACCTCATGACGGCGGGGCGCGTGCGCGTGAACGGGCAGGTGGCCACCGAGCTCGGGACCAAGGTGGACCCCCTTCGCGACGAGGTCACGCTTGACGGCATGCCGGTGCGCCTGCCCGACGGCCCGGTTTACCTGATGCTCAACAAGCCGGCGGGCTATCTCACCACCATGAGCGACCCGCAGGGCCGCCCCTGCGTGGCCAGTCTCGTGCCGCGCGACCGCTACCCGGGGCTTTTCCCGGTGGGCCGCCTCGACATGGATACCACGGGGCTGCTGCTGTTCACGACCGACGGCACGCTGGCGCAGAACCTCCTCCATCCGTCGAAGCATGTCGACAAACGCTACGTGGCGCAGGTTGACGGCGTGCTGCGCGACGCCGACCTCGAGCCGCTGCGCCGCGGCATGGAGCTCGACGACGGCCCCTGCCAGCCGGCGCGCGCCCGCGTGCTCAGGGCGGCCGATGCCCGCGCGGTCTGCCCGTGCGGCATCCCCGCGGGGACGTCCTGCGCCGAGGTCGTCATCCACGAGGGTCGCAAGAACCAGGTGAAGCGCATGCTCGGCAAGATCGGGCATCCCGTCCTGCGCCTGCACCGCACCTCCTTCGGCCCATTGGAGCTCACGGGCGTATCCCGAGGATCTTGGCGGCTTCTTTCGGCGGAAGAACAGCGAAAGCTTACAAACGCCTGCAGGTAACCTGCCTGAAACACGCTATAATCTCTCACGTTTGGGCATTTTCGGCACAAATGCCGGGGACGAGAGAGGATGCAGATGACGGACAGCATTACCCTGCGCGGCTACTACGCAACGGAGCGCGCCAAGGTGCTTTACCTCCGGCATCCCCAGACCGTCTTCAACGACGAGGACCGCACCTGCGGTCAGGTCAACCCACCCCTTTCCGAGCTGGGGGAGCGCCAGCGCGACCGCGCCGAGCGGGCGCTTGTCGCCTGGAGGCCTACCCGCATCATCACGAGCCCTCTGGATCGATGCCGCGCCATCGCGGACCCTGCAGCCGATAAGCTCGGGCTCGAGGTCGAGGCCGACCCGCGCTTCATGGAGCTTGCGTACGGCGCGCTCGAAGGCATCAGCCAGCGCCAGGCGCATGCGCAAGGGCTTCCCTCGCAGCTGGATCCGGAGTGGCCCGCCCCCGGTGCCGAGACTTTGGAGCATATGGAGCAGCGCGTTTTCCAGGGACTGGACGACCTTGTCGCCCAGGCGCGCCAAGGCGACCGCATCGCCATCGTGGCGCATGGCGGCGTCATGAGACCGCTTTTCAGCTACGTGTTCAAAACCCACACCTCTGACATATGGTTCAACATGAAGACCCAGAACGTCGCCAGCACGCTGTTCTCGCTCAAGGACACGGGGACGCTGTGCCTGCAGGCGTTCAACCTGACGCCCGAGGAGCTCATTGCGCGCTGCGAGGCCGAGACGCGCTGACCTTAGGCTCAGCAGCATGACGAGACGAGGAGGATGCATGATCGTTGCGATCGACGGACCCGCTGGCTCGGGCAAGTCGACGATAGCCGGGTTGGTTGCCAACCGGTTCGGCATGGCAAAGCTCGACACGGGCGCCATGTACCGCGCCGTCGCCCTCGCGGCGCTCGAGCGAGGAGTGGCGCTCGACGACGCGGACGGGCTCGCGGGGCTCGCGCACGAGGTCGAGATCACCTTCGCGCCCGATGAGGCGGGCGCGTTGCACATCCGCCTCGACGGCCGCGACGTCTCGCGCGAGATTCGCACGCCTCGGGTGGACGCCGCCGTGTCGCTCGTGGCCGCGGTTCCGGGCGTGCGCGAGGGCCTCGTGGTGCAGCAGCGCCGCTTTGCCGAGACGTGCGACGTGGTCGCCGAGGGCCGCGATATCGGAACGGTCGTGTTTCCCGAGGCGGAGGTCAAGGTGTTCCTGACCGCCGATCCCGCCGAGCGGGCGCGCCGCCGCGTGCTGCAGCGCCATGGTGGCATCATGCCCGCCGACGAGAGCGCTTTCGACGCCGAGGTCGCCGAGACGCTCGCCGGTATCCAGGAGCGCGACCGGATCGACTCCTCGCGCGATGTGGCGCCGCTCGCGGCTGCGCCCGACGCCGTGCGGATCGATTCCTCCGCAACGACCGTCGAGGGCGTTCTTGATAAGATCGCCGCGCTGGTGGACGCTTATCGCAAGGAGGCACGATGAAAGTCAAGCCGTTCGTCGCCTCGGTCGACGACTACTTCGACAACGGGATGGCCGAGTACCCGATCTCGGCGCGCCTGTTCTACTACGTGGTCTTGGCTGTGCTGCTCGCCTTCACCAAGATCGTGTGGCCGTGGAAGGTCGAGCGCCGCGAGCTCCTGGGTGCCGGAAAGCCTGCGGAGGGCGAGGTCGGCAAGGTTATCATCTGCAACCACACCTCCATGCTGGAGATCATCGCCATCGTGGTGGACGGCTGGACGCGCAAGCGCCGCGTGCGGCCGCTGTTCAAAAGCGAGTTCGCAAAGAACAAACTGATCGACTGGTTCTTCGCACGCGTGGGAGGGATCCCGCTGCACCGCGGGTCGGCCGACCTCAAGGCCGTGAAGCGCGCCGCCAACGCCCTCAAGCGCGGCGAGGACATCTTGATCTTCCCCGAGGGAACGCGCGTCAAGTCCGACGACCAGCCTGTGAAGATGCACGGTGGCTGCGCGCTTATCGCCAGCCGCGCGAACGCGGACATCGTGCCGATGGCCATCATCGGCGCCCGCGACATCAAGAAGAAGGGCAAGCTGCCGCGCCTGTTCCTGCGCGTGTGGCTGAAAGTCGCCGACCCCGTGACCGGGGAATCCGTACCCGAGGGGCTTTCGCGCAAGGAGCGCGTGCAGTGGATGGAGGACGAGTCTATCAGCCGCATGATCGGCATGCGCGATTGGCTCAGGCGCGAGCATTGCGGGCGGAACTGAGCCCTCTGCTGCGCGTGGCGGCTCGGCGCCTGTTCGCCTTGAGCTCGTAGTTGCCGACGTCGCTTCGAGCGAACGGGCGCCGGGCCTTCTGGCAGGTAGGAATCTTTTCCGAAAGGACAGGGCTATGGCTGAGATCATCGTTGCGGAGCGTGCGGGGGCCTGCTACGGCGTGGGGCGCGCCCTTAACCTGACGTTGGAGCAGGCCGATAAAGCTGCGGGTCCCGTGCACACGCTCGGGCCGCTCATCCATAACCCGCTTGTGGTTGAGGACCTGGACGCGCGGGGTGTGCGCGTGGCGGACTGCCCGGCCGACGCCGGGGATGGGCTGCTCATCATCCGCGCGCACGGCACCACGCCGGAGGTCATCGCCGATGCGGAGGCGCGCGGGCTCACCGTGCTCGATGCCACATGCCCTTACGTCAAGAAAGTTCATGTGGCGGCCAAGAAGCTCGTGGACGCGGGTTACGACGTGCTCGTGGTGGGGGAGGCCGGCCACCCCGAGGTCGAGGGGATCCTGGGGCATGCCGGGTGCGCCCGCGTGGTGGGCTCCGTGGCCGACGTGCGCGCGCTCATCTCCGCAGGCGCGCTTGGCAAGAAGGTGGGCGTGGTGGTGCAGACCACGCAGACGCTTGCCTTGCTTCAAGGCGTGGTCGACGAGCTGCTCGCTGCCGCGCAGGAGGTGCGCGTGGTGAACACCATCTGCGCCGCCACCCAGGAGCGCCAGCAGGCCGCCGCCGAGCTCGCAGCGCAGGTGGACGCCATGGTGGTTATCGGCGGCAAGAATTCGGGTAACACGCGTCGCCTCTTCGAGATCTGCTCCGAGCACTGCGGGCGCACGCATCATATCGAGTCCGCCGACGAGCTTGACGCAGCATGGTTCGCGGGCACCGGAAAGATCGGCATCACGGCGGGCGCCTCAACCCCGCAGGCGCATATCGACGCCGTGGTGAAGCGCTTGCATGCGCTTGCGTAAGAGCGGCGGGGTGCGCGCAGCTTAAAAGAAGGAGGGCCCATGGGTGCTCAGGATATCCTGCGTGATCAGGTGCAAACCGTTCCCGCTTACGCGCAGGGGCGTGCCGACTACGCGCCGAGTCGCGAGGGCGGACGGGGTGCCTGGGTCACGGCGGTGCGCGAGGATTCGCCGGCGTGGGAGATCGGCATCGAGCCGGGCATGTGCGTCACGACGGTCAACGGCAAGCCCCTCACGGACATGATCGTCTGGCTCTGGGAGACGGGTGACGAGACCGTGGACCTCGAGGTCTTCGACCCGCGCGACCATACGGTTACGCCCTGTACCCTGGAGCGCGAAGTTGAGCAGGACTGGGGCCTCACCTTCTGCGACGCCGTCTTCGACGGCATGCGCACCTGCGTGAACGCCTGCACGTTCTGCTTTATGGGCATGCTGCCCAAGCACCTGCGCACCACCCTCTACATCCGCGACGACGACTACCGACTGAGTTTTCTGCAGGGCAACTTCGTAACGCTCACCAACATGTCCGACGAGGACGTGGCCAACGTTATCGAAAAGCACCTGAGCCCCATGAACGTGTCCCTGCACGCCGTGAGCCCGGATGTGAGGCGTCGCCTTATCGGGCGCAACGCCCAGCGCGGCATGGACGTGCTGGAGCAGCTCATCGCCGCCGACATCGAGATCCACGCGCAGATCGTGCTCTGCCCGGGCATGAACGACGGGGCGGAGCTCGATCGCACGCTCGACTTCTGCGAGCGTCACCAGCAGGTCACGAGCTTGGCAGTGGTGCCTTTGGGCTATACCAAGTACGCGCGGCACTTCTCGTCCTCCTTCTCCGATGACCCGGACGCCGCCCGCGCCGTGGTGCGCCAGGTTGAGCCCTACCAGAGGCGGGCGCGTGCAAGGTGCGGCCGCACCGTCTTCCAGCTCTCCGACGAGTTCTACCTGGACGCCGGCCTTCCCATTCCCGAGGCCGAGGCTTACGACGGCTACCCTCAGTACTACGACGGCATCGGCATGCTCCGCAGCTACTTGGACGAGGCCGCCGCGTGCCGGGCGGACGAGAAGGGCCGGCTTGCCCGCGCGCGCCAAGCCTTGGCTGAGCAGGGCCTTGAGCTTGTCGCCCTTTCCGGCTGCGCGGCTGCCGATACCGTCCGCGCCTTTGTGGAGGCGCCTGAGCTCGGGGGGCGCGTGGTCGCCGTCAAGAACAACTTCTTCGGCGGCAACGTGGACGTGACCGGCCTCATGTGCGTCTGCGACATCCTGGAACAGCTGCCCGAGGATCTTGACGGCGTACTCGTTGCCGTCCCCAACGTCATGTTCAACACGGACGGCCTCACCCTTGACAGCTCCTCACAGCAGGAGCTGGAGGAGGCGCTCGTCATCCGCGGCGCCCAGGTGCTTGTAACCTCCACCATGCCCTACGACCTGCTGGGTGCGCTCGAGGCCGCGCTCTAATGGTTTGCCCGAAGCCGCGTGCTACCGCGCGTTCGAAGACCATGGCTACGCGCGCCGCCGGAGCCCTTTGGCCTGCGCTCGTAGTCACTGGTGTCGTTCCGACCAAAGGGCTCCGGCGCCAAAGGCCCGCTCATACGAACCTGTTGCGCGAGAAGCGCGCTCATACGAGCGCCGTGCGCCAAATGCGCACTCATACGACATCCTTGGGCGAGAAGCGCACTCGTACGACTGCTCTTCTCGCCAGAAAGCTCCCGACAGCAGGATTTCTCGGCCCGTACTGGCCAAAACAGGTCAAAAGCGCAGGTAACTGCGCCTTGATCAGCAACGGAGCCTGTTAATGCGGGCGCCTCCACTCGTATGACTGCGTTTCTCGCCCAAGGAGCTCGTATGAATGTGTTTTTCGCGCACTGCTCTATCTGCTAGGCCCTGTCACAGCACGCAACTGTTTTCTCAACGCAACCGCATGCGAACGGACAAGGGTTCCCGCACGTTATCGCAAAATGTCAAAGACGCACTGTGAGCTATCAGACGCGTGTTGTGACAGACACTCTGGATATGATAGCCCCTCGCCCGTCCGGTCCTTTCTCGCAGGGAAAAGCGTACAAAAATATAGTACGCAATCGGCACTATATATAACCTTCTCGTATACAGCTTGTGAACTCCTGGTTGTTGCCAAGTGCGCAATGGAAAAGCTCCCACGCCGGATTCCCACCTAGGGCGGATGCGCTCGCTCGTCGCTCCCGCATGCGTTCTTGGGACATTGTGAAGTATCAGGAGCGCAGCTCAAGCGTGGTAAACTTTCTCTGATTGCGATGATGCACACCCCGCTCTAGGAGCTGACACATGAAACCTATCGTAGCTGTGGTCGGGCGCCCCAACGTGGGCAAGTCGACCCTCGTTAACCGCCTGGCGCAGAAGAAGGACGCCATTGTGCACGAGAGCCGCGGCGTTACGCGCGACCGCTCGTACCATGACGCCGATTGGGCCGGCCGCGACTTCGTCATCGTGGACACGGGCGGCATCGAGCCGCTCAAGTCCGACGACGTCTTCGCCGACTCTATCCGCGACCAGGCCCTTATGGCTGGCCGCGAGGCCGATGTGGTGCTTTTCGTAGTGGACGGCACTACCGGCGTGACCGAGGAGGACGAGAGCGTGGCGCGCATGCTCAAGCGCCTGGACGTGCCCGTGATCCTTCTCGTCAACAAGCTCGACAACCCGCAACGCGAGGATGCCGTTTGGGACTTCTACTCGCTCGGCATCGGCGAGCCGCACGCGCTCTCCGCGCTTCACGGCCACGGTACCGGCGACATCTTGGACATGTGCGTGAGCTATTTCCCGCCCCAGGATGAGGACGAGGAGCCCGAGGCGGCCGACGACGGCTCTCTGAGCATCGCCATCATCGGCCGCCCCAACGCCGGCAAGTCCTCGCTCTACAACAAGATCATCGGCCAGGAGCGTGCCATTGTCTCCGACGTGGCCGGCACCACGCGCGACGCGCTTGACACCGTGGTGGAGCATGAGGGGCGCCGCTACCGCTTCGTGGACACCGCGGGCATGCGCAAGAAGAGCAACGTGCACGAGGATATCGAGTACTACTCCACGGTCCGGGGCCTGCGCGCTCTGGAGCGCGCCGATGTGGCGCTCCTGGTGGTCGACTCCACCACGGGCGTGACCGAGCAGGATCAGAAGATCGCCAACATGGCAATCGAGCGCGGCTGCGCGCTCATCGTCCTGCTCAATAAATGGGACCTTATCACCGAGGAGCACGAGAGGGAGCGCGTGCTGGAGACGGTCGAGTTCCGCCTTACCTTTGCCACTTGGGCGCCGATCTTGCGCATCTCGGCGCTTACGGGCCGCGCCGTGGTGCGCATTTGGCAGCACATCGACACCGTTGCCGCGCACCGCGCCACGGTTATCCCCACCGCGCAGCTCAACCGCCTGCTCACCGAGATGCGCGAGTTCGGCCATACGGTCACCAAGGATCGCCGGCGCCTGCGCATGAACTACGTCACCCAGACCGGGCAGAAGCCGCCGGCGTTCACGTTCTTCGTGAACCACGTCGACCTGGTCACGGACTCTTACCGTCGCTACATTGAGAACCGCTTCCGCGACACCTTCGACCTGACCGGCACGCCCATCCGCCTGCGGTTCCGCAAGAAGGACGCCAAGAAGGAGGCGCAGGAGTAATGCTCTACCCGGTTCTCATCGCCTGCACCATAGCCTCGTTTCTCATCGGCGGCATCACCTTCGGCTACCTTATCGGCAAATTCGGCGCGGGGGAGGACATCCGCACCGAGGGCTCGGGCAACGTGGGCGCTACCAACGCGCTGCGCGTGCTGGGTCCGGTGGCGGGCGCCCTCACGCTCTTGGGCGATATCCTGAAAGGCGTGCTCTGCGTGTGCGCCAGCCGCGCCATCTTGAGCTACGTCCTGGGGCCCGACGCCAACCTCATGAACCCGGGCGGACCCTACGACTACTTCATGGCGCTTATCTGCGCCGCTGCGCTGCTGGGCCATATGTACTCGCCGTACCTGGGCTTCCACGGGGGCAAGGGCATCGCCGTGGGCTTCGGCGTCATGGTGGCCTGGCTTTGGCCGGTGGGCCTTTCGCTGTGGATTCCGTTTCTCATCGGGGTGATCGTCACGCGCTATGTGTCGGTGGGCTCCATTGCCGCCGCCATCTCGTTTCCCAT
The DNA here is from genome assembly GCA_944321435.1 of uncultured Coriobacteriaceae bacterium. Lineage (GTDB taxonomy): Bacteria > Actinomycetota > Coriobacteriia > Coriobacteriales > Coriobacteriaceae > CALUOB01. The sequence goes on along the minus strand of CALULH010000001.1, from coordinate 233,516 downwards.
CTGGGCGTACGTGTATTATCCTGCGCTCTCACCTGTGAGCTTGGGCATCCTTACGGTGCTGGCCGCGCTGGTGGTGTGGGCTCATCGCAAGAATATCGTCAAACTTGCGCACGGCGAGGAGTCCAAGCTCTCGTTCTCCTCAAAGAAGAAATAGGGGCCCGCTCACCGGCTCGTTGCCGGTTGCCGAAGAGGCGGGCGAGAAGCGCCCAACGGACGCTCAGAGAAAGGAACCGCATATGGCTATCGCGCTTATAGGCTCGGGCTCCTGGGGCACCGCCGTGGCGGGCCAGCTGGCCCCCCGCGCGAGCGAGGTGCGCATGTGGGCGCTCGAGCCCGACGTGGTGGAGGGCATCAACGCCCGCCACGTGAACCCGCGCTACCTCACGGACTACGAGCTGCCCCGCAACGTCACCGCGACCGGCGACATGGCCCAGGCGCTCGAGGGCGCCGACGGCGTGGTGCTCGCGAGCCCGTCTGCCTACGTGCGCGCCACGGCGCGCTCCATGGCCCCGCGCCTGGGCGCGGACGTGCCGGTGCTGTGCCTGGCCAAGGGCCTGGACCCCGACACCGGCGAGCTCATGACCGAGGTCGTGGCCGACGAGATCGGCAACCCAGCGCGCATCGCCGCGCTCTCGGGCCCCAACCACGCCGAGGAGGTCTGCAAGGGGTCGCTCTCCGCGTCCGTCATAGCCTCCGAGTCCGAGGCGGTGGTGGAGTTCTTCAAGCGCCTGCTGCTCACGCGCGAGTTCCGCGTCTACGCGAGCTCGGACATGGTGGGCGTGGAGGTCTGCGGCGCCGTCAAGAACGTGGTGGCCCTCATCTGCGGCATGGCGGTGGGCTACGGCTACGGCGACAACACGCTCGCCCTCATCATGACGCGCGGCCTGGCCGAGATCAGCCGCATCGTGGCCGCCAAGGGCGGCGACCCCATGACCTGCATGGGGCTCGCCGGCATGGGCGACCTTGTGGTGACCTGCACCTCCCCGCACTCCCGCAACCGCACCTTCGGCGAGCTCTTCGCCCGCGAGGGGGTGACGCTCGAGGAGTACCGCGAGCGCACCCACATGGTGGTGGAGGGGGCGCTGGCCGCCAGGAGCGTGGCGCGCCTGGCGCGCGAGCTTGAGGTCGACGCGCCCATCACCTTCGCCGTCAACGCCGTGCTCTGGGAGGGCGCCGGCCGCGACGAGGCCTTCCACGCCCTTGTGGACCGCTTCCCCACGGAGGAGTTCTACACCGGCATCAAACGCTAGCCGGAGCTTCTCGCACCTCTACGCCCGCGCAAGCCCAGCCGGGCGCCCCGTTTCTTGAGAAAAGGATAGCCATGAACGCCCCGCTTATCGCCCCGTCGCTTCTGTCCGCCGACCTTTCCTGCCTCACCGAGAGCCTCAGCAGCGTCTCGGGCGCCGACTACCTGCATTTCGATGTCATGGACGGCCATTTCGTGCCCAACCTCACCTTCGGGCCGGCCCTTATCGGCGCCGTCAAGCGCGCGAGCAATCTGCCGGTCGACGCGCACCTCATGGTGGACGACCCCGACGGGACGGTTGACTGGTACCTGGACGCCGGGGCGGACATCGTATCGGTTCACGTCGAGGCCGCGCGGCACCTGGACCGCTTGGTGCACCACATCAAAGACCGCGGCGCCAAGGCGGGCGTGGTTCTCAACCCCGCCACGCCGGTGAGCGTTCTCGAGGATATCGTGGACGCAGTGGACCTGGTGCTGCTCATGAGCGTGAACCCCGGGTTCGGAGGCCAGACCTTCATTGAGAACACCTACGCCAAGCTCGGTCGCCTCATGCGCCTGCTCGACGAGCATGGCGCGCATCCCATCGTGGAGATCGACGGCGGCGTGAACCGCGGCAACGCGGGCAAACTGGCCGCCGCCGGCGCCACCATGCTCGTCGCCGGATCGGCCGTCTTCGGCTCCGAGGATCCCGCTGCCGAGGTCGAGGCGCTGCGCGAGGCAGCGCGCACGGTGGAGGGGGCGTAATGGCCTTCTTTGGCCCGGCGGGCGACAAGAACGTTCCGTACGTGAACCTCGACATGGCCGCTTCGGCCCAGCTGCGCCCCGAGGCGCTGGCCGCGATGTCCGCTTACGACGCGGCCCCCTTCGCCGGCGCCAACCCCAACTCACTGCACTCTCTGGGGCGTGCCGCAGCCGCGGCGCTCGAACGTGCGCGCCGGCAGATCGCGCTGAGCCTGGGCGCCCGCGTGCGCCCCTCCGAGGTGGTGCTCACCGGCGGCGGTACCGAGTCGAACCAGCTGGCCGTGGTGGGCGTTGCCGAGGGCGTCCGCGCGCGCCATCCCCGGCGGCGCCGCGTCATCGTCTCCGCCATCGAGCACGACTCCGTGCTGGACTACGCACCTGAGCTCAGGCGCCGTGGCTTTGCCGTCGACGTCGTGGGCGCGTCCCGCGCGGGCACGGTTGAGCCGGAGGCGCTCCAGGAGCTTCTGGCCGACGACGTTGCGCTCGTATCCGTGCAGCTTGCCAACAACGAGACCGGAGCAGTGCAGCCTGTTGGGGCCTTGGCCCAGGCCGCGCATGCCGCAGGGGCCCTTTTCCACACCGACGCCATCCAAGCCTACCTGCACCTGCCCTTCGACGCCAACGATTTGGGCATTGATGCGCTGAGCATCGCCGCGCACAAGGTGGGCGGGCCTGTGGGCGTGGGGGCGCTCTATCTCAAGGCGCGTACGCCGCTTGCCCCGCAGCTCTTCGGCGGGGGGCAGGAGGCGGGCCTGCGCGCCGGCACGCAGGACGTGCGCGGTGTCTGCGCGCTCGCGGCGGTGGCCGAGGCGCTCCGCCCGCACCTTGCCGAGAGCTGCCGCGCGCTGCGCGGACGCTCGGACGCGCTGTACCACCGGCTTCTCGCCGTTGACGCCATCACCCCGACCTTGCCCGACCCCTTTGCCGCCGAACGGCTTCCCGGCGTCGTATCGGTCCTCGTGCGCGGATGGGAGAGCGAGGAGCTCGTGCTCAAGCTGGACGCCGCGGGCTTCGCCGTGTCGGCTGGGTCCGCCTGCTCCTCGGGCTCGCTCGATCCAAGCCATGTGCTCACCGCCATGGGGGTCCCGCGGGACCAGGCCGCGGGCGCCCTGCGCATCTCCTTTGACGAGCGCGTTGATCCGGCGGATCTGGAGCGCTTCGCCGACGCCCTTGTCTGCCTGGCGGAGTCCCGATGACGCGGGTGCTCGTAGGCCTTTCGGGCGGGGTGGACTCCTCGGCGGTGGTCGATGAGCTCGTCGCGGGAGGCCATGAGGTCGTAGCCTGCGTGCTGCGCATGCAGGAGGGCGGCGCCCCCGTGCCGGCGCCCGACGCGCTCGACCGTGCGCGCTCTCTTTGCGCGGAGCGCGGCGTCAAGCTCGTAGAGGAGGACGTCTCCTCCCGTTTCGCATGCGCCGTGGTGGAGCCGTTCGTGGGTGAGTACGCGCGCGGGCGCACGCCCAACCCCTGCGTGACCTGTAACGCAGCCGTCAAGTTCTCCGGGCTTCTCGCGGCCGCCGATCGTTTCGGCTGCGAGAAGGTCGCCACGGGGCACTACGCCGGTACGGTTCCGGACGGGCCGGGACGCGCGCTCATCACGCGCGGGGCGGATGCGGCCAAGGACCAGAGCTACTTTCTGTACCGCCTCGCGCCGCACCAGACGGCGCGCCTGTGGTTTCCGCTGGCCGCGCGAACCAAGGACGCCACGCGCGCCTACGCGCGCGAGCACGCGCTTACCGCCGCAGAGGCCAAGGACTCGACGGGCGTGTGCTTCGCGCCGGGCGGGGACTACCATGCCACCGTGTCGGAGCGGGCGCCTGGGCTTCTCGCCCCCGGGCCCATCGTAACGGAGGACGGTACCTGTCTGGGCGAGCATCGCGGCATAGCCTGCTACACGCTGGGCCAGCGAAAAGGGCTCGGCCTCTCAGGCGGACCGTGGTTCATCACGCGCATCGACCCGGAGTCCAACACGGTTACCGTGGCGCACGGCACAGCGCCGCGCTGGCGGTCCTTCTCGCTCTCCGACGCAGTGCTTTGGCGCGATCTTCCCGCCGGCGGCTTGGACTGCATGGCGCAGGCCCATTATCGGGCGCGCGCCGTCCCGGCTCACGTGACGCGCGAGGGAAAACGGCTCAAGGTGGAGCTTGCAGAGGGGGACACGCTTGCCGCCAGCGGGCAGTCCTGCGTGCTTTACCGCGGTGCGACGGTTATCGGCGGCGGTATCATCGAGCTAGACGACTGCCAAGGGAGGTCCCGATGAGAATCGGCGAGCTTGAGCAGAGGCTGCTCGCGCGCTTCCCGCGCGAGAGCGCCGAAAGCTGGGACAAGGTGGGGCTTTCCGTGGGAAGGCCCGCTGACGAGGTGACAGGCGTCCTCGTGGCGCTTGACGTGTCCGCATCCGCGCTCGAGCAGGCACGGGCGCGGGGCGCCAACGTGCTTCTCACCCACCATCCGCTGGCCATCGACCCGCCTGCGACGCTCACGCCCGAGGCGCGCGACAGCTCGTTGGCGGGAGCCTGCGCATACCGCGCCGCCGCGTTGGGCGTGAGCGTGATTTCGCTTCACACCAACTTGGATCGGAGCATAGAGGCGCGGCTCTGCCTGGGCGGCCTGCTGGGGCTTGAGCCGGCGTCCTCCCTTGAGCGCCCTGATGACCCGGGTGCGCTCGGCCTGGGGCTTCTGGCCGATCTTCCGGACGGCCTTGCGCTGGAGGAGCTGGCGGGGCGGGCGGCTGCGGCCTTTGGGACCGAGCCGCGCATTTGGGGCGAGGCGGGCAGCGCGGTCCGCCGCGTCGCGGTGCTCGGCGGCTCGCTCGGCTCGTTCGGCACGACGGCCGTTTGCGCCGGGGCCGATGTGGTGATTGCGGGGGAGGCGGGTTACCATACGTGCCAAGACGTACGCACGCGTGGAACTTCGCTTATACTTCTCGGGCACGACCGCTCCGAAGAGCCCTTCTGCGGCGTGCTGGAGCGCGCCTGCGTCGATGCGGGTGTGGATGAGGCTATGATTTCGCGCGCGGCCCTGGGCCGCGCCTGGTGGACATGCAACGGTAAGGAGCGGCCATGAGCGTGGCAACGACACTGCTTGAACTGCAGGAACTCGACCTTGCGCTGATGCGCAACCAGGAGGCGCTCGACCAGATGCCCGAGGTGCGCGAGCTGGCCAAGCTGCGCGCCCGGTACCGCACCCTGAAGCTCGAGGCCCAGAAGATGCTGGGAGCCCGTAAGGACATCGAGATCGACGTCGACGACCTCAAGGCACAGCGCGCGCAAACCGAGTCCCAGGTCGAGGCCGCGCAGGTGCAGGCTGCCGGGCTCACGGACTACCGTGCGGTCCGGGATTTCGAGAACGAGCTGGCGGGCCTCGCGAAGCGCCTCGACAAGCTCTCCTTCTCGCTCGACCAGCGCACCAAGGAACTCGAGCAAGCCTATGCGCAGGAGGAGCGCATGGCGAACGCCCTGAAAAAGGTCGAGCAGGCGGTGCGCGAAAGCGCGGAGCGCACGCGCGCCAAGGCCGGCGACCTGCTCGCCGAGCGCGACAAGCTCAACGCCCATCGCGCCGACTTGGTCCATGCCGTCCCCGTTGACCTCTTCAGCCGCTACGAGCAGTCCGCCAAGCGCTTCAAGGGACTGGGCGTGGAGCGGCTCGTGGGAAACAAGCCGACCGTGTGCCGCGTTGCGCTGCAGCCGAGCGCTATGGCCGATCTGAAGCACTCCGGCGAGGTGGCCGAGTGCCCCTACTGCCATCGGATCCTCATCCGCCCGGTCGACGCCGAGGAGGTGTAGGAGCATGGAGGACAGGAAGGGAGCGCCCGCCGCGCGTACGCCCAAGACCGTGCTGCTCGGCGTGACGGGCTGCATCGCGGCGTACAAGTCATGCGAGATCGTGCGCGGGCTGCAGAAGCGCGGCTACCGCGTTAAGGTCATGATGACAGAGCATGCGGCCGAGTTCGTGGGGCCGGTTACGTTCAGGTCGCTCACGCACGAGGAGGTATCCATAGGGCTGTTCGATCACCCGAGCGACCCCATACACCATATCTCCCTTGCCGAGGAGGCGGATCTGATCCTGCTGGCGCCGCTCACGGCAAACGTCATGGCCAAGATGGCCTGCGGTATCGCCGACGACCTCTTCACCACCACGCTGCTGGCGGCGACCTGCCCTGTGCTCATCGCCCCGGCGATGAACGTGCACATGTGGCAGGCGGCGGCGACTCAGGAGAACCTGGCGCGCCTGCGCAACCGCGGCGTTGCGGTGGTTGAGCCGGCAACGGGCCATCTTGCCTGCGGCTACGACGGCCAGGGCAAGCTCGCGGCTGTCGAGGACATCGTGGAGCGCGCCTGCGAGATGCTCGAGGAGGAGAGCCTGCTTGCCGGGCGCCGCGTGCTCGTGACCGCGGGTCCCACCCACGAGCCCATCGACGCGGTGCGCTACATCGCCAACCGGTCGAGCGGCAAGATGGGCTACGCCCTTGCTCGCGCGGCGCGCCTCATGGGGGCCGAGGTCACCTTGGTGTCCGGCCCTTCGGCGCTGTCCGACCCCCAGGGCGTTCGCACCGTACGCGTCACGACCGCCCAGGAGATGCTCGCCGCCGCCGAGGACGCGTTTGCCACCGCCGATCTTGCCATCTGCGCGGCGGCCGTTGCGGACTACACCCCGGCTCACCCTGCGGGCCACAAGCTCAAGAAGACCGAGGAGCATCTCGACCACGTTGAGCTTGTGGAGACGACCGACATCCTGAGGCGCCTTTCGGAGTACAAGGGGCGCCGCATCGTGGTCGGCTTTGCCGCGGAGACCGACAACGTGGTTTCGTACGCGCGCGACAAGCTCGCCCGTAAAGGCTGCGACGCCATCGTGGCCAACGATGTTTCGGCTGCCGATTCTACGTTTGGATCCGACACCAACCGCATTCGTTGGATCACCGCCGACGTGGAGAAGGATTTTCCGCTTATGAGCAAGGACCGCACCGCCCGTGCGATCCTGCACGAAGCCGCCGCCCTTCTCGCGCGGACCGCGTAACGAGCCCCTTCGTAACGGGAGGGGCCCTTTCCCGGCGCTTCGTGCGTAAACACGCGGGTCATCGGAAGAGTTGTGAAGGCGCGTAAATTTCTCCTTGCATTCCGGCAAGAGTTTGGTAAAGTATTCCTTGCTGCTTGAGAGAGCGGTTCTTTATCGGAACGTGGCGCAGTTTGGTAGCGCACTTGACTGGGGGTCAAGGGGTCGCTGGTTCAAATCCAGTCGTTCCGACCAGAATGTTCAGAGCCGTGTCGTTTGACACGGCTCTTTTTGTTTAGAGCGCGTTTACCGAGCGCGCGCCCAACCTTCGCGCGCCTTCTCCGTGCATAATTCGCACCGCTTGGGGAAGAATGCGTGAGATACGCAAGGGGGGACAAGTGGGGCTGCGCAAGAAGATCAAGAAGGATCTCATCGGTACGTCCGAGTACCCTTCCAACAAGATTTTCACTATCTCGAACGCCATCACGCTTGCGCGCTTGGTGCTTACCGGCGTGTTCCTGTACTTGTTTGTCACCGATACCAACCGTTTCGTCTCCCTCATCATCTATGCCCTGGCCGCCTCCACCGACTGGCTCGATGGCCAGATCGCCCGCCGCACCAAGACGGTGAGCTGGCTGGGCAAGGTCATGGACCCTATCGTCGATCGTGCGCTGCTGTTCACCGGGGTGCTGGGTCTTGTTCTGCGCGGTGAGCTCCCGATCTGGGTTTGCGTGCTCGTCATCGGACGAGACGTGTACCTTGCGGGCGGTTCCATCGTCGTGCGGCGCTTCCACAAGCGCCCGATCGACGTGGTGCTGGTGGGGAAGGCTGCAACGGCGCTTCTCCTCATGGGCTTCTGCCTGCTGCTGCTCGGCTTCCCGGTCGTTGACGGTTTGGGCGTGCTTCCGAGCGCCTTCGCCTTCTTGCCCGGCCTCACGGCCGCGCCTGTGCCCGTTGGCATGTTCGTGGTCTACGCGGGCCTCGTTTGCTCGGTCATCACCGCTGTGGTGTACACCGTCAAAGGAGCCCAGGCCATCAAGCGTGCGTGCGATCATCCTGAGGAGGAAGAGGATGATTTCCTCAACCCCGAGGTCATCGACGACGCGCCCGCGGTGTAACGCATGCGGGATGAGCATTCAGTTTTCTCCTTTACCATTTTCAGACGTGTTTCAACATAGGGACGCAGGATGCGCGCTCCTGCAAACCTTGCGGTTCAGTGGGGTACAATAGGCGATAAGTGCACATTGGGCAGCGATTTGATCCCTCATGTCTTGGAGGTTCCATGCCAGCGACGAACACCACTCCGTCCAACGACTCCACACGCGTCTTCCGCGTGCCGTCAAACGACGTAACGGCGCCCGACCTCATGCGCCGTGCCGATAGCTCCGCTCCCGTCCTCACCATCATCAAGGGGCCCCAGTCGGGTGCCTCGTATCCGCTCGAGGGCTCCGAGATATCGGTGGGGCGCGATCCCAAGAACGCCATCTTCCTCAACGACATGACCGTCTCCCGTTCCCACGCGAAGATCATCGTCAACGCCCAGGGCGCCATGGTCGAGGATCTGGGATCGCTCAACGGAACCTGGGTCGACGGCGCCATCGTCAACGCCGCTCCGTTGCACGACGGATCTACGCTGCAGATCGGCACCTTTACTCTCGTATATCACACCGGTAGTGCTCCCGAGCGAATCGAGACCGGTGAGTAGCTTGACGGATCGGAGCTACCTGAGCATCGGACAAGTCGTCAACCTGCTGCGCAGCGCATATCCCGACCTCTCCAACTCCAAGATACGCTTCTTGGAGGAGGAGGGCCTTATCACGCCGCACCGCACGCCCAAGGGGTACCGTCAGTACTCCAAGGAGGATGTCGACCGTCTCGAGGTTATCCTCCATTTGCAGAAGACGCGTTACATGCCCTTGAACGTTATCAAGGCAAAGCTCGATAACGCGCCCTCGCTCGATGCGCTGGCGTTCGAGGTCGGCTTGCTTTCCGAGGAGCCGCTCAAGACCGAGCCTGTGGAGGAGGAGTCCAAGCTCTGCACCATTGAGGACATCCCGGACCGTCTGGGCGTTGAGATCAGCTTTGTCCGTCAGCTGATAGACAATGACATCATCTCGCTGGTGCGCAGCCCGCAGAACCGCGAGCTTATCGACAGCGCGGACTTCAACATCATTCGCACTTGCGCCGAGCTGCGCCGTTTTGGGATCGAGCCGCGCAACCTCCGTCAGTACGTGGCCGCTGCCAACCGCGAGTCGGCCATGTTCGAGCAGGTGCTCATTGCCATGCTGGGTCGCGACGACAACGCACCCGACCGCCAGGAGAAGCTCGAGAAGGCCTTCGACACGCTGCGCGCGCTCACGGAGGTCGTTCACGGGTCGCTCTTGAAGAGGCGGGTATTCGGCGCGCTCAACGCCGATCAGGATACGCGCTCTTAACTCGTGCCTTTGCGAAGAGCTTGAGGTTGGGAACGTCTGGGGAGGACATCTTATGAGTTGGAGCATCGTCGCTGATTCCAGCTGCAATTTTCGCGCATACGAGCCGCGTACGCCGGGGCTCGTGTTTTCCACTGCGCCGCTCAAGATCAGCGTGGGTGGAACGGAGTATATAGATGACGCCGCGCTCGACGTGGACATGCTCAACCGCTTGGTTGCGGCATCGTCGGAGGAGAGCCACAGCGCTTGCCCGAGCGCAGGGGAGTGGGCGGAGCTTTTCCGTGCGGCTGACAACGTGATCGCCATCACCATCTCCGCAAACCTCTCGGCAAGTTACGAAGCAGCCGAGATGGCGCGCGACATCGTCCTCAAAGAGGATCCGACGCGCAACATCTTCATCTTGAACTCGCGCGCTGCCGGCGGCAAGCTCGAGCTTCTGGTTCAGCGTATCGATGAGTACATCTCGTCAGGTACCTGTTCTTTCGACGAGGTCGTTGCCTACGCCAAACATCTCGAGGAGCGCTCACAGGTGCTCTTCTCGCTGTGCAGCTATGAGAACCTGGTTAAGGCCGGCCGCATGCCTCGGCTTGCGGGTACCCTTGCCTCGCGGCTCAACATCCGCATGTTGGGCATCGCCAGCGATGAGGGAACCATCAAGGTCATTGGCCCCACGCGCGGCGAGCGCAAGACCTTCAAGAAGATCCTCGATTCCTTGGAGTCAAACGGGTTCAATGGGGGGTTGATCTACATCGACCATGTGGATAATCGCGTTGCCGCCGAGACGCTGCGCGCGCTTATCAAGGAGCGCTGGATGAGCGCCGAGATCCATGTGCGCCCCTGCGGCGGTCTTTGCTCGTATTACGCGGAGGAAAGCGGCATCATCATCGGCTTCGAGTTCGAGAAGTAAGGACTGCCCTCAAGCATCCATCCGCTCTCACAGTCCCATGGTTCGACGACGCCCGCTCTTATCTGCTTGCGCATATGCATACGGGCGATAAGAGCGGGTGTCTTTTCGTTAAGATAACAACCTTACATAAGATATATTATCGCGAATACAGAAACTGACTGCGCTTTGCTGATGCCCGAGGGTCGCGTAGAACGTTACTGCGCGTTTTCCAGATACCCGTACGCGCTTACGGCTGCAATGGCGCCATCTGCAACAGCGGTGACAACCTGGCGCACGCGTTTCTCGCGCACGTCGCCCGCAACGAAAAGCCCCGGCGTGCTGGTAGCCATATGCTCGTCGGTGATGACACCGCCACCGGATCCTCGCTCGACAAGGCCCTCGACGAGCGCAGTCTGAGGCTCATGTCCTGCGAAGACGAAAACGCCGAAGGAGCCTTCGTCGTAGCGCTCCGTATGCTGCTCTTTGGTGCGCGTATCCTCGAACGTGACGGATTGCAGGAGCTGGTCGCCGTCGACCGCGATGATGCGGGTATTGAAGCGTACGTCGATCTTGTCATGCGCCAGCACCTTGTCAGCCACGCCCTTGGGCGCGCGAAACACATCGCGCCGCACCACCATGGTGACCTGGCGCGCGAACTTGGTCAGGAACAGGGCTTCCTCGCAGGCTGAGTTGCCTCCGCCGACCACAAACACCAGCTTGTCCCGATAGAACATTCCATCGCAGGTTGCACAATACGAGACACCGCGTCCGCGGAAGCGCTCCTCGCCGGCAAAACCCGCTTTGCGCGGTGTTGCCCCTGCGGTGTAAATGACCGTACGGGCCTCATACACCTCTCCGTTGTCGCACGTTATTAAGAAGGTACCTTCAGAATAACGTAGCTCGGACACGCTGGTGTACGCGATCTCGACGCCGAACGATTCCGCCTGCTCCTGCATGCGCATGCCGAGCTCTGCACCGGCTATCTCGCCGACGCCCGGATAATTGTCGATCATATCGGTTTGGGTGATCTGCCCGCCCGGCATGCCCTGCTCAACCACCAAGGTACCAAGGCTCGAGCGAGCGGCGTAAATGGCCGCGGATAAACCGGCCGGCCCGGCGCCGATGATAACCGTGTCGTACGTTTTTGCCATGAGCGGATTTCCTTTCGCCAGGCACCGTAAGCGGTGCGGAGTGCTTTGACTGAATGCGGCCTCGCGGAAACGCGGGACGCATGCCCTATGCTTATCCCGTCTCATACCCACTTGCCGTGGATCATTATCGATCTCTGTTGATGATTGGCCGACTACGGGGCGCAAAGCGGGTCGAGGTCGTACAATTAATCACGCTGCGCGCCCACCCAAGGGCGCTTGCGGCATGCGCTTGCGATGACGCCACGGGCGTTTGCAACGGTTCCATAAAGCTTCGCAGAGCAGATGAGGGGGTATGCGCATGTCTGAACGGGATGCCGAGGCCACGGCGAACCTAAGCCCCGAACAGGCTGAAAACCCTAGCACGGTACTCCCCTGCCAACCCGACGGCCGCACCGCGCTCGTTATGAAGGTACCTGCTGACAGCGTCTCTGCCGACTTTGCTTCGGCCTCGGACGCGTCGCCGTTGGTCGTGGTGATGCACGCTTCGGTTGGCTCCGGCCACAAGAGCGCGGCGCAAGCCATAGCCCAGGCATTCGATCGCCTGCGTCAAAGCGACGATATTCCCGAACGCGTACGCGTCGAGGTGCTTGACGTGCTCGACTTTGCCCGCATCAAGATCGACGGCAACAAGACGGCCTCGCTGTTCACGGGCGCCACGCGTCCGATTTACGACGTCACCTGGCGCTACACGCTTACCGGACGCATCCTCTGGGGCGGTGGCACGGCATGGTCGCGCATTATGTTCCCGCGCTTCAACGACTATGTGCGGCAGAACCGTCCCGCCGCCGTTATCGCCACGCATATCACTGCCGCGAACGTTGCCGTTGGCGCCCGCATGCTCACCGGCGTTACCTATCCCATCATCTGCGTTCCGACCGATTACGAGGTGGAGGGCTTTTGGCCCCATAAGGAATGCGACCTGTTCTGCGTGGCCACCGAAGCTATGGCGGAGACCTTGCGCCCGCGGCGGGTCCCCGAGTCGAGAATAGCCATTACGGGCATTCCCGTGCGCCCGGGCTTTCGCGGCAAGGCGGATCGCACGGAGGTGCTCGACCGCCTGGGGCTCCCGCATGACAAGATCATCGTGCTGGTGATGGCCGGAGCCGGCCTTCCGCAACCGTACGTGCGCTTCCGCGCGGCCATGGAGTCGACTATTCCGTTTCTGCGCGGGTTCAGCCAAATGCATTTCGTCTTTCTTCCCGGGCGTGACAAGGACTACGAAAGCAGCCTCCGACGCCTTTTCGACGCCATGAAGCTCGATAACGCCACCGTGCTGGGCTTTGTGGACAACATGGCGGAGCTTATGCAGGCCGTCGACTTGGCGATCCTCAAATCGGGCGGTCTGACGGTCACCGAATGCCTGTGCGCGCGGCTTCCCATGATCCTTTTGGGCAAATCGTACGGGCAGGAGAAATCCAACACCGTGATGCTGACGTCCCTGGGAGCGGCGCTTCACGTGACGACGGCACGCGAGCTTATCGGTACCTTGCGCCATATTCACGACTACCCCGACGCCCGGCGCGCGCTTCTGATCAACGGAGAGATCCTCAGAAGGCCTCGGGCGGCCGAGGATATCGCCCGTGCCTCCTTGGACCTTGTGGGCACCGTCCAGCCTCGCAGAAAGCATTTCGTGGAGTTCTACTGGGGAGGAAAGCCCGCGCATACGCGTTAGGCGTTGCGTTCCTTTGGATATCTTGTGCGGCACCGTTTGGCGAAGCGATCGAGAAGCGAAGCCCCCTTGATCGGTACTGGTGGTTGGGGGCGGTCCATGGAAAAGGACCCTGTGCACTTTGCCGCACAGGGTCCTTTTTCTGCAGGAAAGGGTTGGCGTAAACGCGTGCCGCATCGCACGTAAACGCGGCTCTGCGCGCCTTTCGTACTCGCTATCCTATCCCAACAGCGTCATCAAGAAGTAGGCCAGGAAAGCGGCGGCGGCGACCCACATGAGCGGGCGTACCTTCTTGATGTGGCCGGTCGCCACGGACACGATCACGTACGTGATGAAGCCCAGGCCGATACCGTTTGAGATGGAGTAGGTGAACGGAATACCGGCGATGATCATGAAGGCCGGGAAGGCCTCAATGGGATCCGACCAATTGATGTCCGCCACATCGCTCATCATCAAGAAACCGACGAAAACAAGCGCGCCGCAGGTGGCGGCAGACGGAATGCAGTTGATGAGCGGAGAGAAGAACGCGGCGAGCAGGAACAGCACGCCGGAGACGATGGAGGTGAGGCCGGTGCGGCCGCCATCGGCTGCGCCCGAAGCGGACTCGACGAAGGTGGTGACGGAGGAAGCGCCGAGAAGACCGCCGACCGCAGCGGCAACGGAGTCGACGATGAGGATCGGCTTGATGTCCTCGACCTTGCCGTCATCGGTCAGGAACTCGCCCTGCTTGGCAACGGCCATGGCGGTGCCCATGGTGTCAAAGAAGTCGCTCATCATGAGCGAGAAGGCGAACAGGAGCAGGGCGGGCGTGGTGACAGCCTCGATGATACCGGCGACGTTTGAGACGCTGTCGATCTGGAAGGGGGCGCCGAACGTGGAGAAGTCAAGCGGTGCCACGACGCCGGTGGGCAGCGGGGTCACACCGAGCGGGATGCCGATAATGGCCGAGATGATAATGCCCCACAGCAGGGCGCCCTTGATGCGGCTGGCGTAGAGGATCACGGTCAGGATGATGGAGATCACGCCGACGACGAGCGTCAGGTTGAGCGCGCCGTTCTCGCCGGCGAGCGTGCCGAGCGATACGAGCGTATCGGCGTTGGCGGTGATGACGCCGCCGTCCTTAAGACCGATCATGGCGATGAAGAGTCCCAAGCCGATCGAGATGCCGTGGCGTAGCGAAACCGGGATAGCATCCATGATGGCCTCGCGCAGGCCGCAGAGCACCAGCACGAGGATAGCGATGCCCTCGACCAGGATGACGGCCATGGCGGTCTGCCAACCAAGGCCCATGCTGCCGCAGAGCGTGAAGGCGACAATGGAGTTGATGCCCATGCCCGACGCGCAGGCAAGCGGGCGATTGGAGAACACGCCCATGGCGATGGTCATTACCGCGGCGCCGAGGCACGTCGCCGTAACGGCCGCCGTTGGCGGGATCCCCGCAGCTGAGAGGATGCTCGGGTTGACGATGATGATGTAGGCCATCGCCAAAAACGTCGTGATGCCGGCGCGTACCTCAGTAGCGCTCGACGATCCTCTCTCGGAGATCTTGAAGAACTGATCCATAGAATCTCTCCCCTTCTTGCGCAGCGGCGCTGTTCCGAGCTTGAGCTGCGCTGAAATGAAAAACGGCGTGCGTTACTGCACGCCGCTGGAACCGAAGCCGCCGCTTCCGCGGTCCGTCTCGTCCAAGGCGTCCACCTCGACGAGGGCGACGACGGGTACGGGTTGTATCACGAGCTGGGCAATGCGCTCCCCGCGCTCGATATGGATGGGCGTATGGGCGTCGAGGTTCACGGCGATGACCTTGAGCTCTCCGCGGTAGTGCGCATCGATGAGTCCGGGGGTGTTGGCCATGGAGAGGCCCTCTTTAAGCGCGCGCCCGCTGCGCGGTTGCACAAAGCCGGCATAGCCCTCTGGAATGGCAATGGCGAGCCCCGTTGGGATGAGGGCGCGCTCAAACGGAGCGATGTCCAAAGTCGCGTTGGCGCGCAGGTCCAAACCGGCATCGCCGGCATAGGCATAACGCGGCAGCTCGACCGTGGGATCGAGCTTCGTGATCTTGACGGAGATACTCATGGTCACCTCAGCTTGTTGAGCTCGTCGATAAACTCGTCGATGTCCTTGAAGTCGCGGTAAACGGATGCGAAGCGAATGTACGCGACCTTATCGAGCTTCTCCAGTCGCTTGAGCACCATGTCGCCGAGGGCATGAGAGGAAACAGGGGTCTGCGCGGAAGCACGCAGCTCGGATTCGATATCGTCGATCAGCTCGTTGAGCTTTGATGTCTCGATATCGCGTTTGATGGTGGCGCGCATGAGGCCCACCAGTATCTTGTTACGGTCGAATGCCTGGATGCTGCCGTCGCTCTTGAGAACCTCCAGCGGATCCTCGCAGCGCTCGAACGTGGTGAAACGATACCCGCACGAAAGGCACTCGCGACGCCGTTTAATGGTGTTGGAGGCTTCCTGCGAGCGCGAGTCGATCACGCGCGTTTGAGCATGGCCGCATTTGGGACAGTGCATGGACACCCGTTTCTCATACTTCGACTGAAGACGGGGACAACCATACCACACATACCCGTACACAAAGGCGCCATAATCCAATTGGAAACGAAAGAGAGAGGCTAAGCCGCCGGAACGATAAGGGTCATCCCCGGGGAGATCAGCCCGCCGTCGAGCTGGTTCCAATCCTTCACCAGATCCACCACCTGACGGGTGGACAGGCCGTCCACCGCATAGCCCTGTGCGATGCCCCACAGCGTATCGCCCGGTTGGACGGTTACGGACGCTACGGCGTCAATAGCGGAAACCGCTGCATCGTACGCGGTGGAGCGGGATACGGCCTGCGCGAAGAGCAAGGCGGCGGTGATGAGGACAAGCGCCGTGACGGCCGCGATGCACAGAGCGAGCGAGCGCTTGGTCCCGCGCTTCCAGATGACCGCGGGGGCCTGAGGATGCGCGGC
This sequence comes from uncultured Coriobacteriaceae bacterium, assembly GCA_944321435.1. Taxonomy (GTDB): domain Bacteria; phylum Actinomycetota; class Coriobacteriia; order Coriobacteriales; family Coriobacteriaceae; genus CALUOB01. The sequence continues at coordinate 217,440 of CALULH010000001.1, read as the reverse complement.
ACCGCCCTGAACGACGGTGAGACGGCGAGCCGGTGCGGCGACGGGGGCGTATGCGGGCTGAGCGTAAGCGACGTTGGATTGCATGGTGTTCCTCCTTCGGTACGTCCCTGTTATACCGGCTCGAGCGGACATGAAAATCAAGCGAAAGAACGAATGTTCGTGTATTATTATCTTCGAACACGCGTTCTTGTCAAGAAAAACAAGAACATTTGTTTGTTGTATTCCCGAGAAACCGGTATGATGGATCCAGCGAACGAAAGGAGCCGCCATGGCACGCAAGATCACGAAGCGCCAGCAGCAGATCTACGACTTCATCCGTTCATATCAGATGGAGAAGGGTTATCCGCCGAGCGTTCGCGAGATGGCGGCGGCCGTGGGGCTTTCGTCCCCTTCCACCGTTCACGCACATCTCAACGCACTTGAGGATCACGGGCTGATCAAACGCGATGCCACCAAGCCTCGCGCGCTCGAGCTGTTCAATGCGGACGGTACCTCCGTCATCAAGGAGGAGAAGCCGGTTTCTCCGCGCGGCACCGTATCGCTCCCCCTGGTCGGCCGCGTTGCCGCCGGCATGCCCATCCTCGCGGAGCAAAACGTTGAGGACACCTTCACCCTTCCCACCGAGATAGCGACCGATGCCAGCTCGTTCGTGCTCGAGGTGCACGGCAACTCCATGATCAACGTCGGCATTTACAACGGGGACTACATCGTGGTGCGCGAGCAGAAAAGCGCCATGAACGGCGAGATCGTCGTCGCCATGATCGACGGCGAGGCGACGGTCAAGACCTTCTACAAGGAGCGCGGCCGCGTGCGCCTGCAGCCCGAGAACGACAGCATGGAGCCCATCTACGCCTCGAACCCTGTTATCTTGGGCAAGGTCGTTGCCCTTATGCGCCGCTTCTCGTAAAGGGCCACCATGCCTCGCTCCGTTCGCTCCGATGCGCCGGCGCCTTCCACGCGCGGGCGCATCGTCTTTCTCGACACGTTGCGCGGACTGACCATCCTGTCGATGGTCGGGTTTCACTTCATGTTCGATTACGTCTACGTCTACGGGTTTTCCGCTCCGTGGTTCGCCGACGCGCTTATCCAAAACGTTTGGCGTTGCTCCATCAGCTGGGTTTTCATTGCGCTGGCGGGTCTCATGACGTCGTTCTCGCGCAACAACCTCAAACGCGCCGCCGTGTACGGCGCTGCGGCGTTGGCTGTTTTTCTAGCCACCACCTTGACCGACCTCACTACGCCCATCAATTTTGGGATCCTGTACTGCATGGCCGCCTGCACCCTTGTCTTCTGCGTTGTGCGGCCTGCCCTCGCAGCATGCGGCTCGCCTTTGCTGCCCGTTGCGTTGATCGCGCTTTTCCTCGCGCTCAACAACGTCCACCATCAAGCCTACCCCGTGCCGTACCTCGCTTGGCTCGGCTTTCCCGACGCCGCGTTCTCATCCGGCGACTATTACCCGCTCGTCCCCTACGCGTTTCTCTACCTCGCCTTTGCCTGGGTCGGCATGCGCGTCAGGCGCTACCCTGCATGGATGCGGCGCGACTACTGCCGACCGCTCACCGTCATCGGTAAGCACAGCCTTCTCATCTACCTGGCTCACCAGGTGGTCATCGTCATAGGCTTCGAGCTTACCCTGATCGCCTTGGGTTAAGGTGCGGGACGCTTAAGAGCGATCCTCAAACCGGGCGCACATGTCTGCGAGACGTCGCGGCAGCTTGGCGACCACATGCGTATGCGCCGCTCCGTAGGTCTCCTGCAGCACCTGGCCCTGCTCGTGAACGAGCCTTAAGAGGTTGCCCTGCGCGTAGGGCAACGCCAGCGTCATCAGACGGTCATCGGCGGCGGCCTGGGTGCCGATACGCTCCAAGAGCCCGTCACGGCCGGCACCCGTCCGCGCCGAGAAGAGCACGGCATCGGGATACCGGCGCCTGAGCGCCGCAAGCTCGACTTCGTCGGCTATATCGCACTTGTTGAAAACTACCAGCGAAGGCTGCTCGGCGGCGCCGATCTCCTGGAGCACGTCATCTACCGCCTCGATATGCCTGGTCCGGTCCTCGTCGGCAACGTCGACCACTTTGAGGATGAGGTCCGCGGAGCGGACCTCGGCAAGCGTTGACTTGAAGGCCTCCACCAGCCCATGCGGGAGTTTTTGGATGAACCCCACGGTGTCGGTCAGCGTGACAAGGCGACCGCCTGGCAGGGTCATTGCCCGCGTCGTAGGGTCAAGCGTGGCGAAGAGCTTGTCCTCGGAGAGCACCTGCGAGCCGGTGAGCGTGTTGAGCAGGGTGGATTTTCCTGCGTTGGTGTAGCCGGCAAGCGCTATGCGGAAAGCGGGAGACGAGAGGCGTTCCTTTGCCTGCACCCCGCGCCGCCGCTGCAGGTCCTTGAGCTCGCCCTTGAGCGTTGAGATCCGATTGCGGATCATGCGGCGATCGACCTCGAGCTGGGTCTCGCCCTGGCCAAAGCGGCTTCCGATCCCTCCGCGCGTCTGCTCTTTGGCCAAATGGCTCCACATGCCGCGCAAGCGGGGCAACAAGTACTGAAGCTGCGCAAGCTGCACCTGCAGCCGCCCCTCGCGGGTGCGCGCATGCAGGCCGAAGATATCGAGGATGAGGGCGGTGCGGTCGATGATCTTGATAGGCTCGCCCAGGAGCTTCTCCAAGTTGGATTGCTGCGAAGGCGTGATCTCGTCATCGAAGATGACCGTGTCGACCTCCAGGTTGCGCACCATGCTGATAAGCTCTTGTACCTTGCCCGATCCGATGAACGTGCGCGGCACCGGGGTGTCCAAGCGCTGCACCATCCGGCCTACGACCACGGCACCCGCAGTTTCGGCGAGCCGCTCGAGCTCGTCAAGGGACTTCTCAATGGGCCAGCGCGTGTCGCGCCACACGACCCCTACGAGGAACGCACGCTCCGGCACCGGGGCTGTGGAATGCGGGATGCGCTTTGCACGTGCCATGGTCGCTCAGGCCTCCTTGCTCACATCGTTGGTTGCGAGGGCATGCTCGTAGGCACGGCACACCTGTCCCGCTGCGTCATCGAGCGAGACGGCGTCGCGATCGATCCATACCGTGCGCTTGTCGCGTCTGAACCACGTAAGCTGACGCTTGGCGTAGCGACGGCTGCGGAGCTTCACGGCGTCAACTGCTTCGGCAAGCGTGACACGCCCCTCAAGGTAATCGATTAGCTCCTTGTAGCCAATGGCCTGGCGTGCGGTAAAGGTGGCGCCCAGGCCGTCTTCCGCAAGCGAGCGCACCTCGTCGAGAAGCCCGGCCTCCATCATGGCGTCCACCCGCGCGTCGATTCGCCGGTACAGCTCCGAGCGCTCGCGCGTAACGGCGAACTGCAGGACGCGGTAGTGCGCCTCGGGTGCATTGAAGCCGGCGTGCTGCGCGGCGTACGAGCGCCCCTCCTCGAGCATTTCGAACGCGCGTATCACGCGGCGCACGTTGTGGGGGTGGATGAGCGCGGCAGAGGCGGGATCGCGCTCTGACAGGAGCCGATGCAGGCCCTCGGGGCCGAGCTTCTCGGCCAAGGCCGCATACCGCTCGCGTACCGGGCTCTCGCTCTCCCCTGCCGGAAAATCCATCTCGTCTATGACGGCCTTGACGTACAGCCCGGTGCCGCCGCAGAGAACCGCGGGGACGCCCTCGTCCAACAAACTGTCGATAACCGCGCGCGCGTCACGCTGGTAAAGGGCGGCGGAGTACTCCTCGGATGGATCGACGACGTCCACCATGCGCAGCGGTGCCTTGCAATCCTCAGGCGTGGCCTTGGCCGTTCCGATGTCCATGCGCCGGTAGACCTGCATGGCATCGGCTGAAACCACAACGCCCCGCAGACGCCAGGCAACCTCGTCGGCAAGCTCGCTTTTACCTGACGCGGTGGGACCTACGATGGCTATAACCGGACCGGGAAGCAGCGCCTGGCCGCTCATCGCGGCTCGCCTACGATGCCGCCCGAAAGGTACCAGGTGCGGGCTGTGTCCACCTTCACATCCACGATAGCCCCCGCGTAATCCGATGCGGCCCTGCCTGCGGGAACCGGGGCGTGCACGGTCTGGTTCTTAGGGCTCTTGCCTTGCAGCACACGCGGATCGTGCTTGGACGCGCCTTCCATGAGCACCGGCACCGTTGCGCCCAGATCGTGCTGGTTGAACGCATAGGCGGTGTCTTGGATGACGGCGACCAGACGGTCGAAGCGGTCTTGGATGACCTCGTGCGGGGTATCGTCGACGATCTCGGCCGCCGGCGTGCCGGCACGGCGGGAGTAGATGAAGGTGAACGCCTGGGCGTAGCCCACCTGCTCGGCAAGCGAGAGCGTCTCGCGGAAGTCCTCCTCCGTCTCGCCGGGGAAGCCGACGATGATGTCGGTGGACAGCGCGATGCCAGGGATCCGCGCGCGCACCGCCTCAACCAAGCTCAGGTAATCCTCGCGTGTGTACTTGCGGTTCATCGCCTTGAGAATCCGCGAGGACCCGGACTGCACGGCCAAATGCAGGTTGGGCATGACCGCCGGAACCTCGGCCATAGCGTCGATAGTCTCGGGCAGCAGATCCTTGGGGTGCGACGAGGTGAAGCGGATGCGCTCGATGCCGGTCTCCCCTGCGGCACGCAGGAGCTCTGCGAAGCGCGGGCGGCCGAAGAGGTCGCGACCGTAGGAGTTGACGTTCTGACCGAGCAGGGTGATCTCGCGCACGCCCTGACGGGAAAGCCCCGTGATCTCGTCGACGATCTCCTCGAAGGGCCGGCTCTTCTCGCGGCCACGGACGTACGGCACGATGCAGTAGCTGCAGAAGTTGTTGCAACCCGTCATGATGGGCACCCATGCGTGGTAAGCGGTCTCACGATGCCAGGGCATGTCCGTGGCCGCACTGTCCTCGATCTCCTCGCAGCGGACCTGCGGGTCCTCCGTCTCGAAGGCGTCTGCGATAAGCTCGGCAACATGGGCGATGGAGTGCGTGCCGAACACCACGTTGACATTGTCCAAGTTGGTGAGAAGGCCCGCACCGTCGCGCTGGGCGATGCAGCCGCCCACGGCAACCACGCGCCGGCCGCACGGCGGCACGGGCGCGCTCTTGAGCGAGGAGCACTGGCCGTACAGGCGCGTATCGGCCTTCTCGCGCACGCAACAGGTCATGAAGACGGCGATGTCGGCGGATTCAAGATCCGTAGCCGGCAGGCAACCGCAGGAATCGAGCAGTCCGCTAACGCGCTCGGCGTCGTGCATGTTCATCTGACAGCCGAACGTGCGGACGAAGTAGGTCTTACCAAGAAGGGTGGATGTTGACATAACCTCACCTAGAACTTGCGTTGAAACAGGGCCTAAGCTATCGCGTCCCGTCCGCAAACGGGGCGTCGGCGTTCTGCAGATTGATATGGTGCACGTAGATGGCCAAGCGAATGGCCGTGCGGGACTCGCCGTTGATCAGGATGTCGGAGAAGGTCGGCGCGCAGGATATATCGCACCCCGTGGGGATCAGGAAACCGCGCGCTATGGCGACGGCTTTGACGGCCTGGTTGACGGCGCCGGCGCCAACGCACTGTATGTTGACCGGCGCGCCGTCCTTCACCATGCCGGCGATGGCTCCCGCCACCGATGCCGGGGACGACTTGCTCGAAACCTTCAGGTAGTCCATGTGGTGCTCCGTTGCGAGTTGCGTTATTGCTGCGTTTAATAGTCGTTAGCTCTGGTCATTAGGTACTTTACGTGAAGAAACGCCCTGCGTAAAGCGGTTATTCGCCCTTGTCTATGTCGAAGGTCACCGTGATGCGGTCGCGGCGCACCCGTACGCGCGGTTCGGCGGCGAGGCTGATGAAGTACTTGTTGCCGAGCTGTGCGAAGCTGCGCTCGAGAACGCGCGAGAAATCCGCGATGTCGTCCTGGGCGATCTTGAGACCGCGCCGATCTTTGGCAAGGTCGATAGGCGCCGGGTCCTTATGCGCGCTGCCCTCGCGCAGCAGACGGGCTGAAACGCTGTTGAGCGGGGGGATGGCGCCGGCTAGGATGCGATGGGCCGTACGCTCGGAAAGCACGAGCCCGATGCCCGAGGCGATGCGCAGGAAATCCGAGGCGTCCGCAGCGAGGCCGAGACGGTCCACGACGGGCAAGGTGCCCTCGTCGTCGACGAAGAGCAGCTTGGATCGGTCCAGGGTGCGCTGTGCGCGGTAGTAGAGGGTTGCGGCGATCTCAGTGGGGGTGCCGAGGTAGACGTCGCAGGTGTGAAGCTCCTCGAGGGCAAACTCCCCCGCCGCGCGCGCGATGTTGTGCGGCCCCTTGACGCATGCGAAGACGCCCTCGTCGTTCTTCTTGGCGATGGGCCAAGTAGATTGATCCGCGCGCTCGCGAAGGTCGTCCAAGTCGACCACAACGCGAAAGGCCGAGCCCAAACCCGCATCAGAGGTGACGACGCGGGCCTCGGAGGCGTTCTCGCGAATGGAGTACAGCGCCATACCGCGGCCATGAACGCCCCAACGGTCCATTCGCATGCTCTCGAGCTTGGAGGTGACGCGCGGCTCGAAGACCTTCTCGTGCATAACGGCGGGAATGCCGCACCCGTTGTCAAGGAAAAGGAGCGTACGGGTACGCTCCTCCTTTGCGGTGGCTATGAAAACCGTGTCAGCGTCCGCATCGCGCGCGTTGCGCAGCATCTCGACGACGATGTCCTCCACGTACTGTATGTCGTGCTTGGCCTGGCGTCGCTCCGCCTCGGCCACGCGCAGGCGCACGTAGCCTGAGCCGAGGTTCTCTTCGACGCGCAGATTGCCTTCGCCCGACATGGACGCGATGAACGAGATGAGGTCGCCGGATTCAGCCATGTTACTTCGCGATATCCACGGCACGGCTCTCGCGGATCACCACTACGCGCACCTGGCCGGGATACTCCATCTCCTCTTCGATCTGATGGGCGATATCGTGCGCGAGCACCGTCGCCTGGGCGTCAGAGATCTTCTCGGGCTGCACCATCACATGGAGCTCGCGACCGGCCTGCATGGCGTAGGTGCGCTCCACGCCCTCATGGGCGTTGGAAATCTCCTCGAGCTTCTCGAGCCGCTTGATGTAGTTCTCAGCGGATTCGCGGCGGGCGCCGGGACGCGCCGCGGAAATGGCATCGGCGGCCTGCACCAGAACGGCCAGAACCGAGCTGGGATCCACGTCCCCGTGGTGGGCTTCGATGGCGTGGACGATAGCGGGGTTCTCGCCATAGCGACGGGCCAGATCGGCGCCGATGACGGCATGCGGACCGTCGACATCGTGGTCGATAGCCTTGCCGAGGTCGTGCAGCAGGCCTGCACGACGCGCCGAGCGCGCGTCAACGCCCAGCTCGGAGGCCATGATGGAGCACAGCTCGCCGACCTCTTTGGAGTGTTGGAGGACGTTCTGACCAAATGAGGTGCGGTAACGCAGGGCACCGAGGGTCTTCACGAGCTCGGGGTGCAGGTCATGGATGCCGGCGTCGAAAGCGGCTTCCTCGCCAGCCTCGCGCACGCGCTGCTGCACGAGAGCGGACGCCTTCTGGTACATCTCCTCGATACGCGCCGGGTGAATGCGCCCGTCGGCGATGAGGTTCTCAAGCGCGACGCGGGCGGTCTCACGGCGGACCGGGTCGAAGCTGGAGAGGATGACCGTCTCGGGCGTATCGTCGATGACGAGATTGACCCCGGATACCTGCTCGAAGGTGCGGATGTTGCGCCCCTCGCGGCCGATGATGCGGCCCTTGAGGTCATCGGAGGGGATATGGACGGAGGTGACGGTGACCTCCGCGGTGTGGTCGGCGGCGCAGCGCTGGATGGCGAGCGAGATGATCTCGCGGGCGGTCTTGCTGCACTCGTTGCGCACGCGCTGTTCGGAGTCGCGGATGATGGCGGCCTCCTCATGCGTCACCTCGTCGCGCACGCGGTCGAGAAGCTCCTCATGGGCCTGGTCGCGCGTGAGCTCGGAGATACGCTCGAGCTCGCCCTGCTGGCGCGTGTAGAGCTCCTCGATCTCCTTGCTGCGGCGGTCGAGCTGTCCGGCCTGGCTTGAGAGCTGGTGCTCGCGCTTGTCCAGCGCGTCGTTGCGGCGGTCGAGGGACTCCTCGCGCTGCATGACGCGGTTCTCCAAGGTGCGCAGCTCGCGCTTGCGCTGCTTCTCCTCGGCCTCGGCCGCCTGCCGATGCTGGAGGATCTCCTCCTTCGCGGAGATAAGCGCCTCTTTCTTAAGGGTCTCGGCCTGCTTCTGCGCATCGCCTACGACCTGCTCTGCCTCAGAGCGGGCCTGCTCCAGCCGTGCGTCCGCCAAGCGGACGCGGCCGTTGCTTGCGTTGCGCATGGCGAAGAAGGTCACGCCTGCGCCGACGGCCAGGCAAATGATCGCAATAAGGATCTCCATGCGTGTCACCTCGTTCAGGTTAGTCTCTAAACAGCAAAAGGCACCTGCCTTTACAACAGGTGTCGTCATGTGCATGGTATGCACCCGCAGTATGAAGTTGATACAAAACCTACCTATACCATCTCATGTTGCATGAGCTCATAACACAGTGCCTATGACGTAATCAATCCTACGTTGTCGGTTCGGCAACGTCAAGCAACGCGCGGGGCAAATCCCCAGAAGCACGACAAGCGTGGATGAGCGATATGCACCGCATACGTCTTATCCGAGATCCTCGTCGGCATTGAGGCGGGCACGGGCGGCTTCGGCGGCAACGGCATAGCTGAAGCCCTTCCCCATAAGGTGGCGCACGAGCTTCTCAAAGGGCTTGGCCGCCGGAACGCTCTTACGGGCGAGAAGCGCTGCGGCTCGATTGAGGTCCTCGTCGTCGGTAAAGAACGCGTCCGGATATCCCTCGAGCTCGTCGCAGGATACGCCGCGGCGCGCAAGTTCCTGCTCGATGCGCCGACGGCCCCAACCAGCGCGCTTCTTTCGATCGATGAAGGAGAGCGCGTAGCGCGTATCGTCGATGAAGCGGCACTCGACCGCCTCTGCGACGCAGGGTTCGGTGAACTCGGGCAGAAAGCCAAGGCGCGCAAGCTTCCCGCAGGCCTCGGACCGCGAAAGGTCGCGGCGCTCGAGGGCAGCGAGAAGTTGGTCACGGCACGCAGCGCGCTCGCGGGCGGCTACCTGGGCGAAGAAATCATCCTTTTCAACCGGTACGGCGATATCCTGCGCGTTGAGGGCGCGCGCGGCGGCCTGAGGAAGCTTGATCTCGAGAACCGCACCGTTCTCGAGGGTGGCGAAGAGATCCGCCTTTGGCTTGCGTTGTCCCATGCCAAACGAGGTGCGCTCGGGAAAGCGCACCTCGTAAGCAACGACGAAGGCGGTATCGACGGGCGCGGCCTCGGGCGCTTGCTTTGAGCTCACGGCGCTAAGCCTCGAGATCGGCCGCGTCTACTGCGTCGCCGGTCGTCTCGTCGTCGGCGAACTCCAGCCCGCAGGCAACGCGCACCTTGTGATCGATCTCGTCGGCAAGATCGGGATGGGTGCGCAGGAACTCCTTCGCCGCCTCGCGCCCTTGGCCCAGACGCTCGGCATCGTAGGTGTACCAAGCACCGGACTTTTTGACGATGCCGGCCTCCACGCCCATGTCCAAAAGCGAGCCCTCTTTGGAGATGCCCGTGCCGTACATGATGTCGAACTCGGCGGCGCGGAACGGCGGCGCGACCTTGTTCTTGACCACTTTGGCACGCACGCGGTTGCCGATGACCTCGGAGCTCTGCTTGATGCTGTCGATGCGGCGGATGTCGATGCGCACCGATGAGAAGAACTTGAGCGCGCGGCCGCCCGTCGTGGTCTCGGGGTTGCCGAACATGACGCCGATCTTCTCGCGCAGCTGGTTGATGAAGATGCACGTGGTCTTGGATTTGGCGAGCGAGCCGGCGAGCTTGCGCAGGGCCTGGCTCATAAGACGCGCCTGGAGGCCAACCGTGGTATCGCCGATCTCGCCCTCGATCTCGGCGCGGGGCACCAGGGCCGCCACGGAGTCGATGACGATGACGTCGATGGCGCCGGAACGAACGAGCATGTCGCAGATCTCGAGGGCCTGCTCCCCGTAATCAGGTTGGGAGATGAGAAGGTCGTCGATATCGACGCCTATGCGCGCGGCATAGCCGGGGTCGAGCGCGTGCTCGGCGTCGATGAATGCCGCAACGCCGCCCATGGCCTGAGCCTCGGCCACGATCTCGAGTGCGAGGGTGGTTTTACCCGAGGACTCCGGACCGTAGATCTCGATGATGCGCCCACGGGGGACGCCTCCGATGCCTAATGCAGCGTCGAGAGCGAGCGACCCGGTGGGAATGGCCTCGACCTCGAGCTCGGCGCCGTCACCGTAGCGCATGAGCGAGCCCTTGCCGAACTTCTTCTCGATCTCGGCCGTTGTGACCTCGATCATCTTGTCGCGCTCCGCACCGGTGGTGCGCTCGTGCACGGTACGCACCGGGCCTGAGTTCTTTGCCATTACGCGCTCCTGTTCTCTTCCGTATCACGTATCCCATGGTATTCGAACGGTTGTTCGCTGTCAACCGTTTGCGTTCATGCTAGCGCCCGGGCCCAACCGTTCGCCGTCAGTCGGCCAACCATCTCTAGACGCAAATCACACCGGTTCTTGCCGAGAAGCCAACCGTGAGTTGTTTCCGCAGGCAGCGGACATGCGATGAAGATATAACCGCGGAGCGCATGAAAGCAGGGCACCGAGGCGCCCTGCAAATCACCATGGTATATCCACATGAAAAGCCCGCTCGGGCATGAGGCCTCAACCCTCGAGGGCAATGCACGCAAGGGCGAGCGCGAAGGCGGTCGCCCGACGACGCACCTCGTTGCGGGAGCCCGGGAACACCTGCCGTGCCAGACGCGTGCCCTGCGCGGTTGCCAAGCCAAAGTACACGGTCCCGACCGGATCAGCCTCGGTGCCGCCGGTGGGCCCGGCGTAACCGGTTACGCTCACGGCGACGTCACTTGAGAACAGCGATCGCGAACCGCGCGCCAACTCGGCCGCCGTTTCGGCGGATACCGCCGTATGCTGGGCGAGGGTCTGCTCGGAAACGCCTAAAACCCGGTGCTTGACCTCGTCCACATAGGTTACCGCCCCGCCACGGAGTACCTTGGAGGCTCCGGACACCGCGCCCAGAGAGGCGGCCACCAGCCCGGCAGTGCACGATTCGGCGGTAGAAACGGTGAGGTCTCGCTGCAATCCAAGCGAGATGACCCTGTCGGCCAAACGCTCGACGCCGAGCCCTGAGAGCGCATGGGCCTCGACGGCAAGATCGGTATCCAAAAGCGCGCCCATGCGGCCCTCCCCTACACGCTGAAGACCACGGAGCGGGCGTTCCAGAAATACTGCACGCCGGACACCACGGTAAGCACGACGGCAATGCCCATCAGCACCTGGCCGACCAGCATGAGCGAGTCCGCACCCGGCAGGGAGAAGCTCAGCATGACATCGTGGAACAGGTAGATGCAGATGGCGACCATGGTCGTGGCCGTCTTCCACTTCCCGAGCTTGTCCGCGGCGAGCACCACGCCGTTCGCGCTTACGACCATGCGCAGCGCACTCACCAAGAACTCGCGCACCAAGATGATGAAGACCACCCAGAAGCTGAGCGTTCCCTGCGCGATGAAGATGAGAAGCGCCGAGAAGACCAGGAGCTTGTCGGCGATGGGGTCCAGAAACTTGCCGAAATCGGTGATCTCGTGGCGCGATCGCGCGAGGTACCCGTCCACCTTGTCGGTGAGGCTCAAAGTCAGGTAGATGACGAAGGCGAGGGCGTCGAGAACGCCGGTGCTCAAACCGCCCGTGCCCGCTGGCAGCGTGGCAAGCAGCATGTACACGGGTATGAAGAGGATCCGCACGCACGTAACGATGTTGGCAGGGGTCCAAATGCTCGTCAGTTCTTTTTGATTGTCACTACTCATCGGTATTGGTCACCACATGTCCTATAAGCTCGTAGCAGAAGCTGTCCGTGAACTCACAGGTTACCATATCGCCCACGCGCGCGTCCTCGACGTCCAGGTGCACGGCGCCGTCGGAATCGGGGGCTTGGAACCAAGCGTGTCCCACGAACTCCATTTGGCCGTCGTTCTCCTCAACCCCGTCGATGATAACCTCGGCCCTCTCGCCCACATGCGCCGCCGTGGCGGCGAAGCCCAGGGACTCGGCCAGGTCGACGAGCGCTTGGGTGCGCTCGCGTTTGACATCCTCGTCCACCTGGTCGGGCATGCGCGCCGCAAGCGTCCCGTCTTCCCGGGAGTAGGCAAAGACGCTCGTGTAGTCAAACCCAACGCGGTCCAAGAACTCGAGGAGCTCCTCGGCCTCGTCCTCCGTTTCGCCGGGGAAGCCGGCCATGGCCGTAGAGCGCAGCACCATGCCCGGAATCTCGTTGCGCAGGCGGTCGAAGAGCGCCTCGAGCTCCGCGGCAGAGCCGCTGCGCCGCATGCTCTTGAGGACGCGCGCGTTGCAATGCTGGATGGGGATGTCGATGTAGGGCAGAACCTCGGGGGTGTCGCGTATGGCGGCGATAAGGTCGTCGGTCATGCCCTCGGGCTGCAGGTAGAGCACGCGCACCCAGACGTGCGCGGGGCGCACGGCCTCGGCAACGGCGCGCAGCAGGTCCGCAAGCGTGCGCGGACCCGGGGCGTCGGGGGCGAGATCGCATCCCCAAATGCCCGTGTCCTGGCCTATGAGGACGATCTCGCGCACGCCGCCTGCCACCAGCTCGCGCACCTCGGCGACGATCTCGTCGGCGGGACGGGAGGCGTAGCGCCCGCGGATGTAGGGAATGGCGCAGAAGCTGCAGAAGCGGTCGCAGCCGTCGGAGATCTTCACATAGGCGCTCGCCGCGGTAACGGTGCGCAGCGTATCGGGGATGAAGGGAGGCTCGGAGCGCTTGATTCCGAGAACCGCGTCGACGCGCTCGACGATGCCGTCCTCCTCGTCCGTGCGCACGAAGGCGGCAACCTCGGGGAGCTCGGAGGGCAGCTCGTCGCCGTAGCGCGAGGGAACGCATCCGCACATCACGATCGGCACGGCGCGTATACCGTCCTGAACCTCTTCGGCGAGCTCGATGGTGGTGGTTACGCTCTCCTCGGTGGCGGAGGCGAGAAACGAGCAGGTGTTTACGATCACGCAGTCGGCAGTATCGGCGTCAGGGGCCTCGGCGTAGCCGGCGGCGGTCAGACGCGCGCGCATGCGGTCGGTGTCGACCTCGTTTTTGGCGCAGCCAAGCGTGATGTAGAGTATGGAACCCAGGGTTTCGGTCATGTATTCCTCTTCTGGACGGCGGGACCCGCAGGGCAGGTCCGGCGCGCGGGCTGGCGCGCTTAGCGGTAGTTGACGTACTGCAGCGGCTGGCCGTAGTCCTGATCGCGCAGGAAGGCGATAACTTGCTGCAGGGTGTCGCGCGACGGCGAGCTCACGCGGAGCTTGTCCGCCTCGATGGTCACCTTGACTTTGAGCTTGGTGCCCTTGATGTCCTTGTTGATGCGCTTGGCGGTGTCCTGGTCGATACCCTCGATGATGCGGCCCACAACACGCACCGAGCCGCCGGACGCGGCCTGCGGATCTCCCCACTTGACCGCCTGAAGATCGATCTTGCGCTTTATCAGCTTGCTGCCGACCATGTCGATGACCTGGCGCGCAACGAAATCAGCGGGTGCCGTTACGGTGATGGTCTTCTCGGGCTTGGAAAGCTCGATAGTGGCGCCCGAGTCCTTCAGATCGTAGCGCTGCGAGAGCTCGCGAGCGGCCTGCTGGTATGCGTTGTCAACTTCCTGCAGGTCAACCTGGGAGACAACGTCGAAGCTTGCGTCCTTGGCCATAAGATGGCTCCTTTCGGTTCCAAAGGCGCGGCGGATCGCCGCGCGGTCTACTCCTGCGTGGTTCCGTCGGCGCTTCCGTCGGTCACGCCGTCCGCGGCGGCGCCGGCGTCCGCGGTGTCCGCGCTCGCCTGGGGCACTTCGACCGTGATGCGGCTCACACCGGCGCTCTTGCGGTCGAAGCTAATCTCCTCACCGTTCTGAAGCACGGTCACCGCCTCGGATTTGTCGACGCGGATCTCGAACGTCTCGGACGGGGTGTACTCCTGCTCGAACGGCCCTTCCGTCTGAGCGGCGTAAACCGCCGTGCCGTCCACCGTGATCTCCATCCAAACCGACGAGCCGTCGTCAACCGAGACGGTCATGACGGTCTGCTCGGGCACGGCGTCCGAGGAGGCGTCCTGAGAGCCGGTCTCGTCTCCGGCGGCGTCAGCCGAGGAGTTGTCGCCGCCCTCCTGGTCGGTTGAGCCCATGTCGGCCGCAGCGCCCGCATCGGACTCGTCCGCGGACGGATCTGCGCCGCCCGCGGCATCCGTGCCCGCCGTTTGCGTTGCGGCCGCGGTGCCGGAGCTGTCCGTGGAGGCGGGCTGCGCGGTGCAGCCGCGCACCACGAGGACCACGAGCACAATGAGCAGCACGACTAAGAGGGCCCCGCCGATCATGAGCAGGCGCGGGTCGAGGGTGATGCCCTGCGGCTGGCCGCGCCGACCGGAGCGCGACGGCGCGCTCGCGCGGCGCCCGTAAGGCGCCTCGCGGCGCTGCGCCCGGGATTCGGCTGAACCCCGTCGGGAGGACGGCGCCGACCCGCGGCGCGCGGAGCCTCCGCGCGGGGAGGCGGAAACGCCGGTGCGGCGCATGGAGCCCGCCTGGCTGCGCCTGCGGTCGGCTGGCGCAGGGCTGTAGGCGTTGCGCGGCAAGGAGCGCGTGACATCGGAGCCGTGCACCGCCTCGTAGTCGGTCAGGTATCCGGCCTGGGGCGGCCGGGCGGACCCGCGTGCCCCCGCGAGGCGGGAGGGCGCAACGCGGGACCCGGCGGCCGAGCGCGGCGTGCTCTCCATCACGGCGTCTTGGAAACGGCCCGCCTGCGTGCGCGCGCTCTTCTCGAACTCGTAAAGATCGTCGAAGTACGCATCAATGACCTCGCGCGGGTTGAGCCCCAGGTAGCGCGCATAGCTGGAAATCATGCCCTGGGCGTAACCGCGCGGGGGCATTTGCGTGAACTCGCCGTTCTCGAAGTACTCGATGATCTGCGGGCGAATCTTTATGACGTTCGCGACCTGCTGAATCGACATCCCCAGCTGGCGACGCCGATTGAGAAGCATTTCGCTGAAGCGGGCCATGGCAACTCCTCGTTTAAGCGTCGTCCATCCGCTGCTCCACGCGCATGAGCTCCTCGAGCCCCTCGGCATCGAGGAGCACCTCGCGCGGCTTCGAGCCGTCGGGCGGGCCGACGACGCCCTTCTCCTCAAGCATGTCCATTATTCTACCAGCTCGCGCGTAGCCGACCTTGAGTCGGCGCTGCAAGCCGGAAGTCGATCCCAGGCCGGAGTCGACCACGATCTGCGCGGCCTCCCAGACGAGCGGGTCGTCCTCCCCCGCCTCATGCCCCCCGCCCGAGGCGGCGGCGCCCATGGCGGGAGATACCGCGGAGAGAATCTCCTCGTGGTACTCGGGGTCGCCCTGCTCCTTCCAGAAGGCGACGATCTGGGCGATCTCCTCGTCGGACACGAAGCAGCCCTGGATGCGCTTGGGCTTGCCCCAGTCCACCTTGGAAAAGAGCATGTCGCCCAAGCCGATGAGCTTCTCGGCGCCCACTTGGTCGATGATGACGCGCGAATCGATGCCCGTAGCCACCTTGAAGGCGATGCGGTTGATGATGTTCGCCTTGATGAGGCCCGTCACCACATCGGAGCTGGGGCGCTGCGTGGCGACGATGAGGTGGATGCCCGCCGCGCGGCCGAGCTGCGCGATGCGCACGATGGAGGCCTCGACGTCCTTGCCGGCGACCATCATAAGGTCGGAGAGCTCGTCGATGATGATGACGAGGTACGGCATCTTGTCCGGCGGGTTGTCATAGGACTCGTAGGCCCCCGCGGCCTGCTTCTTGTTGAAGGTGCCGATGTTGCGCACGTTCAGGCGCTCAAAGATCTTGAGGCGCCGCTCCATCTCGGCCACGCCCCAGGAAAGGGCGCTCGCGGCCTGCTTGGGCTCGGTCACCACCGGCACGTACAGGTGCGGAAGGCCGTTGTAGCCCGAAAGCTCCACGCGCTTGGGGTCGACCATGATGAGGCGCACGTCATCGGGAACCGCGCGCATGAGGATCGAGGAGAGGATCGCGTTGATCATGACGGACTTGCCCGATCCGGTCGAGCCTGCAATGAGCAGGTGCGGCATCTTGGCCAAGTCGGCGATGACCGGGGCGCCCTCGACGTCGCGTCCGATGGCGAGCTCCAAAGGACCGCCCTTGGCGTAAGGCAGCACGTCTCCCAGGCTGACGTTCTGCCGCGTGCGGTTGGGAACCTCGACACCCACGAGCGACGTGCCCGGGATGGGCGCGAAAATGCGGACCGCCTCGGCAGCCAGTGAAAGCGCGATATCGTCCTCAAGGTTCTGGATCTTGCTTACGCGCTCGCCCTCGCCCATCTGCACCTTGTAGGTGGTGACGGTGGGGCCGGCGATAAGGCCGACCACGCGCGCCTGCAGGTTGAACTCGGCAAGGGTGGACTGCAGGCTCGCCGCGGTCTGCTCGAGCTCCTGGCGGTCGACCGTCGAAGAGGCTGTCTGCGGGTTGCTTTTGAGCAAGGACATGGGCGGAAGGCCCACCACGGCGCTGGCGGCTGCACGAGCGGCGCGCTTGACGCCGCGCACCACGGCGTTTCCCGTGCCCTCGGGAGCCTGACGGGCGATCTTCTCCTGAGCCTCCACGGCCTCGGACGCAGCTTTCCTGAGGAAGTCCGGCACCACCACGTCGGCATCCGCCTCCCCCGGCTCCGCCTGGTCGGGCTTGTCGGTTTTGTTCGAAGCCGGCGCGCGGGAGGGGCGCTCTGAGCCGACGGATTTTGACGGCTTCGCCTTGGATGCGCGGCTCGCAGGGCGGGATGGCGCCGCGGGCTCCTCCTCGTCATCGGAAAGCACGGCGTCCATCAGCGGGAAGGACCCGCTGTCCTGCGGGGACACCCCGTCCGCACGCGCTCCCTCGGCAAACGGGAGGAGCGTGGTCTTTGCCTCGTCGGCCGGGATCTGCGCGGTCACGTCGACGAACGGGTCCTCACCGTAGTCGACGCCCGCCTCGCGGTCGAGCACCGTGGTCATGCGGCTGCCGAGAAACGCCGTTTCCGCAGCATCGAAGAGCTGTCCTTGGGCCTGCTGGGGCCGGCCGGCAGGTTGCGGTGCCGGCACCGCCTCTCCCCAGGGGGTGTCGTTCACGGGCACGCGGCGCCGGTCAACCAGCTCCTCGACGCGTTCGCGCAGGCCCTGGACCAGGTCTCCGATGGACAGCCCCAGCACCACGAGCCCCGCCACCACGAGGCCTACGAGCACCACGGCGGCGATGGCCGTTCCGAAGGCGGAGCGCAGGGCGTAAGCCAGCGTGCAGCCCACGTATCCGCCGGAGGCGGCAAGGTGCGCGTAGCCGAAGAAGGTGCTGCGCGCCATATCCTCCGAGGCTCCGGGGCCGGCCACGCCGGTTTGGACGAAGAGCGCGAGGAGCGCCAAGATGCCGACGAAGACGATGACGCCGCCGCAAACGCTGCGCGCGCGCACGGGAAAGCCGCTGCGCAAGAAGAGCAGCACCGCGAAAGCCAGAAGCAGCAGCGGCAGCACGAAGGCGCCCAGGCCGAATCCGGCATGGTAGAAGGAGGCGATGGCCGCGGTGACGGGTGCCGTGGAGGGAGCCACGACCGCGATGAGCGAGACGACCGCCACGACGGCAAGGCCCACGGCCAAAAGGTCGCGGGCCGTACCCTCCTCCATCAACGGCTCGGGAGCGGCGGCAGGCGCCGCGGAGGCCGCGCGGAGCCCTGCCCCGCCCGCTCCCCTGCCGGCGCCCTTCTTCTTGGGTTGAGCTGCGTTTGAGCTGCGTTTCTGTGCCAAGCTAGACCTCCATGACGACCGGGATGATCATCGGCCGTGAATGGGTGCGGTTCCATAGGAAGTTGGTGAGCGAGTCGCGCACGGCTTTGCGCACGGCGTCGGTGCCCGTGGTGAAGTTGAAGGAGCCCTTCTCGATGGTGCGCAGGATGGCCTCGTTGGCGTCGACGGTGAACTCGTCGTCGGTCGAGAAGCTCACGCCGCGGCTGGAGAACTCGATGCCCTCCACGCGCCCGTGCTTGGGCGAGACGGTGACCACCACGGTCACAAGGCCGTCGTTTGCGAGCTTCTGACGGTCGCGCAGGACCACGGGGTCGGCGTCGGCGATCCGCAGGCCGTCGACGTACACCACGCCGGACTCAACCGGCGCTCCGACCTTGACCTGGCCGTCGCGCATTTCGAGCGTGTCGCCGTTGTCCAGCACGAAGATGCGGTCGCGCGGGATCCCGACCTTCTCGCCCAGATCCGCATGTGCGCGCAGGTGCACGGCCTCGCCGTGGACAGGCATGAAGTAGCTCGGATGCGTCATGGCGAGCATGAGCTTGAGCTCCTCCTGGGACCCGTGGCCCGAGACGTGCACGAGCATCTTGGACTTGTCGTAGACCTCGCATCCCAGCTTGGCCAAGTTGTTGATGACCTGCTGGACGGCCTTCTCGTTGCCCGGAACAGGTGTGGCCGAGATGATGACGGTGTCCCCCTCGTGGATGGAGAGGGTCTTGTGCTCGCCGTTGGCCATGCGCGACAGCGCCGAAAGCGGCTCGCCCTGGGAGCCGGTGCACATGACCACGATCTTTTCCTCGGGGATGGAGCCCACCTCGAAGGCGTCAACGATGGAGTCGTCCGGGACCTTGAGATAGCCGAGCTCGCGCGCCACGCCGGTGTTGGTGAGCATGGAGCGGCCCGTCACCACGACCTTGCGGCCACAGCCCACGGCGGCGTCGCAGATCTGCTGCAGGCGGTGGATATGGCTCGAGAAGCTCGCCACGAAGACGCGCCCCTCGGCGTTTTTGATGATGTGGCGCAGCGATGCCCCCACCTCCGCCTCGGACTTGGTGAAGCCGGGCACGGTGGCGTTGGTCGAGTCGGAGAGCAAAAGGTCGATGCCCTGTCGCGCGAACTTGTTGATGAGCGCGTAGTCCGGCCGCACGCCGTCGATGGGCGTCTGGTCGAGCTTGAAGTCTCCCGTGTGCATGACGGTGCCCTGCGGCGTGCGGATGAAGACGCCGAGCGCGGCAGGGATGGAGTGGGTCATGGAGAAGAAGTCGATGGAGATGCAGCCCATGTTGACATGGGAGCCGTCCTGGACCTCGCGCATCTTGACGTTCTTGAGGCGGTGCTCTGCGAGCTTGCCCTCGATGAAGCCCAAGGTGAGCTTGCTCGAGTAGATGGGCACGCGCACGTTGAGGTCCTGAAGCAGGTACGGTAGGGCGCCCGTATGGTCCTCGTGGCCGTGGGTGATCACGATGCCGCGGAGCTTCTCCTCGTTCTCCAGCACGTAGCTGTAATCGGGAAGCACCAGGTCGATACCGGGCTGGGAGTCGTCCGGGAACATGAGGCCCGCATCCACGAGCACCATGTCGTTGCCGCACTCGAAGGCGGTCATGTTCTTGCCGATGCCGTCAAGTCCTCCCAGCGGGACGATCCGCAGCGGCGGGTTCTTTCGTTTTGGCATGTTGAGGGGTTCTCCTTCCCTTCGGGGTTGATATGGATCACGGCCGCAGCCGTATACGGAGCAGATATGACAGGCGCTGTGCGGAGGGTTGGATGCGCCGTATGTCGCAGGTGCTCAATATTCTACCGTTTACCGAATCTTCGCAAACACGGCGTTAGGGTTTCGGGCGAGAAGTTCTTGAAAAGCGCATGGGGAGCCCGGGGACAGTATGCGGACGGCATGTGCGTCGGAACACCTGCAATGAAAAAAGAGGGCCCGACCGTAAGGGTTTTGGATTTTGATATCGGGCAAAATCCAGGTTCCTTACGGTCGGGCCCCTGACCGTGCGTTACAGCAAAGCACAGCGTTTATGCGGGAGGATTACCCCTCGTGGTGGCGGCGCGGACGGCGCTCGCCGTTGTCGCCCCCGCGGTAGCCGCCGCGGTCGGAGCGCTCGCGTCGCTCGCCGCCGGCGTAGGGGCGGCCGCTGTTGCGGCCCGGGCGCGCACCGCGGTCGCGGGGGCCGGAGAAGTTGGTGTGATTGCCGCGACCGTCGCCGGAGCCGGCGGGCGCATGCGGCTTCTCGAGACGATCGAGCGAGATCTTGCCCTTCTCGTCGACGTCGATGACCTTGACCTTGACCTCGTCGCCGATGTTGAGCACGTCCTCGACCTTGTCGACGCGACCCACGGCCACACGGCTGATGTGCAGCAGGCCGTCCTTGCCGGGCAGCAGGTTCACGAACGCGCCGAAGGGCTGGATGGAAACGACGCGTCCCGTGTACTCCTCACCGATCTCGGGGACCTTGACGATAAGCTCGATCCGCTCCTTGGCAGCCGTGACGGACGCCTCATCGCCGCCGATGTAGACGGTGCCGTCCTCCTGGACCTCGACCGAGGCACCGGTCTCGTCCTGGATGCCGCGGATGGTCTTGCCGCCGGAACCGATGACGTCGCGGATCTTATCCGGGTTGATGTGGATAGAGACGATCTGCGGGGCCGTCGGGCGCACGGTGAGGCGCGGCTCGGGCACGACCTCGAGCATCTTGTCGAGGATGAAGGCACGTCCCTGCTTGGCCTGCTCAAGGGCCGTGCTGAGGATCTCGGGTGTGAGGCCGGTGGCCTTGTTGTCCATCTGCATGGCGGTGATACCGCGCTCAGTGCCGGTCACCTTGAAGTCCATATCGCCCAGGAAGTCCTCAAGGCCCTGGATGTCGGACAGGACGACCGTCTTGCCCTCCTCCTGGATGAGGCCCATGGCGATACCGGAGACGGGGCGCTTGATCGGCACGCCGCCGTCCATGAGCGCAAGGCAGCTGGCGCAGGTGGACGCCATGGACGAGGAGCCGTTGGACTCCATGACCTCGGAGACCACGCGGATGGCGTAGGGGAACTCGTCCTCGGAGGGAAGCACGGGCAGAAGCGCGCGCTCGGCCAGGTTGCCGTGGCCGATCTCGCGGCGCTTGGGGCTGCCGATGCGGCCGGTCTCGCCGGTGCAGAACGGCGGGAAGTTGTAATGGTGCATGTAGCGCTTACCCTCGACCGGCTCGATAGTGTCGAGGCGCTGCCACTCGTTGAGCATGCCGAGCGCCAGCACGGAGAGCACCTGGGTCTGACCGCGCTGGAAGAGACCCGATCCGTGCACGAGCGGCAGATAGCTGCCCTTGACCATGATGGGGCGGATCTCGTCTGCCGCGCGGCCGTCGACGCGCTCGCCGGTCTCGACGACCATGGTGCGCATGGCCTTCTTCTCGAGCGCCTTGAGCTCCACGGGGATCTCGCGGGCCCAGGTCTCCTGCTCCTCGTCGGAGAACTCGGCGCGGATGGCGTCCTTCAGATCCTCGACCTTGGCGATGCGGCTCTGCTTGTCAGCGTCGCGCAGCGCAGCGGCCATCTCGTCGTAGTGCGCGAAAACGCGGTCGTGCACCGCGGGAACCGGCTCGTCCAGCGGGTAGTCCTTCGGCACGATGGGGCCGTTGACCTCTTCCCACGCGGCCACGAAGTCCTTCTGGGCCTGGCAGAAGGCACCGATGGCCTCCTGGCCGAAGGCCATGGCGGCGAGCATGTCCTCCTCGGAGACCTCGTCAGCCGAGGCCTCGACCATGGAGATGAAGTCGGCGGTGCCAGCGAGCTCCAGGTCAAGGTCGGAGTTCTCGCGCTCCTCGTAGGTGGGGTTCACGATGAACTCACCGGTCTCCTTGTTGCGGCCAATGCGCACGCACGCAAGCGGGCCCTCGAAGGGCACGCCTCCGAGCGTGAGAGCCAGGCTCGCGCCCATGACGCAGATCACGTCGAAGGGGTTCTTCTGGTCGGCCACGAGCGAGGTCGCCACGATCTGCACCTCGTTGCGGAAGCCGGCCGGGAAGCTCGGGCGGATCGGGCGGTCGATCATGCGGGCCGTAAGGGTGGCCTTCTCGCTGGGACGGCCCTCGCGCTTGAGGTAGCCGCCGGGAATGCGACCCACCGAGTACATCTTCTCGTTGAAGTCAACCGTCAGCGGGAAGAAGTCGTAGTTCTTGCGCTCCTTGGACACCACGGCGGTGAGAAGCATGGTGGTGTCGCCCTGCTTGACGAGCGCAGCGCCGGTGGCCTGCTTGGCGAGCTCGCCGCTCTCCAGCACGTAGGTCTTGCCGTAGAGCTCGAAAGTCTTGCTTACCTTGGTCATCTTTCCTCTTTCATCTCCGCACGCCCCTTTGCGTGCGGGCTCCAACTCGCCGCGATCCCCGCGGCGCGCCGCCCGTCTTCTTGAGCGGCTCCACAACAGGCACTTCTTGCCTGGCATGTGCGTTTACCGACGGCAAAGGCGCGCGGCACCTCTTTGCCGCCAACATGGAAAGGAGCGCCCGCAGGCGCTCCCCAGTCCCCAACGACTACTGGATGTTGTCGCGGATGCCCAGCTTGGCAATGAGCTCGCGGTACTCCATGATATCGCGCTTCTTGATGTAAGAGAGCATGCGACGACGGCGACCGACGATCATGAGCAGACCGCGGCGGGTGTGGAAGTCCTTGGGATGGGACTTCATGTGCTCGGTGAGCTCGCGGATGCGCTCGGTCATGATGGCGACCTGAGCCTTGGGGTTGCCCGTGTCCTGGGGGTTGTTGCCAAACTCGGCGACGAGCTCGGCCTTGCGCTCCTTGGAAATGGTCATTTCCAACACCTTTCTGTCGTAGATTCGCCCCGAACCGGGCAGCCGCGGGTGTGCGCGTGCGGCTAGGTACGGGGTATGGACCGGGAGCGATAATACCACACCCACGTCCCCCATCTGCGGTTTTGGCCCGGACAACCCCCCTTTTACCGCGCCTTCTACAAACGATCCCCACATAGCGCAACCGCCCCAGCCATCCCGGCGAGCGCGCCGGCGGGCGGGATGAGGCCCAGGCAGGCCTCCACCCAGATGACGGGAACGATGCCCGCAAGCCCTCCGAGCAAGACGCACCCCCAGGCAAGCGCGAAGAGCGCGAGAAGCACGACGGCGACTGCGCGCGGGCGCGGCCCATCAAACCGCAAGGGGCTTGCCGCGGCGCCCGCGAACAGGCCCGCCGACAACCACAGCACGGGGCGGGCGAGCGAGTAGTAGGCAAACGTGGGCGCCGTATCGAACGTTCGGGCCACTTCGGCGCGCAGGACAAGGTGGAACGCGGCCGCATAGGCGAGCGCCGCCACGGCGCACAGTGCGGACACGGCCAAAACGGCGCTTCTCCTCCGGTTCGAACAGCCTGCCTTCATGAATGCGCTCCCTTCTGCAAATTCCCCCGCATGCCGGCGCGCCGACATCTCACTCCCCTGCGGGGAGCTCGGGGTCGGAGGTGCTGAGGACGTAGCGGCGGCAGCAGATGGGGACGGTGACGCAGGGGATGACGATCCAGATGATGCCGCCGATGGACGAGGCATCGAGCTCGCCGGTGAGCAGGCTCAGGACGAGCCCGAGAACGTTGGGGATGAACGCGCCCAGACCGAGCAGTGCAACAGCCAAAAGCGCGCCCTACCCGCGCGTCCAATGGCTCCGCTCGGCGTCCCCCTCACCGGGGAAGGCGCGGGCGAAGTACTCCGCCTTCACGGCGCGATGCGCCTGCACCACGGTCCAGTAGTACAGGACCACCACCGCTATTCCGAAAATGAGGTCCCCGCCCATGGCAAGGAAGATGAGGAGCTGGGGATAGTCCTGGAATATGAGCGCGGCGACGATGTTGAGGGCGATGAAGGCAGTGAGCCCCACGCCGTTCACAATCGTCATGCGCTTGACCTTGAAGCGCGTGTCCTTGCCCAGCGACGCCCAGGATTGCTTGAGAAGGGATACGGTGCCGTTCATAACGACCCCTTTCAGACGGCGGCCGCGCCCTCCGGCCGCATTACCTGAAAGGTACCCGTAAACGGAGCCGAATTACAGCCACGCCCCCTATTCAGCGGCGATGTCAAAGCCTTTGGACAAGCCGGCGGACGCGCCCCGCGCCTGCTAGAAGGCGCTGTCGTCGTTGGCGGCGTCTTGGACAAGCGCGCGCACCATGCGCACGTAAGCCACGGCCGCGCCGATGAGGATGAGCGCGGCGATGACGACATTCCAGACTTGGACCTCATCCCCCGCGCCGCCGGCGAGGAGCGTGGCGAAGGTGACGATGATGAGGGTCGACATGACGAGCCCCTCGGCGAGCTCGTAGAGGCAGCGGTGCAGGTAGTCGGTCAGGTCCTTGCCGGCGCGCTCCCCGCGGCGCGGATTTGCCTGCGCCCAGGGCTCCAGCATGCGCGCAAGCACGCAGCCCAGCGGCAGCGCAATGCACAAGTCCGCTATGAGCAGAACCCAGAACATGGAGCAGACCGTGTAGAGGCCCGGGAAGATGATGGCGATCCCTAGGAAGATGGCAAAGAGGAAGATCAGCTGGATCAGGGGCCACTTACGGTACTGGTAGGTCATAGGGGCTCCTCGCAACGCTCGGGTGAAACAGGTCGGACAAGGGTACTCTATACCCCGTCGCGGTGCACTCTGCGCCGGCGGCCCGAGGTCTCAGACCAATACGTTGCACCAGGGGATATTTCACCGCTGCAAAGCTCTAATTGAGGCATGCCAGCACGCGTTGCGCCGCCCACAGCGGACCGCACTGGAGGGCCCGACGCAAACCCTGCAATAAAAGTGCACAAGACACCCGGACCCCGCGGTACACAGGGACCCGTCCGCCATAAAGGCGCTGGCAGAAGCGTTATGTCACACGTGTCATACGTAACCGCCCATGACCATGTGCACTTTAAGTCGGAGGTTTGCGGGCAATCACACACCCAAGAGGAACTCAAGGGCCCTCAGGCGCGCGTCCAGGTGCGTCGCCGCCCAGCTGTGCGCGAGCGACAGCAGGAACGCCGCCGTCGGCGCGTCGATGTCCGCCGCCATGAGCTCGTCGAAGCGCAGCCCCATGAGCGCGCGGAGCCAACCCACCTCGGAGGCGCCCAGCTGCTCCGCCCCCGCCACCGACGAGGCGCACGACGCGCAGAGAAGCCCGCCGGCCGCAGCGGAAAACCAGCTCACCGCCGGATCCCCGCAGGCAACGCAGGCGGATAGATCGGGTCGATACCCTATGTGCGCGAGCACTTTGAAGATGTAGGACGCCACCATGACGTCGAGCCGAGCCCCGTCATCCAACGCCCCTACGCATGCCAGGGCCTTCTGCGTGATGGGAAACAGATACGGGTCCGACGCGTCCTCGAACGAGCACAGGCGCGCCACCTCGGCAACCGCGCTCGCCGCGCTCACCGTCTCGAAGCAGGCGTTCTGTGCCAACGGGGCCTCAACCAAGCGCGCCTCGGAAACAATATCGAGCGTCCTGCCATGCGCTAGCAGAAGATCGGCCGTGGAGAAAAGCTCGCAGCGCGCCGCCAGGCGACCGCCCGGCTTGCGCGCCCCCTTTGCCACCGCGCGCACCTGCCCGCCGTTCTCAGCCAGCAGGGTGAGGATCAGATCGTTCTCCTTGAGCTTGGTCTTGCCCAGGACGATAACCTGCGTCCGATACGTCCGCGACCCGGCCATGCCTACTCACCCGAGTCGTAGCCGAAACGGCGGATCTCCTCCTGGTCGCGGCGCCAATCGCGCTTCACCTGAACATTGAGCTCCAAGTACACCTTCTGCATGAACAGATGCTCCAAGTCGCGGCGCGCCTCGATGCCGATACTCTTGATCATGGCGCCCTTCTTGCCCACGATGATGCCCTTTTGGCTCTCGCGCTCAACGTAGATGGTGGCCTCGATGTGCACATGCCGCTTCTCGAACTCAATGACGTCGCAGATGACGCCCACCGCGTGCGGGACCTCCTGGCGCGTGCGCAGCAGCACCTTCTCGCGGATGAACTCAGAGACGAGCATCTCATCGGACTCGTCCGAGGTCATGTCCTCGGGGAACCAGCGCGGACCCTCCGGCAGATAGCCGGACACCACCTGCTCGAACGCGTCGATGTTGAAGCCCTCGGTGGCGCTCACCACGATGACGTCGTCAAAGGAGCAGAGGCCCTGCGCCGCTTCGAGCTGCGCCGTCACCTGGTCGGGCTTGGCGATGTCGGCTTTAGTGAGCACCAGGGCCTTCTTGGCGTCGGACTGCGCAACGTGGTTGGCCACCCACTCGTCGCCGCGGCCCACGGGCTTGGTGGCGTCCACCAGCATGGCCACCACGTCGACATCGGCCAGCTCCTTGAGCGCGGAGCGGTTGAGCTCGGAGCCCAGGGTGTCCTTGGGCTTGTGCAGGCCCGGCGTATCAACGATGACGAGCTGGCTTACGGGCGTGTTCACCACGGCGCGCAAACGCCGCCGCGTGGTCTGCGCAACGGGGCTCGTGATGGCGACCTTCTCGCCCACGCAGGCGTTGAGCAAGGTGGACTTGCCCGCATTGGGACGGCCCACCAGGGCAACGAAGCCGCTGCGGAAGGGCGCGGCGCCGTTTTCGGCGGGCTGCGAGGTGATCTCAGACATGGCTGATCCTTTCATGCGCGGGACGCCCGCAGCAAGGCGGGCCATCAAAAAGCGTCTCGTAAAAGCGCATCCTACCACGTCGGGCCCCTTTTGCGCGCTCCTAGGCGAGAAACACAGAACAGCGCGCGGCAGACAGGGGCGGTCAGACGCCTAGATGAGGCCGAGCGCGCGACCGAAGACGAGCAGCCCCACCACTGCGGCGGTGCCCGACAGCGTGAAGACGCTGGCAGCGGCTATGTCCTTGGCGCGCTTGGCGAGCGGGTGGATGTCGGGGCTTGCGAGGTCGACGATGGCCTCCATGGCCGTGTTGCACAGCTCTGCGAAAACCACGAGGCCGCAGCAGATGAAGATGATGATCCACGACAGCAGGTCGAGCTGCAGCACCAAACCTGCAACCACGGCGGCGGTGCCCAACGCGAGCATCACCTTGATGTTGCGCTCGGTTCTGACCGCGGTGACGAAGCCCTCGAGCGCGTAGCCGAACGAGCGGACGAAGGTCGGATGATCTTTCTCGGATCCGGGAATCATGGGGTCTCCTTCAAGGCGGCAATCAAGATGGCGGGGACGGGGCGGGCGGATCGCGCGGCGCCTAGTCGTGGGCGTGGTTGGAAGTGGGGCCCACCGCAACCTGCGCGTGCGGCCGCAGCAGGCGCAGCAGCTCGTCCTCGCGCGCCTCCATGACGGCGGCCTCGTCCTCTTCAATGTGGTCGTAGCCCAAAAGGTGAAGCGTCCCGTGCACGAGCATGAGGGAGAGCTCGTCGGCGGGGGTGTTGCCGAAGCCGGGCGCTTGCGCGGCGATAACCTCGGGCGCCACGATGATGTCGCCCAGCTCGATAAGCTCGCCCTCGGGGATGGAATCGTCGAAAGCAGAGTCGCATTCGAAGGAGAGCACGTCGGTGGGTTTGTCGATTCCGCGCCATGCGCGGTTGAGCTCGTGGATCTCGTGCCGGTCGACAACCGAGACGGACACCTCGCACGGGCGCGTCACGCCCTCGGCGGCCAGCACCCCCTCGATAAGGTCGCGGATCTCCGCATCGGTAAGAATCTGGTCGAGGTTCCCGTCATTGCTGAGCGTAACGGCCATGCGCTGCCTCCTGCTCCTTCTCGTAGGCGTCGTAAGCGGCGACGATGCGCCCTACGAGCGCATGGCGCACCACGTCCTTGCGGTCCAGGTCCGCAAAGCAGATGTCGTCCACCCCGTCGAGGATATCGCGCAGCGTGGCGAGCGATGAGCGCTTGCCCACCAGGTCGCGCTGGGTGGCGTCGCCGGTGATGATGAACTTTGAGTTGAAGCCCAAGCGGGTGAGGAACATCTTCATCTGCTCGGGCGTGGTGTTCTGCGCCTCGTCGAGGATGACGTAGGCGTCGTTCAGGGTGCGTCCGCGCATGTAGGCGAGCGGCGCTATCTCAATCACGCCCTGCTCGATGAGAGCGCCCGCGCGCTCGGCATCCATCATGTCGAAGAGCGCGTCGTAGAGCGGGCGCACATAAGGGTCTATCTTCTCCTCCAATGTGCCCGGCAGGAAGCCCAGGTTCTCGCCGGCCTCGACCACGGGGCGGGTGAGCACGATGCGGCTCACCTCGTGCCGTGTGAGGGCCGCCACGGCGACGGCCATGGCGAGATAGGTCTTGCCGGTGCCCGCGGGACCCAGGCATACGGTCACGGTGTTCTGGCGAATGGCCTCAACGTAGCGCTTCTGCCCGGGCGTCTTGGGGCGAATGGCGCGGCCGCGGTACGTGAGCAGCACGTCGTCGCGCAGAGAGCTCATGCGGTAAACGTCGCCGCGGATGGTCTCGAGCGCGCGCAGGGCGTCCTCGGGCGTGGGCACCTCGCCGTCCGAGGCAACTTGGATGAGGTGCGAGAACAGCCGGGTGAGCTGCTCGACCTCCCCGGGCTCCCCGGCAAGGGAGATGCGGTTTCCCCGCACGGAGACGCGCGCGGAGACCTCGCGCTCAACGGCGCGCAGCACGCGGTCCTCCGCGCCCGTGACGCGGCCCATGTCCACGTCATCCGGTACCGTCAGGCTGACCTTCGTCGGCTCCATAGGCTCCCTTCGGCCTCAGTCCTGCGCGGCAACGCGCCCGTGCAGGACGCCCGCCGCATCGACATAGTCAAGTGTAACGCGCGCAAGGGTTCCCGGCGCCGGCGCTTCGCCGTCTATCTCCACATGGTGAAACGACGAGAGCGTGCCCGCGGCAGGCGCCTCGACGACGGCGAGCTCGGAGCTTCCTACGCGGCGCAAGCGGTCGGCACGGGCCATCTCCTCGGCTGCAGCGCGCATCTGAGCCGATCTCCGTGCCTTGACGGCGGGATCCACCTGGTCGGCGCGCGCGGCGGCGGGGGTGCCGGGGCGCGGGCTGTAACGGAACACATGCATGCGCGCGAATCCCATCTCGTGGCAGAATGAAAACGATTCGGCGAACTCCTCGTCGGACTCCCCGGGGAATCCCACGATGAGATCGCACGAGAGCGCGGCGGCAGGCAGCGCCGCGCGTATGCGCGCGCACACGTCCCGGTATTCGTCGGCAGTGTAAAGGCGGCCCATCCGGGCAAGCGTTGCGGTGCACCCGGATTGCAGGGGCATGTGGAAGAAGGGCGCAACACGGCCCTTCGAGGAGGCTACGGCTTGGATAAGCTCATCGGTGACCTCCGGCGGCTCGATGGAGGAGAGGCGCACGTGCGCAATGCCCGTCTCGTCCAGAACGCGGGCGAGAAGACCGGCGAGCCCGAGGGCTCCCCCATCCGCGCCCGTACGGGAAGCGTCCTCGTAGCGGCCCAGGTTCACGCCGGTGAGCACCACCTCGGGAACGCCTGCCCGCTCAGCGCGCCGAACCTCGGCAACGACCTCGTCGGCCGGAACCGACCGCGAGGCCCCGCGGGCCTTCCAGACGATGCAGTACGCGCAGCGGTTGTCGCAGCCGTCCTGCACCTTGACGCCCAGACGGCAGCGCCCAAGGGTGCGCGCCACGTCGAGGGGCTCATGCGGCAGCGCGGCATCATCGGCTGCGGTGCCCTGCGGGACAAGCCCCACCTCGTCCGCGAGCGCGAGCGCCCGGGCGGCGACCTCGGTCTTGAGCGGCTCCACCACCACGCGCTCCGAAAGCTCCGCCAGCGCGTCGGCGTGCAGGTTGGCGGCGCAGCCCGTGGCGATAACGTAGGGACGCAGGGCACGCGCCGCGGCGCGCCTCACGGCCTTGCGCGTCTTCGCCTCGGCCTCGCCGGTCACCGCGCAGGTGTTGACCACCACCACGAAGGCCTCGTCGGGCTCAACGATGGAGAAACCCGCCCCCACGAGGTCGCGCACCATACGGTCGGACTCCACGCGGTTCACGCGGCATCCCAGGTTCTCGACGGCGGCGCCGAGCACCGCGTGCCTCTCCCCCATCCGGGACTACTCCATGATGTCGTCGATGGCGTCACGCAGGCGATCGCCCAAGTTGCGGCGCTTCTCGACCTTCTCGCCCGTGAGCTCGGCAAAGCGCTCGAGGCAGGCGCGCTGCTCGGCGTTGAGCTTGCGCGGAACCGTGACGTCGATATGCGCGATAAGGTCGCCGCGGGCACCGCCCCCGCCGATCCGGGGCATGCCCTTGCCGGCAACGCGCACCGTCGCCCCCGGCTGCGTGCCCGCGGGCACTTGGACCGATACCGACTCGTCGGGCATGACGCCCTCGATGTCGACCGTGCAGCCGAGCGCCGCCTGCGTCATCGAGACGTCGACCGTGCAGGCCAGATCATCGCCGCGGCGCTGGAAGCGCTCGTCGTCGCGCACCTCTATGGTTACGATGAGGTCGCCGGACGGCGCGCCGCGGTACCCGGCCTCGCCGTAGCCGCTCACGCGCAGCTGGCGGCCGGTGGCCACGCCCGCGGGCACCTGGATGTCGATGCGCTCGTGCGTGGGCGTGCGGCCCTGCCCGTCGCACATCTCGCAGGGATGGTCGATGACCGTGCCCTCGCCATGGCAGTCCGGGCAGGGAGCGGATGACTGAACCTGGCCGAAGATGGAGCGCTGCACGGTGGTGACGAAGCCGGTGCCCCGGCAGGTGGGGCAGGCCTTCTCCGCCGCGCCCTGCCCGTAGCCCTTGCCGCCGCAATCCTCGCAGGGGGCCAGGCGGTCGTAGCTGATGGTCTTGGTGCACCCCAGCGCGGCCTCCTGCAGCGTGACGGAAAGGCGGATGGCCATGTCGCGGCCCGCGCGCCGGCGCTCGCGCCCGCCGCGGGTTCCGGCGCCCCCGCCGAAGAACGAGGAGAAGATGTCGTCCATCCCCATGCCGCCGAAGATGTCGCTGATGTCAACGTAGCCCGATCCACCGCCGAAGCCCGCGGGGCCGTCGGGGTCGCCGTAACGGTCGTAGTTCGCGCGCTTCTGCTCGTCGGAAAGAACGGAGTAGGCCTCGTTGACCTCCTTGAACCGCTCCTCCGCATCGGGCGCCTTGTTGACGTCCGGATGGACCTCGCGGGCCTTCTTCAGAAACGCACGCTTGATGGTGCGCTGGTCGGCGTTGCGGTCGACGCCCAGGACCTCGTAATAGTCACGCTTGTCCGCCACGGCTTCGCTCTCCTCCTCAAAGCGGGCCGGCGCGGCCCGCTGCAAAAACCTGTATCAACGCTGAAACGTGCAACAGTATGCCCAAAATGCCCCCTGCGAAAACGCGGTGCGGCAAATTGCCACAGGCGCCCTGCCAGCGCCGCGGGCGGGCTACCAGTAGTAATAGTAAGGGGCCATGAGCATGCGCTGCGAGCAGCTGGTGAACCACACGGCGATCAACGCGAAGAACAGGCCGTTTGCCACGCCGTTGAGCACCTGCATGGCGCCGCGCTTCCACCACAGGGCGCTGCGGTGCGCAACATCGCTCGTAACCACCATGGCGATGCCCGCGACCAACGGGATCAGGCAGATGGCGGCGAAAACGGTGAACACGCCCGAGATGGCGGAGAACACCAGGAACGGCAGGATGAAGCCGATCCAGTAGAAGCCCGAGGCCGCGCGCCCCTCAAGGCGCTCGGCGGCAACTTTGGCGCGCCCCACGAGGTCTCCGGAGGCGGCGCCGTTGGTGCCGGCGTGGCCGCGGCCCTTCAGGCGGACGGTGTCGCCGTCATGGGTTCCCGCCGGGAACTCGATCACGGCCTCGGAGCGCACGCGCGTGCGGCCCGAGCCGCCGCAAGCCGAGCACGGGTCCGCTACGACCTTGCCCGATCCGTTGCACTCCGGGCAGACCACCTGGAAGGTCCCCATACCGAAAAGCGACGCCATGTCCACGCCGATGGATCCGGTGCCGCCGCAGGTGGGGCAGGTGTGGGCGCGGTCGGTCGCCATGGATCCGGTGCCATGGCAGTGGTCGCAGGGCTCGTAATGCGTGTAGGTCACGCCGCGGCGCGCCCCCTCCTTGGCCTGCTTGCGGTCGAGCTCCACGTCGATCACCACGTCGGCGCCGTTCTCGGGCTTGTAAGCGGTGCGGCCGCTGCGGCGCCCCGTCCAGCTTCCGCCGAAGGGGAACCCGCCGCCGAAGGGCGATCCGCCGAAGGGGCTGCCGTACCCGCCGCCGTAGCCGCCCTGCCCGTAGGGGCTTGACGGGGCCCCGGACCCCGCGAAGGGGTTACCCGAGCGCATGGCGTCGTAGCGGGCGCGCTTGTCTTTATCCGAGAGGACCGCGTAGGCCTCGGAGACCTCCTTGAACTTCTCCTCCGCATCGGGCGCCTTGTTGACGTCCGGGTGCAGCTTGCGGGCCTTCTGCTGGAAGGCCTTTTGGATCTCCTGCTGCGAGGCGTCCTTGGAGACGCCCAGGATAGCGTAGTAGTCCTTCTCGTTCATTGTTGGCATCGGGGCGGTGCGACCTCCTGAGATACGCCCGGAGCGTAGGAGGGCCCGGGCGAGGCGTAGGCAATGCGCCGCGCAGGGCGCGGGCTGGTAAATAGAGCCGTACCAGTATACATGACCGAAGGCCGCCCGGTCAGACGCTACACGGTAGCTGCAGATAAGAGCGAAGGTCCCTGAAAGGACCTCAAACGACCTCAAGGCGTCCCCGGCCCCGGTCCCGGCCCCGCACAACAGAATCGCACCGAAGGTTGCAGAATTCAGGCTTGCAGAGCCGATTCTGCAACCTTCGGTGCGATTATTTCGGGGCGCTCGATCACTGGACGCGAGAATGGCCTCAGGCGAGGTCCCAGAACAGCTCGTAGAGCTCATTGCCCATGAGCCAGCCGCGCTCGGTAGGCACCAGGTTGCCCGCCTCCGTCCAGGCGGCCAGGCCCTCGGCCACGGCGGTGCGGACGGCACGGTTAAGAGCCGGGGCGGGAATGACCTGCTTTGCCTGGGCGAGAAGCTCTGCCGGCGCGCCGTCGGTGAGGCGCAGGGCGAGCATCAGGTCCTCGGCGGCCGCCTCGCGCGCGGAAAGCTCCTCCACCTCGTAGGCGGGCGGCTCCTTTCCACCGGGCAGGGCGTCGGTGAGCTGCGTGAAGCGCAGGCGCGCCGCGCCTTCGGGTGCCGCAGACAGGCCAAGCAGGGAGCGCAGCGCCTCGTACGTCGCGCGGCTCAGCATGCTCGCCGCCGAGCGGCCGAGCCCCAAGTAGTTCTCGCCCGTCCAGTAGGCCAGGTTGTGCCGGCAGCGCTTACCCGGCCGTGCGTAGCTCGCCACCTCGTAGGGGGCAAGGCCGCAGGCGCGGAGCATGCGGCGCGCATCTTCCATGCACCGGGCTTGGAAGTCCTCGTCCGGCTCTAGCGCCTCGTCGCGTCGAGCCGCGCGCTCAAGCGGCGTGCCCTCCTCCAACGTGAGCGGGTACACCGACACGTGCTCCACGCCGAGCTCAAGCACCCCCCGCAGCGAGGCCTGCCAGCTCTCCGCCGTCTGGAGCGGAATGCCGCACATGAGGTCCACCGAGACATCGAGCCCCGCAGCCCCCGCGGCCCGCACCGCTTCACGGGCGCGGTCGGCCGTGTGAACGCGCCCCAGCGCGAGAAGCTCCGCATCGCGGAGGCTCTGCACG
Source organism: uncultured Coriobacteriaceae bacterium (assembly GCA_944321435.1). Lineage (GTDB taxonomy): Bacteria > Actinomycetota > Coriobacteriia > Coriobacteriales > Coriobacteriaceae > CALUOB01. The sequence continues at coordinate 183,988 of CALULH010000001.1, read as the reverse complement.
CCGAGGGACACTCGGGTGGCGCCAGCCTCGACCAGCGCGCCGGCGAGCTCCGCGTCGAAGGACTCGGGGTTCGCCTCGCAGGTGAGCTCGATGATCCAGGGTGCTACGCGTCGGATGTCGGCCACAAGGTCCGGCAGCGCCCGCCCCAGCAGGCTCGGCGTGCCGCCGCCCACGTAGGCGGTGCGGCACGCGCTCAACGCGCCCCCATCCCCCAGGTGCCGCAGGCATGCGCGCATGCGGCGCACGTAGGCGCCGAGCGCCTCCGGATCCCGGCAGGCGCGCGAGTCGAAATCGCAGTACCGGCATTTGGCCGCGCAGAACGGAACATGCACGTAAAGCGCGCGAACGCCACCGGCGTCCTCGGGCTTCTCGCCCAGAGCGCCCCAATCCGCGGTCTCAGGCATCCTGCGCCACGACCTTGCCGTTCTCGACCGTCCAATGGGACGAGGCCGCCTGCAGGTCATCGACAAGCGCGCGCCAGTCCGCGACCGAGACGCACGACACGGCGCGGCGGCGCCAGGAAGCCGCTTGCGGAACGCCCTTCAAGTACCAGGCGGCAAAGGTCCGCGCCCGCACCATGTGCGCGCCTGCCTCCTCCAAAAGCTCGAGGTGACGGCGGAACGCGCCCAGCTTGTCGCGGAAATCATGAGCGGGCGCAACGTCCCCGGCGAGCAGGGCCTGCGCGTCCTCGAAGATCCACGGGTTGCCGTAGGTCCCCCGCGCACAGAACACCGCGCTCGCCGCAGTGCCGGTAAGCATGTCGACGGCGTCCTGGGCCGTGTAGACGTCTCCCGAGCCGATGACGGGCACCGCAACCTGCGCGGCGACCTCGTCGATGATGGACCAGTCGGCCTGTCCCAGGTACATCTGCCCGGCCGTGCGCCCGTGAACCGCCACCGCGGCGGCGCCGGCGGCCTCCATGCGCCGCGCGAACTCCGGGGCGTTCCGGTCGGCGGAGGCGTAGCCCACGCGCATCTTGACCGTCACGGGCACCCGAGCGCGCCCCGCCGCCGCGCGCACGATCTGCTCGGCCGTCTCCGGCGCGCGCATGAGCGCGCAGCCCTCCCCCTTCGAGACGACCTTGCGCGCAGGGCAGGCCATGTTGATGTCTATGAGCGTGAGCTTCTCGCCCACGCGCTCCTGAACAGCGTCGACCGCCTGGGCGAACTGCTCAGGCTTGGATCCGAAGAGCTGTACGCAGATCTGCGGCTCCCGCGGATCCGGCAGCACGAGGTCCCATGTCTTCTCGCTCGCGTAGGCAAGGCCCGCAACGCTCACCATCTCGCTGTACGCCAGGCGCGCGCCGTGGGCACGGCACATGAGGCGGTAGGGGGCGTCGGTCACCCCCGCCATGGGCGCCAACAGGAAGGGCTGCTCAGCAAACAGGGCGCGCAGCGTGTCGGATGGGGTCATGGGGTCTCCTTACTGCTTGCAAGCGCGCAAAGAGCGGGCGAGAAAGCGGCGCCGCACTGCCCTTCTCGCCATGGGGTTGCGCCATTGGGGACGGGTACGTTTGGCAGACATGTCTGCCAAACGTACCCGTCCCCAATGGCGCAATGGCGCCCACCCTCAGCGCGTCGGAGCGCTTTGGGGCCGCAGAAGGCTACTCGTCCACCTTCAGAATGGCGAGGAAGGCTTCCTGCGGCACCTCGACCGAGCCGACGGCCTTCATGCGCTTCTTGCCCTCCTTCTGCTTCTCCAGCAGCTTGCGCTTACGCGAGATGTCGCCGCCGTAGCACTTGGCCAGCACGTCCTTGCGGCGGGCCTTGACGGTGCTGCGCGCGATGATCTTGTTGCCGATGGCGCCCTGGATGGGCACCTCGAAGAGCTGGCGCGGGATGATCTCCTTGAGCTTGTCGCAGAGACCGCGCGCGAGGGTATACGCCTTGTCCTTATGCACGATGAAGGAGAGCGCGTCCACCTCGTCGCCCGAAAGCAGGATGTCGAGCTTCACGAGGTCGCTCGCGCGGTAGTCCGCGAACTCGTAATCCAAGCTGGCATAGCCCTTGGTGCGGCTCTTGAGCTGGTCGAAGAAGTCGAGGATGAGCTCGGCGAGCGGAACGTCGAAGTGCATCTCGACGGACTTCTCCGACAGGTAAACCATGTCCTTGGTGATGCCGCGGTGGTCGACCGCGAGCTGCATCACCGCGCCCATGTAGGCGGGTGGGACGATGACCTTGGCCTTGAGGTAGGGCTCCTCGATATGCTCGATGCGCGTGGCGTCGGGCAGGTCCTGGGGGCTGCGGACGTCGATCATCTGGCCATCGGTCTTGTAGACGTGGTAGTCCACGCTGGGGCTCGTGGCGATGAGGTCCAGGTTGAACTCGCGCTCCAAGCGCTCCTTGACGACCTCCATGTGCAGAAGGCCCAGGAAGCCCACGCGGAAGCCGAAGCCCAGCGCAACGCTCGTCTCAGGGCTCCAGGTAAGCGAAGGGTCGTTCACGCGGAGCTTCTCGAGCGCGTCGCGCAGGTTCTCGTAATCCTTGTTGTCGATGGGGAACAGCCCCGTGTAGACCATGGGCTTGGCCTCGCGGTAGCCGGGCAGGGGCTCCGGGCACGGGCGGTCGCGGTACGTGAGCGTGTCTCCCACGCGCACGGCGCCGGGATCCTTAAGGCCCGTCACCACGAAGCCGACCTCGCCCACCCCGATGCGGTCGATAAGGACCTCGGCCGGGCGCTTGACGCCCACGCCGTCCACGAGGAAGCTCTCGCCGGACTGCATCATGGTGAGCTGGTCGCCCTTGCGGATGCTCCCGTCGAAGACGCGCACCATGGCGACGACGCCGCGGTACTCATCGAAGTAGGAATCGAGGATAAGGGCTTTGAGCGGCGCGTCCTCGCTACCAGAGGGCGGAGAGACGAGGAACACGATGGCCTCGAGAAGGTCGTGGATGCCCTCGCCCGTCTTGCCCGACACGCACACGGCGTCGTCGGCCGGGATGGCCAGCTCGTCCTCGATCTCGGTCTTGACCTCGTCGGGATGCGCGGAGGGAAGGTCGATCTTGTTGATGGCCGGCACGATGTCCAGGTTGGCGTTCATGGCCAGGTTGGCGTTGGAAACGGTCTGGGCCTCGACGCCCTGGGTGGCGTCGACCACCAGCACCGCCCCCTCGCACGCCGCCAGGCTGCGGCTGACCTCGTAGGTGAAGTCGACGTGGCCGGGCGTGTCGATAAGGTTGAACTGGTAGGTCTCGCCGTCGTCGGCGGTGTACATGACGCGCACGGCGTTGCTCTTGATGGTGATGCCGCGCTCCCGCTCGATGTCCATGGAATCGAGCAGCTGGGCCTCCATGTCGCGCTCGTCCACGGTGTGCGTGAGCTCGAGGATGCGGTCCGAGATCGTCGACTTGCCGTGATCGATGTGCGCGATGATGGAGAAGTTCCTGATATGTGAGGTATCTATAGTAGTCATGGCAGCTATCATAGCGTATGCGCCGCGCGGGCGCGAGGGGGCTGCGTCTGTGCAGACCGTGAGAAACACAGGCTCTACATGGCTTTTTCTCTTCTCTTACGCGCATGGCCGTGCTATATTTACGCAGTTGATCTCAACGCCGTGTCTCAGAGGGCAGAGAGTACACACTGAAAGGAACGTTTGAAGTGGCAAACATCAAGTCTCAGAAGAAGCGCATCCGTCAGGCGGAGAAGGCTCGTCTGCGCAACCGCGCAGTCAAGTCCGAGCTCAAGACGCTCGTGAAGAACGTGCGTCTGGCTGTGGAGGCCAAGGACCTCGAGAAGGCGGAGGCTGCCGCCTCCCGCGCTTACAAGCGCCTCGACATGGCCGCCACCAAGGGCATCATCCACAAGAACCAGGCCGCCAACCGCAAGTCCGGTGTGGCCCAGCTGGTGAACACCCTGAAGTAGCCTCTTCCCACATCACGTTTCAAAAAGGACCCCGCGCTTCCACCGCGGGGTCCTTTTTTACCCCGCGTGCCCGCGCATCCCCACGCTCTCACAGCCTCGCGCGCTCCCCTATAATAGAAGAGCAGCCGCCGCGCGCAGCGCGCATACAGCGGCGAGGGACACGGCACAGACGGAAAGGGGAACCGCGCATGGCGGCCACGAAGCTTCTGCCGGCTTACCTCATCATCGGTACGGACGAGCTCAAGCGCAACCGGGCGGTAACGCGCATGAAGCAGCGGCTCGAGGCGAGCGGCTTGGCCGACTTCAACCTCGACGAGCGCGACATGGGCCGCGGCGAGGCAGACCCCGAGGACCTGCTGTCCTCTTTGAACACCTTTCCCCTGGGGGCCGAGTTTCGGCTGGTGATTCTCGACAACTGCAACCGCCTTCCCAAGGCGGTGAGCGAGATGCTGGTGACGTACCTCAAGAAGCCGAGCGAGACCACCGTGCTCATGATCATCGCCGACAAGCTCGCCAAGAACACGCGCCTGTACAAGGCCGCCGTCAAATGGGACAAGAAGGCCCTTATCGACTGCGCGCCCAAGAAGCGCTGGGAGCTGCCGGCCCACGTGCGGGCGCTTGCGCCGGCGCACGGCAAAACCATCACGCAGGCGGGGGCTGAGGAGCTCGTGAGCCGTGTGGGCGAGTCCACGCGCATGCTCGACAACGAGCTCAAGAAGCTCGCGAGCATCGTCACGGGACCCGAGATCACCCAAGCGGATGTCGAGCAGTACGTGGTGCGCACCGCAGAGCCCAAGCCTTGGGACTTCCTCGACGCGGTGAGCGCGCGCAACGCGCCCAAGGCCCTCGGCCTGCTCAAGCTGATGCCCGGAAAGAGCGACTACATGCTCTACAGCCTGCTTGCCACGCGCCTGCGCGAGCTCATTACCGCAAAGGCTCTGGACGCGCGCGGCGAGGGCGGCATGCTGGCCAAGACGCTGGGGGCGCAGGCCTGGCAGGTGAAAAACCACCTCACCTGGGCGCGGCGCTTCAAGATGAGCGAGCTGGTGGACGCCCTCGAGGCGGCCGTCGACGTCGAGCTTGCCCTCAAAGGCTCCCGCGACGCCGAGACGGCCCTCATCCAGTGGGTCGCGCGCATCTGCGGCCGTTAAGCAAGCCCCTCCCTCTTCATACCCGCGCCGTTCGCTCCGGAATAGGTCGCGCAGGGCAACACGTCCGCGGCGATACGACTGGAGCGACCGGGCTCAGCCGCGCGGGCCGGAATAGGAGATCGCGGAGCCGCTGGCGCCAGGTGCGAACGCGATGTCACCGCAGTCGATGGTGCAGAGGAAGAGGGCTCCCGCGGCCTCGACTGCCGCGCGGCAGGCAGCCGTAGGATGACCGTAGCGGTTGCCTGCCCCCGCGCTCGCCACAGCCGCCTCCGGGCGCAGCGCATCGAGCAGGGCGCCGTCAACGGACTCGGCGGAGCCATGGTGGGCGAGCTTGAGAACGTCTATATCGCCTGCCTCCTGCGCGATCTGCGTGGTGCAGGAGCGCTCGGCGTCCCCGGTCAGCAAGACGGACAACCTGTCGGCCCCGTGCTCGAAGGTGACGGAGAGCACCAGCGAGTCCTCGTTGTCCTCGCCGTCCACCGGCTCCCGAGGCCAGAGAACCCGGCACGTAAAGCGGCCCACCGTAACGCAGTCCCCCGCCGCAAGCTCGTCGACGGTGCCTGACTCGGTACGCGCCGCAACCTTCGCCGCGTTATCCGGCGCATGCTCTGCCGCACCCGCAGCGGCGTAGACGGCGCCGACGGGCACGGTTTGGGCAAGGTCGTCCAGGCCCCCTGCATGGTCGCTATCCCAATGGGTGATGATCACCGCGTCAAGCGCGAAAACACCGTTGCGCGCCAACGCGCCGCACACCGCGTCGCCCTCGCCCGTATCCACCAGAACGGCGGCAGGTCCATCGCGGATGAGAATGGCGTCGCCCTGGCCCACGTCGAGCACCGTCACGCGCGGTGGCGCCCCGAAGCGCGCCGCAAGCGCCCAGCAGCCGAGCCCGACGGCCGCCAACGCAACGCCGGCCAGCAGGCGACTGCGCCGAGGGTCTCCCCAGAGAAGGTAGGCAACCGCCGCCGCGCCCCAAAGGAGCACGGACGCTCCCGCCGGCGGCTCCACGGCCACGGCCGCATAAGGAAGCCCCGCCATGAGCTGCGCCACGAAGATGCTCAGCTGCGCGCAGGCAAGCGGCACGTTGAGCGCAAGGCCGAGCGCCGGGATCGCCGCAGCGACGGGGGCCGCAACCAAGCCTGTGGCCAGCAGCGCCGTCATAGGGGGCTCCGCCAGCAGGTTGGCGATCGGAGCCACGAGGGATACTTGGCCGAACACCTCCATGGTAATGGGCAACGTGGCCCATTGGGCGCTGAGCGTGAGGGCGAGAAGCTCAGCGAGTGCATCCGGCAGGCCCATGCGCGCAAGAAGGCACGCAAGGTACCGGCCGAAGACGAGGATGAACAGCACGCTCATCACCGACAGCTCGAAGCCCACATCGTAGACGAGTCCGGGGCGCAGGCCCATGAGGACGAAGGCCGTCACGCCGAGTCCGGAGAGCGCATGCGCGCGGCGCCCCCCGAGCGCCGTGGCGCTGCCCGCCGTCACCATGAGAAACGACCGGACCGCCGAAGGCGCCCCGCCGCTGAAAACCACGTACAAGCCCATAAGCCCGCCGATAAGCGCACAGCGCAGACCGCGCGGCGTCCCCGCGCGTTCCAGCACGCCGGCGACAAGCGCGGCGACGAGGGCCAAATGACTGCCGGAGACCGCCACCAAATGCGAGAGCCCCGTGAGCGCAAACGCATCCGACACGGGATCGGCGTTCAGCGCCGAGGCGTACCCGCAGACGGTTCCCGCCACCAACGCGCGCTCCGGCGAAGCCTCCGGGTCGATGCCGTCGAGCACGGCCTCGCGCAACGCGTAGACCGGCTGCGCGGGCCGGTCAACGGACCGCACGCTCGCTACACGTGCCTGAGCCATGACGCCGCGCATGAAAAGCGCCCTTCCCCACTCGTCGGCCTCAAGCCCTTCAAACGAACCTACGGCGACGACGCGCGATCCGCGGGGAAAGGTCTCGTTTGCCGAGAGGCGGACGGACCCTGCCTTGCGGCCATCGCGCCAAAGCGCCGCGTCAACGGAAGCGCCGAAGGAACCCTGCACCGGATCGCCCTCGATGACGAGCACGCCGGCACTGAGCGGCATCTCCCGTAAGCGGATCGCCTCCGCACTTTGTCCCGCCAGCTGAAAGCACGTGCCAACGCAGCCAATCAACGTCCCCGCCGCAGCCCACCGCAGCGCGGCGACAAGGTACCGCCCCCGTGGGCTACCGGCGCCTGCGCGGCCTCCCGTACGGACGGATACCGCGCCCATGGCCAACGCAAAGAGGGCAGCCGCACCAAGCAACGGCGCCAGGGCGCACGCCCATCCCAGGGCTCCCTGCGGCACGCGCAGCGGGACAGCTCCCTCCCCGACGCCGGCACAGTAGCGCTCCCAACCGGCGTTGAGAAGAGCCGCGCCCGCAGCCGCTAGCGCGGCGCAGCCCCAGAGCACGGGCGGCACGTACGGCCGAGCGGGAAGCGGGTGGCTTTCAGGTCGGAAACGCGGATTGGCCTCCTGAGCCCTCAACCCGGACCCCGCCTGTGCGGAATGCGCTTCCTCCCTTGGCGAGCGTGCGCAGCGAGCCCCGGGTTCGCCAGCTGCGGCAAGGAGCGGAAACCCCCATAGCGACGACATCCGGCACTCCCCTAAACGCAGATCGAGGACTTGAGCTTAGCGAACTTCTTCTCGCCGATCCCGGAGACGCGCATGATGTCCTCTGCGCTCGTGAAGGCGCCGTTGGACTCGCGCTCATCGATGATGGCCTGAGCGGTGGCCGGCCCCACGCCGGGCAGGGCATCGAGCTCGTCGGCTGATGCCGTGTTTATGTTCACAAGACCGGAGGTCGCGCCGCCAGCACCCGCTGAGCCCGCGCCACCCGCTGCAGCCCCAGCGTCCGCCGACCCGCCGCCGGCGGCGGGCATCGCCTCGCCCGCCGTGGGCACGTACACCTTCTGCCCGTCCTCAAGTCTGGCCGCCAGGTTGAGGGTCGCCGTATCCGCCTCCGCCGTGAGGCCGCCCGCTGCAGCCACCGCGTCCGTCACCCGCGCCCCCGCCGCAACGCGCACCACGCCCGGCGCGGCCACAGCGCCGCCCACGTCCACCAAGAGCTCCGCCGGCTCGGCGGCGTCCTTCTCGGCCGAGGCTTCCCCTTCCACAGAGGAGGGGTCTTCATCCTCCTCACCTGCCCCGCTGCTGCCTGCCGCCTCATCGCTCCCCTGCGCCGCCGGTGCGGACCCCCGTTCGACCCGCACCGTCGTAGCGCCGAACCCGCCGGTCACCCCCAGGGCAACCACCGCAAGCAGCGCCACGCAGGCAAGCAGGGCACTCGCGCACAACCCCGGCCGTTGCCGCAACAGCGCCACGAGATCTCGCCTGCCGTCTGCCCTCCTATCCAACTGCGCCATACGAAACACCCCCTCGGCCCAATCATGAGCCGAGGGGGTGCCGAAAACCCCGTCGATATGAGAAACGGACATGCGATCTAACACAAACCTAGCCGCCGTCTAGCCTAGCCAAAACCTAGCCAAACACATCGGGGAAGAGCGGCCCGCGCCTTACCGCGGCGCCAGCACCTCGTGCCTCTCGCGCAGGGAGCGCGGCGGCCGGTAGCTCGGGCAGGAGTCGAAGTCGACGTACTCCAGCGTGTCAACCAGATGGTCGATCATCGCGTCATGGTCGAAGGCGTCCCATGCCTCGTGGACCTGGTCGAGCTTGGCATGCGTCTCGGGACGACGCGGCATGAACAGGGTGCAGCAATCCGGCGCCGTCTCCGTCGAGATATCGTAGGTGCCCAGCTCCTGAGCCCGCTCGATGATCTCCTGCTTGTCGGAGCCGATCAGCGGCCGGAAGACCGGCAGGCTCACCACCTCGTTGGTGGCGATGATGTTGTCGAGCGTCTGCGAGGCGACCTGCCCGAGCGATTCGCCCGTGACGATGGCCTTGGCCTGCTCGATCCGCGCGATGCGCTCAGCCACGGAGAACATGACGCGGCGGTACATGATGACGCGGAGCGCGCCCGGGCACGCCAGCGAGATCTCGCGCTGGCAGTCGCCGAAGGGCACCACGTAGAGGCGCCCGATGCCGCCCGCCGGCTCCAGCGCACGCACCAGGTCCTGGCAGAGGTACTCGCTCGTATCGGCGACCTGAGGCCGGCCCGAGAAGTGCACCGGCACGCAGACGGCGCCGCGGCGGATGATTTTCCACGAGGCCACCGGGGAGTCGATTCCCGAGCTCATGAGCGAGACGACCTTGCCGGCCGTACCCACGGGCAGGCCGCCCACACCGGCATCATGCCGCGCGAAGACGAAGACGCTCCCCTGCACCACCAGGACGTTCACCGTGAGGTCGGGATGGTGCATGAGGACCTTCTTGTCCGGGAACGCCTCGCAGAGCACCTCTCCCACCGCCCGGTTGATGGCGATGGTGTCCAGCTCGTAGTCGGTATTGGAGCGCTTGGCGTGCACCTTGAAGGTGGCGAAGCCCAGGGGCTCGGCCTCGCGCATGGCCTCGACAGCTGCGGCGCCGTACTGCGCGAGGTCGCGCTCGCACTGGAAGGCCAGCGACACGCGCGCCACGCCGGGAACCTGCCGAATGCGCTCGTGGGCAGCGAGTATGTCCGCGCCACGGGAGAAGGTCACGAGAATATAGCCGGACAGCCGGCGCACGTCCTCAACGGAAAAGGCGGCCAGAGCCGCCTTGAGGTTCTCGACGAGCTGACGTTCGAAACGGGAACGGTTCTTTCCCTTGAGGCCGATCTCGTGGTAATGGACGAGACAGACGCGATGAAACATGTTACTTCGACGCCTTGCCCTTGATGGCCCCCTCGAAGGAGTCATGGTCGTAGGAGATGGCGCCGTTCTCGATCTCCTCCATGGACATGGAGATGGCGTCCTTGCCGGAAAGCATGATGGTAATGTCATCAACGCCCTGCGCGGCGAGCACGCGGCTGTGCTGACCGCGGATCATGCTGTTGATGTCGCAGGCGCGCTTGGACGCCAGCGAGGCGAGCAGGAAGCGATTGTGGTCGGTCTTCTCGAGAAGATCGTCAATGGGAGGCTTGATAACCGACATCGGTACCCTCATTTCCTTTCATAGCACTCGAGCGTGCTGAGCAGTTCCTTGACCGCGCATGCGAGATCGTCGTTCACGATGACCGCGTCGTAACGGTCCGCCAGCTTGAGCTCCTCGCGCGCGTTGGCGAGGCGCAGCGCCACGGACTCCTCGGTCTCGGTGCCGCGGCCGCGCAGGCGCTGCTCGAGCACGTCAAGCGACGGCGGCTTGATGAAGACGAGAACGGCGTCCGGGTACTTCTCCTTCACCTGGAGCGCTCCTTGGACGTCGATCTCCAAGATGAGCGAGCGACCGGAGACGAGGTTCTTCTCGACCTCCGAGACCGGCGTGCCGTAGCAGTGGCCGTGCACATGCGCCCATTCCACGAAGCCGCCTTCGTCAACCATGCGCTGAAAGGCGTCCGCGGACATGAAGTGGTAGCTCACGCCGTCCGTCTCACCGGGACGCGGCTCACGCGTAGTGGCCGAGACCGTCAGGCCCAGGTCCGGGCGCAGCGAGCGAACCTGCTCGACCAGCGTGCCCTTCCCTGCGCCTGACGGCCCCGAGACGACGAACAGTGTTGGGGTGAACGCGCCCACTACTTGGACAGCTGCTCGAGCAGCTGCTCGCGCTGACGGACGCCGAGGCCCTGCACGCGGCGGGTAGTGGAGATGCCCAGGTCTTCCATGATCTTAGCGGCCTTGGCCTTGCCGTAGCCCGGCAGCGACTCGATGAGGGTCGAAACCTTCATGCGGCTGGCGATGGGATCGTCGGAGTTGAGCACGGACTCGAGGGTAACCTCGCCGTTCTTGATCTTATCGCGAAGCTCGGCGCGGGCATGACGGGCAGCGGCGGCCTTCTCCAGAGCAGCCTTGCGCTGCTCATCGGTGAGCTGAGGAAGAGCCATGAGTACCTCCAAAATAACCAATGAAACAATGTAAGGGAACGGAGGGCCTCGACGCAGATGCGCATATCCCAACCAGGCCCGTTGTTCCTAAACGAGTGATAACCATAGAGGAACGGGCAAAGAATTGCAAGCTAACGAGCCGTGTTCGTTCGATGAAGCCCGGAGGCACACAGAGAGAACACGGCGGCCTCAACAGCTGATCGAGCCCCGCGCAGCGCCCTGCTCCCCGCATAGGGGCCCGGGGCGGCCCCGTAACGCAGGAAGCAGGGCGCCAGGGGAACCTTAGGCCCGCTGCATCTCGGCGGCGATGGCCTCGAACGCGTCAACAGGGCTTTGAGCCTCCGTGATGGGGCGGCCCACCACGATGTGGCTCGCGCCAGCGGCCACGGCCTGGGCGGGCGTGGCAACGCGGCTCTGATCGCCCGCGGCGGAGCCAGCCGGCCGGACGCCCGGCGTCACGACCAGGGCCTCGGGTCCGAGAAGCGCCCGCATGCCGGCGGCCTCCTGGGGCGAGCAGACCACGCCGTCGATGCCCGCTTCCCGCGCAAGGGAGGCGAGCGCGGCGGCCTCGTCTGCCACGGGGCGCTCGACGCCGATCTCGTCGAGCGCGGCCTGGTCCATGCTCGTGAGCACGGTGACGGCGATGACCTGCGGACGGAAGCCGAGCTCCGCCGCCGCCTCCTCGACGCCCCCGCGCGCGGCGGCGAGCATCTTGGAGGCGCCCAGGCCGTGAACGGTGATGAGGTCGGCGCCCGCAAGCGCCGCCGACCGCGCGGCACCGCGGACCTGGTGCGGGATATCGTGCAGCTTGAGATCGAGGAAGACTTTGAAGCCGCGGTCCTTGAAGGCCCTCACGATGGCGGGACCCTCGGCGTAGAAGAGCGTCATCCCCACTTTGAGCCACGTGGCGTGCCCGGCGAGAAGGTCGGCGAGCTCGAAGGCGCGGTCGCGGTCGCAATCAAGCGCGACCATGATGCGGTCGCGCGCGGCGGTCTCTAGCATTCCAGGGCTCCAATCAGCTCGTTGATATCGTTCACGCCCTGCTCCTCGGCCCAGGCGGTGAGCTCGGAGAGGATGCGCGCGGCGGCATCCGGCTCGGCAAAGCTCGCCATGCCCACGGATACGGCCGTGGCTCCCGCCAGGATGAACTCGGCCGCGTCCTCGCCGGTCATGATGCCGCCCACGCCGCAGACGGGGATGTCCACCGCGTTGGCGACCTCCCATACCATGCGCACGGCGATGGGATGCAGCAGCGGGCCGGAAAGCCCGCCCGTGGGCTTGGAGATCTTGGAGCGGCGCGTGTGCACGTCGATGGCCATGCCGGGGATGGAGTTGATGACGGTCAGGCCGTCGGCGCCCTCGGCCTCGAGCGCGCGGGCGATCTCGGGCAGGCGCACGGGAGCCATCTTCACCAGCAGCGGCTTCTTGGTCACGGGACGGCAGGCGCGCATGACCTCGGCCGCACCCTCGGGAGTCGAGCCGCACGCCGCGCCGCCTGCGGCGATGTTAGGGCAGCTCACGTTGAGCTCGAAGCCCGCCGCCCAAGGGCACAGCTCGTCGAAGAGCTCGAGCGCGGCCACGTACTCGGCGGTCGAGTGGCCCGCCACCTGGCAGATGACCTGCGTGCCCTTCTCGGCAAGATCCGCAAGCCACGGGCCGGACTCCTCGGCAAAGGCGCGCACGCCGGGGTTCTGCAGGCCCACGGAGTTCATCATGCCGCCGTACACCTCGGTCATGCGGGGCTTGGGGTTGCCGGGCCATGGCTCGGCCGCGCAGCCCTTGGTGGTGATGGCCCCCAGGCACGAGACGTCGAAGAAGTTCTGGTACTGCCACCCGTAGCCGAACGTGCCAGACGCGGTGTTGACGGGGTTCTTCATCTTGATGCCGCCGAGATCGACGGCCATGCTCACCTTGCTCACCAGACAACCTCCTCCGCGTTGAACACCGGGCCGCACATGCAGGCGCCCACCATGCCGTGGGTGGTTTCCACGGCGCAGGTGTTGCAGGCGCCGAACCCGCAGCTCATCATCCGCTCGAGCGAGGCCTCGCAGGGCACGCCGGCCGCCTGCGCGGCGGCGGCCACCTTGGCCATCATGGGCTCGGGACCGCAGGTGGCCACGTAATCGTAGCCCCCGCGGGCGAGAAGCTCGGCGGCGGGATCGGTGCAGAACCCGGCGAGTCCGAGCGACCCGTCGTCGGTCGATATGCGGACCTCGCCGGCGCCGAGCTCCTCGAGCTCGGCGGGACCGACCAGGGTGTCGGCGCAGGCGCTGCCCACGCAGGCGTCGAAGTCAATGCCCGCGGAGGCGAGCTCGCGCGCCAGGCACACGACGGGCGGCACGCCGATGCCGCCGGCGACCAGGAGCGCGCGCCGGCATCCCTCGGGAACCGTCCAGCCGCGACCCCCCGGCCCGAGCAGCGTGCTCGTGGCGCCGGGCTGCATCTGGGAAAGACGGCGGGTGCCGTCGCCCACCACGGCGTACCAGATGTCGATGGTCCCGGCGGCCGGATCGGCGGCGGCGTAGGACAGCGGCACGCGCAGAAGCGATGCGGCGTTGCCCGGAACGGCGATGTTCACGAACTGCCCGGGCTTGATGGCCTGGGCGAGCTTGGGTGCGCGTACCGTCAGCGCGTAGATGTCACGCGCCATCGGCTCGTTCGACACGACGGTGAAGTCGTGCACCCGAGCGGGAGAAGGTGTCGGCATGAGCACTCCCCTTTTCTTCCGATATCCCGCGCGCCGCGGGCAGAGCCGCGGCGCGTCTGCTCCAAAGGCCCCGGCGACCAGGCACCGGGGCCCGACGATGCGCCTGTGCTAGCGCACCTTGCCGTCAGCGAGCGTGAGGCGGCCGCCGCAGAGGACGTACGTGGCACGGCCCTTCAGCACGACGCCCGCAAAGCCGCAGTTGTTGGCCTTGGACTCGTAGCCGTCGGCGCCCACGGTCCAGCTGATCTCCGGGTCGAAGACGGTGAGGTCGGCAGCGGAGCCCTCCTCGACGCGCACCGGGTCGAGGCCCAGGATGCGGCGCGGGTTGACGGCCATGAGCTCGACCATGCGCGCGTAGCTGATAGCGCCCGTCGACACGAGGTTGGTGAGCACGAGCCCCAGGCTGGCCTCGATGCCGGTCATGCCGAAGGGGGCATGCTCGAACTCGCGGGCCTTCTCCCAGTCGGCGTGCGGGGCGTGGTCGGTCACGATGGCGTCGACCGTGCCGTCCTTGACGCCCTCGACAACCGCGGCCGCGTCCGCAGCCGTGCGCAGGGGCGGGTTGACCTTGAGGCGGGTCTCGTACGCGGAGGTGATGTCGTCCTCGGTGAGGAACATGTGGTGCGGCGCCGCCTCGCAGGTGACGGAGAGGCCGCGGGCCTTTGCCTGCCGCACGAGCTCGATGCCGCGCGCGGTGGAGATGTGCTGCACATGGAACTTGGCGCCCGTGAGCTCGGCCAGCATGATGTCGCGCTGGATCTGCAGCTCCTCGCCCTCGGCCGGCCAGCCCAAAAGGCCCAGGCGCGTGGAGGCCACGCCTTCGTTGACCTGGCCCTTGCCCACCAGGCTCTCGTCCTGGCAGTGACTCATGAACACCTTGCCGAACATCTTGCCGTAGTCCATGCAGCGGCGCATCATGCCGGCCGTCTGCACGCCGCGCCCGTCGTCGGTGAAGGCCACGGCGCCGGCGGCGACCATGTCGCCCATGTCCGAGAGCGCCTCGCCCTTAAGGCCCTTGGTCATGGCGCCCGACGGATACACATGGCAGCGCCCCACCTGCTCGGCACGGCTCTTGACATAGGTCACCACGGCGCCCGAATCGGTTACGGGGTTGGTGTTGGGCATGGCGCACACGCCCGTGAAGCCGCCCTTCGCGGCCGCACGCGTCTCGGTCTCGATGTCGCCCTTGTACTCGTAACCGGGATCGCGCAGATGGACGTGCATGTCCACCAGGCCCGGCACCAGGTACGAGCCGGCAAGGTCGATGACCTCGGCGCCCGCCGCCTCGAGGTTCTCGCCCACCTGGGCGATCTTATCGCCGTCGACCAGCACGTCGGCAACGCCGTCGATCCCGACCTGCGGGTCGACGATATGGGCTCCCTTAAGCAGATAGGCCATTGTCGGCACCTCCCAGCAGAAGATAGAGGACGGCCATGCGCACGCAGATGCCCGCGTACACCTGGTCCAAGATAGCGGAGCGCTCCGGGTGGTCGGCCATGTAGGAGTCCAGCTCGGCACCGCGGTTGATGGGGCCCGGGTGGCATACGATGGCGTCCGGGCGCATGAGCGGCTCGCGCTGCTTGGTCAGCCCGAAGAGCCGGTGGTACTCGTCGAGGTTCGGGAAGGGCGCACCCTCCAAGCGCTCGTTTTGGATGCGGAGCATGTAGACCACGTCCAAGTCGGGCAGGACGTCGTCGAGCGAGAAGCTCACGCGGTCGACGCCGAGCACGTCGGGTCGCGCGGGCAGGAGCGTGCCGGGCGCCACCACCGTAACGTGGGCGCCCATGATCTTGAGCGCGGGAATAAGCGATCCGCACACGCGGGAGTGCGCGATATCGCCCACGATGCCCACGTTGAGCCCCTCGATGCGCCCCTTGTGCTGCCAGATGGTGTAGAGGTCCAGAAGCGCCTGGGTGGGGTGCTGGTGCTTGCCGTCGCCGGCGTCCACCACGGCCGCGGGCGTGTGCTGGCTCACGATGTAGGGGGCGCCCGCGTTCTTGTCGCGCACCACGACCATGTCGATCTTGTAGGAGTTGAGGGTCTCCACCGTGTCGATGAGGCTCTCGCCCTTTACGGTGGAGGTGCTGGAGCCGCCGAAGTTCAGCGTGTCGGCCGACAGGCGCTTCTCCGCGAGCTCGAAGGAGCTGCGGGTGCGCGTGGACGGCTCGTTGAACATGTTGACGATGGTCTTGCCCTTCAGGGTCGGGACCTTCTTGATGCGGCGTTGGTTGACCTGGGAGAACTGCTGCGCGGTCTCCAGGATGGTCATGATCTCCGAGTCGGTGTACTCCGAGATGTCGATCAGGTGCTTATGGGCGTTGAACACCCTACTCACCTCCCAGGGGCGCCGAGCCCGCACGGGAGCCCGGGGCGATGTCGAAGATCTCGACCGACGTACGGCCGTCGGCCTCCTTCATGAACACGCGCACGTTCTCCTCGTGCGAGGAGGGCACGTTCTTGCCCACGAAATCGGGGCAGATGGGCAGCTCGCGATGCCCGCGGTCCACCAGCACCGCAAGCTCGATGCGGCTGGGG
Organism: uncultured Coriobacteriaceae bacterium; assembly: GCA_944321435.1. GTDB lineage: Bacteria > Actinomycetota > Coriobacteriia > Coriobacteriales > Coriobacteriaceae > CALUOB01. The sequence continues at coordinate 167,796 of CALULH010000001.1, read as the reverse complement.
CGCCCCATGTCCATGACGGCGTCCAACGCGGCGCGGATGGTGCGGCCCGTGTAGAGCACGTCGTCCACCAGCACGACGCGCTTGCCGGTGACGTCGAAGGGCACGTGGGTGCCGTGGACCTCCGGCGCGAAGTTGGTGGCGTAGTCGTCGCGGTAGAAGCTGATGTCCAGGCTGCCGAGCGGAACGCGCACGCCCTCGATCTTCTCGATCTCGTCGGCCAGGCGCTTGGCGATAAGGTCGCCGCGCGTGACGATGCCCACAAGCGCCAGGTTGTCGCAACCGTCGTTGCGCTCCAAGATCTCGTGGGCTATGCGCGTGATCGCGCGGTTGATGGCGGACTCGTCCAAGATAACCGCCTTCAACGGAGAAGTGCCCATGGAACTCCTTCCCTGATGTGCCCCGCGGCTCCGCGCCCGGGGAGGCCTTGCCCGCCCGGCGCGCAGGCGCAGGGGACGAGCCTTGCGGCAGGCGCATGAAAAAAGGGATGCCCGTCGCGTTGGCGACATGGGACACCCCCAAGGAAGGCACGTTATTGGGCCGACCGCCTTACGGGTGTCTCGCACCGCGATTTAAAAGCGCTCTGTCCGATCCAGTGTAGCACATGACGCCCCGCCCTCTTACGAGAAGGGCGCCCGCCGAAACGCGGGCGCCCTTCGTAAAAGCGCGTGAGGCGGCGCAAGCGCGCCTACGCCATGGGCTGCTTGGGCATGAGCGGGTTCTCGCGCGTGAGCAGCGTCATGAACTCGTCGCCCGTGATGGTCTCCTTCTTCTGCAGGTAGCGGGCGAGCTCGTGCAGCTTGAACTTGTTCTCGCGCAGGATCTGGAGTGCCCGGTCGTGCGCTTCGCGCAAAAGCTCAACCACCACGGCGTCAACCCGCTCGGCCGTGCCCGGCGCGCAGGTGAGCGAGGTGTCCTGGTTGAGGTAGGCGTTCTGCACGGTGCCCAAGGCCACCATGCCGAACTCCTCGGTCATGCCGAAGCGCGTCACCATGTTGCGCGCAAGCTTGGTGGCCTGCTCGATGTCGTTGGCGGCGCCCGTGGTCATCTCGTTGAAGATGAGCTCCTCGGCGGCGCGGCCCCCGCAGTACACCGTGAGCTTGTCGAGCACCTCCTGCTTGGTGGTGAGGAACTTCTCGTCCTCCTCGACCTGCATGGTGTAGCCCAAGGCCCCCGAGGTGCGCGGGATGATGGTGATCTTGGTCACCGGAGCGGAGCCTTTCTGGCGCGCCGCCACGATGGCGTGGCCGATCTCATGGTAGGAGACGACCTGCTTCTCGTGCTCGGAGAGCACGGTGGACTTGCGCTGCTGGCCGGCGATGACGACCTCCACCGACTCCTCGAAGTCCTCCTGGGTGGCGCGCGTGCGGTGCATGCGCACGGCGCGCAGCGCGCCCTCGTTGATGATGTTGGCGAGGTCGGCGCCGGAGGCACCGGGGGTGGCGCGCGCGATGGCGTCCAGGTCGATGCCGGGCTCGGTCTTCACGTCCTTGGCGTGCAGCTGCAGGATGGCTTTGCGCCCCGTGAGGTCCGGGAGCACCACGGCAATGCGGCGGTCAAAGCGACCGGGGCGCAGCAACGCGGGATCCAGGGAGTCGGGGCGGTTGGTGGCTGCCAGAACCACGATGCCCTTGTGGTTGTCGAAGCCGTCCATCTCGGTCAGAAGCTGGTTCAGGGTCTGCTCGCGCTCGTCGTTGCCCGAGAAGCCGCCACCGTCGCGCTTCTTGCCGATGGTGTCGATCTCGTCGATGAAGACGATGCACGGCGCCTTCTCGTTGGCCTGCTTGAACAGATCGCGCACTTTGGCGGCGCCGCGGCCGACGAACATCTCGACGAACTCCGAGCCGGAGATCGAGAAGAACGGCACGTGCGCCTCGCCCGCCGTCGCCTTGGCCAGGAGCGTCTTGCCGGTACCGGGAGGGCCCACGAGCAGGGCGCCGCGCGGCAGCTTGGCACCGATGGCCTCGTAGCGCTTGGGGTTCTCCAGGAAGTCCACGACCTCCTTGAGCGACTCCTTGGCCTCCTCCTGGCCGGCTACGTCCTTGAAGGTGACGCCGATGTCCTTGCTCGCCACGATGCGCGCGCCGCTCTTGCCCAGGCCGCCGCCCATGCCGAAGCCCCCGCCGAAGTTCATGGAGGGGCCGTCGTCGCCGGCCGCCTTCTTCATGCGGCGGTTAAGCCACCAGCCGAAGAGCAGGAACACCAGGATGGGCAGGCCGTACATGAGGAGCATGTAGGTCATGAGGCTGTTGTCCTGCTGCACGGTGTTGGTCTGCTCGGCGCCCGACTCGCGGATGGCGTCCTGCAGGCTCTCCTGCGCGCCCGACATGGCCGTGCTGGTGTAGACGGTGTTCTCCTCGCCCGTCTTGGTGTACTCGATGCTGAGATCGCTGTTGTCGTAGGAGATCTTGTCGACGTCCTCGGCGTTGAGGTCGTCCAGCACCTGCGTGTAGGAGACCTCCACCACCTGCTGCCGCGTTTGCATGTTGGGGAACAGCACCGTGCTCAGCACGATGTACACCACAATGGCAGCGATGATGTAGAGGATCATCGATTGTCGGCGTTTCTTATCGTCCATGTCCATTCCAAATGCTTCTGGGGTGAATTGATACGTTCCACCTGATACCCCCGAAGCTGGGAAAGTAGTCCAACCTGCCCAAGGTTGTGTTTCAGCCTCCATGTAGGCGGGCGATGCGGGTGGCCGAGGGCGCGCATGCCGGCCGACTTAACGAGAAGGCGTCTCCTTGCGCGTCGAGCCTCGATCAGGTGCGGCGCGCGTTACACGGCGACCTCCGGCCGCTCGAGCTTCTCGGCCTTCTCCTCGGCATGGCGGAGCCAATGCCCCCAATGATGGTAGGCCACGAAAAGGGCCGCCGTGAGGATCCAGGTGACGGGATAGACCATGAGCATGGTCTCGATGCTGTGGTGGAGCGGCACGACGGCCAGGAGCCAAACCATGCGGAAGACCACGGTCCCCAGGACGGTGAGCAGCATGGGGCGCAGGCTCTCGCCGGATCCGCGGATGGCGCCGGAGGTGTTGTCCACCACCGAGTAGAAGGCGTAGAAGGGCGCGATGAAGTGCAGCATGGTGGTAGTGTAGGCCGTGACGGACGGGTCGTCGATGAAGATACGCGAGAGCGGCCCCACGAAGGCGACGAGGAAGGCCGACATGCTGCCCACCACCACGACGGTGATGACCAGCGAGGTGTGGTAGCCGCGGCGCATGCGCTCGTAGTTGCGCGCGCCGAAGTTCTGCGCGGCGAAGGTGGTCATGGAGACGCCGAGCGCCTCGGTGACCATCCAGACGATAGCGTCCAGGCGGCTTGAGAGACCCCAGCCGGTCACGGCGTCGGTGCCGAAGGTGTTCACCGTGGACTGCAGGATGATGTTTGATATGGAGTAGAGCGAGGATTGGATGCCCAGCGGAAGCCCTGTAGCCAGCATGCTCCTGCAGATGCGCCCGTCGATGCGCAGGCGCGCGGGGATAAGGCGCCACGGTCCCTGGGCGCGCAGGAGGCGCGCGGTGATGAGGGCCGCGTTGACGAAGAGGGTGAGGCAGGTGGCCATGCCGCAGCCCATGGCCTCGAGCCCCAGCACCGCGACGAAGAGGATGTCGAGGCAGGCGTTGACCACGCAGCCGCTCGCGATGATGAGGGCGGGCGTGCGCGTATCGCCCACCGAGCGCAGCAGCGCCGAGCCCATGTTGAGGACGAGCGAGAACACCATGCCGGCGGCGTAGAAGCGCGCGTAGGGAACGGCCTCGCCCATGAGCTCTGCGGGCGTTCCCATGGCGGTGAGGATCTGCGGGATGAGCAGCACGCCCGCCACCGATACGCCGAGGCCGATGACGAGAGCGAGCGCCATGGCGGTGTGAATGGCGCGCGAGAGGCGCTCGTCGTCATGGCTGCCGAAGAACTGGCCGGAAATGACGGCGCATCCGGCCCCCACGCCGACCGAGAAGCCCACGGCGAGCTCGAAAAGCGACGCGGTGGCCTGCACGCCGCCCAACGCCAGCTTGCCGCCGAACTGCCCCAGGATGAAGGTGTTGATGAGGGCGTGGGCCTGCTGGAAGAACGAGCTGAAAAAGATGGGCACGCACAGCAGCAGGAGCTGCCGCCAGATAACGCCCTGCGTCACATCGAGCGAAGCCGCCCCGGCCGACCCGCCGCTCCTCAACTTGAACGCCATAAACCCGCCCCTTCAGATCGAGCGCCTGCATAGCCCGCACGATAATAGCCGAAGAGCGTATCCGGCGAAACACCCTCCCCCGCCGGATTGTCGGGCGCAGATGCCCCATGGTTGCACCTTGCCCGCTGTTTGGTGTAGTTCGCATCCTGTTTGGTGTGCCCAACCCCGGGGCGATAACAGCGGATCCTGGGCTTTTATGCCAGCCAACCACACCCAACAGGATGTGGAGCACACCAAATGGAAACGCAGCCACACCAAACGCACGAGGGTGAACAGAGGCCGAGGGGCGGGGCATGCGGGGAAAACGACACGTGAGACGAGTGGTTTCTCAGCACGCCCCGCCCCTCGGCAGGACAGACCGAACCTATCGGCCGCTCTTATCGCCCTCTTACGTGAGGTAGTCCTTGAGCTTGCCGGAACGGCTGGGATGACGGAGCTTGGCCAGGGTCTTGGACTCGATCTGGCGGATGCGCTCGCGGGTGACGCCGAACTCGCGGCCCACTTCCTCGAGCGTGCGCGGATGGCCGTCCACCAGGCCGAAGCGCAGCTCGATGACCTTGCGCTCGCGGTCGGCCAGGCTGTCGAGCACCTGGGAGAGCTGCTCCTGAAGCATGGAGAAGCTCGCGGCGTCCGGCGGGACCTCGGCGTTGGAGTCCTCGATGAAGTCGCCCAGCTGGGAGTCCTCCTCCTCGCCGATGGGCGTCTCGAGGGACACCGGCTCCTGGCTGATCTTCTGGATCTCACGCACGCGCTCGGCGCTCATATCCATCTCGGCGCCGATCTCCTCGGGAGTGGGGTCGCGCCCCAGGTCCTGCAGGAGCTGGCGCTGCACGCGCACGAGCTTGTTAATGGTCTCGACCATATGAACAGGGATGCGGATGGTACGGGCCTGGTCGGCGATGGCGCGGGTGATGGCCTGGCGGATCCACCAGGTGGCGTAGGTGGAGAACTTGAAGCCCTTCTGGTAGTCGAACTTCTCGACCGCGCGGATGAGTCCGAGGTTGCCCTCCTGGATAAGGTCGAGGAAGAGCATGCCGCGGCCCACGTAGCGCTTGGCAATGGAGACCACCAAGCGCAAGTTGGCGCTGATGAGCGCCTGCTTAGCGTCCAGGCCCACCTGCTCGATCCGCATGAGGCGGCGCTTCTCGGCGCGGGTGAGGGTCGCCTCGCCCATCTCCTCGGCCTCGAGCTTCTTGGTGGCGTCCAGACCGGCCTCGATCTTCATGGCCAGGTCAACCTCGTCGGCGGCGGTGAGCAGGTCGACCTTGCCGATCTCCTTCAGGTACATGCGGACCGGGTCGCCGGTGAGCATGACGGTGGAGGCGTCGGCGCCGCGCGTGCGCGCATGGCGCGTGCGGTTGGTGCGCACCGCGCCGGAGCGCTTGGTCTTGGCCGCGCCCATCTCGCGCTCGGCCACCTTGGCGATCTTGGCGTCCTGGTCCTCGATCTCGTCGTCATCGCCCAGGCTGGAGACGTCGTCCTCGTCAAGCGGGGAATCCTCGCCGTCCACGCCCTGCGACGTGATCTCCACGCCCTTATCGCGCAGGAACTGGTACACTGCGTTAAGCTGGGCATCGGTTACCTCGACGTCCTTCAGAACGACCTGGATGTCGTCCTCGGTAACGCTGCCCCCCTCGGAGCCCAGCGTGAGAAGCTTCTCGATGCATGCGTCGAGCTCGTTTTTGTTCGTGGACTTCTTTGCCACACCTGCCCCTTTCAAGCGTCACAAGTAGCAGAATTCTAACAGATAGCACTATACCCAGCGTTTTAGCCCGGTAAACCCCACACCTTCTCTGGAAAAACACAGGCCGGGCCGCCTGCAGAGAACAAGGCCGAGGCAGCTCCCGCGCGCTACCCCTGGTCGGCGAAGGGGTCGGCGACCGCGGCGGCGGACTGCTCGAGCTCCCGAATCCGCAGGGTGAGCTGCGCGGTCTTCTCCATGAGCTGGCGCCGCTCGTCGGGATCAAGGCCCGAACCGTGCCTGAGGCGGCCGAGCGCGGCGTCGCGTTGGCGCTGCGCGCCGTAGAGCTCCAGCATGTCGAGGGTGAACGATATGTTAGTCTCGGTCGTGTGCCGGCTCGTGGAGCTGATGGTGCCCGCGGACACGAGCTCGGCCGCCTCGGGACAGACGGCGCGGGCGGCAACCATGACGTCGGCGGGCGCGCTGCCGGCCGGCGTGGCGAGCACCGCCCAGGCAACGGCCTCGTCGCGCGGGTCGATCCAGCTCACCTGGGTGATGCGGTCGGCAAAGGGCCGGAACGCGTCTGGGAACGCCGTCATGAGGGCGAGAAGCTCGCGCTCGGAGCGCAGGCTGCGGCGCTCGAGGTCGGTGAGCGCCTCCCAGGGCACGGAAGCCGGCGCCGCAGGCTCCGCCGCCTGCGCGGGCTCCGCCGGCGCCCCGAAGGCCTCCTCGTCCGTATAGGCGTCCGCGTCGTCGTAGGGCACGTACTCGCCCGCGGGCGCGGCGGCGCGCTCGGCTGAAGACTGGGCTGGGCCGCGCTGCTGCTCGGCAAGGGCGCGCGCCTGCTCGCGCTGGCGGTTGCGCGCCTCCGAGGCGGCCACGTCGCGCCATACGCGCTGGGCGGACTCGCGCACCATATCCGACCCGATGCCGAGGATGTCGGCCACCTGGACGTAGTAGGAGTCGATCATATAGCTCGACCTGAGCGGGTAGATGAGCCGGCAGGCATCCTCGAGCGCCTTGGCGCGGCCGCCCGGCGTGGAGGTGTCGGATTTCTCCATGAGCCGGGCGAACACGAAATCCATGAGCGGCTGTGCCTGGTCGAGAAGCGCGCGCAGGGCGTCGGCGCCGCGCGCGCTCACGAACTCCATGGGATCGAGGTTGTCCGGCAGGATGACGCAGCGCAGGTCGACCGATTCCTTCTCCACGAACTGTATGGCGCGCTCCGCCGCGCGCTGCCCCGCCTCGTCGCCGTCGAACAGGTAGATGATCTTCTTGGCGAACCGCGTAAGGGTCTTCACATGGTGCTCGGTAAGCGCCGTGCCGAGCGTCGCCACCACGTTTTTGATGCCCGCCTCATGGCAGGCGATGACATCGGTGTAGCCCTCGGCCACGATGGCGCAGGCCTCGGCCACGATATGCTCCTTGGCCCAGTTGAACGCATAGAGGTTGCGCTTCTTGTGGAACAGGGAGGTTTCGGCCGTGTTGAGGTACTTGGGCTGGCCCTGCCCCATGATGCGCCCGCCGAAGGCGATGCAGCGGCCCTGCTCGTCCATGATGGGAAACATCACGCGGTCGTAGAAACGGTCCGACAGGCCGCGCCCGCGCGAAACCGCCACATTGGCGTCCACCATCTCACGCGGCGTGAAGCCGCGGGAGCGCAGGTGCGCCACGAGCGAGCCGCGCCCCGGCGCGAAGCCCAGCCGGTAGCGTTTGCACACGGCGGAGCCGAACCCGCGCGACGCGAAGTACTCGCGCGGCCGCGCGTCCTTGCCGCGCATGAGCATGGTGTGGTAGAAGGCGGCCGTCTCCTCGCACACTTGCACGAGGCGCGTGCGCTTGGTGCCGCGCTCGCGCGAGGGGCCGTCGTCGGCGATCTCGATACCCGCGCGGTCCGCGAGGTAGCGGATGGCCTCCGGGAAGCTCAGGTTCTCGCGCTTCATCACGTACGTGAAGCAGTCTCCCCCCGCCCCGCAGCCGAAGCAGTGCCAGGACTGGGTGGACGGGATGATGTGGAACGAGGGGGTCTTCTCGCCGTGGAAGGGACAGCAGCCCCAGAACTCGCCGTTGCGGGGCCTGAGCTCGACCGTCTCGCCCACCAACGCGACCAAGTCGGTTGCCGCGCGGACCCGCTCCTTGTCCTCCTCGGAAATCACGCGCAGCTCACCGCCTCGTCGCCGTATGCCTCCCGAACCTGTTCGATATTGCGCAGGACCTCGGCGATAAGCGCGTCAACCGAGGGAAACGCACGCATGGGGCGCAGGCGCTCCCGGAACAGCACCCGAACCGAGGCGCCGTAGAGGTCGCCCGAGAAGCCCAGCAGGTTGGCCTCCACATGGGCCGAACGGGCGTCGTCTGCGAACAGCGGGGGGACGCCGACGTTGATGGCCGCGGGCCAGGCCCTGCCGCCCACCAGCACCGCGCCGGCGTAAACGCCGTCCGCGGGCAGCTGCAGACGAGGGTCGACCGCGATGTTGGCGGTGGGAAAGCCCATTCCGGAGCCCTGCCCGCGGCCGTGCTCGACGCACCCGGGCACCGCGTAGCCGCGCCCCAGCTCGACGGCGGCCTCCAGGGTGCGCCCCTCCGCGAGCAGCGCGCGGATACGCGTCGCCGAAACCGGCAGGTCGCCGTCGCGCACAAGCTTGTGGCCGCTCACCCGGATGCCGCGCTGCGCGCCCCATAAGCCGATGACCTCGACCGTCGAGGCGCCGCCGCGGCCCAGGCGGAAATCCTCCCCCACGTGCACGGCGCGCACGTCGAGAACCGGGCCGAGCACCTGGGTGAAGAACGCCTCGTGGTCAAGCGCCGCCAACTCGGGCGTGAACGGCACGACGAGCACCGCGTCCACGCCGCTCGCGGCAAGGGCCCGCAGCCGATCGGGGGCCGTGAGCAGGCGTCGCGCCGGGGTGCCGGGCAGCACCTGGTCGGGATCGGGATCGAAGGTGACGGCGACGGCGGGCAGGCCCTGCGACCGGGCGTCCGCCACCAGATGCGATATCAGCGCGCGATGGCCCTCGTGGAAGCCGTCGAAGGCGCCGATGCTCACCGCGCAGGCAAGCGGCAGCGCAAGCTCCCCGGCATCCCCCAAGCTACCCGTGTGGGTTGCCGGATCAACCGCGAGGCTCCATACGGGCGCGCCCTCCTCGGTGAGGAGGAACGCGCTCTTGAGCATATCCGCATCCAAACCCATCATCTGATGCCGCCAACCCCCTCCGGGAACACGTCCTTCATCCTCAGCGCCCCTCCATCGTACCAAGCGAGCGCCTGCAAGCGGCCGCCCACGACCACTCCCGCGCGCACGTCTTCCGCAAAGGCCTCCTGCGTATCGAACGTGGCCCGCGCAAAGCGTCGGCGCGGCACCGCGCGTCCGCACAGCACGTCGGCGCGGGCGTCCTCGGGCAGGTCGGCCCGCGGTATCCCCAGCGCCGCCAACGGGTCAAGCGCCCACGCGGACTCGTCGAGGCCCGGAAGGGCCTCCTCGGGCACGCAGCGCGCGAGCGTGACGGTGCCCGAGGAGGTCCGCCGCAGCGCGCTCACATGCGCGGCGGACCCCGCGGCGCGCCCGATATCGCGCGCGAGCGCGCGGATGTAGGTCCCCTTGCTCACGGTGAAGGCGACGTCCCATGCCAGTTTGCAGGCAAAGCGGGAGCCCTGCCCCTCGGGCGCGTCGCCGTCCGCGGGCGCCGCAGCCTCGTCGCCCACCGCGATGCCGATGAGCTGGGCGCCCTTGACGTCCACCGGGCGCGCGGGAAGGTCGATGGCGTCGCCGGCGCGCGCCGCGCGGTACGCGCGCTTGCCAGCCACCTGGATAGCCGAGTACGCGGGCGGCACCTGCATCTGCGGGCCCAGGAAGCCCTCCAGCAGCCGCGACGCGAACGCCGGGTCGGAGAGCCTCTCGTCAACCGGGGCCTCCGCCGTGATCTCGCCCTCCGCGTCGTCGGTGGCCGTCTCGGCCCCGAAGGCAATGCGCGCCACGTAGCTCTTCTCGTCCAAGGTAAGCCGCCCCAAAAGGCGCGTGGCCTGGCCGATGCCCACCACCATGACGCCCGAAGCCAACGGGTCGAGCGTGCCGGCGTGGCCCACCCTGCGCTCCCCCACCAGGCGGCGCACGCGGCTCACCATGTCATGCGAGGTGATGCCGACCGGCTTGTCCACGGCTATCAGGCAGTTCAACGCGCTGGTCCTCTTGCGAGCCACCGCTCCTCCTTCTCAGTGCGGGTTTTGCGGCGCCCCGCGCTTCTCCGGCCGGGCCCATCCGCCCGAAGCCCTTGCGGCGGGCGCCCCTTGCGTGCCGACAGGCGACGCCATGGGCGCTACGCCTCGGCGTCGCCCTCGGAGATCAGCGCGCGCAGGCGCGGCAGGACGGCGCCCAGCGCCTCGTCCACGCCGCCGGAATAGGTGAAGCCCGCGGCCGCCACATGCCCGCCGCCGCCGAGCTCCTCGGCCACGCGCGACACGTCGAGCGTGCTCTTGGAGCGCAGGTTGCCGCGTACCTTGCCGTCGCCGGTCTCGCGCAGGAACAGGCATACGTCCACGCCGCCGACGGAGCGCACGATGTCGATGAGCCCATCGCACTCGTCGGGGCTCACCCCGCAGCGGTCCAGGTCCTCCTGCGTGGCGAAGCTGTAGCCGATGGCGCCGCCCTCGACGGGGCACACCATGAGGCGCTTCATGACAAGGCCCTTCAGACGCAGGTACTCCGGGCGCTGGCTCTGGTACACGTTCAGGGCGATCCACGCGGGGTCAGCGCCCGCGTCCACCAGCGCCGCCGCGGAGCAGAACGCGCGCGCGTTGGCGTTTTGGTATTGGAAGCGGCCCGTGTCGGTCACGATGCCGCACATGAGGCACGTGGCGATATCGGCGTCGATCTCCACGTGGGCGGCGCGCAGGAACGTCTCGATGATGACCGCGCAGGCCGCCGCATCCACGTCGCGCACCACCACATCGGCGATATCGTCGCAGCCGGGATGGTGGTCGATAACCACCGTGGTGCGGGAGCGCTCGAAGACGGGCCGCGCGTTGTTGATGCGCCCGGGGTGCGGGGCGTCGACGATGATGAAGAGATCCGGCGTGCCCGTATAGGCGCTCGCCCGCTCGAAGCAGTCCGCTCCCGGCAAGAAGCGCAGGACGCGCGGTACCTCGGCATCGTCGGCCAAAAGCAGGTGCACGTCCTTGTCCGGGAAGAGGCGCATGATGGCCTGCCCCAGCCCGAGGGCCGATCCCAGCGCATCGCCGTCGGGCGACGTATGGCCGGCCAAGGCGATCGTATCGGCCTGCTTGATGAGCTCGAACACGCGCGTGCATGTCGGCGAGCCTGAGAACTCTCCCATAGCTGTCCCTTATCCTCCAGTCCCCGCCCGGGTACCGCCCGAACGAAGACCCGGCCGGGCAAAGCCGGCCGGGCTCACGTACTCAAACGCTGTCCCGGCTCTACGCCACCGGGTCGTCGTCCTTCTCGCCCGCCGCGTCGGGGGCTTCCGGATCGAGGGGATAGCCCTCCTCGTCCTTGGGCACCGCCATGGTCTCGGGCACGTTCTTGAGGGCCGCGGCAATGCGCTCTGCCTCGTCGGTGGAGCGGTCGATCTTGAAGGAGAGCTCCGGCGTCACGCGCCAGTCGAGCGAGCGGGCCAAAAAGGACCGGATGCGCCCCTTGGCGTCCGCCAGGGCCTCGAGCACCTCGTCGTAGCGCTCCTCCTCGCACGAGACGTAGACGCGCGCGAAGGCGCGGTCCACCGAGACCTCGCAGCCGGTCAGGGTGACGAGGTCGAGGCGGGGATCGGCGATCTCGAAGAGCAGGATGTAGCCGAGCTTCTCGCGCAGCTGCTCGCCGGTGCGGCGGGTTGCGGCGGTTTGCTTCATAGCGCCTCCCTACTCCGTGCGGGCGATCTGCACGATCTCGTAGCCCTCGAGGATGTCGCCGGGCTTGACGTCCTGGAACTTCTCCAGGCCCAGACCGCACTCGTAGCCGCTCTTGACCGAGGTGACGTCGTCCTTGAAGCGGCGCATGGAGACGAAGTCGCCGTCGTAGATGACCACGCCGTCGCGCACCACGCGAACCTTGTCGTTGCGGTGCAGCTCGCCCTCGGTGACCATGCAGCCTGCGATGACGCCGACCTTGGGCACGCGGAACAGCTCGCGGACCTCGGCGGCGCCGGTCTGGCGCTCCTCCTCGGTGGGCTTGAGCATGCCGATGCGCGCCGCGTCGATGTCCTCGATGGCCTTGTAGATGATCGAGTAAGTCTTGATCTGGACCTTCTCGCGCTCGGCCAGGTCGCGCGCCTTGCCCTGCGGGCGGACGCCGAAGCCGATGACGATGGCGTTGGAGGAGGCCGCGAGCATCACGTCGGTCTCGGAGATGGCGCCCACCGCCGAGTGAATGATGTTGATGCGGACCTCGGACTGGTCCATCTTGCCCAGAGCGTCAGCCAGGGCCTCGATGGAGCCCTGGACGTCGGCCTTGACGACCAGGTTGAGCTCCTTGAGCTCGTTCTCGCTCATCTCGGAGAAGAGGGTCTCGAGCGTGACGTGCTTGACCTTGTTTTGCTCCTCGATGCGGGCCTTCAGCGCGCGCTCGTCGGCGAGCTTCTTGGCGTCGCGCTCGTCGTCGAAGACGCGGAACTCGTCGCCGGCGGCGGGCACGGAGTTGAGGCCGAGAACCTCGACGGCGTCGGACGGGCCGACCTCGGTCTTCTGCTCGCCGTGCTGGCCGATCATGGCGCGGACGCGGCCGTAGCTCATGCCCGCCACGAGGGCGTCGCCCACGTGCAGGGTGCCGCGGTTCACGAGCACCGTGGCGACCGGGCCGCGGCCGCGGTCGAGCTTGGCCTCGAGAATGTAGCCGGACGCGAAGGTGTCGGGGTTGGCCTTGAGCTCGAGCACGTCGGCCTGCAGAAGCACGGTCTCGAGCAGCTCGTCGATGCCCTCGTGCTTCTTGGCCGAAACGTTCACGAACATGTTCTGGCCGCCCCACTCCTCGGGGATGACGCCATACTCGGTGAGCTCCTGACGCACGCGATCGGGGTTGGCGTCGGGCTTGTCGCACTTGTTCACGGCCACGACGATGGGTACGCCGGCGGCCTTGGAGTGGTTGATGGCCTCGACCGTCTGGGGCATGACGCCGTCGTCGGCGGCGACGACCAGGATGACCACGTCGGTGACCTTGGCGCCGCGGGCGCGCATGGCGGTGAACGCCTCGTGGCCCGGCGTGTCGACGAAGGTGATCTGGCGGCCGTTGATCTCGACCTGGGAGGCGCCGATGTGCTGCGTGATGCCGCCGGCCTCGCGGTCGATGACGTGGGTGTGGCGGATGGCGTCCAGAAGCGAGGTCTTGCCGTGGTCGACGTGGCCCATGACGGTGACCACCGGCGGGCGCGGCTTGAGGTCGGCCGGGTCGTCGTAGAAGGTGAAGGAGTTCTCCTCCTCCGGGGAGATGATCTTGATGGAGCGGCCCAGGTCGTCGGCCACGAGCTCGACGAGGTCGTTGGACATGGACTGCGTCATAGTGAGCGGGGTGCCCAGCAGGAAGAGGCGCTTAATGATGTCGTTGGCGGGCACGCCGAGTGCCTCGGCGAGCTCCTGAACCGTCACGCCTTCGGAGACGCGGACGGTGTCCATCTCCTCGGGGGACAGGCCGTGCTCGAGCGCGTCCTGCAGCTTCTGCTGCTGCTCGGCCTTGGCGGCCTCGCGCTCGCGCTTCTCCTTGCGCTTCTTGCGGCGGCCGGTGTTCTCGCGGCTGGCCTCCTCCACGGCGGCACGGGCCTCCTGGAGGACCTTCTCGCGGTTGTACTCCTCGGCCTCGCGCGCCATGCGGGCGTAGTGGTCCTCGCCGACGTGCTGGTCGTGGCGCTTCTTCTTGCCGCGGCCGCGCTCAGGGGCGGGCGCCGGTTCGGGTGCGGGCATGTCGGCCAGCGGCGCGCGACGGCCGCCCTGCTTGGAGGAGCGGTTGTGGGCGCGCTCGGCCTTGGCCTGCCTCTTCTTCTCGGCCTCGGCGGCCTTCTCGGCGGCCTCCTTCTCCTTCTTCTCCTTCAGCACCTCCTCCTGCTCGGCGATCTGCGCGAGCAGGGAGCTGAAGCGGCTCGCAGAGGAACCCGGCGCGGGCTTCTTCTTGGCCTTCTCGGCCTCGGCGGCGGCCTTCTCGGCAGCCTCCTTCTCCAGACGGCGACGCTCCTCCTCGGCAAAGCGCGCGGCCTCCTCGGCTATCCGCGCGGCCTCGGACAGACGGCGCTCCTCGGCGCGGCGCGCCTCAACGGCGAGGCGCTCCTTCTCGGCCTCAGCGGCCTGGGCGGCCTCCTCGGCAGCCTGAGCCTCCTCCTCGGCCTTCTTCTGCGCCTCGATCTCGGCCGCGCGGGCCTCGAGGATCGGGGCGAGCTTCTTGCGAACCATCGATACGTAGGCATCCTCCAACGTGGAGCTGGCACTCTTGGCGGGGATCTTCATCTCCGCAAGATGACCGAGCATCTCCTTGGACGTCATGCCGAATTCCTTGGCAAGATCGTGAACACGAACCTTCGCCATAAACAATCACCTACCTTACCGGCCGCTGTGCGCCGGATCGATCCCATCTCACGGTACAGCCGCTTCTGCGGCACCCCGGTTCCGCGCCGGGGCCCGGGCCGCTAGATCAGATCCTCCGCATCCTCGATGAGGTCGGACTCGGGGGCCACCACGTCGGGGTCCACCAAGGATACGGCCTCGTGCACGCCGCAGTAGCGCGAGCCGGGGCGCGCCTGGTTGCGGCAGCGCACGCCCGAGGGGCTCACGTACTCGCAACGGCGCGGCTCGTCGCCGTCGATGAGGTCGGGCGTGGGTTCCTCCACCACGGGGACGTTCTTGAGGATGTCGGCCGCCAGGGTCTCGCTCTTGATGTCGATGTGCCAGCCGGTGAGGCGCGCAGCCAGGCGCGCGTTCTGACCGGCCTTGCCGATGGCGAGCGACAGCTGGTCGTCGGGCACGATGACGCCGGCGTAGTTCTTCTCCTCGTCGATAAGCACGCGGGTGACCTTGGCCGGGCTGAGCGCGTTGGCAACGTAGACAGCCGGATCCTCGTCCCACAGGATCACGTCGACGCGCTCGCCGCGCAGCTCGCCCACCACGGTGCGCACGCGGCTGCCCTTGGGACCGACGCAGGCGCCCACCGGGTCGAGGCGGCTGTCAAGGGAGCGCACGGCCACCTTGGAACGCTGGCCGGGCTCGCGGATGCAGCTCATGATCTCGACGGAGCCCTCGTAGATCTCCGGGACTTCGAGCTCGAAGAGGCGGCGGAGCAGCGCCGGATGTGTACGGGACACCACGATGGACGGGCGGGAGTGCTCGCCGCGCACGGGCTGAACAGTGGCGTTGGGGTCGCGCACGTCGATGATGACGGCCTTCAAGCGCTGGTTGTGGGTGTAGCGCTCGCCCGCCGGGCGCTCGTTGCGCTCGTTCTCGTTGCGGCGCTGGTCAAAGTGGGGCAGCTCGGCCTCGACGCCCTCGCGGATCTTCAGGATGGTGAAGTCGGGCGTGGTCTGCAGCACGGTGCCGGTGATGATGTCGCCTATGCGGCTGGAGAACTCCTCGTAGATCTGCTGGCGCGCCGCGTTGCGCACGATGGCGTTGATCTCGGACTTGGCATGCTGCGCGGCAATGCGGCTCGTGTCCCTGGGCGTGACGTCGACCTCGGAGAACTCGGCGTACTCGCCCGTCTCCTCATCGAAGGACTCCTCGACCGGCACGAGCTTGTAGACGTAGATCTTGCCGGTGGCGCGGTCGATGGTGACCTTGGCGCCGAAGTCCAGCTTAAGGATCTCGGCATAGCTCTTGGCAAGCGACTGCTCCAAGCGGTCCAGCAGGTAGAGCTGGTCGATATGCTTCTCCTGGCAAAGCGCCATGAGCGCTTCCATCATCTCCGATGCCATTACTTCTCCTCCTTCGAGCCCTTGAAATCGTAGGTGGGCTTGAGCGTGCTCTTCTTGATCTCATCGAGCGGGATGACGATCTCCTCGCCGTCCGCCTCGATGGTTACCGCCCCGTCGGCGCAGCCCTTGATGATGCCGGTGAAGCTACGGCGGCCCTCGGTGGCCGTGGTCTTGATCTCGCACTCCTGACCGGCAAAGCGCGCGAAGTCCTGGGCGCGGCGCAGCGGGCGCGCCAACCCCGGCGAGGAGACCTCGAGCGTGTAGGAGCTGGAGATCGGGTCGAGCTCGTCCAGGATCTCGGAGATCCACTTGGTCTGCGCCGACACCTCGTCCAGCGTGATAGCCGCGCCGTCCAGCCGCTCGATGCGCACGCGCGCGCACGGCGCCTTGGTGGCGCCCACCACCTCGACGTCCACGATGTCGATGCCCCGATCGGCGGCCGCAGGCTCCAGCGCGTCGAGAATGGCCTGCTCCGTCTTGGTCTTGACCACCGCTCCACCTCCTTATACAAGAAGAGAGCGGGACGCCGAGCGCCCCACTCCCTCGTTTCAGCTGCTTTAGGTTGCATAGGTGAATATAGCACAAGAACAGGTAAACCGCCAGATTTCCCCCCGTGCCGCCAACGCACACAGCTTCTCCACGATCTTCACCGGCGACGGCGGGGAGAGGGCGAGTATATCATCCCGTGCTCAAACAGTTTCGCCGAGACGGAAGCGCCGGAAACGGCGCTTCCGTCGGCTGCAAAACTGCGCGCGGGACGATATACCCGCCCCTCGGACCGTCAGGTCGAACTTATCGCGTGCTACTTGGCCACGATGTTCACGAGCTTGCCCGGAACGCAGATGACCTTGATAACGTTCTTGCCCTCGAGCCACTTGGCGGCAGCCGTGCGCGCGGACGCCTCCATGTCCTCCTTGGACGCGTCGGCGGCGACCTCGATGCGCGCGCGCACCTTGCCGCTCACCTGCACGGCGATCTCCACCGTGTCGCGCTTGGCCTGCGCCGGGTCGAAGGCCGGCCAAGGCGCGCCGTAGACGCTCTCGGCGTGGCCGAGCGCGGCACGCCAAAGCTCCTCCGCCCAGAACGGGCAGATGGGGGCCAGCGCCGAGACGATGTTGGTGGCGACCAAGCCGCAGAGCGCGGGGTTGCGCTTCTCGGCCGGCACGGCGTTGAGGTAAGCGCTCGCCGCGTTAACCAGCTCCATGATGGCGCTGATGGCGGTGTTGAACTGCTGGCGGTCGAAGTCGTCGGTGCACTTGGCCAGCGTGCGGTGCATCTCGCGGTTGAGCTCCAGGGCCTCGGCGTCGAGCGCGGACGGGTCGACGGCAGCGTTGAGATCGGCCGTCTCCACGAGCTGCCAGACCATGCGCCAGGCGCGCTTGAGGAAGCGGTTGGCGCCCTCCACGGCCTTGGGATCCCAGTCGAAGTCCTTCTCGGGCGGGGCGATGAAGAGAATGGCCAGGCGCATGGTGTCAGCGCCGTAGGGCTCGATGACGCTCGAGGGCGGGACCACGTTGCCCTTGGACTTGGACATGGTGTCGCCGTTCTCGTCCTTCACCATGCCCTGGCACAGCAGGTTGGTGAAGGGCTCGTCCACGCCGAGGAGCCCCATGTCGCGCAAGGCCTTGGTGAAGAAGCGGCTGTAGAGCAGGTGCAGGATGGCGTGCTCGATACCGCCGATGTAGTTGTCGACCGGCATCCAGCGGTCCGCAGCCTCCTTGGAGAACGGGAGCTCCGCGTTGTGCGGATCGCAGTAGCGCAGGTAGTACCAGCTGGAGCACGTGAAGGTGTCCATGGTGTCGGTCTCGCGGCGGGCGGGGCGACCGCAGACCGGGCAGGTGGTCTCGTAGAACTCCTTGCACTCGGCGAGCGTCTCGCCGGCGGTGAGGTCGAGATTGTCGGGCAGCACTACCGGCAGCTGATCCTCGGGAACCGGCACGATGCCGCAGTGGT
Organism: uncultured Coriobacteriaceae bacterium; assembly: GCA_944321435.1. Classification (GTDB taxonomy): domain Bacteria; phylum Actinomycetota; class Coriobacteriia; order Coriobacteriales; family Coriobacteriaceae; genus CALUOB01. The sequence goes on along the minus strand of CALULH010000001.1, from coordinate 150,084 downwards.
CGCAGTACACCACCGGGATGGGGTTACCCCAGTAGCGCTGGCGGCTGATGAGCCAGTCGCGCAGGCGGAACTCGACCTTGCGGCGACCCACGCCGCGCTCCTCGAGCTCGGACACGACGGCCGCCTCACCTTCGGAGTGCTTGCCGCCCACCATGCCGGTGAAGCGGCCGGACTGCACGAGGGTGCCCTCGGCGGCGTGCGCGGCGTCCCAGTCGACGGTCTTGGCGTCGTAAGAGGCGATGACCTCGTCGCGCGCCTTGCCCGTCTCGGCCATCAGGGCCTCGATCTCGTCGTCCATGAGGATGATGGGGCGCACAGGCAGGTCGTACTTGCGCGCAAACTCAAAGTCGCGCTGGTCACCGCAGGGCACGGCCATAACGGCGCCGGTACCGTAGTCGGACACGATGTAGTCCGCGACCCACACGGGGACCTTCTCGCCGTTAATGGGGTTCACTACGTAGCGGCCGGTGAAGGCGCCGTGCTTCTCGAGCTCGCCCTGGGCGCGCTCGACCGCGGTGATCTGCTTGGCGCCCTCCACGACCTCCATGACGGCGGCCTCGTACTCGGTGCCGGCGACCAGGTCGTGCAAGCCCGCGTACTCCGGCGCCAGCAGGAAGAAGGTGCAGCCGAAGAGCGTGTCGGCGCGGGTGGTGAAGACGGTGATCTTGCCCTCGTCGCCCTTGATGGGGTTGCCCGAGGCGTCGCACAGGGTGAAGTCGACCTCGGCGCCCTCGGAGCGGCCGATCCAGTTGGCCTGCATCTGCTTGACGCGCTCGGGCCAGCCGGGAAGCTTCTCAAGGTCGTCGAGGAGCTCCTGGGCGTAGTCGGTGATCTTGAAGTACCACTGCTCGAGGTCGCGCTTCTCGGGCGCCTCGCCGCAGCGCCAGCACACGCCGTCGGTCACCTGCTCGTTGGCGAGCACCGTCTTGCAGTTGGGGCACCAGTTGACGGGGTTCTTCTTGCGGTATACCAGGCCGCGCTCCATCATCTTGAGGAAGATCCACTGGCCCCAGCGGTAGTAGTCGGGGCTGCAGGTCTTGACCAGGCGGTCAAGGTCGTAGGAGAAGCCCATGCGGCGCATGGTTGCCAGCGCCTGATCCATGTTCTTGTAGGTCCATGCCTTGGCCTGGGTGTTGTGCTTGATGGCGGCGTTCTCGGCCGGCAGGCCGAAGGCGTCGAACCCGATGGGGTGCAGCACGTCGTAACCGCGCATGCGGGCCTGACGCGCCATGGCGTCGCCGATGGTGTAGTTGCGCGCGTGGCCCATGTGCAGATCGCCCGAGGGATACGGGAACATCTCGAGGATGTACTTCTTGGGCTTGGAGGGATCGGTGTCCGTGGCGTAGATGCCCTCCTTGTCCCACTCCTCCATCCACTTGGCCTCGATGGCCTGAGCGTCGTAGGCGGGAATCTCGTGGGCGCTGCCATGAGATGCGCAGGTGCACATATGCTCTCCTTCTCAGCGTATCTATGCGGGGAGGACGCAAACGTTGCGCGCGGGTGCGGGCGGCGCCGAAGGGCGCGCTCATGCCGGCCGGACGCACGCGCGAAACGCGCGGACCCCTGCTGCGAGCTGGGTAAAACGCTCAAGAGTATACACCGTTTTGCCCGCTCGCCCGCCGTTGCGTTGCAGCTTGTAACGCAGGCGGCGGCGCGTCTTGCCTTTCTCGCACCGGCCATCGCCGCAAAACGCACTCGTCTTGCGTAGGGAGGGGCCGAGCCCCCGGTGCGCAAGTGACCCATCTTGCGCAAAACGGGCAGCCTCGCGCAAGGGGAACAAGACGGGCAAAGCGGGCGACCCTGCGCAAGATCGGAAAAGTGACGGAGGACAACCCCGCCTCCGCGCGGGCGGTAGCACAGTCGGGACGCCTACGCGTAAGAGCTGCCGCGCGACTGCTCCACCGAGCGGATCGTCTCCACGTTGGCCTTCTCGACCTCGTTCAGGGGCGAGGCCATGGAATCGAACTCCTCGGGAGCGTACTGCTCGCGGTACCAGGTCTTCCCGTTGAAGTACGCCTGAAGGTCGGCGCTGGAGAAACCGCGCCCGTACCGCGCGAAGATCTCGTTGCGGGCCACGTAGAGGTCCCAGTCGCTGTACCCCTCGAGCTCGTCGGCGGTGTAGCGGTGCGTGCCGCTGTCAGGCAGAAGGTAACCAGCCGGATCAGCCGCCGCAGCAGCAGCCGCCTCTTGAGCGGCCTGGCTATCGGAGGCATCCTGCTCCTCGGCGTCGGACGCGTCGGGCGCTACATAAACCTCGGTGGAGGAGCTTCCCGCATAACCGCTCAGCTGGTCCAGCGTGACCTCGACGGTACGCGCGCCCTCCGCGCCTGCATCCGCGGCGTCGATGGCCGAAGTGTAGACCAAGCGCGAGGTCCCGCCGTTGCCCGGCGTGAACCGATCGACCGTGGCTATGGCGCGGTTGACGTTTGAGGTGGTCTCGGTCACGCCGAAATCCGCGGCCGTAAGCGAAGAGGCATCGAAAGCCGATCCGTCGGCCGCCGTCAGCGCAAGGTCGACCGCAACCGTAGGATACGAGTCGGCGTTCACCGTGCTGATGGTGACCGTAAGAGGCGTAAGGTCCGCAAGCGAGGACGCATCATCCGCGGGCGCGGGCTGCTCGGCCTGCGTGGGAGCGAGAAACGGCAGCGTGTGCCCGGTAAGCACCCATGCCCCGCACACCACCGCCGCAAGGACGACAACAACCGCAAGGCCGATGAGGACGCTCTCCCCCGCCGTGCGCTTGCGGGCGGGATGGGCGTTGTACATGATGCCGTCCTGCGGGATGGACGGGGGCAGCGGCGCAGTGAAAGACGCCGTGTCGCCGGGAGCCGTGCGCGCGGCAGGCTGAGCCGCGTCGACGGGACGAACGGGCGCGGGCGCAACGTCGGCGTAAGGCGCCGGGGTAAAGCGCGTAGCGTCCGCGTCATAGGTAGCCTCGCGCGCATTTGAGCTGGCAAAACCCTGGGCCTCCGATGCGCTCTGCTCAGCCTGCCCAAGGCCACCCTGCGCATCGTAGCCGGAGAGGTACACCGTGGCATCGGGAGAGGCCGTGCCGGAATCGGACGCCGAGGCGACGGTCGGTGACGCTGCGGCCGCATTGCCTGCGGACTCCTCAACGCGCGTCGTAGGACGCGCAGGCCGCCCCACGCGCTTACCGCAGAACGGGCAGAACTGGGTGCCGTCGTCGAGCTCCGCCCCACAGCTCACGCAAAACATGGATCATCACGCTCCCCGCGCGCCCTCGGGACGCGTCGTCAAGGTTTTTCTCGCACCAGTATAGCGAACCGCCGGCGCAAACAGGCAGCGCGCAAGCCTCCTTAAGGAAACGGCGCCGCCCTCCTGGGGCAGCGCCGTCTTCGGGTCCATCTGCGCTTATCGCCCGCCCCTGCATGCGGGGCTCAAGCAAGCTCTCGCTAGTAGCTCACGCTCTGGTTGGACTCCTTGACCACCACGTCGTGGGCGCCGCCCTCGACGATGGAGGTGGCGGAGACCAGCGTCAGGCGCGCCTTCTCCTGCAGCTCCTTGATGGTGAGCGCACCGCAGTTGCACATAGTGGACTTGATCTTGTAGAGCGTCTGCTGGACGCCCTCCTTGAGCGAGCCGGCGTAGGGCACGTAGGAGTCAACACCCTCCACGAAGCCCAGCTTGGCCGCGCCGCCCAGGTCGTAGCGCTGCCAGTTACGGGCACGCGCGGAGCCCTCGCCCCAGTACTCCTTCATGTACTGGCCGTTGACGTTGACGCGCTCGGTGGGAGACTCGTCAAAGCGCGCGAAGTAGCGGCCGAGCATCATGAAGTCGGCGCCCATGGCCAGGGCAAGCGTCATGTGGTAGTCGTAGACGATGCCGCCGTCGGAGCACACGGGCACGTACACGCCCGTCTCCTCGAAGTACTTGTCGCGCGCGCGGCACACGTCGATGACCGCCGAGGCCTGGCCGCGGCCGATGCCCTTGGTCTCGCGCGTGATGCAGATGGAGCCGCCGCCGATGCCCACCTTCACGAAGTCGGCGCCGGCTTCAGCCAGGAAGCGGAAGCCGTCCTCGTCGACCACGTTACCGGCGCCCACCTTGACGGAGTCGCCGTAGTGCTCGCGGATCCACTCGAGCGTGAGCTTCTGCCACTCGGAGAAGCCCTCGGAGGAGTCGATGCACAGCACATCCGCACCGGCCTCCACCAGCAGCGGCACGCGCTCGGCGTAGTCGCGGGTGTTGATGCCAGCGCCCACCATGTAGCGCTTGTTGGCGTCGAGCATCTCGTCGGGGTTGGTCTTGTGGGAGTCGTAGTCCTTGCGGAAGACCATGGCCACCAGGCAGTCGTCATCGTCCACCACGGGCAGCGCGTTGAGCTTGTTCTCCCAGATGATGTCGTTGGCCTTCTTGAGGGTGATGTCCTTCTCGGCCACCACGAGCTTCTCGCGCGGGGTCATGAAGGTGCCCACCAGGCTGGCCGGATCATCACGCGTGGGGCGGTAGTCGCGGCTGGTGACGATGCCCAGCAGCTTGCCGTGCGGGGAGCCGTCCTCGGTGACGGGCATGGTGGAGTGGCCGGTGCGCGCCTTGAGGTCCATGACCTGGGTCATGGTCATATCGGGCGTGAGGTTGGAGTCGGACTCCACGAAGCCGGCCTTGTGGTCCTTGACGGCCTTGATCATGGCCGCCTCGGACTCGGGGGTCTGGTTGCCGTAGATGAACGCCATGCCGCCCTCGGTGGCCAGGGCGATGCCCATGTCCACGCCGGAGACGGACTGCATGATAGCCGACACCATGGGGATGTTGAGGCTGATGGCGGGCTCCTCGCCGCGCTTGTACTTCACGAGCGGCGTCTTGAGCGAGACCTTGGCGGGAATGCACTCGGACGAGCTGTATCCGGGGACCAGCAGATACTCGGAGAAGGTGTGCGATTCGCCAGGGAAGAACGTTGCCATGTACACTCCTTTGCCATGTCGTTTTCAAGCCATGCGCGCCAAGCCCGCATTGAGGTGGTTCTGGCGTCCCATTGTAGCGCAGCGATGCTGGTACAATGGGACGGAATTGCCCATGGGGCCCATCCTGCGCACAAGCAACACCGCGCCGGCCCCGGGTACCGGCATCCGACCCGCATGGGCCCGCGCGGCCCCGCAGAGGGAGAGCATATGATCAGCGCCGAGAACATCACCGCGCGTGCGCGCCTGAGCCTTATGAGCACGGACCCGGACCTGCCGGGCGTGTTCGGCAGCGGCGTGGTGCAGCTGCTTGAGGGCGTGCGCGACCTGCGATCGCTCAACCAGGCCGCCAAGCACCTGGGAATGGCCTACTCCAAGGCCTGGCGCATTATGAAGGAAGCCGAGGCGCACATGGGCTGCGCGCTCATCCTGCGCGACGGCGCGCGGGGGTCCACCCTCACGCCCGAGGGCGCGCGCATGCTCGCCGTCTATCAGACCCTGCAAGCAGAGGTGGACGCGCTGCTGGCCCGCAGGCTCCCCGAGCTGCTGGGGTAGCGAAGGCGCCGCACCACGGCACCGCAGGCCCGCTTACTTGGCGCCCATGACCTCGTCCAGAGACACGGCCACGTCGTGGCGCGTGGGAACCCACTCGACCTTCTTGAATAGCGCCGCGACCGTCAGTGGTATGTAGGTGAACATGAACAGCGGGAACGTGAAGAGGTTCGTGAAGATGCGCCAGCGCTGCTTGGTGCGGATATGGCCGAACTCAGTGAGCGTGGTGAGCACGCCCATGAAGAAGAACGTGCCGTAGAGCCCGATGAAGGTCATGACGAGCGATCCCACGCACATCTCGAGCTCGGCGTTGGTGGCCAGGAAGCCGTGGCTCAGATACCCCACCGCCAGGAAGGTGACGTTGGTGACGAACGAGATGAGCGAGAGCAGCATGCCCGGCGCGATGGTCATGAACAGGTCGTAGGCCGCAAAGCGCCTGAACACCGTCATGGACTTGACCAGCTGCCCGCCGTAGGTGAAGAACACCTGGTAAAAGCCCTTGGTCCAGCGCATACGCTGCTTCCAGGACGCGGCGAAGGTAACCGGCTGCTCGTCGTAGAACTCTGCCGGCGCGTAGCCGATGCGGATGCCGTGCACCGCGCAGAAGGTGGAGAACTGGATGTCCTCGGTGAGCGTATGGAAGTGCCAGCCGTCCATGCCGCGCATGATCTCGGCCGCAACCAGAAAGCCCGAGCCCGACACCGCGCACGAGGTCCCCAGCTGCATGCGCGCGTTGTTGAGGTAACGCGCCTCGCGCAAAAACCACGTGGCATAGGCGGACGACACCCACGAGCTGCCGAAGTTCTTTGAGTTACGGTAGCTGGTGACCACCATGAAGCCCTGGTCGAAGGCATCGTTCATCTGGCGCACGTAGTCGGGCGCCAGGAGGTTGTCCGCATCGAAGATGAAGAAGCCGTCGTGCCGCCCGGGCTGCTCGCGCATGATGCGCTTGACCGCGTAGTCGAGCACCCAGCTCTTGCCCTTGCGCGCCAAGTCATTGCGCTTGAACACGGTGGCGCCGGCCTCGCGCGCGCGGTCTGCCGTGGCGTCGGTGCAGGCGTCCGCTATGACGAAGATGTCGATCTTGTCGGCCGGGTAGTCCTGCTCCTTGATGGACTGCACCAGGTTGGCGATAACCGCCTCCTCGTTGTGCGCGGCGATGAGGAAGGCGTAGGTGTGCAGGCGCTTGGCCGCCGGGATCTTGACCTCGCCGCGGAAGAAGCCCACGAGGGTGTAGATGACCTGGTAGAGAAAGCACACCGTGAAAAGGACCAGCAGCAGGCCGTTGAAGACGACGATGGGCGTCAGCTGCAAGAAGATCACCTCATAGCTACGAGCACCCGGATGCGCCGACGCAGCCGCACAGCGCGCCGGCGCGCCGAGGCGCGCTTTAATACCACAGTTGCGGCACTATCTTATCGCCCGCCGCGGTGCGCCCCATCGACGTGGGCGCGATCTCCTCAAGCACATCAAGAAGATCATAGGGCAGGGTGTCGCGCCGCTCGATCTCCTCGCCCGTCACGGGATGCGTGAACTTGATGCGCCAGGAGTGCAGGAACTGCCGCGCGAGCCCCCGGTCGGCGCGCTCGTTTGCGCGCCCGTACAGCGGGTCGCCCACGCAGGGGTGGTTGATGTGGCGCATGTGCACGCGGATCTGGTGGGTACGGCCGGTGTAGAGGTGGCACTCGAGCAGCGTGTAGCCGTCGCCGCGCGGACCGGCCTCGAAACGCTCCAGCGTGGTGAAGGTGGTGATGGCCTGACGCGCGAGCGGGTCGTCGGACACGGCCATGCGCATGCGGTCGCGCGTGGAGCGCGCGATACCGGCGTCGATGATGCCGTTGTCCGGGGCGATGTAGCCGTGCACGAGCGTGATGTAGCGCCGGTCGAGCGTGCGCAGGCGGATCAGGTCCTGCAGCGCGCGCTGGGTGGCGTCGTCCTTTGCGGCAACCATGAGGCCCGAGGTATCGCGGTCCAGGCGGTGAACGATGCCCGGGCGGTCGTCACCCTGCAGGCGTCCCAGGTGCTCCGCGCCGCAATGGTAGACGAGCGCGTTGGCGAGGGTGCCCGAGGCGTGCCCCACCGCCGGATGGCATACGAGCCCGGCCTGCTTGGATAGCACGATGAGGTAGTCGTCCTCAAAGCGGATGTCGAGCGGGATGTTCTCGGGCTTCAAGGTGGGCGCGGGCTCCTCGTCCGGCAGGGAGAGCTCGATGCCGTCGCCTTCGGCGAGAACGCGCTTCTTCGAAGTCTCGACCTCGCCGTTCACCAGCACCGCGCCCTGCTCCACGAGCCTGGCGCAGGCGCTGCGCGACGGCGTGTCCGCAAGCGACCCCAGATACGCGTCCAGGCGCTCGCCGTCGCCGGCCGCCGTCACCCGATGCCTGAAGATACCCGCCACATGCCCTCCTTACTGCTTTCGCTGCACGTCTGCGCCCTTGTCGCCGTCGGCGCCGCCGGACGCTGCACGGCGACGCTCAGCCTCCTCGCGCTCCATCTTGGTGGCGGGCGAGAAGAAAGCGAACCCGACGAACGCGAGGATCACGCCAATCACGATGCCGATGTCCGCCACGTTGAAGACCGGGAAGTCGATGAAGGTCGCGGCTATGAAGTCCGTCACGTACCCGTGCACGATGCGGTCGACGGCGTTGCCCACCGCGCCGCCCAGCACGAGCCCGAGGCCCACGACCTCGAGCTTGGCGAGGTACGGGGCGCGCGCCAGGTAGGCGGCCGAAAAGCCCACGACCAGAACCGCGATGATGACCGACGCGAAACCCATCCCCTGCCCGATGCCGAAGGCGGCGCCGAAGTTACGCACGAAGGTGAAGTCGAGCACGCCGGGAATGACCGTGGTCGAGAACCATCCGGAGGCGACTGCGGCGCGAACCGCGGCCTTGGCAACCTGGTCGATGCCGAGCACGGTGGCGCCAAGCACGCCCCACACGGCGAGGCGCCACCCCAAGGAGGGCAGCACCGCGCCGCGACGGGGCGTGCGGGGGCTCTTCTCGCCTGACGCGGCCACTTAGGCCTCCACCACGGCGGCGCAGCGGGCGCACAGGCGCGGATGCTCCTCGGAATGGCCGAGCTCGCGGTAGTTCCAGCAGCGTTCGCAGCGCTCGCCGCGCGCCGGCTCAACCGCAACGGAGAGCTCCGGGCCCTCGGCGAGCTCGACCTCGGACACGATGCAGATCTCGGCGAGGTCGGCCGCGGTCTCGCCGGAGAGGAGCGCGAGCATCTCGGCGGGAACCTCGGCGCGCACGCGGACCTCCTGGGTCTTGGTGTACGTGCCCGCGGCGCGCTCCTTCTCGAAGGCGGCGGTCACCGCGTCGCGGAACTCGAGCATGGCGCGGTAGGCCGGCAGGTAGGGAGCCGCCTCGTCTGCGGAGAGCGGCGCCGCGTACCAGTCCATGAGGGCGGCGTAGGTCTGCCCGTCGCGGCACGCTGCCGGCGCGTAGGCCATGACCTCGTCGCAGGTGAAGGCCAAGATGGGCTGCAGGTCGTGCAGCAGCATGGCCAGCACCTGAGCCCAGACGGTCTGCGCGCTGCGGCGCTCGCGGCTCGCAGGGGCATCGCAGTACACGCGGTCCTTGGTAACGTCCAGGTAAACGTTCGAGAGCTCGGTGACCACGAAGTCGTAGAGCGTGCGGTAGACCTTGTTGAAGCTGTACTCGGCGTAGGCAGCCGAAACCTCGCCATGGACCTCGGAGATGCGCGCCATCATGAGCTTGTCGAGCGGCATGAGCTCATCGAAGGGCACTGCGTCGGCCTCGGGGTCGAACTGGTCCTCGAGCTCGCCCAAAAGGAAGCGGAAGGTGTTGCGGAACCGGCGGTAGGCCTCGGAGGTGCGCTTCAGGATCTCGTCGTCGATGGCCACGTCATTGGAGGTGTCCACGCTCGCCACCCACAGGCGCAGGATGTCGGCGCCCAGGGTGTCGCACACCTTGTTGGGGTCGATGACGTTGCCCAGGCTCTTGGACATCTTGCGGCCCTGGCCGTCCAGCGTGAAGCCCTGGGAAACCACGGCGCGGTACGGCGCCTGGTCGTAGGCGCCCACGCTCGTGAGCAGCGAGCTCTGGAACCAGCCGCGGTGCTGGTCGGAGCCCTCCAGGTACATATCGCACGGGTAGGTGAGCTCGGGGCGGTTCTCGCACACGGCCTTCCAGGACACACCCGAGTCCCACCACACGTCCAGGATGTCGCGGTCGGCCTTGAGATGGTGGCCGCCGCACTTGGGGCAGACGCAGGCGTCGCCCAGGTAGTCCTCGGGCGCGTCGGTGAACCAGGCGTCGGAGCCCTTCTCCTTGAACAGGGCGATGACCGCGTCCAGCGTGGCGTCGTTCATGACCTTCTCGCCGCAGTCGGCGCAGGTGTAGCTCGGAATGGGCACGCCCCAGTTGCGCTGGCGGCTGATGCACCAGTCCGGACGGCCCTCGACCATGGAGCCGATGCGGTTCTTGGCGTGATCCGGGTACCAGGTCACGTGGTTCATGATCTGGTCGAGCGCCTCCTCGCGCAGGCCGGTGTCGTCCATGGAGACGAACCACTGGTCGGTTGCGCGGAAGATCACGGGGTTCTTGCAGCGCCAGCAGTGCGGGTAGCTGTGGTTGATCTTCTTCTCGGCCACGAGCATGCCGCGCTCGTCGACCCAGTCGATGATGACGGGGTTGGCCTCGTCGGTGTCGAGCCCGGAGAAGGGGCCGCCGGTGCCGTACTCGTCGCCCTGGTAGAAGCGGCCGTCGTCGTCGACGGGCATAATGATGGGCAGGCCGCAGCGCATGCCGGTGTAGTAGTCGTCCACGCCGTGGCCGGGGGCGGTGTGGACGCAGCCCGTGCCGTCTTCAAGGCTCACGTAGTCGGCCGTGACGATGCGGCCGGTCACGTTCTCAAAGATCGGCTGCTTGTAGGTGATGTCGACGAGCTGCTCGCCGCGGACAGACCAGGGCTCGTCGGCGCCGGCGGGCACGTAGAGGCAGGCGTCCTCATCCTGGGCGACGCCATGGAAGACCTTCTCCCAGAGCGCCTTAGCCATGATACCCAAGCGGCCCTTGGCGGACACGGCCACGTACTCGGCGTCGGCGGCAAGCGCCACGCCGGAGTTGGCCGGAAGGGTCCAGGGGGTGGTGGTCCAGATGACCACGTCGACGGGGCAGCCGGCGGCGCGCAGGGCCTCGGGCACGTCGATCAGCTCGAAGCGCACGAAGATGGAGGGGCTCGTCTCATCGGAGTACTCGATCTCCGCCTCGGCGAGCGCGGTGTGGCAGTGCTTGCACCAGTGCACGGGCTTGCGGCCGCGGTAGATCATGCCGCGATCGAACATTGCCTTGAAGACCTCGATGTCGGCGGCATCGTGCTCATGGTAGAGCGTGAGGTAGGGATGGTCCCAGTCGCCCAGCACGCCCAAGCGGCGGAAACCGGCCTTCTGCAGCTCGATGTTCTCGACCGCGAACTCGCGGCACATCTCGCGGATCTTGTCCGTGGGCGTGGCGTTGAACTTCTCGGTGCCGAGCGACTCCTCCACTTTGTGCTCGATGGGCTGGCCGTGGCAGTCCCAGCCGGGCACGTAGGGGGTCTGCTCGCCCTGCATGGCGTGGTAGCGCATGATGATGTCTTTGGAGATCTTGTTCATGGCGTGTCCCACATGGATGGGACCGTTGGCGTAGGGCGGGCCGTCGTGCAGCACGAACTTCTTGTGGCCCTCGTTCTTCTTCTGCAGGAGCTCGTAAACGCCGTTCTCGTTCCACGCCGCCAGGCGCTTGGGCTCCGCCTTGGCCAGGTTGCCCCGCATGGGGAACTTGGTCTTGGGCAGGTTGGTGGTGTCCTTGTAGTTGTTTGCCATGCTCTCCCCTTTCACGCGCCGCGCCTCCGGCTCCGTGCGGGACAACGCCCGCGGCGGTTCCGGGCGCGCGACCCGAATCTCGAGGCACTAAAAAAGCGCCTCATCCCTGCAAGCTGGGACGAAGCGCTTGTCCATATGAGCGGCGGGCGCATGCGCGCAGCCGCCTCTCGCAAAGCTCCTCGCTATACCACCCAGCTTAGGCTGCCCGCCGCGCCAAGGGCTTGAAGGCACTTGCGCACCCGATGCCCGTAGCGCCGCAACGGCACCCGTACTCGGCCGACCACATGACGGCGGTCGTCCCGGCGACGCCTACTGAAGCCCACGCATCCCATGCCCTGCACCGCGACGCCTTGCGGCAAAATGCGCGGGCATACGGGAGCGCGTCCTTGTTCAGGCCGCGGCTCCGGGGTGATTTTCGGACGGTCGCGCACGCGGTCCTCTCAGCCAAAGCCGGTACGCCGCGCCTAGCGCGCAGCAGCCGAGCGCCTTACGGCGCCGAACCGGCTCGGGTCCGCTCTCTCATATGCGCGGGGGCCGCCTACTCCTCCCCATCAACGCCTGTAGCACGGCATTGTAGCACGCAGGCAGTGAGCGCGGTTGTAGAAACGGCGGTGTTTTACCAAGGCATGCGCGATCCCGCTGGTTCGGCAAGCAGGCGTGCAGGGGAATGCGACGCAGGCGAAGTTATAGGACGCGAAAAAGCTTTGCAGCTGACAAAATAGGGGTCTTTCCTACATGCGGGCACGTCGCGGGACAAAATCGAACCTATTTCTGATTCTGCGATTCTTATACATGCGCATGGAAGATTGTTTAGGTTGTTTTATGCTCGTCGCGCATAACTCATCGGCAAAACCTAGCTCCATCGCAGCGCGAACCTCCCCCTTGGGCTTCGCAGGGCGCTTGCATAATCAGAAAACCTAGCGATTTCGTCCCGCGATCGTCGTCGAATCAGAAAAACAAGCCGTTTCGTGTTTGCAGAACGCATAAAATAGGCAACGCTTTGCATATCCACAAAAAACGCGCCGCGGGCACGGCGTTGCAGCGCAGAAACGGCGACGCAACGCGGGCTCACCGTTGCGGCAACGTCAGTGCGCTCGGCGCTACGAGAACATGCCAGGCTGGTAGTGGTAGTCGTTGCCAACATGCGGACAGAGCTGCCAGAACGCCACGGCGCTAGCGGCGGCCACATTGAGGGAGTCGACGCCGTGGGCCATGGGAATGCGCACGGCGGTGTCGCATGCGCGGATGGTGCGCGCATTGAGGCCCTGTCCCTCCGTGCCCAAGAAGAGCGCGAGCTTTTCCACCTGCCGCAGGGCCGGGTCGTCCAGCGACACGCTGTCATCGGTGAGCGCCAGCGCAGCGCAGGTGAAACCGGCGCTGTGCAGTGCGTCCACGCCGGCCGCGGGCCATTCGCGCACATGCTCGCCCGCGCGCGTCCACGGCACCTGAAAGACGGTCCCCATGCTCACGCGCACCGCGCGGCGGTACAGCGGGTCGCAGCAGCTGGGGCTCACCAAGATGGCGTCGACGTTGAGCGCCGCAGCCGATCGGAAGATGGCGCCCACGTTGGTGTGGTCCACAATGCCCTCCAGCACGGCCACGCGGCGCGCGTCCGTGCGCGCGAGCAGGTCGGCCGGGTCCTCGAGCGGCGGGCGGCGCATGGCGCAGAGCGCGCCGCGCGTGACCTTGAACCCGGTAAGCCGCTCCATCAGCTCCATCGACCCCGTGAACACGGGCACATCCGCATGCGAGCCGCCCTCCAGGTACGGCTCCAGAAGCGGCGCCAGCGGGTCGAGCCACCTCTCGCCCAGAAGGAAGCTCACAGGCTCCATCCCAGCAGCCAGCGCGCGCTCTATGACCTTGGCGGACTCGGCGATAAAGAGCCCTTTCTCGGGCTCCAGGCGGCTGCGCAGCTCAAGTTCCGTCAGCCGCGTGTAGGCAGCGAGCCGCGGGTCGTCCAAGGTGGTAATGCGGATCAAGGCCATGGGTTTCACTCCTGTTAAAGTCTCGTGCAAGCGCAACGGTGCCAGGCAAAAGCGCAGCGCGCGGCGATCGGCACGCGCGGCGCACGCCGGCGCGCAACGGTTACAGCTGGTCGATCAGGCTTCTCAGGCGCTGCACCAACTCGGCGGGCACCTCCACGTTGCGCCGGGCCATCTCGACCACGTCCTCCACGTTGCGAATGGCCGCCGTAAGCTCGCGGCGCGCGTCCTCCGCGGTCTTGGGCTCCAGCCGGCGGATATGCGCCCGCAGCGCGCCGGGGGCCAACCCCTGGCGCTGATAGGACACGAAAAGCTCCTCCTGCCGGTCCTCCGGCAGCTCGGATATGGACTTGAGCGTCACCGGGTCGATCTTGCCCGTACTGGCCTCTACCTGCCAGTTGTCCGTGAGGTCGCTCCGCAGCCGCGTTGCCTTCTCGCGCGCCTCGGCCAGGCGCCTCTCGGCAGCGATGGCGCGTTTGACCGTGGCCTCGGAGACCGGGTTGCCCGTCTCCTTAGTCACGATGCGGGCAATCACCTCGTTGGTGCGCACGCCGCGCAAGGACGGGTCGGCGGCGCGCATGGCCGGCACGCGCCTCCCTATGGCGCGGTAGCGGGCGCCGCGCTCCTCCTGCGTGAGGTTGCGGGTGACCAGGTTGGTGACGTTGAGCAGAATGGAGGCGCGGGCATCATCCAGGCCGTCGATGACGTTCACCGGCAGCAGGTCGTAGGGACCGGGCTTGCCGTCAGCGCCGGGATGCGCGGCGGCGAGCCGTCGGAAGCACTCCAGTCGTCGGTGCCCCGCGATCATCTGGTACGTCCCGTCCGGCAGGCGACGCACCAAAGGCAGCTGCCCCAGGCCGTCCTTCTCAATGGAGGCCATGAGCTCGACAAGCTCGCCTTCGTTCATGGAGTAGTCGTTCTCGGGATGCGCGCCGATCTCGTCGAGCGGCAGGCGCGCAAACGAGTACGAAAGCTCGCCCAGCACGGCATCCGCGCCGGTTGTCGCAACAGCCGCCTCCGACTCGGCAGCTCCGCCTGCGTTCCGAGCGCCTGCGCCGTCCGCCCTTGTCATGGCCCCTCCGCTCACTCGCGTCTCTCTGACCCCAGTGTAAACGAACAGCGCGAAAGCCGCAGGCGCCCGCCGCGCGCCACCACTGCGTTCTCCACATATCGCTGGAAGCGCGCACTTGCTATTTGCCATTGGGGACGGGTACGAATGGCAGAACGCGCCGCATCCCTTGCCATTCGTACCCGTCCCCAATGGCACCCAATGGCAGGCCAACATGTCTGCTGCACCTCACCGCGCGGCAAGCGTGCCAAGCAGCGCCATGTGGTCGGTCCCCGCAACCTGCAGCGTCTTGAGCGAGGCCACCGCCACCGAGCCCTCGCGCGCGTACAGGATGTGGTCGATCTCCATCAGCGGGAACGGCACCGGCACCGGCGAGTAGCGCAGCGAAAGCTCGGGGCTCGAAGGGTAGGTCATGTGGAAGCCCTCGCCCGCCTGCTCGGAGGCGTCCACCAGCCCGCCGTTCTGCAGCAGCCGCCTGAAGCGCAGGTGATCCCACGTGGCGTTGAAGTCGCCCATGAGCACGTAGTCAACGTCCGCGCGCAGGCTCTGCCCCAGGCTCGAAAGCGAGGTGTTCCACAGGCCGCGCGTGCCGGTTTTGGGCGAGCTGGGATGCACGGACAGAAAGCGCACCTTGATGCCGCTGCCGAGCTCGACCGTGGCGGCCGGCGTGGCCGACGCGCCCGCCTCGTCGGGCAGCGAGCTGGTGGAGACGTCCTCAAGCGGGGCGAGCGAAAAGAGGCAGTTCACGCCGCCGTTGTCGCGCCAGCCGGCCTTGCCCACCAGCCGGTGTGGCAGCAGATCGGCTATGCCCGCCTGGTTCAAGCGATCGAGCAGCCCGTTGGAGACCTCCTGCAGGGCGAGAACCTCCACGCGCTCGCTTTGCACCGCGCGCACGATAGAGGCGGCGTCCGCCTCGCCGTTCATGCAGTTGAGCGTCATCACGCGCAAGGTGTCATCCGAGGCGGTACGCTCGGCCACCGCCGAGCGCTGAGAGGCCGCGGACAGGTTCGTCGCCGGCAGGAAGTAGCCCGCGTGCCACACCACCTCGGCGGCCACGCACAGAACGAACAGCACCGCGAGCACACGCCGCTTGGTGGCCGCGCACAGGGCGAGAAGCGCCACGGCGGGGATGGTCAGCCACGGCATGAATGCCACCACCTGCGCGACCTTGCGCCCTTGCGTCAGCGCCGACGGCGCGTAGCGCAGGGCGAAAAGCCCCGCCAAAATGAGAAGCGCTGCGATAAGGGCGGCCGTGAGTACGCGGCCGCCGCGTGGACGGGAGGCGGAGCGGCGATGCACGCCCCCGCCCGGGCGCGAGGCGCTGCTGCCGGCGTGCGGGGCGCTTTCGCCACGTGACTCGCCGCTTGCAACCGGCCGCATCCCGCCCCTCATGCGCCGCGCGTCGTTGTTCTTAGCCATGCTCCACCTCCGACCCTCGCTGGCGATGGCATCTTATCTACCCCAAACGCGCACCCACGCCCCCGTGGCGCCGCGCATCTCCATATGCGAGCCACAGGAGTCGCAAAAGAGCGGCGCGACAAAGGCCCGCGCCCCGCTGATTGACGCGCGCAGAGCGCGGGAACACTTTTAGACAAGAACCGCCCCGCAAAGATTGGAGCCGCTATGCGCATTCTCGCCATCGCAGGGTCGCTGCGCCAGGGAAGCCTCAACCGCCAGCTCGCCGAAGCGGCCGCACGGGAGGTCGCTGCGCTTGACCCCAACGCCGAGTTTTCCATCCTCGCCTGGGACGATGTCCCGCTGTTCAACGAAGACATGGAGCGCCCCGCACCCGAAGCCGTCTCCCGCGTGCGCCAGGAGGTGCTTGATGCCGACGGCGTTTGGTTTTTCACGCCCGAATACAACCACTTCTTCCCCGGCCCGCTCAAAAACCTGCTCGACTGGCTCTCGCGCCCGGTAAACGCAAAGCAAGGGCAGGTGCTTGACGGCAAGCCCTGCGCCATCAGCGGCATCTCGGCCGGAGGCACCGGCACCGCATGCGCGCAAGACCACCTGGTTGCGCTGATCTCGTTTCTCAACATGCGCGTGATGAACAAGCCGCGCCTCACCGTGCCTTCGGGTTTCAGCAGGGTAAAAGACGGCACGCTCGAGCTGGGCGATTCGCAGCCTTACCTCAAGCGTCAAGCCGAGGCGTTCCTTGCGTTTCTCAAGTAAGCACTGCAGCAAAAGACAACGAACACCCAGAAAAGCAAGCGGCCTGACCCCATCCAAAGGGTCAGGCCGCTTGTTCTGCATCGCCTCTGGCCACATGCAACCTTTAACCAGCCGCTAAATGATCCGCGGCCCATACACCAAGGCGAGAACATCCACCACGTTGTCGGCGTAGCGGTACACAATCACAAACTGGGCAACGGCAATGTGCCGCATCTTGTCCCCGTACCGCGCGACAAGACTCTTGCGGACCATGGGAGACCCCAGCTCAGGAAAGGTCGCGATACTGGTAACCAACGACTTAATGCGCTCTAGCAAACGCGTGGAGTAGATCTCCGCGAGGCTTTCCACAAACTCGTCGGCAAGGCGCAACGTCACGTCAGGCACTTTTTTTCCTCAAAGCATCAGCGCGCGCAAAAGCCTCGTCCACCGAGGTCACATAGCGTCCCGCCTCGATGTCGGCGATGCCGCGGCCCACCGCCTCGGTCAGCCGCGCTTCGTAAGCCGCGTCCTCACGCTCGCGCGCAATGCGCCGCTCAAAGGCGTCCTCGCTGCAAAAAACGTACGCGCCCATCCCCTGTTCGGTGATGCGCACAACGTTGTCACGCGCAGCCGCTTTGACCTCCCCGGCGTTGCGCTGCAGCGCTGTCATGGAATAGATGGGATCCATTGCACCCTCCCTCACAACAACACCCGGTCTTCCATGCTATACGTATTATTATACGCACGATCATTCGCTGATATATCTGACTATCAGAACATAATTTAGCGTAAGCGATGCGTAAGGACGATAAGAAAAGAACCGGCAACGACCAGGATCGTTACCGGTTCAATCGTAAACGTTAACGGTGTCTCAGGGGAGCAGCCAAAAGACGAGAAGAGCTGCCGTAAGGCTTATTGCCCCTGCGCGGCGTACTTGGCCTCGGTGGCCTGCTTGGCCGGGCGCCACCACTGCTCGTTGTCGCGGTACCAGGCGATGGTCTGGGCGAGGCCCTCGGCGAAGTCGGTGTGCGCGGGCTCCCAGCCGAGCTCGCGGCGCAGCTTCGAGCTGTCGATGGCGTAGCGGCGGTCGTGGCCGGGGCGGTCGCGGACCCAGTCGAAGTCGTCCTCATCCTTGCCCATCGCCTTCAGGATGGCGCGCAGCACGTCGATGTTGCTCCGCTCGCCGTCGGCGCCGATGAGGTAGGTCTCGCCGACGCGGCCCCTGGTGAGGATGGCCCAGACGGCGGAGCTGTGGTCCTCGGTGTGGATCCAGTCCCTCACGTTCCTGCCGTCGCCGTAGAGCTTGGGGCGCACCCCGTCCAGGATGTTCGTTATCTGCCGCGGGATGAACTTCTCCACGTGCTGGTAGGGGCCGTAGTTGTTGGAGCAGTTGGAGATGGTGGCCTTGAGCCCGTAGGTGCGGTGCCAGGCGCGCACCAGCATGTCCGAGGCCGCCTTGGTGGAGCTGTAGGGGGAGCTCGGATGGTACGGGGTCTCCTCCGTGAAGCGGGCCGGGTCGTCCAAGGCCAGGTCGCCGTAGACCTCGTCGGTTGAAACGTGGTGGTAGCGGACGCCGTGCTTGCGGCAGGCCTCAAGGAGCCTGAAGGTGCCCTCCACGTTGGTCCTCAGGAAGGGCTCGGGGTCGGCGATGGAGTTGTCGTTGTGGGACTCGGCGGCGTAGTGGACGATCGCGTCGTGCCCGGGGACGATCCTGTCCAGGAGCTCGGCGTCGCAGATGTCGCCCACCACGAGCTCCACGCGCTCAGGGTCCAGCCCCGCTATGTTCCCCGGGTTGCCCGCGTAGGTGAGCTTGTCCAGGACGGTCACATGGACCTCGGGGTGCTCGCGCGCCACCCAGCGCACGAAGTTGCTGCCGATGAAGCCGCAGCCGCCGGTGACGATGATGCTCTTGGGCTCGAAGGTCTCTGACATGCTTGTTCCTCCGTTCGTTTCGTGCGCCAAATCAGGCCGTGCCTATTTTGGCGCATCCGCTGTCACTCGCCGTATTTGAGGTATCCCCTCAAGGATACCCGCCAGTCGGGCATGCTGAAGCCCGCCTCCCCCAGCTTGGCGAGGTCGAGGGTCGAGAAGCGCGGGCGCGGGGCCACGGGGCCGGCCGCGCTCGCGTAGTACTCCCCCGTGGAGACGGGGCGCACGGCGCCCCCGTTGCCGTTCCTGAGCTCGAACACCTCGCGGGCGATCTCGGCCCAGGAGGCCGGGTCGCCCGAGCCCGTGCAGTCGTACGTGCCGCAGGGCGCGGGCGAGCTCGGCTCCAGGTCCCCCTCGCGGTAGCCGAGGAGGTGGAAGACGGCCTCCGCCATGTCCTCCGTGAAGGTGAGGCGGCCGATTTGGTCGTCCACCACGGTGACTTGGCTGAGCGCATCCCCCGGATCCGCGACGCGGTCGGAAAGCTTGGCCATGGTCCTCACGAAGTTATGCCCCTCGCCTATCACCCAGGAGGAGCGGAGAATGTAATACTTCGGGCAGGTCGAGACCGCGAGGTCGCCCGCGGCCTTGGACTGGCCGTAGACGGAGAGGGGCGAGAGGGGCTCCCCCTCGTCGTGGAGCTCCCTGGTCCCGTCGAAGACGTAGTCGGAGGAAATATGAACGAGCGTGATGTTGCGCTCGGCGCAGAGCCTGGAGAGGAGCGCGGGGCCGGTCGCGTTCGCCTTCCAGCAGGCGGCCCTGCCCTCTGGCGTCTCCGCCCTGTCGACCGCGGTGTAGGCGCCGCAGTTCACGACGGCCCCGTAGAGGGACCAGTCGTACCGCTCGTAGGCATCCGGGTCCGACATGTCGAAGGTGTCTATGTCGCAGAAGTCGAAGAAATCGACAAGGCCGCGCTCCTCGGCGAGCGCGCGCACGGCGCGGCCCAGCTGCCCGTTGCAGCCGGTGACGAGCGTGCGCCTGGGCTCCATGGGGAGGGCGTCCCTGAGCATGGGGTGATTTCTATCTGCCTCCGAGAGCGTGCACTCATCCAAGGGGATCGGCCACCGGATGCCGAGCTCCGGGTCCGCCAGGTTGACGAAGGTGTAGGTTTTCTTCAGCTCCGCCGACCAGTGGGCGTCCACCAGGTAGGTGTAGGCCGTGCCGTCCTCCAGGGCCTGGAAGGAGTTCCCGACGCCGCGGGGCACGTAGATCGCCCGCGAGGGGTCGAGGGCGCAGGTGAAGACCCTGCCGTAGGTACGGCCCGGCCTGAGGTCCACCCAGGCGCCGAAGACCGAGCCCGTGGCGACGGATATGAACTTGTCCCAGGGCTCGGCGTGGATGCCGCGCGTGACGCCCCGCTCCGCGTTGAAGCTGATATTGTTCTGCACGGGGCGGAAGGAGGCCGGGACCCCTAAGGCCGCCATCTTCCCCCGCTGCCAGTTCTCCTTGAACCAGCCGCGGGCGTCCCCGTGGACGGCAAGCTCCACCACCACGAGCCCGGGGATGCCGGTCTCGACCGCCTGAAGGTCCTTCTCGAACGCGAAGTCCGCCATCTTACCGCTCCCCCTTTCCCTGCGGGGCGTACTCCCCCGCCGCGACCTTGCGCAGGTGCGCCCCGTAGGCGCTCTTGCCGTAGCGCTCGGCGCAGGCGGCGAGCGTGGCGTGGTCGATCCAGCCGTTCTCGTAGGCGATCTCCTCCAGCACGGAGACCGGCTGGTCCTGGGCGCGCTCCACGGCGCGCACGAACTCCCCGGCCTCGTAGAGGCTCTCCATCGTGCCGGTGTCGAGCCAGGCGTAGCCGCGCCCGAGCGTCACCACCGAGAGCAGGCCGTCCGCAAGGTACATGCGGTTGAGGTCGGTGATCTCGAGCTCCCCGCGCGCGGAGGGCCTGACCTCCTTGGCGCGCTCCGCCACGTCGCCCGGGTAGAAGTAGAGGCCGGTGACGGCGTAGGAGCTCTTGGGCTCCGCGGGCTTCTCCTCGATGGAGACCGCCCTCCCCTCTGAGTCGAACTCCACCACGCCGAAGCGCTCCGGGTCGTCCACGTGGTAGCCGAAGACGGTGGCCCGGCCCGCCTCCGCGGAGGCCGCCGCGCGCCTGAGGTGCCTGCCCAGGCCGTTGCCGAAGAAGACGTTGTCCCCGAGCACGAGCGCGCAGGGCTCGCCTGAAAGCCACTCCTCCGCTATCAGGAAGGCCTGCGCGAGGCCGTCCGGCGAGGGCTGCACCGCGTAGGAAAGGCTGATGCCGAAGTCCGAGCCGTCCTTCAAAAGCCGCTCGAAGTTCGGCAGGTCCGCGGGCGTCGAGATCACGAGGATGTCCCGGATCCCGGCCATCATGAGAACCGACAGCGGGTAGTACACCATCGGCTTGTCGTACACGGGCAGGAGCTGCTTGGACGTCACTAAGGTCAGCGGGTAGAGCCGGGTGCCCGAGCCCCCGGCGAGGACTATGCCCCTCATGGGTTGCCTCCAATTTTCAAGGTACAGGGCGATGCGGCCGCGAGGCCGCGCTATGAAAAACGGGTGACCGCATGTGCGGTCACCCGTTATCACCAAAAGGTGCAAAAAGAACAAGAAGAACGACTGCTACGATGCCCACCGCAACAAGCTATCCCTGGCCCATCTTGGCATTCAGGGAAAGCCGCGCATATCGTCAGACAACCTGGTACTTGCGGTTCCTGCTCGTTGCGGTCGCGGTGGCTTTAACCACCCCGCGGGCGATAAGATCGTTCAGGCGGCGGCGTACCTGACTGACCGAGGCGCCCTCAACAAGCTCGCGATCAGGCAGGTCAACAACTGTTGCAATTGAAGCGCGTAGAGCTCGTTAGCCGAGAACCGCACATCTTGATCCAATTTCTGTTAGTGATACATACCAACAATATGGGATGGAGGCGATGTTTCACGCTCCCAGCGAGGGATCGATCGCCAGATACTCATCCAGCCGGGCCTCCTCAAGCGCGGCCACCATATCCGCGAGGGGATCCAGCTCCCCATGCACGGCATACGCCTCAAGCGCATCGTAGTACTCAAGCCGCTGCTCTTTCGCAACGGAAACCGGCAGGAAGCCGGCGAGCATGAGCTGATAGTTCATGAGCATGCGCGCCGTGCGCCCGTTGCCGTCCACAAACGGATGGATGCGCACAAACTCAGCGTGAGTCCACGCCGCAAGCTCTATGAGGTTGTTACCCGCAGGCTCGGCAAGACGCGCGAAAAACTCCTTAACCTGCGCGTACATGTCCTCCCCAACAGGCGGCAAAAAGCCAGCGCCGGATATGCGCACCTCCACGTTGCGGTAAATACCGCCCGGCAGGATGTTCTCAAGCAAGAGCATGTGAATGTCTTTGGCAATGTCCTCCGTGAGCACATCGCCCTTGGCAACATGCTCTTTCACGTAGTTGAACGCCTTGCGATGGTTTGCCACCTCGTAGATCTCGCACAGGGACTTGCCGCCAACCGACAGCCCATCTTCTAAGATTGCCTTGGTCTGCACAAGCGTTAGCGTGTTGCCCTCGATGGCAGTAGAGTTGTGCGCATACTCAACATCAAAGCTGCGTTCGAAACTCTCGAGCGCCTCGGGATCGATGGCATTCAAAATGGCGTGCAGTCGATCACGCTTGTTGCACATGCGGCTGTAGTCCATCGAGCGCCTTCCGGCTCACCAGCCGATCTCTCTACGCCGTCGAACGTTGTCGCAACTCACCCTTACCAAACCTACCTAAATTATTAGTGACTCAATAATGAAAAAATAGATGGATTGACAGACATGGAATAAATCTACCCTCAATCCATCAATGCTCAAAGAAAATGGAGCAACGATTAACCCGCTGTGACCGTCCTCTTCATCGCCCAGGCGCCGCGGGTGTACTCTCCCCCGCGGTTGATGAACGCGATGACGGAGTACGAGTAGGTCCTGCCGGCGACGGCCGTGGTGTCGAGCGCGGACACCGACGCCCCGGACCCGTAGGTCGCGATCTTAACGTAGTTGCCCGAGGTGCCGTCGCAGCGCATGACGATGTAGCCGTCGGCGCCGGAGACCTTCGACCACGTGACCCTCACTCCCGAGGAGGAGGCGGAGACCGAGGTGATCTTGGGGGCCGCCGGGGCCGTCCTCACCGACTGGCGGTAGGACCAGTTGCCGCGGGCGTACGAGGACCCGCTCTTCACGAAGGCGATCACGGAGTAGTAGTAGGAGGAGCCGGGCGCCGCGCTCGAGTCGACGAAGTACAGCGTGTAGCCCGAGTTGACCGAGCCGACCTTGGAGTAGCTGCTCGACCCGTAGGGGGCGCGCATGATCACGTAGCCGTCTGCGCCGGAGACCCGGGACCACGTGACGCGGACGCCCTTGGGGGACACGGGGCTCGCGGACACGGAGGACGGGGCGGGGAGCTTGGTGCCGACCGAGGAGGCCCCCGCTGTGACCGTCCTCTTCATCGCCCAGGCGCCGCGGGTGTACTCTCCCCCGCGGTTGATGAACGCGATGACGGAGTACGAGTAGGTCCTGCCGGCGACGGCCGTGGTGTCGAGCGCGGACACCGACGCCCCGGACCCGTAGGTCGCGATCTTAACGTAGTTGCCCGAGGTGCCGTCGCAGCGCATGACGATGTAGCCGTCGGCGCCGGAGACCTTCGACCACGTGACCCTCACTCCCGAGGAGGAGGCGGAGACCGAGGTGATCTTGGGGGCCGCCGGGGCCGTCCTCACCGACTGGCGGTAGGACCAGTTGCCGCGGGCGTACGAGGACCCGCTCTTCACGAAGGCGATCACGGAGTAGTAGTAGGAGGAGCCGGGCGCCGCGCTCGAGTCGACGAAGTACAGCGTGTAGCCCGAGTTGACCGAGCCGACCTTGGAGTAGCTGCTCGACCCGTAGGGGGCGCGCATGATCACGTAGCCGTCTGCGCCGGAGACCCGGGACCACGTGACGCGGACGCCCTTGGGGGACACGGGGCTCGCGGACACGGAGGACGGGGCGGGGAGCTTGGAAGAAGGCGTCGACGAAGTGCCCACAGGCCCGTTCACCGAGAAGGAATAGCTACCGGTTGAGGAGAAATACCTTTCGAAGCAAACCCAGAACGCACCTTTCGCGACATCGAACGTCACCTTGAAATTGACGCGCCCGGTATCGCTGTCTACATAGAAAGTTTCGTCGACAACCTCCTCCATCTGCTTGTCATACGCATGTACGTGTATCGACGTGTAAGAAGTTCCCTGGACGGTAACTGTCCCGGGCCCCGTCGCCTGAAACTTGTAAAAATCCTTGTCGTCATTGAGGGCGATCTGACCTTTGTAGGTTTTGTTGCCGCTGGCCTCTTCAGCTTCGTCGATCGTGTTGTTCGAACCGTTCTGCACTTCAGTGAAGCTCTCTCCGGCAGACGAAAACGAGGTCGAGAAGGTATAACGCCCGTATTCGTCCCAGTAACGAGTAACGGCGATATAGTACGTCCCGGACGTCAGGTCGATCTGCTCCGAAATATCCACCCGCCCCGTAACGTCGTTAGTATAGTCGCTTTCAGACCAGACCACCTTTCCGTCCGCATCGTAAAGGTACACGCGCGAGTCAAAGTAGAGGGCAGCGGCAAACGAAAGCCGGCCGGCAGAGGGAAGTGAAATTTGATAGAACGTCGTATCATCATTGAGCGCGAC
This sequence comes from uncultured Coriobacteriaceae bacterium, assembly GCA_944321435.1. Classification (GTDB taxonomy): domain Bacteria; phylum Actinomycetota; class Coriobacteriia; order Coriobacteriales; family Coriobacteriaceae; genus CALUOB01. The sequence continues at coordinate 126,015 of CALULH010000001.1, read as the reverse complement.
AACCCCGTTGTAGCTGTTCCCGACGTATATCGTATTGTAATTGGTAAGGGAGCCATGCTCCGCCGAAAAGCTCACGTTGGCGTTCTCGTACGAAATGCCGAAGCTAAACGATCCGGTTTTCCACGAGTAGGTTCGTTTCGCGCAAACGTAGTAAGTTCCCTTGGTGACCCAGCTGGAATGGTCGATTAGGGCGCTCCCCACAACGTCGTCGTACGAGCAGTTCCAGCCCTCAAGTTTGTTTCCGGACGAATCGTACAGGAGAAAGCTGACGTCGCAGCCACACCTACCGCTGAAGTCGACGCGGCCCGTCGCCGGCATGGTGAACTTCCACCAGCCGCTCTCGCTTTCATCGTCGAAGAATCCCGAGGCGGTCCCACCCATGGCGAGATACGCAGCGCTCCCCATCGTCTGGTTCGCAGCAAGAGGGCTGGCCACCTCGTCAAGGCCCTCCCCGTCCAGCTGAGCTTCCATGTCAGCCGGAGCGTCTTCCGCATCAGACGACCCGGCAGGATTTTCGGATGTCCCGCCTGTTCCTCGGTCAACTCCGAGCTCTATATCGCTGTTTTCATTCGCAATCTCCCCCTCGGAAGGAGTTTGTTGCTGAGAAGACGACGTTTCCGAATTGCCTTCTTCTACTTCAGGCTCGGCACACGTAGGATCTGAATCAGCTTTCCCGTTTTCCGTCCCAGCTTGGTCCTTCGGTGGAAGAGTGGGATCATCCGCATCGGTCTCTTCGGCAGCTTTGTCAACGCCATCAGCCGCCTCCACCCTCGGCACATGCTCGCTCTCCCGCTCACCGGCTTTCTCAAACTCGGCGGCACGCGGGTTTACGCTATCTGAAGCCTCAACCACCACATCGTCTGTCTCCCCGGCAAATCCGGCAACCGGGTTGCAAAGCGCTATGGCAGCCGCAGCCGCGGCCGAAAGCGAAATCTTCGTGACGGTTCTTACTTTGTCGTTCATCTCCGACCCCTCCAAACATACGAAGAATACACGCACTTAATCACGCAAGGAAATCACAACTCTAAACACCACCTTTCACCCGCAATAGCACCGACATACACCCTCGATGCAGCACTCTCATGAACTTCTGAGATTGAACTCCATGATTCCGGTGATACATAGTGTCTTCGACAAACGCGTCGCTCGCAGTCGTCCGCAATAACACAAGCCCGAACGTGTTGTACTCGCTGAATACCTGAAAGCAAACTCTGAAAATTAGAAACTCTACGCAAAGCCGATGGCCGCCAGGACACCTCTCGGCAGCACCCGCCGGCAAACGGCGACGAGGCCCGCCGACGCGGCCAGCACCGCCAGCCAGAGGATGAGCGACGCGAGGAAGCCGGCGAGGCCGACGAGGGCGAAAGCCTTTTGGAAGACCGCGAGCACCGCCATGTGGCAGAGGTAGACGCCGAAGGACAGATCGCCCAGGCGGACGAGGGGCACGCAGGCGGAAAGGCGCCGGCGGGCGGGGTCCGCGGCGAGAGCGACGAGGGCGCAGACGCACGCCGAGGAGAACACGCTCGTCACCTTGAGCTGCGTGGTGGCGAGGTCGTAATTGCCGCTGATGAACCACGAAAAGCCCTCAAGCTCCTGTAACGCGAGGCAGGCAACCAGAGCGAGAAAAGCCTGGCGCGCGCCCGCCCCGCGGCGGCCGAGCCACGGCGCGACGCGGCCGCGCCACTCGAGCCCCAGCAGGTAGAAGAGGAGCCACGACCCGCAGAACGCCTGGATGGGCAGCGAGACCCCCGCGACGGCGAGCGCATAGCGCGCGCAGAGCGTGAGCGGGGTGACGGCGTAGAGCGCCGCACGGGCCGCGGGCCGGTCGAGCAGGCGGAACAGCCACGGCGTCAGGAGCGTCAGCTGAAGGTACACGACCAGGTAGTAGAGCTGCGCCGACCCCCCCCCGACCACGAAAGCGGCCAGCACCGTTAACGGGGCGAGCGCGCGTCTCGCGACGAGGTACAGCGTAGTCCACACAGCGTAGGGCGCCGCTATCTTGCCGACGCGCCGGCGCAGGAAGGATCGTGCGTCGGCCGCCCTCCCCCTCGGCGTGAGGTAGCCGGACAAAAACACGAACGAGGCAACCGCGAAGTTGAGGAGCGGCCGCAGGGCGACCGAGGCCGCCGCCTGCGGCAGGCAGTGGATGAGCACGACGGCGGAGATGGCGAGCCCGCGCACCGCCTGGAGGTAGAGGTCCTTCCCAGACGCCATGGTCACGCCCTCCGCAGCAGGCGCTTGGCGACGCCCTTGGCCTTCGAGACGACCCTCTGCCTGAGGCCGGGCTCGAAGCTCCAGCGCCGCATCATGTCGGGTATGGAAGCGCCGCCGGCGAGCGCCGCCATGAAGGCCTCGCGGTCCCTGTAGGGCCGCACGGACCCCGTCAGGCACGGGTTGCCCGGGAGCACCCTCTCGAGCGAGCTCTCGCCCCACTCGAACCCCGGCAGGACCGCCTCGAGGGCCGCCGCCCCCTTGGGGGTGTTGGCGAGGACGGCAGAGACGCCCCGGTCGTCGAACGCCTCGGGCTGCTGCGCCTGCACGCCCCAGAAGTCCCCGAGGGTGACGTCGCTCCCGCTCGAGCGCTTGGCCGGGCAGGAGAAGCAGGAGGGGCGCAGCGACACGTTGGCGAGGAAGGCCCTCATGTACCAGTCCTCGTTGAAGACGGTCGAGCAGGTGTGACCGTCGCCGCCCTCCCCTGCGGCGCACTCGTACCGCTCGGAGAACGACAGCCAGCCCGCCTCCTTGCCCCGCATGTTCACGCTCGTGACCGCCCCGCCCTCCCGGGCGCCCACGTGCTCCACCCAGCGGCGCCAGAGCTCGGGAGAGGGGACCCCGTGGCAGATGACGTCGACGGCGAGGAAAAGCTCGGAGCCGGCCAGCCTCCCGAGGTAGCCGCGCATCCCCGCGACCTGGCAGGCGGTGCCGGAGAAGAGGACCCTCCTGCCGGAGCGGAGCGCGTCCTGCACCGCACGGTAGACCTCGGGGCCGACCGAGCTCTGGACGTACTTGGAGCGCATGACGGAGTCGAGGCCCGACTCCTCCTCCACGACGACGTGCCTGACTGACCCGCAGCCGTCCGCCCACGCGGCGCCGGCGACGAGGCCGCCCTCCGCGAGCGCCCGGCGGGCCAGCAGGCCGAAGACGCCGCCGGAGGACGAGCGAACCAGCTCCCCCTCGTCCCTCGAGCGCGCCCACAGGACGCGCTCGAGGCCGTCCGCGGCCCTCTCCCCCAGCGCCGGGCACGCGCGTTCGCACGCCCCGCAGCCCACGCAGGCCCCGGCGTCCACGGAGGGGCGCGGGAACCCCCAGGCGTCGGGCTCCATGGCCACGCACCCCTTCGGGCAGGCCGCGGCGCAGGCGCCGCAGCCGCAGCAGGCGCCATTTAGAAAAGCAATCTGGGGGAGAAGCTTGTTACTCATGACTCGAAACCTCTTTCATTTTTCCAACCAGACCGCGCACAAGACCTTTCTCGTAACCGTTCAAGCCGAGTCGCCAAAGCAACATTGCATAAGACATACAGAAAATTGCGCAAAGCAGAAGAAACCGTCCCCAGCTATAGCCCCATGGCAAGAAAAACTCCACCAACAAAGTGATTAGTGCAGAAGCAACGATAGGTGCTATCAAAGGTGCAATTTGCATGAAGAACGATGGTATGTCTATGCCAACACACTTCCAGTAGTACCAATTGATAACAGGACCTGTGCCCACAAGAAGAAAAAAAGCCGCAGTTACGGCACAACCAACGACCCCAAATGCAGCCGACATTGGAATGGAAACCAAGAGATCTAACACGGCAATCACAATGTAAACAATAGAGCGAAATCCCTGCATGTTCTTCGCCTGGAGAACAGAAATTCCTACGTTCTGTATAAGCGAAATCGAAAGGCCAATCATCAAAACGAGATCTGCCAAGTAAACATCACCATAATCTGGACCGGCCCATAACCATACGAACTCCCTACCAAGCACCGTAAACGCCGCAAGAACGCCCCAAACGAGAATTGCCTGGATGCGACCCACTCGGTTGAATATTTCGTTGATCTCAGACATCTCATCAGTCTTCGCAGCAATTGCCGTCAGCTTGGGAAGAAAAACTCCAGAGATCCCACTGGCAACCTGCATATAACCGGATGTAATAAGCTGACAGGCTACACCGTAAACAGCAGTAGCACCTGCCCCAACAACCGCCCCTAAGACAAACTGCCCCGTCTTCCAGAAGATCTGGTCAAACACCATGTTGAGCAGCACAAAAAATGAAAAGGAGAAAAGCGACGCGGTGAGTCCCCAATCCCAATTATGAAAACGCGCCCTTACGTGGAGCCTCCCTTTACAGTACAGTACATACCCAACGACAACAATCAAATTTATGGTCACCTGTACAATAAGCGCCGCCTCAGCTCCAGGTGCATAGCTCATAATTACAATTGTACATACGCACTGCAGCAAATATTTTACGCAGGAAAGTGAGCGTGCAAATACAAACCGCTCATTAGCATTAATAAGCGCAAGAAACCAGTTTCCTGGCAAAACGATAAGACAGTTGACTGCAACAAGCAGCATCATCCGATGTGCCAAAGCAAGTTCGGCATTTGTAAATGAACCGCCAAGCAACGAATCCAGACAAGAATTAAGCACCCAGCATGCAGCAAGAGCAAACAAGGTAATGGCCCCATAAACAAAAGCAGCCATAGCGAGAAGATTTTCTGTTTTTATCCCGCCACCTTGAGCCTCGCTCCGCACATAGAAGCGATTCAACGTCGTTGAAAGTCCCATATCCATTACTGAAAGATATGAAATGATTGATCCAATCAGCTGATATACACCATACTCAGATTGGGTAAGCGCGCCAATAAGAACTGGAACATATACAAAAGAAGTTATTGCGTTGACAGCAAGCGAGACATATGAAAGTACTGCGCCTGCGCGCCGTTCAGAAACCATGTAAATCCTAACCGACTAGCTATTAATTCTATCCAACTCTGAGTCTATAAACCGATTTATGGATTGCGCATTTTCCGCAATCACTTCCTCTGTTCGAGAAGAGTGTGAATCCATCAAATGTTCTAGTAGAGAAGGATTCAAATTGCTAGGTGACGAAAGAATATGCCCTGCCAAACCAAACTTTTGAGCGAGTGTCTCCAATCTTGAGAACGTCGAAACCCCTTCTCTCCTACTGAAAATAACAACGGGACGACCCAATAGAATTGAAAAAACCGTTGCATGAAATGAATCAGTAAACACTACGCTTGATTGAGCAATCAACCCAACGAAAGCGTTGGGGTCAGCGGAGTATTGCTGTGTATTCCCCTTGTCTAAAACATTCAAATATTTCAAACCAAGCGATTCTGAACATTGGCGAAGGTGATGCTCGTCTTCGCCATTGAGCCCACCTAGAAAGTAGGCAAAGGCGTAACGGAAGTTGGGGCAAGCATTTCTAGAGGAAACATCAAGCCATTTCGCAGAATCGATACCCATTGTAGGGTCACATAGCACCTTGGCATCTTTCCCAGTAAGTTCTCTAATGATTTTCGAACCAGCCTCTTCCCTTACTGACAAGCGAGGTAACCGCTCTAACCCTATGCGGTATTCATCAAGCACATCAACAGGCAATTGAGAAACCCCAAAACTTGGCGAAAGACACATAACGCGCTTCGAGGGAAAAAAGGAAGCGAATTGCTCTCCAAAATGCCTATATATATCAGGATGCCATATCTGGTCGCTTCCAATAACGATCAGGTCATATTTTTCAGCAGCCCGCACTCTATCCTGCTGACTCAAAATATACTCATGAGGAAGAGACTCGGAGTATTTTTTAAAGTTCTTAGCTCTCTCTGCTCCTGAATGAGTAACATTAATTTTTTCACGACAAATATTTCTATACTTCCAGATATTATTTACAATTGAATTTCCATAACGAACAATCAACGTCGTACTTGATATTCCACGGCGAGCCAACAAAGTAGAAACTGCTTGATTTTGCAATCGATTTCCGTAATTATAGTTGCCATACAGAGTTATGATCCCTGCTTTCATTTCATCCCCCATCCCACAGAATCTAATCCGAACTGTGTGTTAAGCATGTATTCCAAAAAACCGCCAACTCGATAGCAACAAGAAATGTTGGAATGGCAATTCTCACTTGTGTAAAAGGCTGTGTATAAACTGATGACAGCACAAAAAAGGCAAACAAAATCAATGTCAGCAGCCATTGATGATGTTGCTTATTTACATGCGAATTGAAGGAAAAACACTTTGCATAAAAATAACAAAGTGCTGTAAATATCCACAGACCGCATAAAATCGCGATGGAACCGAAGTCGCTTAAACCGAAGTGATTAAAATTCCTATACCCTTCTTCATATAAATTAACCTTTCCAATACCATCTCCAAAAGCCCATGCACCTGGAAGAGAAAAGACAAGTGCGATCATCTTAAAACGCTCATCACTGCCGTTTACATATGAGTTTTTGTCAAGTGCACGAAATGCTATATCGATGGAACTCACAACATGTTCATCAATAAATTGAGACAAGCTTGGGATGCTAATTACCAGTATATATATGACTATAAATAATATTGGCAATAGTATTGTTAGCTTTATAGTTGTTTTTTTATAATTATGTACATAGTAGATTAAATACCTGATAAACAATCCAATCGGAAGAAAAAAGAACAACGCTTTGTTGTCATTAAGGGTGGCGATAAATAGAGATGCGAATGCAAGCGCTATCGCGATTAAATAACAGCGTTTCTTCTGTTTTGCCGCATCAAGATTTATCAAAACAACAAATACAGTAAAAAGCGCAACAGCATGTGTTGAGCCATAACCAAACAGTCCGGAAATCATATCCTCGCGAGATATCGCAACGCCATCCGAAGCAGCAATAAGAGTTCCTGGACGACTATATTGGATAGCCATGATTAATATGTTGATTAATAGAATAGTGGAAAAAAGAGGACGTGCCTTATTTACAATCCATTTATAAAAATCATCATGAACAACTGCCTCATGAACAAAAAACAAGCCATATAAACTTACCTGCACTATTCTCAATAAATTAACGACAGCAATTTCAATGTTGCCCCCCATAAACGGAACTGTAAATAGCACAAAAGGCAATGCGGCGACAAAACAGTAAATAAACCCCGGGATTTTCCATCTCGGATTAAGTAGTATAAAAACTATAGCCGTGCATAGAAATGCATTTAAGATTCCAGATAATCCAGCAAAATCCAAAAGAAACTCTTTCGCTAAAATAACGAAAAAGATCAGCTCATCAAAATGTATTTTCTTTAATGAGTTGGATGCAGATTGCAAAGAATTATCTGAACTAAAATCAAACGAAGGGGAAAATAACATTACTAGTTCTCCTTCATACTACTATTAAAGATAACAGCGCAAGCGGATCTGTTCTTCTTCATCACGCATTAATGGAACATGGAAATTATCCAATAGGACTTTATTCATGGAGCTTAATTTCTCCGCAGATAAAGAATCGAGCGAATTGATCAATGAGTTAAGGTTACCGCTTTCAAAAAGAATGCAACCACCTTTTGGAACAATGTCTTTTGCACCGATCGTACTGCTTAAGATAACTGGCACTGCGTAGCTCATTGCCTCTAAGGCTGTATATCCAAATGTTTCACTTAGTAAGCTTGGCACTATTACAGCGTCCGCTTTTTCCATAATAGTCGACAGTTGCTCATAAGAATAACGTCCGTGATTGATTGCATAGGGAAGATCAACATGTGAGTTAACAAATATATGAAGTCTAAAGCGAATCGAATAACAATTCAACTTATCTAGAGCATCCTTCAGTAGATAGAAACCTTTAGATGCACTGACCTGACCCATATATAAAAGATTAACTTCTCCTTCTCTGTATTTGTGACGCTTACGGTTGTCCGATATTTCTGAATGAGTGATTGGAATAACTTCACCCGGCAATTTTCCAAAGTATTGCTCGTATGTCGACTGTGTAAGCGTACTGTTAAAGTGTATATATGATATATTATGTAATATTTTAGAGTAGTGACTGCGAAGAGCCAAGTAATCAGATGGCTCTGTAGTGACATGCACTAGTTTAACCGGCGTTCCAGATAACGCTTGATCTCTGTGTTTAGCACGAAGTTTCTTGAGTATTACGGCGTCCTTATACCGTTCGTATAGAGGCGATTGAAGTATCTTCATCTTTGTCATTGACAGGGCACCGGCATTACACGCAGGGCATTCATTACAGGTTTCCACTGTTTTACATGGCTTTGAGCCTCTAAACATGGTCAGTCGTGCACAAATCGGGAAAAAATCATGTGTTGAATATATAGTTCTAATATTCAACTGTTTAGCTGCATAAACCAAGGATGCATGTAAGCCAATGAAGGTGTGTATATGTATTATATCTGGCTTAACAAGACTTAGGTAATGTATATATACCTCAATGTCTCCATCGTTCAAAAATGGACCAAACTCAGTTATTCCTTCGTCATAAGGAACTGGACATGGATTAACGATCTCATAGCAGTTGATATTATTTTGTGTTGCGCGCTTTTTGATTCTGGTTTTTCTGCCAACTATGCGGCCCGGCCAAAGAAGAGAAACGGTGCCTCCTCTATGTAGCTGCGCCTCCATCAAGTCAACGCAAAATTTGGTCATTCCACCTGTTCGAAATGGAGGAAGTCCGAGTGAGTAATGCAAGATGTTCACTTTACAAATACTTTCTCGTATTGCTGCACAATATAGGACCAAGAGAAATTGGACATTATACGAAGCGTAGACGCTTCATCCGCATCGTCCAATTGCTTTGTGTCAAATTTATCTGCCTTATTTATAAGAGACGCCAATCCTCCATCATCCTTTGCCCAATACAATGCCGCATCATCCGCAACCTCACGGTTGAATCCAACATCTAGTAACAGGTTTAACTGCGTAGATGCAAGCGCCTCGAGCAAACTTGGGTTAGTGCCACCGACCTCATGACCATGGAGATAGGCGTAGGCATTCTCGCGTATCTTCTTTAACAGCTCTTGATCGTAGACAGTGCCAACAAACTTGATTCTCGGATCGCTTTTAAAATGCGTGCGCTTTTCGAGCTCTGCCAAAAACTTGTCATCAACCTTGGTCACCAAAGCAAAATCACGCTTGGAGTCAGACGCCGTGAACTCACGGATCATGGTCTCATAGTTGTTCTCAGGAACAAACCGCCCTACAACCAGGTAGTAACCGAAAGGCTTAAGATCATGTTCGACTAGCCAAGCAAGCCACTGAGAGTCATCGTCAGCAAGCTTGGAACGAGCTACATCAGCGCCATAAGCAATGTACGTGGTGCTCGGGCTGTATTTCGCATACTCCTCATGGATGTAATGCTCAATGGTTTGAGAATCACAGATGAGTAAATCAGCGTTTTTAACCATCAGACGCTCGGAAAACTTCCAGTATTTGCGCACTGGATAGGGCCACTTAGCACGCAACCATTCGTGGCCATCTGGATTCACGTAAAGTTTCCCGCCAAGGGCATGAATACGTTTTGCAAAATGAGCAGCCCACGGCCCGATGCGGCATGCAAGCACATAAAAGATCGGATGTTCGATATTGTTACGCTGCACGTAAGCAATCGCCCAATTGAGAGCTTCGACATCATAGAAAATAGCGCGCGCAGGGCCGAGCTTTTTCCATTGAATACAGAAACAATGGGCACCGTTATATTCAAACTCACGCTCAGACGGCATCTCATCAACCGCACAGGCAACGTGATATTTAAGGGTTTTAGACTTCTGATACTCGGTCAGTTTCTCAACAAACGTCTCAAAGCCGCCATAGGCTGCGGGAATGCCCTTGCAGCCAATAATGAACACATGTTGCATCAGCACGCACCGTCCCCTGATATGACTACCTTAACCGTATCTGCGATGCACCTTAGATCCGTGAGTGGCCCGCGCTCCGCTATGTACTGAAGGTCGAGATCCACCATCTCGTCGAAGGTGGTGTCGGAGCGGCCCCGGGTCTGCCAGTAGCAGGTGAGGCCGGGCTTGACCGAGAGGCGCCTCATAGCGCGGGGGCCGTACTCGCGCACCTCCCTGGGAAGTGCCGGTCTCGGGCCCACCACGGAGAGCTGGCCGGCGAGCACGTTCAGGAACTGCGGGAACTCGTCTATGGAGTGCTTGCGTATGAACTTGCCTATCCTCGTCACCCTGGGGTCGTCCTTTATCTTGAAGAGGGGCCCGTCGGCCTCGTTTTTGGCCCTGAGCTCCTCCAGGCGCTCGTCGGCGTCGGCGTACATGCTCCGGAACTTGAGCATGGGGAAGGTCCTCACCTCCCCCCTCCTGGTTATCCTGCCCACCCGCTGCTGCACGTAGATGGGGCATCCCGGAGACTCCAGGCGGATCGCGAGGCACAGGAGCGCCCCCGGGATAAGGCCCACCGCCACCACCGCCCCGGAGAAGGCGATGTCGAAGAGGCGCTTGGCGGCGCGGTAGAGATGCCTGTCCAGAAGCGGCTCCGGAGCCGCTGCCACCACCCTCGGGCCCCGCTCGCTTCCGGGCTCCACGAAGGCGTAGTCGGATGACTCAGTCGTTATCCCCATGGAAAGTGCAGCGTCTACGGCACCAATCCCCGTAAGATCCAAGGTATCGGAGGGAGAAGGTCTGTTCTCCGCCGGCGGGACGACGGGGCTCGGAGCGCCCGTACCACCTACGGGGTCACCCTGACCCCGTAGCGACTGTTTGCTTATCTCTTTTGCTGACAATTTCGAGACCGACCCTTATCGTCTTTGTTCGACCAAACATGTGCATGTCTATGTAGGCAAGGCGCTTGTGGCGATCCACTTTGCGAATCAGGGCTTCAAGGCCCTTCAGGGGACCTGCGGTTATGAGGATCTGGTCGCCCTCGATGATGCCTTCGCTCATATCGACCGTTCGATCCCCCGCACCGGTAAGCTTGTCGAGCCATTGCATCTCGTCTTTTCTCAAGGGAATGAATCCGCCGTCGTTTCCCAGCAATTTGGTAAAAGAAGGGACACCCCACAGCGCTTGCTGCACGCTGTCGATGTCCCGTGTTGTTACGTAAAGATAGCCAGGGGTTAGCCGCTCTTCCACGAGCTGCCACTCCCCTTGCATGCGTTTCTTCAGCTTGAAGTAGGGTATGAAGCACTCCTCTATCAGATCGCGGTGAACGATCTTTTCGATGAGATGCTTAACCTGCTTTTCGCGCCCGGTGAGCACTTGCACCACGTAGGTTTGAAGCATGAGCGGCCAACCTCCCCTCTTGCAACGCGCTGCGCGAGAGGAGGCGAAGAGCTTATCTACATCGAGTCACGAATATCCATGCCAAAGAGCGCGGATGTGCTTGGGAGTACACAGCGCCAAGCACATCTGTCTCCGTAGCAAGAGCAATCAAACAAGCTTCGCCACTTCTCATTTGCCGGCAGCAAAAAAGAAGAAACGAACGGCGTATTCATTCTCTTGAAGGACCACAAGCAACGCGCACCCAGCGACGATTCCACTGCCTACAAGATATGTATGTGCGGCACCTAGGGCACCGCAGCATCAAACTGCGCGTCGCAACAGATCTGTCCCGACCCCAACAGTTCTCTGCGCTTGAACTGAACCGTTCGATTCAAGTCAAGCGCAAAAAACTGGAACCCTACTGAAGGGGCGCTCATCTCTTAAGGATAGCACCCCTTCCCTTACCCAAGCCATCCAAACGGAAAAGCTTGCGGATTCGTTACGACAACACCACCATTCACGAAACGCGCATGTGCGCGCCGCGTGTACGGTACTTCTTCACAGCATCGGCCAGTAGCTGGTAATGCTCGGGGTAATGCGCATCGCTTGCGATGTAGCAGTACATATTCTCCTCGAACATTTTCTGGGCGGGCTTCTTCTCCTTGCCCAGCCGGCCGCCTTTGACAAAGTCAGCCGATGCTTGAAGCTTGCAGCCCATCTTCATGAGGCGCTTGGCAATGGAGATGTCCTCTTGAATGGCCTTATAGCGCTCCGGGTGCGCAATGATGACCTCGTACCCCATACCCTGGAGGTCAAAGATGGTGCGCTCGTACTCCTCGAAGTCGTACTTGGTGGCGCGGCTGGAAAGCTCCAGCAGAAACTCGTTGGTGCCGTCAAAGTGCAGATAGTCAACCCACTCCATGCCCAGGTCCATGAGCTTGGCGTGGTTGACCTCAAAGCCCATCTGCAGGGGGAACCCATCCGCATGGGCGCGGAGCAGCTCGAAGGCATCCCACATTTTGTCATAGTCAAAATACGGGTCGCGGCAATGCGGCGTACAGACAATGCTGGTAACGCCAGCGGCCTTAGCGGCCTCGAGCATTGCCAGGCTCTCGTTGAGATCGGCAGCGCCATCGTCAACGCCCGGCAGAATATGGCAGTGAATATCGCGCATGAGCTCCTCCTCTCCCCTCACGCCTAGCGCCGCGACAACCCGGTGCCGGTTGCCTCGGCGCGCATATCGTTAGTTGTGATGGTGCTTATCGGCCTTAACGCGCTTGCCGTCCTTGGTGTAGTAGGCGTAGTAGTACTCGCTCGTCTCAGTCTCGCAGAAGTTCATAATGACGCCGATAACGTTGGCGTCGGCCTTCTTGAGCTGCTCGTAAGCGGCCTGGACCTCCTCGCGGCGCGTGAAGTTCTCGCGCACCACCAGCGCAGTGGCATCTACCAGGCTGGAGATAACCGCCGCGTCGACAAACGTGCCCACCGGCGGCGTGTCGAAGATCACGTAGTCAAACTCCTGCTCCAGCAGCTTGATAAGGCGACGGAAGCGCTTGGAGGCAAGGATGTCAGCCGGGTTGGGAATATGCGGCTCGGAGTCCAAGAAGAACATGCCCTTGGTGCTGGTGGTCATGATGGCCTCGTCCAGCGTGGCCTGCTCGGAGAGAACGGCGTAGATGCCGTTGCGGGCGCGGACGTTGATGACGTCGGCCAGGGTACGGCGACGCATGTCGCACTCAACCAGGAGCACGCGCTTGCCGCTGGTCGCCATGGCCTGCGCAAGGTTGATGGCAACGGTGGACTTGCCCTCGTTGGGCACGGAGCTCGTCAGCACGATGGACTTGATGGGATCGTCCACGCTGGCAAAGCGGATGTTAGCCAAGAGCGTCTTGGCGGCGTTCTGTACAACGAGCGCGTCGGCGCCACGGGTCTTGCGGGCCATTATCGGCTCCCTCCCCTCATAGCCGGGATGCGACCGATAACCGGGATGCCCAGCATCTGCTCAACTTCCTCAGCCCCGCGAACGCGCGTGTTGAGCACGTCCATGAGGACCACGATGGCAACCGCCACAAAGAGACCGGCCACAAAGGCAACCGCCACGTACAGCAGGCGGTTGGGACCGCTGGGAGCCTCGGGCGTGGGAGCCTGGTCAATGACGTTGACGGACTGGATGTCCATGACCTCCTGTGCCACGCCGGACACGCTCTCGGCAAGGGCGTTGGCGACGTTGGCCGCACCCTCGGCGTCGGTGCCGGTCACGGACAGGGTGATGACACGCGTGGTGGTCTCGCTCGTGACGGAGATGTCGTAGTCGTCGAGGTTCTCAAGACCCAGGGAATTGGCAGCGTCGTTCAGAACGCGGTCGGACTGCATGAGAGTGGCCACGTCGTTGGTGAGCATCTGCGAGGCAGAAAGCTCGCTGGAGAGCGCCGAAGTGCTGGACTCCGCGCTGGTGGCCAGCACGTACATGCTGGTGGATGCGGTGTAGGTGTCGCGCATGCCCACCAGGCTGAAGAGCGCCATAACCACGGCGCAGATCACGGGAAGCGCGACGACGAGCGTCAGGTGCTTCTTAAGCAGTTGCAGTAGTTCGAGCAGGGTCATGTGTCGCTTTACCTTTCAGATCAAACGAGCTTACTCAACGGTAGCTACATCGTCGGTGGTGAGACCGGCGCTGGCTGCAAGGGACTGGTAGTCGTGCGGAGCGGGCGAGTTGGTGGCCGCGCCGAGGGCGGTGTTGTTGAGCTGCTCCTCGGGGATGGCGGCGGACTCGTCGTTGGGGTCCAGGCCGGCGTCAACGCGCTGCATCATGGAGCGCCACTCGTCGAACATGGTGCAGACGTAGCTCACGCCGCCGGTGCTGTAGGAGTAGCTGGGGCAGGCCGCCGAGTAAATGGTGGCCTCCTTGCCCAGGAACTGCTGAGCCAGCGACACCAGGTCGGTGATGGAGTAATCGGTGGTAACGCTGCTGGCAAGCTTGCCGATAAGGCCGGGGACCTCAGTGGCGGGGGCGGCGATGACCTGCTTGATAATTGCCTCCACTATCTGGCGCTGCGCCTGGGCGCGGCCAAAGTCGCCGCCGGACACGTTGTAGCGCTCGCGGGCGTAGGCAAGGGCCTGCTCGCCGTTCAGGAGCTGGTTGCCCGCCTCGAAGCTCATCCCGCCGTTACCAGCGCTGAAGCTCTCGGGGATGTCAACCCAGATGCCGCCGAGCTGGTCGACAACGCTCTCGAGCTCGGAGAAGTGCACCTCGGCGTAGTGGGAGATCTGGACTCCGGCGAACTCGGACACGCACTGCACTGCACCCGCGGCCCCGCCGTAGGCATAGGCGGCGTTGATCTTCTGCGTGGAGCCGTTAAGCGTCACCATGGTGTCGCGCGGGATGGAGATGAGGTCAACCTGCGCGTTGGCCGGGTCAACACGGCACAGCATCGTCACGTCCGAACGGCTGGCGGTGTCTCCGGTGCGGGCGTCAGAGCCGAGAATGAGGATATAGAACGCCTGGTTGTCCGCAAGCTCGGACTGGGGCAGGAGCGCCTCGCGCAGGGCCTGCTCTTCCTCGGGGTTCTCAAAGCTCATGGAGGCGCCGAGCGAGTTGAGCCATACGGCCATGGCCACGCCGCAGCAGACGAGCACCCCGACGATGACGCCGAGCACAATGCCCACGCGCTTGAGCGCCTTGTGCTTCTTTTTCTTTACGCGGCGGTAGCCCTCGCGCTCGTGCGGATGATCGGCCTCGAACTCATCCATGCTCGAATACGAGGACTGCGGACGAGCGGACCCCTGCGCGCCCCGGCTAACCGGACGCGGCGCCTGCGCGCCTGCGGCAGAGCCTGCGGTGCGCTTGGCGGGCATATGCGCGCCACCCTGTTGGCTGGATGCGCCGGAGTTGGCGGAATGGGCAAAATGCCCCCCACGGGGCGCATCGTTATAGTGTGCGTTGTTTTCAGATTCAGACATACCGAATGTGCCAGCTACGACACCCGCGCAACCAGCTTTTCCCTTCTCGAACCCGACCCGTACAACGTCAAAAGCTTAACCTAAGCAACACAAACGTTCAAGGTTACGCTTGATCCCCACATGAAACAGGCGGCGCGCCGTATGTGGACGCACCGCCTGCATGTGAGAAAGGGTCTGCGTTAGGCGCCCTGGACCAGGCGCTTCACGTCGAGCGCGATCATGAGCTCCTCGTTGGTGGGAACCACGAGGACCTTGATGGCGGAGTCCGGCGTGGAGATGACACGCGGATCGTCCGAGCGGATCTTGTTGAGCTCGGGGTCGATCTTGACGCCCATCCAAGCCAAGCGATCGGCCACGCCCTGACGGTAGGTGTCGGAGTTCTCGCCGATACCCGCAGTGAAGGCCATGGTGTCAACGCCCTCCATGCTGGCGGCCATCTCGGCGAAGAGCTGCGCGGTGCGGTAGAAGAACATCTCCATTGCCATGGAGCACAGCTCGTCGCCGGCGGAAGCGGCCTCCTCGATGTCGCGCGTATCGGAACTGCGGCCGGAAAGCGCGAGCATGCCGGACTTCTTGTTCATCATGGTGTCGATCTCGTCGATCGAGTAGCCGCCCACGCGGTTGAGGTAGAACACGGTGGCCGGGTCGATGGTGCCGGTACGGGTGCCCATGATGAGGCCGTCGAGCGGGGTGAGACCCATGGTGGTGTCCATGCACTGGCCGTCCTGGATGGCGCAGAGGCTCGCACCGGAGCCCAGGTGGCAGCTCACGAGCTTGTGGGTCTCATGGTTGGTGAACTCGTCGACGGTGCGCCAGATGAAGCGGTGGCTGGTGCCGTGGGCGCCGTACTTGCGGACATGGTACTTGTCCACCACGTCACGCGGAAGGGCGTAGCGCCAAGCGTGCTCGGGCATGTTGTAGTGGAAGGCGGTGTCCGGCACGATGACGTTGGTGAGCTCGGGGAACATATCGCGGCAGATCTCGATGACGTCGGCCTCGGCGTAGTTGTGCAGCGGCGCCAGCGGGGCGACCTCGCGCACCTGGGCGAGGGTCTCGTCGGTCACGATGGCGGAATCCGGGAAGTACCAGCCGCCCTGCACCACGCGGTGGCCGATGCCCTCGATGGGCTGGTCGACCGTCTTGAGGATGTCGAAGACGTGCTTGATGGCGGTGCGGTGGTCGGGAAGCGCAACCTCGAGCGTGGACTTCTCGCCGTTCTCGGTGTGGCCGATGAAGGAACCGTCGATGCCGATGCGCTCGCAGTTGCCCTTGGCGAAGACCTCGCGGGTCTCGGTGTCGAGCAGCTGATACTTGAGCGAGGAGCTGCCGGCGTTCACAACCAGTACGTTCATTGTTCTCCCATTCTCGTGATGGCGCGTGCCCGGGCGATACGGACTCCGCGCTGGCCCAGTATGGACACATCGGCTGTAATGATACGCCCCTGCGGCGTTGCGCAGGGGCGTCATTGGAGGATTCTATAGGTTTTGCGCGGATACGCTGGGAAACCCGATGCAAGCGGCAGTGAGTGGACCAAGCGCGCGAACGCGAGGCTGCATGCGTCATCCGCACCGCGCTCCCTCAAAAGAGCCGCTTATGAGGAGTTACTCCGGCAGCAAGCCCTCGCCGAGGTTCTTGCCGCCCATGATGTGCCAGTGGAGGTGCATCACGGTCTGGCCGGCAGCCGCACCCGCGTTGGAGATCAGGCGGAAGCCGTCGCCGAGATCCTTGATGCGGGCAACCTCGCGCACGGCCTCGGCCATGGCGGCGAGGGTCTCAGCGGGGATGTCGTCGGTCATGTTGACGTAATGCTTCTTGGGAACCACGAGCACGTGCACGGGCGCCTGGGGCTCGGCGTCCTCGAAGGCGCAGGCCAGATCGTTCTCGTACACCACGTTGGTAGGAATCTCGTGATTGGCGAGCTTGCAGAAGATGCAGTCGGACATGGGTTCTCCTTTTCCTCGGGGTCATCGGGCGCGCACGCAGGTAGCATCCCCGCGGCGCACGCCGGCCGGCAGTGCCCGGCGACTCCCCTATGAGCAGAGCGGCGCCGCGCACGGGGCGGTTATCGCCCCTGCATGTTACAGCACCAGGTTGTCGGTGGTGTCGGCCGGATCGCCGGGAACCAGCTGAACGGTGCCGTCAACGTCGGCCAACAGCACGGAGACCTTCTGCTCGGCCGTCGCCAGGCGCTCGCGCAGGCTCTTCAGCAGCTCGACGCCGCGGGTGTAGCTCTCAAGCGACGCCTCGAGCTCCATGTCGCCGGACTCCAGCGCACGGATGATCTGCTCAAGCTCGGTCGAGGCCTCTTTGTAGGTGAGCTCGGATACGGGCTTCTTCTCTTCTGCCATGAGGGCATCCTTTCTTCAGGGCAGGCCAGCTGCCACGGTTCAGACGGGTTAAGCGGTCGGGGAATCTGCGGCGACCTCGGTTACCTGGGCCGCCACCTGTCCGTCCGCCAGGCGCACGCGGATGCGGTCGCCGGGCGAGAAGGACGAAGCGCTGGTGCGCACGCCCTCGGGGCCGTAAGCGATGGCGTAGCCTCGGCCAAGCACCTTGAGCGGCGAGAGGGCGTCGAGCGAGGCCGCCGCCTGCGCAAGCGCGGCGGCGGGGGCGTCCAGAAGGCGCGAGCCCGCACCACGCAGCCGGGTGGCGGCAAGGCGCAGGTCATGGTCCTTGGCGGACAAGCCCACCGTGCTCTGCGCCAGCCGCGGGCCCAGTTGGTCCAGGACGCCCCGGTAGCGCGCCATGGCTTCCCCTCCGGCGCGCGAAAGGCGGTCCTCGGTCTGGGCGAGCTCCATGCGCCGGCGCTCCACGATGTTGGCGGGATTGGTGAGGCACGGGCGCGCCGCCGCGGCGTTGAGCTCAAGGCGCAGATGCGCCAGACGGGTATCCATGGCGCGCGCCAGCCGCTCCCCTGTGGCCAGAAGGCCCGTCGCTGCGCGGTCCGCCTGCGCGGCGAACGCATGGGAGAGGCGCTGCTCGCGCTGCTCCAGCACGTCTTCCAGCTCCTGCATGGCGGGCGCCACGCTCTCAGCCGCCGCCGTGGGCGTAGATGCGCGCCGGTCGGACACCATGTCGCAGATGGAGGTGTCGGGCTCGTGGCCGATTCCGGTCACCACGGGGACAGGGCAGGCAGCCACGGCGCGCGCCAGGGACTCGTCGTTGAAGGTCATGAGGTCCTCGAACGAGCCGCCGCCGCGGACCAAGAGGATGCAGTCGGGATTGAGCTCCGCCGCCTGGCCGAGCGCACGGATGAGCTCCTCGGGGGCCCCCTCCCCTTGCACCTTGGCCCCCACGCAGAGGATCTCCACGAGCGGGTTACGGCGCGCCAGCGTACGCTTGACGTCGTCTATCACCGCGCCGGAAAGCGAGGTTACCACGGCGACGCGCGTGCAGAACACGGGGATGCGGCGCTTGCGCGCCTCGTCCATGAGACCCTCGCGGCGAAGCTTCTCGGCAAGCTCGGCAACCTGCTGGCGCAGCAGGCCCTCGCCGGCCAGCGTAAAGCTCTTTGCGACAAAGCTCATGCGCCCGGTGGGTTTGTAGAGGTTGAACTCGCCGGTCATGAGCACCTGCATGCCGTCCCGCAGGTCAAAGCTGCGCTTTGAGTACGTCCCGCGCCAAATGATGCAGTCCACGGCCGCCGCGTCGTCTTTGATCTGGAAGTAGCAGTGGCCGCTGCGCGCGTTGGGCCCGCGGAAACCCGAGACCTCGCCGAGCACGGTGAGCAGTGGAATGCCGTTCAGCGCCGCGCTGGCAAGCTCCAGGGCCTGGGATACCGTAACGGCGCCCTCCGGCAGGTCCGCCGCCGTCGCGGGATCCTGCGCGGCAGGGGCGGTGCTTCTCGCCCGACCGCGGCCGCCCCCCATGCGGCTTGAAGGGTGCGCGCGATTGGCGGCCTCCGGCGTGTTCCACGGCAACGGCTGTTGGCCAGAGCCAGCAGGCCCGCGCCGTGCGCCGCCGGACGCACCCCCTCCGTGCGCTCCCCCGGTGAGATTCCATCCCTGAGGTGGCATGGCATCAACTCCTTTGCAGTGTCAACGCGCCCGCGGGGCGCCCCGCGAAGACGCTGCGCGACGCGGGGCGCGTGCCCGAGCCGCGGTTCCTTCTCGTCCCCGTTCCAACTTGTCACGTTCCAGCCTAGCAGGCCGTGCGGACATAAAATCCCGTGGCGGCGTCCAACGGCCGCAAAACGCGCCAACCGCCTCCACAGAACCGTCACATGTAGGGCCGGTCCAGGGCGGACCCCGCATGAACGCAGGGTCTTCTCGCCACGAAGCGTGCTGCCTACTCCTCGTTGCCGCTGTTGCCGCGCGTGCGGCTGAGCAGGTACAAAAGCTGCAGCACCGAGGTAAGGGCCGAGGCCACGTAGGTGAGCGCGGCGGCAGTCAGCACCTTCTTGGCGCCGCGCACGTCGGTGGGACTCATGCCCGAGCGCTCGATGTAAGCCACGGCGCGGCGGGATGCGTCGAACTCGACGGGCAGCGTCACCAGCTGGAAGAGCACCGAGAACGCAAAGAGCACGATCGCCACGGTGTAAAGCTGCGTGAGCGAGGTAAACAACCCTATGAAGAAGATGAGCATCCACGCCTGGCTGGCAAAGTTCACCACCGGCACGAGCGCCTGGCGCACCTTCATGAAGGCGTAGCCGCGCTCGCGCTGGACG
The DNA here is from genome assembly GCA_944321435.1 of uncultured Coriobacteriaceae bacterium. Lineage (GTDB taxonomy): Bacteria > Actinomycetota > Coriobacteriia > Coriobacteriales > Coriobacteriaceae > CALUOB01. The sequence continues at coordinate 106,169 of CALULH010000001.1, read as the reverse complement.
GCGTGACCCGCCTCGTGGCAGGCAACGGCAACCGAGGCCACCGAGCCACCGTGCAGGTTGTCGCCAGATAGATAGAGGTTGTTGTCGCGCGGGTCGTAATGGTCGGTCAGGCGACCGGCGCATGAGCGGATCCCAACGCCGTCGCAGCCTTCGGCGTCCAGCATGCGGCGCGCAATGTCCGCGCCGGTGCCGCCGCTGCCGGAGCGGACCTTGGACCAGGTGTTGTAGGTGCGGTTGATATAGCCCTGGGTGACCATGCCCAACACGAGCGAGATAAGCACCAAGGCTAGGTAGGCGGGGTCGAACCCGTATCCGAATCCGTAGCCGTACCCGTAGTAAAGCGGCATATGCGCACATCCTTCGGTAGCAAAGCGGTTGCAGACAGCGGGCGCAGCGAGGCGCCCGCGTAACCGTCCTTGTACCCATTTCCGCCGACGGCGCAACGGCGCCCGGCGGCGCGCCTGCGCCTCCTAAGCGCCGCTACGCGAAGGTGATGTCCCCCGTCTGGGGATCCATGTCCTTAACGATAGCGAGCGACTGCAGGTCGTATCCCCGGGCGCGGAGCTTGTCGCCGCCGTCTTGGAAGCCCTTCTCGACCGCGATGCCGATACCCTCCACCACGGCGCCGGCAGCCTCGCAGATCTCAATGAGGCCGTTGAGCGCGTTGCCCTTGGCCAGGAAGTCGTCGATGATGATGACATGCTCGCCGGCCGTGAGGAACTTCTTGGCCACGATGACGCTGTAGGTCTTCTGCTTGGTGAAGCTGTATATATTGGTGCAGTACTGGTCGCCGTCAAGGTTGATGGACTGGTACTTCTTGGCGAAGACGACCGGGACGTTGCCAAAATGGCGAGCGACCACGCAGGCGATCCCGATACCCGACGCCTCGATGGTCAAGATCTTGTCCACGCGCTTGCCCGCAAACAGGCGCGCCCACTCGGCTCCCATGGCGTCGAAAAGCGCGACGTCGCATTGGTGGTTGAGGAAGTTGTCGACTTTCAGCACATCCCCCGCGCGTACGACGCCGTCCTGGCGAATACGGTCCTCAAGCTCTTTCATGGGGCTCCCCTCTCGCTGGCGCCTGTCGCGCCGGACCTGCGCCCGCCGCCGGCAAACTGATTGGGGGCTATTATAGCCGCGTCTGCCGGGCGCCGCGGCGATGACGCGCTGCTTCACGAGATGACGCGCGATAAAAACGGGAAAGCTGGCAGCACGAAACGCGACGCCCGGGAATGCCGCGGAGAGAAGGCCGCCTAAAGCTCGCGCTTCTCGTACAGCCTCAGCGACACCGCCGCGGAGGCGGCGAGAACGGACAGCGAGAGGACCAGGGCAACAGCCGAGAACGCGCCGACGCCGGCAGGGGTCTCGATGAAGGCGAGAGGGTCGGAAAGCGCGCGCATGATCGAGCTCAGGTGGATGGATCCTGCATCCAGCACGCCGGTGCCGTTGATGATGAGAAACGGCACGATGAAGATCAGCACGACGATCAGGGGGATGTACTGGGTTGCCTTGGTCTGTCCCAGGCGGAAGTAGATGGGGGTCACGATAGAGGCGATGACCGATCCCATGACCAGGCAGAACATGGTGGCGAAGACGGTGGCCAGCATGTTTTCGGGCGTGTAGGCAAGCAGCGCGGAGAGACCGGCCGGCAGTTCGACCACGGAGGAGACCGCCATGAGCAGGCCCACGGCTAGGAAGCCCACCGCCATGCCGAGGAGGCCCAGCGTGAGGATGACGCCGTAGCGCGCCAACACCACGTCGCGCCGGGAAATGGGCATGGTGAGGCGGAAGAGGCCCCAGTTGCTCTGCTCGTCATAGGCGGCGGCTGACATGGCCGCCATCATGAGCAGCATCATGGTGAGGACGGCAGGGGCCGCAACGATGCTCTGCATGCCGAGGGACACGCAGATGACCACGAAGAACCCGAGGCCGATAAGCTGCCGCACGTAGTTCTTGAGCACGGCAAGTTCGATCAGATAGGCGCGTTTCATTTAGCGCACACCGCCTTTCAGGGTGAGGGCGAGGTAGTCGTCGATGGTCATGCGATCGCAGGGAACCTGGGGGAAGCTCTCGGCAAAGGCAAAGCGGTCGGGCACGAGCACGTCGATGCCGTAGTCGTGGCGCAGATAGCGCAGCCCCCGCTCGGGAATGACGCCCGAGGCGGCAATGCGCTCGAAATCAGCCACGCGGCAGCGGGCGATGCCCATTTGGTCGGTGATAACGTCCTTGGGCAGGTCGAATACGATGCAGCCGGCGTCGATGCAGACCACGCGGTCGGCGATGCGCTCCAGGTCCGTGGTGATGTGGGAGGACATGAGGACGGCGCGGCCGGGCCCCTCCACGAAGGCGCGCAGGCGATCGAGCACCTCGTCGCGGGCCATGGGGTCGAGGCCGGCCGTGGCCTCATCTAAGATGAGGACCTGGGCGCCGTGCGAGAGCGCGCAGGCAAGGCTGAGCTTCATGCCCATGCCGCGGGAAAGCTCCTTGACCGGACGGGCGGCGTCGAGGCCGAAGGTTCCGGCGAGCTGCGTAAAGCGGCGCTGATCCCAGGCGCGGTAAGCCCGCGCGAAGATGGAGCCGACGTCGGCAACCGAAAGGTGGCCGGGAAGGGACACGGTGTCGAAGACCACGCCGATGCGCTCCTTGGTGGCCGCGCCGGCCGGGCGGGAGAGATCTGCCGAACGAGTGCCCAGCACCTGCGCCGCTCCCCCATCAACGGGGATGAGACCGAGCAGCGCCTTGATGGTGGTCGACTTGCCGGCGCCGTTTTGGCCGACGAAGCCCACGATCTCGCCTTCGGCGACGGAAAGATCGATGCCTTGGAGCGAGAATCCGCCGTAATGCTTGGTGAGGCCGCTGGCCTCTATGAGGGGCGCTGGGGCTGCCGGGGATCCGGACGTGCCGGCGGCGCCGTTTGAAGTGTTCTTCTTATCCTGATCGAGCGCTTGCATAGTAGTGCCTTCCGTCAAAGATCCGATGCGTGGCGCAGGGACGCGAGCCGGCGATGCCGGGGCTACGCGTCCTCCATGACGAGGTCGAGCATCTCGCGCAGCTCCTGGGGAGTCAGACCGGCAACGCGGCCGCGCTCCACCGCCTGGGCAAGCAGCGATTCCACTCCGCGGAGCTGCTCCTCGCGGATGAGCTCCTTGTTGCCGCCCGCCACGAAGCTGCCCTTTCCCTGCACCGTTTCGATAAAGCCGGCGGCCTCGAGGTCGGCGTAGGCGCGCTTGGTGGTGATGGCGCTTACGCGGAGGCTGTTGGCGAGCGCGCGGATGCTGGGGAGCTGCTCGCCGTCGACCAGGTCGCCGGAGAGGATAAGCCCCTTGATCTGCGAGGTTATCTGCTCGTAGATGGGCTTGTCGCTGGAGTTTGAGATGATGATCTCCAAGTGCGGTCCTTTCTTACGCCCGGCCGGGGCGTCCCTCGGCCGGCAACGGATCCGTTGACGTCGGGACGGTATCCGCCGGCTGATAGTGTGTATATCAGCTAAATACAGTATATACACGCTATACACAGTTGGCAAGAAAAAGATCGGGTGCGGTCGGTCGCACGGGAACGCCTGCCCGACCATACCAGTCCACGCGATCTTCACGCCATGGGCGGCGCCGTAGCGGGCGCCCCGCTGCCGCGGGCCGCAAACGCTGCGCGTAGATAGACGCCGGCTAGAACCCCGCTAGGTCGAGCTGGTTCGTTTTTCTTTCCCGCACCGGCATGCGTCCACAAGCGCCTCGTTTGGCCTATCGTTAACGCATGGATATCTTGACAGGACATACCACGGAACTAGAGATGCTGCGCAACAACCGCCATGCACGCCAGATGCTCAAAGACGGCGCGCAAATGGGTCTGGAAGGGTTTCCCTGCGGATTCGGCGTGCCGAGCGGACGGTGCGATCCGCTTGTGGAGCGGCTGCGATCGCTGGGCGCACGCACGGAACCTTACGACATCGTATACACCGACCCCAAGCTTAGGCACCAGAAAATCCGTCTGGCGGCGCATCGGTGGAACGGCCCGTATCCGGATGGGAGCGTTGTGCGGTTCTCCCGATCGCTCTACGGGTGCAGCGCCCCGGTGCTGTACTGTCAGCTGCAGCGAGGCGCGCCGCTTGCGCGCAGCGTATTGCTGGCTTACGAGCTCTGCGGAACCTACGCGGGCGGCGAAAACAGCACGTTGGGCTCAGGGCTTGAAGCCGTGACAACGTTGGACGCGCTGCGATCGTTTGCCGAAGCGCACCCCGATTTCAGCGGCGCGCGCAAAGCGCTCAAGGCGCTGGCGTTTGTGGGAAACGGCGCGGCATCCGCCATGGAGGCAGGCGCCTCGACGGTGATTTGCCTGCCCGTGCGCTATGGAGGGTTCGGCCTGCCGGTTCCCGCGCTGAACTTCCGGATGGATCTGGAGAACCGCACCATATTCATCGACCTGTTCTGGCCAGACGCCCGCATAGGCATAGAGTACGACAGCAGAACGTGGCATGTGGGGCAGCACAAATTCGAGCAGGATTCGCAACGACGCAATATGTCCCGGGCCGCAGGCATTGAGCTGATTACGGTAACGAAACCGGAGGTGCAGTCCGTACAGGCGTTTGAGGACATTGCCGAATATATAGCCAAACGCCTGGGCAAAAGGGTGCGGAAAAAGAGCGCTGAGTTTTACGAGAAGCATGCGAAGGTTCGCGCTGAAGTGTTTCCTTTCTGGAGGAACGAAGCTTCCTCGCAGATGAAAGACGCGGATCCCGTAATTGAGTACGATCTCGCAGATGAAGACGACGGCCACGTGTTCGGCGCAAGCGCGTAAGCAAGCCATTGCGCAAGCGCCTCCCCACCCGCACGGGATGAGGCCGCTGCGGTGGAGCGCAGCGGCCTCATCTACCAGCGCACCTATCGGTATGGGATGAAATGAAGGGCTTTTCTGATTTCGCTCTCCCCAGTGGACGAGATCGACCTTTTTTCTGATTCTCCGCGCCGCCATAGGGTGCAAAATGGACACGATATGGGCCATGGTTTGCGAATTGCAGCAAAAACGCCTGGTCAGGAAGACGCACCGATCTGCATCCCACCTTCGGAACCTCGCTAAGCCGCCTCCGGCCTGCTTCAAAATCAGAAAAAAGGTCGATTCCATCCAATTGCTTTCGGCAAATTAGAAAAGCCCCCTGTTTTGTCCAACCCTGCGGACAGCGGACAATACAATCCCGGCCCGCACGCCTTGGGGCGGGCCGGGATCCTTGGTCATGGGGTCGATCGATGCCTCCGACCGCAACCTTCGACTGATACCCGATGCGCGGCTAAGCTGTGGGCCTCGTGGGAGATACGGGCGAGGCAGTGGGAACCGAGCCCTTGGGACCCTGAGGCATGGCGGCCCCAGGCGCGCTCGCCGAGCCGGCGGCGCCAGCGGCCATCATCTGCTCGAACATGCTCGAGCTTTCACGGAAGTCGCTCGGCAGCACTACGGTCGAGCTGCGGCCCGTGCGAGCGTACTCGGTCATCATCTCCGACCACTGCGTGAACATGAACAGAAGGTTGGCCTCGTCGTTGCCAATGCCCGTTTCCTGGATGATCTCCAGCGAGTCCTTGATGCCCAGCGCAATAGCCTTGCGCTGGTTCGCAATGCCTTTACCGGCCTCTTCCATTGCCTCGGCCTCGGCCTTCGCCTCGGTCACGCGCTTGATGCGGTCCGCCTCTGCCAGGTCCTGCGCCGCAGCCTTGGTACGCTGCGCCGCGTTGATTTGGTTCATGGAATCCTCGACCTCGCGCGGTAGCGCGATCCGCGTGATCAGCGTCGACACCAGCACGAACCCGTACGCCGCCATCTGCTCGGACACCGTCTCGTTGACATCGCGCGCAATGTCGTCCTTCTTGGCGAAGACCTCGTCAAGCGTGTACACCGGGATGGCCGACCGCAGGGCGTCGGTCAGGAAGTCGCGCATCTGCTCGACGGGGTTCTGGAGCATGTAGAAGCTCTTGTAAACACCTGACTCGGCCGGCACCGCCCCGCGCGCAAAATCCACGTGGTACTGTGCGGAGATCTCAAGGTCGATGGTGACGTTGTCCTCGGTCTTCACATCCACGTTGAATCCGTTTTTCATGGTGCGCAAGCTCACTGTGGCCGCGCGGCGCTCGATGAACGGGATCTTGAAGTGAAAGCCCGCTCCCACGATACGGCTGAACTTGCCAAGCCGCTCGATGATGACGGCGTGCTGCTGCTTCACGATGAAAAGCGCCTGGGTGAGCAGCCAGACCACCAAAACCAGGACGATAAGGACGGGAACGAGCGAACCGACGAGCAAGCCAAGCGTGTACATGCGCTCCTCCTATCAGGCGGGCCGCGGCATCGCGGTCAAAGCCGGCAACCGCGGCGATCGCGGGCATACGCCCCATATACCCAGAGCGCGGCGCGCCTTTCAAGGCCGCCGTAAGGTTTTGGTCAAGGAGGGGCGTCGCCCGCGCGGTTGTGGCGCGCCCGCCGGTCGGAGGCGCTAGATGATCTCGATGCGGTTGTCCTTCACGGTCAAGCCGATGTTCCCCACGAGCAGATCGTCCAGACGGCTCCCCACCAGCTCGTGGCGCCATCCATGCGCCAAGCGCGATCCCTCGCGATGGCGCACGTAGCCGATAAGGTCGTCACGCGTGGCGATCATGCCCACGGCGACGCCCGACCGCTCGGAGACAATGCGCACGAGCGCGTACATGAGGTCCGACACGCTTTCCAGCTCGGCGCTGGGCGCATGATGGGGATGCCCGGCCTCCGGCAGCCGATCGCGCGGGCACGCAAGGCCGCGCCCCGCCGCCAGGACCACCGCGCCGACATCCCCCGTGGTGAGCTGCTCGGTTCCGCGCACGCTGCGCACGTCCTCGGGGCTGCGGGGGGCGCGGCGGGACAACGCCAGCAGCACCTCGTCGGACATGACCCATTTGCGCGGCACGTCCGACGACTCCGCGCGGCGCTCGCGCCATTCGGCCAGCTCGCGGGCGACTGCCAGCTGCCGGCGCGTCAGCGAGCTCACGCGCTTCACGCGCTTGTACACCTGGCGCCGATCCACCTCGTAGTGCTCGAGCTGCGTGAGCGGGTAAAGCTCGTCGCGCACCCAGGACAGCCGGCCCTTGTCGGCAAGTTCCTGCGCCATGGCCCGGTATGCGCGGATAAGGTAGCGCACGTCGTCGAGCGCGTACTGGAGCTGGGACGAGGTAAGCGGCCGACGCGACCAGTCGGTGAGCGATTCCTGCTTGGGAAGGTCCACCCCGCAGTACGCGTGCACGATGGCGCCGTAAGCCACCTGCATGCGCAAGCCGAGAAACGCCGCCGCCAGCTGCGTGTCGAAAATAGGCTTGGGGAGCACGCCCAACGCGCGCAGGAGCACCTCCATGTCCTGGGAGCAGGCATGGAACACCTTCATAACCCGACGATTGGCCATGAGGTCGACAAGCGGCGCCAAATCGTCAATGGCCAGCGGGTCTATGGCCACGCACTCGTCATCGGTCGCTATCTGAACAAGGCACAGGCGCGGGCGGTACGTGCGCTCGCGCAAGAACTCGGTGTCGACGGCAATGGCATCGCGCGTGGCAGCGCGCTCGCAAAAGGCGATAAGGTCGGCATATGTGGAAATGAACATAGTCCCCTAAGCGACGCGTAACCCCGCTCCCGGCGGGTAGTATATCGTGCAGTTTCCAATCTATGATACTAGGCTTCATGCGGATGGGAAGTGCGTAAATGCGTTGCCTCATCATTCACAACCCGGCCTCGGGCCCAAAATCAGACGAGATCGACGCGTTCATACACGCGTTCGCACAGGCAGGCGACGAGATCATCCTGCGCTACCTGGGCAGCGGCCTGGAGTCCGCGCAGGCCGTGGCTGACGCCGCCACCTTTGACCGCGTGGTGCTCTCCGGCGGCGACGGCACCATATCCAACCTGGTGACCGAGCTGGTGGCGACGGGCGCGGACACGCCGCTGCTCATCTTCCCGTCAGGCACCGCGAACCTCTTTTTCAACAACATCGGCAACGCGCCGGAACCCGCGGCGCTTGCGCGCGCCTGCCGCGCGGGCCGAACCGCGCGCGCGGACATGGGCGAGCTGTTTTGGAAGGACCCGGACGCCGACGCTATGCAGCGCCACGGCTTCCTCATCATAGCCGGGTCGGGCTACGACGCCACCATCATGGAGAAAGCCGAGGAGGGCAAGGCCGACCTCGGCGAGTTCGCCTACTTTGCCGCGGCGCTTAACACCCCCAACCCGCAAGTGGCGCACTTCACCATCGAGCATGACGGCGTAGTGGAGGAGCACGACGGCATCGCCTGCATGGTGGCCAATACCGCCCAGATCCAAGGCGACATCAACCTCTTCCCCGATTGCCGCATGGATGACGGCTACCTTGACGTGGCCGTTATAGAGCCCGCCGCCACCGTACAGCTGCTTCCGACGATTCTCGCCAGCGTGCTCGATCCCGTGGGCAAAGGCCTGGGACGGCCGCAGTTCACGATGCTGCGCACCAAGGAGGTCAAGATCACCTGCCAACCTTCGCTGGGCATGCAGTTCGACGGCGAGATCATCCCGAGCGCGTCCGGTGTTTTCGGCGCCCGCGTGCTGCCCCAGGTGCTCAACCTGATCGTAGACGACTTTGCCAAGCTGAAGCCGTCTGCCTAACCGCTCCCTCACCGCTGCGGGCGGATGAACGTTTTGCAACGCGACGGGTTGGGACGGGGCGCATCGTGACGCTCGCGAGCCCCACGAAACGCTCGAGGGCCCGCAATCTCGCGTATATGGCGCGCCCGCCCCAGCCCGGTTTTTGCCTGCACGCCCTCCGCCCGCGTGTCTTACACAGCCGGGCGGAGGGCGTGTTTCCCTTTGAAAAAGGAACCTTGCCGATAGATAACGTAGGCGAGAAGCGCCTAGTCCTCGACCTCGACGAGCTCGATCTCAAAGACGAGCGGCTTGCCCGCAAGCTCATGGTTGGCGTCGACCTTCACGCTCTCATCGGTCACCTCGGCGATAAGCGCCGGGATGGGCTGGCCCATGGGGCCGGCGAGCATGACCTTGTCGCCCGCGTGCATCTGATCGGCATTCGGAACCTGCGTGCGCGGGAAGCTGATCACCAGGTCGTCACGGCGCTCGCCGTAAGCCTGGTCGGCCGGAATATGCACGGTCTTCTTCTCGCCCACCTGCATGTCGGCCACCGCCGCGTCGAAGCCGGCGATCATCTGGCCGGCACCGCACGTGAACGCGATGGGTTCGCCGCGATCGTAGGAGCAGTCGAACTGCGTGCCGTCCTCCAGAGTGCCGCGGTAATGGGCCTTGACCTTCTTGCCATTGTTTGACATGGTGTACCTTTCCATGGGGCGCTTTCGGCGCCGGGATACTAACGGCCTACCTTACCAGAGGAGCAACCACGAAAAAAGAGCGCGAAGGTGCCTCCACGAACACCCTGTACCTCAAAACGGACCGGGGCGTCACGCCCGTTACCGTGACGCGCAAGCAGGTGCGCAACTTCAACCTGCGCGTCCGCGCAGACGGCTCGGTGCACATGAGCATGCCGCAGCGCGCGACGCTGAAGGCGGCCCAGGACATGCTGGACCGCCACGCCGCATGGGTGGAGAAGCGCGTGGCACGCATCCAAGCGCACAAGGAGCGGCCCGCGCGCAGCGTGCTGGAAACGGGCGTTGTCGCGCTGTGGGGACGTCGCGCCCATCTGCAGGTGACCACGGACGAAAGCCGCCGGTACGGCAGCGTGCGGCTGCTTTCGGGTGCCGAGGCGCAGGCAGCCCGGATGACCGAAGGCGGATGGCGGGACGCCCTCCCCGAGAAGCCGTTTGCCGTGATCCTGATCGCCTTGCCCAGCGCGCTTGACGCAGCTGAGCGCGAAAAGACGGCGCGCTCCCTCATCGACAAGGTGTACCGCGCGGAGATCGAGCGCGTGCTGCCGCAGGTTGCCAGCGCCTACGAGTCGGCGCTCGGCGTGCATGCCGAGAAATGGAGCCTGCGCCGCATGAAGACACGCTGGGGATCGTGCACGCCCAAGACGCGGAGCATCCGCCTGAACGTGCAGCTGGCGGCCTACCCGCCCTACTGCCTGGGCTACGTAGTGGCGCACGAGCTCGTTCACCTGCGGGAGGCAAGCCACAACGCCCGGTTCCATGCGTTGCTCAACGGGTGCTGCTCGGCCGCCGTCAAGGCGCGCAAGCGCCTGCGCCAGCCGCCCCTGGCGGACGAGGTGCCGACGCCCTGATGGGGCGACCCCTTTACCTGGTCGCTAACTCACCTGATCGCTAGCGCCAGCGCTCTATCTCCACGCCCACGGTGCGCAAGGGCAGGCCCACGGGCGCCCAGGGTTTCTCGACCTTCACGCGCACCCCGGCGACCAGCGGATAGCGGCCGAGCAGGGCCGCCGCCAGGCCCTCGGCCACGGCCTCGATGAGCTTGAAGGTGTGCTTTTGCAGGTATTCGCAGGTAAACTGGCACACCTCGCCGTAGTTGACGGAGCGGTCGAGGTCATCGGCCTCGCCGGCGGCACGGGTATCGCAGAAAAGGGAAAGCGATACGACGAACTTCTGCCCCAGGGCGTTCTCCTCGGGGTAGACGCCGTGGTTGGCGAACACCTCGAGCCCGTCCACGATTATGCGGTCATGCACCCGCGCATCAGATGCGGCCATGCGGTCTCCCTCCCTACCAGTCAAGCACGTTGTTGCGGCGCTCGGGCGCCCAGTTGCAGCGATCGGCCGCCGCGCAGGCGAAGCACGACCGTGAGCGCTTATCCGCCGTATAGATAAGCCGCTCCAAAGGCGTGGCGTCCGCGCGCAGGTGCCGATGGCCGCGCACCGCCGTGAGGATCTGGCGCACCTGCACCGTGGTGAACGAAGCTTCCTCAGGCAACGTGGCGAGGATGCTGGAGGCGATCTTCTCGCCCGCCACCTCATGCGGAGTGCCGTTGGTGTACTGAACGGCCTTGCCCACGTCGTGCAGCAACGCGGCCGCGTACACGAGCTCGCGATCAAAGCCCAGGCCCTGCTCCAGGTTGTCGATCCAGGCCAAGCGCGCCACGTCCAACAGATGCGCGATGCCGTGACGGCAGAACGGGCGGTCGCGCTCCAGGCCGGCCAGCGCCTGGTAGTGGCGCTGAAAGAGCGCATGGTTCCAGATGGCGTCGACGCGCGGCAGCAGGGCGGGCCTGCACTCGGCCGGTGCGGGGGAAGGGCCGGCGGGCGCCGCCTGGGCCGGTACGGTCGGAATCATCACGGTGCGATCGCCCGCAGCGCCGGCTGACCGCGCGCGGGCGGCCGCCGCTTGGAGCATGTCGTCGGTAAGGCGCGGCAGCACGGTGGTGATGTCGGAGTCCACGGGCGCAGCCGCCTGCCCGTACAGGGCCGCCTCCGCGTCGGAGAGGAGGGCGCGGTCGGGCACGCAGCGATCGGGCGACGCCCCGTAAGCCGAGACCGGGTCGCCGAGGAGCAGCGAGACGCTGTCCGCAGCAGCGCTCTCCGAGAAGAGCGCGTCCAGCATGGTGTCGTCCATGTCGTCATCCGGCAAATCCGCGGGATCCGCCTCCCGCAAGCCCTCGCCGAACAGCGCGGCAACCGTGCGCCCAGCCGCCGTATCATCGGCAGCAGTGCCGTTGCCGTCACCTGCGGCAACAGCGCGGGCTTGGCTTTCGGCCGCATCGCCGGAGCCGGGCGCGGGCTCCAGCGCCCGCTGCGCAACGGGCACCGGGACGTCGCCGGGCTCGCCGGGCTCATGAGCGCCGGAACGGCGCGTGACCTCGCTCTCCCCCACGGCTACCGCCCCAGCATGCGGAAGAAGCGCTGCTCGAACGCGGGGTCCTGGGCAACGCCGCGACGGGCGCAGGTGACCGTCTTGGTGCCGGGCTTCGAGACGCCGCGCATGGTCATGCACATGTGCTCCGCCTCAATCACCACGATGACGCCCTTGCACCCCAGGTGATCCATGAGCGCGTCAGCCACCTGGTCGGTCAGCTGCTCCTGCAGCTGCAGGCGGCGCGCGAAGGTCTCAACGGTGCGGGCGAGCTTAGAAAGCCCGGCAACGCGGCCGTTGGGGACGTAGCCGATGTGCGCGTGGCCGTAAAACGGCAGCAGGTGATGCTCGCAGAGCGAGTAGAACGGGATGTCGCGCTCGATCACCAGGTCATCAGAGGCCACCTCGAAGGTCTTGGCCAGATGCTCCGAGGCATCGGAGTCGGTTCCCGCCATGAGCTCGGCGTACATGCGCGCCACGCGGTCCGGCGTCTCAACGAGCCCGGGCCGCGAGGGATCCTCGCCGATGCCCTCGAGCAGCAGGCGCGTGGCCTCGCGAACTTTTTCCTGGTCAACCATGGCACTCCCCCAGAGGCGCTCAGATGTGGGGCGCCGCCCGGATAGGCGGCGCGCAGCTAACCCACTATAGCACGCCGGCGCGCGAGCTCCCCCGGCGCACGGCCGCGTAACAGATGCGTGAAGGACCGCCGTCAGTCCATGGTGTGGGTGGCAAAAACGGGATCGTCCGTCCACGGGACGATAAGCTCGGCTAGGGCGACGGGCTGCGGCGCGGCAGCGTCAACCGAGACGACGGCCGTAGCTGTCGGCGCGATGCCCTTCTCACCCGCCCTGTAGGCGCGGACGGAGTCAAGCGTCGCCGGCATGTCGATGACGCGCTGGTTGGAGCTGCCACGGAACCGCAGGGTGATATCGTGCAGCGCCTCCTCGTAGGCGCCGTCCACCAGCACGTCGACGCAGCCCAAGAGCTCCTCGGTCACGCCGGGCACGTGCTTCTGGCCCACCGCGGTGGCACCGTCCGGCAGGGGCCAGCTGAGCAGCGCCTCCAGCGTGTCGCCGGTGAAGCACCAGATGGTCTTCTGCGGAAAGCGCTCGCGCACGCGGCGCAGGAAGGGCAGCAACGCGCGCTGGTTCTCGGGCTCCATGGGCTCGCCGCCGAGCACGGTGAGGCCGTCGACGTAGAAGGGCTCCAGGCTTTGAAGGAGCTCGTCCTCAACGTCCTTCGTGAACTCCGACCCATGGCAGAAATCCCAAGTCACCGCGTTGAAGCAGTTCTTGCAGTGCCGACGGCACCCCGAGACGAAAAGCGACGTGCGCACCCCCTCGCCGTTGGCGATGTCGCAGTGCTTGATCTCGGAGTAGTGCATGGGGCGGTCCTTTCAAAACGCGCCGGGGACTCCGACGCGCCGTAAATCTTAGGGCCGCCGCGGCAGGCGGCGGCCCCCCATGTGCGGATTGCGTCCGCGGACGGACGGCGAGGCGCCGAGGCTAATACGCGGTCTCGGTGTAGCGCTGGCGGTCGCAGTAGTAACGCTCGATCACGGGCTCGTCGCCACGGTAGACCCAACGCTGGATGAACGCCGGCTCCACCGCGTACAGGCGCTCCACGGAGCGGTCGGAATACGCCTCGAACGAGCTGGGGTAAGCCTCCTTGAAGGCCCGGCAGAAAGCCTCGTTGTCCGCGGGCGCGCCGATCATGCGGCACGTGCCCTCGATCTGCACGTTGTCGGCGCACACGGCCACGTTGGGATTGGCCGCGATGTCGCGCGCCTTGCGGAAGGTGTGGTCGGTTTGGAAGTAGAGCGCATGGTCGATAACCACGAAGCTCATAGTGCGCGCCGAGACCCTGCCCTCCGCGCCCGTGGCAAGCACCGCCTTCATATGGTCGCCCAGCTGCTCCCACACCTCGGCGATCTTCTCGTCATACGTACCCATACCATCCCAGCCTCTCAAACCAACCAACGCAACGCATCAATAATATCCCACCGGCAAGCGGTCGATAAGCGCAAAACGAACGAGCTTGGGGGGCTGACCATTGACGGCCATTGGCCATTGGGGACGGGTACGAATGGCAGACGCCCGCCTGCCATTCGTACCCGTCCCCAATGGCCGGTCCCCGATGGCCGAGGGCCGACGGGTGATAAGGTTCCGGATTTTGATAACGGCAAAAACCGGGTTCTTATCGCCCGCCGGCCCCAGCCGAACAAGCTGTTACAGATGCAGCACGCGGTCGCGGATCTCCTCCGTACGGCCCTGGTTCCAGAACTGGGTGCCGATGTAGCCGCAGGTACGGCGCGCCACGTTAAGCGTGTGCTGGTCGCGGTTGCCGCAATGCGGGCACTCCCACACCAGCTTGCCGTCGTCCTCCACGATCTTGATCTCGCCGTCGTAGCCGCACTTCTGGCAGTAGTCGCTCTTGGTGTTGAGTTCGGCGTACATGATGTTGTCGTAGATGTACTGCAGCACGCGCATGACGGCCTGCAGGTTGTCCTGCATGTTGGGCACCTCCACGTAGGAGATGGCGCCACCCGGGGAGAGGCGCTGGAACTCGCTCTCGAACTTGAGCTTGGTGAAGGCGTCGATCTCCTCGGACACGTGCACGTGGTAGCTGTTGGTGATATAGCCCTTGTCCGTGATGCCCGGGATCACGCCGAAGCGGCGCTGCAGGCACTTGGCGAACTTGTAGGTGGTGGACTCCAGCGGCGTGCCGTAGATGGAGAAGTCGATGTCGGACTCGGCCTTCCACTCATTGCACTTATCGTTCATGTGCTGCATGACCCGCATGGCAAACGGCGTGGCCTCCGGATCGGTGTGGCTGCGGCCCGTCATGTACTTCACGCACTCGTAGAGGCCGGCGTAGCCCAGGCTGATGGTGGAGTAGCCGCCGTAGAGCAGCTTGTCGATGGTCTCGCCCTTCTTGAGACGGGCCAGCGCGCCGTACTGCCAGAGGATGGGCGCCGCGTCGGAAAGCGTGCCCTTCAGGCGGTTGTGGCGGCACATGAGGGCGGTGTGGCAAAGCTCCAGGCGCTCGTCGAAGATCTGCCAGAACTTGTCCTGGTCCTGGTGGGAGGACAGCGCCACGTCGACCAGGTTGATGGTCACCACGCCCTGGTTGAAGCGACCGTAGTACTTGGGTTTGCCGGGCTCGTAGTTGCCGGCGTTGGCCACGTTGTCGAAGCCGTTGCCGCTGCGGTCGGGGGTGAGGAAGCTGCGGCAGCCCATGCAGGTGTAGCAATCGCCCTCGCCGGGCTTCTCGCCCTTTGAAAGCTTGAGCTCGAACATCTTCTTCTCGGAGATGTAGTCGGGCACCATGCGCTTGGCGGTGCACTTTGCCGCGAGCTTGGTCAGGTAGTAGTACGGCGTGTCGGGAGTGATGTTGTCCTCCTCGAGCACGTAGATGAGCTTGGGGAACGCCGGCGTGATCCAGACGCCCGCCTCGTTCTTGACGCCCTCGTAGCGCTGGCGCAGGGTCTCCTCGATGATCATGGCCAGGTCGCGCTTCTCCTCCTCGGAGCGCGCCTCGTTGAGGTACATGAACACCGTCACGAACGGCGCCTGGCCGTTGGTGGTCATAAGGGTCACGACCTGGTACTGGATGGTCTGAACGCCGCGACGGATCTCGTCGCGCAGGCGCTTCTCCACCACCTCGGACACGCGCTCGGGATCGGCCTCGGCGCCGAGCGTCTCGATCTCGGAGAGGACCTCGCGGCGGATCTTCTGACGGCTGACCTCGACGAAGGGCGCCAGGTGCGTGAGGCTGATGGACTGGCCGCCGTACTGGTTGGAGGCCACTTGGGCGATGATCTGCGTGGCGATGTTGCAGGCGGTGGAGAAGCTGTGCGGCTTCTCGATGAGGGTGCCCGAGATCACGGTGCCGTTCTGCAGCATGTCGTCCAGGTTCACGAGGTCGCAGTTGTGCATGTGCTGCGCAAAGTAGTCGGCGTCGTGGAAGTGGATGATGCCCTCGTTATGGGCGTCCACGACCTCCTGGGGCAGCAGCATGCGCATGGTCAGGTCCTTGGAGACCTCGCCGGCCATGTAGTCGCGCTGCACCGAGTTGACGGTGGGGTTCTTGTTGGAGTTCTCCTGCAGGACCTCCTCGTTGTTGCACTCGATGAGGGACAGGATCTTGTCATCGGTGGTGTTGGAGGTGCGCTTCAGGCTCTGCACGTAGCGGTAGATGATGTAGCCGCGCGCCACCTCGTACTTGTCGAGGGCCATGATCTGGTCCTCGACCATGTCCTGGATCTCCTCGACGGAGACGGTGTGCCCGGCGTTCTCGCACTGCTCGCGCACGTTCTCGGCGGCAAAGCGGATCTCGCGCGGAGTCAGGCGCTGGCTCTCCTGCACGTCCCCGTTGGCGGCGGTGATGGCGTTGATGATCTTGTCGATGTCGAACTGGACCTCGGAACCGTTGCGCTTGATGATCTTCATGTGGCTTGCCCCGTCTCCCCGTCGTATGTCAATGCGCCCGTCGGGCGCTTGCGAACTTGTGCGCGCGATGCCTGCTGAGGCGCGACGTGCGCGCCGCCCGGTCTGGGCGCAGCCCCGGGGCCCCGCGACCGTGCGGGCCCGTCAAGGCGCGAGGTCCACTATACGATAAGATTCGTCAAATCGTAAAACACAACATCTTGTGCCATTATCATTTGCTAATCTCGTCATTTAGTGTTTTCCCAGGTCAAAGCCACTCAAGAGCTTGAGGATTGGCACCAAGATTTCAGTTGTGGTTTTTTCCTCTGCCGCTCGCCGAAATGTCGGATCTCGACGCGAGCTGGGGTTTTGCGAAAAGCGGGGTTGAAAGTTGTGGAGAGCGTTTAAAGGTATGGTTGAGAAACGGATTTACGGCGTGCGATAAGCGCGGCGCGGTGACAGGACGGGAGGCGCGGTCGGACGAGGCGCTGGCAGGGCGAGAAACACGGAGGCGGCACCGTTGGCGGAGCGAGAGGCGCGGCGGCGTTAGCGAAGTGGGAGGCGCTGAGGCGGCGCGGCGGCGTTTCTGGTGTCCGCGCCGCCCGGCAAACGGCGTTCTGCATGCATTTCCTATTACGCATGCATTTCTTTTCGCCAACGAGCCGATTTTGGGCTCTTGGCGAAAAGAAATGCATGCGGAACCCTTAGGCGATAAGGAAAGCATGCAACGTGCGGCGGCCAGGGCGGAACCGGAGCCCCGCCTTACGGCAGGACGACCCAGGCGGAGGCGTCTTGCGGCAGCAGGCGGCCGTCGGCAAGGTCGCAGGAGGCGAGAAGGATCTGACCGGCCGGCAGCGGGACCGAATCCGAGCCGAAGTTGGTGAAGCTGGCGAGGTGCCCGCCGTCTGCTGCAACACGCGTGTAAGCGATGACCTGCGCAGGGTCGGGGCCCAGCTGATCAGCAGGCAACCAGGCAAGGTCGTCCGCACGGCCGGTGGGCGCGAGGAGCCGCGCGCGCAGGGCGATGGCACGGCGGTAGAGCGCGAGCATGGAGCGCGGGTCGTCCTCCTGCGTATCGGCGGCGTAGTCCGCGAACCAAAGGGGCTGCGGCAGATGCGGGCCCGCGCATGCCTGCACGGCGTCCTGAGACGGAGCTGCCACCGCATGGGCGGGCGGGGCGGAGAAGCCGAAAGAGCCCGTGGCGCCGTTGCCGAAGGCAGGGTCCCAGTCAGCGGGCTCGGGCGCGTCGCCGGCGCGCCACGGCAGCGGCACGCGGCAGCCGTCGCGGCCCTTGAGGGCGCCGGCGTGGTTGGTGCGCCGCGCCTGCGGGTCCTCCAGGCGGCCCCACGGGATATCGGGCACCTCGAAAAGCCCCAGCTCCTCACCTTGGTAAAGGTAGACCGAGCCGGGCAGGGCGAGCTCCATGAGCACTGCGGCACGCGCGCGGCGGGTGCCCAGCGCGCGGTCGAGCGGGTACGTGCGGCCGTCGCGCAGGAGCCAGTCGTTCACCAGCTGGTGGTGCGCGGCGGCCTTGACCTGCGGCAAGCCGTAGCGCGTGGCATGGCGCGGCACGTCGTGGTTGGAGAGCACCCAGGTGGTGGTGGATCCCGAGCGGCGGGCGGCGGCCAAGCCGTCGTCGATGGCCCGCCTGAAGTCCTCAGCCAGCCAGTCGGCCTTGGCGAACGAGAAGTTGAAGACCTGCCCCAGCTCGTCGGGCTGGGCGTAAGCGTACTGCTCGCCCGGATCGACCCAGGCCTCGGCCACGGCGAAGCGCGGCGGATCGTACTCGTTGAAGACGCGGCGCCAACTGCGGTAGATGTCATGAACGCCGGGGCGGTTGTAGAGCGGATGGTACCCGGACGGATCCGGAGAGGGGCCGGTCACAGGCCACCGGTCCAGCTCGGAGAGCGGCCCGCGCGAGAAGTCCTTCACCAGCATATGCGCCACGTCGATGCGGAAACCGTCCACGCCGCGGTCCGACCAGAACCGCAGCGTGCGCTCAAAGTCCGCGCGGACCTCGGGGTTCTCCCAGTTGAGGTCGGCTTGGCGCACGTCGAAAAGATGCAGGTACCAGGTGCCGTCCCCCACGGGTTCCCACGCAGGGCCGCCAAAGCTCGACTGCCAGCCGTTGGGTGGCAGCTCGCCCGCGGCCCCGCGGCCGGGGCGGAAGATGTAGCGGTCGCGCGCGGGCGAGCCGGGGGCGCTTGCCAGCGCTTCTTGGAACCACGTATGCATGACCGAGGTGTGGTTAGGCACGATGTCCACGATGATCCGGATGCCGTGGGCGTGCGCCGAGCCGACCATCCGGTTAAAGTCCGCCAGCGTGCCCAGGCGCGGGTCCACGTTGCGGTAGTCGATGACGTCATAGCCGCCGTCGGCGAGCTCCGAGGGGTAAAACGGCGACAGCCAGATGGCGTTGACGCCGAGCGCGGCCAGGTAGCCCATGCGGTCGATGACGCCGGGCAGGTCGCCGATGCCGTCGCCGTTGGCGTCGCGGAAGCTGCGCGGGTAGACCTGGTATACCACGGCCTGCTTCCACCAGTCCGCGGCGGGCTCCTGCTCCGCTCCCCTTGCTCTCAGCTTGCCGATCATATCCGCCATGCGGGACCACCTCCGTTGGTGCATGCTGATTACGGAATGCAAACCTGCCGCTGGAAAGGCGGACGACAGGAGCGCGCTTTTAAGGCCATGCTTCTCGTCCACCCTCCCTTATCTGCAACAAGTCCGAACAAGTGAAATTGTACGTCAGCACAGGCAAAAGACCCCGTCGTTTTGATACCGATATGCGTGGAGTTCTTAAGTGTAGGATATGTCATTATGTGCCTAGAGCCGAAGGCGGGCACCGCTCTCGATAAACGCCATGAGCTCGTCAGGGTTATCGAAATCATCGTAGTCGCCGACAACGCCGGAACGATGGTAGACGACCCCCGCCGACTCGTTGCGCTCAAGGCAATCGAGGAGATGCCCGACGCCGCGCTCCTTAGCGAATCTGCCGATTATGCGTGCCTTAAGCTGAAAGCGCCCGACCTTCTCGCAGCTGTCGAACTCATTCGCTTGCACAGCTTGAGTCAAAAGCAAAAGGCCGGAAGCTTTTACCCTTCCGGCCTGCGAATTTCTGGTGGGCGTTACAAGATTTGAACTTGTGACCTCTTCCGTGTCAGGGAAGCGCTCATCCCCCTGAGCTAAACGCCCTTGTATGTGTGCGCCGCGCTTGGCGCAAGAGAGAATATACCGGACTGTACGGTCGGTGTAAAGAACTTTTTTGAGAATTTTGAACTTAGGGAAAATCAGCAGCCCGTCCGTTTCTTTTTCAACCCAAAAGTGGCGAAAAATCGAGATGCTGGGAAGCTGGAACGGATATCAAAGGAAGCTGAGGGCCGCCAGCACGTGCAAAGGCCGGGGCACAATGCGTTTGCTCGCAATTCTATGCGCTGCAAGCACGATACATCGCAAACAGCCCACCTGACGAACCGTATGCTCGCCCCAAACTCCCTCACGCCGCCGCCAACCCGCTGCCACGGTCTCCCAACATCTCGTATTCAGTGCACCTTCGTGCCACAAGCTTGACGAAGCCGACGCACACACCGGGAACCAAGGCCCGCGTGTTCGGATAAGCCACCGCTCCCTCATTCGCCAAAGCACCGCTTTCCAACTGTCCCCCACCCATTTATGTTGCCAACATGCCTTCATTTTTTATAAGGTACCGTATGATATTTGTGTAAGACTTCTTGAGCTGCGCAACGTATCTTTTATAGTAAACGTGACAAAAAAGTAAGGAACGGCGCAAGAACAGTACCCTGCACCGCAGCCTGCGCACACTTGCCTCTAGGAGGCCTTTTTGAACATCACCGACAACCATGTCGTGTCCTCTGCCGCCGACAACCCATCTGCGCGCCCGGTCGTGCGCGCAGCCGCATCAGAGAAGGACGCGGGCACCGCGCCCCGCCGCACGGGCACCGCGGACAGCACGGACACCGCGGCCTCTGGCGCCGGCAACGCCGGCGGCGCAACGACTCGGCGCGACGCCGCAACCCTGCAAAACGCACCCGCGGGCGAGAAGAGCCCCGCGGCAACCTCCCCCGCTCTCATCCACGTGGGCGTGGACGTGGGCTCGACCACCACTAAGGCGGTGGTTCTCGCCCCCGGGTCAACCGAGCCGCTCTACGCGCGTTACAAACGCCATAGCGCCCGTCAGGCCGAAAGCGTCCAGCAGGTCATCGACGAGATCCAAGAGCGCTTTCCCGCGGCGCGCATCCGCATGGCGGTCTGCGGGTCGGGCGGACGCGGCGTAGCCGACGCGCTGGGCGTGCCCTTCATCCAAGAGGTCGTGGCCAACGCCGTTGCCGTGCAGCGCCTCTACCCCGCGGCGCGCACCGCCATCGAGCTGGGCGGCCAGGATGCCAAGATGATCTTCTTCCGCAAAAACGAGAAGACCGGCAACCTGGACGTGGCCGACATGCGCATGAACGGCAGCTGCGCGGGCGGAACCGGCGCCTTCCTGGACGAGATCGCCAAGCTGCTCTCGGTCACCCCGGAGGAGTTCGAGCCGCTCGCCGCCCAGGGCACCACCGTCTACGACATATCCGGCCGCTGCGGCGTCTTTGCCAAAACCGACATCCAGCCGCTGCTCAACAACGGCGTCAGCCGCGCGGACCTGGCCCTCTCCGCCTGCCACGCCATTGCCAAGCAGTCCATAGGCGGCCTGGCCCAGGGCCTGGACATCACCGCCCCCGTCATCTTCGAAGGCGGCCCGCTCACCTTCAACCCCACCCTCATCCGCGCCTTCCGCGAGCGCTTAGACCTGGACGAGCAGGACGCCATTCTTCCTGCCCACCCCGAGGTCATCGTGGCCGAGGGCGCGGCGCTGGCGCTAGACGGGCTCTTTGCCGAGGCGACCGCCGACGTAGAGCCGCAGCACGCCCACGAGCTTCTCGCCCAGGCCTCGCGCGAGGCCGCCGCCGAGGCGCGTTCGGGCGAGGCCTTCTTCGAGAGCCCGGACGAGCGTCGCGCCTTCGAGAAACGCCACGCCCTGGCGCCCGAGCCGCCCGCGCCCGAGGAACTTGCCGCGCGGGGCGTCACCGAGGTCAAGGCGTACCTGGGCCTTGACTCCGGCTCCACCACTACCAAGCTGGCGTTCGTGACGCCCGAGGGCGAGGTTGCCGCGAGCTTCTACGCAAACAACGAGGGCGACCCGCTTGCCGTGGCTAAAAAGGCGCTCACGGGCATCCGCGACCGATTCCGCGCGGCGGGCGTCAAGCTCACCGTGCTGGGCTGCGGCACCACCGGCTACGGCGAGGCCATGTTCGCCCGCGCGTTCCATGCCGACTACCACACCGTGGAGACGGTGGCCCATGCCCGCGCCGCGCGCGCCTACGTGCCCGACGCCAGCTTTGTGCTGGATATCGGCGGGCAGGACATGAAGGGCATCTGGCTGGAAAACGGCATCGTCACCGACATCGAGGTCAACGAGGCCTGCTCCTCGGGCTGCGGCAGCTTCTTGGAGAACTTCGCCTCCACGCTCGGGATCCCGGTCACGGGCATCGCCGAGGCCGCCTTCCGCGCCGACCACCCCGCCGTGCTCGGCAGCCGGTGCACCGTCTTCATGAACAGCTCCGTGGTGAACGAGCAGCGCAACGGCAAGACCCCTGACGACATCATGGCGGGGCTCGCCCGCTCCATTGTGGAGAACGTCTTCACCAAGGTCATCCGCCTCTCCAACACCTCGAGCCTGGGCGACAAGATCGTGGTGCAGGGCGGCACCTTCCGCAACGACGCCGTGCTGCGCGCGCTTGAGCAGTACCTGGACCGCGAGGTTACGCGCGCGCCCTACCCCGGGCTCATGGGCGCCATCGGCATTGCGCTGCTCACCCAGGAGAAGCTCGAGGCGGCGCCCAAGGACCGCAACCTCACCGCGTTCATCGGACTGGACGCGCTCGACGATTTCAGCTACACCCAGCAGACCGGCGTGCGCTGCCCCTTCTGCGGCAACCATTGCAGCCGCACGCTCGTGACCTTCTCGGACGGCACCACCTGGGTCACCGGCAACCGCTGCCCCAAGGGCCAGGTGGTGGGCGACCCGCGCGACGCAGAGACCCGCGAGCGCCTGCGCGCCGCCGAGAACGCCGCATACGGGGCGCCGAACCTCTTTGAGCTGCGCCGCAAGCTACTGTTCCAAGACTGGCCGGTAAGGCCCGTATGCGCCCCGCGCGGGCAGACCGTGGGACTGCCGCGCGTGCTGGCGCTGTGGGACAACGCCCCGTTTTGGACCACGCTCTTGCGCGCGCTCGGCTTTGACGTGCTGCTCTCCCCCGAAAGCACGCGCCACATGTACGAGGACGGGCTCTCCGCCGTGCCGTCGGACACCGTGTGCTTCCCGGCCAAGCTCGTGCACGGGCACCTGCGGTGGCTTGCGCGCAAGGGCGTCGACCGCATCTTCATGCCGGTGGTGACCACCGTCCCCACCGAGAACACGGCCAAGACGTCGGAGAGCATGTGCGCCGTGGTGAAGGGCTACCCGCTGGTCATCAAGAACTCCGACAACCCCGAGGAGCGCTTCGGCATCCCCTTCGACGCGCCGCTCTTTCACTGGCTTTCCGACCGCGACCAGGTGCGCCAGCTCACCGCGTACCTGCGCGACGCCTTCAGCGTGGCCGAGAAAGACGCGCACGACGCCATCCGCCAGGCAGAGGACGCGCAGAAGGCGTTCCGCGACCAGCTGGTGCAGGCGGGCGAGAAGGTCATCGACGATGCCGAGGCCGCCGGGTCCTACGCCGTGGTTCTCGCCAGCCGCCCGTACCATTCCGACCCGCTGGTGAACCACAGTCTGCCGGAGCTCTTCGCCGCGCAGGGCATCCCCGTGATGCCCCCGGACGCGGTGCCGGGCGTGAACGACGTGGACCTGACGAAAAGCCGCTTGGACATAGTCAACAACTTCCATGCCCGCATGCTGGGCAGCGCGCTTCTCGCCGCGGAGAGCGACGCGATGGAGTACGTGCAGCTGGTGAGCTTCGGCTGCGGCCACGACGCCTACCTCTCCGACGAGATCAAGCGCCTCATGCGGCTCACCTCGCACAAGACGCCGCTCATCCTGAAAGTGGACGAGAGCGACGCGCAGGGCCCGCTGCGCATACGCGTGCGGTCGTTTGTGGAGACGGTCAACATGCGCCGGTTGGCGGAGGGCGCCGTGGCGGCGCGGGCGCTGCCCGACCCCTATCCCGCGAAGTTCGAGAAGCGCGACTTCTCCCAGCGCACGGTGCTGGTACCCAACACCTCCCACGCATTCAGCATGGTCATGGCGGCGGCGTTGGCACGCGAGGGCCTGCGGACCGAGTCGCTGCCGGTGGGCGGCGAGCGCGCGGCCGAGCTGGGGAAGAAGTACGTGCACAACGACATCTGCTTCCCGGCGCAGATCGTCATCGGCGAGGCGCTCGAGGCGCTGGTCGACGGGGAACGCGACCCGGGCAAGACCGCCATCATGATGGCGAAGTACGTGGGCGACTGCCGCCTCACGCACTACGCGGCGCTGCTGCGCAAGGCGCTCAACGACGCCGGCTTCGAGGACGTGCCCATCGTTACCAACGACGACGCCGACGACCACGACATGCACCCCGGCTACCGACTGGGGATCCAGGGGTCGCTCTGCATTGCGGCGGCGCTGCCCATGATCGACGCGTTGGAGGAGCTGCTGCGCAAGATCCGCCCGTACGAGCTGGAGCCCGGTAGCGCCGAGACGGCTTTCGAAGCCGGCGTCGAGGCCATTTGCGCGGGAATGCGCTCACGAGGGATCCGCGGGAGCCTGAAGGGCTTTGAGCACGCCATGGACCTCATGTGCGCCGTGCGCTACGACCGCAGCCGCCCCCGCCCCACCGTGCTTATCGTGGGAGAGTACCTGCTGAACTTCCACCCCGGCGCCAACCGCCATGTGGAGGCGTACCTCGAGGCAAACGGCATGGAGGTCATTGAGGCGCGGATGACCGACGTTATCCGCAAGACGTACTTCTACCAGCATGCCCAGGACCGCGAGTACCATGTGACACGCCCGCTCAAGGCGCGCACCTGGAACGCCGTGGCGGACAACGCCTTCGACGTGGCGCACGCGCTTGCGGACCGCATCGCCTGCCGCCACCCGCTCTACGAACCGGCGACGCGCATGGAAGACCTGGTCCGCGCGAGCGACCCTATCATCCACCACACCTTCGACGCAGGCGAGGGCGTGCTCATCCCCGCCGAGATCCTCCACCATGCCGAGCACGGGTGCCGGGCGTTTTTGATCTTGCAGCCGTTCGGATGCCTGCCGAACCATGTAGTGGGCCGCGGCATCGTCAAGAAGCTGCGCGAGCTCTACCCTAACGCGCAGATCCTGAGCCTGGACTACGACCCGGACATGAGCATGGCCAATATCGAGAACCGCCTGCAGATGCTCATTATGAACGCGCAGAAATAAGGCGTCCTTCCGACCGATCCGCCGCAGGGCGCATCGGCGCTACGCACAGACAAGGCCCCGCCGTCCGGTGGGGCCTTTTTCATAGGCGCCTTACCCGGAGCGGCCGTCGAAACTCTGGAGCGAGTGTTTCGCCCGTTCCAGAGTTTCGATCAGCGTATACACAGCAGTTGCCCTTATCGCAGGTATTGTAGAAACGTTACGCTCTTATCGTCTTTTTTATGCATTGTATGGGCGAGAAGAGCGAAACTCTGAGGCCAGTGTTTCGACATGTCCAGAGTTTCGACGGCAGGGCGAGAATCGCGGAACGATGACGCCAGGCCCTGACGCCAAGGAGTGATATGAAAACATCCCCGGTACCGCTGGGGTACCGGGGATGGTCAATTACTGGAGCGGACAACGGGGCTCGAACCCGCGACCCCAACCTTGGCAAGGTTGTGCTCTACCAACTGAGCCATGTCCGCTTATGTGGGGCACCCGAAGATGCCCGGGGGTAACGCTGGAGGCGACGCCCGGATTCGAACCGGGGGTAAAGGCTTTGCAGGCCTCTGCCTTACCACTTGGCCACGTCGCCTAAAAAAGGCCGATCGAAATCGGCCTATATTTGACGCTGGAGCGGACAACGGGGCTCGAACCCGCGACCCCAACCTTGGCAAGGTTGTGCTCTACCAACTGAGCCATGTCCGCTTGGCAAGAAAGTAATATACGCGAGTCCCCTCCCCTTTGCAAGTACTTTTTTGAAAAAAGTTCTGCGCCTAGGGTAGAATCGAGATCAGGCGCCGTACAGTGCCTTGTTTTCCGCTCTCCCGCCTCGACGTGCCTGCAAGGGGTCATCGTGCTACAGGTATTCCTCTTCATATTTGCAGTCTTCCTCGTGGCCCGGCTCGCGCTCTACCTGGTTACGCGCTACCACAACGCGCGCGGATCGGGCAAGCGCTTCAAACGGGCCCTTCAACAAGGGCGCTTGGATGCCGGGGTCTACGAGGGCGCTCAATGGGATGAGATCGAGCATTTCGGCCGCAAGCGCCTGCGCGCAAAGATCTCCAAGCAACAGCAGCAGGCCATCAAGCGCGCCAAAGCCAAGATGCGCGAGGACTTCCTCGACGACAACAACCCCGGCTTCTACCAGTACATCATCATCTTCCTCATCGCCTCGGTCCTGGGACTCGTGCTCGAGGAAGTCTGGATGTTCATCCAGTTCGGCGTCCTGGAAAGCCGCGTGGGCTTGGTCTGGGGGCCCTTCTCGCCCCTCTACGGCGTCGGCGCGTGCCTGCTCACCGCAGCCCTGTGGCCGCTGCGCAAGCGCCCGTGGTACCTTATCTTCCCGCTCTCCATGGTGCTCGGCGGTTGCCTCGAGCAGTTTGCCGGCTGGGCCATGGAGTACTTCGTAGGGGCGCACTCCTGGAGCTACCTGCACCTGCCCGACCACATCACGCAGTGGGTGGCGGTGCGGTTCCTCTTCATGTGGGGTGCGCTGGGCCTCGTGTGGTGCAAGGTCATCATGCCCGAGCTCATCTACCGTATCGGCGAGATCACATCGACCCGCCAGATGGTCGCGGTGAGCCTGCTCACGGCTTTCATGACGCTCGACATCTTCATGACCTTCGCCTGCTTCATCCGCGCCGACGCCCGGCGCGAGGGCGTTCCGCCGGCAAACGGCTTCGAGGAGTACGTCGACCGGCACTTTGACGACGACTTCATATCCGCGACCTTCCAAAACCTCACGTTGCCGGGAGACGAAGCCAAGAGCTACGCAAGCGAGGACAAGGCCTGAGTAGCTCCCTCCAAGACGCGTGTGCGCTTATCGCCCAGTCGTTTGCCGTTCTGAAAACACCGCGTCGTTCGCGGTTTAGCCCGCCAACGGGCGGGGAATCATCCAAGCATGCGCGAATGGAGCAACATAACGGTCATCACGCCCGAGGGCGACATCGACATCGCAAGCGTACCACGCCTGCGCACGTCGATCGATGACTGCACGGCATCCGGCATTCGCCGCATCATCGTCAACTGCCAATTCGTGACATTCATCGACTCCACGGGACTGGCGTTCCTGTTGTCGCGCGCCCGGGCCCTGTCCGCGCGCGACGGGCTGCTTTCGCTGATGAACGCGTCGGACAACGTGCTGCGCATCCTGCGGATCGCGCAGCTGGTCGAGCCGCTGCACGCAACCGCCGCCAACAAGCCGGACGTACCGCAGCTGGGCCATGACGTAGTGCCGTTGTGGGACAAGATGATACGCGTGGCGCCTGGCGTGGAGCACTTGCCGCAGTACCGTCACCGCATTGCCGAGCTGCTATCCCACGTCGACCTGAGCGACGAGGATCGCTTCGACGTGGCCCTAGCCGGTGGCGAGGCGCTCTCCAACGCCTACGACCACGCTCAGGCGCAGAGCATCATCCTGGCCGTGCACGCGTACCGCGACCGCGTGATCATAGAGGTCACCGATGACGGCTGCGGCTATGAGCTAGGATTGCATGAGGACACCAAGTCTCCCACCGAGGAGCGCGGCCGCGGCATCCGTCTTATGCGCATGCTGGTGGACCGCGTGGACGTGCAGCGCCGCGCAGGCGCCCCCGGCACGCAAGTGCGCCTGACCAAGCTGCTGGCCAGCTCCCAAGCGGTTTCCTAGGCCGCGGCGCGGGCTTTACGCCTCGTCGTCGGAACGGTCCTTCATCCAATGGCGCAGGACGCGCTTGCCCAGGTCGACGGGTCCGTTGGTGAGATCGGACACGATGGAGCTCGCGGAGGCGTCGCGGCGCTTGCGCACGGCCTTATCGGCCCCCGCGGCCTTGCCCTTGCGCTTGCGGCCCGCCTTAGCGTCCGCCTTGCCCTTGCGCCGGCGCTTGCCCGCTTCCTCATCCGCCCCCGCGTCGGTGCGCCCGCCGCCCGCACGCGCATCCAGGGGCGCCTCGACGGGCTCTGGGGCCTCGTCGGCATCTTTGGCGGCAGCGCCCTCAGGAGCGGCCCCAAAGGCCTCCCGAGCGCCCGAGGGGGCCTCCGAGGCATGTGAGCGACGCTCGGAGCGCTTGCGGCGCGGGGACGTGGACGCCCCCTCCCGCTCCGCCGTGTCGCGCCCGCGGTCAAAGCGCAGCATCACCAAGGCTATGTCATCGTTCAGCTGGGAGTCCGTGAAGCGGTCCAGCTCGTAGAGCACGCGGTTGCAGAACCCGTGCACGCCCTGCGGCGCCACCGTGAGAACCAGGCTGCGCAGGCGCTCCTCGCCAAAGAACGCACCCCCGGCGTCACGCGCCTCGATGGCTCCATCGGTGTAGAGGAAGAGCATGTCGCCCACGTCGAAGCTGAAGCGCCCCTCGTGGTAGGTCATGGTCGGGAAGGCGCCCACCACGCCCGATTGGCGCGAGAGCAGCTCCACCTCTCCGGCTGCGGCGCGGTAGACCATGGCCGGCGGATGGCCGGCGGAGCAGTACACGGCGCGACCGGCGCGCAAGTCGATGCGCGCCACGAACATGGTGGCGAAAGTCTCCACGCGCGAGAAGGAGAGCAGCATGCCGTTCAGGGCGCGCACCATGCGCGCGGGGCTCATGCCCTCCCAGGCGTACGCCGAGAGCGCCGTCTTGACAAGCGCCGACATGGACGCGACCTCCACGCCCTTGCCCGACACGTCCCCCAGGATCATGACGGCGCGGTCGTCGGGCAGGCGGATCAGCTCGAAGAAGTCGCCTCCCACAAGGGCCTGCTGCGTTGCCGACGAGTACAGCGAGTCGCTCGTGATGCCCGGCACGTCCCGCAGGCGGCTCTCCATGCCGCGCTGGAGCGCCTGCGCGATGCGGCGCTCCTCGCGCTTGGCCGTAAGGCCGTTGCGGCTGAGCTCGTAGTCATGCAGCATGTGCGCCAGGTAGTCGTACTCCATATCGTCGAAGGGCTCCTGGTCGGCCAGGCGCATGAGCAGCATGCCGCGGCGGCGCTCGTCGTCTATCCCCAGGTCCACGAAAACGCCGCTCGACGGCAGGCCGTGGGCAATGAGCCACTCCCCCACCGGCGACCCCGGGTCGATGCGCACCAGGCGCACCGTCTCCAAACGCTCCTCGGCGTCGTCGGAAAAGCCCCCCATGCCGGCAGCCGCGTCCACCTCGGATACGAAGGAGTCGCGTGCCGAGCTCATGCGAACCGCCGGCGCGGTGGACGAGAAGAACAGCGGCGTGATGTTGCGCGGCAGCAGCAGCTTGCCGAAGGTGCCGAAATCAAAGTAATCCTCGCCGGTGCGCGGATCGCGCTCGATCTCCTTGACGCGGCAGCCCAGGTTCGTGGTGATCTCGGACAACACGAACTGCTGAATCCGCTCCAGGTTTGCCGAGTCCGAGAAGAGCGCGTCGCGCACACGGGAAAGCGACCGGGCAAGATCCGCGCGGCGCTGCGACCTCAGCGAGGCGATGATGTCCATGAGCTCGATGGAGAGGTACTCGCAAACCGCCTCGATCACCTGCACGTCGGTGGTGCGCGGGGTGTACGGCCGCGTCCAACCCACCTCTATGATGCCGAGCACGCGCGTGCCGAAGTGCAACGGCACGGCTATGAGGGTCTGGAACGGCGGCATGTCCTGCAAGCGGAAACGGTGCCGCATGCGCGAGTCCAAGTCAAGGTAGAGGCCCGAGCGCGGGGACGCCTCGCCCAGAGCGGTCGGCGTGGGGAGGTGCGCGAACCGCACGGAGCGGTCCTCGCGCACCACGAGCGTGGGAACGCCCGCGCCGTAAGGTGTGAAGCCCGGCACGCGCTCTCCCAAGAGCTCGTCGGAAATGCCGCGCAGCTTGAAGCCGCCGCTCTCGGCAAAGTAGACCACGGCGCCGCGCGCGTCGAGCGTGCCCGAGAGCTCGTTCAACACCGAGGAGAGCAGATCCGGGAGGTTCTGCGACCCCATGCTGGACAGGATTATGGACAGCGTGCCCGACAGCCGGCGATTGGCGCTGCTGAGCTCGTCGAGCAGCTTCTCGCGCTCGCGCTGGTGCGCATGGCGCTCCTCCACGCTGTGGAAGGCGATAACGGTGACAGGGGCGTCGTCGCGCCTGAGCTCCACCGCACGGGCCACTACGGGAATAAAGGAGCCGTCGGTGAGCTTCAGCATAAGCGAGGCGTCGCGGCCGTCGGCGGCAAGCGGCAGCATATGGCTCGCGCGCTCAAAGGAGGGCGAGAACAGCAGGTCCTTGACATCGCGGCCGATGAGATCGGATGCCTTGGCGCGCTCGAGCTGGCAAAGGCGCCGATTCACGCGCAGGATGCTGCCGTCGGCGCCGCAGGAGAGGATGGCGTCCGAGGTGAGGTTGAACACCTGCTCGACGTCCGCAACCGATACCGTGGCGTTGTCCATGGCAGCCCCCTGCCCCACACGCACGTGCTGCACCATGCTGCGCTGGATATGAAAAAAGCCTCCGAAGAGGCTCTGAGAATTCGTGGTGTCGGAGGCGGGACTTGAACCCGCATGATCGAAAAATGATCACTAGCACCTCAAGCTAGCGCGTCTGCCAATTCCGCCACTCCGACGTGGGTTGCAGCAAGGAATATAATACCGATTTTCTCGCCACGCGCAAGCCTCTTTTTGAAACTTTTTTCGACTGCCCTATCACCTTCCCCAGCCACGCTCTGTGCGAGAAGACACGACGTCCCCGGTTTGCGGAGGCGGGGTATATCGTCCTGGCGCAGTTCTGCAGCGGAAGGAAGCGCCGTTTTCGGCGCTTCCGTCTCGGCGAAGCTGTTTGAGCACAGGATGATATGTCCCGCCTCCGCAGA
Organism: uncultured Coriobacteriaceae bacterium; assembly: GCA_944321435.1. GTDB lineage: Bacteria > Actinomycetota > Coriobacteriia > Coriobacteriales > Coriobacteriaceae > CALUOB01. The sequence goes on along the minus strand of CALULH010000001.1, from coordinate 75,827 downwards.
CCCACACGGGTGTTTCTCGCACGTAGCAGGTTGCGCAGCAAAAAGGGCCACCCCGGGTGGGGGCGGCCCTTACGCGCGCAAAGCATGAGCTGTCGCTAACGCATCAGATGCTGTTACAGCTCGATGGAGCTCTCCTTGATGGGGAACGGCTCCGCAAAGTGGCAGGCGCAGAAATGGCCCGGCTTAACCTCGCGGAACTCGGGCACGTCGGAGGAGCACTTGGCCTGCGCGATGGGGCAGCGCGTGTGGAAACGGCACCCGGTCGGCGGGTCAATGGGGCTCGGCGGGTCTCCGGCCAGGATGATGCGCTTGCGCGACTTCTGGATATCCGGGTCGGGCACGGGAACAGCCGACAGCAAAGACTGCGTGTAGGGATGGTGCGGCTCGGCGTAGAGGGTCTTCCAGTCGGAGACCTCGACCATCTTGCCGAGGTACATCACCGCCACGCGGTCGGAAATGTGCTGAACGACCGAGAGGTCATGCGCGATGAACAGGTACGCCGTGCCGTAGCGCTGCTGCAGGTCCTTGAGCAGGTTGAGCACCTGCGCCTGGATGGACACGTCGAGCGCCGAGACCGGCTCGTCGCAGATGATGAGCTTGGGTTTCAGGGCGAAGGCGCGGGCGATGCCGACGCGCTGACGCTGACCGCCAGAGAACTCATGCGGATAGCGGTTGATGTGCTCCGGGTTGAGGCCGACCACGTCGAGCAGCTCGCGCACGGTCTCCATGCGCTCCTCCTTGGTGCCCACGCCATGGATGGTCATAGGCTCGGAGACGATCTCGCCGATGGTCATGCGCGGGTTCAGGCTCGCGTAGGGATCCTGGAAGATGAACTGCATGTTGCGGCGCATCTCCTTGAGCTCGCGCTTGCTCATGGCCGCCACGTCCTTGCCCTCGAAGTACACGTGGCCGCCCGTAGGCTGCGTGAGCCGCATGATGGTGCGGCCGGTGGTGGACTTGCCGCATCCGGACTCGCCTACCAAGCCGAAGGTCTCCCCGGCATGGATCTCGAAGCTGACGTCGTTGACCGCCGAAACCTTTTTGGCAAGACGGCTCGCCAGAAAACCGGATTCCGCGGGGAAGTCCTTGGAGAGGTGCTCAACTTTGAGCAACGGGGTGTTCTCCGCCATTTATGCCTCCTTCGCGGTGTCGGCAAGGGCCTCGGCGGCGGCGCGGCGCGAGCCGGCCGTGCGCGAGGTCGCAGGAGCGTTCTTCAAAAACGCCGGATCGTCGGCAAAGTGGCATGCCGAGTAGTGCCCCGTCTCGGTGGTGACGTGCTCGGGCAGCTGCTCGTGGCAGATGTCCACGGCAAAGGGGCAGCGCGGCGCAAAGGGGCAGCCGGCAGGCAGGTTCACCAGCGACGGCGGGTTGCCGGCAATGGGCGTGAGCGGCTTCTTCTCGTCCGTCTCCTGCTTGGGAATGGAGTTGATGAGACCCCAGGTGTAAGGATGGCGGCTGTCGTAGAAGATCTCGTCCGCAGTGCCGAACTCCACGGGACGGCCGGCGTACATGACCATGATCTTATCGGCCATGTCGGCCACCACGCCCAGGTCGTGGGTGATCATGATGATGGCGTTGCCGTTCTTCTGCTGCATCTCCTGCATGAGCTCGATGATCTGCGCCTGGATGGTCACGTCGAGGGCTGTGGTGGGCTCGTCGGCGATGAGGATGTCCGGGTCGCAGGCAAGAGCCATGGCGATCATGACACGCTGGCGCATGCCGCCGGAGAACTGGTGCGGGTACTCGTTCACGCGCTTCTCGGGGTTGGGAATGCCCACCAGGTCGAGAAGCTCCACGGCGCGCTCGAGCGCCTGCTTCTTGGTGTACCCGCGGTGCAGGCGCAGGCCCTCGCCCACCTGGCGGCCGATCTTGTAGACCGGGTTCAGCGAGGTCATGGGGTCCTGGAAGATCATGGCGATGTCGTTGCCGCGGATGTGCTGCATCTCCTGCTCGGACATCTTGAGCAGCGACTTGCCGCGATAGCGCGCGTCGCCGCCCTCGATCTTTCCGGGAGGCATGTCGATAAGACCCATGAGCGTCATGGCCGTCACCGACTTGCCGGAGCCGGACTCGCCTACCACGCCGAGCGTCTCGCCGCGGTCGAGCGTGTAGGAAACACCGTCGACCGCATGCACGATGCCGTCCTGCGTGTGGAAGTACATTTTGAGGTTGTCGACCTCGAGCAGATGCGAGCCCTCGGGAATGGGCTGCTCCTTCAGATCGACGTAGTCATGCGTATGCTTCGCCATTATGCGTCCTTCATCTTAACGTCGAGGGCATCGCGCAGGCCGTCGCCGAGCAGCGTGAACGCCAACACGGTGGAGAGGATCGCGAGGCCGGGCAGAATCATGAGCCAGGGCTGGGTCTGCAGGTACTGCTGACCATCCTGAATGAGGGTGCCCCAGCTGGGGTCGGGCGGAACCACGCCCATGCCCAGGTACGACAGGGCGCTCTCGGTGAGGATGGCGCCGCCAATGTTCATGGTGGCGTAGACCACGATGGAGGCAACGGAGTTGGGGAAGATGTGGCGCGTGATGATGCGGACGTCGGAGGCGCCCATGGCGCGCGCCGCGTCCACGTAATCGTTCTCCTTGACCGAGAGGATCGCCGAGCGGAACACGCGGGCGATCTGCGGCCAGCCCAGGATGCCGATGGCGATAAAGACGTTCTGGATGCCGTTGCCGATAACCGCGATCATCATGATGACGAAGAGCGTGTACGGGAAGGCCAGGAACATATCGGCCAGGCGCATGATGATGGTATCCCAGATACCGCCGTAATACGCGGCGAGCGCGCCCATGACGAGGCCGATAAGGGTGGAGATACCGGTGGAGACCAGGCCGACCACGAGCGAGATGCGCGCGCCGTAGATGACGCGGGACAGGACGTCGCGGCCGAGGGTGTCGGTGCCGAAGGGATGCTCGAGAGACGGGGCCAGGCGCGACATGCCCGCCATGTTGTCAGAGGCCGTGGCCGTGGGGTCGCCGAGCGTCTGCGGGACCCACAGATCCGCCGTGGCGGCCACGATGACCACGAAGATGATCCACACGACGGCCGCGATAGCGAGCTTGTTCTTCTTCAAACGGTTGAAGGCGTCGCCCCAAAGCGTGCGCGACTTGGCGCCCGCGACGGCGGCTCCGCCGTGCTCGGCGGCTACGGCGTCGGCATGGGCTGCGGCGCCGGGCTGCTGGTGAACAGGATAGATCATGCGCGTGCCTCCTAGCTCTCGCTCTTGGAGCTGCCGAGCCTGATGCGCGGATCGAGGAACGCGTAGCTCACGTCGACGATGAGGTTGATGATCATGACCACCAGCACGATGCAGGTGACCATGCCGATGACGATGGGCCAGTCACGCTGGGTGATGGCCACGTAGGTCTCACGACCAATGCCGGGCCAGCTGAAGACCGTCTCGGTGAGGATGGCGCCGGCCAGCATGGCGCCGAAGTCCATGCCCACGTAGGTGACGACGGGTATGAGTGCGTTCTTAAGCGCGTGCTTGCGGATGATAGCGCCCTTGGAGAGGCCCTTGGCCTTGGCCGTGCGGATGTAATCCTGGTTCATAACGTCCAGCAGCTGCGAGCGCATGATGCGCGCGGTGTAGGCGGTGGACACGGAAGCCAGCGTGATGGCCGGCAGGATGTAGTACATCCACGCCGGGTACTGCGCAATGGGCCCGGCAACGCCGGAGATGGGAAGCACGTGCAGCCACACGCCGAAGATGAGCTGCAGGAGCATGCCGATCCAGAAGGCCGGCATGGCGACCAGAAGCGAAGTGGCAAGCGTCACGAGCACGTCCCAGAACGAGTATCGCTTGACCGCCGAGATGATGCCTGCTCCGATGCCCACGATCGCCTCGATGATGATGCCGACCACCGCCAGCTGCAGCGTATAGGGATAGCGCTGCAGAATGATGTCGGTCACGGCCGTGCCGCGCTGATACGAGGTGCCCAGATCGCCGTGAAGCAGGTCGCCGAGATAGTTGACGTAGCGCTTCCACATCGGGGTCTCGATGGTGTCGCCGTTCTCGTCGTAGATGATGTTGTCGTTCTCGTCCGTCTCGATAAGCCCGTGCGTGGCGCGGATGTTGCGCTCGGTGACCGGGTCAAGCTGACGCTCGCCGGCAATCAGCTTGATGGGGTCGCCGGGAACAATATTCTGCATGGCAAACAGAATGATCGTGACGCCCAGGAAGACGGGGATGAACTGCAGCACGCGCTTGACAATGTACTTGCCCATGCGCTCCCCTCCCAAAATGAATGGACAGATACCGCGGCGCTCCGAGCCGGTGCGTCGCATAGGGAACCATTATACGGTACCTTTGCGGTAGGTATGTATAAAACGTGGCGCTTCTTTGTTCAAGATGCATCAAGATTCCCGATTTTTATGCAAAAAAAGCGGGGCACCGCGTGAGGGTGCCCCGCGTCGAGCAAATTCCGGCGCTTATCGCGCAGGAGCGCTTAGGCGAGCTCGGCCGTCTCGAAGTGCGGGATGGTCTGCGCGTCGTAGTTGAAGGAAACGCAGCGCTCGGAGCCCACGTAGCTGTGGGCATAGAACATGATCGGGATGACCGGCATGTCCTCGCCGATGGTGTGGCAGATGGTGCGGTACGCAGCCTTGCGCTCCTCCTCGTCAGCGATCTGACGGGCGGCGTCCAGCGCGGCGTCAACCTCAGGGTTGTTGTAGTGGTTGTAGTTGTTGTCAGCTGTGCTGTAGAAGTTCGGGTACAGGAAGTTGTCCTGCGTGGGATAGTCGGCGGTCCAGCCAAGGCGGGCCAGGCCGTAGTTACCGGCGGACAGGTTGTTGAGGTAGGTAGCCCACTCGGTGGTGTTCTGGGTCACCGTGATGCCGATGGCCTGCAGGTCGGCCTGGATGGAGGACATGATGTCCTCGTGGCCGCCGTCGCCGTTGTAGTCGAGCGTGACCGAGATGGTCGACGGATCGATGCCGGCGTCCGAGAGGATCTGCTTGGCGCGATCGGGATCGTAGGCGCAGTACTCCCAGACGTTCTCCTCGTTGTCGTCGATGACGAGCGGCATGATGGAGTTGGCGGGCTCGCGGGTGCCCTCGTACAGGGTGTCCACGATGTTCTGGCGGTTGATGGCCAGGCTGATGGCGCGGCGCACGTTGACGTCGGCGAGCGACGGATTGTCCATGTTGCAGATCAAGTAGTAGGTGGAGAGCTCGGTGCCGATGAGCGTCTGGGCACCCGGGGTCACCGTGAAGCCGTCCTCGGACTCGCCGTACTTGTCGATGGTCTCCTGGATGCGGCCCGTGGGGATCATGGCGAAGTCCAGGTTGCCGCCCTCGAACTCGGTGAAGGCCGTGTCAGGCGTGGACTGGATGTTGAAGTACACGCCGTCGATCTTGGGGGCCTCGCCGTAGTAATCCTCGAAGCGGGAAGCGGTGATGTACTGGTTGTGCTGCCAGGGCTCGTCCAGCTTGAAGGGGCCGTTGCCGATGGGCTGCTCAAGGAAGGCGGCCGGATCATCCAGGGCGGCCTGCGGCACGGGGGCCAGGCCCGGGTGGCAGCAGACAGCGGTGAAGTCGGCCATGGGGGCGGTCAGCGTCACCTGGAAGGTGAGGTCGTCAACGGCGACCAGGCCGGAGATCTCGTCAGCCTCGCCGGCGGCCATCTCAGCGTAACCGGCCACGGGCGCCAGGTGGTAGCCGATCTCGGAGGGAGAGGCCATGGTGCCGTCGGCCAGGCGCTCCCAACCGCGCTTGAAGGAGGCGGCGTCCACGGCGTCGCCGTTATGGAACTTCATGCCCTCGCGCAGGGTGAAGGTGTAGGTGAGGCCATCCTCGGAGACCGTGGGGAGATCGGCCGCGGCGAGCGGGGTGACCTCGTTCTTGTCCCAGTCCCAGGTCAGCAGGGTGTCGAACGTGGCGCGCACAACAGCGGTGCCCTGGTTCTCCTGCGCGTTGTACGGGTCGATGTAAGCCGGCTCGCTCAGGTAGAAGCGGAACACGTTCTCACCGGAAGCGGTGGTGGCGCCGCTGCCCGCAGTACCGCCGTCGTTGTTGGAGCAACCGGCCAGCGCGGCGAGAGCGCTTGCGGCAAGCGCGCCTCCCACGAACTGGCGGCGGCTCAACGCACTGTTCTTGATGTCTGCCATGCAAATCCTCCTTAACAGGTCGAACGGGCGGTGCGGGATCTCCGCGCCGTCCCCCATGCACCCATACGGCATGCTTACCGCCGGGACACAGTTTCTTTACAATACCTCATTTCATCTCTCTTTATACCGAGATTCCCCAAACGGCCCTGAACCGAGGGCGGCTGGCAGAAGGGTTGACGTTCACCCCCTGAGAAACGCACTCGTCCGCTTGGAGCCGCCCTGTTCGACAAAAAAGGGCGCTCCCCCACCAGAGGAACGCCCGTTTCACACCCTCCGCAAGAGGAGGGCATTCTCTCTGGTGCGTTAGATGCCCACGATGCCCTGCGGGAAGAAGAACATGGCCAGCACCACGCACACGGCAAAAACGACACCCGCGATAACGGTGAGGCGGTCGAGGTTCTTCTCCATCACGCCGCTGGCGGAATTGGACGTGTACAGCGAGCTGGCGATCATGTCAGACACGCCGGTACCCTTGCCGGAGTGCATGAGGATGAGCGCGATAAGCGCAAGGGCGGAGATTGCCCAGACAACGAAAATAGCGATCTGCAACGGACCCAAAACGTGCTCCTTACCATTGAAGACAATGCCTTCGAGTACCATAACCTCCGTATAGTAGCACAATGCAAAGCCCCACGCCCCTACAACCGGAAAGGCACGCCATTGCCGCCATTGGGGACGGGTACATTTGGCGCGCCTTTGGGGACGCGCCATTGGGGACGGGTACATTTGACACAAGACCCTGGGATGCTGGAGGCGAAGAGGCTGTTGCGGGTCACATTGCGCTTGTTACCTTGTTAATGTGATACCGGCCTATGCCAGTCAGACGCTCAATCGCCCGTATCGAGAACCCCGCCGTGCGGAGCGCACGCAGGCACCGATCGCACTCATGCTGGGGCAGCCCCTTCACTTTGGCAGGTTCGACGCCCCGCAAAACATGCTGCGCCTCGACGACGCCCCTGTCCCCTCGCCTTGGCCCACCCTCGAATGCATAGCAGTCGGCAGCTCCCTCAGCACTGAACCGCGCAAACCCCTCTTTTCCGCCCAGCATGCCCGTCAGCAACGCCGTGTCCGAGAGCGTCGCCGCACCCATATACTCGCGATAACTGCTCCACGGATACGAATCACGGGTATATCCCAGAGCAAGCGGGTTATCGTGAATGTAGCGAACAGCCTGCAACAAATACGCCTCCGATTCAATGGCTTTGCTTTTAAACCTGCCCTCAAACAGAGACCCCACATGACCTGCTTTCTCGTTGAAGTACCGCGCGTACATGCTGGCAAAACGATGCACCATCGGAGACAGGTGGCCTGACTCGTCGTTAAGCAGGAGATGGACATGGTTGTCCATGAGACACCAGGCGATGATACCTACTGATTCGGCATCCCCCGCCCGTTTGAGCAAGCGGAGAAACTCCCGTCTGTCGGCATCGTCATTGAAGATGATCTGCCTGCCATTGCCACGTAACACTACGTGGTAGAACCCGGATTCCGCCCTAGCGCGCGCTCTTCGGACCATGCTCCCACCGTCCCCGTTCTAAAGGGGCGTACGTCATGGGGAACGGAAGCGCATCACAGGGCGTCGTGCGTGACCCAAGCATTGCGGCAGACGTCCCAACCGCTCCCCACGGCCTTCGCTCCTTAGACACGACCCCTATCGTGATGAGGATGTTCATACCCGTTGTTTCCGCAGCTCATACGCCCTTTTTGAGTGTTAGATCTGTGATAGAACGAGGATAGATCCGTGTTAGGGCGAGACGGCGCAAATGCGATGGAACGACCCTCAGGGCAGCCGCGGAGCTGTCAAATGTACCCGTCCCCAATGGCACCCAATGGCATACGGAACTGTCAAATGTACCCGTCCCCAATGGCACAATGAGCCGGTTCCATAAAAAAGAGCCCCCGGGGATCCGGGGGCTCCTTAAGCTCAAGCGAGAGCAGAGCGATTACTCCTCGACGGCGAGGATGCGACCGGTCATCTCCTTGCTGGGCTCGATGCCGGCGAGGCTGAGCATGGTCGGAGCGATATCCGACAGGCGCCCGTCCTCGATACCGGTGAGCTTGGCCTTGTCGTCAACCACGATGAACGGGACGCGGTTGGTGGTGTGGGCGGTGAAGGGGTGCTTCTCGCCCGCATCGTCCACGTCGTACATATGGTCGGCGTTGCCGTGGTCGGCCGTGATGAGCGCGAAACCGCCCTTGGCGAGGATGGCCGGGATGACCTTGGACAGGCCGTCGTCAACCGCCTGGACGGCCTTGACCGCGGCGTCGAAGACGCCGGTGTGGCCCACCATGTCGCAGTTCGCGTAGTTCACGATGTAGAAGTCGGCGCGGTCCTCGTTGATGGCCTCGACGAGCTTCTCGGTGACCTCGGGCTCGGACATCTCGGGCTGCAGGTCGTAGGTGGCGACCTTCGGCGAGGGAACGAGCACGCGCTCCTCGCCCTCCTTGGGCTCCTCTACGCCGCCGTTCAGGAAGAACGTCACGTGGGCATACTTCTCGGTCTCGGCGGTGTGCAGCTGCTTCAGGCCGTTCTGGGCGATAACATCGGCCAGGACGTTCTCGGGGAAGGTCTTGGGGAAGGCAACCTCGACGTTCTTGAACGTCTCGTCGTACTCCGTCATGGTAACGAAGTGGCTGAGCTTGGGCGCGACCTTGCGCTCGAAGCCGTCGAAATCGACCTCGGTGAACGCGCGGGTCATCTCGCGGGCGCGATCCGGACGGAAGTTGAAGAACACCATGGCGTCGCCGTCGGCCACGCCCTCGTTATGGCAGGCGAAGGGCTCGATGAACTCGTCGCCGCGCGGGTCCTTCTCGTAGTAGGCCTTGACGCCCTCGACCGGATCGGTCTCGGTCTCGGCGGGCAGGGTGACCACGTCGTAGGCGCGCTCGACGCGCTCCCAGCGGTTGTCGCGGTCCATGGCCCAGTAACGGCCCGAGACGGTGGCGATGCGGGCATCGACCTCGGCGTAGGTGGAGAGCGCCTCGAGGTTCTGCTTCAGCGTCTCCACGTAGCCCGCGCCGGAGTGCGGGTCAACGTCGCGACCGTCCATGAAGCAGTGGAAGCGGATGTGCTTCACGCCGTGAATGGCGGCGATGGCGGCGAGGTTCTCACCATGGCGCTGCATGGAGTGCACGCCGCCCGGTGAGACGAGGCCCAGCAGGTGCAGGGTCTTGCCGCTCTTGGCGACGTCGTCCATAGCGGAGACCAAGGTGGGGTTCTCCTCGATGGAGCCGTCGATGATGGAGTTGTTGATGCGGCTGAGCTCCTGGAACACGATGCGGCCGGCGCCGATGTTGAGGTGACCCACCTCGGAGTTGCCCATCTGACCGTCGGGCAGGCCCACGTCCTCACCGGAGGCACCGAGCGTGGTGTGCGGGTACTCGTTCCAGAGCTTGTCCAGATAGGGCTTGTCAGCCTTGAAGACGGCATTGTTGTCGCCGGCCGGAGCCAGGCCGAAGCCGTCCATGATGACCAGGAGCGCCGGGAGATGACGCTTGTTCTCAGCCATTTACTCAGCCGCCTTCTCGACCATGGCCGCGAAGCTCTCGGCCACGAGCGAGGCGCCGCCCACGAGCGCGCCGTCGACGTCCTCCTTCTCGAGGAAGCCGGCGATGTTCTCGGGCTTGGCGGAGCCGCCGTAGAGCACGCGGATGCCGTCGGCCGTCTCCTGGCCGAAGATCTCAACGAGGGTCTTGCGGATGGCGCCGCAGACCTCCTGGGCGTCGTCAGCCGTGGCGGTCTTGCCGGTGCCGATGGCCCAGATGGGCTCGTAGGCGATCACGTACTTGGATGGATCGGTGATCTCGAGGCCCTCGGTGTCCTTCTTGATCTGGTCGACCACGAACTCGACGTGCTTGCCGGCCTCGCGGACCTCGAGGGACTCGCCGCAGCAGCTGATGGGCGTGATGCCAGCGGCCATGAGGGCCCTGGCCTTCTTGTTGACGTCCTCGTCGGTCTCATGGAAGTAGTCGCGGCGCTCGGAGTGGCCGATGATGCAGTACTCGGCGTTCACGCTCTTGAGCATGCCCGTGGAGGTCTCGCCGGTGTAGGCGCCCTTCTCCTCCCAGTAGACGTTCTGGCCGCCGAGCTTGATGGCGCTGCCGGCCAGCTTGTGGCTGGTGCAGGCCAGGTCGATGGTGGGCGGGCAGACAACGACCTCGACGGCGTCAGAGGTCGGGACAGCGGCAACCAGCTCCTCGGCCAGCTTCTTGGCGGCCGGGACGTCGTTGTTCATCTTCCAGTTGCCGGCGATCATGCGGGTGCGATTAGGCATCGAGAAGCGCCTCCACTCCGGGAAGGGCCTTGCCCTCGACGAGCTCCATGGAAGCGCCACCGCCGGTGGAGATCCAGCTCATCTTGTCGGCCAGGCCGAACTTGTTGATAGCCGCGACGGAATCGCCGCCGCCGATGATGGACGTGCACTCGGACTCGGCCACCGCGCGGGCGACAGCCTCGGTGCCGTGGGCGAACTGATCCATCTCGAAGACGCCCATGGGGCCGTTCCAGAAGACGGTCTTGGCGCCCTTGATGGCCTCGGCGTAGAGCTCCTCGGTCTTGGGGCCGATGTCCATGCCCATGCGGTCGTCCGGGATCTTGTCGGAATCGACGACCTCGCCGATGGCGTCCTCGCCGAAGTGATCGGCCACGATGTTGTCGATCGGGAGCAGGATCTTGACGCCCTTCTCCTCGGCCTTCTTGAGCATCTCGCCGGCGCGCTCGACCCAGTCCTCCTCCTTGAGGGAGGTGCCCACGGAGTAACCCTTGGCCAGGAAGAACGTGTAGGCCATGCCGCCGCCGATGATGAGGGTGTCGGCGGAGTCGATCAGGTGGTCAAGCACGCCGATCTTGGAGGACACCTTGGAGCCGCCCACGATGGCCACGAAGGGGCGCTCGGGCTCGGCGAAGATGCCGGTCAGCGTGTCGACCTCCTTCTCGAGCAGGAAGCCGGCCACGGCGGGCAGGTAGGCGGCGGGGCCGACCACGGAGCCCTGGGCGCGGTGCGCGGTGCCGAAGGCGTCGAGCACGAAGACGTCGCCGTAGGAGGCCAGGGTCTTGGCGATCTCGGGGTCGTTCTTCTTCTCGCGCTTGTCGAAGCGGACGTTCTCGAGCACCAGGATGTCGCCGGGCTCGAGGGCAGCCACGGCCTCGGCGGCCTTCTCGCCGTAGGTGTCGTCAACGAACTTGACCTCGTAGCCGGTCAGCTCGGCGAGCTTGTCGGCGGCGGGCTTGAGGGACAGCGCCGGCTCCGGGCCGTCGCCCTTCGGGCGGCCGAGGTGGCTCATGAGGATGACCTTGGCGTTGTGCTCCTTGAGGTACTTGATGGTGGGGATCGCGGCCTTGACGCGGGTGTCGTCGGTCACGACGCCGTCCTTCAGCGGCACGTTGAAGTCGACGCGCATGAGAACGCGCTTGCCGTCGACATCGATGTCGCGGACGGTCTTCTTGGTGAAAGCCATGGGACCTTCCTTTCACATGAGAGGGACCTTACGTTTGGAAGCGCGGGGCGGCCCCGCCCTCCCTCATGACAAGGGCGCGGCCCTGCGTGCGTGCACGCCATGGGGCCGCGCCCTCAATCAGACGCTTATCTCAGCTCTGCGAGAACCACGGGCACTTACGCCACGAACTTCTCGAAGTACTTGATGGTGCGGACCATCTGGGAGGTGTAGGAGTTCTCGTTGTCGTACCAGGAGACGACCTGAACGAGAGTCTGACCGTTGCCGAGATCGTTGCACATGGTCTGGGTGGCGTCGAAGATCGAGCCGTGGGTCTCGCCGATGATGTCGGTGGAGACGATGTCGTCCTCGTTGTAGGCGAAGGTATCCGGGATGGACTCGGCGTAAGCCTTCATAGCGGCGTTGACCTCGTCGACGGTGACCTTCTTGTCAACGACGGCGTAGAGGTTGGTCAGCGAGCCGGTGGGGGTGGGAACGCGCTGGGCGGCACCGATAAGCTTGCCGTTGAGCTCGGGGAGCACCAGGCCGATGGCCTTGGCGGCACCGGTGGAGTTGGGGACGATGTTGACGGCGCAGGCGCGGCTGCGACGCTTGTTGCCCTTGCGCTGCGGGCCGTCGAGCGGCATCTGGTCGCCGGTCCAGGCGTGGATGGTGGTCATGATGCCGGACACGATGGGGGCGAAGTCGTTCAGACCCTTGGCCATCGGCGCGAGGCAGTTGGTGGTGCAGGAAGCCGCGGAGATGATGTTGTCATCGGCGGTCAGCGTCTCATGGTTGACGTTGTAGACGATAGTGGGCAGGTCGTTGCCGGCCGGAGCGGAGATGACGACCTTCTTGGCGCCAGCGTCGATGTGGGCCTGGGCCTTGGCCTTGGAGGTGTAGAAGCCGGTGCACTCGAGGACGACGTCAACGCCGAGCTCGCCCCACGGGAGGTTCTTGGCGTCGGCCTCCTTGTAGATGGTGATCTTCTTGCCGTCAACGGTGATGGAGTCCTCGTCAGAGGTGATCTCGTGATCGCGAGCGTAGTTGCCCTGCGTGGAGTCATACTTCAGAAGGTACGCGAGCATGTCCGGCGAGGTGAGGTCGTTGATGGCAACGATCTCGGAGCCCTCATGACCGAACATCTGACGGAACGCCAGACGGCCGATGCGGCCGAAGCCGTTAATAGCAACCTTTACTGCCATTGTGTCTCCTTTCGCGAGACCACGACGCTGCGGATCATCCTCAACCCGCTTCGAGGCCTCAGTTAACCACACGTGAACGAGTGTACCCCTTTTTTCAGCATCATGTCTTCAAAAGTGAGAATATCTTCGGCGTGCGGTGCAAGCGTTTGGTAAAGCGCTTAATCCTGCGAGAAGTTCGGACTGCCTTCCCGCTGCTCTTGGACGCCCGGTCCCGTCGGCATAAGGGCCGGGTATGTCGCTTCTCTCGCGCACCGACGCGCTCGTTAGAACCCCTCGCCCTTCCCGGGGCTCAGCTCTCCCCCGCCTCTTGCCCCGCTTCCGCAACGATTTTCTCAAGGCGCTGGACGCGGTGGTAGAGGGCCGATTTGGAGAGCTTTGGCGTGGCTTGGTCGCCCAGCTCGCGCAGGCTGAGCTCGGGGTAGGCGCGGCGCAGCGCGCAGAAGCTCTTGAGCGCGGGCGAAAGGCCGTCGTAGAGACCCTGGCGCTCGATCTTGTCGATGAGGTCGAGCTGCCCCTGGGCCGCCGCCGACGTGCGCACCTGGTTGGCCATCTCGGCGTTGATGCGGCGGTTGACGTCGTTCTTCACCGACTTCACGGCCCGCGCGGCATCGATCTCGTCGATGGAGCGGCGCGCGCCCAGCACCTCGAGCAGGCGCTTTATGTCGTCGGCGCTCTTGACGTAGACGGCGTAGGCCCCGCGGCGGCGGTTCACGCGGGCGCGCACCCCGAGCTCGGACACCAACTCGGCGAGCTCGTGGGCGTATTGCTCGCCCGAAACGGCGATCTCCAGGTGGAAGTCCCCCTTGGGGTCGGCTATGAAGCCGCCGGCGATAAGCGCGCCACGCACGTAGGAGCGCCGGCAGCAGGCCCGGCGCAGGAGGTGCCGCGGCAGGCCCGGCACGAGTGCGAAGGAGCGGTCGAGCACGCCCAGGAGCACGAGCGCCTTGTCAAGCTGAGGCTGGTCGGGCAGGACGATGAGGTAGTTGCGCGCCTTGTGCAGCACGGAGCGGCGCACGGTGAACTCGGTTTGGAGCTTGAGCACCTTGTGGGTGAGCCCCAGCATGGTGCGCGCCACCGCGCCGGTCTCGGTGGCCACCTGCAGCCGGTAATGCCCCGGCCCCCCGTAGGTGATGGTGCCGCACACGCGCGCGAGCGCCGCGAGCGTGGCCAGGTTGCAGTAGTTGCACGACGGCTCGACGCGGGCGAGCTCGTCGCGGACCTCAGCGGTGAAGGACATGAGCCCGCGCCCCTCAGCGCGCAGCGGGCGCCGCAGCCGCTGCGGCGGCGGAACGCGGCATGTCGCGGTGCGAGACGCTCACGTGGTAGCCTTGCGCGGCCAGGTACTCGGCCGTGGCGTTGGCGATGGCGACGCTGCGGTGCTGTCCGCCCGTGCACCCCACCGCTATGCTGAGCAGCGGCTTTCCCTCGGCAACGTAGCCGGGCATGACGGCGTCCAAGAGCTGCTTCCAGGCCTTGAGGAACTCCTGGGTCTTGGGGTGGTCGAGCACGAAGTCGGCGACCTTGCGGTCCTCCCCGGTCAGCGCGCGCATCTCAGGGTCGTAGAAGGGGTTCGGCAAAAAGCGCACGTCCATCATGATGTCCGCCTCGACGGGCATGCCGTGCTTGAAGCCGAACGAGAACACGTGCACATCCATGAGCTGCTGGTCGGTGAGCTCGGAGAACGCACGCGTGAGGCGCGTGCGCAGGGCCTGCGTGCGCAGGCGCGTGGTGTCGACGACCATGTCGGCACGGTCACGCACGGCTTTGAGCTGCCGGCGCTCGCGGCGGATGGCGCTCTCGGTCGACTCGCCGGGCTGCGCCAGCGGATGGCGCCGGCGGTTCTCGCTGTAGCGGCGGATGAGAACCTCGTCGGAGGCTTCCAAAAAGAGCACCTTCACCGTCATCTCGTGCTCGGTCAGCGTCGCGATGGCGTCGAACAGCTCGTCGAAAAGGCCTTGGCTGCGCAGGTCGCAGGTGACGGCCAGATGCCGCCCCACGCCGGAGTTGATGCCCACGAGCTGCGCCAGCTGCAGGATGAGGCGCGGCGGCAGGTTGTCGATGCAGAAATAGCCCATGTCCTCGAACACGTGCATGGCCTGCGTGCGCCCGCTGCCCGAAAGGCCCGTGATGATCACGATGTCGGGCACCCGGTCGCGTCCCTCCGCCTGCTGCATCGCCTGTCCGTCAGCCATGAGAACCTCCTCCGCGTCGTTGCTTCCATGGTACCCGAAAGAGCGGGGGCGCTTGGGCGAGAAGCTCCCCCGCCCAGGGCGGCGGCTAGCGCTCCTCGGGGTAGACCACGCCCCAGTCGGCGCGCAGCCCCGTCATGAGCTCCATAACGTCGGAGGCGTAGCCGAGAAGCGCGCGGCGGGACTCGTCGCCGGCCACAGCGGCCTCGAGGTCGGCCATCTCGTAGCAGAGCGCGTAGGCCTCCTCGCCGGCCGTCACGGTCTCGCGGCGGCCGTCGGCGGTCCAGACGATGGTCGCCGTGTCGGCGCGCGGGTACTCCGAGATCTCCACGTAGCACTCGTCGAAGGAGATGACGGCTCGCTTGGGCTGCTTGGAATGGAGCGTGAGGGAGATGACGCCGAGCTGGCCCTCGTCGTTGCGGCACACGATGCCGCCCGCCACGTCCACGCCCGTCTCGCAGAGGTTGCCGAGCGAGACCACCTCGCGCGGTTGGGACGTCATGAAGAGGCGCATGACGCTGAGCGCGTAGACGCCGATGTCGAGCATGGCGCCGCCGGCCAGGTTGGGGTTGTAGAAGCGGTTGGTGAGGTTGCCGTACTCCTTGTACGAGCCGAAGTTGAGCTGCGCCAGGTTCATGCGCCCGAACTCGCCGGCAGCCGCGCGGCGCCGGAGCTCCCGGTAGAGCGGCATGTGCAGGACGGTCGTCGCGTCCATGAGGACGACGCCGTGGGCGTCGGCGATGGCGCGGGCCTCGTCAAGCTCGGCGGAGTTGAGCGTGATGGACTTCTCGCAGAGCACGTGCTTACCGGCGGCCAAGGCGCCGCGCAGGTAGCGGATGTGGGTGTTGTGCGGCGTGGTGATGTAAACGGCGTCGATGGAGGGGTCCGCGTACAGCTCCTCGCAGCTGTCGTAAACGCGCCTCACGCCGTACTTCTCGGCGAAGGCGACGGCTTTGTCATGCGTGCGGTTGGCCACGCCGGCGAGGGTGCGGCCGGCGAGCGCGAGCGAGGCGGCCATCTGGTTGGCGATGACCCCGCAGCCGATGACGGCCCAATTGAGATGGGGCGCGGTGAAGATGTCCGCGGGAAACGGCTTACCCTGCACGGCGGCAAAGGCCGCGGTGGCCGCGGCAGCCGCATCGAGCGGGGCGTGCGTGCTCTGAGTCTGCTGTGCCATGGGTTGCTCCCCTTCCTGTCGGTCCATGGCTCCCGCCGGGCGCGATCCGGCGGGAGAGCGGGCGGTTCGGCGCGCCGCAGGGCATCCGCCCCGCCCGCGTCGACGGCACCCATGGTACCCGAAAGGCGGCATTCATCCGAGCGCGAACCCCCTATGCGAAGGAGGCCCCGCAAAAACGGGGCCTCCTGCAAGGGATGAGGGCCGGTTTTCCGCACGCCGGCTCGGCGTGGCGCGCGCACCTGCGCCAAGCTTACTTGACGGCGTCGACGAACCAGCTGGTGATCGACGTGGGGTGCGTGATGGCGGTGCCGGACACCACGGCCCAGGCGCCGGCGTCCATGGCGGCGCGCGCGTCGGCCGGGGTGTGGACGTGGCCCTCGCAGATGATGGCGGCATCCGGGAACTCGCTCACGGCCTGCGTGAGGATCGGGATGTCCGGGCCGTCGTCCATCGTGGTGTCGATGGCGGCCTTGTTGTGCGAGAGCGTGGTGGAGACGAGGTCGCACCCGGCGGCCACGCCGCGACGGATGTCCTCGATGGTCATGCAGTCGGCCATGATGAGGACATCGCTCTGAGCGCGGATCGCCTCGACCGTCTCCTCGAAGGTGCGGCCGTCAGGGCGCGGGCGGTCGGTGGCGTCGAGGGCCACCACGTCGGCGCCGGCGTGCACGCAGGCCATGGCGTGGCGCAGCGTCGGGGTGATGTAGACGCCCTCGTGCCCCTCCTTCCACAAGCCGATGACGGGAATCTCCACGCGGCCCTTGATGGCGGCGATATCGGAGAGTCCCTGGCAGCGGATGGCCGCGGCGCCGCCCAGCTCGCAGGCGCGGGCCATCTGCGCCATGGTCTCGGGATGGCGCAAAGGCTCACCCGGATAGGCCTGGACGCTCACGATGAGCTTGCCCTTGAGCGCTTCAACAAGCGGATGATGAGACATAGGTGCCCCTTTCCTTAAAAATCGGCGTAACCCGACTTCACGAAGTTCTCGGCCGCGCCGATGAGCGGGGCGTCTCCGCCGAGCTCGCCGCCCACGATGGGGGTCGTGGCAACGGGGGGCATGGCCTGCTCCTTAAAGGCCTCCTCCATGGCGTCGCGCCAATCGGGCCCGCACTGCGCCACGGAACCGGAGAGGATCACGCAGCTGGGGTCGAGCATGTTGCACATGCTGCCGAGAACCTCGCCGAGCGCGCGGCCCGCGCGCGCCTCGGCTGCCTTGGCGCACGCATCGCCCGCCGCGGCGCGGCGGTCGATCTCGGCGCCGTCCACGGGCGTACCGTCCGGCAGGGACTCGTCGCCGCCCAGGCGCACGTACTCGCGGATGATGCCGGGTCCGGCGGCGATGGGCTCCAGGTGGCCGGTGGCGCCGCAGCTGCAGGGCACGCCCGCAGCGGCCGGGCAGCAGACGTGGCCGATATGCCCCGCCTCGTCGTGCGCGCCGAGCATGATCTGGCCGCGCTCCACGAAGGCGCCGCCGATGCCGGTGCCCACGGCGGCCACGAGGCAGCTCTGCGCATCGCGCCCGCCGCCCCAGCGCGCCTCTCCCAGGGCGTGCGCGTGCACGTCGTTGAGAACGCGGCAGGCCAGGCCGGTTGCCGCGGTGACCTCGGCGCCGAGCGCCGTGCCGCCCCATCCGGGCATGAGCTCGTTGGCGAAGGTGATGTCGCCGGTGCGCGGGTTGACCACGCCGGCTGACGAAATGCCCACGCCGGCAACCGGGCCCTCGGCTCGCGCGACGGCAGCCTTGACCTGGTCGATGACGCGCGCGAGCACGTGCGCGCCGCCCTCCATGGCGCACGTCGGGACCTTCTCGACCGCGCTCACCTGAGGAGCGTCGCCGCCCAGGGTCACCAGGCCGCAGGCGATTTTGGTACCGCCGATGTCGACGGCTACGATGGTTACGGGATCCATGAGCCCTCCTTCTGGTTGCGCCGACGCCCCGGGGAGCAAGATTCCGGGGCGTTGGCCGCAGGGATCGGGTAAGCGCGCCGCGGGCGCCCGAGTCGCTGGGCGCCTGGGCGCGCGAAACCGCTAGAGCAGGCCGTTCTCCACCAGGACCTGGCGGATGGCCTCGACGTTGTCGCCCTTGAGCGAGTGAACCGGGCGCGGCATCTGGTTGGTCTCGAAAACGCCGAGCAGCTGCAGGGCGGTCTTGAAGGCGCCCACGCCGGCGCCGAAGCCCTGAACGCCCTTGGTGACCGCGGTGATGCGCATGATGCGCGCCAGGCGGTCCTGCTCCTCCTTGACGCGGGCCCAGTCGCCGGCCTGCGCGGCCTTCCACTGGCGCACGTAGCCGTAGGGCTCGACGTTGGCCAGACCGGGCACCGAGCCGTCGGCGCCGGAGAGGTAGGCCCCGTCGACCACGACCTCGTGGCCGGTCAGGATAGACATGGGATGGCCGGCGTCCTCGTTGCCCATGACGAGGTAACGGAACGAGATATCGTCGCCGGAGGAGTCCTTGACGCCGGCCAGGACGCCGTCCTTGCCCAGGCGCACGAGCATGTCGGTGTCGAGCTTGTTGTGCACGCACACCGGGATGTCGTAGGCGAAGATGGGCAGGTCGAGCGCGTCATGCAGGCAACGGAAGCTCCACTCGATCTCGTCGATGCCCTGCAAGGCATAGAACGGGCAGGTAGCCACGAGGGCGTCGACGCCCATCTGCTCGGCGCGCTTGCCATGCTCGATCATGCGCTCGGTCTCGGTGTCGATGATGCCGGCCAGCACGGGCACGCGGCCGTCGACGATACGGACGAGGTTCTGGATGATGTCCGAACGGCGCTGGTCGGTGGAGAAGACCACCTCGCTGGACGAGCCCAGGATGAACAGGCCGTCCACGCCCGCGTCGATCATGCGGTTGACGTTGCGCTCGAACGAGGGGACGTCGAGCTCGCGGGCCTGCGTGAGCGGGACCACGACGGGCGGGATGACGCCGGTGAATTTCTTATCAGCCACGGAATGCTCCTTTTGCTGTGCGGGCGGAACGGCCGCCCGCGGGTTTACGCGCCGCCCGCGCATGCGGGGGCGCACGAAAAAGGCGGGGTGGGCGCCTGATGCCTCGGCGCTGCCCCGCCCCCTAGGCGCCCGCGTGCGCAGGCGCCCGTTGAACCAAAGGCGCTAGGCCATCTTCTGGCCGAGCTTGGGGTGGAGAAGCGAGGGCGCCGCGCCGAGCAGCATCTGGGTGTACGAATCCTGGGGATCGTTGAACACCTGCTGCGCCGGACCCTGCTCCACGATCTTACCGCCGTTCATGACCACGATGCGGTCGGAAATGTAGCGGACCGTCTGGATGTCGTGGCTGATGAAGACCATGGCCAGGCCGAGGTCGCGCTTGAGGTCGGTGAGCAGGTTGAGGATCTGCGCGCGCACCGACACGTCGAGGGCCGAGGTGGGCTCGTCCGCGATGATCGCGTCCGGGCCGAGCGCGAGGGCGCGGGCGATGGCCACGCGCTGGCGCTGGCCGCCGGAGAGCTGGCCGGGCAACGCCCCCAGCGCGGAGCTCGGCAGGCCGACGAGGCTGATGAGCTCGCGGATGTTGGCCTCGCGCTGCTCGGGGGTGCCGATCTTGTGCACCAGCAGCGGGTCCATGAGCTGGTCGTGCACGATCATGCGCGGGTTCAGGGCCGTCGCCGGATCCTGGAACACGACCGAGACCACGCGGCCGATCTGCTTGCGCTCGTCGGCGGTGCGTTTGGTCACGTCAACGCCCTTGAAGTAGACCTTGCCCGACGTGGGCTGCTGCAGGCCGATCATGACGTTGGCCGTGGTGGACTTGCCGCAGCCGGACTCGCCCACGATGCCGATGGTCTCGCCGGGCATGAGCTTGAGCGTCACGCCCTGCACGGCGTGCACCATGTTGGGGTGCAGGATGGATCCGGTGCGCGTGCGGAAGGTCACGCGCACGTCGTCGAGGAAGATGATGGGCTCGACGGCTTTGTTCTGCTCGCTCATTTACTTCACCTCCGCAGCGGTCTTGGTCTTGAGGGTGTCGAGGTACGGCGTGAGGCCGTTCTCCTTGAGATAGTCGTCCGGAAGTTCGGAGAACACGTGGAAGGTGTCGCCCGGGAGCCTCTTCATGACCGGGTGCACGTCCAGGCCGATCGTGGGATGGCTGGAGCGCGGCGCGAAGCGGTCGCCCTTGGGGAAGTCCGCGGGGCTCGGCACCGAGCCGGGAACCTGGTGCAGGCGGGAGCCGTCCTTGGCGCCCTCCTCGATGGAGAGCACGGAGCCCAGCAGGCCGCGCGTGTACTCGTGGATCGGGTTGGTGAGGAGCTCCTTGGTGGGAGCCTGCTCGACCACCTGGCCGGCGTACATGACGGTGATGTCGGAGGCCACCTCGGCCACGAGCGCCAGGTCGTGGGACACGAAGATCATGGCGAAGCCGAGCTTGGCCTGCAGGTCGTTCAGGAGCTTGATGACCTGCTTCTGGACGGTCACGTCGAGGGCGGTGGTGGGCTCGTCGCAGATCACGAGCGACGGGTCGCGGGTGAGCGCCATGGCGATAAGCACGCGCTGGCGCTGGCCGCCGGACAGCTCGTGCGGGTAGCTCTCGAGGGTGCGCTTGGCGTCGAGACCCACGAGCGTGAGCAGTTCCTCGGCCGAGCGGGTGCCGCCGCGACTGGTGAGCTGCTTCATCTGCGCGGAGATGAGCATGGAGGGGTTGAGCGAGGAGAGCGCGTCCTGGTAGACCATGGCGAGCTCGTGGCCCAGAAGCTTGCGGTGCTCCTCCTTGGAGATCTTCAGCAGGTCCTGGCCCTTGTAGAGGACCTCGCCGGTGATGGTCTCCTTGGGGTCCGTGAGGCTCATGATGACCTTGGTGGTGATGGACTTGCCGCAGCCGGACTCGCCCACGAGGGCCATGCACTGGCCGGGGCGGACGTCGAAGGAGACGTTGTCCACCACATGGACGTCGCCGTGGCGCTCGAAGCTGATCGAGAGGTTGCGGACCGAGAGCAGGGGCTCGACCGAGTGGTCGGGCACGTGGCGGTCGGTGCGCTTGAGCTCGACGGCGCGCAGCGCGGAAAGGCGGCGCTCCAGGGAAGCGGCCTGCTCCTTGTAAGCGCGGACCGGGTCGGAAGCCAGGATGTCGTCCTTGCGGCGGCTCTCGGCGTTGTCAGCCGAGACGGGCGCGGAGGGAGCGGCGGCCATGGCGTCGGTCAGGCCCTCGGAGAGGATGTTGAGCGCCAGGCAGGTGATCATGATGGCCAGGCCCGGGAACAGCGCCTGCCACCAACGGCCGGCGAGCACGCCGCCGCGGGCGTCGGCGAGGATGTTGCCCCACGTGGGCGTAGGCTCGACGATGCCGGCGCCGATGAAGGTCAGCGAGGCCTCGAAGATGATGGCGTCGGCCACCAGGGTGACGGTGAAGACCATGATGGGCGCGATGCAGTTGCGCAGCACGTGCTTCACCAGGATCCACGGAGCGCGGGCGCCCGAGACGATGGCCGCGCGCACGTAGTCCTCGCCGTACTCGCTGACGATGTTGGCGCGCACGATGCGGGCGATCTGCGGCGTGTACATGAAGCCGATCGAGAAGATGATGGCGGGCACGGAGTTGCCCAGGATCAGCACGAGCACGGCCGCCAGCGCGATGCCGGGGATGGACATGATGACGTCGAGGACGCGCATGATGACCTCGGAGATCCACTTGCGCGACACGGCGGCCACGGCGCCGATGATGGAGCCGAGGACGAGAGCGAACAGCGTTGCGCCGAAGCCGATGACGAGCGAGTACTGACCGCCGTAGAGCATACGCGACAGGATGTCGCGGCCCTTGTCGTCGGTGCCGAAGATGAAGCCGGCACCCGGCGCCTGGCGCGCGGTGAAGATCTCGGTGGGGTTGTGCGGCGCGATGACCGGCGCGAGGATGGCCGACAGCGCCACGAGGACGAGGATGACGAGCGAGATCTTGCCCGACAAGCTCATGTTCCTGAGGCCCGCAAGCGGCTTCTTGCCGTTTGCGCGGTCCATGTTCTCAGTGAGGGATTTTCTCCAATACATGGCCTACACCGTCCTAATGCGCGGGTTGATGAGCAGGTAGAGCATGTCAACCACGATGTTGATGATGACGAAGGCCAGTGCAACGACGATGACGACGCCCTGGACGAGCGTGGTCTCGCCGCCCTGGATGCCCTGAAGGATGGCCGTGCCCATGCCGGGCAGGTTGAAGATGACCTCGATGACGACGGCGCCGCCCATGAGGTAGCCGATCTTCAGGCCGAGCGTGGTGACAGGGGTGATGAGGGCGTTGCGCAGCACGTTGCGGGCGATGACGATGTTCTCGGGGATGCCGGCGCCGCGCGCGGTGCGCACGTAGTCCTTATCGAGCTCCTCGACCATGGCGGTGCGCACGATACGCGTCATCTGGCCGGTGAGCGGAAAGGCGAGCGCGATGGCGGGCATGGCCATGCGCGCCAGGTAGCCGCCCGGGTTGGCGAAGAAATTGGGCAGCGCGCCCGAAGCGGGCAGCATGTGCAGGTAGGACGAGAAGACCAGGATGAGCAGGACCGCGAGCCAGAAGGACGGCGTGGCGATTCCCGCGATGGATATCACACGTATCAGCTGGTCTGGCCAGCGGTCGCGGTAAAGCGCCGCGATCACGCCGAGCACAAACGAGACGATGGCTCCCAAGATGAGGCCGATGAAGGTGAGCTGCATGGTCACGGGCAGCGCCGAGGCGATGCGCTCGGCGACCGGCGTCTGCGAGGCGCCGTACGTGCCCAGGTCGCCGTGGAGCATGTCGCCGATGTAGTTGACGTAGCGGACGGGCCACGGATCGTTCAGGCCATGCTGGTCCATGTACTGCTCGATGGCCTCCTGCGACGCGCCCTCGCCGAGCGCGTTGCGCGCCGGGATGGACGGGTCGGTGAAGGACATGAGGAAGAACACGAGCAGGGTGACGCCCAAAGCCATGATGGGCAGCGCGATGATGCGTCTGCCGATAAGGCGCAGGAGGTTGTTCACTGCCTCTCCCCTCTCTTGCTTGAATACTAGAACGGGGACCCGAAACGTTCCGGTCGCTTTGGGTCCCCGTGTTCTGCGGTTGCGCGTCGGCCGTCAAGCGGCCGACGCAGCGTCAGGTTGCGTGGCTGAGACGCTTAGGCGGTAGCCGTGGCGCAGTCGATGAACGACATGCCCGTGGTGCCGATGCCCTCGAAGCCCGTGATGGCCGTGCCGTTGGGCGCGGTGGACGGGTCGTCCCAGTAACCCGTAGCGGTCTGCACCTGCAGCACCGGGTAGAGCACGCACTGCTCGGCGATGAGGTCGAAGCACTGGTTCCAGGTCTCCTGCTGCTCGCCGCCCTCCTGCGCCAGCGCGGTATTCATGAGCTCGTTGAGCTGGGCCCACTCGGCGGAGTCGCGCCAACGGGCACGGGAGGTCATCCAGGTGTTGTCGCCGTACCACCAGTTCATCAGCAGGTCGGGGTCGGCGCCGAAGCAGGACGGGTCGCCCGGGGCCAGCAGCAGGTCGTAGGCGCCGCCGCCGTCGATGTAGGTGTAGGTGTTGGCAGAGGTCTGCTCGTTGATGGTGACGTTGAAGCCCAGCGCGTCGAGGTCCTCCTTGACCTGGGTGGCCATGGCGACGACCTGCTCGTTGTCGGTCACGCACAGCTCGATGTCGCCCGGGGTGACGCCGGCCTCGTCGAGCAGGCTCTGGGCCATGTCGGGATCGTAGTCGTAGACCACGGAGGCCTCATGGTAGTTCGGGAAGTTCTCCGGCAGGTAGCAGGTGGGCTTGGCGGCGAGGCCGGCGAAGGCGTTGGTGATCATCTGATCGTAGTTCAGGGCGTACATGACGGCCTGGCGCGCCTTGGCGTTGTCCCACGGGGCCTTCTGGGTGTTGAACATCATGAAGCGGGTGCCGAAGCCCTGAACGGTGTCGACCTTGCAGCCGGCGGCCTCGAGCTGGTCGATGGCGTCAGCGGTGGCCATCTCCATGACGAGGGTGGTGCCCTCCTGCTGCGCGGTGATGCGGGCGGTGGCGTCGGTCAGGATGTCGTAGTGGATCTTCTCGTCCTTGGCGGCGTGGTCGCCGTTGTAGTTGGGGTTCGGAACCATCTCGACCTCGGAGTCGGAGATGGTCTCGTACATCCACGGGCCGGAGCCGACGGGCTTGGCGGTCATGTCCTCGGTGGTGGAGGAGGCGGGGACCACGCGGATGATGGCCAGGCGCTCCTTCAGCAGCGAGAAGTTGGGGATGGTGGTCTTGACGGTGAGGGTGGTGTCATCCTTCTTCTCGATGCTGGCGATGGGGGTCAGCATGGGGATGTAGATGTTACCCTCGGCCGTGCAGCGGGCAAAGGACTCGATGACGTCCTCGGGGGTCACCGCGGCGCCGTCGGAGAAAGCCGCGCCCTCGCGCAGGGTGATCTCGTAGGTGGTGTCGTCGACCTGCGTGGGGTCGCCGGTGGCCAGCTCGGGGAAGGTGGTGTAGTCATGGTAGTCGATGCCGTAGAGGCCCTCGACCACGTGCCAGTTGGTGCCCAGGGACAGCGCCGAGGACGTGCTGGAGGGGTCGTAGTTCTGGGTGGCGTAGGCAGAGCCGGCGGTGATGGTGCCGCCGCCCGTGGAGCCCGCGGCCGCGCTGCCGCCGGAGGTGGAGGTGTCGCCACCGCAGCCGGCCAGGCCGAGCCCGGCGACCGCGGCCGCGCCACCGGCAACACCGAGGAAGGTGCGACGGGTCAGGCCCTTGGTCTTGATGTCACGCATGGTCTTGCTCCTATCCCTTGCAGGAGTATTAAGCTTGTCTGCGAGTCCCTGCAAATTAATCCCGCAGAAGCCTATTACACACGGTAGTACGAGAGACGTGCGATGAACGGGAGCGGTCCTCCGCCGCTTTGAGCTCTAACAAAGCTCTAACAAGGGAGAAACACTGCGGGACGAGACGTTCGGCTCCGTGAGATTCGGGTAGACGCCCGCAGCCCTTGTTTACGATTACCTTACGTTACCAAGCTGTTAACACGTCCCAGCGCTCGGCAGAAGGCGGGCATTTTGCTTTAGACGGTGCATAAAACTTTCTCGAAAGGTTTTATTTGACTTGTTAATACCAGTATGATACCAGTGTGAATACCAGTCTAAAACCAGTAGCCGTTTTCGTGGGAGATTAGACTAGGCTTTTTCCGATTGCGCGCTTTTCTCGCGCGTCCGCTCGGCTTCCCACGCACGCAGCGTTTCGTATATTGACCGCGCTACTGATTCAGAAACGCCCTTCACGGCCGAGATTTCATCCACGCTGGCGCTGCGTAAACGTTTCATCGATCCAAAATGGCGCATGACGGCCTTCTTGCGCTTCTCGCCCACGCCGGGCACCTCGTCGAGCACGCTCACCGTCATGGCCTTGTCGCGCAGCTCGCGGTGGAAGGTGATGGCGAAGCGGTGCGCCTCGTCGCGCACCTGCTTGACGAGGTACAGCGAAGCCGAGCCCGAAGGCAGGACCACCGGCGTGTCGTCCCACGGCACGAAGATCTCCTCGTCCGCCTTGGCGAGGCCGCAGACCGGGATGTCGAGCCCCAGGCCCTTAAGCTGGGTGAGCGCCGCGGTGAGCTGGGGCTTGCCGCCGTCGACCACCAGGAGGTCCGGGCGGCTGCCGAACCGCTCGTCGGCCATGCGCTCGGGCGCGTAGCGACGGCCCAGCACCTCCTGCATGGACAGGAAGTCGTTGGCCTCGCCGGTGACGCTCTTGATCTTGAAGCGGCGGTACTGCCCCTTGTCCGCGCGCCCGTTGGTGAAGACCACCATGGAGGCCACGGTGAAGTTGCCGTGGATGGTCGAGATGTCGAAGCACTCTATGCGCAGGGGCGGCGCCGGCAGCGCCAGCGCGCTCTCCAGCTCGAGCAGGGCCTGGTTGGTGCGGTCGTCGGCGTATCCCGTGCGCATCATGTAACGCATCAGGGCGTGGCGCGCGTTCAGGGCGGCCATGTCCAGCAGGCGCTTCTTCTCGCCGCGCTGCGGGCGGTGCAGGCGGCACTTGCGCCCGCGCTTCTCGCCCAGCCACTCCCCCAGCACCTCCGCGTCGGCGAGGTCCTGCGCCAGGCAGACCTCGGCAGGGATGTCGGAGGTCTCGTCGTAGTAGCGCTTGACGAACCCCGCCGCCAGCTCCTCCTCGGAGACGTCGAGCCCCTTGTCCAAGATGAACTCGCAGGTGCGCTGGGTGCGGCCCTCGCGGACTACGAACACGCAGGCGCCCGCGATGGTCTCCTCGCGGTAGAAGCCGATAAGGTCGATGTCCACGTTCGTCGGGAAAACCACCTGCTGGCGGTCGTCCAGGCCGTCGATGACCTCAAGGCGGCGCTTGATGCGGCCGGCGCGCTCGAAGTCCAGCTCGTCGGCCGCCTCGGCCATCTGGTCGGCGAGCTCGCGGACGACCTCGCTGCGGTGACCGGCCAGGAAGCGCTCCACGGCGCGCACGTGCCCCGCGTACTCCTCGGGGCTCACCATGCCGGCGCAGGCGCCGGGGCCGCGTCCCACGTGGTAGTCGAAGCAGGGGCGGCCGTTTTGCGCGCAGACGAGCTGGATCACGTCCTGCTCGTCCGGGTGCGCGGCGATAAGGCGGCGCACGCGCTTCCACTCGGCGCAGGTCGCTGAGCAGATGGGGGTGACCTTGCGCAGCGTGTCGATGGTCTCGCGCGCGGCGCGGCTGTCGGTGTACGGGCCGAAGTAGCGCGTGCCGGGCCTGTGCTTCTCGCGCGTGTACTTGATGGCCGGGAAGACGTCCGACTTGGTGAGGGCTATGAAGGGGTAGCTCTTGTCGTCCTTGTAGTCCACGTTGTAGTAGGGGCGGTACTGGGCGATAAGCTCGCGCTCGAGCACCAGCGCCTCGTGCTCGTTCTCGACGACCACGTAGTCGAACGACTCGACCACCTGCATCATGAGCGGGATCTTGTAGCGCTCGTCGGCGAGCGTCACGTACTGGCGCATGCGGGCCCGCAGGTTCTTGGCCTTGCCCACGTAGACCACCTGGCCGTCGGCATCCTTCCACAGGTAGCAACCGGGGTCCGCGGGCACGCGGTCCACCTCGGCGGCAAGGCGGGCAAGGTGCTCGGCCATGGGCTCGGTATGGGTGGGGGCGGCGGGAGCGGGCCCCAAGCGGGAGGGGCGGTCGACCCTGTTACGGGCCATGCGGCCCCTCCTTTCTGCGGTGCGCGGCGCCTTGGCCTAGCGGCGCGAGAAGCGGCCGGCGATGGCGCTCACCATGCCGGCCTCGGGGAGCTTGAGCGCAACGGCCGGGCCGAAGGTCACGATGAGCGAGGCCACGCCCGCAACCACCACGTAGAGCAGCACCTTGAGCATGGAGACGGAGGCGCCGTCTACCACGAGCGGGCCCGCGAAGGTCTGGAGTAGCTGCAGCACGCCCGCGCCCGCCGCGGCTCCGAGCGCGCCCAGCGCGACGCCCCAGAACAGGCCGTGCGCGATGCCCTTGAGGTTGATGCCCCCCAGGCGGCGGCGCATCCAGACGAGGGTGCCCGCGCAAGAGAAGACGTAGAAGGCCGTGGTGGACAGCGCGATAGCCGGCATGCCCCAGCCCAGCTGGACGCCGCCCAAAAGCGCGACGACCACTTGGGCGAGCGCGCCCACCACGCAGGAGACCACGTACGGGCGCATGTCCATGAGCGCCGAGCACGCCTTCTGCATGAGCACGAAGATGCCGTAGAACGGCAGGGCCGTCGCCAGGAACACCAGGTACTCGCTGACCAGCGCCACGCCGTCGAGCGTGAAGCGGCCGGCGCAGTAGACCATGTTGAGCGGCGTCGAGAACACGATGAGGTAGAACATGAACGGCGCGAGGTAGAAGAACATCTGACCGATGCCCGAGGAGATGCCGCGCCGGACCGACGCGTCGTCGCCGGCCGCGGCGTCGCGCGCCAGCTCGGTATAGAGCGCCGTGGTGATGGAGACGGCCAAAAGCGAGTACGGCAGCGTGTACCACAGGCGCGCGTAGGAGATCACGGCGGCGCCGGTCTCAGGCTGGACGGCGAGCGCCGCGGAGTTCTGCACCGAGGCGGTGACGAAGGTGCACAGCGTGGCGATGAGCGTGGGGATGCCCAGCGAGAGCGTCTGGCGCAGCGCCGGGTCGGAGAGGTCGATATGCGGGCGCAGGCGGATGCCGTACTTCTTGAGCGCGGGTACCTGGCAGGCCATCTGCACGAAAACGCCGAGCGTGGTGCCGGCCGCCAGGACCACGATGGCGAGCATCTGGCTCACGTTCTCGAGAAGCGGGAACGAGAGGAAGCTGGCGATGACCACCACGTTGTTGAGCACCGGGGCGAAGTTGGACCAGAAGTAGTCGCGGTGGGCGTTGAGCACGCCCGAGAACACCGAGCCCAGTCCGTAGAAGAGCACCTGGACGGCGAAGAAGCGGAAGAAGAGCACCGCCGTGTCCATCTCCTCGCCCGAGCTCATGAACGACTGCGTCCAGATGAGCGCCGGCGCGAAGACGGTGGCGGCGAGCGAGAGGAGCCCGAGCACGACCAGCAGGATGCCGAGGAGGTTGCCCACGTAGCGCTCGGCCCCCTCGCGGCCCTTGTTGCGACGGACCTCGAGGTACACCGGCAGGAAGGCCGTGACCAGCATGCCCCCCATCACGAGCTCGTAGAGCATGTTGGGCAGGTTGTTGGCGATGGAGTAGGACGAGGAGAGCAGCGAGGTGCCGAAGACCAGACCCATGACCCAGGTGCGGATGAAGCCGGTGACGCGGCTCACGATGATGAGGCCGGTCATGAGCGAGGCCGAGCGGCCCACGCTGGCGTAGTCTCCGCCGCCCAGGATATCGTCATCGGCCGGATGCTCCCCCTGCGCCGGCGCGTCCTGCGCGGGAGCCGGCTCGGAAGCGGCGCGCGGGGCGTTTGCGCCCGTGGCCGCGCCGCCGTAGGACGGGGCCTCGGCGGGGCGTGCGGCGCCGGCGGGGCGGGACGCGGCGGAAGCGGGCTCCGCCTCGGCGTCGTATGCGGCCTCGGCTGCCTCGAAGGCGGCGCGGGTGAAGGCGAAGGTGTCGGCCGGCGAGGGCGCGAGGCCCGCGTCGGGCGCCGCGGCCTGGAAGGAAGCGGTATCGAAGGCCGAGCGGCGCTGCGGCAGGCCGCCTGCGGACGCCGACGCACCGGAGCGGCGCGGCGACCAGCTATCGGTTGAGCCGGGATCGGAAGGCGCCGAGGCAGGGCCCGCCGTCTGCGCGGCATCCTCTCCGGCGCGCAGCGGCGTCCAGGCATCGGTGGCGCCGGCGCCCGCGGCATCCGGCTGCGCGGGGATAACGCCCGTATCGGCAAGCGAGTAGGAGCCGAAAGACGGGAAGGAGTCGGTGCGCTCGGGCGCAGGGACCGCCGGCGTCGGCTTCGCCGCCGGCGCGGTGGCCGGGCGCGAGGAGCCCGCGACGGGCGCGGGACGACGGCCGGCGGGCATGGCGCGCACGCCGCCCTCGGCCGGCTCGCCGAGCGTCTCCGGGGCCGGGCGGCGGCCCGACGCGGGGGTGCGGCTCTCGGCGGCCGCCATAAACATGGCCGTGGTGTCCGGCGGGATGGGACGGGCGGCCGGCGGCTCGTAGGTCGGGCGCTCGCCGCGCTCGTTGTTCCCGGCAAAATGCGCCCCGCGCGGGCGCCCTTCCTGCGTGCTCACGTCCTGCCCCCTTGGCCCGCGCCCCGTCCTGCGGCATTGCCGCCGGGCGCGGTAACGCGCTGATGATCGATATGGAAAACATGGGCTATGGTAGCAGCCTTTCAGACCGCGAGGGCAAACCCCATAAACACCCAACAGCGCTGAAGCCCCGGCGCGCCCGCCGCCCCTCGCCCCCTCCTGCGCCCTGCGCGCCGCATTGAGCACGGCTTAGCGCGGCGCATGCTCAGACGGTGCGTCGGGTGATGTCGGCAACCGCGGCGGCGCAGAAGCGGACGAGGTCCGCGGGCGCGATCTCGAGCTGCAGGCCGCGCCGCCCGCCGGAAACCATGATCGTGTCGTAGAGCTCGGCCGTGTCGTCGATGAGCGTGGGGAACCGCTTCTTCATGCCAACCGGCGAGCAGCCCCCGCGAATATAGCCGGTAAGGCCCAGGAGGTCCTTTACGTGGACCATCTCGAGCGCCTTCTCCCCTGCCGCGCGCGCCGCGGCCTTGAGGTCCAGCTCGGCCGCCACGGGAATGCAGCACACCACGTGCTCCCCCGACGGGGCGGCGGTGACGAGCGTCTTGAAGACCTGGTCGGGATCCTCGCCCAGCTGCGCCGCCGCATGCACACCCGACAGATCGGTCTCGTCGACCTCGTAGACGTGCGTCGTATAGGCGATGCCCGCGCGGTCGAGCTCGCGCATGGCGTTGGTCTTCTTCTCCGCCTTGGGCTTTGGCATAGGGCCCCCGTCAACGAAAAAGGGCGCCGAAGCGCCCCTGTGTTCTTGGTAGCCCGTACCGGATTCGAACCGGTGATCTCCGCCTTGAGAGGGCGGCGTCCTAAACCGCTAGACGAACGGGCCGTATGTAGTGGACAAGACATTGGCTGGGATG
Source organism: uncultured Coriobacteriaceae bacterium (assembly GCA_944321435.1). Taxonomy (GTDB): domain Bacteria; phylum Actinomycetota; class Coriobacteriia; order Coriobacteriales; family Coriobacteriaceae; genus CALUOB01. The sequence goes on along the minus strand of CALULH010000001.1, from coordinate 45,234 downwards.
GAGGGAATCGAACCCCCATTGACGGAACCAGAATCCGCTGTCCTGCCGTTAGACGACATCCCAATTGGTGTCTGTCCTTGCGCCTGCTGCGCGAGAAAGAATATTACGGGAGCAACCCCGATATTGCAAGCCCTTGTCCCAAACTTTTTGAAATTGTGGATAAAATGAGGAGAAACGAGTGTTTTCGCTGGTAAGACGCGTACCCACCGGGGCTTAAGCGCGCCGCCCCGCCCCTACCGATACCGGTCGAGCTCTGCCTCCGCAAGGTCGCGCGGCAAGCGCTGCCCCGCCCAAAGGTCCGCCAGCAGGTCGGCCGAGTCGCGGTCGAAGTCCGTCTTCGCGCACTCCCGCGCCTGGGCCGCCAGCTCTGCGGCCAGGTCGGCCACGGGCACGCCGTAAGGGCGCGCATCCCAACCGCGCTCCTCGAGGTCGTCGCGCGCACGCTCCACGTCGTTCTCGTCCACCGCGTCCATATCGAAGGAAAGGCGCGCGCCCAGGCAGGGGCAGTACACGGCCGCCGCCACCAGGCTGGCGCACGCGGCGGCCAAGCGCGGCGGAAGGGAGTCCATCTCGCGCACCTCCACGAAGCCCTTGAGCCGCACGTTGGGAAACACCATGGAGAACAGGTGCATAAGCTCGGAGGGCGCAAGGACGCGGTCGCCCATGAGGTCGGCGGCGGTGCGGTCACCCGTGGGGCGGGTCTCATGCGCCGCGTCGGTGAACAGGATGGGCTTGACGCCCGCCACCCAGCGGGCGTAGCGCTCGAAGGTGAAGGCCGGCAATCCGTCGGGGTTGCGCGCGAGGCTCCCCGGGACGGTGCCGCAGCGGTCGGGGTCCATGTCGCGCCAGATGCGCGAGCGCGCCATGCCCGGGGAGGGCGCGCCGCGGAAGCGCGGGGCGTTGTCGAACAGGAACGCCAGCACGGGGCCGAGCACCGTGACGCAGCGCATGACGCGCATGGCGTCGGCCTCGTCGGTGTAGTCGATCGACACCTGCGTGCTCGCCGTGGCCCGCATCATGTCGCGGGCGTACCGGCCGCGGCGGCTCAGATAGGCGTCCATGTCGGCGTAGCGCTTCTTAGGGATGAGCTCGAGCGAGGACGGGTCGGAGACAACGGGGTTGTAGCCGCGCGGCACCAGGCGCGCGTCGAGCCCCAGGCGACGGCAGGCAGCCTCAACCTCGGCGTCGAACGCGCGGATAGCAAGGTAAAGCGCCTCGACCGAGCAGGAGGGGCCCACCGAGACCTCGAGCTGGGAAGCCGGCTCCAAAGAAACCGTGGCGCCCACCGCGCCCTTCTCGGTGGGGATGTCGTAGGCCAGGCCCATGAGGCGCCCGTCGATCACGACCCGCTCGCCCTCCGCACGGCCCTCGGCCATGACCTCGAGCAGCGCCGCAACGCCCCGCGGCCCCGAGAAGGGCACCGTCCGCCCGTCCGCGTCTATAAGGATGCGCTCGAGCTCGAGCCCGATCCGGCGCTCGCCGGGACGCTTCTCGCCGCCGGCGAGAAGGTCGACCATGCCCTGCAGGTTGCGCGCGAAGGTCGCGGCGCGCGCGCCGTCCGTCTGTCCCTGATGCATCAGCAGCCTCTCTTCAGTTAGCTTGAGCTGCCTTATACCCCGTTCGCGCTCGTCGTTGCAGCCGGGCTCGGGCCGTCTGCGTCGGGACCGGCAAGAGGCCGGATCTGCGCCTGCGGCGCCAGCGCGAGCCCCAGGTGCACGAGCAGCGCCGCGCGGTCGTTGGGAACGACGCCGGCCACGCATGCGCCGAGCGCGCCCTGGAGCAGCTCGCCGATGCGCCGTCCCGGCTCGACGCCGCAGGCGACGAGGTCGGCGCCGGTGAGCGCGAGGGTCTTCAGGCTGTACGCGGCCCCCTCGGCGATGAGCTCCCGCACCTGGGCGCGCATGCGCTCGATATCGGCCACGTAGGAGAAGCAGCGGGGATCCTTGCCCAGCGCGTCGGCGCGGCGCAGGTCGAAAAGCTCGTCCATGAGCCGGGCGGTGTCGAGCCCCTCGCCCGAGAAGCGCCCCATCATCTTGAGCAGGGCCGCGCGCTCGGGCCTGAGCGGGGTGTCGTGGTAGCGCACGAGCAGGCAGACCTCGCGGATGAGCGCGGCGGGCATCCCCAGGCGCCGCATGACGGCGCGGGCGGTCTTCTCGCCCGCCTCGGGATGGCCGTAGAAGTGCCCGCGGCCCCGCTCGTCCAGCGTGAAGCAGCCGGGCTTGCCGACGTCGTGGAGCAGCGCCGCCCACATGAGCGAGCGCGCGGGCTCAGCGGGCGCGGGCGCAAGCCGGGATGGCAGGGCCTCCCGGCCGCCGGCGCCGCGGGGCCAGCGCGCATCCGCTTGGGCAGCCTCGTTCTCGGCGGGATCGCCGGTCTCCAGCGGATGCCCGCCCGCCCGGGCGAGCACGTGCGCAACGTGCGCGTACACATCGTAGCAATGGTAGGCGGTCCGCTGGTCGAAGCCGCGCGACGCGGCGAGCTCGGGAACCGCGGCGCACATGGTCTCCGGGTAGCGCAGCAACGCCTCGCCGGCGCGGCCGGTAGCCAGAATCCGGTCGAGCTCCCAGCCCACGCGCTCGCGCGCCACCTGGTTAAGCTGCGGGGCGCAGGCGGCGAGCGCCCGCGCCGTGCCTTCCTCGACCGCGAAGCCCAGGCGGCACGCGAAGCGCACGGCGCGGAGCATGCGCAGCGCGTCCTCCTGGAAGCGCGTGCGCGGATCGCCCACCGCCCGGATGAGCCCGGCGCGGATGTCCTCCGCCCCGCCGTAGCGGTCCAGGAGCCCGCGGCGCGGATGCCAGGCCATGGCGTTCACCGTGAAATCGCGGCGGGACAGGTCCTCCTCGACGGTGCGAGCGAAGGTCACGCTGTCGGGATGGCGCCCGTCGGTGTAGAAGCCGTCGACGCGGTAGGTGGTGACCTCGATGCGCTCGGGCTCGGCGGAGCCCGCGCCATCCGGCGGCACCACAGCCGTGATGCCGCCGAACTTGACGCCCGACTCCACCACGGCGATGCCCGCCGCCTCGAGCGCGCGCTTGCTCTCCTGCCACGGCGCCGAGCAGGTCAGGTCGATATCGTGATCGGGCAGGTCCATGAGGGCGTCGCGCACCCAGCCTCCCACGATCCACGCCTCGTGCCCCGCCGCCTCGAGCGCCGCGAGCACGCGGAGGGCGCCCGTCGAGGGAACATGCCCCCTGAGCGCCGGCACGCCGTTTTGCGCGCGCGTCTCTGTCACCCTGTCTCCTTCCGCCGTCGTCTTTTTGAGTATAAACAACGCCTCCGCCCCGGTTGCCCAGAATGCGGCGCTCCGCCTTCCCACACGCGCGAGACGGCGGGCCGGGGCGCCGGCCGGCGGCACGCACGGCGCGGGGGCAATGCCTGCCGGAGACTTCCGCTTGCGCCGCGGCAAAGATCCGCACCGGCAGCGCCGAAGCGCAAAGCGGGCGGCGGTACAATGGCGATGCCCGTCCCCACCTGCAGCAAAGGAGCATGTTTCGTGGTTATCGCGCTGGTGCAGCAGATCGTCATCATGGCCGTCATCATGGTCATCGGGTTCTGCCTCCGCAAGGAGGGCGTCATCGACAAATCCGGCACCAGCCAGTTCTCCGACATCGTGCTCTACATAGTCAGCCCGGTCATCATCGTGCAGTCGCTCATGCTGGACTTCACGCCCGAGAAGCTCGCCGACGCGCTGGTGTGCGCCGCACTCACCACCGTCATCATGCTCGTCACCATCGGCTTCACGCGAATCGTCTTCAGCGACGCGCAGAACGTGGCGCGCTTCGGCGTGATCTTCAGCAACTGCGGCTTCATGGGAATCCCGCTCGTGCAGGGTGCCCTGGGCGAGGAGTACGTGTTCTACCTGTCGGTGTGCAACGCGGTGTCCACCTTTATCGTGTGGACGTACGGCGTGTGCCTCATGGCCCGCAACCGCAACGCCATGTCGCTCAAGAAGGTGGTCACCAATCCCTGCATCATCGCGCTCGTGATCGGCCTCCTGTGCTTCGCGCTGTCCCTGCGCCCGCCGGAGATCGTGGACGCGACCATGACCACCATCGCCGACGTCAACACCGGGCTCGTGATGATCGTGCTGGGCTCCTACCTGGCAAGCGCCGACCTGCGCAGCGTCTTCCACAGCCGGCTCATCTACGAGACCTGCGCGCTGCGCCTCCTGGTGGTGCCCGCCATCCTGCTCGTGATGCTGGTCTTTGCCCCGCTGTCCTCCCCGCTCGTCAAGCTGACGGTGCTCGTGACGCTCTCCACGCCGGCGGGCTCCGTCACGGCCATGTTCGCGGAGAAGTTCGGCGCCGACTACCGCCTGGGATCGGGCATCGTGGCGGTGTCGACGCTTTTGAGCCTTGCCACCATGCCGATCTGCATCATCGCGGGCAGCGCCGTGCTGTAGGCCCGACGCGATGCCGCCCCGGGGCGGCGCCTCGGCGCCGCGCTTTCGCGCGGTGTCGTTTTGGGCCATAATCGCAGGGAGCAACCGCGCGAGAAAGGACTCCCATGCCAGACGACATCCCTGCCAGCCGCCGGATCACCCCGGACCGTGTCAAGCGCGCGAGCGAGCGCTTTGCGGCCGACCGTGCCGCCGTCTTGGCGCAGCACGCCGTATCCGCCACCGACATCCGAACCGCCGCGCGCGTCCCCGGGGCTGCGGCGCTGGCGACCACCACGTTCGACGTCCAACTCGAGCAGGGCGCCGTCACCAACCAGGAGCGCTCGGGCCGGTGCTGGATGTTCGCGAGCCTCAACACCATGCGCTACCGCGTCATGAAAAAGCTCGGCCTCAAGACCTTCGAGCTCTCCCAGGCCTACCCGCTGTTCTGGGACAAGTACGAGCGCGCCAACCTCTTCATGGAGAACGTCATCGCCACGGCCGGCAAGAAGCTGACCTCGCGCAAGGTGAGCTTTTTGCTTGCCGACCCCATGGGCGACGGCGGCCAGTGGGACATGTTCCGCGCGCTCGTGAAGAAGTACGGCGTGGTCCCCAAGGAGGCCATGCCCGAGACCTTCTCGTCCTCCCACACCGCGCACATGGACGCGTACCTGACGCGCTACCTGCGCGCATGCGCCCGCGACCTGCGCGAGGCCGTGGCGGACGGCGCCAAGCGCCCCCGCCTGGACACCATGAAGGAGAGGATGCTGACGGACGTCTACCGCATGCTCGCCATCTGCCTGGGCGAGCCGCCCCAGCGCTTCGACGTGCGCCTGCGCAATGAGAAGAACGAGCTCGTGGCAAGCGGATCCTACACTCCGCAGGGCTTCTTCTCGGAGTTCGTCGACATGAACCTGGACGACTACGTGTCGCTCATCAACGCGCCCACCTCCGACAAGCCCTATCTGCGCTCCTACACCGTTGAGTTCCTGGGAAACGTAGTCGAAGCGGGCGGCGTACGCTACGTGAACCTGCCCGTCGAGTCGCTCAAGCGCGCGGCAGCCGCGCAGCTCAAGGACGGCCTTCCGGTGTGGTTCGGCTGCGATGTCGACCAGTACTTCCTGCACGACGACGGCGTACTCGACCAGGCCGCCTGCGATGTCGACGGGCTCTTCGGCCTCCCCTTGGCCCATGGCATGGACAAGGCCGCGCGCCTGGATTTCGGAGAGAGTCTCATGACGCACGCCATGGTCTTCCAAGGGGTGAACTTCGACGGGAAGGGCCGCACCACCCGCTGGCGCGTGGAGAACAGCTGGGGAGACGATCGCGGCAAGAAGGGCTACGACATTATGAGCGACGCATGGTTCAGCGACTACGTGTACCAGGTGGTAGTGGACAAGAAGTACCTGACCGACGAGGAGCGCGCCGCCTACGAGGCCAAGCCCGTGGTACTGGCGCCGTGGGATCCCATGGGCTCGCTCGCACGGTAGGCGCGTCGGCGCAAGGGCGCGAAAGCACACGAGACGGAGGACACGATGACGCAGATCGCAAACGTAATCTTCGACATGGGCGGTGTGCTCATGAGCTTCGACGGCGCGTACTTCAGCCGTTCGTTCACGGAAAGCGAGCAAGACGCCGCGCTGCTCAACCGGGCGCTCTTCGGGTCGGGCGAGTGGCCGTTGCGCGACGCCGGCGCCGTTGACGACGAGACCATCGCCTTCACCGCCAAAAGCCGCCTTCCCGAGCGCCTGCACCCGGCGCTCGAGCGGGCCCTTGCCGGCTGGACGGCGCTCTCGGACCCCGTTCCGGGCATGGCCGAGGTGGTCTGGGCGCTCAAACGCGGGGGCGCCGGCCTCTACGTGCTCTCCAACGCCGGCATGAACATAGAAGACCAGCTGGGGCGCTCCCCCGCCTACGAAGCGTTCGACGGCGTCGTGTTCTCGGCCGCGGAGCGCGTGATGAAGCCCGACGCGCGCCTGTACCGCACGCTGTGCGACCGCTACGCCCTCGACCCGCAGGTATGCCTCTTCGTGGACGACAACGCGCTCAACGTGGCCGGCGCCGAGCGCGTGGGCATGAGCGCCTACCGGTTCGACGGCGACGTGGAGGCCTTCAAGAAGGCACTCGCCGGCTACGGGCTCACGTTGGCCTAAAGAGGGCGGCTAGAACTCCGCAAAGCGCTTCTCGCCCACCCGGGCTATGTCCTGACCAGCCATGAGCTCGGTCAAAGGGGCGAGAAACGCCGCCTCGTCGCCGGCGCGGAAGACGAGCGAGAGCGTCACGTCGGCCGCGAAGGCGGTCTCGGCCACATGCGCGCCATGATCCTGCGCCAGGCGGAGCACCTGCTCGTAGCGCGCGTAAGGAACCGGCACCGACACGGGCACGACCTCGGTCATCTCGACGAGCAGACCTGCATCGCGCGCGTCGGCCACCGCCGCCTGCGTTGCCGCCGTGTACGCGCGCACCAGGCCGCCCGGGCCCAGGAGCGTCCCCCCGAAGTAGCGCGTGACCACGCAGCATACGTCCTTGAGCCCTGCGCCGCGCAGCACCTCCAGCGTGGGCATGCCGCTCGTGCGCGAGGGCTCGCCGTCGTCGGATTGCCGCTCGCGCCCGTCCACGAGGATCCACGCCGGCACGTTGTGGCGCGCGTCGTAGTGGCGGGCGCGCACCTGGGCGATAAACGCGTTGGCCTCGTCCTCGCCGGCCACATGCGCGAGCTGCGCGATGAAGCGGCTCTTACGGTCCTCGAACTCGCCGCGCGCCTCGACGCCCGTCCGCAGCGTGATGTAGCTCTCCATAGGGCCCTCCCTCGGGTTTGCCTGCGTCCAGTATAGCGGGCGCATGCGAACGGCGCGCCGTCCAAAACACCGAGCAAAAGCGCACCAAAATCGAGATCTAGAAAAGGCGCAGAGGGACGGAAAGGCGCCCCCGCGGGGGCGCCTTGGCTGCATGCGTATCACCTGCCGGCTTGGCGCTTCTCGCCCGCCGGCCTATGCCGCGCCGCTTAGCTGTTCTTCATCACCGTGGTCTGCACGATGGCCGCCACGCTCTCGCACGCGTCGGCGCAGTACTCCAAGAAGGTGTAGATGTCGCGCCAGGCGATAAGGTCGTGCACGTCGTCGCAGGTAGTGTGGAGGTTGCGCATGGCCTGCAGGTACACGCCGTCGGCCTCCTCCTCGATGGTGTTGATGGCGATGACGTGGTCGCGCAGGGTCTTGGAGCGCTTGAAGCGCGCCAGCTCGTCGACGAGCTCCTTCAGCTCGTTGCAGGCACGGACGGTGAGGTCCACCAGGTCGAGCGCGTCGGGGCGGATGCTCTGGACGTTGGTGAAGTAGATGCGGTGCAGCACGCCCTCGATGCGGTCGACCACGACGTCCAGGCCGTCGGAGAGCAGGGCAATATCCTCGCGCTCGATCGGCGTGATGAAGGCGGTGATGAGCGCATCGCTCATCTCATGGTGCTTCTCGTCCGCCTCCTGCTCGATGGCGTGCATCTCGTCGATGGACTCCTTCACGCGCTGCGGGTCGAAATTGCGCATGAGGTCGGCGAGGAAGCCCGCTGCGCGGCAGGCGCAATCGGCGCAGGACGAGAAGTTCTCGAAATAGAAGGAGTCGCTCTTTTTAGCCATGGAAGTTTCCCTTTCTCACGGGCGCGGTTGCGACGCGCCAAATGCACGATTCTGCTGTCCGGATTAGAACAGGACCATGAAGAGCTTGGCCATGCAGAAGCTGATGAGGCCGCAGCCCGGGAAGGTGAAGACCCAGGTGAGGACCATGTCCTTCACCACGCCGAAGTTGATGGCGGAAAGGCGCTTGACGGCGCCCACGCCCATGATGGCGCTGGTCTTGACGTGGGTGGTGGAAACCGGAATACCCGTAAGCGTCATGACCAGAAGGCACGTCGCGCTGGCCGCGTCAGCAGAGAAGCCCTGGTACTTCTCGAGCTTGACCATGTCGATGCCCACGGACTTGATGATCTTCTCGCCGCCCACGCTGGTGCCGATGCCCATGACCGTGGAGCACAGGATCATGAGCCACACCGGGATGACGATGCCCTCGACGCTGGGCATGCCGTTGCAGAAGGCCATTCCCAAGAAGAGCACGCCGATGAACTTCTGGCCGTCCTGCGCGCCGTGCATGAAGCTCATGGCCGCCGCGCCCACGATCTGGGCGTATTTGAAGAAGACGTTGGTGCGCCGGCGATCGAGCCCCGCGCAGAGCAGGCTCACCGCCTTGCAGACGAGCCAGCCCACCGCGAAGCCCAACGCCAAGCTCAGGACCAGGCCGTAGAGCACCTTGACCCACTCCCCAGCGTTCACGGCGCTCATGTTGCCGTGAATGGCGAACGCCGCGCCCGTCAGGCCCGCGATGAGGCTGTGGGACTCGCTCGTGGGGATGCCGAAGACAGATGCGCCCACGCTGTAGACCACGATGGAGAAAAGCGCCGCGCAGAGCGCTACCAGCGCGTCCTGCGTGTTTCCTCCGAAGTCGACCATGTTGGATATGGTCGAGGCAACCGAGGCGTTGATGTGCGTCATGATGAGGACGCCCAGGAAGTTGAAGACCGCGGCCATGATGATAGCCGAGCGGACGCGCATGCAGCGCGTGGTGACGCAGGTTGCGATGGCGTTGGGCGCGTCGGTCCAACCGTTCACGAAGATAACGCCGAGGGTGAGGAGCACCGTGATCGCAAGAATGGGGTTCGCCAGCATTTGCTGCACGAAGTTGGCAAGTGAGACGTCCACGTTCGTCACTTTCTCTGCGGCGGCCGCTTACAGGGAGCGACCATGCGGTTGATGGCGATGCATGAAGGAGCCGCGACAGAAAAGCGCCTCGTCGCGAAACCGCTCCATAGGATACCATTTTACTGTTCTCTTACCAAGAGCTTACTTTCACATTACCGCAAGCAATGCCGTGGAGAAGTGCGGGAGGCGCCGAATCAAGGCGCGGGAGCGCTGCGCTTACGCTAGAATACCCCCTGCGAAGCGGGCTGGACGGTCGCGCGACCCGCGCCTTAGCGCGGGCGTGAGGAAAGTCCGGGCTCCACAGGGCAGAATGCTGGCTAACGGCCAGGCGGGGCAACCCGACGGAAAGTGCCGCAGAAAAGAAGACTCCCACCTGCGCGCCCTCGGGCCGTAAAGGGAAAAGCTGAAACGGTGGTGTAAGAGACCACCAGCGCCGCGGCAACGCGGCGGCTTGGTAAACCCCATTCGGAGCAAGCGCGAATAGGAGCGCCATGGGTCGGCCCGGCCCGCGCTCGGGTAGCGTGCGAGGAGCTCGGCAGCAATGCCGAGACAAGATAAATGACCGTCCTCGACAGAACCCGGCTTACAGGCCCGCTTCGCATCTTTTTCCATCACGTTGAATAGTCGTCACTGCGCCCCGATCGCGACAGCGAAAAGAAAGGGCCCCGCGTGCGCGGGGCCCTGAAGAAGGCGCTTATCGCCTGCTCAACGACAGGTTTAGTCCAGGTCGTCGAAATCAAAGGTCGGAGCCGGGGCGAAGGGATCGGCAACCGGGGCGCCGGCCTGGTCGCTGGCGGTGTAGGGATCGCTCACCACATGGGACTGCGGGTCCTCGGGAGCGCCGGCGTACGGGCTGGCAACCACCGTAGCGCCCTGCTTGGGAGCCTCGGCGGCGGAGCCGGACGGCACGGAGGAGCGCATCATGTCCTGCGGGAAGGAGTTCTGGGCATCGTCGATAAAGTGCTGCAGCAGCTTGAGGTACTCGGCGCGGAACTCCTCGCGAGAGGACTTGAGGCGATCGATCTCGTCCATCTCGTTCTGCTTCTCGGCGAGGGCCTGGCGGATGACCTCGCGCGCCTTGGCGTCAGCCTCGTTGCGGATGCGCTCGGCGTTCTGACGCGCCTCGTCGACGATGCGGTCGGCGGACTGCTGGGCGGTGATGAGGGCAGCCGAGATCTGGCGCTCGGTAGCGGAGTACTCGTTGACGGGGGCGGGAGCCGGAGCCGGGGCGGGAGCCGGGGCGGCCTGCGCCTGAGCGAGCTGGGCCTGAGCCTCGGAGAGCTGCTGCTCGGTGGAGGTCAGGCGGTTCTTGAGGTCGACGATCTTGGAGAGCATCGCGTCGACCTCGCTGGCGAGCTGCTCGAGGAAGACGTCGACCTCGCCGGGATCATAACCGCGCTTAGCCTCGGAGAAGGTCTGCGCCTGAATGTCTGCGGGGGTAATGGCCATCGAACTGTCCTTTCAACGTGGGGCGTACCGTCCCGACTAGCCCGTCGGGGCGGGCCTTACCTTACAGTATACCTAGCAGGAGATTCACGACCAGCTGCACAACTAACTGCAACGCAATAATCGCAACAACCGGCGAGAAGTCAATGCCGCCCACGGGCGGGATGAAGCGCCGGAAGAGGTTGAGCCACGGGCCGCAGATGCGGTTGAGCGCCATGAAGATATCCTCGGCAAGCCCACCGGGCTTGAGCGGGAAGAAGGTCATCAGGCAGTAGACCAGCACCAGGAAGTTGTAGAAGCGCGCCAGGCTGTAGACGAGCTGGATCAGCGTGTAGGCGGTCAATCGGGATCCTAACGACGGAGGTAGCCCTCGGAGCGGAGCTTCGCGAGGTCGGACTCTTTGACTTCGCAGCCCTGAGGCAGCACCATGAACACGCGGTCGCCGACCTCCTTGACGCCTGCACCGGAGCCGCACGCAAAGCCGTAGGAGAAGTCGAGGACGCGCTTGGCCACCTCGGTGCGAACGTTGACGAAGACAAGCGCCACCGGCTGCTTGGTGCGCACGCGGCGCACCACCGTCTCGACGTCATCGTAGCTTTCCGGCTTCAGGATGTAGGCGGGAAGCTGCGGAGTGGAGTTGACGACGGCGCCTGTCGGGCGCTGCTCGGCCGGGGCCGTAGCGGCGCGCGCCGCAGCCGTGCGCTCGCGCTCGGCGTACGTCGACGGGGTGTCGTAAGCACCGGGGCGGTAAGCGTCGGCCGAGCGGGCCGGCGGGTTGAAGGTCGAGGCATGGCGATCGATCTCGCCAACGGGCTGGCCCGAACGGGTGTAGACCGCCACGGACTCCGCCTCGCCGCGGGGGGACTGGCCGAGCACGCCCATGGAATGGGGCTCCTCGGTGTTCACACCCGAGGCGTAAGCGTCGTTGTACGACTCGGGAGCGGGCCGGAAAGGAGCCGCGGCCTGATCCTCCTCGTCGTAATACTCGTCGTCATAGCCCTGGTCGTAGCCGTAGTCCTCGTTGTGGTTGAAGGGTAGCTTGTTTTTGAGGTCATCCAAGAAGCCCATGGAAACCGCCTTCTCTGCCGTAGTGCGTTACCTGTACGTTTGGCACGGGTTATCTGCGATTATAAAACAAATGCCGGGTCGAACACCACTCTGCCCAGCCTGATGAGGGTGGACCCCTCCATAAGCGCCGCCTCGAAGTCCTCGCTCATGCCCATGGAGAGCTCCTCGAGCGCCATGTCCGGGCAGGCCTCCCGGCAGGCGTCGCGCAGCTCGCGCAGGCCGGAGAACGTCCGGCGCGCCGTGCCCTCGTCGCCGCGCGGGGCCATGGTCATGAGGCCGCGCGGCTCGATGCCCGGAAGCCCGGCCAGCTCCTCGAGGTCGCACAGCAGCTCGGCGGGCGAGAAGCCCGACTTGCTCTCCTCGCCCGAAACATTGACCTCGAAGAGCACCGGCTGCGGAACCGCGGGCACGGCAGACGCCGCGGCTGCGCGCAGCACGCGGTCCGAGACGCCGCGCGCGAGCTTGAGCGAGCGCACCGAGTGGATGAGCGCCGCGCGGCCGAGCACCATGTTGATCTTGTTGGTCTGGAGGTTGCCGATCATATCGAACCGGTAGGCGCCCTGGTCGACGCCATCGCGCTCCCCGAGGGCGTCGAGCTTGCGCACGAGCTCCTGGGGGCGGTTCTCGCCGAAGAGCCCGTAGCCCGCGTGCATGGCGGCCACGACCTCGTCGACGCCCACGGTCTTGGATACGGCCAGGAGCCGGGCGTCGTCCTCCCTGCGCCCGCTCGCCGCCAACGCGGCGCGCATGCGGTCCGCGATCTCGGCGCGGCGCCGAACCATATGCTCCTCGTACCCTCGCTCCATACCATCGCCCCTCAGCTCAACATGACAGAATCTTTTGCTTTGTACCCAGAACCCGCCGGCTTGTACCGGTGATACCGCGCCGAAACAAACCCTTACGGCATGAAGGCGATGGCGGCATGGCGCCCGGTTCTCCCCTCCTCCTTGCGGTACGAGAAGAACCTCTGGTTCAACTTCATGGTTGAGAGACCGGGATCGCAGATGTTCGCCGAGGGCACGCCGACTTCCTCCAGGGCCTCGCATATGGCTGCGGAGAGGTCGAGCAGGCGCCCCTCGTTGGGCGTTACGGCTTTGAACTCCGCGGCGAAGCGGGCGAGAAGGTCTTGGGAGACCTCGTACTCGTCGCCGGTGATGTGGGGGCCTATGTAGGCGTGGATAGCGGCGGGGTCGGCACCGGTGGCCCTCATGAGGGCGGCCGCCGTCTTGCCCGCGATGCGGGCGAACGTCCCCTTCCAGCCGGAGTGCGCCACGGCAAAGCCGCCCGGGGCGGTCATCACCACGGGCACGCAGTCGGCGAAGAGGAGCATCACGGGGACTCGCGGTACCGTGCACACCACGGCGTCGGCGCCCTCCCGGGCCTCGGCGCGCACGGCGTCGAGCGCGCGCCCCTCGGCCGACGAGACGGCCACGATGCGATCGCCGTGAACTTGATTGGGAACCACCAGACGGGCGGCGTGCTCCCCCGCTCCCAGGGCCCCGAGCGCCCGGCGACGGTTCTCGGCAACGGCAGCCGGATCATCCGCGACATGCGTGCCCAAGTTGAGCGAGGCGTACGGCGCGTCCGACACGCCGCCGGTGCGCTCGGTGAACCCGAACCGCACGCCGTCCTGCTCGCCCCCCACATAGGTCACGCCGTCCCTGGTCACACGTTCGAGCTCCATAACCCTCCCCTTCCCGGCCTGCGCCGCTCGGCTCGGCCCCTCCGTCATTGCGCTTATCGCTCACCGTACCCGTGCGGGCGCCCACACATGCGCCGCGCCCCGAAAACCCTCACGCCGTTGACAATCCCCCCGTCGTTCCGCCCCTGCCGCCGCACAAAAAGGCCCCCAAGGCACACGGCCTTGGGGGCGTCACCGCTTATGCGGACGTAAAACAAACGAGCGGAACCGACGCCCGGGATAGAGCAACCGGTCAGCGGGCGGGCCCTGAGGCCCCGCGCAGGGTCCGCAAGTTTAGAAGTTGCCGCGCTTGAGGAAGTCCGGCAGCTCGAAGGGCTCGTTGCCGAAGTTGGGAAGCTGGGAGCCGCCCACGTTGCGGGTGGCGGGCTGAGCCGGCTGCTGCGCATGCTGGCCGCGCGGGGCAGGTGCCGGTGCGCTGTTACCGGAGAACAGGTCGCCCTGCTGGTTGACGTTGGTGTCGTTGAAGCCCGTCGCGATGACCGTAACGCGCACCTGGTCGCCCAGGGACTCGTCGATGACGGTACCGAAGATGATGTTGGCCTCGGGGTCCACCGCGTTGGCCACCAGGTCGGCGGCGTCGTTGATCTCCTGCAGGCCCAGGTCCTTGTTGCCGGCGATGGAGAGCAGCACGCGGGTGGCGCCGTCGATGGAGCTCTCGAGCAGGCGGCTGGAGATCGCCTCCTGCGCGGCGTCGACCGCGCGGGAGTCACCGGAGGCGCTGCCGATGCCCATCATGGCGGTGCCGGCATGGCTCATGATCGTCTTGACGTCGGCGAAGTCGAGGTTGATGATGCCGGGCACCGTGATGAGGTCGGTGATGCCCTGGGTGCCGCGCGACAGCACGCCGTCGGCGATGGTGAAGGCCTCGAGCATGGAGGTCTTCTTCTCGGCGATGTCGAGCAGGCGGTCGTTGGGGATGACGATGAGGGTGTCCACGGTGTCGGAGAGCTCCTTGATGCCCTCCTCGGCCGAGGCCTTGCGCTTGCGGCCCTCGAAGCTGAAGGGCTTGGTGACCACGGCCACGGTGAGCGCGCCCACGTCGTTCATGGCGACGTCGGCCACGATGGGAGCAGCGCCGGTGCCGGTGCCGCCGCCCTCGCCGCAGGTGATGAACACCATGTCGGCGCCGGCCAGCGCCTCCTTGATGTCGTCGCGGCTCTCGTCGGCCGCCTTGCGGCCGATCTCAGGCTGGGCGCCCGCGCCGAGGCCGCGGGTGATGTCGGTGCCGATGTGCACCTTGATGTCGGCATCAGAGATGGCGAGCGCCTGCGCGTCGGTGTTGATGGCAACGAACTCGACGCCGCGGATGCCCTCCTCGATCATGCGGTTGACCGCGTTGGTGCCGCCGCCGCCCACGCCGACTACTTTGATGACGGCAAGATAGTTGCTGATCTCATCCTCGTGCATGTTGGTCCTCCGAACACCCTGCGTTTATGCACTGCCTGCAAACGTTCAACCTCAACCTAAAAGTAAAGCTCGAGGTAAATCACGATATGTTTGCACACCTTACCACTCCGCGTCAAATAAATGCGCCCGATTTATGAATTCACCAGGTGAACGGCGACTACGAGATCTGAACCTCGCGCCATGTGGGGTTCTCCGGATTGCGCACGTTGATGTAGGTCACGCCCGTGCGGTCAGACAGGATCTGCTCGACCACCGTCTCCTTGTCCTGGATGTTGCCCGCCGTTCCGAGCGCCACCTCGACCCCGTTGGCAAGGTAGAGCGCGCAGGCCTCGGGCGAGGCCGCCGAGATGCTGCGCACCTGGGAAAGGAAGTCCGCGGAGAAGCCGCGCGCATAGGAAAGCGCCGTGGACACGCCCTCGTCGGTAACCGACGAGCCGCTCTTGGGGTCGATGTCGGTCCCCACGTCGGTGATGAGCACGGCCCCGAGGTGCTGCGCGAGCTCCAAAGCGGCGTTGTAGCCGGTGGAGGCGGTATCCGAGCCGGTCCCCGAAGCATCGGACGAAGTGCCGGCGCCGTCCGCGGAGCCCGTATCGGCGGCGCCGTCGGACGTCGCGTCCGCAGACGCGTCCGATCCGGCGTCGGCGCCGTCCGAGCCGGCGGCGCTCGTCTCGAGCGAGACCGGCGCGATCCACTGGCCCGATCGGTCGACCGCCCAGGAGATGCCGCCCGTGCTGATGTAGACGAGCGCGAAGACCTTGCGCTCAACCGGCGTGATTACGAGCGTATGAGGGAACTGCCGCTCGACGGAAACGCTCTCCACCCAGGGGTTCTCGCGCAGATCGGCGGCGATGGCGTCGACGTCGACGTTGAGCAGCGTGGTTCCCTCCGGCACGTCGACGAGCTTCTCGAGCACGTCCTGGGAGATGTGCTCGGTTGCACGCAGCTGGATGTCGGTGGCCGAGAAGAACCCGGCGTTGGCGACGAAGGTGAAGCCCACGCCGCCGACGATAATGAGGGCGAGAACCACGCCGATGACGATGCCGATGATCCGCGCCGGGCCACGGCCGGGGGCGCGGCCGGCCGTGTCATGCGCGGGAGAGCGGCGCTGCTTGAGGGCCGCCGATATGTCCGCGCCCGAGGAGGCCCCGCGCGATCGCTTGGCTATGCGCTTGATGAGCCCGTCGGAGGCGCGCTGCTTGGACGAGGCCGACGTCCCCACCTTGGGCTGGGACGTCGCCAGGCGCGCCTGAGCGCCCGCCTGCGCAGAGGAGGCAGAGCGCGGGACGTTGACGCCCACGGGCGGCTTGCCCGCAGGGCGATGCGGGGCTACCTGCGGGCGCCCGATCGAGCGGTCGACGGAAGGCGCGGCCAGCCGACGGGCGCCGCCCGCCCGCATTGGCGAGCCGCCTGCAGGCGCGATCTGACCGCGCGCGGAAGCGCCGCCCGTGCGGGAGGGCAGCTGCGGCTGCTTACGCGCGGCAGGACGGCCCGCGGGCGCCTTGCGGGAGCGCGCGGGCTGGGCGTAGGGCGAATGGGCGGACAGGCCGCGACGCTGCGGCACCTGCCCGCGCGGGGGCAAAGACCCCAGCGACCCGCCCGATCCCCGCACGGGAGCCGTCTGCGGGCGCGTCGGGGCACCCACCTTGCGGCCGGCCTTGCGATACGTAGGCTTCGGCTGCCTAGAAGCCGAGGAACTTGACTTCTGGTTGTAGCTCGACGCCATAGGCTTCCCTTACCGTTGCGTAGACATGCTGGATGACGCGCGCCACATCCTCCGCCGTGGCGCCGCCCGTGTTCACGATGAAGTTAGCGTGAACCGGCGACACCTGGGCGCCGCCGATGGAAAAACCCTTCAGTCCGCACTCCTCGATCATCTTGCCCACGTGCATGCCGTCCGGGTTGCGGAACACCGACCCGCACGAGGGCTTGCCCAGCGGCTGCGTGCGCCGCCGGCGCGCCAGGCTCTTCTCCATGAGGGCGTTTATCTCGCCCTTATCGCCCGGGGCGAGGCGCAGCTTGGCCTCGAGGATGATCTCGTTGCGCGGAATGGACGTGGTGCGGTAGCCCCAGGAGACGTCCTCGTAGCCGTAGCGCTTGAGACGCCCCTCGGCAGGCGAGAAGACGCGGATCTCCTCGACGACCGAACCGATCCAGGCCTCGCGCGTGCCGGCGTTCATGGACACCGCGCCGCCGAGCGTTCCCGGCACGCCGACGGCGAACTCCAGCCCCGTGAGCCCGCGGCTGTAGGCCTCGTTGACCACCCGGGACAGCAGCGCGCCGGCCCCCGCCGATATGGTGCAGGTATCGGGGTCGGTCACGAACCGGGAGAACTCGCGTCCCAGCGTGATGACGGCGCCCGCGTAGCCGGCGTCGGCCACCAGCAGGTTGGAGCCCTTGCCCAAGATGACCCACTCCATCCCCTCGCGATCGAGAACCTCGAGGGCGCGGCGGAGCGCATGGTAGCTATGGCAGGTCAGGTAGAGCGCCGCCGGTCCGCCCAGGCGATAGGTGGTGTGGCGGCGCAGGGGCTCAGCCTCCACCACGTCTATGTCGGAGGCGCCCGAAAGCGCCATGATCACGTTGAAGCTGCTCAACGGCGTATCCCCTCTCCTGCCGTAGGTCCGTTAGGCCTGGCAGGACTCGATGAACTCCGGTCCGACGTTGGTCACGTCGCCGGCGCCCATCGTGATGAGCAGGTCGCCGGGGCGGCACGTGGCCGCCAGCGCGGAGCTGACCTCGGCGCGGTTGGGCACGTAGCGCACCGGCTTGCCGGGATGGGCGCGCTCGATGGCATCGGCCAGGAGCTTGCTCGTGACGCCGGGGATGGGCATCTCTCCAGCCGAGAAGACGTCGATGAGGACCATCTCGTCGGCGTCGGCGAAGGCGTCGGCGAACTGGTCGAGCAGCGCCTGCAGACGGGAGTAGCGGTGCGGCTGGAACACCACGACCACGCGCTCGAAGTCCAGCTCCTTGGCGGCGGCGAGCGTGGCCCTGATCTCGGTGGGGTGATGGCCGTAGTCGTCGACCACGGTAACGCCGTTCACATCGCCCACGTGGGTGAAGCGCCGGCGGGCGCCCTGGAAAGTGGAGAGGGCGCGCGCCGCCGCATCGAGGTCGAGGCCGAGCGCGTGCGCCACCGCAAGGCAGGCCGTGGCGTTCAGGATGTTGTGCTTGCCGGGGTTGTGCTCGATGGAGGCCTCGACCCGGGTGCCGTCCGCGAAGCGCACCGTGAAGTCGCTGCCGATGGAGTGCGGGCGCGGACCGCCGGCGCATACCACGTCGTTGCCCTCGTCGAAGCCGTAGGTGACCACGCGACGGCCGGTTGAGCGCGCCACGGCGGCCACGCGGGGGCTGTCCCCGCACGCCACGATGACGCCGTCCTCCCCCACGAGGTCCATGAACTTGGCGAAGGTCTGCTCGATCTCCTCGAGCGAATGGTAGTGGTCCATGTGGTCTTCCTCGATGTTGGTGACCACGGCCACATGCGGGTCCAAGAAGAGGAAGGAGCTGTCGGACTCGTCCGCCTCGCACACGAAGTACTGGCCGGCCCCGTTCTTGCCGTTGGTGTCGTAACCCTCCACGACGCCGCCGATGAGGAAGCTCGGCTCAAGGCCCATGCGGTCGAACATGGTGGCGCACATGGAGGACGTGGTGGTCTTGCCGTGCGTGCCGGCAACCGCGACGGTGGTGCGGCCGTGTCCCAGGTACGACAGCATCTTGGCGCGCAGCCACACCGGGATGCCCAGCTCGCGGGCGCGCACGAGCTCGGGGTTGGTGTCGGGGATGGCCGACGAGATCACCACGACCTCGGGCTTCACAGCGTCGACCGTCTCGGCGTGGTGCCCGATATGGACGTCGACGCCGGCGCGCGAGAGCTGGCGCACGTAACGCGAGGTCTTGAGGTCCGAGCCGCTGACCTGGTAGCCGCGCTCGTGGAGCACGAGCGCGATGCCGCTCATGCCCGCTCCGCCGACCCCGATGAAGTGCACGCGCTCGAACGGGCGCGCCGAATCAGAAGCTGCCGTCATAAGGATGCTCCCCTGTGTAGGAGGGGCCTGGCCCCTCGATTGTCAAGAATCGAACCAACCCTTTTACTGTAGCGCAAAAAGAGCCGCTTGTGGGCTATGCGCACAAGCCCTCAACTTCATCGGCCAGTCGCGCGGCGGCGCGGTCCTGGCCCAAGCCGCGGGCGCAGGCCGCCATGCGGTCGCGCGCGGAGGCATCGGTGAGGAGCCGCTCGAGCTCCTGCGCGAAGCGCGGGGCGTCCAGCTCGTCGTCGGGCACGAGGATGGCGGCGCCGGCGTCGGTGAGGAAGCGCGCGTTGGTGGTCTGGTGATCCTCGGTGGCCAACGGGTAGGGAACCAGGATGGAGGGCACGGCGAGGGCCGCGATCTCCGCAACCGAGCTGGCCCCCGATCGCGAGACCACCAAGTCGGCTGCCGCCAACGTGTCCCCCATGTCCTTGATGTAGGGGAAGACCCGGTAGCGCTCGGAGACCTCGTCGGCCAGGTTGAGCGCGGCGCGCGTCGCCTCGTAGCCATCCTCGCCGGTGGCGTGCACCACGTAGACGCCCTCGTGGGCGAGAAGCGCCGGCGCCAACCGCGCCATGGCCTCGTTTATGTGCTTTGCCCCCAGCGAGCCGCCGAACACCAGCAGGACCGTTGCGTCGGAGGGGATCCCGAGCTTGGCGCGGCCGCGGGCGCGGTCCCCCTCGAGCACCGAGCGGCGAACCGGGTTGCCCGTCATGACGATGCGCGTGCCCGCCCCCTTGCGGGAGGCGAAGACGGCCTCCACGCTGGGCTGCGCGATGGCGATGAGCGCGGCGATGCGCGCCGACTGCTTGTTGGCGAGGCCGGGCACCGAGTTCTGCTCGTGCAGGGCCACGGGAACGCCCAGGCGGGCGGCGGCGCGCACGAGCGGCAGCTCGACGTAGGCGCCGAAGCCCACGGCCACGTCGGGGCGCGCGTCGGGGTTCTCGGAGAAGTAGCGCGCCAGACGCCGCTGCTCGTGGCGCAGGTGCGCAAGCGCGGTCACGAGCGTCCACGGCCGCGACCGGTCGAAGCCGGTCACCTCGACGGGAAAGAAGTCGAAGCCGGCCTCGGGCACCAGCCGCCCCTCCAGCCGGCGCGTCTCGCCGAAGAAGCGCACCTCGTCGCCGCGGTCGCGCAGCTCCTGCGCGAGTGCCAGCGCCGGGTTCACATGACCGGCGGTCCCCCCTGCGGCTATCGCCACCTTGCGCGGTCGCGCCATAGCCTCCCCTTTCGCCATCGGCGCGCCACCGTGCGCGCCGCGTTTTGCCGTTTACCCTATCCTACCGCGAAAGCGGCGCGCGCCGCCTGCACAGGGCCGTGTCAGTCCCGCGGCCGGTACCCGCGGTTGAGCCTTACGTGCAGGCCGTCGCGGCGCAGCCGGTCCGCCGGATCGGAGCCCAGGTCAACGCGACCGTAACCGCCCGGGCCGCTTCCTCGGCGCGTGCGCGCATCGCGCCGGCCGCGCCCGCTCCCCTCGTCGGCGCGCCCGTCGTTTTGCCGGGCATGCGGACGCCCGGCGCCCGCGGCAGCGTCCCGTCGGGCCGAGGGGGACGAGGCGCGGGGCCTCTGGCCGGCCTGCCCCCGACTGGCGCCCTTCCCGCCCTCGTAGACCGTGAAGGCCCCCGCGCGGCGCTCCGAGCGCGCGACGGCGACGCCGGCGGTGCTCTCGTCGATGACCTCGAACCGGTCGCGCAGCTCGTCGTGGACCGTGCGCACGTTGCTCTCGACGGAGACGCGCAGCACCAGCCCCGCGAGGATGAGGCACGAGATCATGGAGGACCCGCCGTAGCTGATGAAGGGCATGGGCTTGCCCGTCATGGGGATGACGCCGATGACGCCGAGCGCGTTGATGAGGAACTGCACCATGAAGATGATGGTGCAACCCGCGGCGATGAGCCGCCCCTGCAGGCTGGGCGCCTGTCGCGCGATCTTGAGGCCGGCGTAGCACAGAAGCGAGAAGGCCGCGAAGAGCGCGAGCACGCCTGCGAAGCCGACCTCCTCGCCGATAACCGCGAGGATGTAGTCGTTATGGGCCTCGGGAAGGTAGGAGTACTTCATGGTGGAGTTGCCGATCCCGCGACCGAAAAGGCCGCCCGAGGCGAACGCCATGATGGCGCGCGTGGCCTGGTAGCCCGTGTCGTAGAGGTCCTCCCACGGGTCGGCCATGAAGCGCGCGAGGCGGTAGGGCTCGATGGCCACGAAGATCACGAACAGGGCTCCCAGGATAACGAGGCCGCCGATGAGCAGGCGGTACGAGAAGCCCGAGAGGTAGCAGAGGAAGACGATGGTGGTCACGATGATGACCGACGAGCCCATGTCGGGCTCGAGCATGATGAGGGCGATGGGGACGCCCACGCAGACGGCCAGAAGGCCGAGAAAGGCCGGCGTGTCGATGGTGCGGCCCTCGTAGTAGTCCGAGAAGATCTTGGCCGCCGTGAGCACGATGGTGGCCTTGGCGAACTCCGACGGCTGCAGCTGCCCCATCAACGGGATCTGGATCCAACGGGTGGCGCCGTTGACGTTGCGCCCGATCGCGAGCGTGAGCGCCAGCAGCAGCACGACCACTCCCCAGAACGCCCAGACCTTGTCGCTGCGCCAGAACGAGAGGGGCCAGTACGTCAGCGCAACGCAGGCGATGGCCCCCACCGCGGCGAAGATGAGCTGGCGCGTGAAGTAGTGGGTGGCATCCTGGATCTCGGGATCCGCCAGGGCCTCGATGGCCGAGGCGGAGTAGACCATGAGCACGCCGAAGCCCACGAGGGCGACCAGGCAGGCGATGAAGACCAGCCGCGGACGCATGATGCGCGCCGGCACCCCGGCGATGAGGCGCTCCGTGCGCGAGGCGTCCGCCTGCGCGCGGGCGCGCCGGGGCGTCGCGTCCGGAGAGGGGTTGTGCGAAAGAGTATGAGCCACGCTTGAGTCCTTTTGTGCTGCGATTGAAGTGACGTTTATGGGACGCCCGCGGGGCGGGCGCAAGCGCTAGCGGGCGGGGTCCGCGGAGGGCTGGGCGGCCAGGCCCAGGACCAGCTCCTTGAAACGCGTGCCGCGCTCCTCGAAGCCGCTGAACTCGTCGAACGAGGCGCACGCCGGGGAGAGCAGCACCGTGTCGCCCGCGTGGGCGATGGAGCGCGCCACGTCGAGCGCGTCCGCCAGGTGGTCCGCCGCGGCGAGGTCGATCTCCGAGGCTCCCTCGGTCTCCGAGAAAGCGGCGAGGAAGCGCGGCCCCGCGGCACCGAAGCACACCACGCCGCGCACCTGGCGGGCCACCGTGCGCGAGAACTCCTCGAGCGGCGTGCCCTTGTCCGAGCCGCCCAGCATCAGCACCACGCGCCCGTCAGGGAAGGCGGTGAGCGCCTTCAGCACGGCGTCGGTGTTGGTGGCCTTGGAGTCGTTCACGTAGGCGACGCCATCGATCTCGGCTACCGGCTCGATGCGGTGCTCGAGCGGCGAGAAGCTCACCAGCCCCTGGCGCACGGAGACGGCGTCGGCGCCCGCGAAGAGGGCGACCGCGGCGGCTGCCAGCGCGTTGGCCGCGTTGTGCTCGCCTTTGATGTGGAGATCGGCCATGGGCGCCAGCTCGACGAGGCTTCCGCCGAGCCGCACCGAGAGCACCCCCTCCTCCGAGAGGAACGCGGCGTCGGGGGCTCCGGTATCCGCGCGCGCCAGCTCGCAGACGCGCACGCCGCGGGCGCGCACCTCGTCGGCACGCGCCGCCGCGCCCGGGTCGTCCATGTCTATGACGGCCAGGTCGTCGGGACCCATGTTGCGGAAGAGCCGCATCTTGGCGGCGGCGTAGTTCTCGTGCGTCCGATGCCAGGCCAGGTGGTCGGGCGTGATGTTCAGAAGAACGCCCGCGCGCGGGTGAAGCTCCTCGGTCGTGGCCAGCTGGTAGCTGGAGAGCTCGGCCACGAACCACGAGCCGGGGGTGCGGCCGTCCACGCGGGAGATGGCGCAGGTGCCAATGTTGCCCACCGCCTCGGCCGCCATGCCGGACGCCGCCAGCAGGTGCCGCGTGAGGGCGGTGGTGGTGGTCTTGCCGTTGGTGCCGGTCACCGCGACCCAGCGCTCCGGGCTCACGCGCCACGCCAGCTCGGGCTCGCCGAAGATCTGGCCGGAAGCGGATCGGGCCGACGCGAAGAAATCGGAGAACTCGGAGATGCCGGGGCTCGCCACGCAGACGTCGTAGGAGCCCTCGACCTCCTCGGTCCCGAAGGCGAAGCGCACGCCGCGCGCGGCGAGCTCGTCGGTCTCGTCGTTTGGCGCGGAGCTGCCGCCGCCGTAAACGGTGACGGAGGAGACGCGCGGGCAGGAGCCCTGCTCCGCGTGGTCGAGCGCCCAGCGGACAACCTCGAGCCCGGTCTTGCCCTGGCCGAGCACGAGAAGCGAGAACGTATCAGGAAGCGCCATGGTTAACCTACCCTAGCCGAGCTGGAAATACAGGGCCAGACCGAGCGCGCCGAAGGCGGCTGCCACGATCCAGAAGCGGATGACCACCTTGGTCTCCGCCCAGCCCTTCTTCTCGAAATGATGGTGGATGGGGGCCATGAGGAACACGCGCTTGCCGGTGCTCTTGAAGCTCACGACCTGGATCATGACCGAAAGGGCCTCGACGATGAACAGGCCGCCCACCACCAGCGAGATGACCTCGGTGTTGGTGAGGATGGCGACGCCCGCAAAGGCGGCACCGAGCGCGAGAGACCCGGTGTCGCCCATGAAGATGCTCGCCGGGTAGCAGTTGTGCCACAGGAAGCCGACGCAGGCGCCCGCGCAGGCCGCACAGAAGATGGCGAGGTTGGCGTCGTGCGTGAGGAAGGCGACGGCCGCCATCACCAGCATGGACATCATCGAGGTGCCGCCCGCCAGGCCGTCGAGGCCGTCGGTGAGGTTCACAGCGTTGGACATGCCCGCGAGCAGCAGGAACACGAAGACGAGGTAAAGCCATGGAATGGTCACCATGTTGCCCGCCGAGTCGATGACAAGCGTGGTGGAGAGCACGCCCAGGTCGATGGAGAAGCCGCCCGGGAAGCGCACCTCGGGCGCCACGCCGCACAGGTTCACCGCGCACAGGCAGAACGCGACGCAGATGAGCGTGAGGCCGATCATCTTGGCGTGGGGCGTCAGCCCCAGCGACCTGCCGTGGGTGACGGAGGTGAGGTCGTCGATAAGGCCGAGAAGTCCCGTGGCGAGCGTCACGCCGATGGCCAGGATGATCTCGGGCGTCACGCGGGCGATAAGCGCGCAGGCGATGACGATGGCCACCAGGATGACGGCGCCGCCCATGGTGGGCGTGCCCTGCTTGACCAGGTGGCGCTGCGGACCGTCGGCGCGCACTTGCTGGCCGAAATGCTCGACCTTCATGAGCTTGATCCAGAGCGGCATGAGCAGAAGCGAGACGAGGGCAGCGATGCCCGCTGCCAGGAACACCTGGTAGGTGGGGTATGCGGGATTGCCGAGCATTAGGCGCACGCTCCTTCCACGAAGCGGTCGAGGCCGACGAAGCGCGATGCCTTCACGAGCACCAGGTCGCGCGGGCCGAGAGCGTCCTTCAGGCGGCGCAGCGCGCGGTCGGCGTCCGGCATGACGCGCACCGCGGCGGCGGGCATGCCCATGGTGAGGGCGGCGTCGGCCATGCACTGGGCGTTCTTATCGCCCACGCAGACCAGGAGATCGGGCTTCTTGGCCGCCGCGTAGGCGCCCACGAGCGCGTGCAGCCGCGGCCCCTCGTCCCCCAGCTCGCCGATCTCACCGAGCACGGCGATGCGCGAGCCGTCGCACGGCAGGCTGCAGAGCAGGTCGAGCGCCGCGGCCATGGAGTCGGGGCTCGCGTTGTAGGAGTCGTCGATGATGCGGGTGCCGGCGGGCGTGATGCGCTGCTCTTGGCGCATATGCGCCTGGCGCGCGGAGGCGAGCGCCTGCTTGATCTCGTAGACGGGGATACCCATCTCGCGGGCGCAGGCGCAGGCCAGAAGCGCGTCCGGCACCGCCTGGGCCCCCGTGATGCCGAGCGTCACGCGCTCGGTCGTGGCGTCCTGCAGCTCGAGCGTGAAGCTCGCGCGGCTCTCGGCATCCAGTTCCACGTCGCGCGCCGACACGTCGTCGTCGCCCGACAGGCCGCAGAGCACGCAGGTGATGCCGCGCGGCTTGGCGAAGGTATCGATGATGAAGGGCGTGAAGTCGTCCTCGCCCGAGAGGAAGAGCCGGGAGTGGTGCCCTTCGAAGTTCTCCGCGCTCGGGGGCATGCCCTCGAGCATCTCGGCCTTGGCGCGGGCGATGTTCTCGCGCGAGCCCAGGCGGCCGATGTGCGAGGTCCCGATCTTGGTGATGATGCCGTACGTGGGCTGAGCCACGCGCGTCAGCGCGGAGATCTGCCCCGGGGCGTCCATGCCCATCTCGAGTACCATGACCTGGGTGTCGGAGGGGGCCGCCAGGATGGTGAGCGGCAGGCCGATCTCGTTGTTGTGGTTGCCCTCGGTGGCGTGCACGCGGTAGCGCGTGGACAGGAGGTCGCGCAGGAGCTCCTTGGTGGTGGTCTTGCCCACCGAGCCGGTGACGCCCACCACGGTCACGTGCAGGCGCGCGCGATAGCCCTGCGCCAGGCGCTGCAAGAAAACGGTGGGGTCGTCGGTGGTGAAGAGCGCGCACTCGTGCTCGTCAGCGAGCTTGACCAGCTCGCGGGCGGGCTGCTCGGTCAGCACGACGCAGGCGGCCCCGGCCACCACAGCCTGCGGGGCAAACGCGTTGCCGTTGACCTTCTCGCCCGGGAACGCCACGAATATGCAGTCCTCGGTGACGGCGCGGGAGTCTATGACCACGCCGCGGCAGACTCGGTCGGCGTTGCCGGTGATGGGCCGCGCGCCGGTCACCGCCTCGAGGTACTTGACCGCAATCTCTATCATGCCCTCTCCTTTATGTCAGGCGCTGGGCGGGGCCGACCCCTGCGGGCCGCCCCGGCGGTTGTCACACAGATGACTGTATTCTAGCGCGCCCCGTTCCCACTTCGCCGGTTTGGCGGAGAATCACACATTCGCGCGAGAAGAACGGCACACTGGCTCATCGGGCAGGGGCCGGGAGGTTCTTGCGCAACGCTCCCCTGCAAGCAAGAATCGCTTATGCGCAAGAACCTCCCGGCCCTCCCGGCTGAAACGACGCCGCGTGCATTTTCCGCCAAAGGCGGGCGGTCCTTTCCTATAAGCGATTCTTGCTTGCAGGGGGGGGCGTTAGGAGAGGACCGCCCACCCGTCGAGTCAACGTGTTGAACTTCTCGCCCGGCTAATCCGTGCTGGCGGAGCTGGAGCGGGTGGGGGCCACGTTCAGGGTTTTGAGGGCCTGCTCGGCGATGGTCTTGAAGGCGGGGGCCGCGAAGTCGCCGCCGTGGTACGGAGTGCCGTCAAGGCAGACGTACGCGAGCACCTGCGCGTCCTCGGTGGGCGCGAAGCCGATGAAGGAGCTCATGTAGAGGCCCTGCTGGTACCCGCCGTCCTGGTCGACGCGCTCGCCGGTGCCGGTCTTGCCCGCCACGTCGTAGCCGTCGATGGCGGCGGAGCGGCCCGTGCCCTCGTCGACCACGGTCTGCATCATGTCCGCCACCTGCGAGGCCGTGTCCGCGGACATGATCTCGGTGGCGCCGTCGGACCAGTCAACGCTCTCGCCCCCCTTGGCCATGAGGAAATGCGGGGTGTTGGCCACGCCGCCGTTGGCCACGGCGGCCACGGCGCGCGCAAGCTGAACAGGCGGGATCGAGATCGCCTGGCCGAACGACATGGCGCCCACGCTCGCACCGGTGTAGTCCTCGCGCGCGGTCACCATGCCCGTGACCTCGCCGGGAAAGTCGATGCCGGTGGAGGAGCCGATGCCGAAGGCCGTCAGGTAATCCGCGAAGTCGTCGGCGCCCACCGCCTCGCCCACGAGGGCGGCGCCGGCGTTTGAGGAGCGCCTGAGGATCTCGCGCAGGGTCATGCTCATGGTCTCGCCGCGGCCGTCGTCGTCGCTTACGTAGTCGTCTCCCACCTTGACCCGCGCGGGCACCTCGATCTTGGACGATCCGGTGAGGACGCCCGACTCGAGCGCCATGGACGTCGTGAGCACCTTGAAGGTCGAGCCGGGCTCGTAGGCGTCCGTGACGACACGCAGGTTCATGTCGCTCGACGACGCGTTCGCCAGGTCCGACGGATCGTAGGTCGGGTTCGAGCAAGCGGCGAGAATCTCCCCGCTCGTCGGGTCGACCACGATGACCGAGCCGGTCTCGGCCTCGCTGCTCTTGACCGCCGTTGCCAGAGCCTCCTCGGCGGCCTGCTGGACGTTCACGTCTATGGTGAGCACGATGTCGGTGCCGTCGCGCGCCGGGGTCTCCTCGTAGGCGCCGCCGGCGAGCGCGCCGCCGTCGAGCGCGTGCTCGCGCACCACCGAGCCGTTCTCGCCCGTGAGCACGTCGTCGTACTGGAGCTCGATGCCGGTGAGGCCCTCGTTCTCGGTGTTGACCACGCCGATCACCTGCGAAGCGAGGTTGCCGTACGGGTAGACGCGCTTCATGGCCTGCTCGAGCTCGATCCCCGCAAGCCCGAGCTCCTCGATCTGGTCGGCCACGTCCTGATCGACTTGGCGCTTGATGTAGACGAAGGGGCTCTCCGAGCTGAGGAGCTGCGAGACCTCCGTCTTCTCCATGCCCAACAGCTCCGCGAGCCGCTCAGCCGTCTTGTCCTTGTCCTCGACGAGCGCCGGGCGGGCGCAGACGTTCTGGCACTCGACGCTCATGGCGAGCACGTTGCCATTGCGGTCGTAGATGGTGCCGCGCTTGGCGTAGAGGGCCTGCGTGGTCAGGCGGTACTCGTCCGCGCGGGAGCGGTAGGTCTCCGCGTTCACGATGTCGTAGTCGACGAGCCGCGCCACGCCGAGGGCGAGCACCACCAAGAACAGGCCCATGATGACGGCCCAGCGCGACGGACGCTCGTGGCTCATGTCGACGTGCAGGAGCCACGCGCCGCGCCCCCTTGGGCGAGAAGAGCGGCGCGGGCCGTCCTGCCCGCGCCGCTGAGAGTTCCGATTGCGCTGGTTGTATGCGGATGCGCGGCTGCTGCGGCCGCGGCCGAAGTTGTCCATGGTGCCTCCTGCGTGCCGGAGCGCGAACACCGGCGGTGGTGCGTGCTTACTCGGCCTGGGACCCGTCTGCGGAGCCCGTATCGGCCGACGGGGCGTCGGTTGAGGACGCGCCCTGCGTCACGTCGAGAACCACGCGCTCGTCGGGCTCGACCATGCCGAGGGTGCCGGTGGCGATGCTCCTGATGCGCGCGTCCGAACCGTAGACCGAGGTCATGACCTCGAGGTTCTGCCCCTCGTCGACCGCCTCGTCGAGCTTCTGCTGGATGGAGGCGGCGTTGTTGAGCGAGGCGTTGGTGGCGCCGTAGATCGCCACGCGGGCCAAGCCCACCGCGACGAAGAGGACGGCCAGGACCGCGAAGACCTTCATCACGTGGAGGAAGGCCGGGCTCGTCTGCTGATCGGCCTGCTGGCCGGCGCCCGTGTAGACGTCGAAGCGCGGCGCGGCGGCCTGCGGCGCCTCTGCGCGCCGCAGCTCCTCCGCGTCCTGGTAATCATAGGCGAGTGCTGCGTTTGTGGTGTGGTAGCCCATGATCTGAAACCCCGTATCCTTGAGAATCGCTGCCTGCTAGCGCGCCGCGACCGGCGCGCTCGTTCGTCTGTTCCGAAGCCTCGGCCCGCATCCGCGCGGCTCGGGGCCGGCAGGCGGGGCTTAGAGCTTCTCGGCCACGCGGGTCTTCGCCGACCGCGCGCGGGGATTGCGCTCGACCTCCTCAGGCGAGGCGGTGAGCGGCTTTCGGGTGACCGCTTTCAGCACCGGATGGTGCCCGCATACGCAAACGGGCAGGTCCGGTGGGCACGTGCATCCCTGGCTCATGTCCTGGAAGGCGCGCTTGACGATGCGGTCCTCGAGCGAGTGGTACGAGATGACGCAGATGCGCCCGCCCGGGTTGAGCCATCGGACGGCCGCCTCGAGCCCGCGCTCGAGCACGTCGAGCTCGTGGTTCACCTCGATGCGGATGGCCTGGAAGCTGCGCTTTGCGGGGTGACCCCCGTGTCGGCGCGCCGCGGCGGGAATACCCGCCTTCACGGCTTCCACCAGCTGGCCGGTCGTGGCGATAGGCTCGCTTTCCCGGCGCCGCACGATCTCGCGCGCGATGCGGGCCGCGTACTTCTCCTCGCCGTAGGTGCGCAGGACGCGAGTGAGGTCGGCTTCGGTGTAGGTGTTGATGACCTCGGCTGCGGTTAAGGTGTTTTCCTCGTCGTCCATACGCATATCCAAGGGGGCGTCCTCGTGGTACGAGAAGCCCCTGCCCGGGATGTCTACTTGGGGGCTCGAGATTCCCAGGTCGAAGAGGAACGCGTCGACCCCGGGCACCTCGGCCTTGCAAAGCAGCTCGTCCAAGTCCCCGAAGTTGCCCTTCAGGAGCTTGTGCGGCGTGCCCGGAGCCTCGCGGTCAAGACGGGCGGATGCAGCTCTGAGCGCCATGGGGTCCTGGTCGATCCCCAACAGCAGGCCCTCCTCGCCTATCTGCGCCGCCATCCTGACCGAATGTCCCGCGCCGCCGAGCGTGCAATCGCACACCACGTCGCCGGGGGCAAGGTCGAGGCTCGAGAGCACTTCCTCGAGCATGACGGGTTCGTGCCGGAAAGATGCGGTTGTCAAGTGCTCCTGCGTGCTCGCCATGTGCGCTCCCCTTCCCTAGTTCGCGAAGAAGCTCGCAAGGATGTCGGCGGTGCCCTGGTTGAAGGAGGCGAACGTCTCGCGGTCCCAGACCTCGAGGCGGTCCTCGTTGCCCACGACCGTGACCTCGCGCTTGAGGTGCTTGGCCGTACGGGCGTCCTCGGGGAGGCTGATACGCGCGGCGGAGTCTATTTCAAGTGTGGTTGCCGCAGCGTACAGCGCTCGCCTTACCAGGATGTGCTCCTGCTTGGTGGGGTCGTAGCCCCCACGGGCCTGGAACACGGAGTCCACCCAGTCACCGAAGGCCTCCTCGGTGAACACGTACAGAGCGTCGGCGTCGGGAGCGGGCAGCACGTACACGCGGTCGGGAAGCTGCTTGCGCAGGGTTGCCGGCAGGGAGAGTCGGCCCTTGGCATCGAGGTTTCGATCGTAGGTACCGGAAAACTTCACTGCTGCACCCCCTTAGGCTTCTCGGAAGGCGTGTATCGGGGAGCCACCCCGCGTGTCGACGGCTTCTATATTAGCCCCTTTGGGTTGCTTTCTTGACCCTATTTTTGACTTTTTCCCCCACAGAACTACTTTCTTCCCCACCCCAAAGCTACACTTCATCCCACCGGAACCCGGCAGACACAAGATGTTGTGCTGAGTGGGGGCATGTGCGCCATGTATTGCGCGAAGCCTCAACCTCAACTAGAGGGTGAAGCGAAATGCCGGCTTTGTCGGCAACTCATGAAGACCGCACGTAATCGGGCGTTTCCACGAACGGATGTGCGAAACGGGGACGCGGTGGGACTCCAGGGGAAAGACGACGTCATAGCGCACTAGATATAGTACAACCGGCGGGGCAAACGAGCTCTCCGCGCGTGCTGAACGGCGCGGAATCGCCTCCGATCGGGCGAGAGGCGCGGGCGCCGCAGCGTGTCCGCGCCAAGATCGCCGCCCCTGCGCATCTTCCCTGTTGTTTTGGGGTGTCTCCCGAGTAGCAGGGCGTCGCCCCGCGGCGTTTCCGCAGGTCAGGCAATTACTACCATTCTGGCATACTTAACGGGGCGACCGAAAACAACAGGAACGATGGAAAGGGCGGCCGCAGTGTCGGCCCTACTTGGCGTCGGCCCACGTGATACCCGTGGAAGCCTCGGCAATCAGCGGCACCTTGAGCTCAACCACGTGCTCCATGGTGTCGCGCACGAGCTCGATAAGAGCGTCGACCTCGCCGGGCGCGCACTCGAAGTCCAGCTCGTCGTGGATCTGCAGGATAAGGTGCGCCGAGAGCCCCGCCTCGCGCAAGCGGCGCGGCACCTGGATCATGGCAAGCTTGATGATGTCGGCGGCCGACCCCTGCATGGGGTGGTTCATAGCCGTGCGCTCGCCGAAGCCGCGCTGCGAGGGGTTCTTGGCGCGGATCTCGGGGATGGGGCGCTTGCGGCCGAACATGGTGGTGGCGTAACCGGTGCGGCGCGCCTCGGCCACCGTCTGGTCCAAGTAGCGGCGCACGCCCGGGTAGACCTCGAAGTAACGGTCGATCATCTGGCGCGCCTCGGCCATGGGAATGCCGAGGGACTGCGAGAGGCCGTAGGCCTGCTGACCGTAGACGATGCCGAAGTTCACCGCCTTGGCGCGACTACGCAGCTGCGGGGTGACCTCGTCTACCGGCACGCCGAACACGCGCGAGGCGGTCTCGGCGTGGAAGTCCTCGCCCTCGTTGAACGCGCGGACCAGGTGCTCGTCGCCGGAAAGATGCGCAAGCAGCCTAAGCTCGATCTGGCTGTAGTCCACCGCAACGAAGAGGTTGCCCTCGCCAGCAGAGAAGGCGGTGCGCACCGTGCGCCCCAGCTCGGAGCGCGTGGGGATGTTCTGCAGGTTGGGGTTGGACGACGACAGGCGCCCGGTGGCGGTGACCGTCTGGTTGAAGGTGGTGTGCACGCGGCCGTCCTGGCGGCGGAGCCCGCCCAGCGTGTCCAGGTAGGTGCTCTTGATCTTCGCCTTCTCGCGGTACTCGAGGATGAGGCGGACGATCTCATGGTCCTGCGCCAGCTCCTCGAGCACGCGCGCGTTGGTCGAGTAGTAGCCGCGGTGCGTCTTCTTGAGGCCGGCGGTGGGCAGCCCCATCACGTCGAAGAGCACATGGGAGAGCTGCATGGGGCTCGCGATGTTGAAGTTCTCGCCCGCGAGCTCGTGGATGCGGGACTCGAGCGCGGCGATGTCGGCGGCAAGGCCCGCGGACAGGCTCTGCAGGCGATCGGGGTCAACCAGCATGCCGTTGCGCTCCATGAGAACGAGCACCGGCACGAGCGGCATCTCGAGCTCGTCCATGACGGCCAGGCTGCCGTCGCCCTCGAGCGCGCGCACCAAGGGCTCGTGCGCCGCGCGGGCCACCGCCGCCGAGCGCGCCGCAGGCGAGAGCTTTTCGCCCTTCTCGGGCAGCATCACGTGGAGGTAGTTCTCGGCGATGTAGGCGTCGTCGAAGCTCGTGCGGATGGAGTCCAAGAGGTAGGCCGCCACCGTGGTGTCGAAGATGCGGGCGGGGTCCACCGCCAGCGGGTCGAGCGCGGCGGGCTCGGCCGAGTCGACCGGGCACACCTCGTGCATAAGGGCCTTCACGTCGGGCGAGACCACGCGGCCCTTGGCGAAGAGCAGCTCGAGCGCCTGGGCGATGTCCTCGCCCTCGAAGCGCAGCAGGTTTTCCCCCGTTACCGCCCACAGCAGGTGCGTGATGCCGAAGAGCGCGCCTTCCTCCTTGTCGTCGTCGATCACGCAGGAGACCCACTCCCCCGCCCCGACTGCGCGGGCAAGCTCGGCGCGGGCGTCCTCGCCCGCAAGCTCGGGGGGCATCTGCAGCGTGGTGGCCGCCGAGGGGGCGCCGCCCGCGGCGGCGTCGCCCAGCGCCAGGAAGCGCGCCATCATGGAAGTGATGCCAAGGGCGCCGAAGGCGGCGCGCACCTCGTCGGGGTTGAAGTCCGGGAAGCGCACGGCGTCGAAGTCGCAGCTCACCGGGGCGTCCTTGCGGATGATGGCCACCTGCTTGGAGGTGCGCGCGTCGTCTATGTGGGCGCGGAGGTTCTCGCCCATCTTGCCCTTGACCTCGTCGGCGTGCGCGATCACGCCCTCCAGGCTGCCGTACTGGGTGATAAGCGCGGCGGCCTTCTTGGGGCCGACGCCCGGCACGCCGGGAATGTTGTCGGAGGTGTCGCCCTTGAGACCGTAGAAGTCGGGGATAAGGTCGGCCGTGACGCCGTTGTAGGCCTCGACGACCTCCTCGGGGGTGACGATCTTGACCTCGGAGAGGCCCTTTTTGGTGCCCACGATCTTGATGTGGTCGGTGGCCAGCTGGTACATGTCGCGGTCGCCGGTGACGAGGTACATGTCGTAGCCGGCGGCCTCGCCCTGGGTACCCAAGGTGCCCAGGATGTCGTCGCCCTCCCAGCCCTCGCACTCCTCTACGGGCACGTTGAGGGCGGCCAGCAGCTCGTGGATCATGGGAAACTGCACGCGCAGCTCTTGGTCCATGGGCTTGCGCTGGGCCTTGTACTGGGGCAGCATCTCCATGCGCACGCGCGGTTTGCCCTTGTCGAAGGCGCACACGATGCCGTCGGGGTGGAAGGCGTCCACGAGCTTGAGGAACATGTTGAGGAAGCCGAACACCGCGTTGGTAGGGCGGCCGTCCGGTGCGTTCATGGTGGGCGGCACGCCGTGGTAGGCGCGGTGCATGAGCGAGTTGCCGTCGATGACGGCGATGACCTTGCGCGGGGCGTCCTCGGCTGCGGGCTCGGCACCCGGGGCGGGAGCGGCCTCCTGCTGCATGGTGAGCTCCGCAGGCTCGGGCGCGGTGTCGGCGACGGTGGTGTTCTCGGGCGTTTCGGACATAGGCGGGCACCTCGTATCTCCCGGCCGGCGCCTTGCGGGCCCGTTGGGGCCCGCCGCAAGACGCGCGGCCGCACGGCGTTTTTCTCCCCACCAGTCTATGGCATTGCGCAGACATCCGCGACCGAGAATCGAGCGGGACATTGGGGCGGAGGTGGCGTACCGGCGCCAACGCCCGCCTGAGCGAAAGCGTGAGCGCTTGGGCCCTTAGAACTTCTCTGCCAGCGCTGCGGCTTGCGCGCAGCCATCGGTCTTGTCGATGTCTCCCTTGTTGAGGACGCCCGGTACGAGCACCTCGCCCACCATGGTCCACTTGTTGAGGGCGCAGGTGCGCTCCATGGGAACGCGCACGCCGTCGAGCACGGTGGGATCCTCCTCCTCGCAGCAGGCGATAAGCCCGACTTCCTTGCCCGCGATGTCCTTTCCGCCGATCACCAGCGCGTAGATGCGGTCGATGACCGCCTTGATCTGGGAAGGAATGGAATACCAGTACACCGGGGTCGAGAACACGAGCGCGTCGGCCGCCCCGATAGCCGGGGCGATGGTGTTGAAGTCGTCGTCGAAGCTGCAGGGCTTGCCCGTGGAGTAGCACGTCTCGCACGCATGGCAGCCGCCCAGCTTCATGAATGCGGCGTCAAACCGCTTGACGGTATGCCCGCGCTCCTCGGCAGCTTTGACGAACGCATCGGTCATTGCGAAGCTGTTCCCGCCTTTGCGCGGACTACCGGTAATAACCACGATGTTCTTGCCCATGAGTCCTCCCCTTTCGTTTACGACGCCTGAGCGCCATTTCGCTACCTGCGAGGCCGGCGCGCCTCGCTTTTCTCAAACGTAAAGCACTTGCGCGCAGAGCGGCAAGTACGCACATGCAGGTGCGGTACTGATGTGCAGGACGGGTGCTTACCTTTGAGAAAGCTTGGGAGCGCAAGCAATCTGGCCGCACGAACAGCAGGGAAACGTGAGGTAAGTACCGCTGCGTGCGGGTGTTGAACCTTTTCTGCGCAGGAAAGGCGGGAACGTAATCTAGAAGATGCTTGACCGGGCTTTGCGCCCCACTGTCGCGGCTTTGGAAAGGAAGCCCCGCCTGTTGCGGGAGACCCGCCTTCGACCTTAGATTGATTTTGTGCCCCGTTTCGCGAAAAGTAGGTGCTTTTACCCGCTCTATCGGGTGAGGTCCGCCCACCCCAGCGGGCACAAATAATCGCCACTTTTTCGCGAAATGAGCCACGAATGCAATCTAAGGCCGAAGGGCGATGCGGCGGCGCGTTTTCTCTGCTCCAATGTAGCGGTTATAGTATGAGTAACGATAGGTAACACTTACCTTTAGGAAAGCGGTCAGGAGCGCATAGCATGGCAGAACGGTGCATCGGCAACGAAAACCTGGGCGAGACGGGCTTCAGCTACACGCTTTCGCTCATCAACGGCAAGTACAAGATGACCATTCTCTACACGCTCATGGAGTTCGGCGTGGTACGGTTCAATGAGATGCAGCGCTACATTGGTGGCATCTCGTACAAAACGCTCTCCGCAACCCTGAAGCAGCTGGAAGCCGACCAGCTGGTGCACCGCGAGGAGTACCCGCAGATCCCGCCCAAGGTTGAGTACAGCCTGACCGAGCGCGGCCGCTCGCTCATCCCCATCTTAGACGCCATGTGCGCCTGGGGCGACGAGCACCGGCTGTAGAAAAGTCCCCTGCCGGTGTGACCTGCTAGCACAGACACCTTGATCGTACACAGAACTTGCAATGCGGTGGATGTGACCGTGCACGCACGTGAGAAAAAACGTTGGCGGCGGTGACACCGAGACCTATTGAGAAGGAGACAAACCATGTGCATGCGGATGTGCGCGCTTTCGTTCGATGAGGCTGCAGGGGCGCTTGACGCACGGGCTAAAACCGGACGTGCCACCGTAGCGGAACGGCCCGAGCCCTTTGACCCTGAGCACGACGCCTATCCCGGTATGCAGGTGCCCGCGTACGTTCCCGCCGAGGACTCGGCGGGCGATAAGCTCACCACCGTTATGCTCACTTGGGGGTTCCCACGCGAAGGCAAACCGGGACTGATCTTCAACACCCGGCTGGAAACCGCGCTGCGGCAATACGAGGACGGCCGGGGCATGTGGGCGGAGGCGATAGCTCACGGCCGCTGCTTGGTGCCGGTGCGCGCCTTTTACGAGAACCACGCCACGGAGCGCGTTGCCAGCGAGCGCACCGGCAAACCCGTGAAGCGGCCATATCGGTTTCGCTTAGGGCATGTCCGGGCGTTTTTGCTGGCAGGGATTCAGCAGGACGGTCGGCTTTCCATCGTCACCACGGAACCCAACTCCGACGTTGCGCCCGTGCACAACCGTATGCCGCTGGTGCTGGGACCGGGAGAGTCGCGCGTGTGGTTGGGGCCCGACTTTGCCTCGCTTGCTGACCGTAGCGGAGTACGACTGGACAAGGAGCCGGAGCGCTAAGGGGTGTAAGCAGGCAACAAGAACACCGGGCAAAAGACCGTTTGTCCTCCCCTTGCATGAGTGCCGGCAGGACACGCAAACACGCACGTGAGGACGGGGCGCCGATAAGGAAGATAGCGCGGCTTTATGAACGTCAGCCCCACAGCGCGACGATGTCGAGCGTGCGCTGGTCCCGCTCGCCGTGGTAAAACTGATCGAGTACCTGGGCGAAGACGGGATCGGAGCTGACGAGCTCAAATAGCGTCATGGACGAACGCACCTTGAGCGCGTCGATTGGGCCGAGCACGCGCTCCGGGTCCGTTTCGCCCGTGTCGAGCAGGGCTTGCGCACACGTTGTCAAGCGGCTCATGAGCGTTTGGTTGGCAGCGTAGGCCTCGAGCTCGGTGCGGATGCCGATGCCGTAGTAGTCCGCCATATGGCTGCGCCCAAGCCCCCTCACCTGCGGGAAGATGAACCAGATCCAGTGCGTCCGCTTGCGCCCGACGCGCAGCTCGGCAAGCGCCCGCTCGTACACGCCGCCCGCCTGCGCTTCCAAGAATCGATCAACGTCCATGATGCCCCCGTCTCACCGCTTATGACCTTCACCAAGGCCGTGAAGAACAGTCAGGACAAAACCTCGAAGTAATGACAGATGTTTTTGCCCATGATACCTTGCCTTGCTTTAGAAAAACCACTGGACAAGGGGTTCAAAGGACCTCGGCGCGCGGCTGAGAAGGATGCATGACGATCATCACGCATACGGTCGACGCACAGGCGTCCGTCCGGATGCAGGCCCCGGAAGGGACGCCCCCTCCGACGAGCGCCGGCGCGCAAAAGAACGGAAGCCCGAGATCGCAGATGACCCGCCCAGCTGGTGCACCGCCGGGAAAGTGCGGTTAGGGATCCACGTCCGTTTGAGCAAGAGCTAGACTCCGGCCCAAGCCCCCGCACGCGGACGGGGATTCGAGAGTCAGCCGAGCGCCCAACCTGCCTACATTGCTTCCCTGGGCGCACCCGTGCTCGACCGCGTGAGCGACGCGATGTGGGCGAGAAGAGGCAGGCGGCGGTTGAGAACGTTTACAATCCTGCCGACCACGACCGCCGAGATGACAGTTCCCACGCCCACTCCTACAATCCGCTGCAGGAGCACGCCGGACAGCACCAACGCGACAACCACCAGCGAGGTGTCGAACGTTGCCTTGCGGGTCCCAAACGGCTTGTGCGAGACAACGTTGATGGCGCGGACGATCCCCTCTCCCGGAACCAGGATCACGTTGGGGGCGACCTCGATGGCGACGCCGAGCGCCAGCAGCACACACCCAAGCGAGAACGCAACGGCCTGCGCCAAGAGCGTCTCTACCGGTACATATGAGAGCACAGCGCCGCTGATGTCGATCATTGAACTGAAGACCATGTTGACGACTACCTGCAACAGCTGAATCGGTTTGAAATTGCGCCTTAGGAGAGCGACCTGGCCGACGATGAAGAGCATGTTGACTACGAAGGTGAGCGCGCCGAAGGAGAGCCCTGTTGCTGCGGCCAAGACGTAGGCGACGCAGGAGATCGCCCCCACGCCAAGGTCCGAGCGGGCAATCAGCGCGATGGCGAATGCGTTGATGCAGACGCCGACGGTGAACCATGCATAGCGCTCCGCCAAGTGATTCTGTGATTTCACGTTCCGCATCCCCTATGCACCGGCCAAGTTGGAGATGACCGTATCGAGAAGGCGCGCGAGCTCGCGACGCTCCGCATCGTCGAGGCCCGTCAGCGCGACATCATCGGTTGCCGCGGCGTTGGCGATCGCCTTCCGCGCCTCCGTCCATCCCCGGTCCGTAAGGTGAACGACCGTCTCTCGACGGTCGCCAGGCCCTTCGGAACGCTCGATCAAGCCGTCCTTCTCCATGTGGGCGAGCAGCCCCGCAACGGTGGACTTGTCGACCGCGCAGCCCCGGGCGATCTGCTTTTGCGAGCATCCGTCATAGGTGCCGAGGTACTGGAGGATCTTCGGCTGCCCCGGCGTGAGGCCGCAGGCGCGCGTACGGCGGGTGATCGCGCGGTTCGAGAGACTGAAGGCAATCATGAGCTGCCAGTTGATGTCATGCTCCCAAGCTTCCCTAAAACCCCATTTAGTTTGGAACAAAACTGTTTGCTTCCTAACTAATACCGCGGACTTCCCTTGTCAACCTGCCTTGCAAACGCAACGGAAAAGGGCGCATCCGCTGCCGGATGGCCAGCTCTGGAAGCATGGTCATGAATGCCGCCACCGATTACCGCCACACTTGGCGGTATAATATGGCGGTAATCACAGGAGTGCTTTCAACAGGAGATCATGTGGGATACCGGTCTCCGTTCAACCGAACCGCCAACATCGACAATCTCTGCATGGAAATCGCCGAGCTCGTTGGCTCGCTGCATCCAACGTCAGAGCTCAGCACCAGCCCAACGCTTCACCGCGAGATCCGCATCAGCACTATTCACTCGTCCCTAGTGATCGAGGGCAACTGCCTCACACGCGATGCCGTCACCGCCATCATCGATGGAAAGCGCGTTCTTGGCCCCGCCAAGGACATTGAGTAAATACGCTCGACCGCTCCACACCCGCCACCGGTGTCGCACATCTTTCATTTCCCACGCTCTTCATTTTGCTTGTGACGAAGGCCATTAAATCGATTTATGAAAACTACGCCATCTTTCATGCTCAATCTCTTGCTCCTTTGCACGGATAATCTCGCTCAAACGTTTTCTGTGACAACTAAATCGACTGTCCTTTGGCAAAGATGCCGAGATCACCTTGATGACATCTATCTCATCATAATATGCGGGGGCAAAGCCCTCTTCCCCTGAACCAACGTAAGAAGAGGAGCCAAATGGAAGAACCCCGAAAAACCCGCCCTCCGGATCCTTGCACAGCAGGTCAACGTAGGTTTTCGCGCGATCCCTAAACGGAATATCTGCAAGAACAATGGAATAATATCCTGGTATGGTTTCTTCCTCTAATCCGTGTTCCAGCTCTCCGGCAATAAATTCCAAGACATCAAAATCCTTGGAAAGATAGGAATTGTACGTCAGTAAGCTAGCGACATCGTGATCTGGAAGCTTGCTGCAAGAAACAAGGCGGTGAACTATCTCGCACATCCTCTTTTCCGGATTATCCAAGCAGGAAACCTGTCCCATGCGGCGGATAATCTTGCGGCGGTCATCATGGCCATTGACCGACTCGAGACGTCGAAACAAGCAGTCAATCGGATCGGAACCCTTTTCGTCAAGGTATCTAAACAGCACACCAAAATAATCGAAATGATTGTCTAGAATATTTGCCTCATAGATCCTTTGCAACCTGCTTGGGCACTCTCCGAAACAGGCATCCAGCTCTTCAGTCGGATCATCTGAATTCGAAAGAGGCAAAAAGAAACGATGGGCATGCTCCGGCTTATTGATTAGCCAATTCTCTGCCGCCTCGCAATATCTCCTTGCAAATCCAGCAGATTTTCGATCGATACCCATAACGTCATCGATATGCATCAACACATGTCCGGATCTCGCCGTATCGATAACAAAATCTAAATCATGAGCCGTCAAAATCTCTGCGGGCGCAACCTCGACGCTCACATTGATTAGAGCAGAAAGTCCATGGGCCTGTACCTGCTCGAGCAACGATCGCCAGCCCATCTTCTCAGCCAACTTTTCCACGATTCTTGGTCCAAGCATCATCTCCTGATCGCCGTCATGAAGGTCACAGACAAACTCAAACATCTCTTTTAAATTGACGGTGGAATCATTCCTTGCCAACAAAGCCA
Source organism: uncultured Coriobacteriaceae bacterium (assembly GCA_944321435.1). Classification (GTDB taxonomy): domain Bacteria; phylum Actinomycetota; class Coriobacteriia; order Coriobacteriales; family Coriobacteriaceae; genus CALUOB01. The sequence continues at coordinate 5,647 of CALULH010000001.1, read as the reverse complement.
TAAACACCCTGTCGATAAAGGAACCTGCATCATACGGGCCAAGCTCTCCGCGCTCCCACATCTTCCGGTTCATGCTAAGAGCGTTTTCATAGCGTTGGGCATCCCATCCTTCAGTGGCAGAGACTATCTCTTCTTCATCGGGTCCAAAGCTTTCCATCAGCTTCTCGCGATCGAAATATGCTTCGGGCAAAAGCGCAGACACTTTTTCATACTCCGGCAACGAAAGCGCCTTACAAGCAAGAGCACAATGATAAAGGAGCTCGCATTCGTCCTTCGTAGCCGGTGCGTACCCCGCCGGAATCGCCGACGCGAACGCTTGAATGGCACCTTTTATAAAGACCCGAATGCCCTCCTCAACTGTCGTTTTATCAGATATGCCAACATGGGGAGTAAGGGTCCTAGCTACCTTGGCTCGATAGTCCGGGGAGCAAAGCAGCCTGCAGAGAAACGCTATCGCGTCGGCCCTAAGCTCGAGAGCTGCTTCCGATTCCGGCATCATGATTGTGGCGTAGCGAATCGATCCACCATCCTCAACCTCATACGACGTGTGCACGAAAGCAAGATACTGCTCGCACAGATTCATCCCGAAGAATTGCAGATTACGAGCGTTGGGATCATGGTCAGTCATCCGAGCAAGCTCATCGATAAGAGCACGCTCGTATTTGAATTCGCTCGCGACGGAGCGTACCGTTATTGCCAACGGCCCCTCAATAGTCGATCGATAGTCCCCTAGCGCAAAGCAACCTTTCTCAACAGCGGTGAGCAAAGTGGGGAGCGCATCGGGATAACGCTCAAGATCCCGCAGTTCGCACAAGATAGCCAAGCTTACCGGAACCGCACCGACCATTTGCCCCTTATAATCCCCTCGCTCAGACAGTGGGACTAGGAAAACGGCCGCTCCATCGACTTCATCAAGCGCGAAGCGATAAGCCTCGTCCGGAATGAGCGGATGAAGCACGTCCATGATCTCGCGTCGCTCATCATCTGACTTCGACCCAGAATCCCTCCACACCTTTGTACATTCAGATTCGATGTATGAAAGCGTCGCATCGTCACCAAACACGGAAATGAGGATGTTGAGAACCCTGACGACCTTCTGTCTGTCCCGAGTAACGAATTCCTCGATGAAGTTGCGAAGACCGATGATGTGCTCTTTGAAAATAGCTTTATAGACGCAGTAATCCTGAAGGTTCAGCTGCTCAAATTTGACCGCGACGGTTCCATCGGAACACTCAAGCAAATCGAGAATGTTGCGATCGTGAAGCTTTCTCGCCCTGCGTTCCATTGAAGAGCGCGATATGCCCTCCGATAGCAAGCCATCGTAAGTTGGATCACCCTCTTTGAAATCACACGGGGCATACACACTCAGATACGATAGAAGGATGAGATCATCATCTTCAAGTCCGCTAACGAGCTTATCGTAGAAGACATCCATAATTCCATAGGCGCTCTCAATGCCGGGATAGCCGTCACGTTTAGCGCATAGCGCCGCCATTATCGCGATTCGTAAGTTACCCCGTGCAATCTTTTCGATCTTATCGAGAAACAAGGGGTTGGCAATTTCATAGTCTTCCTGCAGCAACGCCCTTACAGATGCATCTTCCAGTCGCTCAAGCGAGTAAGTCTCGCTCTTCACCGAGCGCCGAACGCCGTGCATCAGCTGCTCATAGGCGTAGTCCCTCACCGTGAGAATCACCCGAAGACCGGGGCTTCTTACAACCGCCTCGAGAACCGCATCAAGCCCCTCAGACTGCTGAGCATCATCGATCAGAAGCGCAGCATCCCCCTCTGATAGAAATGCATTGATATCCTCTGCGACGCCAGGGGTCCGCATCTGGGACAAAACGTATGACTCGATTTGCTTGCCCTCTGCGTAGCGCTTTACGGCTTCGAGTGCAAGCCTCGTCTTTCCGCTTCCCGATGAGCCCTTAAGAACAAGAACCTGCACTTGATCAAGCTTCTTTCCGAGCTCATTTAGTTCCCTATCCCTATGACGCAAAGGCCCAGATTGCGGAGTAGCAAAGCCCTTCCGCCCTTCCCTCTCAATCCACTCGTTTACAGTGACAAGTGCCCCTACTCCCATTCGTATATGGAGAAAATCCGCCGCAAGATCGTGATATTCGTTAGCCAGGTCCATGGCAATGGTCTTGGGTCCAAAAAGCTCGACGCGTGAATCGATTCCCAAGAGCCTGCCTTCCTGCTCTGGAGTCAGCCTCCACACAAGATGGCAGCAAATGATTTTTCTGCTATACCCATCAGGTATTTTGACGGAGATACACTCCTCGATATCGCTCTTGAGCTTATCGAACGAATTGCATTGAGCAGTGGTAAATGGAATGAGAATAGCTTCGCCATCGGCCAGACTATGGGCATCGGGAATGCCCTCCGTTGTCTTGTTTGTTCCAGGTTGAGAGCCGAGAGCTGTAATGGATTTGAGATGCAGCTTACGACACACATACGCCTCAGCAAGTTTTTGAAAGGCTCCACCTTCGAGTTGCTTCAGCTCTTCCTCAATTCGATTCTGTATAGGCAATGTCCGTCCTCTCCCTCATACCAGCCAAGAATGCTTGCGACCTTAGAAGCGCGCTGCATCATTCACGCAAGAAAACATGCCTGCCGAGCTGGCGGAAACGCGCAGGAAACTTGACGGTACTATCCTCGCAGCTTTCCGAAAGCATCCATTTTAGGCACATCACTTCTTCTTATAATGCAAGTACCCAAAAAGCCCAGTAATCTAGAGGAAAACAACCCGTAACCCAAAGCAGTGTAAACATATCTCGGAGGGATTTCCTCGCTTTAGCAGCCGCTTGCGCATCGGCCATCACGATTCCCGATGTCGACGAGCTCCCAGCCTCTCTCTGCCTCAGCACCGTGCGCTTCAACATTTCGTTCAAGGCGATTTCTATGACGGATACGACGCCGACGATACCGCTCTCATCGGGTCAAGGTACTCCGCTTATGGATACGTCAGAACGAGTTGATGGTGAGGAAAGCTTAGGTTGCGGGATTATACTGACTTCTGCAAGTTGTTGTACTTCGCCGGAGGATCTCCATGTCCAAGCTCAACATTGACCAGAAAACCATCCGCGAGCTGCTTACCGAGAAGCATGCGGACTTCCTCATTCCAGACTATCAGCGCCCCTACGCTTGGGGAGAGGATGAATGCGCCACCCTCTGGGACGACCTTTTCGCGTTCGCTTTCCCCAATGACGACTATGAGCAGTTCGACAGAGAATCCGACGAGTACTTCCTCGGCCCGATTGTTACCTTCAAAAACGATGACGGAAAGCTCGAGATCATCGATGGCCAACAGCGTCTCACGACCATCATGCTGCTGCTCCGAGCGTTCTATGACAAATTTGCCAACATGAAAGACAAGCAGTCAGTGAAGACGCGTGCAACCATCGCCGAATGCGTCTGGAAGACCGACGAGTTCGATGAGCCTGATATGGACCGCCTCAAAATCGACTCCGAGGTTGCCTCCGACGCTGACAAAGGAGAGTTTCTTGCCATCCTCCGCACGGGAACGGTAAAGCAGGGCTGGAAGAGCGCCTACGCAACCAACTTCGCCTTCTTCCAGCGCAAGATTTCCGAACTTGTGAGCGAATGGCCGACCTACACCGTCTATCTTGCAACGCGCATCCTCAACAACGTGATCCTGCTGCCTATCGAAGCGGAAAGCCAGGACACGGCGCTGCGTATCTTCTCGACACTCAACGACCGTGGCCTCCCGCTCTCGGACGCCGACATCTTCAAGAGCCAGTTTTACAAATACTATTCCGATCAAGGCCGTAAAAACGAGTTCATCTCTCGCTGGAAACGTCTTGAAGAGACAGCGGGGAAGATCTTCTCGCCTCAACATGGCACGCCCATGGACGAGCTGTTCACACGCTACATGTACTACGAGCGCGCCTGCGAGGGAAACCGCAACACCACGACACAGGGCCTGCGTGACTACTACGGCAGGAACGGCTACGCGCTGCTTAAACGCGAAGAAACGCTCGAGAACCTTGAAGCGCTCGCCAGCTTCTGGCAAGCGGTTGACGCGCAGGAAGGCTTCTCGGAGCGGGTGCTGCGCCAGCTTTTCATTCTTCGCTACGCACCGAATAGCATGTGGACCTATCTCGTGTCAGTATGGTTCCTGGCAAAGCGAGGCGCCGACGAATCGCTCGATGACGAGGAATTCTATGACTTCCTGCGCAGAATCACCGGCTTCATCTATGCCTACGCCGTGGAACGACCCGGCGTGAACGCGCTGCGCTCGCCCGTTTACCCCGAGCTCATCAACATCGTAGAAGGGCGCGAAGTGACCTTCTCGGAGTACCGCTTCCGCGCAGACGATATTCGATCGCGCCTCGCTGCCTACACCTTTACCAATCAACGACCCATCACACGTTCTATGCTCGTGTGGCGCGCCTTCTCCAACCCCGAGCAGGATCTTGTGAGCCCCGACACGGTCTTCGAGGTTGAACATATCTACGCTCGCAAGCGCAACGAAGTCGCACCGCTCACGCACCGCAAAAACCTCGATGCGCTCGGCAATAAGGCAATGCTTGAGAAGTCGATAAATATCCGTGCGGCGGACTTCCGCTTTGAGGACAAAAAGAAGTACTACTTGGGCTACCGCAACGACAAGGGCCAGGTTCGCCCGGGCACCAAGATCCGAGAACTGGTAGAGCTGGCACAGACGCGTGACGACTTCACCGAGGCAAACATCGAGGCGCGCACCGCTGAGATCATTGACTCGTTCGTGGATTACCTAAATGAGGTAGGTCTGATCACCAATTAAAGGGATCGGGTCATCGGAGGAAAACCCGTGTGACAAGATTCGTCCACGAGTTTCGGTAACGGCTTGAGCGTTGTAGACAATCTACGGAACTACTGCTGGGCGAAGCGTCCCCGGTCGGGTAACGTACAATTTATTGCGCACTTTGACAGCGGAATAGCGTCCGGATAAAGGAGGGGCATGGCCCGCCCGATCGCGTCGTGAAATGTGGTGTAAGGGAGACCTGAAGTAGGCGCGGCCTCCGACCTAGAATCTCTTTCGACCAAGAGAAGGATTCAGGGGAACGGAGACCGCAATGGACACTGTACCGCAAGGCGCATTCGCGACGCTCGAGCTCTCCGAGGAGAGCGGCGCGGGCCTGACCGGCCTCGCCCGGGCCCTGCTCGAGGCGGGCGTCAACGAGATGATGGCCGCCCGGGCCGACGCGGTGTGCGAGGCGACCGGGACGGCGAGGAGCGGGTTCCGCGAGAGGCGGCTCGAGACGCAGGTCGGCACGATCACGCTCAGGATACCGAAGCTGCGCCGGGACACCTACTTCCCGGACGGCCTGGTCGAGCGCTGGAGCCGCGTGGACCGGGCGGTGATCTGCGCGGTGGCGGAGATGTACGCGTGAGTAGTAACCCTGTTTGGTAACGCGAGTCAGCAAAAGCTGGTACCGGCGGTCAGCGCCAGCGGTGCCGGAAATCGGCTCGAATGGTACCGCCCCTAGAATCCGTGACAGGGGCGCCCGAAGGGCGGGCGCCGAGACGCGGAAGGGGCTGGTGCCCATGTCCAAGAAGAAAAAGATTCTCCTGATGCTCGCGAAGGGAGGGGTCTCGCAGTCCGAGGTCGCCGCGGCGCTGCGCGCGAGCAAGCGCGACG